>JANLFV010000010.1 GCA_024653345.1 Candidatus Acetothermia bacterium
GATCGGCGTCGGTAACCGTCGGCTCGGTTCCGCCCCGGGCATAGCAGGCCGGGCCCGGGTCCGCGCCCGCGCTCTGTGGCCCCACATTGAGGGCTCCTCCTTTGTCAATCCAGGCGATCGACCCTCCTCCAGCACCGACCTCTACTATGTCAACTACGGGGATCTTCAAAGGATAGCCGGCGGAGAGGGCTGTCTTCTCTATGTAATACTCTGTCTTAACCTGAATTTTCCCCTGCTCGACCAGCGAGGCTTTTGCGGTAGTTCCACCCATGTCAAACGCGATGATGTTATTCTCCTGGAGAACTTCGCCCAGGATGGATGCCCCGATCACGCCACCGACAGGTCCGGATTCCACAAGATGTATGGGGAGCTCTCTTGCCTGGGCGAACGTCGTTGTTCCACCATTGGACTGCATGGCATACTTGATACCGCTGATGCCCTCCCGTTCAAGGCTCTCCCCAAGTGAGCGAAGATAACGCGCAGCTGAGGGCTTGACGTAGGCGTTGAGGACAGCAGTGTTCGTCCGCTCATACTCGCGCCACTCTTGGATAATCTCGTGGGACAGCGTGACGTGGGCTTCAGGGTAAAGCTCCTCGATCAGCGCTCTTACTCGTCGCTCGTGCGCCGGATTGGCGTAAGAGTGGATGAAGCAAACGGCGATCGATTCAAGTCCGTGTGCCTTGCACCTCTCGATTACCCTCCTCACCTCAGCCTCATCCAACTCCTGGAGCACCTCGCCTCGATAATTCAGCCTCTCCGTCACCTCGAACCGGTGGCGGCGTGGAACAAAGGGCCGTGGCTTCCTGTAGAAGAGGTTATACATGTCGGGCCGGCTAGCCCGCTGTATCTCCAAGACATCTCGGAAGCCCTTGGTAGTGATAAGTGCCACGCTCGCTCCCTTTCGCTCAGCAATCGCATTGATCACCACAGTGGTTCCGTGGACGAACTGGGTGACTTCCTGCGGATCGACACGGCTCTTCCTAATGGTGTTGATCACGCCCTGTGCGAATTCGTGTGGTGTCGTGTCGTCTTTGCCCAGAATGACTGCCCCGCTTGCCTCATCGAGCGCCACGAGATCGGTGAAAGTGCCGCCAATATCGATTGCTAGACGCTTGGTCATCTCAACGTTCACCTTCCTTGAGCGGTTCTGGCTGTCTTCACATCTTTCCGGCCAGGGCCTGCTTCGATTCCAGATCTGAACGGGCGGATGTCCTGAAAAGCTGCGGCTTTCCAGGTAGTGACTGCAGAGTGGGACCGTCCAGAAGCCAAGTAGAGCATGTTCGGCTCCGCAGAGTCTCCTGTCCCCGGCTTGGCCATGCAGTTGTGTGACATTCTGTAAATGGATACGCACAGGCCTTGCTCCGTTGATAGACCGGGCTGTTTGGCGGTGATCAAAGCTCCTTACTCAGTTTCACTAACTGCTGCTGGACAAACCGGCCTTCGCGCTCTATCTCTTCTCCGTCGAGTAGGACGGTAGGCCGGAGTATTATGCCGTCAGTATGAGCCTTTGCTCGGCCCACAGTTCCTTTGAACCGCGGCCGCTGTGAGCCCAGTCCTACCTCAATGCAGCCGAAGACGCGCTCGTCCTCTAGAATTCTTCCTGTCAGCCTTGCGCCAGGATTAAGGCCATAGCAGAGATGTGCGATCCTGAACATGCTAGGGTCGCCAAAGCTATCGAGCCATCTCTCAAATAGCTGTGCTTCCATGCCGCCGCGTATTTCTTTCACTGTGCCCGCCTCTATCTCCATCCGGATTGGGGCTCTGAGCAGTCCCAGTTCCTCCGGAGGCCAGACTGAGCCATCGAAGACCATCACGCCGTTGATCGTCTCCTCCAAGGGGGCCCAGGCCACCTGGCCTCCGAGGAAGCTCTGCTCTCCCGGCTTCGAGATCACCCCGGAGTTGTGGAATACAGGCCTCCCGCCGATTCTAGATTCCAGACATGTCCCTGCTGGGCTCTCGATTCTCATCCGATCGGCATTTCGTAAAAGCTCTGCTATCAAGTCACCCAGCTCGACCATCCTGGCATAATCGATCCTCCCGATGCACCGGACCATCATCTCGGGGGTCATCCCGCTTAGACAGAGGTTGCGAGATCCTGCCTCGAGGGCTGCGTGATATGCCTCTGTATGGATGAGGTATTTCTCGGCCAGCTCGATCACCACATCCGCTGCCTTCATCGCTGCCGCCAAGGGCGCGGGCGGCTCCATGGCGACCTGGGGGCGCGTCTCATACCAGAGGACGGAGACGACACCTCCCTTCACATGGGCAGCCTCCGCAAGGCTCTCCACCACTTGTGCGCTGGCGCAGGTATCGGCGTAGATCAGCACGTTCTCCCCGGGCTTCAAGTTGCACATCCGCTCGATCACGGTGGCCGCGGCCTTCTTCAACTCCCAGTTATACATCTTGTCCCCCTCATGTCCTATCGCTTCCCCATGTGCAAGAGATTGACGAAGTTTCGATAGACTGCCTCGATCAGCTCTGCCATGTCCATCCTTCTAAGCATGGCGATTGTCTCCGCGACTCTAGCGACATTGGCCGGCTCGTTAGCTTCTGTCGGTTGCTGATAGAGAGGCATGTAGGGAGAATCGGTCTCCATAATGATCCCCTCCAGTGGGATGCAGCGCACAGCCTCGTGCAGGCCGGTAGCGCTGGGATAGGTGATCATGCCCCCGAACGAGAGGAGGAAGTCCATGTCAAGCAGACGCTTCCCTACATCATCGCTGGCATCGAAGTTATGAATGACCCCTCCGACTCTTTGTGCTCTCTCCTCCTTCAGGATCCGCAATAGAGCCGGATAAGCGCCTCTACAATGTATGATGAGAGGCAGCTTCAGGTCGCAGGCTAGCCCGATCTGCTTTCTCAGCGCCGTCTCTTGGGCTAGACGTAGGGCTTGATTGTCATGGTAAGTCACGCCGGTGAAGACATTGTCGACAAAGTCCAGCCCGACTTCACCGATGGCTACAGGTGGGTTGCGGCGTGCAAGGGCAGCTATCGCCTCTAGAGTGTCCTCAGGCGAACCTTCCGCTGCAATCCAGGGATGGAGGCCCACAGAGGCGAGGACATGGTCGTGACTGTTGGCGATCTCGACTGCTAATGCGGATGAATGCGAATCCATGCCTGCAGTGACCATCCAGCAGACTCCCGCTCCGACAGCGCGCTGGAGAACGAGTAGTCTCTCTCCCGGCTCGTAACGATCTAGATGGACATGGGCATCTGTCAGCATTGTTCCTGCACCTTTCTCTCCAACGCGTCATCCAATTCTAATGTGTGCCTCACGACCGGCGGGATAATAGGTGGCATCTCGCGAGATGGTCAGGTTCAACCTCCACCATTTCCGGGTCAGCTTCTGAGCAGATCTCCATTTTCATCGGACAGCGCAGGTGAAAGCTGCAGCCCGGCGGAACATTGACGGGGCTTGGGATCTCCCCCCGAGATAGGATCTTTGCCGGCTTAAGCGCTTTTTCCTCTTCGGAAACGACAGGGATTGAGGATAGCAGCATCTTGGTATAAGGGTGTAGCGGGTTGCGGAAGAACTCTACCGTGGGCGCGACCTCGCAGATCTTCCCAAGATACATGATAGCCACCCGTGTGGCGACGTTGCGCATGAGGCTGAGATCGTGGGTGATAAAGAGATAGGTCAAAGAGAGCTTTGTCTGGAGTTCTAGCAGCAAGTTGATGATCTTAGCCTGGACTGAGACATCGAGAGCCGAGGTCGGCTCATCCAGGACCACGAAGGAAGGACTGGTCGCCAGCGCTCGGGCAATGGCTACCATTTGCTTCTCTCCGCCACCAATTGATTGAGGATACTTGTGAAGATACTCGTCTGGAGGAAGTTCTACCATCTCGAGCAAGTTTCTTATCATTGCCGTGCGACTGCGCCCGCGGGCGTTTCTGTGAACCTTCAGGGGCACACTTAGGATCTGGCTGATCGTCCTCTTAGGGTTGAGAGACGAGCCAGGATCCTGGAAGACGATACGAATCTCCCGCTTGAGATCCTTAGAGCGCTTTCTGAGCTCCCTGCTAATCGGCTGGCCCCTAAAGCGGATCTCGCCATCCGTGGGAGGGTAGATTCCCACGATGCACTGAGCCACGGTTGTCTTTCCTGAACCTGACTCGCCCACGAGGCCGATCGTCTCACCGGCTGCGACAGAGAGGCTGATCCCGTCGACGGCCTTCACGAGACCCAGTTTCGTGGGGAAGTGCTTCTTCAACCTTTCCACGCTCAGAATGGGGTCGGCCATGGCTATCAGCTCCTCTGATAAAGGAAGCAGGCCACCCTACGGTTGACCCCGGTGCTGAACAGCGGAGGCCTTTCTTCCTCACATATTGGCATGGCATGTTCGCATCTGGGATGGAACCGACATCCCGAAGGTGGCTCCAGGTAGTTAGGAATCCGACCGGCGATCCCCTTGCTGATCCCCTCACCGGTCAGCTTGGGGACGCTCTTCATCAGTCCCTGGGTATAGGGATGGAGCGGGCGGGCGAACAACTCCTCCGTCCGCCCCTCCTCGACGATTGTCCCGGCATACATGATATAGACCCTCTCCGTCAGGTCCATGACTACCCCCAGAGAGTGGGTGATCATTAACACGGACATGCCCTTCTCCTCAACCAGCTCGTCGAGCTTTCTGAGGATCTGGTCCTGGATCGTCACATCGAGGTTGGTCGTCGGCTCATCGGCCAGGAGGAGCTTGGCTGACTTAATCAAGGCTTCAGCGATGCAGACCCGTTGCCTCATCCCTCCGCTCAACTGGATTGGGTAGTTGGACATGATCCGCTCCGGATCAGGCATGCCCGTCTCCGCCAGAGCTTGAACGCACCGAGCAGTGATCTCCTTCCGGGTGAGCCGCTGGCCCGCCGCGGCGAGTGAGTCGAGCACGATGTCCCGGAGCTGGGTCCCCACGGTGAAGACAGGATTCAGGGCTTGCAGGGGGTCCTGGAAGATTGCGGTCAGCTCAGTCCGCCGGAGGTGGCGGACCTCACGGGGCTTCATCTTGAGGATGTCCTGGGCGCGATAGAGGATCTCGCCGCCGTCGAGTCGTGCTGGAGGGATGGGAAGGACTCGGAGGACCGATTTGACAGTGGTCGTCTTCCCGCAGCCGGTCTCGCCCACTAGCCCGACCCGCTCGCCCTCGCCAATCGCCAGTTCTACACCGGCGAGGACCTTGAGAAGGCCATCGAAGATCTTGAACCCCACATGGAGGCCTCGGATCTCGAGGAGGGATGTCATGCCCATGTGCCCTCACACCTCCTCCACGGCGAAGACGTCCCGGAGACCGTCCCCGACGAGGTTGAAGGCCAGGATCACCATTACGATCGCCAAGGCCGGAAAGATCGTGCTCCACCACTCCGAGGGCAAGCGCTTGGCCCCATCCGCGAGCATCGTCCCCAGGTCCGGGGTGGGGGGCTGGGCCCCCAGTCCGATGAAGCTGAGCGAGGCCCCCATCAGGATCGCGATCCCCATGTCCAAGGTCACCTTGGTCATGATCGGGCCGAAGCAGTTCGGAAGAATTTCCTTGAACAAGATATGCATTCTGCTCGCGCCGGTCAGCTCAGCCTCCCGCACGAAGAATTGATTCCTCAGTGAGGCGGTGACGCTGTAGACCAGGCGGCAATACCAAGGCCACCATGACAGGGAGATCGCGATCATCGCGTTGAATAGATTTGGTGTTAGCATGGCAGCGATCGACATAGCCAGCACTAGCGGGGGGACAGCAAGGAAGACATCGGTGATCCTCATGATCAGAACCTCTATCCAGGTTCCATTGTAGTATCCGCCGAGCAAGCCCAGGACCACACCTGAAGGGACAGCTAGGCTGAGCACGACAATCCCGAGGAGGAGGGAGAAACGGTAGCCAAAGATCACTCGACTGAGGACATCCCTGCCTACCCGATCAGTCCCGAAGAGATGGTCCTTACTGGGAGGGAGACCCGCCTCGCGGAAGTTTGTGTAGGCTGCGGCATGCTCGGGATATGGGGCGATATATGGGGCCAGGCCGGCCGTCAGACCGATCAAGACCAGCACAACTAGCCCCAACACGGAGAGGGAGTTCCGCGAATACTTATACCAGCCTTTGGCCAAACCCCGCCGCCTTCGCGCGAGCGCTGCCCAGATTCTGACCCCGTGTTCCGCTATCATCTCCTAGCCTCCTCTCCGCTGGATCCGAATCGCCGGGTCCAAGAATGTAATGATGGTGTCCACCACCAGGTTTACCAGCGCGAAGGTCACCCCAATCACCAGGACTACGGCTACGATAGCGTTAAGGTCCTTGCTCAACATAGCGTTGACGGCATAGCGTGCGAAGCCGGGCCAGAAGAAGACAAGCTCCACCAAGAAGGCATTCGACATGAGGAAGGCGAAGTCTAGCCCCATCACCGTCACAGTCGGGATGATCGACGGCTTGAGCAGGTATTTGAAAACGAGCTTCGTCGGCCTGATCCCGTGGACCTCGTGTGCGATGATGTAGTCCTTCTGGACATTCTCGATGAGAGAGGAACGGGTGATCCGCCCTTCCTGGGCGATATGGATCACAGCCAGGCTGAAGGCGGGAAGGACAAGGTGTTTCAGTGCCAGGAGGGTGAGATCAGGTCGGCCGGCGAGCAGGCTGTCGATGATCATGAAGCCCGTGACGGTCGGAGGGGCCTTCACCATCAAAGGGAGCCGCCCAACACTGGGGGCCAGCTTCAGGAGTTGGCTGAAGATGAAGAGCAGAAGGATGGCTACGACAAACGATGGCGTGGCGACCCCGAGATAGGAGGCAAGCCGGGATAAGTTGTCGAACCAAGAGTTCCGAAAGTAACCGGCCAGCACTCCCGTCACCTGGCCGAAGACGAGAGAGATGAGCGTGGCGAAGAGGATGAGCTCGAGCGTGGCAGGGATATACTGCCGGAGGTCAGTAGTGACGGGTCGCTGGGTATAGAGAGACTTGCCCAAATCCCCGCGGAGCATGGATTTCAGCCAGTAGTAATACTGGACGGCAAAGGGTCTGTCCAGATGCATCTCCGCCCGGAGCTTCTGGACCTGCTCCTCGGTGGCGAGGTTTCCTAGCGCCACCCGGGCGGGATCACCGGGCACAACTCGGGCGATGAAGAAGATCAAGAGCGAGAGCCCGAAGAGGACGAAGATCGACTGCCCTAGCCTCAGAGCAATGTATTTAGCCATCTTGGTCCTTGAGCTCGAGACCGAGGAGGGCGAGAGCCAGAGAGAGCTCTCGCCCTCCCCTCCGATTCCTCACTCAGCATCCGCCTGCCTTCTTGGCCAGGTTGATTCGCCAGTTGTGCATGTTCTCGGAAGGACCGACCATGTTGGTCTTTTCCTTAGGACCGCTGATGTAGCACTGGGTAGCAAAGGGTGTGGGCTTTTGGTAGGGGTAGAAGGCCAGGGCATGCGCGGCGATCATCGGCTGGAGCTGCTGGTAGATTTGGAGCCTCTCGCTGAAATCGACGGTCGCTCGGGTCAGCTCGAGCAAGCGAATGATCTCCGGGTCCTCGAAGAACCAGTGGGCTTCGAAGATCCAGCCGAGCCCATTAGGATGATACATGTTGAAGGTGTAGTAGTCATGTGGGGGAGCGACCTGAGGGGCGAAGAGGAAGATCGTCATGTTCGGCGTGGTCTCTGGTGAGGAGCACTCGGCGGAATACTGCGGCCATGGTGGGCCCGCCACCTCAACTGTCAAGCCGAGCTTGGCCAAGTCAGCCTGCAATTGCAGGCCGATCTCCTCCTCAAAGGAAAGGCCGGCGCAGTAGTGGAAGACGACGGGCGGCACCGGTCCGGTGGCATACTTGGAGAGCGCGAGCTCGGCACGGGCCTTGGCCAGATCCTGCTGACGCGGCTGGGGCTCGATCCGGACATACCCGGCCATCGTCGGGAGGATGATCCCCGTCTCGCCATTCCCGAATTCTGCCCACGGCCCGACCACAGCCTCATAGTCGTAGGCGTAGAGGACTGCCTTCCGGAAGTGCTCGTCGTCGGTCGGCGGGCGCTTGGTATTCATCCAGACTGTGACGTTCTGGGCCCAGACATACTCTAGTCTCAACTTTGGATCAGCTTTGATCTGCTGCAGCTGGGGCAACGTCCAGCCGCCGTTGATCTCGAGGTCGAGGTCCCCGCTCTTCAGCAGCGTCATCAGTGTAGTGTAGTCAGTTTCCATGATGAAGATTAGTCGCTCGATCGGGACCTCGTCGGGGCCCCAGCCGTCATTGGTCCAGCCCTCGAAGTAGTCCGGGAACCGGACGGCCTCTAGGCTCTGGCCAGGGATATGGCTGACCATCATGTAGGGGCCGGTTCCGGCGTCGTGCGTTCCTAGCCATTCCTCACCGTAGTCTCCGAGCTCGCCGTAGCTCCCAGGCTTCTTGATGTTCGCGAGCACGAGTTCCTTCTCCACGGGGAAGAAGAGCGCCAGGGTCTCGGGGAAGATCGCGCTGGGCTTATCGAGAACAAAGTCTACCGTATCCTTGTCAACCACGGTCGCGGTCACCTTCCCCAAAGGCCCAGAATTACCCCTTCCCATGGTGATGAACCTGGTCATCGACCAGGCCACATCCTCAGCTGTCATCTCGTTCCCGGAGTGGAACTTCACTCCCTGGCGGAGCTCGAACCGCCAGTGCGTAAGGTCACCACCCACCGGCGCCCAAGATGTAGCAAGGTGTGGCCGGACCGATCCTTCCGGCGTGGGGTAAACCAGTGGGCTGTAGAGGTTATACATCACCTCAGTATCGTACCAGTCTGAAGCCACGGCCGGATCCGTCCAGATGACCGGGTACCCATTGATGACCGCCACGTTCTGCGCCGGTCCTTGGGCACCTACCCAGCAGCAGGCTCCGATAGCGAACAGCACCGCAACAACACCCAAGAGTCTCCAGATTCTCACCTCGATCACCTCTTTACAGGATTTTGGTTTTCGGCTGTCCCCTCAAGGTAATCCCACGCATCACCTCCTTCCCCGCTTTCTTTCATCACGGCACTTCTCATGTTAGCGGTCTTCGTTGTCATTCTACCACCTGCAGCTCATGCGTGCAGTGATTCAGGCTCGCTGCTCCCTTCTCCCCGACTGTCACTATGTCCTCGATCCGAACGCCGAACTTGCCAGGCAAGTAGATCCCAGGTTCCAAAGAGAAGGTCATCCCCTGCTGGAGCTGTAGGGCGTTGCCTTCATTGATATATGGGCCCTCGTGAACTTCGAGACCGATACCATGGCCAGTGCGGTGGATGAAGCGCTCCCCATAACCGGCCTGGGTTATGCAGGAGCGCGCCGCTCGGTCGATTTCCTCAGCCGCAACCCCCGGTCTTATGGCCTGCGATGCTCTCTCTTGAGCTTGCCTCACGATCCCGTAAACGGCCTCAATCTCTTTGGAAGGTTTCTGACAGACGACCGTGCGCGTGATGTCCGAGCAGTAACCCTGGACCCGGCAGCCGAAATCAAGGATGACTACGTCGCCCGGCTCGATCCTCCGTTGACCTGCTCGGTAGTGTGGCATGGCACTGTTCGGACCGGATGCCACTAGTGTCTCGAATGCGACCCCCTCTGCTCCCCTCTGCCTCATCGCTTGCTCGAGGGCAGCAGCCACTTGCAGCTCAGTCAGCCCCGTGAAGTTCATTCGGCTAACCTCTTCAAAGGCCTCATCGGCGATAGAGCTGGCCTTTCTCATGTGGGAAAGCTCATCCGGGGACTTCTGCATCCGCAGGGGAACCATCACTTGCGAAGCCGGCGAGAAGTCCGCCTGCGGCAACGCCGTCTCCAGCATGAGGAGAAACATCGACCACATAGTGTCATCCACAAGGACGCCGGCCTCGTTCGGGGCCAACTCTGCCAACACCCGCCGGAGCAGGACTGTTGGCTCATCCGAGTCCTTCCAGACGCGAATATCTTGAACGGGCGAACTCTGCCTGATTTGGTCTGCGTACAGGGCAGGGGCAAGGAAGATGGGCTCCCCCTCCTGCGGGACGAAAAGGAGGAGCAGCCGCTCACTAGGCTCATCGTAGAAGCCGCTGAGATAGAGCATATTGGCACTTGGGAATAGCACCAGAAGCTCGGAGTTGCAAGCCTTCATGCTCCGCTGAACCTTGGCAACCCGATGTTTGCAGATCCCTGCGGCTAGCACTCTATCACCTTTCCAAGAGGGTCACGCTAACCTTCTCTATCCCGTGCTGCCATACCCGGAGGCCAACCTCTTCGATGATCTTCCATTGGGTCGAAGGCACGCGAGCGAAGACATTGACCGGCAGGTAGCCGCGATGGTCTCTGACAACCTCTGCACCGTAGTAGATTGAGAGCGCTTCGGCAGCCTGAGAGCCGTCTTTCTCCCATTCTCTCCAGTAGATGACATCTCCCGTGTTCGTTTGAACCGTCTGATTCTCTCGGGGTATGTGCACTTTGCTCCTTACCGGCAGGTATATCTCTCGCCCACACCACCTGGTGTGATACACCGTTGCTTCCAAGGGTAGCATCTTGAGAACCGCCGCGGCGGTCTGCGGCGCGCTCTCCGCGAGCAGCTCCGCTACCAGCTCACCTCCCCGCTCGAACCTGAAGGCGATCTTTGGCTGCATGTTTCACTTCCCACTTCGCTCGCGCATCTGCCGCCGCAGCTGCTTGGTGGCGTCAAGATCAATCTTCGGCGGCTGCCCATCCAGCACTACGCCATATTCTGCCTTTGCAGCTGCCAGGGACACATAACCGTTGATCACGTCCTGGAGCACCAGCTGGGGATCCCGCTCTAGGGGGGAGCCATAGCCTCCTCCGCCGCCGGTCTGGAAGCTTACTACGTCGTCGGGCTCGAGGGGTAGATTAGAGACCTTTCGCCAACGCTCCTCACGGCCGTCGCGGCGGTAGACCACGGTAATATTGGTCTTCGCCTCCTTTCCCCCGAACAGCCCCCACGGAGGGGTATAGTTCACGCGGTCTGTCGTCACCGTCAGCCCGGCCTTATGACCGATGATCCGGTAGTCTCGCCTGACCCCCAGGCCACCGCGGAACTTGCCCGGGCCGCCGGAGTCCTGGATCAGCTCGAAGCGCTCCACACGCCAGGGGTAGCGCACTTCAGCCACCTCGGCGGGGACATTGTAAGTATCGCCCAGATCCATGGAGAAGAGGGCCGATTCACCGTCTTCGTAGGGCTTGCCGCCGTAGCCGCCCCCATCAGGTTCAGCGCAAACGTAGTATTTCCCCGTCCGGGGGTCAGTCCCGTAGATGAAATCGGCCATGGAGTCACCGAAGTGTCCGGCGCGGACGCGATCGGGGATGGCAGGGGCGAGAACTTTGAGGATCACATCTGGAATCGTCGTCGTGGGTGCTGGCCACATCGCTGTGGCCGCCGGGAAGCGGGGGTTGAGGAAGCTCCCCTCTGGGACGATGATCTTGAGCGGGCGGAAGAAACCCTCGTTATTGGGCAGGTGGGGTGTAGTGACGATCTTGAACCCATATCTGGCGGAGGAGATCGTTGAGGGGAGAGGAACGTTCATTGGGCCGCGACACTGCCGATCCGTGCCGGTGAAATCGATGGTCATCTCCTCATTTTTAACAACTATGGTGACCTTGAGCCGCAGCTTCTCATCGAGAGGTGCATCGTCGTTCCCGTCACCGTCCAAGATAGCCTCGGCGGAGTAAGTGCCATTGGGAATGCGCCGGATGGCCGCTCGAGACATCCGTTCCCCCTGATCAAGGATCTCCCGGATTGCTCCCAAGGTGACGCCGAGGCCGTATCTCTCGATGACCTCACCCAGGCGCTTGCTCCCTGTGCGGACCGCGGCGATCATCGCCCGGATGTCCCCCAGCACGGCGTCCGGGACGCGGGTGTTCGCTCGGATCAGCCGCAGGACATCCTCATTCGGCCTCCCTCCCACCACCAACTTGACTGGCGGAAGCCGGAACCCCTCCTGAAAAATCTCTGTCGTATTGCTATACCACCCACCAGGGTAAATCCCGCCCATATCGACCGTGTGGCCGCGGAAGGCTGCCCACCCGCGAATCTCTCCTTCAAAGAAAGTCGGGCAGAGCACGACGATGTCCGGACAGTGCGTCCCGCCGCCATTATAGGGGTCGTTGCAGAGGATGATATCCCCAGGCAGCAGGTTCTCGCGCCCGATGGTAGCATAAGTGGCATTAACCGCGTCAGACAGATTGGCCAAGAAGATTGGCAGGCCGGGCGTCTCCGCGACGAGGTTAGCTTCACTATCCAGTATTCCGCAGCTGAAGTCCACGACCTCATAGAGGACTGGGCTGTAGGCCGCCCGCTCCACAGTCCTCCTGATGTCACGACTGGCTGCGATCAGCCGATTGCGGATAACTTCGAGGGTTATTGGATCTACCTTCATACTAGACCTCAATTAAGTTTGAGCATGCTTCTGAACCGTGCACTTGCCCTGTCTAGGGAACCCTTCCCGTTTCTTACGTCTCATCTCGTTGGTAGCCTTGATGTCCACGATCATTTGATTCTCTTCGATTACGACTCCATATTCCTCTCTCGCTTTTTCCCCCGATACATACCCATTTATTACGTCTTGAAGAACCCTCTCCGGCGCGCGCTCCAATGGTGAACCATAACCCCCTCCTCCACCGGTCTCGAAGCTCACTACATCATTAGGGGCCAGTGGGAGGTTAGAGATCTTCCGCCAGCGCTCTTCTCTACCATCGTTGCGATAGACCACGGTGATGCTCGGTCTCCCATCCTTTCCGCCAAACAGGCCCCAGGGAGGACAACAATTGACGCGATCCGTCGTCACTGTAAGCCCCGCCTGATGCCCGATGATCCAGTAATCTCGCCTGGCTCCCAAGCCCCCGCGGAACCGCCCAGCCCCACCGGAGTCCTGTATGAGTTCAAAACGCTCCACGCGCCAGGGGAATCTCACCTCTTCGACTTCAGCGGGCACGTTGTATGTATCCCCTAAGTTCATGCAAAACAGTGCGCACTCTCCATCCTCATCGGGCTTCCCACCGTAGCCGCCAGCATCACCTTCAGCACAGACGTAGTACCTGCCAGTCCTGGGATCTGTCCCATAGATGAAATTGGCCATGCAATCACCGAAGTGCCCTGCCCTTACCCGATCGGGTATCGCCGGGGCCAATGCCTTCAGGACTAGGTCTGGAATCACGTTTGTCGGCGTCGGCCACATCGCACATGCAGCCGGGAATTGCGCCTTCAGTAAGCTGCCCTCCGGGATAATGATCTTCAACGGCCGGAAGAAGCCCTCATTGCTAGGTAGATTCGGCGTGGTCACAATCTTGAACGCATACCGGGAAGCACAGATGGTCGATGGCTCCGGGACGTTCATCGGGCCACGAGACTGCTGATCTGTCCCCGTGAAGTCCAGAGTGATTTCGTCGTCCTCAACGATTACGGTGACCTTGAGCCGCAGCTCTTCGTCTAACGGCATATCATCATTGCCGTCGCCATCGAGGAAGGCTTCAGCGGAATAGATTCCATTGGGAATGCAGCGGATAGCTGCCCGGGACATGCGTTCCCCCTGATCGAGAATCTGTTGAAGGGCCCCCAGCATGACCCCGAGGCCATACTTCTCTATGGCCTCCAGGAAGCGCCTGCTTCCCGTCCGCACGGCAGCGATCATTGCCCGAATGTCACCTAAGACAGCGTCAGGAACACGACTATTGGCCCCGATCAATCGGAATACGTCTTCGTTTGGCTCACCCTCTACTAAGATCTTGACTGGTGGAAGTCGAAATCCCTCTTGGAACACTGAGGTGGTATTGCTATACCATCCTCCAGGGTAGATGCCCCCCATGTCCACGGTATGGCCACGGAAGGCTGCCCAACCATAGATCTTGCCCTCATAGAACGCCGGGCAGAGGACCACGATATCCGGGCAGTGGGTGCCGCCCCCGTTGTAAGGGTCATTACACAGGACAACATCGCCAGGCTTCAGTTTCTCGCGACCGATGGTATGATATGTAGACTTAATGGCATAGCCCAAACTTCCGAGGAAGGAAGGAAGTCCTGGGGTCTCAGCGATTGTGTTCGCCTCGCTGTCAAAGATCCCGCAGCTGAAGTCAACCACCTCGTATAGCACCGGGCTGTAGGCAGCACGCTCCACAGTCCTGCGGATGTCCCGGCTTGCCGCGATCAGGCGGTTACGGATAACCTCTAGAGTAATCGGATCTACCTTCACTGTTCCTCCTCAGCTAAGGGAGATGACTAGATTCCCGTATTGGTCGACAGAACATGTCTGGTCGCTCTCCACAACTGTGGTAGCTGTAGGCTCTTCGATGATCGCCGGCCCAGGGATCACGTTTCCGGCAAGAAGCCTGTCGCGCCGATAGATGCTGAATTCCTGATATCTGCCGTTCCCTACATAGACTCGCCGCTTCCCTATCTTGGCCTGGGCGGCAGGGTTCTGTCGGCCGCGCTTAAGCGCTTGCAGGATAGGCTTCTTCACCTTACCGATCCCGATGACCTTCAGCGAGACGATCTCTTTAGCCTCGTCCGGAGCGTTATGCCCGTATACCCGGTAATGAGCCTCATCGAAAGCCCTACCCAAGCCCTCCTTATCGGCGTCCGTCATCTTCGCCGGGGCCGGCACTCCCAGGGTATGCTCTTGACCTGAATAGCGCAGGTCCATTTCGTAAGTGAGCACTATGTTCTCATTCTCGATGTTCTCGCGCTCAAAGAGTCCCTTGACCTGCCTCTCGAGATCCCTAAACATCTGGTTGATCTTGGTGGCATCGGCCCCGTTCAAGGGCTCAATGTAAGTGCGCGCGAAGTCATGACGCAGGTCGGCCATGAGCATTCCCCAAGCAGAGAAGACTCCTGGGAAGACCGGGACAATCACCGTGGGAATGCTCAGTTCTCGAGCGATGGCCGTGGCGTGTATCGGGCCAGCCCCCCCGAACGCGACCACGGCAAACTCGCGCGGATCGTAGCCACGCTTCACCGTCATCGATTGGAGCAAGCCCGCCATATTGGTGTTGACGATCTTGATAATGCCTAAGGCGGCCTCATCGGCCGTGAGGCCGAACCGCGAAGCGATCTTCTCGATCGCCTGTTGCGCCAACTGGGGCGAGATTTCCATCTCTCCTCCCAGGAAGTATGCCGGATCGAGTATCCCGAGCTGGAGGTTGGCATCTGTCACCGTAGGCTCGCTCCCACCTGCCATATAGCAGGCCGGGCCAGGGTCTGCTCCCGCGCTCTGTGGCCCGACATGAAGCGCTCCCGCTTCATCGATCCAGGCAATGCTGCCCCCGCCAGCACCAATCTCTCGCAGGTCGACCACTGGCAGGAGGAGCGGGCGCCCCTCGACGAGATATTGGTCGGTCGTCTCTGGCAAACCGCCCCTGATGATCGACGTTTTTGCCGTAGTCCCCCCCATGTCATAGGAGATTACGTTCTCGTAGCCGAGCAACGCCGCGAGCTGTGCCGCCCCGATTGCTCCGGCTGCTGGCCCCGACTCTACCATGGCGATCGGGATCTCGCGCGCCACGGCCGAGGTCATCACGCCACCATTCGACTGCATGATCTGGAGGTCTCTGCCGAACCGGCGCTCTGCTAACTGCTGCTCTAGGCTCCGGAGGTAGGTTTGCACCACCGGCATGACGTATGCATTTTGAACTGTGGTGCTCGTCCGCTCATATTCATAGTAGCGCCTTGTAATATTGTGTGACAGAGATACAGTTATCCCGGGGCAGTGCTCGCGCAAGTGCTGGCCGACCTGCTGTTCATGGTCCGGGTTGGCGTAAGCGTTGAGGAAGCAGACGGCCACTGACTCGACGCCCTCACGGCGCAGCTGATCGATGATCATTGCAAGGTCATCGGCATTAAGGGGAACCAAGATCTCGCCGTCGGCCGCGATCCTCTCCGTGACCTCAAAGCGCAGGTAACGTGGAACGAGCGGCCGCGGCTTCCTATAGAGGGCGTCATACATCTCGGTGCGATTACTCCGACCGATCTCCAGCACGTCGCGGAACCCCCTCGTTGTGATCAAGGATGTCTTCGCGCCTTTCCCTTCAATCAGGGCATTGATCACTACGGTAGTCCCGTGGACGAAGAACGAGACTTCATCAAGAGAGATGCCAAACTTCTCGACGCTGCGCACCGTGCCGATGGCTGGATTCTGGGGTGTGGAGAGAACTTTGCTGACCGAAAGCGCACCGCTATCTTCATCGAGCATGACCCCATCAGTGAAGGTCCCGCCAACATCCGTGCTTATCCTGAACATGACCACTTCCAAGCGATCCCCGAAGCAGCGTCCTGCTCTTCACCTTGTCTCCTTCTCAAAGGCCCTCCTTCTTACCTCACTATGCCATTCAATGAACTTCTGGGTCGTGACCATCAAGACACGCGCCCCTTCCTTGGCGGATGTCTCATAGCCGTGAGGCTTTGAGGCGAGGAAGTGGTAGCTATCACCAGGCCCGAGTGGGTATTCCTCGTCACCTATGCGGAGGAGCAGATGACCTTCAAGGACATAGCCAAACTCCTCACCCCCATGAGGGGCGAGGGGGTGGCGATAGTTCGGGGGGAATTCGTTGATCAGTATCTCGTTCACCCGCTCGGGAAATGCTCCGCTCAAATAGCGATAAGTGACAGCCGAGTTGGCGATCCGAATCTGGGGCTGGTCCATCTCTTTAGTGACGGTTGAAGGTTCCTTAGTGCTGGCAAAAACCTCTGGGATGGGGATCTCCAAGGCCTTGCATATAGAATACAGCGAGACAATCGACAATGAGGAGATGCCTCGCTCGACCTGGGAGAGGAAACCGACGGACAAGCCGGAACGGGCGGAGAGCGCCTCGAGTGTCACGCCTTTCCGCTGCCTGATAGCGCGAATGCTCTTGCCGATGTCCTCCACTTTGACTTTCACTATAGCACAAAGTTTTTCACTAGTCAAGGGGCGCGGGCAGAGGCTCTGGGAAAGCCATCCCGTGGCCCTGGCTGTGTGGGGTTGTCTTCTCGGCCACTGTTCTATATACTTAAAATGGATGGGCTGGGGAGGAGTGAAGATCTTGGTCCATCATCTGGAGCTATTCGGCTGCCATGGGTTCACTGATGCCGAGCAGCAGCGCCTTCAGCCCTTTGCCCTGGACCTGGAGCTGGAGGGGGATTTCGGGCATGAGGACCGGCTGGAGGCGACGGCGGACTACAGCCAGGTGATCGCGAAGGTCGAGGAGATCAACGCGAACAACAGCTTCAGGCTGATCGAGACCTTTGCCTCCGCCGTAGCTGCGGGGATCTTGGAGGCCTTTCCCCAGGTCGAGCGGGTTCGCGTCCGGTTGAAGAAGCTCCACCCGCCGCTTCCGCCGGGGACGGCCGTTGGCTGGGTGGCTGCCGAGGTGGTCCGGGAGAGATGAGGGCCTTCATCGGGATCGGCGCGAACCTCGGGGAGCGCGAGGAGCAGATCGCGCGGGCGGTCGGGCTCCTTGCGCGCACGCCGGGGCTCGAGCTGCTGAGGCAGGCATCGCTCTACCTTACCGAGCCGGTCGGAGGGGTCGCTCAGCCTTGGTTCATCAACAGCGCCGTGGAGGTGGAGACGGAGCTCGGGCCGCAGGAGCTGCTCCGCCGGTTGAAGGAGATCGAACTGGAGGTCGGGCGCCGGGAGCGGGGCCGCTGGGGACCGCGGGAGATCGACCTGGACCTGCTCCTCTACGGAGAGCTGGTCTTGGAGGAGGACGGGCTGGTCCTGCCCCATCCCGAGCTCCATCGCCGGCGGTTCGTCCTCGAGCCGCTGGTCGAGCTCGCCCCGGCCCTGGTCCATCCCTGGCTCAAGAGGTCGCTGTGCGACCTACTCTCTGCCCTGGACGACCAGAAGAAGGTGATCCGGTTGGATTGGAAAAGGTCATCCTGATTAACGCCTCCTCCCAAGAGACGCGGGTTGCGATCTTGGAGGACGGGAGGCTGATGGAGATCTATTATGAGGGTCCGACGCACGGGCGGACGGTGGGGAACATCTATGTGGGCGTCGTCAAGGATATCTTGAGCGGGCTCGGCTCGGCCTTCGTCGATGTGGGCCTAGACCAGAACCTCTTCCTCTCGCAGAAGGAGTTGAACGACGCCTTGCTCCAGAGCCAGGGCTTCCGCCGCGGCGCGGAGGTGCCGATCCAGAAGGTCCTCCGCCCGGGCCAGCGGTTGATCGTCCAGGTGAAGCGGGAGGGGATCGGGGCGAAGAACCCTCAGGGGACGACGCGGATCGCCCTCCCCGGGCGGTTCTGGGTCTTCCTCCCCAAGGACGGCCGGCTGGGGGTCTCCCGGCGGATCGAGGAGCGGCGGGAGATCCGCCGACTGAAGCGGATCGCCATGGAGCTGAAGCGGCCGCACGAGGGGCTGATCGCCCGGACCGCCTCCGAGGGGGCCGAGCGGAAGGACCTCGAGCGGGACTTCAACTTCCTCCTCGGGACCTGGAAGGGGATCGAGGAGGAGGCCGAGCGCTCCTCTCGGCCGAAGCTCCTCCACGAGGGCCCGGGCCTCGTGAAGCGGATCATCCGCGACCGGTTGCTCGAGGATGTCTCTAGGGTGATCGTGGACTCCGAGGCCGTATACCGCGAGATCCTGGGCTTTCTTGACTACATGTGGATGGGTGAATACAAAGATACAATCGAGCTCTACCGCGAGAAGCGCCCGCTCTTCGAGCAGTGGGATGTCGAGCGGCAACTCCGCGAGAGCCGGAGCCCCGAGGTGAAGCTCGAGGCCGGCGGGACCCTGGTGATTGCCGAGACCGAGGCCCTGACCGCGATCGATGTCAACACCCGCGGCGATGTCCACCATCGGAACCAGGAGGCGGCGATCCTCAACACGAACCTCGAGGCCGCGCGGGAGATCCCCCGCCAGCTCCGGCTGCGGAAGATCAGCGGGATCATCATCGTCGACTTCGTGGACATGAAGAGAAGAGACTCCCTGGAGAAGGTGATCGCGCAGCTGAAGGAGGAGTTGAAGAAGGACCGTGTGACGACCGACTTCATCGATGTGACCGCGCTCGGGCTGGTGGAGATCACGCGCAAGCGGGAGGAGCGGAGCCTCGCCGCGGCTCTGGAGGAGGAAGAAGACCTCTAGTCCTCGAGGGCCTTAACCCCCTTGACCACGTCCTCGGCCAGCTCCATCTGGAAGCCCCGCCGCCTCAGCATGGCGATGATCCGCTCGTTGTCCGGGAGCATCTCCGCGAAGACCCTCTTCACCCCGCGCCTCCGGGCGATCTCCAGGCAGTAGTCGGTGAGGAGCGTCCCGACCCCACGCCCCTGCCAGGGGTCCCCGACCACCACCGCCAGCTCCGCCTCCTCCTGGTTCGGCTCGCTGGTGAGCCGGCCTACGCCGATCAGCTTCCGTTCACCGCCCTCCTCCAGCTCGGCCACGATCGCCACCTCCCGCTCGTAGTCGATGAAGCAGTAGCGGGTGGCGAACTCGTGGGTGATCTCGCCGATGTGGTAGAAGAAGCGGAAGCGGATCGTCTCCTCGGAGAAGGTGGCGAGCATCTTGTGCCACAGGGGCTCGTCCTCGGGCTTGATCGGGCGGAGCGTCAACGGAGCGCCGTCCTTCGTCTTCGTCCGCTGGACCAGCTCCTCGGGGTAGGGGCGGATGGCGAGGTGGCTGTAGGGCTTGACGCCGTAGGCTAGGGCTTCCTTATCGATCAGCACGCGGGCGTCGAGGGCCCAAGCCCCCTCCGGGCTGATGAGCAGCGGGTTGATGTCCATCTCCTCGATCTCGGGGTAGTCCACCACGAGGTAGGAGAAGCGGATCAGGATCTCCTTGAGGAGGTCGAGGTTGACCGGCGGACGGCCCCGGAAGCCTTTAAGGACCCTATAGCTCCGCGTGGACTCGATCAGGCGCTGGGCCAGCCGCTCGTTGAGCGGCGGGAGGCCGACCGCGCGATCTTGGAAGACCTCCGCGGCGATCCCGCCCATCCCGAAGAGGATCACCGCCCCGAAGGTCGGGTCCTTCTTCGCCCCGAGGATCACCTCGTAGCCGTTCTCGGCCCGGATCATCTTCTGGACGGTCACCCCCTCGATCTGAGCCTTGGGCTCGGCCCGCCTCGCCCGGTCCACGATCTCTTGGAACCCCTTCCGAACGGCCTCGGCGGAGTGGAGGTCGAGCAGCACCCCGCCAACATCGCTCTTGTGGCTGATCTGGGGCGAGAGGAGCTTCAGGACCACGGGATAGCCGATCCGCTCGGCCAGGGCGATAGCCTCTTCGGGAGTCCGGGCCGGATAGGGCTTGGCGACGGGTATGCCGTAGGTCTCGAGCAGGGACTTCGAGATCGTCTCCGAGAGGAGCTCGCGCCCCTCCATCATGATCAAGTCGAAGATCTCCTTCACCCGCTTCCGGTCGAGGGCGAAGTCGACGCGGATGTCCTTGGGTGTCTCGTAGAGGAGCTCCAGGTTACGAGTGTAGGAATACATGTAGGAGAAGGTCTTGGCCGCCTGCTCCGGGGTGGAGTAGGTGGGAACGCCCATCTTGTTCAGCAGCTCGATCCCCTCGGCGACGCTCTCCCCGCCCATCCAGGCGGCCAGGACCGGCTTCGTCGACTCCTTAGCCACTTGGATCACTTGGCGCGCCACGCCCGTCGGGTCGGTCATCGCCTGGGGGGTGAGGACGACCAGCACTCCGTCGACGGCCTTGTCCTGGAGCACGACCTCGAGGGCCTTAGCGTAGCGCTCCGGGGGAGCATCCCCGAGGATGTCCACGGGGTTTCCGTGGCTCCAGAAGGGCGGGAGGACCCCGTTGAGCCGCTCCATCGTCTCGGGGGAGAGCTCGGCGAGCTTCCCTCTGTAGGTGAGCAGGCCGTCGGTGGCCATCACCCCCGGCCCGCCGGCGTTGGTGATGATCGCCAGCCTGGGCCCCTTGGGGTTCCGCTGCTTGGCGACGATCTCGGCGCAGTCGAAGAGGTCCTCGATCTCCTCGACGCGGACGATCCCCGCCCGCTGGAAGGCCGCGTCATAGACGAGGTCCTCGCCCGCGAGCGCGCCGGTGTGCGAGGCCGCGGCCTTCGCCGCCTCGGGGAAGCGGCCGGACTTCACGACCACGATCGGCTTCGTCCGGGCAAAGGCCCGCGCGGCGCTCATGAACTTCCGGACATTCGTGAGGCTCTCGATGTAGAGGATGATGGCCCGCGTCTGAGGGTCCGCGCCGAAGTAGTCGATCAGATCGCCGAAGTCCACATCGACCATGTCCCCGATGGAGACGAAGTAGCTGAACCCCACCCCCTCGCGAGCCGACCAGTCGAGGATCGCCGTGCAGAGGGCGCCGGACTGGGAGATGAGGGCGAGATTCCCCGGCTGGGGCATGGACGCGGCGAAGGAGGCGTTCAGCCTCATCCGGGGCGCGATGACCCCGAGGCAGTTCGGGCCGATGATCCGGACCCCGTAGGGCCTAGCCCGCTTGAGGATCTCCTCCTCGAGAAGGCGGCCCTCCTCGCCGATCTCCTTGAACCCCGCGGAGATCACGATCACCCCCAAGATCCCCGCCTGCCCGCACTCCTCGATCAGGTCGGGCACGGTCTGGGCCGGAGTGGCGATGACCGCGAGGTCCACCTGCTTCGGGATCTCCTTCAAGCTGGGATAGGCCGCGATCCCCATCACGCTCTCCCGCTTCAGGTTCACGGGATAGACCACGCCCGCGAAGCCGGAGCCGATCAGGTTCCGGAGGACCGTCTGGCCCACGCTCCCGGGGTCGTCGCTCGCCCCGACCACGGCGATCCGCTTCGGCGCGAAGATCTTCTCCAGGTTCCGCGTGCTCATCAGGACCTCCCAGCGGATTTTACCCCATCTTGCCCTGCGAGGCTATGCCCGGGATCACGCAGGCCCTCCGCGCGAGGCTTGACTTAAGCCTGAGGCGGCGCTAAAATGAATTACGCGGGCGAATAGCTCAGTGGAAGAGCGCCTGTTTCACACGCAGGAGGTCGCAGGTTCAAGCCCTGCTTCGCCCACCAGGCGGTATTCAGCAACGGCGGTTGCACTCAGCGGGCCGCGCCTGATCTTTCTCCGCCCCCTATCGTGAGCGATTCCCTTCCGATTGCAAACCGAGCTCCTATCTTGCTATGATCGCGCTGAGCCTGGAGGTGAATCGGACTTGGAAATGTATCCGATGTATTCGTTCTTCTCCGAGGAGCACCGGATCCTCAAGCGGATGGTCCGCCAGTTCGTGGAGGAGGAGCTGAACCCCCACGTCGACGAGTGGGAGGAGGCCGGGCTCGTCCCGCGTGAGGTCTTCAAGCGGCTTGGAGAGCTCGGCCTCCTGGGGATCAGGTTCCCCGAGGAATACGGCGGGGCCGGGGCGGACATGAGGACGACCGTGGCCTTCGTCGAGGAGCTCGCACGGTGCCGCTCCCGGGGGATCGTCATGGGGATTCTGGTCCATACCGACATGTCCTCCCCGCACCTCGTCCGCTCCGGGACCGTCGAGCAGCAGCGGCGGTTCCTCCCCGAGATCATCTCCGGGAAGAAGATCTGTGCCATCGCCCTGACTGAGCCCGGGGCGGGGAGCGACCTGGCCGGGATCGGCACGACCGCCAGGCGGGAGGGGAAAAACTACATCGTGAACGGGAGCAAGGTCTTCATCACCAACGCCATCAACGCCGACCTCTTCTTCGTCCTGGTCAAGACCGCGCCGGAGCTCGGCCACCGCGGGATGTCGCTCCTCTTGATCGAGAAGGGAACCCCGGGATTCGAGGTCCAGCGGATGCCGAAGAAGTTAGGGATGCACGGCTCGGACACCGGCGAGCTGACCTTCGCGGACTGCCCCGTCCCAGTGGAGAACCTGATCGGGGAGGAGAACCGCGGCTTCTACCAGGTGATGAGCGGCCTCCAGATCGAGCGGCTCGTCTCCTCCGTGGCGATGGTCGGGCATGCCCAGCAGGCGATCGAGGACGCCATCCAGTATGCCCAGGAGCGAGAGCTCTTCGGGAGGCGGCTGGCCGACTTCCAGGTGACCCGCCACAAGCTCGCCCGGCTCCAGACGAAGCTCGAGGCGGCGAGGCAGCTCACCTACGCCGCGGCCCGGACGATCGATGAGGGGCTCGATGCTACCGCGGTCGTCTCGATGTGCAAGGCCTTCTGCGCCGATGTGGCCTGTGAGGTGGCCGACGAGTGCCTGCAACTCCACGGCGGCTACGGCTACATGGAGGAATACGATATCGCCCGGCTCTACCGCGACATCCGTTTGTGGAAGATCGGAGCCGGGGCCACGGAGGTGATGTATGAGGTCATCGCCAAGAAGATGGGCCTCCAGGAGCAGGAGCGGCGGGCCCCCTCCGAGCCGGTCCGGGCCGAAAGCGGGAGATGAGCGCCATGGCTGAAATCCCTGACCCTGGGCTCGCCAAGAGCGGCCGGCTCAAGCTCGAGTGGGCCTCCAATCACATGCCCCTCCTCGGGCGGATCAAGGAGAGGTTCGCCCGGGAGCGCCCGTTCGCCGGGGTGAAGGTCGGGATCAGCATCCACCTCGAGGCCAAGACCGCTTGCCTGGCCCGGGCCTTCCAGGCCGGGGGGGCCGAGGTGGCCGTCACCGGGAGCAATCCCCTCTCGACCCAGGATGATGTGGTCGCGGCCCTGGCCGAGACGGGAATAGCGGTCTTCGCCAGGCACGGCGTCCCCATGGAGGAGTATGAGCGCCACCTCAACCTCGTCTTGGATACAAAGCCGGACCTGATCATCGACGACGGCGGGGACTTAGTGCGGCTCCTCCATACGAGCCGGCAGGAGCAAAGGCCCCTCGGGGGCTGCGAGGAGACGACCACCGGGGTCCAGCGGCTCCGGGCGTTGGAGCGGGAAGGGCGGCTCCGCTTCCCGATGTTCGCGGTCAACGATGCCGAGATGAAGCGGCTCTTCGACAACCGCTATGGGACGGGCCAGTCGGTCTGGGACGGGATCATGCGGACCACGAACCTCTCGATCGCGGGGAAGACCGTGGTCGTGGCCGGCTACGGCTGGTGCGGGAAGGGGATCGCCCTGCGGGCGAGAGGCCTGGGGGCGAATGTGATCGTCACTGAGGTCAACCCGATCCGGGCACTCGAGGCGGCGATGGAGGGCTTCCGGGTCGTGCCGATGCGGGAGGCGGCCAAGCTCGGGGAGATCTTCATCACTGCCACGGGCTGCATCGATGTCATCGACAAAGAGAGCCTGGAGCTCATGAGGGACGGGGCGATCCTGGCGAACGCCGGCCACTTCGATGTCGAGATCAGCCTCCCGGCGCTAAAGGGGCTTGCGGTCGCCCGGCGCGAGGTCCGCCCGAATGTCGAAGAGTTTAAGCTGACCGACGGCCGGCGGCTCTACCTCTTGGCCCAGGGGCGGCTGGTGAATCTCGCCGCGGCCGATGGCCATCCGGTCGAGATCATGGACCTCTCCTTCGCCCTCCAGGCCCTCACGGGCGAGTATCTCTTGAAGCATCGTGCGGGGCTCGAGCCGCGGCTCTACCCCGTCCCGGAGGAGATCGACCAACTGGTGGCGGAGCTGGCACTCAGGGCGCTGGGCCTAGAGATCGATTCGCTCAGCGAGGCCCAGCAGCGCTACATTGCAGCGAGCGCTCGAACTTGGTATATTACAGGCCGTGAACCTGACGGAGGTAAGTGATGGTTGAAGCAAAGCGCACGGCAGTCGAGGTCAGTCCGCGGCTCCCGAAGAAGGTCGACGGCCAGATCCACGCCGTCGGGCGGCGGAAGGAGTCGATCGCCCGGGTTTATCTGAAGAAGGGGAAGGGCCAGGTCATCGTCAACGGCCGCCCCGCGGAGGAGTATTTCGCGGCCGATCCCTTCATCAAGGAGCGGCTGGCGCGGGTGGCCCTCAAGCCGTTCGAGGTGACGGGGACGCTGGGGAAGTTCGACGTCAAGGCCCGGCTCACCGGCGGCGGGGTGACCGGCCAACTGGAGGCCCTCCGGCTGGGGGTCGCTCGGGCCCTGCTGGGGGTCGATGAGGGCTTCAGGAAGGTCCTGCGCGATCACGGCCTCCTCACCCGCGACCCGCGGATGGTCGAGCGGAAGAAATACGGCCGCCACAAGGCCCGCCGGAGCGAGCAATACTCCAAGCGCTAAGCCCGAACGGAGGCGTTGATGAAGCCGAAGATCCACCCTGAGATGAAGCCTGTAGTGATCCGCTGCTCCTGCGGCGCGGAGTGGGAGACCCTCTCGACCCGGGACAACCTGCGGGTCGACATCTGCTCCAAGTGCCATCCCTTCTTCACTGGCGAGGAGCGGTTCGTCGATACCGAGGGGCGGGTCGAGCGGTTCCGCCGGAGATACGAGAAGGGGAAGTAGCCTTGGCTTTAGAGGCCGCGCTCCTCGCCCTCCCCGCCGAGCGGAAGCCCAACGTCGGCGGGCAGGCGGTGATCGAGGGCGTGATGATGCGGAACGGCGAGAAGGTTGTGGTGGCCGTCCGCCGGCCGGGGAGCGGGGAGATCGTGGTTCGGGAGCTCAGGCCTTTCCAGAGCTGGCGGAAGCTCTCCAAGGTCCCCTTCGTTCGCGGAGTCTACAACCTCTTCGATATCCTCGTGCTGGGAATCAAGGCCCTCAACCTCTCGGCCAATCTGGCCCTCGAGGAGCAGGAGGAGAAGTTCGGCCCGCTCGAGTTCACCGTGACCCTCGTCCTGGCCTTAGGGATCGCGATCGGCGGGTTCTTCATCCTCCCCCTGTGGCTGACGAACCTCTTTGCCAGCCAGTCCGCCGGGCTCCTCTTCGCCTTCCTCGAGGGGCTGATCCGGATCGCCATCTTCCTGGTCTATCTTTGGGCGATCACGCTCCTCAAGGACATCCGCCGCGTCCTGGAATACCACGGCGCGGAGCACAAGTCGATCTACACCTACGAGCGCGGGGAAGAGCTGACCCCGGAGAATGCCAAGAAGTATGAGACCCTCCACGCCCGCTGCGGGACATCCTTCCTGCTGCTGGTCGCGGTCATCGCGATCCTGGTCTTTTCCTTGGTAGGGAACCCGCCGCTGTTGTGGAAGATCCTCTCGCGCATCCTCCTCCTCCCGGTCGTCGCAGGGGTGGCTTACGAGGCAGTGCTGTTCAGCGGGCGGCACGCCGAGTCGAAGTGGCTGCGCCCGTTGATTGCCCCGGGACTGTGGCTGCAGCGGCTCACCACGCGCGAGCCGGACGAGGCCCAGCTCGAGGTGGCCCTCGTGGCGCTCAAGGCCGTCCTTTGAGCCTGAGGATGGCCTCGGAGAGGGTGACCAACTCCTCCTTTCCTCCGACCATGTCACGCAGCTTTAGCTTGCCCTGGGCTAGCTCATCCGGGCCGATGAGCAGGACATAGGGGATGGCGTAGGCATTGGCGTATTCCAGGTTGGCGCTCACGCCCCGGCCGATGAGGTCCATATCGGCCCTGATCCCAGCCCGCCGGAGTTGTTGCAGGATCTTCCAGCTCTCCTTGACCTTGCCGATGGGGATCACGAAGAGCTCGACCCGCGACTTCTTTCGCGTGTCGCGCTTGGCCTGGATTACCTCGGTGATCGGCTCGAGGCCGAAGGAGATCCCCACTGCAGGGATCTCCTCCCCCGTCCCGAGGAACTGGCCGATTAAGTTGTCATAGCGCCCGCCGGCAGCGAGGGAACCCTCGAACGAGCCATCGGCCAGGAAGACCTCGAAGATCGTGCCTGTATAGTAGCCCAGGCCGCGGGCGAGCGAGGGGGTGAAGATGACGCGAGGATCATCGATGTAGCCGAGGAGTTCCTCGAGCTCATCCAGCCCCTGGCTCTTGCCCATCCGGGTTCGCAGCGCCTGGAGCTTCTCGAGATTCGTGGCCGCGGTGTTAGCCCCCAGGATATCGGTCAGCAAGTGCTGCACGAAGTAGAGCAAGCGGTCGGCATTTGAGGCAGGAATTCCCCTGGTGATCAGTTCCTCCCTCACGCCTTCGGGGCCGATCTTGTCCAGCTTGTCCAGGGCCAGAATGGCCGAATCCGCCAGTCCGGGCGGGACCTCGGCCTGAGCTGCAAGCTCCTGGAGCAGCCGGCGGCTGTTCAGCTCAATTCTCACATCAAGTCCGAGTTGCTCAAAGAAGTCCAGTGTCAGCTCGAGCAGCTCGGCCTCGGCGAGGAGCGACTTGGCCCCGATCGTGTCGACATCGCACTGCCAGAACTGGCGCAAGCGGCCGCGCTTGATCGGGCCATCGCGAAAGACCGGGCCGATCTGATAGGCCTTGAACGGCCGCTTGAGCGTAGGGTTCATCCCGACAAAGCGCGCGAGCGAGGTGGTCAGCTCGAACCGCAGCCCGAGCTCCCTTCCTCCCTGGTCGCGGAAACCGAAGGTTTCCTTGAGGATCTCCTCCCCGCCGCCGTATTTCGCGGCCAGGACCTCCCAACGCTCGACGACCGGTGTCTCCAGGGGGTTGAAGCCGTAACGCTCGAATATCTCCTTCAGCAGGGAGACGATCTCCTCCCGAAGGATCTTCTCTTCCGGAGGGTAATCCCGCATCCCGCGGGGGAGCTGGAGCTTGACCATGGCAAGGGTAACTTAGCACAGCCCGGCGGGGGTGTCAATGATGCTCGGCGTGATCGGGCTGGACTAGAAGCTCACCCCCGCCTCGACGGTCTGGACAAAGGAGTGGTCTTGAAGATCTAAGGCCGTATTGCTAGTGAGGCTGAGGCCCTTCCAGTTGCAGGCCAGCTGGAAGCGGATCAGAGAGAGTTGGAGCGGCACGCCGAGGGCCTCCTCCGCGGTCCAAACGAAGGAGCCGGTGAAAGTGAGCCCCTTGAGGGCCCGCCTGAGCCGCAGCTCCTGCCGGGCGAGGTGGGAAGCGGCGACCTTCTCGTTAGCCCCATCGCTATCGATGTCCCAAGGATCGGCTCGAAGGTGCTGGTGCTCCGGAGGTCGAGCTTATCGAGGGCGAACTCCAGGTAGACCTGGCGGCGCTTCAGCTCGAAGTGCTCCTCCTCGGCGCCGTCATCGTCGCCATCATACTTCAGAGGGCCGTAGTAGTCGTAGAGCCGGAAGAGGCCGTCGAAGGGGAAGGTGAGCCTGAGGGTGTAGTAGTCCAGCTCTAGCTCCAGCTTGTCGCCAGCGGCGATCAGGGCCTTGAGCGCAAGCGGGACCCCGAGAATGGTGGTGGAGTAATCGAGCTCCATAGAGATCCGCTGGAGTCCTACCTGGTTGAAAAGAGTAGTGCTGCGTATCAGCACCCCTTCGATGGAGAGGCCGCTGATCTGGAGGGAGCCGGAGTCGAAGGCCAGGGCCGAGTCCGAGGAGAACTTCAGTGCGAGCTTGGCCTTGATCCCTCCCGAGGTCTCGCCGTCAATGATGAGGGTATCACGGCTAGCGAGCGAGGGCGTCTGAGCCGGCCCGAGATCGTAGAGGCTGAAGTAGTTGGTGAGCTTGAGCCGCGGGTCTAGCATGGCCGAGGCGCTGAAGAGCATCGACTTGAAGGCCAGCTCGGTCCCGCCGGTGAAGATCAGATCCTGGCTGAGCCTGGTTCTCGCCGGGATAGCGAGAGGTTGGAGGATGAGCTCGATCGCGTCGCTGAAGTCCAGGTCGGGGAAGAGCGCGGACCGGACCGTCCCCGTGATGGTGTAAGAACCCGGGGCGGCCTCAGAAGGGACATAGCCGATATACCTGATCTCCTCGCGAGCTCCCGGGGCTGCCAAGGTGACTGTCCATTGAAGCGATTCCTTAGCGATCCTCACCCCCGGGGGCGCGATCGGCTCGATGGGCCAGCCGCGGGGGAGCTCCTCGAGCAGGGTGAACTCGACGCCCGGTGGGATCGGCTGTAAGGCCTCGATGATGATCGTCACCGCGAAGGCCTCGCCCGGGCGGACGGGGGAGGGGAAGGAGCGGAGGACCTTGACCCAATCGTTTGAGGCCAGCGTCCGCTTCATCGCCGCTGCTATGGCCTCTCCCATGGGGAAGGTCGCCTCCCAGCCGAGCCAGACCGTTCTCAGCCCCAGGTTGGAGAAGAAAAGTGTCCCGTCGAAGCCGAGGCCTTCGTAGTCCAACCCGAGGTCCAGTTGGGAGTAGAGCCCGAGGTCGAAGGCCGAGGTCTCGTAGCTCGTGGTCTGAGGGACCAGCTCGGCCCCGATCTCCCACCTGCCGGAGAGTTCCTCGCTCAGGGCAGGATAGGCCAGGACCCAGAAGGCAAGAGCGAAAATACCGACCTTGGACGCTCCTCTGAGCAGTAACCCCAGCCCCGCCATCCTTGCCTCCGCGGGGATTCTACTGACAGGCCTGGCTGGTGAAAGTAATCTCCGTTACATAGCCTGCCCTCCAGCGTGGAAAGACCCTTGGGCTAGCAATGCATCCCTTCAAACCCTGTCAGGCAGGCCTAAGCTGTGCTCAATATCCGCTCCCTAGTCACACGGCCCACTCAGGGGGATCGTTGCCTCTACGGTCGTTGAGGCTCCCAGCTCGTCGGTCACCGTTAGAGTAACGGGAAGTTCTGCTGTCCAGTACCAGCCCGATGCCGAGTCCATTGTGCAAGACAATGCTCCTGTATCCACCCCGGAGAACTGGAAACTGCAAGAGCCCGATTGGCAGTAATCTCCCGTTGGGTCTTGACCGTGATCAGTGTAGCCCGAGACTGGAGGGGGCGGTGGCTCGATGGGCTCGATGGGCACAGGACCACCGTAGGTGGGGACCGAGAACTCCCAGTCCCAGGTGACCTCATCGCCGTTGGGATCGGCGCTGCCATGCCAAGCCCCAAGGCCATGGAAGTCCATCCATTGTGTAACATTGACCATTGCTGAGAGAGTCACGGAGTAGGATCTCTCCAAAACGAACTGGCCAGTGCCTTCAGAACTGAAGACATAGGTTGTGTTGATGCGATACGTGCCCAGCGGGCCCTCGTAGGGTGGATGCAATCCATAAGAGATGCTGCTCTCTCCGGAGCAACTGGCCAGATCGATCGTGCCTCTCCAGTAATTCGGTCCTTGTTCGTCAACGTTGAGACAATCTCCCTGGACGCCGGAATACTCCCATCCCTCGGGCAAAGTCTCCGTTATCTCGAGCTGTCCGAACACTGACTCGACTTCAATCCTGACCAGGCCGTCGACCCAGGGAGCGATGTTCGCGCCGCAATCGGGCGCTCCATTCACCCGATGGATCCAGTACCTTGAGGGGGGGCCTCCCGGCTTCACAGCTTCCAGGTGCACAACCTCATAGCAAGAAAAAGGATAAGCAGCCTCACTGCTACTCCCTAGATCCTCCCACTCGAAGGCGGCATAGGGCGGGATGTTGGCGATGGTGACCGTCTGGGTGGTGTTGGAAGAGGGATAGTCCTCGCCGCCCGCGTCGTCATCGTCCCAGACGGAGAGCTGAACTTCAAAGTCTCCGGCAAGGAGGTATCGTGGATGCCTAGGTCCTGGCCAACCGGGGTCTGGCACAGAGAGTCCTATTAGCTTCGGCTCGCCAACGCTGAGGCAGCCCTCCTCCGGTTCCCAGCAGGAAAGAAGAGGATTAGATATCCATTCCCACTCGACAACCCGGGACCATTGCCCACTGTCATACGAGAGGTCCTCGAAAGCAATGACACCGGCGTCGGGCGGGATCTCCGGCTCCTGGCAGGCCAAGTTGCCAGCGCCTATTTCGGCGCAGCTTGGCAGCAAATCCGGCGGCTGCTCGAAATGCCAGGAGAAGTCGGCCACCGGCGGGACATTGAGCACTAAGAAAGGTCTTGTGATAGAGTCGCTGTTCCCCGAGGCATCCCAGACTGTTAGGGTCAGTTCGAAAAAGCATTCATCCTCAAACCAGGCCGTCGGATTCTGCTCCTCGGAGAAGAACGAGCAGTGGTATGGATCCCACCATGGGGGCGGCTCAGGCCCTGGCTCAAAGTGGGGGAAATACTCCGCCCCCTCCCACCGCCAGGTGACGATCTCCCCGCTCTCCACATCGGCCTCATAGGTTGAGATATCGCCGTCGTCATCAGTGACGGTGAGCGCGACATGATAGGTCCCGGCCTGTCCATATTAATGGGAGGGGTTCTGCTCCTCGGAGCTTTCTCCATCACCAAAGTCCCAATGCCAGCTTACGATTTGACCATCATGGTCGACTCCCGCTGCGGAGAAGTAGATCGCACCTGCACCAGAGCGGTCTTCAAAGAGGACATCATCCAGCTCAGTCGGGACATCGAATGGGACGTCGAGGCCGGCCATCAGCTCAGTCGGGTCAAAGCCGGGGGGATAGCTTCCGTGCGTCTCGCGGTCCACCGTCCAGGTGAAGTCCGCTCGAAGCTCTCCTGCCTCCCAGGTGAAGCTCGCCTCCGGCGGGACATTGAGGACGGTGATCTCCTTGATCACCTCGGCCTCGGCACCGTCATCGTCGGCCACGATCATGCGGACGGTGTAGATCCCGTCATCGGGGTATTGATGGCCGAGCTGGTTCCGCTGGCCCGGCGGGCCGAACTCCCGCGCGCTCTCCCATTCCACGACCGTCCCATCCCCAAGCTCCCAGCGGACCAGGGCGATCTCCCCGTCTGGGTCCGCGAACTCCGGGGTGAAGAGGGCCTCTTCGAGGTCCGTCGGGGTCAAGGGAGCCCAGGTGAAGTCGGCCTCCGGCGGGCGGTTCCCCACTTCGACCATCCCCTCCGCGGTGGCGGTGCAGAAGTCGTTATCCACGACCGTGAGTGTGACGGTGTAGCGCCCTTTCCGGCCATAGCGATGCTCCGGCTCCCAGGCCCGAGAGGTATTCCCATCCCCGAAGGCCCAGCTCCAGGCGACAAGGTAGCCGTCGGGATCATGGGCACGGTTGATGAAGAAGATGAGCTCATCGGTCAGGGGACTGGGATTAGAGAGCTCGAACTCCGCCAGTGGGAGCGTCCCCGGCAGGCATTCGTGGCCCTCCAGGCCTTCCACCGCCTCCGGCAGAGGCTTCTCGCCATACTGGATGGTGTAGTAGTCCTCGTCCACCGCCGCCTCTTTTGCTAGGGTCGAGGCCCCGGTCACATAGATCCGGCCGGCCGGGCTTGCGGCCACGGCATAGGGGATGTCGTCCCCCAGGCCGCCGTCGTAGCGGACCTCCCAGAGCTCCTCCCCTTCTGAGTTATACTTGACCGTCCGGTAGTCCCAGCCTGCCGCGCCCTTGTGGCCGCCAGTTACGACGATTTCATCCCCTTGGAGGGGCTCCTTCGCCGGGAGGGTCGCGACCCCTTGGGGCTCCCCGAGGAAGGGCTCCTGCCAGATGAGCCGGCCGGTAGGGCTATATTTGGCGATCCCACCCGAGCCGACGATGAGCACGCTCCCCTGAGAATCAAGGGCCACGCCCGTCGGCTCGCCCGGACAAGGAATCTGCCAGAGCCGCTCTCCAGCCTGGAGGTAATATTCCGCAATCCCGGCAGACCCGATGACTACAACTATGTCGCCGGAGCCGGCCAGGCCAGAGGGCTCGCCGGGGTAGGCCAGGCTCGCGAGCCTCTCCCCTGCGGGGCTGTAGACCTCGACGCCCGCGGGGCCACAGACGACGAGCCGATCGCCTGCCATGGCCGCGACCTTATGAAACTCGCCAGCTACGGCCCAGAGCCGCTCCCCCGCGGAGGTGAGCTTGACCAAGCCGGCTGTGCCGGCCACGACGATATCGGCCAAGGAGTCGGTCGCCACGCCATAGGCTATCCCGGCGTAGGGCGCTTCCCAGAGCTTCCGCCCCGCCTCAGAATACTTGATGATCCCTGAGGTTCCGACGACGACCACCTCTCCACGAAAGTCCACGGCCAGGCCGTAGGCGATATCCTCTGTGGCATTATGGCCGTCGCTCCATATCGCGAGCGGGACCGGGGGATAGGCCATCATCTGGGCGCTGGTCAGGTGATCCAAATGGCCGGGGAAGAGCAGGGTGAGCGAACCGATGATGGCCAACCCGATTGACCGGATGAGAAGAGAGCTAAACCCCTTCTGCGCCTCCATCGTAAGACCCTCCTTCCTCCTTTTCGAGAGGGCCTACGCTGAAGGATGCGGTGACGAGCATCCTTCCGCAGCCCGGCCGACAGGCCCCTGCACCTCTGCCGCAGCCCGCAGGGCTGCTCATATGGTGCAGGCGGAGCCTGCCTCGTGGCTTTGCGCCCTCACGTTCCCGTGAGTTTGCCCTTTCGGGATACCGGCTCACTTATACCATATCCCTTGCAGCGGAGTCAAGGCCCGAGCTCGCTCATGCTCATACGGCACTGACCCAGAGGTCGGCGAGGGCGAGCCGCTTCCCCAGAAGTCGCTCGATCAAGGCCAGGTTTGTCCTCAAGTGCTCGGTGAGCCGGGGGGCGCGGAACCGCCCCCCGAAGAGGCCAATGAAGGGGATGATCTGGTCGGCCATGTAGCGGTCGAGTGTCGCCCCGCTCTCGAGGTCCTCGAGCAGTTGCTGGGCCGCCTCCTGGCCCACCTCCTCCGCCCGCTTCCCCCGCTCGCGAAGGGCGTCCCCGCCGAGGACGGTCTTCTCGAAGGTTGCGGCCAGAACGATCCCCGAGCCGGGAGAGCGCGTGTCGGCGTAGGCCGTGCTGATCTCCACCGGAGCATCAAGGCCCCGCAGCAGCGCTTTCGCGGCCTCGGCCTGCCGCTCGGCTACCCGCGCCTCCCGCAGGTAATGGGAGGCGATCGAGACCCCTTTGACCCGGAGGAGCCTCCCCCGCTCGCTCAGCTCCAGCGGGCCGGCGATCTTGGCTGGATAGAGGACCGCCTCAGCACGGGCCCCGCCCTTGGGGTAGAAGCCCTCCCGCTCGACCCGGACCTCTGCTTCGTAGCCGAAGCCCCTAAGGAGCGCGAAGTTGACGAGCCTGAAGTAAGGGAGCGGCGGAGCCCACTTCCCGAAGGTCCCGCCGCCCTCAATCTTGACCCTCACCGGCTGCTTGGCCCCGAGGCAGGCGAGCTGCAAGGTCTGGAGGACCAGCCCGACCGAGCCGGCGGTCTCGATCTCGAGCCTCAGTTGGGTCTTCTTGATCTCGCCGGGCTTGAAGAGGACCTCCTGGGAGCCGAGCTTGGCCCCCTCTAGTTCGGCCTCACATAGCTCCGCCACGGCCAGGAGCCCGGCGAGGTGCTGGGCCGCCAGCCCGGGATTGGGCCGGCTCTTCCGGATGTTGTAGATCCTGACCGGCCTTTTCAGGGCCGCGGCCAGGCCGATTCCCAGCCTCAGGACCGAGCCTCCGCCGAGCGAGCCGTCGATCTCCAGGAGCGCTCTCTCCATCAGGTCGCTCAACTCCCTCATTCGCACTCGCCCCAGCCAGATCAAGGGCTGGCTGCAAGAGGAAGCCGCCGCCGAGGATACAACCTCTTGACCTCCCTGACCAAGAGCCTATCGAACCGCGGCGAGCCAGGTCAGGCGGTTGAACCGGCGCGCATCGGGGAGCATAATCAAGATCGGATGCGCGATAAGGTTCGACGGACCATCAGCCGCTATGGGATGCTCACGCCGGGGGAGCGGGTCCTCGTGGCCGTCTCCGGCGGGGTCGACTCCGTAGTTCTCCTCCGCCTGCTCTATGAGCTGCGGGGCGAGCTGGGCGTCTCTCTTGCTATGGCCCACCTCGATCACCGGATCCGCGGCGCGGATTCCGAGGCCGACGCGGCGTTCGTGGCCGCGGAGGCGAGGAGGCTCGATCTCCCTCTAGTGCTGGAGGCTCGTGATGTCCCGGCCTACGCCGAGGGGCGGGGCCTCTCGCTCGAGGAGGCGGCCCGCGAGGTCCGGTATCAGTTCTTGGAGGAGGCCGCCGCCAAGGTGGCAGCCGACAAGGTCGCCCTCGCCCACCAGCGGGACGATCTGGTCGAGACGCTCCTCCTCAACTTGATCCGCGGCGCAGGGCTGGCCGGCCTGCGCGGGATGGCCCCCGTCCGGGGCCGGCTCATCCGCCCGCTCATCAACTGCTCGCGAGCGGAGATCGAGCAGTTCGCTGGTGAGCAGGGGCTGGAATACCGGCAGGATCGGACGAACCTGGAGCTTCACCACCTGCGAAATCGGGTCCGGCTCGAGCTCCTCCCGCTGCTCGAGACCTATCGCCCCAACATCGCAGCCCGGCTGGCTCAGACGGCCCAACTGCTGGGCCAGGCTGCGGACTATCTCGAGGGGCTGGCTGAAGCTCGGCTAGAGCAGATGATCATCTCTCGTGGAGCTGACGAGCTTCTCTTGGATCGACGGAAGCTGCTGGGGGAGGAACCGCTCCTCCAGTCCACCGTCCTCCGCGAGGCGGTCCGCCGGGTTCGGGGCACTCTGCGGGACCTGGAGTTCGGCCACCTCCAGAAGATGTTGGAGCTGAGCCGGCGGCCCCAGCAGCGACTAGAGCTCGATCTCCCCGGCGGGGTTCGCTTCCGGCGCGAGGGGGATAGGCTGATCTTGACCAAGGCCGGAAGAGAAGAGGCCGAGCCTCGGGGCTACGAATTCCCTCTCTCCCTGGGCAAGAACACCCTGGATGAGATCGGCTGGGAGCTCACCCTGGAGGAGGCCGAGCCGCCGGGAGTGTTCGCCGAGGAACGGTTGCAGGTGCTGGTTGATCGCGATAGAATAGCTGAGCCGCTAACGCTCAGGATTTGGCGGCCGGGCGACCGTTTTCGCCCGCTCGGGATGAGGGGGACAAAGAAGCTGCAGGACCTGTTCGTCGATGAGAAGGTCCCTCAGCGCGAGCGCGGCCAGGTTCCGCTGGTCTGCGATCGGCGGGGGATCGTCTGGGTGGTGGGGCTGAGAATAAGTGAGGACTACAAGGTGACAGAGGCCACCAGGAGAGCCCTGAGGATCAGGGCAAGGAGGCTCGAGCGATGAGCGTGCTCGTCACCCTCATCGGCTTCTTGATCACGATCGGCTTCATCGTCCTGATCCACGAGGGCGGGCACTTCCTCCTCGCCAAGCTGAGCGGGATCTGGGTCCACGAGCTGGCGCTCGGCTTCGGCCCGGCGATCCTCCGCTTCCGGGGCAGGGAGACCCAATACTCCCTCCGGATCTTCCCCATCGGGGGGTATGTCCGGGTGGCGGGGGACGGCTCGGGCGGCGAGGAGGACGAGCGGGTTCCTCCCCAGAGGCTCTTCCTCAACAAGCCGCCGCTCACGAGGATGGCGCTCGTCCTCGCCGGGCCGACGATGAACATCCTCGCGGCGCTGGTGATCATGGTGCTCGTCGTGGGCCTGATCAGGGTCCCCTACCTGCAAGTCGCGGACTTCCCTCCTGACAGCCCCTCACGCGGGATCTTGCAGGAGGGCGATCGGATCCTGAGTGCGGAGGGGCGGAGGATCTACTTCCTCGAGCAGTTCCAACGGGCAGTCCGCGAGCGGGGCGAGGCCGGCCTCCCGCTCACGGTCGAGGTCGAACGGGGAGGCCAGCTCGAGCGGCTTACGATCCAGCCGAAGTTTGAGGAGGGGCGATACATCATCGGGGTCTACTTCACCGGGAGCGAGCTGACCCAGCGGGTCCCATTCCCCACGAGCCTCGGGGTTGGGCTGCTCTGGGTGAAGAACGTCGTCCTCGGCTTCTACACCGGGTTCAAGGGGCTGTTCACCGGGGCGATCCCCCCCGGGGAGGCCTTCACCGGGCCGGTGGGGATCGCCTCGATCATCGGCCAGAGCCTGGCCGAGGGGCTGCTCCCCTTCCTCACGCTCCTCGCCGCCCTCAGCCTGGTCGTGGGCGGGCTGATCAACCTCATCCCCTTCCCTGGGCTCGACGGCTCCCGCGCGGCCTTCATCCTCTACGAGCTGATCCGGGGCAAGCCGATCCCCCCTCAGCGCGAGAGCCTAGTCCATTACATCGGACTCGTGATCCTCATGGGCCTAGTGCTCCTCATCACCTACAACGACATCCTCCGGCTCCTCCGCGGCCCGTAGCGTCGCCACGGCGTAGGCGGCGATCCCCTCGCCCCGCCCGAGCGCACCCAGCCCCTCCGGCGTCGTGGCCTTGATGTTGATCATGCCCTTCTCAATCCGTATGGCTCCCGCGAGCTGAGCGGCCATCTCGGGGAGATGGGGCGCGAGCCGGGGCTCTTGAGCCACGAGGCAGGCATCGATGTTGTTCACCCGATACTTGCGAGCGCGGAGCATCTGGAGGACCTCTCTGAGGAGGGCGAGGCTGGAGATGTCCTTGAACCTGGGATCGGTATCGGGGAAGTGCTGGCCGAGGTCCCCCAGGCCGGCCGCGCCGAGGAGGGCATCGCAGATCGCGTGCGTCAGGACATCGGCGTCGGAATAGCCAGCCAGGCCCCGCTCGTAGGGGATCTCGACCCCCCCGAGGATCAACTTGCGCCCGGGCGCGAAGCGGTGGAAGTCGATTCCTAGGCCCATTCTGATCATATCGTGAAATTCTAACGCTTCCCTCGCGAGATGGACAAGCGGGCGTGGAGGGGCCCTCCCGGGAGTGTAGCCTTGATCACCGATGGTGAACTACCTCGAGCTCGGGCTGTTGGCCTTCCTCCTCTCCCTGGTCGGGAGCTGGGCTTTTCTCCGTGTGGCCCGCCGCCTCCGGCTGGGCAAGCATATCCGCGAATACGGCCCGGAGATCCACGCCAAGAAGGAGGGGACCCCCACGATGGGGGGACTCGTAGTGCTGCTCGTTTTCGCTGCGACCTTGCTCGTGGCCTGGTCCTGGGAGGGCATCCCCTCGCCGCGGCTCCTCCTCTTGCTGGGGGCGACGCTCGGCTACGGCGGGATCGGCTTGCTCGACGACCTGCTCGCGCTGGCAAGGAGGAGGTCGCTCGGCCTGCTCATTCGCTATAAACTCCTGCTGCAGCTCGCGCTCGCCGGCACGCTCTTCTGGGCCCTGCGGCTCGCCGGCATCCCCGCTGAGGCGAAGGTCCCCTTCGCCCAGCTCTGGCTCGAGATGCCACTCTGGCTCCACGGCCTCCTCGCGATCCTGGTCTTGGTCTGCACGACCAACGCGATGAACCTCACCGACGGGCTCGACGGCTTAGCCACGGGCGTGACCGTGATAGTGCTCCTCCCCTTCCTCTGGGTCCTCCGGGGCGAGCCCGCGCTGGACCTCTGGGGGGCCATCGTCATCTTCTCCGGCGCGCTCGGGGGCTTCCTCTGGTTCAACTGCTACCCCGCCCGGGTCTTCCTCGGCGATACCGGCTCGCTGGCCCTGGGGGGCTTCCTCGGGATGCTCGCGTTGCTCTCCGGGGCGAGCTTGGTCCTCCCGCTGCTCGGAGGGGTGCTGGTCGCCGAGGCCCTCTCGGTGATGCTCCAGGTGGCGAGCTACCGGCTCTTCAAGATAAGAATCTTCAAGGTGAGCCCTCTCCACCACCACTTCGAGCGGGCCAAGGGGGTCGATTATCGCTTCCTATTGCCGAACCGCGAGCTGGAGGAGCCCCAGATCACGGTCCGGTTCTGGCTCGCCTCTGGGATCTTCGCCCTCCTGGGGCTCTGGGCCTGGCTGGCCTAGGCCCGAAGGCCCGCTCGAAGGCGTAGGCGGCCCGGAGGAGGCGCCCCTCCTGAAGATGAGGGGCGATGAGCTGGAGCCCGAAGGGGAGGCCCCCGACCTCACCCCCGGGGACCGAGATCGCCGGGAGGCCGGCGAGGCTGGCCGGGACGGTGTAGACATCGGAGAGATACATCTGGAGAGGGTCCGCGACCCGCTCGCCCAGCTTGAAGGCCGGGGTCGGGGAGGTGGGGGTGAGGACCAGCTCGACCTCCTGGAAGGCCCGCTCGAAGTCCTCCTTGATGAGCCTCCGGACCCGTTGGGCCTTCCCATACCACTGCTCGTAGTAGCCGGCCGCGAGGGCATAGGTCCCGAGCATGATCCTCCGCTTCACCTCCGGGCCGAAGCCGCGGTCCCGGCTCGCGGAGTAGAGCTCCTCGAGGGACTCCTCGCTCGCCCTCGAGGTGTAGCGGACGCCGTCGAACCTTGCGAGGTTGGCGGAGGCCTCGGCAGAGGCGATCAGGTAGTAAGTGGGGATAGCATACTCCGTATGGGGCAAGGAGATCTCGCGTAGCTCGGCTCCCAAGTCCTTGAAGATAGCCTTCCACTCCTCGACCCTCGCCAGCGCCTCCTCCGAGAGCCCCTCTCGGAGGTATTCTCTCGGGAGGCCGATCCGGAAGCCACGGATCCCCTCACCCAGCTCGCGAGTGTAATCCACATTATCGCCGTCGATCGAGGTCGAGTCCAGGGGATCCCGGCCGGCGATAATCGAGAGGAGGAGGGCCGCATCTCGGACATCTTTGGTGAGCGGCCCGATCTGGTCGAGCGAGGAGGCGAAGGCCACCAGGCCATAACGCGAGACCAGGCCGTAGGTCGGCTTCAGGCCGACGACCCCGCAGAGGGCCGCGGGCTGGCGGATCGAGCCGCCGGTGTCGCTCCCCAGGGCCGCGAGGGCCTCGTGGGCCGCCACGGCCGCGGCCGAGCCCCCGGATGAGCCGCCGGGGACCCGCTCGAGGTCGTGGGGGTTCCTCGTGGGGAAGAAGGCGGAGTTCTCGGTCGAGGAGCCCATGGCGAACTCGTCGAGGTTGGTCTTCCCCAGGATCGTGGCCCCCGCGGCCTTGAGCCGCTTGACGACGGTCGCATCGTAGATCGGCTCAAAATCGCGCAAGAAGCGGGAGCCGCAGGTGGTCCGAAAGCCCACGGTGGAGATGTTGTCCTTTATGGCGATCGGGAGGCCCCGGAGGGGCTTTGAGGCGTTGGCCCTGGCCTGGGCGAGCAGCTCCTCCCGGTCGGCGAGCTCGAGGTAGGCCCGGATGGAGTTATCTTTCTCCTCGATCGCCCGATAAAGATCGTGGATGATCTCCTCGAGCGAGGCCTCCCCGCGCTCGAGGAGCCCGATCAGCTCATGTAGTGAGCGCTCATTCAGGCCCAAGCTCTTCGCTCCAGCAAGTCAGCCTTTCGAGTCGCGCATCCGCAGCTTCTCATCGGATGAGGATGTGTTGAACAAGGCTAGGGCGATCCCTGCGAAATCTGAAGCTGCCGATACCTTACCAGCCTTAATATCGGGCTCTGCACATCGCGGTCGGTCCAGACGAGATAAAGCTTGTCCCCCAAGCGGAAGAGGTGAGGGAAGGCCGCGAAGTCGCCCTCCAGGGCTTGCGGCTCGCTCCAGGACCTGCCGGAGAGATGGCTGTAGAAGAGCGGCCCCTCGGGGCAGCCGGCGGCCACCTGCCGGCCCCAGACGACATTCCCGTCCTCGACTGTGGGGAAGCTCCAATACCCGCTCTCGAGCCAGCAGCTCAGGCACTCCGGCTCGCTCCAGCCGCGCGCCCCGAGGGCGCGGTAGTAGATCGCATTCCCCGCGGCATCGTAACGGGCGAACACCAGCTCGTATACCCGGAGATCGGGGTGATAGTCCAGCGCTGGATAGTGGGCATTGAGCAGCTCGCCCTCTTCTGGAATGGCGTCGACCTGCCAGCGTGAAGATTCTCGCCACGCATGGACGATCCGATGACGGAGACCGTCGACCTCCTCCTCCCAAACGAGGTGGACCCCGTCGGGCCCGACCGCGAGGGACGGGAAGTAGAGCCCGCGGTCGCCCTCAGCGACTGTCTCAATCATCAACTGCTGGCTCGCCAGCTCTAGCTCGGCGTGCGCGATGGAGCTCCTCCCGCCGAGGTGGGCCTCCCAGGCCAGATGAACCCGGCCGGCCGCCACAGCGACCGCCGGGAAGAGGAGAGACCCCGGGGCCGAGCTGGTGAGGAGCAGCTCCGTCCCGCCGTCCTGTGCCATTCGCCGCAGGCGGAGCTCGTCCCGTTCGGCTAGGCGGCGGACGAATGCTATGTAGATCTCATCGCTCGCGAGCTCGAGCGCGATCGCCGGCCAGCGGCCCTTGCAGCTTGCGATCTCCCAGTTCTGACCGTCTCGGGAGCGAGCATAGGCAAAGAGGTCCTGCTCCGTGCCCGAGCCCAGCCGCTGCTGATAGACGATGTGGATCGTCCCGTCCGCGCTGACGACGATCTTCTGAGCGTTGTTCCAGCCTGTGGCGTCTGCGAGGTAGGTAAGCAATTCCCCCGACGCCGCCGACCCTGCTCCGACCTGGAGGAGCAAGAGCAGGGCGATCAGAGCTGCCTTAGGCCGCATTGCCAAGGATTCGGAGAGCCTAGCCCTTTTCGCCCCCTCCTCCCGCGAAGGCCCCCTTGGCGAAGCCAGTGAGGGGCTTCAAGAACTCGGCGAACTCCATGGGGAAGATGAACTTGGTGGCCGGGCTCGCCCCGAGCGCCTTGAGCGCCTCCAGATACTGGAGCGAGAGGGTCTTGGCGTCGACCGTCTTGGCCACGGCGAAGATCTTGTCCAAGGCCAGCGAGAACCCCTCGGCCCGGAGGATCGCCGCCTGGCGGTCCCCCTCGGCCTTCAAGATCGCGGACTGCTTCTCGCCCTCTGCGACCTTGATCGCCGCCTCGCGCTTCCCATCCGCTTCGGTGACCATGGCCCGCCGGTTCCGCTCCGCCGACATCTGACGGGTCATCGCCTCCATGACATCCTTGGGGGGGAGGATCTCGCGGATCTCGACCGAGGTCACTTTGACTCCCCAGCGGTCGGTGACCTCATCGAGCTTGGCCCGCAGCACATGATTGATCTCGTCCCGCTTGGCCAGGACATCGTCGAGGACGATGTCCCCGATCACCGCGCGGAGGGTGGTCGTGGCGATCCCCTGCGAGGCCCCGGCGAAGTTCGCCACCTGAATCACGCTGTCCCGCGGGTCAACGACCTTCCAGTAGATGAGGAAGTCCACGGAGATCGGGGCGTTGTCCTTGGTGATGCAGGTCTGGGGCGGGATATCGAGGAACTGCTCCCGGAGATCGACCCAGACCGGCCGATCGACGAAGGGGATCAGGAAGACGATCCCCGGCCCCTTGTCCTTGGCCAGTGCTCGCCCGAGCCGGAAGACGACCAAGCGCTGATACTCCCGGACGATCTTGACCGCCATGGAGAGGATGATCAGCGCGAAGAGCGCAACGACCACGATCAGAACGACGCTACCCAGCTCCATCTCTACCTCCTTCTTCCTTGGCCCTTGCTACCTTTACCGTCAGCCCCTGCACTTCGACTATCCGCACCTCCTCGCCCTTAGCAATGGGCGGGTCGAGCGCCTCGGCGGACCACTCCTCGCCCTCGGCCCAGACGACCCCGCGCGGGTTCAGGTCGGTCAAGGCCAGTCCGCGCGCGCCGAAGACGCGGGCCACGCCGCTCGTCACCCGCTCGCGATGGATCTGGACGACCTTGGCAATCACGAAGATGAAGAAGGCCCCGATTGCTAAAGTCGTCCCGGCCACGAGCCAGGGGTTGACCGCCAGCTCGGGGAGGGCCGGGGCGCGGACCCCGAAGGGGCGGAAGAGGAGGAGCGACCCCAGGGCGAAGGCGATCCCGCCGAAGACGCTCAGCACGAACCCGCTCACCTTGATGTCGAGGATGAAGAGGATCACTGCCAGGATGATCAGGGCGATCCCGCCCCAGTTCACCGGGAGGCTCCCGAAGGCGATGAAGGCCAAGATTAAGAGGATCGCGCCCGTGAGGCCGGGGAGGATCGCCCCCGGATGGTAGAACTCGGCGATGATCCCCCAGACCCCCAGAGTGAAGAGGATGTAGGCGATGTTCGGGTCGATGATCCGGTGGATGAACCGCTCCGGGAAGCTCATCTCTATCCTGTGTATCTCCGCCCCGGCGGTCTTCAGGGTGAGCCGGCCCCAGGCGGTCTCGACCTCTCGCCCGTCCAGCAAGCGCAAGAGATCCTCAAGGTCGCTGGCGACCAGGTCGATCACCCCTTGCTTCAGGGCCTCCTGGGCCGTCAGTGAGAGGCTCTTCCGGACGGCGTCCTCGGCCCACTGGACATTCCTCCCGCGCCGCTCGGCGATCGTCCGGATGTAGGACGCGGCCTCGTTCACCACCTTCGTCTCCATCGTCTCGGGGAGCTCGCCCTCGATCGAGACCGGATGGGCCGCCCCGATGTCGGTGGCCGGGGCCATCGCCGCCACATGGGCTGCTAGGGTGATGAAGACCCCGGCGGAGGCCGCTCTGGCTCCCTCCGGGGCGACATAGACCACCACGGGGACGCGCGCGCCCATGATCTTCTGCACGATCTCCCGCATTGCCGAGTCGAGCCCCCCGGGGGTGTCGAGCTGGATGATCAGGCACTGAGCCTCGGCCTGCTCCGCCTGGGCGATCCCGCGGGCGATAAACCGGCTCATGATCGAGTCGATCACTCCCTCGGCCACCAGGAGCTCGATCCTTTCCCCTTGAGCCCGGGCAATGAGGGGAGCGAAAAGCCAAAGTGCCAACGCCAGCGGGACGAGCGCTCTTCTCATCGGCAACTCCGAGTTTGATTATACAGCAAAAGGCCGCAAGGTTGAGCAACGCGACCCAGCGGTGTAGATTGAGCCTGTGAGGAGCAATGGAGCGCTGCGAGTCCTGCGGCCGGGCGGGCCTGATCTCCAGTGAGATCGGCCTCTGCTACGAATGCCTCAAGTCCGCCGCCATGGAGCGGCTGCTCGCGCCGCACCGGCGGGTCCGGAAGGCCCTGGGCCTCCCGCCCGAGGTTCCTAAAGCTGGAGATGGACTCCCCTGCAGCCTCTGCAGCAACGGCTGCCTCATCCCCGAGGGCGGGCGGGGCTACTGCGGCCTGCGAGGGAACCGCGGTGGCAAGCTCGAGCAAGTCATGGACCTTGGCTGCGATGAGGCCCTCGCCCACACCTACTACGACCCGATCCCCACGAATTGCTGCGCCGCCTGGTTCTGCGAGCCCTGCCAGCGAGCTAGAACTGCGAGCTCAGCTTATAACCTCGCGGCCTTCTACTTCGGGTGCAACTTCGACTGCCTCTTCTGCCAGAATGCTCATCACAAGTATTTAAGCGGGGGAACCAAGATCGAGCTGGAAGAGTTCGTGAGCCTGGCCCTCCGGCCCAGGGTCCGCTGCATCTGCCACTTCGGCGGCTCGCCCGAGCCCCAGCTGCCATTCGCCCTCCGAGCGAGCGCCGCGGCTCTCGAGGCGGCCCGAAGCCGAGGGAGGGAGCTTCGAATCTGCTGGGAGTGGAACGGCTGCGGGCACCCCTCGCTGGTCCGGCGGGCGGTCGAGTTAGCCCTCGAGTCCGGCGGGATCATCAAATTCGACTTGAAGGCCTGGCACGAGCGGCTGAGCCTGGCCTTGAGCGGGGTCTCGAACCGCCGGGCCTACGAGAACTTCGCGATGATCGCCCAGGAGTATCGGCCCCGAGCGAAGCATCACCTCCTCACGGCCACGACCTTGCTCGTCCCGGGGTATGTCGATGCGGAAGAAGTCGGAAGGATCGCGGAGTTCATCGCCGCGCTCGATCGGGGGATACCCTACTCGCTCCTCATCTTCCACGGCGACTTCGCGATGGCCGACCTCGAGGTCACCCCGCTGGAGCAGGCGATCCGCTGCTACAATGCCGCGCGGGCGGCGGGCCTGGAGATGGTGAATGTGGGGAACCTCCACCTCCTCGGGCTCTTTCGGATGGAGCAGTTTGCGGCCCTGGCCGGGGGTGTCAAAGGACTTCACAGCCCGAGGGCGGGCTCCTAAAGTTGAGAGGGATGATCACCCCGATCAGCTACCGCGACGGTGCGGTCGAGCTGCTCGACCAGACCAGGCTCCCTCAGGAGGCCGTGGTCCTGAAGATCCGGGAGTTCCGCGAGCTGGCCCGGGCGATCCGCGAGCTCAAAGTGAGAGGGGCACCGGCGATCGGGCTGGCCGCGGCCTACGGGGTGGTCCTGGGGCTCCAGAACCTGGAACTAGAAGATGAAGCCCAGCTCGACCGCCGCTTCCAAGAGGTGGTCGAGGAACTGAAGCGGACGAGGCCGACGGCCGTGAACCTCTTCTGGGCGCTGGAGCGGATGGCCCGGGCCTTCAAGGAAAGCCGGGCCAAGGGCCTGGGCCTGGCCGAGCTGAAGCGGGCCCTCCTCGCCGAGGCCGAAGCGATCCACCGCGAGGACATCGAGGCCAACAAGAGGATCGGGCGGCTCGGGGCCGAGCTCCTCCCGGAAGGGGCCACGGTCCTGACCCACTGCAACGCCGGCGCGCTCGCGACCGGCGGGTATGGGACGGCCCTCGGGGTGGTCCGGTCCGCCTGGGAGATGGGCCGCCTGAGGAAGGTCCTGGTGAGCGAGACCCGCCCGCTCCTCCAGGGGGCCAGGCTCACCGCCTGGGAGCTGGAGCAAGAGGGGATCCCCTACGAGCTGATCACCGACGGGATGGCCGGCTGGCTCATGGCCCGCGGCGAGGTGGGGGCTGTGGTCGTCGGGGCGGACCGGATCGCTAGGAACGGCGATACGGCCAACAAGATCGGGACCTACTCCCTGGCGGTCCTGGCCCATCACCACAAGATCCCGTTCTATGTGGCCGCCCCGAGCTCGACCCTCGACCCCGCCTGCCCGACCGGGAGGGAGATCCCGCTCGAGGAGCGCTCCCCCGAGGAGGTCACCACAATCCGGGGGGTGAGGCTCGCCCCCGCCGGGGCTTCCGCGCGGAACCCGGCCTTCGATGTGACCCCACACGAAATGATCAGCGCGATCATCACCGAGAGGGGTGTGCTCCGGCCCCCATTGGCCGAGGCGATCGCCGATGTGCTCCCCTGAGGAGATAGTCAAGACGGCGCGAAGGATGGCCGAGCTCGGGCTGGTCCTAGGGAGCTTCGGGAATGTGAGCTGCCGCTCCGGCTCGGGCGAGAGGGTCTTGATCACCCCGACGAAGCTGGATTACTCTGCGATGGAGCCGGAGGACATCGTGGCGCTCGACCTTGAGGGGAGGAAGCTCGAGGGGAGGAGGGAGCCCTCTTCGGAGTTCAGAATGCATCTGGCGATCTATCGCGCCCGGGAGGATGTCCGGGCGATCGTGCACGCTCACGGGGTCTTTGGCCTGGCCCTGAGTCTCGTTGCCTCGGAGCTGCCCGCGCTCACCGAGGAGATGGAGCACGGCCTCGGCGGGCCGGTCAAGGTCGCGCCCTACGCCCCCGCGGGCTCGCAGGAGCTCGCCGACCGGGCGGCCGAGCTCTTGCGGAGGGGCGGTAAGGCCCTGATCCTCGCCCGGCATGGGCTCGTGGGCCTGGGGAAGGACCTCGAGGAGGCGCTCTTCGTCTGTCGCCTGGTCGAGCGGGCTGCTCAGATCTATCTCTTGGCAAGGGCTGGAGAGTGAGAGCACCGGGGAGGCCCTTCGGCCTCCCCGGTGCGTTCAAGCCTCTTCCGGATTACCCTGAGCCTAGCCGCAACCGCCACCGGCAGGCTTCTTCGGAGTCTCCGGCTTCTTCGGGGTCTTCTTCTCCTTGAGCATTCTGCTCACCTCCCTCCCCTGTTCACGGGGTCGGAATGTCATCATTCGGACCACCCTGAGTCGGCGGATGATAACACTGCCTCATGCCCTCGTCAAGGGTTGGCTTGCGGGAACTTCATCACCCGGCAGACTATAGGAGTCCGGGCTGTCCCCGGGCCTCCCTTTGCCTTCCGCGCACCCCCTTGCTAAGATTGTGCCGGAGGGTGAGAGGAATGAACGAGAAGCGAATCTTGATGGCACTGCTGGTCGTGTTCCTCGGCATGGCGGCTTTCCTTGTCTACAAGGGTGCGGTCACCCCGACCGCGAGGGACATCTCCCAGCTCTACGAAAAGTATCTGGAGGAGGTCCGGGCCACAAGCGAGACCATTGCCAGCCTCCGGGAGGAGGTGGATCGGCTCGCCAGCCGGACCGAGTCCAGCGAGAGCGCGGTCAAGGAGCTGCAGCTTAGTTTCGATGGCTCGCTAGCCTCCTTTGCTCATCTGGGGGATAAGCTCGAGGCGATGTTGACGGTCATGGAGGACCAGAGCGCACAGCCTGAGCAACTGCTCGAGCTGACCGAGATCAGGCGCGAGCTGGAGTCGATCAAGGCCGAGCTAGCTGATCCCAACTACGGCCTGGCCAGGGTGACGGCCGACATCTCGACCCTCGAGGCCCGAGTGGAAAGGGTTGAGGTGAGCGGCGAGAAGCTCTGGAACTGCCTGAATGGGATGACCCTGGTCCTGCAGGACCGCCCGGCGGAGGTCGAGCGCCTCCCGCTCGATGTGATCCTGGCGATCGACAGCTCCGGGAGCATGAGGGTGAACGATCCCGGCAGGCTGCGCATCACCACCGCCAGGAAGTTCGTGGAGCAGCTCGACCCCTCGCGCGATCGGGCGGGGATCGTCAGTTGGGACAACGACATCGACTTCGTCCAGCCGCTGACGAACGATCTAGCCCTGGTCGGCAAGCGCCTCTCGCAGATCGATGCGGACGGGGCGACGAACCTGAACGTCGGGCTCTCCGCAGCGATTGCGGAGTTGCTCCAGCACGGGCGCGCGGAGGCCAAGACGGTGATCATCTTCCTCACCGACGGAGATGGGGCCTACATCTTCTCCGGGGAGGCCAACTCGCCCCTCGCGCCCGCGAGCGGGAAGGAGGTCAAGATCTACGCGATCGGGCTGGGGAGAGAGCCATCCGAGCTGAAGCTCCAGGACATGGCCGGCACGACCGGCGGGAGGATCTATCTCGCCCCGACAGCGGCAGACCTGCTGGAGATCTACGAGGAGCTCTCGAAGAGGCTCGTTGCTCCCGCGGAGCAGGTGTTCAAGATAACCTGTCCGGCGGACTAGGCGGCTCCTATCTCAAGACCACCAGCTTCTTGACTTCGCTCCTGATCATCCGGCCGTCGTAGCCCCGGGCGGTCACCACATAGAGGTAGACCCCGTTCGCGAGTGTCCGGCCTGCGCTATCCAGACCCTGGAAGGCCAGGCGATTCCCGGCCGTCCGCTGCTGGAAGAGGCGCCTCCCGGCGAGGTCGAAGACCTCCAGCTCGAGCCCGGCGATCCCTGAGCCCTGGACCTCAAATGTCGTGACAGCGCCGCGCGTTCGGCTGACGATGTTGTCTATCCGCAGGGGCTGTGGGACCGGAGAAACTCCGGCCCCGCTCACCGAGCCCCCGGAGATCCACAGCTCAATCAGCTTCAGCATCTCGGCGTCGCTGATCGTCTTCCCGCCTGTGCCTGGCACAGCTTCGCCCGAGATCCAGTATTGGATGGCCGTGAGGATCTCACTGTCTTCAAGGGTCCCGTTGCCGTTGGTGTCGAGGGCTTGGGCGATCGTCTCCTCACCACTGGGCGGAGGCAGTGGGCCGATCTCCCCCTCCCAGATGCGCACAGAGGGATCGGAGCGATCGTAAGGTCTCGGAGCGGCGAACCTCCCGCCTTCTCCGAGAGATGTCTCATAACCCACCGGCAACGCTAAGACGGAGCCATCCGGCTGGATGATCTCCGGGCTTCCCTCGAAGTTGCGCACCGTGACATCCCCACTGGCGGCGATGGTCAGGCCCACCGTCGACCGCAATCTGAAAACGGCCCGGGCACTGGGGTTGCCGATCGGCGAGCCTTCGAACACGTCCAGGATGATTCCCAGAGGACCGCTGGCCTTCTTGCCGACCTTCTTGAAGAGCATCTCCAGGGTCTTATCGATCCCTTTGTCCTTGCCGATCTTCTCCACCATTAGGCGCGTGGTAGAGGCATCCTCCATCTGGTAGTCTCGCAGTTGTTGGAAATTCCACGGACCTAGAGTCAGCTCCCAGTATAGATCCGGGGAGCCGCTTTCATAGCCAATAGCATAAGCGGCTCCTGATAACTCCCTCATCACGACTCTGCATCCCTGGAAGAGTCTCAACTTATCCCCGAAATCCCCCTTGATCGCTTGATTGAGGGGGAGCGGATTGCCGTTCAGCGAGGGAGGCGTTGGTCGCCCATCCGGTCCTATTCCTTTGCTCGTTGCGTATACCGTGAAGGCCGCCTCGATGTTCACGGTGAACGGCACCTCCCGCTCCTCCAATTCCCCGAGCTCGTTGACGACTTCTAGCAGGGCCATGAACCTCACAGCCTGCTTCTGCTCGATGAGCTTGACAACATAGAAGTCATACTGGGCGTCCTTCGTGCCGGGATAATTGTATTCAACGCGATTCAACGGGTCAGACGACGGCCTTGCGGGGTATCTGAAGAAGACTTCCGGCTGCTGCTTGCTGATGCTGATGCTTGCAATTCCTCTTATGAAAAGCGCCTCATCCTTGACTCTGAACCTGACCCGCAGTGCGACGGGCTCAGACTCACTCATTGGCATATCGTATCCAAGTGTGTAAGAGACCTCGATCTCTTCGGAGACAACCTCGAAGAAAGTGCTCTCCTCATCAACGCCGCCGGTAGAGATGCACCTGGCTTGGACCTCATATGAGCCCGGCGCCGCATCGGCAGAGATGGCCCACTTGGTAGATTGCCACGCTTGGTTCTCTCCCGGAGAGATGGTGTGATCTGTTCCGACAAAGTTGTAGACCTCTTCTCCCGACGGATCGAGGATCACATACTCGACATGATAGTCTGCCGCTGCTGTCCCCGGATTGGTCAGCTCGTAGATCACCTTGACGGTATCTCCGGGGGCGTAAGCCGACTTTCCCATCTCTAGCCTGACGAATTCGACTGCGACCCCGACAGAGATCTCTACACTATCTTCGGCCGTGCCTCCTTTGCCGTCGGAGACTACGACTCTTATGGTGTGTGTGCCGGTCTCAGGGTTGCGCCAGTTCACATTGGCGCTCGTGACGTTCTGTCTTATCCCGTTCACATACCACTCATAGGTCAGTGGGTCTCCATCGGGGTCGCTCGCATCTGTCGCGAAGTGGTAGATTACTTCCTCCGGGGTCGGGTTCTCAGTCCAGTAGGTCAACGAGGCCGTCGGCGGGTGGTTCTCACCGGGTGGAGGTGTGGTTTCACCTCTCAGGTATACTTCCCAGCGGAATGTTGCTCCAGAGTCCCTGTCTTTGACAACAAGGTAGAGGATGCAATTGCCAGGGGGGCGAGGGGGCATTCCAGTCACAGCCGGACATCCCGGAGGGGATATTCTCCTTCCAGGGCGGAGCCCAGACGCTACTCTTCCAATAGGAAGGCGCATCGTTATATATCTCATGGGGCTGCCATTCGCCTATCCCCAGGGGTTCGGTATAGAAATCGATCCAACCTGATACACCTGTAACCCAGTGTAGTGGACCCCTCGGATTGGACACCTCTGTTAGGGAGGGGTAAGGTCCAAG
>JANLFV010000011.1 GCA_024653345.1 Candidatus Acetothermia bacterium
GCCCGGTATTCCCGAAGGGGATGTCCACCAATGTCCCGGCCTCCTCACCTCCTGAGCCCTCCATCCCCAGGGCCTGGGCCGCCGCTTCGCTCTCCTCGGTGGTGATGACCTCGTAAGCCTCAGCCTTCCCCAGCCTCATCTTCAATCCCAAAGAGGCCAATCTGGTCCTGAGAAGAGCGAAGTCCTCATCGCTTTTGACCTCCTTGAGCGCCGCCTTCCGCTCCTTCCCCGAAAGGGGGACCACGTCAGCCTCGCCCGTCCCTTCAGAATCATCGGACCCCTCCGAGTCGAGGGCTGTCACGCCTCCATCCTGGCTAACTCCTCCTCGATCCAAGCCGATGAGCTGCTGGATGGCAGAGGTGCAGCCCGTTGTGGCGAGGGCGAGGAGGGCCAGGACCGCCAAGACCGAAAGACTCCTAACTACCCCCCCCCTTAAACATCCTCCCTTCACCTCCTTCCAAGCCTTTATACACCTAAGACCCCCTGCCTGTCAAGAGGGGAGGGCGAGAATCCTCTGGGAAAGGGCATGTATAGTCAGTCCCATCCAGCATCTATCGAGAGGGACCGAGTAATCCTCAATTCGGGCGGAAGGTCACCGCATGTTTGGAAGCGAGCCGATGAACCTTGATCTTCTAGCCCTAACCGGTTATACTGAGTTTTACCAAGCGAAGCTTGACAAGTGTCCAGCTCATAGCTTAGAAATTGCTTTGCTGCTCATGGTATAATCCTAGGTGGTGGCAGGAAAGCAACTTGCGCCTGTAGCTCAGTTGGATAGAGCGAGGGGTTCCTAACCCCTAGGCCGGGGGTTCGAGTCCTCCCAGGCGCACCACCAGGCTCCGCCTGGAGCGTTATCATGAGCCTCGATGGAGTCACGATCAGATGCCTCTGCCATGAACTGCGGAGCCTCAGCGGCGCAACCGTCCGCCAGGTCTACAGCCCCAAGCCGGGGCTCTTGACCTTCCACCTCTGGAAGGGCGAGGAAGCGGTCTTGCTCATCTCTCCCGCCGAGGGCCGGCTCCACCTTACCTCCCAGAGATTCACAAACCCCGCTGAGCCATCGCCGTTCGTCATGCTCCTCCGGAAGCACCTTCGGGGCGGGAGGCTCGCTGGGCTCGAGCAGCCGGGCTTAGAGCGGCTGGTCCGGATCACACTCGAGCGCGGGGAAGGGCGATCCGAGCTGGTCTGCGAGCTCTTCGGCCGGGGGAACATCATCTTGATCAAGGACGGCCTGATCCTGGGCGGGCTCCATCCCGGCCAGCCGGAGCGGCCGATCCTGCCCCACCGGGAGTATCGCCCTCCCCCCAGTCAAGGGAAGCTCGACCCCTTCAGCCTGAGCGCGAACGAGGCGGGCTTCGCCGCCCTTCTCCAAGAGGGCGAGCTCTGTGAGGTCCTGGTGAGAGGAATTGATGGGCTCGGGCCGCGGCTGGCAAGGGAGCTGGTGCTCCGGGCCGGGCTCGAGCTCGAGAGCCAGGCCAGTGAGCTGACACAGGAGGCGCGGGCGGCCCTCTTCAGGGAGTTTCGGGCGATCTTCGCCGAGATCGAGCAGGGCCGGTTCGCGCCGACGATCTACTTCGACGGCGAGCGGCCCGTCGAGGCCACGCCCTTCCCCTTCAAGCTCTATGAGGGCCTGCGGGCCGAGCCCCGCTCCTCCCTCTCCCAGGCCCTCGATGAGCTCTTCAGCGCTAGCGAGGCCCAGGCCGCCTTCGCCGCGGAGCAGGCCCATCTCCTCAGGCTCGTCCGGGAGGGGATCAATCGGCTCGAGCGGGCGCTCGACCATGTCCGCGAGGATCGGGCTAAGGCCGAGGAATATGAGCACTATCGCCGCTTGGGCGAGCTGGTCCTGGCGAACCTCGACCGGCTGGAGCGGGGCCAGCGGGAGGCCGAGCTCCTCGACCCGCTCACCGGCCAGGCCGAGCCGGTCGCGCTCGACCCTCGGCTCTCCCCGGCGGAGAACGCCCAGGCCCTCTTCACAAGATACAAGAAGCTCAAGCGCGGGATGGAGAAGCTCCTCGAGCGCGCGCGGGCGCTCGAGGAGGAGCTAGAGCATCTCCGGGCCGTCCAGCTGGCCCTGGAGCAGGCCGAGGGGCCCGCGGACCTCGCAGAGCTGGCGGAGGAGCTGCGGGCGGAAGGCTACCTCAAGGACGAAGAGAGGGCCAGGCCTCTCGCGGTCGGCCCGGCCGGCCCAAGGGAGTTCCTCATCGATGGCTTTCGGGTCTTGGTCGGGCGGAGCGGGCGGGAGAACGACCTTTTGGTCCGCGAGGCCCACCGGGAGGACCTCTGGCTCCACGCCCGCGGGCTCCCCGGGGCCCATGTCCTGATCAAGTCTGCGGGGCGGAAGGTCCCCGAGGCGGTCCTCGAGCGGGCCGCGAGGCTGGCGGCCTACTACTCGAAGGGGCGGACGGGCACGAAGGTCCCGGTGAGCTACACCGAGGTGAAGTATCTCCGGAAGCCGCGGGGGGCCAGGCCCGGGGCGGTCCTGGTCCAGCACGAGGAGGGGACTCTCCTCGTCCCCCCGGATCTGGAAGGGCTGGAACTTGACAGGGCTAGCTGAGCTCATCCCCGAGCTGGCGGTCGTGGTCCTGGCCGCCGGGCTCTCGATCATCCTCCACGAGGTAGCCCACGGCTGGGTGGCCTACAGGCTGGGGGACCCCACGGCCAAGCTGGCCGGCCGGCTCACCTTGAACCCGCTGGCCCACATCGACCCCGTGGGGACGCTCCTCGTCCCGGGGCTGCTCCTCCTCCTCGCTACGGTCACCAAGGCCCCGATCATCCTCTTCGGCTGGGCCAGGCCGGTCCCGATCAATCCCCTCTATTTCCGCCGGCCATATCGCGACCTGATGCTCGTCGGGCTCGCCGGGCCGCTCCTAAACCTCTCTCTCGCTGGACTCGGGCTGGCCGCCTGGCAGCCCCTGAGCCGCTCGAGCCAGCCCCTCCCGGAGCTGCTCGGCCTCTTCTTGGCCGCGCTCATCCTGATCAACCTCATCCTCGCCTTCTATAACCTCATCCCGATCCCGCCGCTCGACGGCTCGAGGGTCCTGGCCTACTTCCTCCCGCCCCGGGGGCGAATGCTCCTCCATCGGCTCGAGCCGTTCGGCCTCTTCCTCGCCTTGGGAGTGCTCTTCCTGCTCTGGCAGAGCAAGCTCCTCGAGCGGCTCCTCGAGCCCCTCCTCCGCTTCTTGGGATTGGGGCCCTAACGGCAAGAGCCTCTAGAATCCGATCCTCAGGCTGGTCAGCACATACTCCAAGCCAGTGGGGGTGAACCTCGCGCTCAGGAGGAAGCCGAGCTCAGCGGGGGCGAGCTGGAGCGCGAACTCCGTCGATTGGAGCTGCCCCTGGCCGAAGACCGTGAGGTTGCTCAGCTCCCAAGGGCCGGCCCGCACGACCGCGCTGAGGAGCTGGCCTATCTCCTCCCCCGGGACTATCGTCGTCGTGCTCCTCACGGAGAGCCCCGGTGAGAGCGGCAAGAGGAGGGTTACCGTCGCGCGGGCGAGCTCGAGCTGGGGATCATAGTTCAGGACGATGCCCCAAAGATCGTTGGTGGCGGTGAGGGCCACCGAGCTGACCAGCAGGGCCGGCCAGAGCTCGAGGGAGGCGTTCACCGTCGCCAGCTCGGCCAGCTTGAACTGGAGGGCCAGCCGGGCCTCGACCGGCTCGGCCGGCCTGAAGGTCGTGCCGCTCCAGAATGTGACGCCTCCAATGGAGATCCCCGAGATGGTGACCCGCTCGTAGGAGAGGGGGTGGTCGCAGCCTGGCCCGAGGCAGAGCCTGGTCTCCGAGGTGACCGTCGCCCCGGCGGCCGTCCTGCCCCGGACCGTGAGGGTGTCGTCGAACCGCGACGGGGTGGCAGCCGCCCAAGCGAGAAGGTTCCGGAGCTCCAGCCCTTGGAGCTGGCCTGCGAGGCTGAAGACCTTCCTTTGGAAGGTAAGCTCGCCAGGGCCCGGCCCTCGGGCGAAGATGAGCAGATCGCTGATCTGGAGCCAGCCCAGACTCGCGCGGAGGGTCAGCGCCTCATACTCCAGCCCGGCCAGGTCGAGCCTCCCCAGGCTGCTGACTGTCAGGCCCGAGAGGGTGACGGTGAAGTTCGCGTAGACCCGGAGGCCGAGGTCGAACTTAGTCGTCTGGGCCGCGGTGCTCTCAGGGTAAGCCGTGAGCGAGGCCGAGAGGGACCCGCTTATCTCGGGGGCCGGGCGCGGGCGGGGCACAATCGTCACCTGGCTGAGATCGTCCTCCCCGAGGCGGCCATTGCCGGGGGTCGAGTCCGGATCGGCCTGATCGGCCTTAGCGACCTCGGCGGTGTTCACGATCGCCAAGCCGGCGGTGCCGTTCTCCACCAACGCGGTGATCTCGAGCTTCGCGCTCGCCGAGGCGGCTAGCGAGCCGACGACCCACCGGCCGGTAGCAGGCTCGTATGAGCCCTGGCTCGCCCGATGCCAGACATAGGTTAGCCCGGCCGGGAGGGGGTCGCTGACCTCCACGCCCGTCGCGTCGTCCGGGCCCCGGTTGGCCAGGGTGATGGTATAAACGAGGGTCTCGCCCTCGTAGGGCGCGGGGCTGTCCGCCCTCTTGGTCAGCTCCAGGTCGGCGGTCTCACATCTTGCGAGCGCTGAGCAGATGCAGATAAACAGCAAGAAGGCCCATGATGACCAGAAGAACCGGCCCTCTGCTCTCGGAAGAGCCCCTCTCACCTCCATACCTCTCACCCCCATTACTGCCGAAAGAATACGGTTGGTCCGTTGAATCCAGAGCTGTCCCCGCTGATCCCGCTAGCACGGCCACAGGCTGACCGGCTGTCCCTTCCACAGGCCGGAGGCAGACCCGCCGGGCCAGGACTTCCGCGAAGAAGCCGGAAGGCGCGCCCGCCCCCGCCCCGGCCCCGCTTGACTGCCACCACATAGTCGGGGGCAGTTGCATCTTCGCCCCGTCCGCGACCCGATCGAAGAAGGCCCCCAGCCGCCCACGGATGAAGACCGCCCGCTCTCGCTCGGAGAGATCAGTGAGTCGCTCCAGAGCCCCCACGGCCAGGCCGAGCTCGAGCGGGGTGTAACAGGATCTTTGCTCCCCCAGAGGGTTGGAGTAGCACTCCAATCCCGCGCAGCTCGCGATCATCGCTTGCCAGAACCGCTCCAGGGAATCGAAGGCCTCCTGGGCCAAGGAGAGATACCCTGGCTCTCCGAGCGACCGGTAAGCCGCGAGCAGGGCCCGGATCGCCGCGAGCTGGCTCGCGAGGCCCCTTGGGCGCTCGATCTCTGGCCTACCGGCAAGGATGCTGTAGCTATCGAAGTAGCCGCCGCGCCCGTCGGCAAGCCTCCTGATGAGGAACTCGACCTCCTTGCGCATCAGGTCGAGGGCCCTCTCCCGGATGGCCGGCAGGTCGGCCATCTTCTCGATCGCGCTCTCCAGGGCCGCCACCGCCAGGCCGAGGTTCGCGGTGGTGACCTCGTCGCCTCTTCTCCAGCCGCTCGGGCTGAACTCCGCCCGGTCGACGAGCCCGCCCAGGCCCTCATCGAGATGGAGCTCAAGGAGGTTGTCCAAGACCTGTGCGGCGAGTCGGGCCACCACCTCCGGCTTATCGGGGCCGAAGAGCGCCTCGAATTGCCGATCCCGGGCGAGGCTGTAGGCCTCGCTCAGGCCCCAGAGCAAGGCGAGCTGGTCGAACAGCTCGCTCCCCGGGTCGAGGACCTCGTAGGCCAGCCTACCCTCGCGCAGGGCCGCCCCGACCGCGTGCGGGATGTAGGCCCGCCCGGTCGCCCCCAGCCGCTCTTGGGCCACTTCCTCGAGGAAGGCCAGCTTCCGCTCGATCGCCCCGAGGAGCACAAAGCCGTAGAACCTCTCGACCGGCTCGCGGCCGGCCTCCAGGAGCTCGGCGGCCTCCTGGGCCTCTCGCAGGAGCGTCATCCCGATGGCCGAGCCCACAAGCCGCTCATCGAAGGTCCCTTCGTCCCACCTCCGGCTTGTGGGGTCCCGCAGCCTGAGGCTCCCGGAGTAGAACTCCAGCGCCAGAGGGCGCACCTCAGGAGGCTCCTCCAGCCCGGCCTCCGCGGCGTAGCGCTGCACCTCCGCGCCGTCGAGCGGGAGCCCCATCCCCGAGTAGAGCACCAGGTTCGTCAGGTTGGAGTCAGCGTAGTCCTCCGCCCAGGGGGCTACCTCCTCCATCTCGTAGGCCGCATACATCGCGATATCGGTCTGGAACCACGGCTCAGGCTCGGCCGAGAGCCCAAGGCAGGGCTCATCCGAGACGGTTAAGTCCAGGCAGAGCCGCTGCTGGAGGACCGGGGCCACTCCCCAGGGGCTCTCGATGACCACGAGCGGGGCGATCTCGCCGAAGCCGTTCCCGTGGAAGATCTCGCAAGACCTCTCCGCGGTCGCCCCCGTGAGAGTCAGGGCTTGGGAGAGCTGCAACGCCGCGGCATCGACGACCGCGCGGAAGGAGCGGCCCAGCCGCTCGAGGATCAGCTCGGCCCTCTCTCGTTCGGAGACCCGCGCGAGCTCGCGGAACGCCCCCACGAGGAGCCCTACCTCCAAGGGGGTATAGCAGTATCGCCTCTCCCGGCCGTCGGTCCAGGCGGCGTAAAGGCCGAGCCTCTCGTCCCAGAAGGAGCTCTCCAGGTAGGCGAAGGCCCCCTCCGCCGCCTCGAGGTAGCGCTTATCGGAGGTGAGCTGATAGGCAACCAATAGCCCGCGGACGGCCGCGAGCTGGGCGGCCAGGCTCTGGGCTGGGCCCAGCCCTCCCGGGGTCAATTCATCAGCGAACCCGCCCGAGGGGAGCCGGCGCGCAAGGAGCGCCTCCCCGAGCGCGGGGATCAGGGGGGCCGCCTCCGGCAAGATCATCGCATGAGCCCGCTCGAGCGCGACCAGGAGGAGCCCGAGGCTCACCGTCGAGCTGGTCCGGGCAGGCTCCATCCCCGGATTGTAGAGATCCCAAAGCCGGCCCTCCCCATCGCGATGGAGGGCCAGGATCGCGGCCAAGACCTCCTTCCCGAGCTTGAGCGCCTGTTCGTGAAGCTCGGCGGGGAAGAGCTGGCCCGCGCCGAAGAGCTCATTGCCCGCGGGGTCGGACCAGGCCACGAACTCCGCCAGCCCCCAGAGGAGCGTGAGCTGGTCGAAGAGCTGGCTCGACCGGTCGGTCGGCTCGTAGGCTACGGGCCGCCCCTGGCCGTCGAACCGCGGCTCGTAGGCGTGAGCGAAGTAGCGGATGCCCTTCTCCGGTAGCTCGAGCGCCAGCTCGCGGTCGAGCAGGAGGAGCTTGTTGACCATCGCCTCAGTGAGGACGAGCGCGAGGTAGCGGTCGAGCGGCCGGCCGGTCCCAAGGCGGGCTCGGGCCTCCATCACCTGTTTCACCAGGCTCATTCCCAGGGCGCTGGGGAGGATCCGCCGATCGTAGGCCGGCCAGGCCCCGCCGGGCCAGAGGTCGTCACTCCGCTCGCGATAGCGCGGGTCCCCGCCGGCGAACTCGACGAAGACCCAGCGCTCGTTCTCCGGCCGCTCGCCCGGCGCCAGGCCCACGAGCTGGGCATAGCTCGAGAGGCCCTCCTCGAGCGCCGCCTCGGGGGCGAGGCCCCTCTCCTCTGCTCGCTCCAAGATTCGCGGCCCAGAGGCGAGGGCTATCCCCACCTGGGAGGCCACGCTCACCTGGATCAGGTTAGCGATCGCATATTCCCTGGCCTCGGCCTGGGCCGTCCGGACCCAGCTCGGGAGGAGCGTCTCCAGCCGGAAGGGCCATAGCTTGGGAGAGGCCGCTAGAAGTTGGAACTCGCTCGCGGCGAACATGGCGATGTCCGTCTGGAACCAGACCGGCTCGGCTACGGCGTGGGCCTTCTCGCAGGGCAGTCCTGCCGGGGCCATCGGGATGTGGGCAGGGAGGCAGGCGGCGGAGCTATCGTCAGGATCGATATCATCGGGGATATACCAGCTCTGGTCCGGCGGGATCGCCCGGCCGGTCACATCGACCCCGGTGGCCCGCATCACATCGCAGTAGGTCTCGCCATCCCGGACCGCGGCCGTGACGGTGGCCTCGAAGGTCAGGACCAGCGTCTCCCCGGGCCGGAGCGTCGCCCCGACAGCCCAGGAGAGGAGCGGGCCCGGGGCCCCGAGAGGGTCGAGGGTATAGAACCCGCCCGGCCACTCCGCGAATGTCGTCCCGGAGAGATAGGCGAACCCCTCGGGGAGGACATCGGTGAGGTTCACATCGTAGGCCGGGGCATTCCCCACATTCGTGACCGTGAGCCTGAAGGTCACGGTCTCCCCCGGCTCGACCGGCGGGTTGACCCCGACCGCTTGGCCGGCCCTGGTGATCCCGACCACGGCCTTCTCCGTCACTAGGGCCGGCATGGCCACGAGGAGGGTCACCGAGCTCGAGTCATCGGGATCGGTATCAGCGGGGACATCCTTGCCCCGATCGGGCAGGATGGGGTTCCCGGCCCCATCATTCCCCCGGGCTTGCATCACATTATCGTGGAAGCCGGGGAGCACATCCTCCAGCACGCTCGCGCTGAAGCTCAGGGTGAGCGCCTCCCCGGCATGGAGGGTGGCCCCGAGGGCCCAGGTGAGGGCCTGCCCCGCGATCGCCGGGTCGGCGGTCGAGCTCCCGCTCGGCCAGCTCGCGCTCGTCGAGCCCGGGATGTAGGCGAACCCCTGGGGGAGGAGGTCGGTGAGCTCCACATTGTAGGCTGTCCCGCTCCCGACATTCCGGACCATAAGCTCGAAGGTGATGATGTCCCCGGGCAGGAGGGGCTGCTCGGCCGGCTGGCCCCTCCTCTCGATGGCCGTGACCGCCTTTTCTGTCACCAGCGCCGGGACCGCGGCGGGGTGGACCGCCGAGCTGCAATCGTCGGGGTCCGTGTCCTGCGGGACGAGGGTGCTATTGTCCGGCGGGATCGGGTCGTTATTCCCCTCCCGGCCAGTTGCACACATCCGGTCGGTATAGCTCTTCAACTCCTCGACCGCCGAGGTCACGGCCGCCTGGAAGGTCAGGGCAAGGGCCTCGCCCGGGGCGAGCTCAGCGGAGAGGTCGAAGAAGAGGTCCGGCCCGGGGGCCCCCGCGGGGTCGGCTGTCGAGCTCCCGCTCGGCCAGACGGCTTGGGTCGTCCCCGGGAGGTAGGCGAACTCGACCGGCAGGGTATCGCTCAGGTCGACATCGAAGGCCCTTCCCTGGCCGACATTCGTCACTGTCAGCCGATAGCTGACGATGTCACCCGGCTCGACCGGCTGGTCGGGCGAGATCGGCCCGCCGCCGCGGCGGAGCTCGAGGATCTCCTTATCGGTCACGAGGGCCGGGCAGGGGCAGGCCGCGCTCGTCTCGGCCACATTGTTCGCCTCATTGCACTCGCAGATCGCCCCTTCCTCGTCGAGGACGAGCCTGAAAGCATGAGTGATCCCGCACTTCAGCGGGACGGTGGTGAACTCGAGGTGGTAGGCCCCGCCCGCGGGGATGTCCCGGACTTTGCTGTAGATCAGGTTGCCGTCGGCGTAGACCCGGATGGTCGCACTCTGGGCCGCTTCGCCCCCGAGGTTCCGGATCTCCGCGGTTATGGTGAAGGTGTCGTCCCCGTTGCAGACCGCGCTGAAGGCCAGCAGGCTGAGGTCAGGGTCGACCACGGAGAAGGAGGCGGCCCGGGCCTGGTTCTGGCCATTGCATTCGCAGACCTGGCCGTCGGGGTCAGCCGTGGCCGTGACCTGGTAATCGCCACAGGCGAGGACCTCGTCCAGCTTGACTTTAAGGGTCTGGGATTCGCCGTGCCCGAGCGGGACCGTGGTGACGGCCTCGCCTGTGGCGCCGCCGGTGATCCGCACGACTGTCCCCGCCGGAGCGGTGCCACAGCCCGCGTTCTCCACGGTCACGAGCACGGTCCCCTTGGTGCAGGCATCCGGGACATCGGGCACGGCCGCGGTGACCCTCAGATCGGGGAGGCTAGAGGTGTAAGTCTCGGAATAGCTATTGGCGCTCGAGCACTCGCAGGTCTGATTCAGGGGATCGACCGTGGCGGTGAAGGTGCAGCTACAGTCCGCGCAGTCGGCCCAGGGGCCGGTGATGGGGAAAGTTACCGTAGTGCTGGCGCCGGCCGCCAGTCCTGGCACGGTCTGGTCCGCGAAGCTCAAGCAGCCGTCGGTCAAGAGGCGGACCGCAAACGGCCCGGCCGGGCCGCAGCCCCGGTTCTCCACCATTACGGCCACGCTCCCGGAGATGCCGTCCCCGACGCAGCTCACTCCGCTGAAGTCGATGTCCGTCACTGCGAGATCAGGGTAGGTGATCTGCTTGGTGGCGCTGCACCTTGCGTTGTTTGTCCCGTCGCACTCGCAGATCGAGCCGGTGTAGTCTGCCTCGACATTGAGGGAGACGCCGCAATTGGCAGCGAGCTGGCATAGGTCCGCATTGATGGTATGGGGCGCGATGGTGAAGGTCTGGCTCCCGCCCGCGGGTATGTTCACGCCGGTGAAGGTTTGAGCCCACTGGTCGAGCTGGCTACCGCCGCAGCTCGGGACGCTGTAGAGGGTGAACCGGACGGGGATGTTGGCCGTGAGGGCGCTCCCGCAGCCGCTGTTCGCTAAGGTCACCGTCCCGGAGACGAGGCTCTGGCCGTCGTCGAGGCAGGTGACGCTCAGGGCCTCCGCGCTCACCTCGATGTCCGGGATGGTGATCGTATAGCTCCGGCTCGTCGAGTTGTTGTTCTCCCGACACTCGCAGACCTCGCTAGCGGTGTCGAGGGTGACGGCGAAGGAGTAATTGCAGTGGGCGCAGCTCACCGGCCAGCCGGGGATGGTGATCGTCCTGGAGGAGCCGGCGTTGATCGGCAGGGTCCCGCCCAATCCGGTGAAGCTGCCCGAGACGGTCCAGCCGGTGGTGCTCTCGGTGAGCGTGAGCAAGAAGTCCTTGGTGACCGGCCCATCGCCGTTGTTCCGGATGCGGACTCGGACCAGCCCCGAGTAGTTCCCGTCCGCGGCGCAGGTGAGGCTCGGCATGATGTCGCTCGGGCTCAAGGTGAGGTCGGGGATCGCGGCCCGCGCGGTCCCCTGAGCCAATATTCCGCCTTCGCAGGTGTGCTCCCCGCTCGTGTTGGGGTCGCCGTCGAACGGCCCGCAGCCCCAGGCGGCCTGGGCGGTCTCAGTCCGCAGGGCCGAGGAGCAGTCGTTGTTCGGCTGGAGCAGCCGCGCGGTGAGATAGAAGCTCCGCGTCTCGCCCTGGGCCAGCGGCCCGAACTCCCAGCCCCACTTCTGGCCACCCATCGGGGTCGCGCTCGGGTCGGAGGAGACATATTCCAAGCTCGGCCCGATTGTATCCTCGAGCCTCACCCAGTCGGCCGCGGCCCCGGTGTTGGTCACATCGATCCGCCAGGTCACCCGGTTGCTCGGGTCATTGCAATCGGCCGGCTGGCCGGCCGACGGCTCGACCTGGGCCTTGCTCACCGAGATGCTCGGGAGGCGGACCCCGAGGTAGAATCCACCCGCGGCCGAGCTGTAGAGAGCGCCGCAGACATTCCTGTAGACCGTCTGGGCCGAGAGGTTCCCTCCGGCGAAGGCGCACCCCGCGCGGATGCCGAACTGGGTCTCGATCGTCTCCCGGGCTCGCAGCTCGGCCAGCCCGGATATCTCATCTCTAGTCCAGGTGAGGGTGGAGCCCGCGATCGCCGGGTCCGAGCCGGGAGTCCAGGGGGCGCTCCCCTTCCGCCACTGGGTCGAGCCGGGGACATAGCTGATCCCGCTCGGGAGGGTCTCGCTCGCCTCGAGCTCGTAGACCGCGGAGTCGCCCGCGTTCTTGATCGTCAAGGTGGCCGGCTGGGTAGCGCACATATCGATCGGCGAGGCCGTATAGGAGGTGCTGACCACATTAGGGGTGGGGATCAGGACCCTCGAGCTATCGCTGGCCGGAGGCCGGCAGTCCTCCCCGCCGCAGCCGCAGCTGGTCCTGACCTCGTCGGTCAGGCCGGCGCAGGTCACCAAGTCCGCGGTCAGGCCGATCGTCCGGGTCTCCCCGGGGGCCATGGCCGCGATGAGCCAGGAGACGCCGTTGATCGGAGCGCCGGTGTGGTCTTGATTAGGGTTAGTCGTGACCCCACCTGAAGGCGTGACGGTAGAATCGGCATAGGCCAGTCCGCTCCCCAGGAGATCATCGACCGAGACATCGTAGGCCCAGCCGGAGCCGCTGTTCACGACATAGATCGTCCAGCTCACCTGGTTCCGGGTGGCGTAGACCACCTCCGGGGTCTTGTAGACGAAGAGGTTCGCGGTCCGCATTAAGGAGGGTGTGTTCGTGGCCCCGACGGCGCAGCTCCCGCCGCAGAGGTCCTCGAAGAGGGCCGTGGCGGTCAGGTCCAGCCCGCGGTCGCACCGCTTCCTCAGCTCGGCGGTGATCACGGACCTGGCTCCATCTGGCGCGGCCGCGAAGAGGTCGCCGTAGCTCCACTCATAGTAGGTCCCGAAGTCGGCAGGCGAGTTGCAGTCCGGGGGCAGGACATCCCCGCTGCAGACGATCGAGGATAGGTCCACGATGTAGTAGTTGAGGTTCGCGACCTGGAGCCGGACATTCCCGGGAGTCCCGCGGGTCTTGGTGAGGGTGATCGTGACGGGGTAGGTGCCGCACTCATCGATCATCGCCGCTAGGCCAGTGAGGCCCACGGCCATCGCGGGCGTGGTGGCCTCGACGAGGAGGGCATCATATTTCACGCATTCCCCGAGCTGGTCTGGATCGCAGTCCGGCCCGAGGTCGAGCGAGGACCAGGAGTAGAAGCTCTCCGAGCCGGGGCAGGAGGAGGGCTGGGACCCCGCGGTGACCTCCAGTTGATATGAGATCACCAGGGTATGGCCCCAGACGGGGGTTCCGCCCCAGGTCCCGTCGATAGCCTTGACCTGCAGTGTCCCTCCCGGGGTAGTGTCAATGATCGTGGCCGTGGCGGGACTCCCGTCAATGGTGATCGAGATCGTCCCCGGCATATACTGCTGCTCATTGTCGGCATATTCGGTGAAGACCAGGTCGCCGAAGGTGATCTCGTCGAGGACCACACCCGCGGCGAAGCTGTAGGTGTTCGTATAATTGAACTCCGCGCACTTCTCTGCGGAGGAAGGCGAGGCCGCCTTCTGGGAGCCCACCAGCTCGCGGCATTGGATGGCGGTGGTCGTCGAGCTCGAGGCCGTCTTCTCGCAGCCGCAGCAGTCGGTGCCCCTCGCGGTGAGGGAGGCCGTGGCCGTGGTGTAGCAGTAGGCCACGGCCGGGACAGTGAGGATCACATCCACATCCAGGGGTGGCCCGGAGGCGGGGATAACCCAGGTGATCGTCCCTCCGGTCCCGTCCCCTCCGGGGGTCCAGGTCCCCCCGCCTGAATCCTCGACGGTGAACCCGGCGGGGACATCCATCGTCACTTGGACATCGCTCGTCGAGCCGCCGTCGCAAGAGGAGAGGCCGGAAGCGCCCGCTGAGACATGGTAGGTGGCACTCGTGAGGATATCCACCTCCACCGGCCCGGAGATGGAGGCAGAGACCGCGGGCGGCCCTTGCGGGCCGTAGTCTGTAGAGTAGCTCCCGAAGGCCACGGGCGGGCGGAACTCCTCGCCGCAGTCGTTCAAATAGATCGATTGATAGAAGAGCCTCCCGCTCGAGGCCCCGGCGCACCAGTCCCCAGGGTAGCTCAGATCGAAGGCCAAGTCGAAGGACTCGCCCGGCCCGAGGTCGGTGAGGTGGAAGCAGGAGCCGTCGTAGCTCGCCCCGCCCTGGACATTCGAGACGACCAGGGGCGAGAAGTCCACGCAGATCCGGACCTCCCTGGCATTCCCGTCGCCGGTGCTGGTGACAGGTATGGCTACTGTCGTTCCGGCCGGCTCGCAGTAGGGCAGGGCGATGGCCGGCGGGGTGAAGTCCAGCAGCGGCTGGCCCAAGAGGAGGAGGATCGAGCCCGTGGCCGTCCCGCCCTGGAGGGCGGTGTCATAGCAGGTCTGGCCGTCGCAGCCGAAGCGGGCATCGGCCTTGTTCTCCAAGCCGGCGCAGGCCGCCACCCGGGCGGTGAGGCCGATCTCGACCTTCTCTCCTGGTTCCATTCCGGCGAGCGCGGGGATGTTCGTCTTGTCCCAGATGACGGTCTGGCCGAGGTTCGAGCCGGGCGGGCTGGAGGAGACATAGGCCAGCCCCGGGCCTAGGGCATCAGTTACCACCACATTGTGGATCGGCCCGAGGCCGGTGCTCTCCACGGCGATCGTCCAAGTGACCTCGTCCCCCACCCTTGCGGAGATGACGGCTGGCTCCTTCGAGATGGTCACTGCCCCCGGCAGGACCTCGACTGACATGGAATCAGTGGCCTGCCCCGGACTCCCGCTCGCGCAATCCCTGAAGTCGACCCTCACTTGATCCGTCCCCGAGATGGCATCGCACGAGGTAGCCAGGTCGAACCGGACTGTGAGGCTCTCCCCCGGAGGGAGCTTATAGGGCGGCGATTGAACGATCCCATCGATGGCCCAGATGAGGTCCAGGCCGGCCTCCTGGGGGTCCGCATAGTAGTGCTCTCCGTTGGGGAGCGTGACCTCGGATGTGCCGGCCACATAGGAGAAGCCCGCGTTGGGCCTGGTGCTGGTGACCACGATTTCACAGGCCTCCTCCGGCCCGTTATTGGTGAAGGTGATCGTGAAGCTCCCTTGCTCGCACCAGCCGAGCGCGCTCGGGCCGGTGACCCCGACCTGGCCCTGCTGGGCGAGCGCGCTCGAGCCGAGGAACGCCAAACCCGCAAGCAGGGCCGAGACGACCACTCGCTCTAGCATTTCCGATGCCTCCTCTGTGGACCCTGGTCTCTTATAGCACGACTCCCCCCCCCGAGTCAAGTCCCCACCCCGCTCGAGCTTGCCCGGTAGCGCGACAGCCTCAGCTTAGCCACCCCGGCCCGGAAAGTCGGTGACCCCGATGACCCCGCTCGTCTGTGGAGGCTAAAGTTGCCCCCGGCTTGCGGTTGTGTTATACTTGCCCCCGGCAAGGTCGATGTTCAATGCTTAGGGCGATAATCATCGTGCTGTTCGTGCTCGATGCCGTGGCCCTCACGGGGATCATCCTCCTCCAGATGAGCCGCCACGCTGGGCTCGGGGGGGCCTTCGGCGCGGGCGGGAGATACACTGTCTTCGGCCGGGATGAGACGAAGGACCCCAAGAGGACCGCCACGGCCTGGCTCGCGGGGGGATTCCTCTTCCTGGGGTTCCTCCTGTCGATCATCCGTTAGAGGAGGTCAAGATCGCTGAGACCCTCATCGAGCTGAAGAACCTCAAGACCTACTTCTACACTGAGGACGGGGTCGTCCGGGCGGTCGACGGGGTGAGTTTCTCCATCGAGAAGCAGAAGACCCTCGGGGTCGTGGGTGAGTCCGGCTGCGGGAAGTCCGTGACCGGGCTCTCGATCCTCGCGCTCATCCCGATGCCGCCGGGGAAGATCGTCGCCGGCGAGATCCTCTACCACCGGAACGGGAATATGATCGACATCACCAAGCTCAACCCTAAGGGGAAGGAGATCCGCGCGATCCGGGGGAACGAGATCGCGATGATCTTCCAGGAGCCGATGACGAGCCTGAACCCGGTCTACACCGTCGGGAACCAGATCATGGAGGCGATCATCCTCCACCAGAAGGTGAAGAAGCGGGAGGCCCGCGCGCGGGCGATCGAGATGCTCGCCGCGGTCGGGATCCCCTCCCCCGAGCAGCGGATCGACGAGTATCCTCACCAACTCTCCGGGGGGATGCGCCAGCGGGCGATGATCGCCATGGCCCTCTCCTGCAACCCCTCGCTGCTGATCGCCGATGAGCCGACCACGGCGCTCGATGTGACAATCCAGGCCCAGATCCTCGATCTCGTCCGTGGCTTGCAAGACCGCTACCGCATGGCGGTGATGTGGATCACCCACAACCTGGGGGTGGTCGCGGAGCTGGCGGATGACATGGTCGTGATGTATATGGGAAAAGTCGTGGAGCACTCCGATATCCGGCGGGTCTTCCACGAGCCGAAGCACCCCTACACTCAGGGGCTGATGCACTCGATCCCCTCGCTGGCCAAGCGGAAGGAGCGGCTCGAGCCGATCAAGGGCGTCGTCCCCGACCCCTACGATCTCCCGCCCGGCTGCCTCTTCGCCCCTCGCTGCCCCCATGTGATGGAGATCTGCGGGAAGGAGGAGCCGCCGTTCTTCACCGTCACGGAGGGCCACCGGGCCCAATGCTGGCTCTACGCGCCCTAGCGATGGAGGTTGAGATTGGCTGAGGCAAACCTGCTCCTGGAGGTCAAGAACCTGCGGAAGTATTTCCCCGTCCGCCGAGGGGTCTTCCGCCGGACGGTCGGGCATGTGAAGGCCGTGGACGATGTGAGCTTCTACATTAAGGAGGGGGAGACCCTCGGGCTGGTCGGGGAGTCCGGCTGCGGGAAGACGACCTGCGGGCGGACGATCCTCCGCCTCATCGAGCCGACCGGCGGGCAGGTCCTCTTCCATAAGGACGGCCGGGCCACCGATGTGGCGAAGCTCCGCGGGCGACAGCTCAAAGAGCTCCGGCGGGAGATGCAGATCATCTTCCAGGACCCCTATTCCAGCCTCAACCCGCGCATGACGATCGGGGACATCGTCGGGGAGCCGCTGGTCGTGCACCATGTCGGGCGGGGGAGGGAGATCCGGGAGCGGGTCGCCGAGCTGCTCGAGGCCGTCGGACTCAACCCCCAATACATGAAGCGCTACCCCCACGAGTTCTCCGGGGGCCAGCGGCAGCGGATCGGGATCGCTCGAGCCCTGGCCCTCGAGCCGAAGCTGATCATCGCCGACGAGCCGGTCTCGGCCTTGGATGTCTCGATCCAGGCCCAGGTCCTCAACCTGCTCGAGGACCTGCAGAAGCAGTTCGGCCTCACTTATCTGTTCATCGCCCACGACCTCTCGGTCGTGAAGCACATCTCCGACCGCGTGGCCGTGATGTATCTGGGGAAGATCGTGGAGATGGCCTCGACCGACGACCTCTTCGCCGACCCGAAGCACCCCTACACCGAGGCGCTGATGTCCGCGGTCCCCGTCCCCGACCCCGACTTCCAGATGGAGCGGATCATCCTCCAGGGGGATGTCCCCAGCCCGGTCAATCCCCCTTCGGGCTGCTACTTCCACCCTCGGTGCTCTTATGCCAAGGAGATCTGCTCCCAGGCCGCGCCGGAGTTCCGCGACCTCGGGGGCGAGCACTTCGCCACCTGCCACTTCGCCGAGGCGCTCGAACTCCACGGCCTCCGCGGCCAGTAGGGCCCAGCTCGATGGAGCTCCTCCTGGGGACGAAGAACCCGGGGAAGATCGCGGAGATCAAGGAGATACTCCAGGCTCTCCCAGAGCTGAGGCTCCTCACCTGCGAGGAGATCCCCTTTTCGGAAGTGGCCGAGCGGGGCGGCTCTTTCGCGGAGAACGCCCGACTGAAGGCCCGCCGGATCTCACAGGAGACGGGGCTGCCGGTCTTGGCCGAGGACTCGGGACTGGAGGTCGAGGCCCTCGGCGGCCAGCCGGGGGTTCGCTCCGCGCGGTTCGCCAGCGAGCGGGCGAGCGATGAGGAGAACATCGCCAAGCTCCTCCGGCTCCTGGAAGGGGTGGCGAATCGGCGGGCGCGGTTCCGGACTGTGGCCGTCTTGCGCTTCCCCAACGGGCGGGAACTGACGGCTGAGGGCCAGCTCGAGGGCGAGATCACTGTGGCTCCCAGGGGGGAGTTCGGGTTCGGCTATGACCCGGTCTTCATCCCTCGGGGCTTCTCGCAGACCCTGGCCGAGCTGGGGCCCGAGGTCAAGAACAAGATCTCCCATCGCCGGCGGGCACTGGAGAGGGTGGTGGAGCTACTCCGCGAGGCTCAATAGCCGAGCAGGTCGGCCACGGCCAGTTCAAGCTCGGGTAAGGACTCGAGGGCGATCCGCTGGTTGCGACCGGCCCGGCGAACTTCACCATATCCCTGAGCGGAGGGCCTTCGATAGACCTCGATGGCCTCTGCCTCGAGGTCTACCAGCCAGGCTTCCGGGATCCCGGCCCGGGCATAGAGGGGGATCTTGAGCTCCCGGTCGTAATCGGGAGAGGTTTCAGCCACTTCGATCACCAAGAGCACATCCTCCGGCCGAGGATACGTCGAGGCGTAGAAATCGGGCGCGGGCTTGAGCAAGGCCAAATCGGGCTGGGGCTCCGAGCGCTGGCTCAACCGGATAGGATTCTGAACGCTCACGATAGCCTGACCTCCCGCCCGATCCGAGAAGAGCCGGTTCAGCCGATTCACACAGGCTGCATGGCGGCTCCCTATCGGCGTCATCTCCACAATCTCCCCTTCGAGGAGCTCTACCCGATCATCTTCGGAGAGAATACCGGCCTGGGCCATCTTATGATACTGCTCTACGGTAAAGCAACGCCTAAGGAGCCGGACAGGCACCCTTGCACCTCCTGCTTGGGCTCGAATGCCCTGATTCAGGCCTTTCCATGATAGTGTCGAGGCCCTCAGCTCGTCAAATAGGCGAGCCTTCGCCTCTCTAGAGCGTTCGATCTAGTTCTTCTAGCAGCCGGCGCTGCTCCCGAGTGAGGGAGGTGGGGAGAGAGACCTTCACCTGGACGAACTGGTCCCCCCGCCCGGAGCCGCGCAGGTGGGGGATCCCTTTCCCCCTAAGCCGGAAGACCGTCCCCGGCTGGGTCCCCGGGGGGATCTTGATCTCCTCCTCTCCGTCGAGGGTCGGGACCTTGAGGGTGGCCCCGAGGATCGCCTCGGTGAACTTGAGCGGGACCTCGCAGTAGATGTCGTCTCCCTTCCGCGTGAAGGTGTCGTGGGGCTTGACCTCGACGATGATGTAGAGGTCCCCCGGCGGGCCGCCACCGGTCCCGCTGTTCCCCTCCCCGGCCAGCCTCAGCCGCGAGCCGGTATCGACCCCTGCGGGGATGGTGATGGAGATCTTGCTCTCCTCCTTCACCCGGCCCCGGCCGTGGCACCTAGTGCAGGGCTCGGGGATGATCTCGCCCGTCCCGCCGCAGCGCTCGCAGCTCCGGACATTGACGAAGCTGCCGAGCATCGACTGGTAGCGATACTCGACCTGGCCCGTGCCCTTGCAGGCCGGGCAGGTCTGGACGCGCGAGCCGGGCTCGAGTCCCTGGCCGGCGCACCGCTCGCAGGCCACATACCGAGGGACGGTGACGCGGAGCTTGGTCCCCGAGGCCACATCTTCCAGGGTGAGCTGGAGGCGATACTCGAGGTCCTCGCCCCGCTGGGCCCGGCTCTTCCGGCGGGCGCGGGTCCGGCTCGTCCGGAGCCCCTCGCCGAAGAACATGTCGAAGATCTCGTCGAACGCGCTCCGGCCGAAGCCGAACTCCTCCCAGGCCTCTCGTGCGCGGTGGAAGTCGGCCGCCCCGAAGTCGAACATCTGCTCCGGCCCCGCATGGCCGAAGCGGTCATACTGCGCCCGCTTCGCCGGGTCGGAGAGGACCTCGTAGGCCTCGGTGACCTCCTTGAACCGCTCCGCGCTCCCCCCGTCCTTGTTCAGGTCGGGGTGGTATTGCTTCGCCAGCCGGCGATAGGCCTTCTTGATCTCGTCCGGCGTGGCATCGCGGGAGATGCCTAGGACTTCGTAGTAGTCGCGTTTAGCCATCTCATCGTCATGGCTCCGGGGCCTGGGCGGTCAAGCTAGTTGTCGTCCTTCTTCTCATACTCCGCGTCGATGTAGTCGCCCTTCCCCGGCTCGCGATCGTTCCCGCCCGGCTCGGCCGAGCCCGAGCCGCCCGGCTGAGCTTGGGCCTGCTGGTAGACCTGCTGGGCCAGCTCGAACGAGGCCTGGCGGAGCTCCTCAATCCCCCGGCGGAGCTCGGCGGGATCGGCGTCCCGGGAGAGGCTATCCTTGAGGTTTTTCAAGGACCTCTCGATCTCGGCCCGCTTGGCCGAGGGGACCTTCTCGCCCAGCTCGCGGAGGCTCTTCTCCACGGAGTAGACGAGCTGATCGGCCTGGTTCCGCACCTCGACCTTCTCCAGCCGCTTGCGATCCTCCTCGGCATACTGCTCGGCCTCGCGGCGCATCCGCTCGACCTCCTGCTCACTGAGCCGGGAGGAGTCCTTGATCACGATCCCGGCCTCCTTCCCCGTAGCCTTGTCCTTGGCCTTGACGGAGAGGATCCCGTTCACATCGATGGAGAAGGTCACATCGATCTGGGGGACGCCTCTTGGGGCGGGCGGGATCCCGGTGAGCTGGAACCGGCCGAGGCTCTTGTTGTCCGCGGCCATCTTCCGCTCGCCCTGGACGATGTGGATGTCGACCGCGGTCTGGCCGTCCTCGGCCGTGGTGAAGGTCTTCGTCTTCTCCACGGGGATGGTCGTGTTCCGCTCGATCAGCGGCGTGGCCACCCCGCCGAGGGTCTCGATGGAGAGCGTGAGCGGGGTGACATCGAGGAGGACGATCTCGTCGATCTCCCCGGCCAGGACCCCGCCCTGGATCGCCGCGCCGAGGGCCACGACCTCGTCGGGGTTGATCTCCTTGTTGATCTTGGCCTTCCCGAAGAGCCCCTCGACCAGTTCCTGGACCTTGGGGATTCGGGTCGAGCCGCCGACGAGCACCACCTGGTCGATGTCCTTGGGGCTCATCTTCGCGGCCGCGAGGGCGTTCTCCGCGATCTGGATCGTCCGCTGGAGGAGATCGTCGATCATCGCCTCGAACCTCGCCCGCGTCAGGGCCATCTGGAGGTGCTTCGGCCCGCGGGCATCGGCGGTGATGTAGGGGAGATTGATCTCCGTCTCCCGCTTGGTGGAGAGCTCCTTCTTCGCCATCTCCGCGGCGTCCCGGAGCCGCTGCATCGCGCTCAGGTCGTGCGAGAGATCGATTCCCGTCTCCTTCTTGAACTCCGCGATCAGCCAGTCCATGATCCGCCGGTCGAAGTCGTCACCCCCGAGCTGGGTGTCCCCGTCGGTGGCCACGACCTCGAAGACCCCCTCCCCGATCGAGAGGATCGAGACATCGAAGGTCCCGCCCCCGAGGTCGTAGACGAGGATCGTCTGATCGCCCTCCTTGTCGAGGCCGTAGGCGAGCGAGGCGGCCGTCGGCTCGTTGATGATCCGCTCGACCTGGAAGCCGGCGATCCTGCCGGCGTCCTTGGTCGCCTGGCGCTGGCTGTCGTTGAAGTAGGCCGGGACGGTGATCACGGCCTTGTTGATCTTCCCCCCCAGCCGCTCCTCCGCGTCCTTCTTCAGCTTCTGGAGGATGAACGCCGAGATCTCCTCGGGGGTGTATTCCTTTACCTGGCCGTTCAGCTTGATTCTCACCCGGTGGCTCGTCCCCATCTTCCGCTTGATGGAGTAGACGGTCCGCTCGGGGTTAGTGATCGCTTGTCTGCGGGCGATCGTCCCGACCAGCCGCTCCCCGTCCTCGGTGAAGGCCACGACCGACGGGGTGATCCTTTCCCCTTCGGCGTTCACGATGATCTCCGGCTTGCCGCCCTCGAGGACGGCGATCGCCGAGAAGGTCGTCCCTAGGTCTATCCCTACAATCCGCTCCTTAGCCATGTTGCTCCTCCTTCATCTTCGGCTTGCTCACCTTGACCCGGCTGGGGCGGAGGACCCGGCCCCAGCGGAGATAGCCACGCTCGAACTCCTCAAGGATGGTGTTCGGCTCATGGTCGCTCTCCACGACGAAGAGCGCCTCGTGGAAGGCCGGGTCGAACGGCCTTCCCAGGGCCTCGATCGGCTCGACGCCCTCCTTCTCCAGGAGAGCCCGGAACTGGGCGAAGACCTGCTCCAGCCCCTCGATGAATGAATCCTTGTCATTGTTCCGGTTGAAGCTCCTGAAGGCCCGCTCGAGGTTGTCGTAGACCGGGATGAACTTGAGGATCACCCGGTCCTCGACGAGCCGCTCGAACTCCGCCCGCTCGCGGGCTACCCGCTTCTTGTAGTTCTCGAAGTCGGCCTGGAGGTGCTTGAGCCGGTCGATGTATTCCTCGACCCGAGGCCGCGCCTCCCCCTCGGGCGGGGCCGAGGGCTGCTCTTCTACCCTGGACTCCACACTCTCTTTCCCTTCCATCTCTTTCAATTGTCTACCTCCTTCCGTTCAGCGGAGGAGAGGATCGCCCGGAGCCGGTTCCCCACATAGAGGGTGGTGGAGAAGGCCTTGGAGTAGTCCATCCGGAGCGGCCCGAGGCCGCCGAGGACCCCGTAGCCGTAGCCCATGGTGATGACGCTCCAGCCCTGCAGCTCGGGGAGAGGATTCTCGCGCCCGATGAGGACCCTCACCTCGCCCTCGCGGGCCACCTCGGAGAGGAACTGGGCGAACCGCCGCTCGTCGCTCAAGAGCTTGATCACCCCCAGCCGATCGCCCTGGTCCCGGCCCTCGAGGACCGATTCGAGCAGGCTGAGTATCCCCTCGATGTAGAGCCGCTGGCGGCTCTCCCGCGCCAGCACCTCGCCCAGGATCGCCAGCGAGTTCCGGAGCGCCGGCTCGATCCAGCCCTCCTCCTCCAGCTCGAAGAACTGGCGGATCTCCTTCAGGGGCTTGCCCCTGAGCCGCTCGTTGAGGAGCGCGCTGATCTCCGCCAGCTCGGCCGGGGTGAACTGGGCCTCGAGCACCTGGCTCTCCACCAGCCCCAGGTTGGAGACCAGCACCACCAGGAGCTGCCGCGGGCCGAGCGGCGTGAGGGTGATCTGCTCCAGCTCGGTCTCCTCCAGCCGGGGCGAGAGGACGAACCCCACGAGGCCCGTGACATTCGCCAGCAAGAAGGCGGTCTTCCGCAGGAGCCGCTCCAGCTCCTGCCGGGGGAAACGGTAATACTCGATGAGGGCGTGCTGATCGTGGAGGCGGGCCTCCTTGGCCAGGTCGGACAGGTCGAGGAGCCAGTCGACGAAGAAGCGGTAGCCCTTCTCCGTGGGGACCCGCCCGGCGGAGCAGTAGGGCTTGGCGATGTAGCCCTGCTCCTCGAGGTAGCGCATATCGTTCCGGATCGTGGCCGAGCTGACGCCGAGGCCATACTCCTCCAGCAGGGTCCGGGAGCTGACCGGCTCGCCGCTCTTGATGTAGCGGCTCACGATCTGCTTCAGAACGAGCCTCTTCCGCTGATCCATCTCTTTAGCATTCGCTCCAGTTGACTGCTAAGACATGATACCGACGGCGGTGGGGGCTGTCAAGGGAAGGGGGGATGGGGCCTACTTCCGCTTCGCTTTTCGGGCGGGCTTGTCCTGCTTCGTCTTGAACCGCTGGGCCAGCCGCCGCTCGCGGCGGGAGAGGGGGCGGGGTGCGCCCTCGCGGCGCTCGCGCAGCTCCAGCCGGGGCTTGAAGAGGTAGCTGATGATCTGCTCCTGGCAGCGGGCCAGCATCTCCTGGAAGAGGAGGAAGGCCTCCCTGGTGAACTCGACCAAGGGGTCTCGCCCGGCGTAGCCCCGCCAGCCGATCCCCTCGCGGAGCTCGTCCAGCTCCCAGAGGTGGCGGCGCCAGTTCTCGTCGATGATGTTCAGGATCATGTAGCGGCTCACCTCGGGGAAGTGCTCGCCGAGCCGGGCGGCCTGGGCCCGGTAGTTCTCGAGCAAGAACTGCTCGATGATCTGCTGATAATCCTCGCGCCGGCGGCTATCGAGGCTGAGCTGGGCCGGGTCGAATGGGGCGTTCTGGAACTCGGCGAGCGCCCGCCCGAGCCCGGCGAGGTCCCACTCCCCCCGCTCGGGAAGGAACCGCTCGACCAGCCCCGCGGCGTGCTCCTCGAGGATCCCACGCAGGTATTCCTCCAGTTCCTGCTCGTCCGCCTCCCGGCCGAGGAGGAACCGGCTCCGCAGGCTATAAATGACTTCGCGCTGGCGGGCCATGATCTGGTCGTATTGGAGGAGGCGCTTGCGGATCTCGAAGTTCCGCTCCTCCACTCGCTTTTGGGCCCGGCGGACCGCGCGCGTCAACAGCTCGTGCGTGATCGCCTGCCCCTCCTCCATCCCGAGGCGGTCCATGATCGCCCCGATCCGTTCCCCGCCGAAGAGCTTGATCAGCTCGTCCTCCAGCGAGATGAAGAACTGGGAGGAGCCGGGGTCGCCCTGCCTTCCCGCCCGCCCGCGGAGCTGGTCGTCGATCCGCCGGGACTCGTGCCGCTGGGCCCCGATGATGTGGAGCCCGCCGAGCGCGGCCACCCCCTCGCCGAGCTTGATGTCTACCCCTCTTCCGGCCATGTTCGTGGCCACCGTAATGGCCCCGCGCTGGCCAGCGTCCTTGATGATCTCGGCCTCCTTCTCGTGGTATTTGGCGTTCAGGACATTGTGCTTCAGCCCGCGCCGCTTCATGAGCGCCGAGAGGCGCTCGGAGCGCTCGATCGAGTTCGTCCCGATCAGGACCGGCCGGCCCTCCTTGTGGAGCCTTTCGACCTCGTCGACGATCGCCTTGAACTTCCCCTCCTCGGTCCGGAAGAGGATGTCCGCGGCGTCGGTCCGGATCATCGGCTTGTGCGTGGGGATCACGACCACATCCATCCCGTAGATCTCCTTGAACTCGTCCTCCTCGGTCTTGGCCGTCCCGGTCATCCCCGCGATGCCCTTATAGAGTCGGAAGTAGTGCTGGAGGGTGATCTGGGCCAGGGTCTGGGTCTCGCGGCGAATCTCGAGCCCCTCCTTGGCCTCGAGGGCCTGGTGGAGCCCGTCGGAGTAGCGCCGGTCGGGCATGAGCCGCCCGGTGAACTCGTCGACGATGATGACTCTGCCGTCCTTGACGATGTAGTCCACATCCTTGTGGAAGAAGAGCCTCGCCCGGAGAGCCACCTCGAGGTGATGCAACAGCTCGATGTTCTCCGGGGAGTAGATATTATCCTGGTGGAGGAGCTCCTCGGCTTTGCGGACCCCGGCCTCGGTGAGGACCACGCTCTTGACCTTCTCGTCCGTCTCGAAGTCCTGCCCCTCCTTGAACAAGGGGGCGAGGCTCGCAAATTTCTTGTAGAGCCGGGCCGACTCCTCGGTCGAGCCGGAGATGATCAGCGGCGTCCGGGCCTCGTCGATCAGGATGTTATCGACCTCGTCGATGATCGCGTAGTCCAGGGCTGTCTGGACCTGCTGCTCGACCGATACGGCCAGGTTGTCTCGGAGGTAATCGAACCCGAACTGGTTGTTGGTCCCGTAGATGATGTCACACTGGTAGGCGGCCTTCCGCTCGGGGATCTCCAGCCCCTCCTGGAGGAGGCCGACCTTCAGGCCGAGGAACTCGTAGATCGGGCCCATCCAGTAGCGGTCCCGCTTGGCGAGGTAGTCGTTGACCGTGACGATGTGGACCTTCCCGGCGAGGGCATTCAGGTAAGCCGGCATGGTCGCGACCAGGGTCTTCCCCTCGCCGGTCCTCATCTCCGCGATCCGGCGCTGGTGGAGCACGACCGCCCCGAGGACCTGGACATCGAAGGGGCGCATTTCCACCTGGCGGTCGGCCACCTCGCGGACGACGGCGAAGGCCTCGGGCAAGAGATCGTCCAGGGTCTCGCCGGCCGCGAGCCTAGCCCGGAACTCCGGGGTCTTAGCCGCCAGCTCGGCGTCGGAGAGGCCCTTGATCTTGGGCCCGAGGGCGTTGACCGCCTCGAGATAGGGCTGGAGCCGGCGGAGCTTCTGCTCGTTCGTCTCCCCGAAGAGCCACTCGACCGCGTGCTTGAGAAACGGCAAAGCCATCTTAAGCCCATTGTAAGCACGCGCTCGGGGAGTTGCAACAGCTCACTTGGGAAGCTCCTGGAGGAGCTTCTCGATCGAGCTCTTCTCCCCGTCCAGCCGGGCGATCTCGTTCGTCAGCTCGGCATACTTCTCGGGGGTGAGGAGCCCTTGCTCCTTCAGCCGGGTGAGCGTGCTCCAGTTGCTATCGCGCTTCCTCACCACAATCTTGTGAGCCTCCTCCAAGTCGAGCCGTGCCAAGGCCGCGTTCCCCCGGTCGAGGTAGATCCTGGCCCGGATGATGTAGGCCCGTTCGTAGTCCCGCTGCTGGGCGAGAAGCTCCTTGAGCTGCGACAGAGCGCCATCGGGGTCCCCCTCCTGCCAGGTGATCACCGCCTCGAGATAGCGGGCGTCGAGGACCTGGTCGGGCCTCGGGGCCGTGGCCAGCAGTCTATGGACATGCTCTCTGGCCTTCTCGAACTGCCCCAGGTTGAGGTAAAGCTGGGCGAGCTGGAAGTAGGTCGACTCGACCGGGAAGCTCGAGAGCGATCGCTCAAGGAGGCGCAAGCTCTGCTCGAGGAGGGCCGGGTCGGCCTGCTCATCTCCCAGCTTGTGATAGATCGAGCCGAGCCAGTAGAGGCTGCTCGCGGGGGCGAAGTCGAGCTGGAGACTCTTCTCGAGTTGCTCCCTCGCTTCCTCTATCTGGCCCCGCTTCAGGGCCTGCTCCCCCCGGTCGAGAAGGGTGTCGGCCACCCAGTCGCGGTAGGCCAGGGTCGTGACCGAAAGGCCCAGCACCAGGACAGCGGCCAGAATAGCCCAGCTTGTCCGAGGGCTAAGGCTCGTCCTCCGTCCGCAGGGCCATGTGCGCACATGCGCACCTTCCAGAAGCCACCTGGAATTGAGCAGCCCGAGGAGGAGGACGAAGGCCAGGGCCGAGGCGGGGAGGTGGAAGGGGAAGCTCACCAGGGCATCGGCGAGGGAGGCCACCACTCCGGCGAGGAGCCCGAGCGCGCTCAGTTTGTCCCTGGCCTCAGCGCGGCCGATGAGCCGAAGCCCGCTCCAGAAGAGCATCATCAGCGCAAAGCCCCCGGCCAGGATCCCCAAGCTCCCCATCTCCGCCGCGACCTGGACATACTCGTTGTGGGCCTGGGCTGCCCGCTGGATGTAGAAGGTATAGCGCTTGCCTTGGGGGGTGGCCAAGAACTTGGCCTTATATGGGAGGAACTGGACCTTGTAGTGCCCGATTCCCACACCCAAGATGGGGTGGGCCTTGAGCATCTCCCAGCCGACCCACCAGTCCCAGGCCCGGGTCCGCCCGGAGTTCTTCTCCCAGAGCTTGATCAACTGGTCGATCACCGGGATCGCCAGACTGCCTGTCCACGAGCCCCCTTCCCCCTCGATGGGGGAAGGGGGGGATGAGGGTGATTCAGTCCTCTCCCGCCAGGGGAGAGGAAGGTTCCCATCAAAGGATGGTTGACGGAGCGCTAGAGCGGGGTCCGAAGCGGGAGAGGAGAAGGTCGCTGGTAAGCTCATCAGAAGGACTGCGAACAACGCTGCCCCAATGATCGGCCAGCCTCTCCCAAATCTGAAGGCCCGATAGATCCGGAAGTAAAAGAGCCCCCCGAGGAAGAAGCCCCCGGAGAGGCCGACCGCGAGCCAGGCCCCGTCGGAGTCGACCAGCTTGAGGGCGTAGACGATGATCGCCAGGGCAAGGAGGCCTAAGGCCCTTAGCGGCCAGCGCCTCAGCCTGAGCGTCAGCATCAGCGAGGGGAGGACCAGGCAGGCGAGGAACCCCCCGAGGTAGTTCTTGTTCCCCATCGTGGAGATGATCGCCCCTGAGCCCTTGGGGACGCCTGGGGTTCCGGGGAGGACCCCGTAGTATTGCAGGGCCCCGTAGGCCGAGGCGAGGACGGCCGAGCCGAGGATCACGCTCAGGTAAAGGTTCATCTCCCACTCCCGCTCGACGGTGTTGGCGAGGAACATGTAGAAGGCGAAGAAGTAGAAGAGCTGCCCCAGGCTCTGCAGGGCCGTTCCCAACGAGGTGGCGTTGACCGTCGAGAGCGCGCCGGCTGCCAAGAGCGCCAGCCCTGGGAGGAAGAGCGGGGTAAGGTTGAGCCGGTATGCCCGCCTCAAGACCATCTCCAGGGCCCAGAGGACCAGGAGGAAGGAGATGACGAAGAGGGCGAAGATCGACTTAGTGTAGCCGTATTCGGTGTTCCCGAGGTAGATGAGCAAAGGGAGGGTGAAGATGAGGAACGCCGTGACGGCCCGCCTCACCGAGGGGATGGCCGTGGAGACGGCCCGGGCGATGTCCGCGAGCTTGAGGCCCGCCTTTCGCCTGGCCCGCCCCTTCGAGCGAGGCTGGGCCCGCACCTCGGTCCCGGGGCGGGCCTTAGCCCTGGCCTTAGCCTGTGACCGGCCCTGGCCCTTCTTCCCCCGATCTCGACGCGCGCTCTTGCCCATCAGGTCGATTATCCCCTTAGCTCGAGGGTGAGTCAAACCGCGGATTTGGATATAATCCTCGGGAGCCCGGGCTCAGCTCGAAGGGAAATCGATGGACCATCTCGAGAGGCTAGAGAACCAGAGCATCTACATCATCCGCGAGGCCTACTACCAGTTCAAGGATGTGGCCCTCCTCTGGTCGGTCGGGAAGGATTCCACCACCCTTTTATGGCTCGCCAGGAAGGCCTTCTTCGGGAAGATCCCCTTCCCGATCGTCCATTTGGACACGAGCTACAAGTTCCGGGAGATCTACAAGTTCCGGGACAGATACGCGAAGGAATGGGGGCTGGACCTGATCGTCTGGCGGAATGAGCGGGCCCTGGCCGAGGGGATGGGGCCCGGCCTGGGGAGGTTCCAGTGCTGCACCGCCCTCAAGACCGAAGCCTTGAAAGAGGCCATCGCCTTCCACGGCTGGAAGGCCCTTTATCTGGGGATCCGGCGGGACGAGCACGGGATCCGGGCCAAGGAGCGGTTCTTCTCCCCCAGGAATGAGGACTTCACCTGGGACTACCGCGACCAGCCGCCGGAGCTGTGGGACCAATACAAGACCAAGGCCGCGGGGGAGGAGCACTTCCGGGTCCACCCGCTTTTAGGCTGGCGGGAGCTCGATGTCTGGGAATACATCAGGCGGGAGGGCATTCCCATCGTCTCGCTCTACTTCGCCCGAAATGGCCAGCGTTACCGCTCGATCGGGTGCGAGCCCTGCTGCCGCCCGATCGCCTCAGAGGCGGATACGGTCGAGAAGCTGATCGCGGAGCTCCGCGCGAGCCGGATCTCAGAGCGGAGCGGCCGGGCTCAGGACAAGGAGGAGGCCCAGATGATGCAAAAGCTCCGGGCCCTGGGCTACATGTAAAATGAGGGAGAGCCTCCGGTTCGTGCTCGTCGGCCATGTGGACCACGGGAAGTCGACCCTGATCGGCCGGCTCCTCTGTGATACGGGCGCGCTCGCGCTCGATCGCCTCGAGGAGGCCAAAGCGGCCGCAAGGGCGCTCGGGGCCGAGGCCGGGGCGGAGCTCGCCTTCCTCTTGGACCACCTCCAGGAGGAGCGGGAGGGGGCCCTCACGATCGACACAGCCCAGAGCTTCTTCTCCACCCCCGCGCGGGACTATGTGCTCATCGATGCCCCGGGCCATGCCGAGTTCTTGAGGAACATGCTCACGGGGGCCTCGCAGGCGGACGCGGCGGTCTTGATCGTCGATGTCAGCCGGGGTGTGCAAGAGCAGACCTGCCGCCATGCCTACCTCCTCGCGTTCCTCGGCGTGAAGGAGGTGATCGTGGCCCTGAACAAGATGGACCTCGTGGGCTACGCCGAGGCCCCCTTCCGCCGGCTCGAGGGGGAGGTCGAGGCCCTCCTCCAGGCCGTGGGCCTGGCCCCCAAATTCTCGGTCCCCATCTCGGCCAGGGCGGGGGAGAACATCGCCTCCCCGTCGAGCCTCATGGGGTGGTATCGCGGCCCGAGCCTGCTCGAGGCGCTCGACGCCCTCCCCGGCCCCGTCCCGCCGGAGGATAAGCCCTTTGTCTTCCCGATCCAAGATGTCTACGACCTCGAGGGGAAGAGGGTCGCCGTCGGACGGGTCGAGGCCGGGGTCCTGCGGCCGGGGGCGAAGGCCCGGCTCCTCCCAGGAGGAGCGGTCGTGAAGATCAGCTCCATCGAGCGATTTGAGGAGCAGCCGGCTGCGGCCCACCCCGGCGAAGCCGTCGGGGTCACCCTCGAAGGGCCCGCACCAGCGGCGCTAGCCCGCGGGCAGGTCCTCTGCCCCCCTGGGGCCGAGATGGCGGTAACCACCAGCTTTGAAGCCCGCCTCTTCTGCCTGGCGGAGGCGGGGCTAAAAAAGGGCGAGGAGCTGACCCTGAGGCTCGCCACCCAAGAGGTCCCGGCCCGGCTGGAGGCGATCTCGGCCCGGCTCGACTCGGCCTCGCTGGAGGTCGTGGAGCGGGACGCGACGGTGTTGGGGAGCCTAGAGGCGGGCCAGGCCCGGCTCGCCACGGCCGAGCCGCTCGTGGCCACGAGGTTCTCAGATCTCCAGCCGCTCGGGCGGTTCGTCTTGGCCCGCGGGGAGGAGATCTGCGCTGGAGGGATCATCACCGGGCTATGAGACGGGCCGTGATCATCGGGCTCGACGGGATGCCCTACAGGCTGATCGCGGATTTGGCGGGGCAAGGAGTGATGCCCAATATGAGGGCCCTCATCGCTGAGGCTGAGGGGGCCTTCACGCCGATGGAGTCCACCATCCCCGAGGTCTCCTCCGTGGCCTGGAGCTCGATCATCACCGGGAAGAACCCCGGGGAGCACGGGATCTTCGGGTTCACCGACCTTCGGCCCGGAACATACGAGCTTTTCTTCCCCAACTTCAACGACCTTGGGGCTCGCCCATTCTGGGAGCGGCCAGGGAGCGGAAGAGCGGCGATCATCAACATCCCTTCCACCTACCCCGCCCGGGCCATGAACGGGGTCCTGATCGCGGGTTTCGTGGCCCTCGAGCTGGAGAGGGCGGTCTATCCCCCCACACTAGTCCCTGAGCTCGAGCGGCTGGGCTACCGCTTGGATGTGGACTCCGCTAAGGGCCATAGGTCAATAGAGCTCTTCCTCGAGGACCTGGAGAGGACCCTCGAGTCCCACATCGCCGCCGCGCGGTGGCTTTGGGAGGAAGGGGCCTGGGAGACCTTCATGCTCGCCTTCACCACCACCGACCGGCTGGCCCACTTCCTCTGGGAGGCCTACGAGGACGAGCAGCATCAGTATCATTCGGCCTTCCTGGGCCACCTCCACAAGATCGATCGGGCCATCGGCGAGCTCGCGGATAGGCTCGATGAAAGAGACCTTCTGGTCGTCCTCTCGGACCACGGCTTCGAGCGCTTAGAAGAGGAGGTCTATGTCAACCTCATCTTGAAAGAGGAGGGCCTCCTCGAGCTAGAAGAAGCCCCTTCCGCCCCGGACCTGGAGGCCATCTCCCCCAAGACGCGGGCCTTCGCACTCGATCCCGCGAGAATCTACCTCAACTTGAAGGGCCGGTTCCCCCGCGGGAGCATCGAGCCCGAGGATCGCGAGAAAGTGCTGGCCGAGCTCATCGCCCTCTTTTCAGAGCTGAGACGAGCGGGCCGGCGGGCGGTCCGCCGAGTCTGCCGGAAGGAGGAGATCTACCGCGGCCCTTGGCTCGACCGGGCCCCGGACTTGGTCCTCCTCCCCGAGCGGGGGTTCGCCTTCCGGGCCAGGCTCAAGCTCGAGCTTGAGGCCCCCTCCGAGGAGAGGGGGCCGTTCACCGGGAAGCACACCCAAGAGGATGCCTTCCTGCTCGTGAGGTGCGAGGAGGCCGATGAGCTCATGCCGTCGCGACCGACTGTGGCCGATGTGGTCGGGCTGATCGACCGCTGGCAAAGGCTATGAGGCTGATCTCGGGCTGCGGGGGCTTTTGGCCCTCTCCCCTCGAGGGGAGAGGGCTAGGGTGATGAGAGCCCTTGTGCTCTTCGGGACCCGGCCGGAGGCGATCAAGCTCGCCCCGGTGATCAAGGAGCTTAAGCGGCGGGGGCGAAAGCCCCAGGTCTGCGTGACCGCCCAGCATCGGGAGATGCTCGATCAAGTCCTCCGCCTTTTCGAGATCCGCCCGGACTGGGACCTGGGGATCATGCGGCCAGACCAGAGCCTCTTCCAGATCACTACCAGGGGCCTGGGGGCGATCGAGGGGGTCCTCGAGGCCGCCCGGCCCGAGCTGGTCCTCGTCCAGGGGGACACGACCACGGCCTTCGTCGGGGCCCTGGCGGCCTTCTACCGGAAGATTGGGGTCGGGCACATCGAGGCCGGCCTGCGGAGCGGGGATAAGCTCGCCCCCTTCCCCGAGGAGATGAACCGCCGCCTGGCGGACGAGCTCTCCGACTGGCTCTTCGCCCCCACGGAGAAGGCGAAGGCGAACCTCCTCCGCGAGGGCTTCCCCAAGGAGAGGATCTTCGTGACCGGGAATACCGTGATCGACGCCCTCCTCTGGATGGCCGAGCGGCTGAAGGCCCCCGCGGCCCAGGCCCGCCTGGAACGGAAGTTCGCCGAGCTCGGGCTCGATCCTGAGAAGAGGCTGATCCTGGTGACCGCCCATCGGCGGGAGTCTTTTGACCGGCTCGGGGCGATCTGCCAAGGGCTGAGGCTGATCGCGGAAAATAACAGGGATGTCGAGCTCGTCTACCCCGTCCACCTCAACCCCAGGGTCCAGGGGCCGGTCCGGCGGGCCCTTCAGGGCCTGGAGCGGGTCCACCTCCTCGAGCCGCTGGACTACGAGGCCTTCGTCTGGCTGATGAGCCGGGCTTATCTCATCTTGACCGACTCCGGAGGGCTCCAGGAGGAGGCCCCCTCACTGGGGAAGCCGGTCCTGGTAATGCGGGAGCGGACCGAGCGGCCGGAGGCCCTGGCCGCGGGGACGGCCAAGCTCGTGGGCCTCGACCCTCAGGAGATCTTTCAAGAGGCCCAGCGGCTCCTTAGCGATCCCGCGGAGTATGCCAAGATGGCCCGGGCGGTCAACCCCTTCGGGGACGGCCACGCCGCGGAGAGGATCGTCGCGATCCTCGAGGAGCAGCTAAGCTGAGCCCGCGGGCTTGTAGGTCGGGACCAGCTCCCTTAGGAGGGCAATGATCTCCTCCCGGCTCCCGCTGGCGGCCAGTCGCTCCAGCTCTTTCAAGTAGGAGGCGAGCTGCTCTCCTGTTGGCCCGGGCAAGAGCTTGGCGATGAAGATCTTCCGATGGGCCGTGGCGGTCGTCCCCTCCTCCGCCAAGAGGAGGTCCTCGAAGAGCTTCTCCCCCAGCCTCGGGGCGGTGAAGACGATCGGGATGTCCTTGTCCGGCTCGAGGCCGTGGAAGCGGATCAATTCCCTCGCCAGGTCCACGATCCTGATCGGCTGGCCCATGTCTAGGACGAAGACCTCCCCGCCCTGCCCGAGCGCGCCGGCCTGTAAGACCAACAGGACAGCCTCGGAGGTAACCATGAAGTAGCGGCGCATCTCGGGATGGGTGACAGTCACCGGCCCGCGCCGCTTGATCTGCTCCTCGAAGAGCGGGACGACGCTTCCCCGGCTCCCCAGGACATTCCCGAACCGGACGGCCACGAACTTCGTCGGCCCTGTTGACGCGCCACGCCGGTTGAGGTCGAGGCAAACCAGCTCCGCCACGCGCTTCGTGGCCCCCATCACCGAGGTGGGGTTGACGGCCTTATCGGTCGAGATCAAGATGAACTTCTCGGCGGCGTGGGCTAGGGCCGCCTCCCCTACGATCAGCGTCCCGAAGATGTTGGTCTTCACCGCCTCCTCGGGGTGGGCCTCCATCAGCGGGACATGCTTGTAGGCCGCGGCGTGGAAGACCACCTCCGGGCGGTGGGCGGCAAAGAGCCGCTCGACCTTCGCGCGATCGAGGATGTCCCCCACTACCGGGAAGAGACACCCCTCCTGGTGAAGCCTGGGGAACCGCTCGGAGAGCTCGTTCTCCAAGTGGTAGATCCCCGTCTCATCTTGATCGAGCAGGATCAGCTTGGCCGGCTCGAACCGGAGGAGCTGACGGGAGAGCTCGCTCCCGATCGAGCCGGCCGCGCCGGTCACCAAGACCCGCTTCCCGCGGAGGTAGCCCGCGATCCCCTCAGTGTCGAGCTCGACCGGCTCCCTCCCCAAGAGGTCCTCGAGCCGGAGGTCGCGGATGTCGCCCAGCCCGACCCGGCTGGTGAAGAGCTCGCTGAGGAACGGCAAGACCTTGACCTTCGCCAGGCCGGCCTGCCTCGCCAGCTCGACCGTCTCGCGGATGGCCGCGGCGGGGGCCGAGGGCATGGTGATCAGGAGGCTCTCGACATTGTGGTCCCTGATGAGCCTGGGGAGCTCCCGCCGCGGGCCGAGGACCCTCAAGCCGTGGATCGAGAGCCCCTGCTTGGCCGGGTCGTCGTCCACGAACCCCAGGGGGAGATAGGGCGAGCGGCGGTCCTGGAGCATCGCCCGGGTGATCTGCTCCCCGGCGTCGCCGGCCCCGACGATGAGGGTCCGCTCGCCCTCGACCGGCCCGCGTCGCCTGAGCATCAGCCAAATCCTTCGGCTGGCCCGGAAGCCACCGACCCCCAGGAGGGCCAGGAAGTAGTCGATGAACAAGACCGAGCGGGGGAAGAGGGCAAAGAGCCGGACCTCCCGCAGCAGGAAGAGGGCGGCCGCGAAGAGGAGCGAGCCGTAGGTGATCCCCTTGAGGACCACCCACAGCTCGCGGAGGCTGACATAGGCCCAACTGAAGCGGTAGAAGCCCAAGAGGTAGAAGATGGGGAGCTTCACCCCCCACGAGACGAGGATGTAGGCCCAGAGGGCCCCGAGGTAGCGCCCGGGCAGGGCGAAGTCGAACCTCAGAAGGAAGGCGAGGGCGATGGCCCCCGCCAGGATCAGGCTATCCCCGGCGAGGAAGAGGATCAGCCGCCGCCGGTTGACCTGCAATAGCTTTGAGAGGGCCTTCATCTCAATCCCGAGAGGAGCTCCTTCAAGCTCCGGACGACATAGTCGACCTCCCGCTCGGTCAAATTATTGTGGAACGGGAGGGCGATCGTCCGGGCCGCGACCCGCTCAGTGACCGGGAAGTCGCCCTCGCGGTAGCCCAACTCGCGATAGACCGGCTGGAGGTGGATCGGCGGGAAGTAGTTACTACAGCCGATCCCGCGGGCCTTGAGCCCCTGCAACATCCGGTCACGATCCTCGGGGGAATACTCCTCCGAGAGCCGGACCACATAGACGAACCAGCTCATCCTCACATCCGGGGAGATGTAGGGGCTCTCCACGCCATCGATATCTCTTAATCGGTCGTTATACATCTGGGCCACGCGCTCCCGCTTCTCCAGGATCTCCTCGAGCCGCTCGAGCTGGGCCAGCCCCAAAGCGCAATTGAGCTCGCTCAGGCGGTAGTTGTAGCCCAGCCGCTCGTGCTGATGCCAGCCCTGGCCCTCGTGGCGCGCCACGCCGCGGCCCTGGTTCCGCAGGCTCCGGCAGAGCCGGGCGAGCCCATCATTATCGGTCAGGATCATCCCGCCCTCGCCGGTGGTGATCTGCTTGTTGGGGTAGAAACCGAAGACCGCCGCCTCGCCGAATGAGCCGGCCTTCCTCCCCTTGTATTCCGCCCCGAGGGCCTCGGCGGAGTCCTCGATGAGCAAGAGGCTATGCCTCCTCGCGATCCCCTCGAGCCGGTCCCAGTCCGCCGGCTGGCCGAAGACATCGACCGCGAGGATGGCCTTGGTCTTGGGCGTGATCGCCGCTTCGATCCTGCCGGGGTCGATGTTCAGCGTCCGGGGGTCGATGTCCACGAAGACCGGCCGGGCCCGCTCGAAGAGGATGCAATTGGCCGAGGCGATGAAACTAAAGGGGGTGGTGATCACCTCGTCCCCCTCGCTAATGCCTAAAGCCTTGATGATCAGGTGCAGCGCCGAGGTCCCGGAGTTGGTGGCCACACCGTGCTTGACGCCCACATAGGCCGCGAGCCGGCGTTCGAACTCCTCCAGCTTCGGCCCGAGGCTCAGGTAAGGCGTCCGCAAGACCTCGACGACCGCCGCGATCTCCTTCTCCGTAATATCCGGCCTAGCGAGCGGGACCTCCATATCATCCCTCTGCCAGATGCTCTTCCACGAAGCTCACGACCTCCGCGGCGAGCTCGACCGCCCTCTCCGCAGCCTCCCGATTGTAGACCCGCGCGGGGATGCTCGCCGGCAGGCTATTGGGGTATCGCGTCGGCACATAATAACCATCGAGGATGGCCCAGTGCTCCGCTCTTGCTCGGAACTCCGGAAGGTAGCGGGCCGCCGCGGTTGAGAGCCGCTCGATTGAATGGCCGGTGACGATCTCCTCCCCCTGGGCATAGAGGAAGGCCATGAGGCCCTTCTCTGCCACCTGCTGGGCGAGGAAGCAGGCCAGATGGTAGCCACCCTCGCGGGCGAGGAGCTGGGCCCACCGCAGGTCCTCCTTGGCCTGCTCCAGCCACCTTTGGCCTTCAGCCTCTCTCATAAAGGATCTGACCCTCTCTTAGGGCCTTCTGGAGGAACCCTCCCCGGGAGAGCCGCTCGGCCTCCTCAGGGCCTCCCCCCGAGCCGACCATAGAGCCTAGCGAGGCGGCCGAGGAAATCCTCCTCGCTATCCATGATTACCACTAGGTCGAGGTCGGTGAACAGGTCTCGGCGCCTGCGGGCATAAGAGCCGAAGATGATGACCTTCCGGACCTCAGGGAGGGCTGCGAGCAGCTCGACCGCCTTCCGCAGGGCCTGCTCCAGCTCCACCTGGTGCTGGAGGCGCCTCTCCTCCCAGCAGTCATTCATCATGTTCAAGGTTACCACCTCTCAGGGGCCCGAGGCCAGGGGAGCCAAACGGGCCTAGCCCTGATGGGCCTTAATCACCCGCGCCGGGGCCACTAGGTCAGTAAACCTCCTCGTGCGAGCCCATTGTCAGCAACAGAATCTCTTCCTCCCCTGTCTTTGGATCCCGGACGAATTCAAAGAGGATGCGATTCTCATAATCCACGGTGCAGGCCCAGGCGCCGGCCAACTCGCCCTTCAGCTTGTGACTGTGCAAAGTAGGATGAAAGGGGTCTTCAGCAAGTTGCTGAAGGGTGTTCTCGATTCTTGCTCTCAAGCCAGGATGGTGCCGAACCGCCCGCTTGACGGCCCGCACGAAGGCCGGACTCCAGACAAGGGTCTTCACTCCATGAGCTCTTTCATCAGATCGGCCGCTGTGCCCCGGCAGACCTCGCCCCGCAGATAGGCCGCGCGCGCCTCCTCAATCTCCGCGGCCAATTCGGCCCGTCGTTGCTGGATCAGGCGCCTGTGGATGAGCTCGATCAGCAATGCTTGGTCACCAGGAGGCAAGGTCTCAATCAGCTCGATGACCTCCTGGAAACGAGGAGCAACTTTCTCCTTGGCCATTCAAGTCCTACCTCTTGGCATTATACTCCCCGATCGGGCGGGTCACAAATCGGCGTGCCCCTTGATCACCTTCGCCGGGACGCCCACGGCCGTGACATTATCGGGGATATCCTCGAGCACGACCGCCCCGGCGCCGATGATGGCGTTCCTGCCGATCTTGATCCCCTGGATGACGCTCGCCCCGAGCCCGATATGGCTCAGCTCGCCCACATAGACATTCCCTGCTAGGTGAGCCCCCGGAGAGATGTGGACATAGTCCCCGATCACGCAGTCGTGGTCGACGGTCGCCCCGGTGTTGATGATTGCGTTCTCGCCGATCCTACTCCCAGAGTTGATCGCCACGGCGGCCATGACCACCGTCCCCGGGCCGAGTGTGACATCCCTAGCGAGCTGGGCCGAGGGGTGGATCGCGCAGGCCAGCTTGTAGCCCAAGGGCCTGATCCTCTCCCAGAGCCTCTTCCGAGCGAGGTTATCCCCGATAGCCAGGATGAGCTGGCAATCGTGATAGGCCCCTTCATTGAGGAGCTCGAACCCCCCGAGGACCGGATAGCCGAAGAAAGTCTGCCCCTGGACCGCGGGGTTATCGTCGAGGAGCCCGACGATCTTGTATCTCCCCTCCCGCTCCATAATGTCGATGATGACTTTCCCATGGCCGCTGGCGCCGTAGATCAGGACCTTATCAGCCATCTTGCTTTGTGTCTCCCATCTTGGGCAGGGTGCCGGTGAAATCCTCGTTGATCCCCCCGGGGCCGTAGACCCCCTCTCGCTTGATCAGGACCACCCAGACCGTCTTGAGCAGGATCCAGAGGTCCAAAGGCAAGGACCAGTGCTCGGCATACCAGACGTCGTATTTGATCCGCTCCTCCCAGCTAAGCAAGTTCCGGCCGTGGATCAGGGCCCAGCCGGTGATCCCCGGCTTCACCGAAAGCCTTCGGCGCTGGAACTCATTGTAGCGCTCGACCTGGTATTTCAAGGTGGGCCTGGGGCCGACGAGGCTCATCTCGCCCCGGAGGACATTGATGAGCTGCGGCAGTTCATCTAAGCCCCACTCCCGCAAGAACCGCCCGACCCGAGTGATCCGGGGGTCATCTTCGGCCACATTGTAGCCCAGGCCCTGCTCGACCGCCCCCTCGACCATTGTCCGGAACTTCCACGGCCTAAAGATCCGGCCTTGCCGCCCCACGCGCTCCTGCCTGAAAAACACAGGCCCTTTGGAATCGAGCTTGATCGCCAGGGCAATGAGGGCGAAGGGCACGGCCAGGAGGATGAGCCCGATAAGGCTTGCAGCAAAGTCCAGCGCTCGCTTAAGGAACAACCTGCCCCTCATCTTGACAAGCCCCCGTCTTTTCTTCTGGCGATCGCCCGAGAGACCCCGTAGGCGCGCCTTCCCAGTCCCCGATCTCTCACCTCGAAAGACCCCAAGCCAGAGCAACGCTACGCGGCAGGCCGGGTCATACGATACCTGTTTCAGTAATGAGGTCTACAAGGTCGAGATTGAGGGCCTTAGCCAGGCGGCGTAGCGTTGCGGTGTGCGCATACATCTTCCCATTCTCGATGCGACTGATGGTCGCTCGGCCTACCTCGGCCTTGGCAGCGAGCTCGTCCTGCGTTAACCCGGCCCTCTCCCGCAGCCGCCGGAGACGCGCCCCCAATGCACGCCGAGATAGCTCGTCTCTCCTCTGCTCCGAGCGGGAGAACTCCGCATCGCAATAGCGCCGGATAAGATCCCAGGGAACCTCTTCGATGCCCCCCTCAGTGTTAGCAATAAGGATAACATAGGGGTCCAAGAGCTTGACCTGGCTAAGGTCTAGACTAACCGGCCTGCCGGCCCTTTCGATCTCCTCTGCCGGGACAACGGCTGAGAGTCCGTCGGCAAACCATACCCGCAGCCAACGGTGCTCTTCATCCACATCGACACGGGTCATCATCCGTGTCGCCTCTGGAAGCACGATGCTCTTGAGATCAGTGATGGCCATCTAGCTCACCTGCCGCCTCATCACCGGGCTTTCAAGTCGCATGATATTCCTCCCATGCCTTTCTGATCGCCTCCACATATTTCCTGTGGGCTTGCTCAATCTCCACCCCCTTACCCCTGGGAATCGGGTCCATAAAGCCGCCACCGTTCAGATTGATTCGCACCTCCTTGCCATCCGGTAGCCTCACATGGACATGGGGTGGATCGTGATCGCGCGTATGCACCATGAACTGAATCCCTCCCTCTGTTGCCACCCTGGGCATCGGCCTACCTACTGTATCACATATGATCCGGGGGAGCAAGTTAAGATGGCCTCCGCCGACGGGAGTTTACCGAGTTCTGATCTGAAGGCGGCGATGGGGGTGCCTCCTTCTGAGGCTAGGGCAGGGACCAAGCCGCCAACTCCTCGACCGCACGGGCAAAGACCTCCTCGGGGCTCAGATGGGTGGTGTCGATCTCGATCTCCGCCGCCAAAGCGGCGAAGAGATCAAAGAACTCCCGGATGAACGCCTCCCGGTCGGGGAGTGTATCTCGGTAGACCCAGGGCTCCGCCTCCTCCTCCAGGGGCTTCAGCTTCACCCGCCGGAATAGCTCCTCCGCGGAACAGACGAGCTTCAGGGTCAGAATCTGGCCTGGGGCAGCGCTTGGTAGAGGAAGGAGAGCCGCCCGTTCAGCCCTATGGTCTCCAAGATGACTCGGTCCCAACTATGCTTTGAGATCTCCCGGTAGAGGGCCAACCAGGCGTCGGCCTCACCCTCTGCTGTGGGCGGGAAGAGCCTGCGGAATTGGCCGATCCGCAGGACCTCCCAGCCGAGATGCGGGCCGAGCCGCGCGGTGAGCGTGGTCTTCCCCGCCCCTGGCAGCCCCATCACATGGAGGATGGCCATATCGTTCCAAGTATAAGACCGCTTCCCGAAGCCAGCCAATCGCGCCCCGGGAAGTTCCAGCGGGGCACCGCTAGAGTGCATTCCCCATCATTGTCTGCTTGCCCGATTCTTGCTACAATTCCTGCAATGAGAGATATCAGCAAACGGCTGACCATCGCCCGGCTGGAGGTCCGCCACCGCATGGAAGGGAAATACCAGCTCGGGCTTGTGGAACTGGGAATATGGCCCGAAGTCGAGTCCACACTGACCCTAACAGAGCATGACATGATCCGCTTCGGCCTGGACCCTAGCGAGGGGCTGGTGGGGGCCACGGTGGAGGTCACGCTTAAGGCCATTCCCTACCCGCAGGAGGCCCCCTCGCCCGATACGGTCCTCCTCACGCGCCTGACCAGATCAACGGAGGTGCACCAACACTACGGCCTGATCACGCCCGATAAATCTGAGCAGCGCACCTTCCGGCTGGAGGCGAAGACCCCGGTCCCCGGCGGCACCCTCGTCGTCTTGCCGCCGACATACTATGAACTGAACCTGCCCCTGACTGAGGGCGAGTATCGTCGCCTGCGGGGGCTCCCGGCGGGCACCGCCCTCAAGGTGAGGTTGCGACGCGTTGGACGAGGTTTCCGCGATGTGGTGCTCACCTACCGCGGCACTCTAGAAGACCCACGGGTCTTCCCCCAGGACTACGTCGCCCTAATGGTCCCGCTGATCCGGGCGATGATCGCCTACTTCGACGACGATGTGGACGTGGTGGGGCACTACTGCGGCCTGGAAGTTGAGGAAGAGAACGCCCAGCCAGGCACCGATCCGCGTCTGGGAGCGCGGGCCTGGCGACGCCAGTATTTTGCGGTGGACCCGCTCCCACCCGGCGACTGGGAGGCGGCCTTTGCGGAGAGCGTGGCCCGGATTGATGCCGTCCTGAAGGAGCGCTATGGCAATCGCCTGCCCATGAGCGGCGTCCAGGAGTTCTACGATAACATCGAGACGAGCGCCTGGGAGAGCAAGGAGCCCCACCCCATCGAGGAGCTATCCGTGGGGCTGCAGGCCAAATATGTCTTCCGCGAGGGCTACCACCTCCCCTCCATCCTCATCGAGGCCCGCTCGGTAACCGGCAACCGCAAGGCCTGCCAGGCCGCCTGTGAAGCGCTGAGCCGCGAGGCCGTCGCCCTGTTCGGGGTCCGCTTCGACCATACCTCACTGGAGATCGAGGAGATGGGCGAGACGGGGGCGCCGCCAAGCTAGCGCTCTGTCAACCATGCTTTGATAAGGAGCCCTCCTCTCCTCTGGAGGGAGAGGATTGAGGTAAGGGGGATTAGAACCATCATCACCCTCATCCCAGCCTTCCCCCTCAAGGGGGAAGGAGATTTTCAAACCAGCCGTAGCGGAGCAGCGGCTCTGGAGATCGTTTGGGCGAGTATGGACGATCCAATAACGGTCGCAAGTTCCAGGTTCAAGGCTCAGGAACTTGGAACCTGCTAACCTGGAGCTTGTAACCGGTGCTTTGAGGAAGCCGTCCCCGACCGGTGGGCCTGGCCCTTGCCGGAGGTGTGGCATTCGGCTATCCTCGCCAGTTGGGAGGCGCGCCTCCCTGGGGATTCGACCTGGAGGCCCTGGCCGCCTCCGAATACTGGCATGGCGAGCGCTAGATCCAGGCCGCCTTCGAGGTCCTCCGCCTGGCCGATGTCTGCTGGGTGAGGCCTTTTTTGGCCCGCTAGAAAGGAGCACGATGCGGCAACTGTTGGTGGAATGCAGTGATCCCGGCCTGGTGGTCACCCTGGCCGAGGAGTTCGAGCATGTGCTCCGGCATGTGGACTTCGCCCGCGCTCAGGAATTGAAGAGCAAGCTGGGCGAACTGGCCCGCGAGCTCGGCCCGGAGTTCGAAGAACTTTGGCAGAATTTCCGCGTGGAGACGCCGAATGAGGTCGGCTACCGCCCGCTAAATTTCGGGAGTCGGGAGGCCGTGGATGAAGAGCGGCTGCGGGAACTCCTGGCCCAGGCGAAGGAGCGAGCTATCGGCCAGTTCGAGTTGAGCCGCACTCTCCTATTGCCCCAGGATGGCCCGGCCCCGGAGACGCGGGAGCAGTATGTCCACGACCTGGCCGACGGCATCCGCGGAGCCCCCTGGGATGAGCTGGGGGTGTTTCAGATGCCGGTGAACCTGCCGGATCAGATGGCTGCCCACCGCCTCAAGCTCATGGAGGAATATGCCGGCGAGGTCTTGCGCGCCCGGGCTCGCTTCCCGACCGTAGGCCACCGCTGGGTCCGGGATTCGGCCGAGCGGCTGGAGAAGGCGTTAGAAGAGGTGAGCACTCGGGCCGAGGCGGTGATGACTTATGAGCTGGCCCGACTGAGTCCGAAAGATGTGGAGCCCGAGGAGCGCCTCCGCTGGGCCGCCCTGGCCGCCCGGCTGGGGGAAGAGGTCGAGAAGTGGTATGCGGCCGCGGAAGAGCAGATGAGTTACATCTACCAACGGGCCGCGTTGGCCTACCTCTTGTGGACCGAATGCTCCGGCTTCGGGCCGGCACGGTCGTTCCTGGAGAAGCGGCTGCAAGCCCTCATCGCGGAGGCCGAGGCGGTCTACACGGCCGACGGAGTCGCGGCCCTGCGAGAAGTGTATGATGAGCTGCGTCGCCCGCCGTGGGCCAGGCTGGGCAGCACGAGAGCTAAAGATGAACGCACCGATACAAGCGGCTGACCGGCTCTGGCTGGCCTCGGTGGAGATCACCCGGCGGTGCAACCTCCACTGCCCCTATTGTGACCAGGCCAAGTCCGACCGGGACATGCCTGTGGCCCAATTTATCGAGCTGCTCGGCGAGCTGGCAGAGGAGGGGCTGGAGGCGGTGGCCCTGGGCGGCGGGGAGCCGACGCTCCACCCGGACCTCCCCGCCCTGCTGGAGGCCACTCATGACCGGGGCCTGCGGGCGGGGCTGACCACCAACGCCCGCGACCCCGAGATGGTGATGGGCCTGGCCGATGCCCGGTTACTAGAGAGCTTCGGCGTCTCGGCCGGGAAGGGGGAGTGGACCGCGCTGGTGGCCCACCCCTGCGCCGTGGTGAACCTGCTCTTGCTGCGCGGGGGCCTGACGGAGATCACAACCCAGGCCGGCGAGGCCGTCCGACGGGGCGCGCGCCGGCTGCTGCTGTTAGGCTACAAGGGCGATCGGCCCGAATTTGCCCCCTCCACGGCCGAGTTGGCCGAGGCGTTCGGCTTGCTCACTATGCTAGGGCGCAGGATGGGCTTGGTCGTGGCCGCCGACGACTACACCCGCCGCCGGCTGGGGCTGGCTGAAAGATGCGGCGATGGCTTCCTGCGCGTGAACCTGGACGGGACCCGCGATCGGTGCTGCTTCCCGGCCTGCGAGTATCGGATCCGCCCATAGCCGGGCCTGCCGATTGGGCTGGTCGTCGTCGGGCCAGTCGAGCAGGGCACTATCACTCCCGGAAGAACTCTTCTATGGCCCTCACTACCTGTTGAAGCTCCTCCTCGCTCAGCTCGGGAAAGATCGGGAGCGAGAGGACGTTTGAAGATCTCGTTCCACCAGCCGTTGATAAACCTTTATCTGCCTCTCCAACACGAACCGTTCATCAAACTCTTCCACAGCCCGCTTCCGGCCAGCTTGTCCCATCCGCCGCGCGAGGTTCTCATCGGATAGGACTCTGATGATCGCCTGAGCAAGTGCCTCTGGATCTTTGACTGGAACCAGGAGTCCGGTAACCCCACCGACGACCTCCTCGCGGCAGCCGCGGATGTTCGTGGTCACTACCGGCTTCCCCGCGGCCATCGCCTCCAAGATCGTCCGGGGCATCCCCTCGCGATGAGAAGGGAGCACGAACAGGTCCATGATCGAGAGCAGCCCGGGGATATCCTCGCGAAACCCGGTGAATTTGATCCTGTCTTCCAGATTATTTCGCCGGATGAGCTGCTGCAAGCGCTCCGTCGCCCGCCGGTCTCGATCGCTCTCCAGTGTATCGCCCACGACCAAGAGCTTAGCTCTGGGGATCTCCTCGATTACTTGACCCAGCGCCTCAAGCAGCTCTTCGACGCCCTTCTCTCCTACCAGGCGCCCGATGAAGCCGATCACCTTATCTTCAGGGTCCAGTCCTAGCTCTGTCCTCAAGCTTGGCTTGGGAGAGATAGTGAAAGCTTGGGTATCGACGCCATTGCCGATCCAGATGGCCCTCTCTTCAGTGGCAATTCGTTCCTTGATTGCCGTCCCCCGATCTTCACCGCTCTGGGTGAAGAGCATATCGGTGCAGTATCTCCCTAACAGCCGCTCCACCCAGATGATCAAACGCCTCTTCCAGGGAGCCATCAGCTCGTGGAAGTAGAAGCCGTGGGCCGTGTAGATGATTATCGGCACGCGAGCGAGCTTGGCCGCCACCCGGCCTAAGACGGCAGCCACCGGCGTGTGCACATGGACGATGTCAAAGCGCTCGCGGCGCATCAGCCGATAGAGCTGCCAGAGCGATTTCAAGTTAGAGAGCGGGGATATCCTCCGAGCAATCGTGATGGGATGGACTGTATAGCCTAGCTCCGCCAGCTCTCGCAGGTGTCGGCCTGGGGAGCAGGCGATATGGACTTCATAGCCTTCTTGGATCAAGCGATCGATTAGTGGCAGCAGAAGAAACTTGATCGTGACATCGACGGCCGCTGACTGGAGGACTTTGATCTTCCAGCTCATACCAGGTAGTCTCTTTTATACCACTCCACTGTCCGCTCCAGGCCCTCGCGGGTATTCACCTTAACCTCGTAACCCAAGAGCTCTTGCGCTTTGGAGATATCGGCCAGGGAGTGGCGCAGATCCCCGGGCCGCGCCAGGGCATACTTCGGCTTCAGTTTGGGGTTAACCCCGACGATCTCCGTCAGAAGACGTGCCAGCTCGTTGACGGTGATCCGCTCCCCGCAGGCGATGTTGAAGACCTCCCCGGCCACGCCGGGAGCCTTAGCCGCAAGGAGATTGGCCTCGACCACGTTTTCTATGTGCGTGAAGTCCCGCGACTGCTCGCCGTCGCCGAAGATCGTCGGCGGCTCGCCCTGAAGAAAGGCAGTGATGAACTTGGGGACTACTGCGGCATACTGCGACTGGGGGTCCTGCCGTGGGCCGAAGACGTTGAAGTAGCGCAGAGCGACCGTCTCCAGGCCGTAGACGTGAAAGAAGACCTGGCAGTAGAGCTCCCCGGCAAGCTTGCTGACAGCATAGGGAGAACGCGGCTCCGGCTTCATCCCCTCATGCTTGGGCAAGGTAGGAGTATCACCATACACCGAGGAGGAGGAGGCATAGACGACCCGCTTCACCCCGGCGTCACGGGCGGCGATCAGGATGTTGAGCGTCCCCTCGACGTTGACCGAGTTGCTCGTCATCGGATCCTTCACCGAGCGCGGGACCGAGGGCACAGCCGCCTGATGGGAGACATAATCCACGCCTTCCATTGCCTCCCTTACCAGCCCAAGATCGCGGATATCACTCTCGATGAACTCGACCTCTCCCAGAAACGGCTCGATATTCTCCCTCTTCCCGGTGGAGAGGTTATCGATCACTCTGACCCGCTGGCCTTCGCGGACCAGCCGCTCAACGATGTGTGAGCCGATGAACCCCGCTCCACCGGTGACCAGGAATAGTTTGGACACTTAATCCTCCCTTACTAGATGACCTTCACTGAGTATTGAGCGATCTGCAGATCGGCAGTTAGGATTGGCAAGTTTTCCAATTGAGCCTGCGCGATGAGTAAGCGATCAAAGGGATGTCGATGGTAGCCGGGGAGAGCATGCACATGCAGAGCGTGGCTCATCTGGACGGGCAAGCTCTCAATGGCGTTGAGGGTCATCCGCTCGGGAATAAACCGCTCAGGAGCATCGGGCAACTGCAGTCTGCCAAGCTTGGCCTTGATCGCTATCTCCCAACCGCTGGCAGCGCAGAGGAACAGCTCATTCTCCCCATCACTAATGATCTCGCGAGCTCCCTCGGACAGCCGGGGATCGTCGGTAATCCACCACAGGAATGTATGGGTATCTAATAGAGCCCTCATTCCTCGAATTCCCTAAGAATGGCTTCAGGCAGCGGCGCGTCGAAATGAGGCGCGATGGTCACTTTCCCGTTAGTGCTTCCGGGGAGGTGCCACGCCGGCCGCTCCACCATTGGAACCAGACGGGCAATGGGCTTACCGGCCTTGGCGATGATGATCTGCTCGCCCTCCCTCACCCGATTTACTCCACTCATAATAGATAGACATTCCTATATTTACCCCTTATCCCCTTCGTCGCATTCCGTGTATCGAAGATCAGCTTTGCATTCTTAGCGATGAACTCCCAGTTGTAAGAAGAATGATCGGCCACGATGAGGACGCAGTCCTGCGAGGCTAGTAACCTCTCGTTCAGCTCCTGGGACCGCCACTCTCTATTCAAGTATTCTAAGCGCGGCACATGGGGGTCATTATAGGCGACCTCGGCGCCTTTCTGCAGGAGCAGGCCGATGATGTCCAGCGCGGGCGATTCCCGGATATCGTTGACATCGCGCTTGTAGGCCACACCCAGGATCAAGATCTTCGAGCCTTTGAGGGGCTTGCCCTGCTGGTTTAGAAGGTCGGCTACTCGCTCCACCACATAGCTCGGCATCTGGCTATTTACCTTATCCGCCAGATCGATGAAGCTTGTGTCAGCCCTGTAGGTTTTGGCTTTCCAAGAGAGATAGAACGGATCGATCGGGATGCAATGTCCTCCCAAGCCGGGCCCGGGATAGAAGGCCATGAAGCCGAAGGGCTTGGTCTGCGCCGCCTCGATCACGTTCCAGATGTTGATCCCCATCCTATTAGCCACAAGGGCCAACTCGTTGATCAGCCCGATGTTGACCGCCCGGAAAGTATTCTCCAGCAGCTTGGCCATCTCAGCCTCGCGGGCCGAACCCATGGGAATGACTTGCCTGAAGACCCGGGCATAGAGCTCGACCGCGCGCTTCGTGCATCCCTCAGTCACCCCGCCAACAATCTTCGGGATCTCCCTTATGCCATACTGCTTATTCCCCGGATCGACCCGCTCAGGGGAGAAGGCCAGATAAAAATCCCTGCCGACTTTGAGGCCGCTCTGCTCCAAGATGGGAGCGATCAGCTCCTCGGTGGCTCCGGGGTAGACGGTGCTCTCTAGAATGATGACTTGTCCGCGCTGCAGGACCCTGGCGATGCTCTCTGCGGCATCGATGACATAGGACATATCGGGGTCCTTGGTCTTGCGCAGCGGCGTGGGGACGCAGATGCTGATCGCCTCGACCTTTGCCAGAAGATCATAATCTGACGAAACATGAAATGTTCCATCATTCAGACACCGTTGAAGAGCAGCCTCGCTTATGTCGCCAACATAGCTTCGGCCTTTCCTCAAGAGCTCGATCTTCTCGGGGGCTCGATCGATGCCGTAGACACTGAACCCGCTTCGGCAGAACTCGATAGCCAGCGGGAGGCCGACATAGCCGAGGCCGACGATGCCAACTGACGTCTGATCGCTCATGGATTCTCGCTTTCCACTAATGCTCTATATAGGGCTTGGTGCTGCTGGACCATTCTCTCCAAGGAGAAGTGCTCCCTAACCCTATCTGCGCTTGCCTCACCCAGTCTATTCCGCAGCGCTGGATCTTGCAACAAGAGCTCCAACCTCTCCGCGAGCGCCCCTGGGTCGCCGGGGGGCACCAGAAAACCTGTCTCGCCCTCGATCACCAGTTCGGGCATGCCCCCGACAGCCGTTCCAACCACTGGGCAGCCGGCAGCCATCGCCTCGATGATGGCGGTCGGCAACCCTTCCCACAAAGAGGGGAGCACGAATACATCAGTGATGGCCAAGATGGTCGGGATCTCGTCGTGATCCCTAGAGCCAAGGAAGCGGACTTGTTCCGTGAGCTTCAGCGACTGAACGGACTCCTCCAGCCTCTCCCGGAGCGGGCCATCTCCGACGAGGAGCGCGACGAATTCCAGGCCCCGCTCTTTCAATTCGCGTAAAGCCTCGATGAGATACTCATGCCCCTTGGGGGGACGTAGATTGGCCACGCAGGTGATGATCGGCTTGTCAGGGGGCAGGGCATAGTGCTGCCTGAGCGCGCCCTTCTCTTCTGCAGAGCGGTCACAGAATGGCCTGGTATCAATGCCGTTGTGGATGAGCCAGAACTTGCGGCGGCCATAGCCATGAGAAGCTAGGAAATCGATGGCCGCTTGGGAATTGCTCACGTATCCCAGGGAGAGCCTGAAGGTGAGGCGGTCCAGCAAGAGCGTCCACTGCTCCTTCCTCCCAGAGGGATACGCGCTGCGGAGGCCGCCTAAGACCCTCCGCTGACCCAATATCCGGCCGAGGAGACGGCCTAGCAGGTTGGCCTTCAGCCCGTAGAGGTGCAGGATGTCGTAGCCCCCGGATCGGAGCAGGCCCGAAAGGCGGAAGACTACCGGAAGGAGAGCCCAAGGGCTCCTCAGGGGCAAGTAGTGCACCTTCAGTCCAGCGTGCTCCAGTTCTTCCCCTACAGGGCCTTTGCGGTCAAGAAAGCAGAGCTCATTCTCAAAGCCAGGTCCCATGTGGCGGACCAAGAGCGAGGTCATTGTCTCGGTCCCGCCCCGGCTCGCTGATCCCAGCAGATGGAGGATCTTCACTGGCTCCGGGTTCTTAACATTCATCATCCCGTCTTGTAGAGACTGCGATCACTGCCCATCTCCGTGGGGCAGCGCAGGTGAGGCTCGCTCCCAGCTAGCATGATAATAAGTTTACGCGATCAGGGGGCCTTGCTTCAATGGGCGTCCATCCCTGGCACGCACCCAGTTTGAGGAAGTAAAGAACCCCCTGAACTCCATCTCTTAGCTTTGGTAAGCTGGGGCTCAGGAGGTCGAGCAACAATGGTGAGGGAATGATATCCTGCCTTGGTGCGGTTCGTCAACTCTGTGTAGTGGACCCCTCGGATTGGACACCTCTGTTAGGGAGGGGTAAGGTCCAAGG
>JANLFV010000012.1 GCA_024653345.1 Candidatus Acetothermia bacterium
GGCCCGGCCTGCTATGCCCGGGGCGGAACCGAGCCGACGGTTACCGACGCCGATCTGCTTACGGGGAGGCTTAATCCCTTCTACTTCTTGGGCGGTGAGGTCCAGCTGGACCTAGACAGGGCAGTAGCAGCTATGAGAAAGATCGGCAAGGTCTTTGGCATCCATGAACGAAGGGTGGCGCATGGCATAATCCGCGTTGCCAATGCCAACATGCGAGGCGCGCTTGAACGCGTCAGCATCGAACGGGGATATGACCCGCGCGATTTCGTAATGGTAGCCTATGGTGGTGCTGGAGGGCTCCATGCACCCATGCTCGCCAGAGAGCTGAATGTAAGAAAGCTCGTTATCCCTCGTGCCCCGGGGCAGTTCTCCGCCTGGGGAATGCTGATGACGGATCTGCGGCACGACCTCATCCGCACACAGGTCTTGCCGTGCGATGAGGCATGGCTGGCTAGAATCAATCAGATCTTTTCCGAGATGACAGCGCAGGCGCTGGAGCAGTTCGCTACCGAGGGAGTATCACAGGACGCGCTCCTGGTGGAAAGGCTGTTGGATATGCGGTATCTCGGTCAGGAACATACCGTTCGGACTCCCATCACAGTGGAGCAGTTGGCGGAGAATGACCTAGAGATCGTCCGAGAGCGGTTCCACCAGCTCCATGACCAGGCCTACAGCTTCAGACTTGACGATCCCGTTGAGATCGTCAACTTCCACGTCATCACCTGGGGACGGGTGAAAAAGCCTGCGTTCTTGCCCCTCCCCCGTAACACGCGGCCGCTCTCCCGGGCGCGCAAGGGCGAACGAGAGGTGGACTTCGATGAAGACGGCGTCTTGCAAACCGTAATCTACGAGCGCGACCTTCTTCCTGCCGGGGCTGAGATCGAGGGCCCAGCGGTGATCGAGGAGCCAGCCTGCACAACCGTGATCCATCCGCGACAGTGGCTCAAGGTTGACAGCTACGGCAATCTGATCGTCCGGGAGGTGAATGGAGATGGTCACCCGTAGTATCGATCCCTTCACCGTGGAGGTGATCAAGCGAGCTCTCATCTCTGCGGCGGAGCAGATGTTTGCTGCGCTGGGGCGAACGAGCAAGAGCTCCGTCATCTATGAGGTCTTGGACTACGGCTGTGCCATTACAGATGCACAGGGGAGCATGATTGCTCAGGCCAACGGGATCCCGGGCTTCATTGGCGTCCTTACTGATGCTGTGAAGGATACGCTACAGAAGTTCGGACCGGAGGGACTCAACGAGGGCGACGTGATCATTATCAACGACCCTTACATGGGCGGTGCTACGCACCAGAATGATGTGGTCCTCGTGATGCCCATCTTCTATCAAGGAGAGTTGATCATGTTCACGGCGAGCAAGGCCCACTGGAGCGATGTGGGGGGTAAGGATCCCGGTAGTTGGTCGACCAATGCCACAGAGATCTACCAGGAGGGAATCCAGTTCCCTGCCGTCAAACTCTATGACCGAGGCCGAGAGGTTCCGTGCATTGTGGAAATCCTGGAGAGGAATGTGCGCACTCCGGAAATGACCCTGGGCGATATGCGTGCCCAGGCAGCCTCGATGAAAGTGGCCGTCCGGCGTGTTCAAGAGGTTTGCCACAAGTATGGCCTGGAAATGGTGCTCCGTGCAGTCGAAGCCTACATGGAACAGGGAAGGAAGGAGGCCTTGGCCGAACTGAGCCTACTTCCCAAGGGCGATTTCACCGCTGAGGAATACATCGATGATGACGGAGTAGGGGGTGACCCGGTCTTGGTCAAGGTTAAGGTGACGATCACCGCTGAGGAGTTCATCATCGACTTCAGCGGATCAAGTAAGACCTCCCGTGGCCCGATCAACAGCCCCCGCTCTGCCACCTTTAGCGGCTGCAAGACCGCCTACAAGGCTGTCGTCGGACCACATGCCCACCCGAATGATGGCTTCTTTTCCCCCTTGAGAGTCATCATACCTGAGGATACAGTCTTCAACCCAAAGCGCCCCGCACCGGTGAGCACTTATTGGGAGTCAATGAGCTACGCTACGGACTTGGTGTGGAAGGCCCTTGCGGAGGCTGTCCCTCATAGGATCACTGCCGGCCACTTCCTCAGCGTCTGCGCCACCAATGTCAGCGGGATCGACAGCCAGACAGGGAAGCAATTCATCCTCGCCGAGCCGAATGCTGGGGGATGGGGAGCAGGTGAGGGAAAGGACGGTGAGAACGCCCTGGTTTGCAGCGCAGATGGTGATACGTATGTCCTGTCAATTGAGGTGGCGGAGACCAGGTATCCGATAATCGTAACGCAGTTCTGCTTCAATACCTCCGGCACTGGCCATGGCAAGTATCGCGGCGGGTTCGGGTTGGTCAAGGATTATCGGGCAGCAGCTGACGAGATCTTGGTCACCGGGAGTTTCGGCCGCTCGAAGTTCCCGGCGTGGGGCGTCAGGGGAGGCCTCAGCGGAACCCCAAACTACATTGTGCTCATCCCTCGCCAAGGCGAGCCGCGGCGCTGCAGCCGCATCTCTGTTCATCCCTTGCAAAGAGGTGATGTCGTGCGTTTCATCACCGGCAGCGGAGGGGGTTACGGGAATCCGAAGGAACGCGAGCCTCAACTGGTCCTCGAGGATGTCATTGATGGGTTCCTGACCGTAGAGGAGGCTCGTGAGATTTACCGCGTAGAGATCGATCCGGCGGAGATGAGCATCAGGTGGGACGAGACCGAAAGACTTCGGCAAGATCAGAGGGGCCTGTGTGAGGACCCTAAGCGGAGAGGCTAGGGGGCACTCCAGGGGAACCTGCACAGCGAGCCAGTTCGTCGAGACACATTCACAAGATGACCGGGAGCGAGCTCACGGGCGTTCCGGAGAAATCTCGACTGCCTCTGCCAGGCCCACAAGGCCGCTTGTCGATGTCGCTGCCTCTCAGTTCGGTTGGAAGCTCTTCTTCCAGTCCGCGGTCTCTTTCTTAAGACCAGAGAATAGAAGCGGTTGTTCTTGCAGCTAGCTCCTCCTCACCCCTTGCCTGACTCATGTGCCATCCCCCCTGATCTGCTCCTCTGATTCCCGCGAAGAAGAGATGAGGAAGGCCATCCAGACAGAGCGCTTGACTTGTGAAAGAGTTTTCGCTATACTAAAACTTCGCTATGGTGGCCAGTGGTAGTGTAAACGAGCTAGACGCTATTGCAACGATTCCGGGGGTGGTCTTCGACATCAAGAGGTTCGCCCTCCACGACGGCCCTGGGACTCGCACGACGGTGTTCCTCAAGGGCTGCCCCCTAAGGTGCTGGTGGTGCCACAACCCCGAGGGGCAGTCAGGCCGCCCGGAGATCATGTTCCAGAAGAACCGCTGTGACAACTGCGGCGAGTGCCTGCGCGCATGCCCGGAGGACGCCCTCGCATTCGGCGACGAGGGCTTGCTCGTCAACCATGAGAGATGCACCCTGTGCGGCGCCTGCGCGGAGGCCTGTCCGCGCGAGGCCCTCGTCCTCTGCGGGCGGGAGATGACCGTCGCCGAGGTCCTGGCAGAGATCGAGAAGGATAGCCTGTTCTACGACGAGTCGCGAGGGGGCGTCACCTTCTCCGGAGGGGAGCCGCTCGCGCAGCCGGAGTTTCTGGAGAGCCTCCTCCGGGCCTGCAGGAAGGAGGAGATCCACACCTCTCTGGACACGACGGGCTTCGGACCCTGGGAGGTGCTCGAGCGCGTCGCCCCCCTCGTGGACTTGTTCTTGTATGATCTGAAGCTAATGGATGACCGGCAGCACCAGCGGTTCACCGGGGTCTCGAACGGGCCGATCCTGGAAAACCTGCGCGCCCTCTCCAGCCGAGGCAGCAGGATCGTCATTCGCCTGCCCTTGATCCCCGGGATCAACGACGATCCCGAGAACATCCGCCGCACCGGGGAGTTCCTCGCCTCGCTGGCCCGTCACCATCCGGTGGACATTCTGCCTTATCACCGAGCAGGCATCGGCAAGTATGCCAAACTCTCCCGGGCCTATTGCCTCCCGGAGGTCGAGCCTCCCGCTCCCGAGAGGAGCGCCCAAGCGGCCCAGATCCTCGCGGGCTTCGGCCTTGAGGTGACGATAGGGGGTGAAGCTTATGGCCGTCAGCGAGAGAGCTAGGGCAAGGATGACTGAGCGGGTTCGCCGCCTGAGGGAGGAGAGCCTCCGGGCTAAGCCGACCCTCTCGACCGAGCGGGCGGAGTTGATCACCGAGTTCTACAAGCAGGACCTCGGCCCAGTCTCCGCGCCGGTCCGCCGCGCACTGGCCTTCGAGTATCTCCTCGAGCACAAGAAGATCTACATCGGCGAGGGGGAGCTGATTGTCGGGGAGAAGGGCCCCGCGCCGCTGGCCGCCCCGACCTTCCCCGAGCTCTGCTGCCACAGCCTCGAGGACCTGGAGGTCCTCAACTCCCGGGAGAAGGTCTCCTTCGCCGTGAGCGAGGAGGCCAAGCAGGTCTATCGCGAGAAGATCATCCCTTTCTGGAGAGGGAAGTCGATGCGGGACCTCATCTTCCGCGAGATGACCGAGGAGTGGAAGGCGGCCTATGAGGCCGGGGTCTTCACCGAGTTCATGGAGCAGCGCGCCCCGGGCCATACCGTCCTGGACGACAAGATCTACTACAAGGGGATGCTCGACTTCAAGAGAGAGATCGAAGAGCGCCTCCGGAGCCTCGATTACCTGAACGACCCCGAGGCCTACGCCAAGCAGGAGGAGCTCAAGGCGATGGCGATCTGTGCCGATGCGCTGATCCGCTACGCCGAGCGGCACGCGGAGAAGGCCCGCGAGCTCGCGGCAAAGGAGAAGGACCCCCAGCGCAAGCGGGAGCTTCTGCGGATCGCTGAGGTCTGTAGCCATGTCCCGGCCCACGCCCCGCGGGACTTCTGGGAGGCGATCCAATACTACTGGTTCGTCCATCTCGGCGTGACCTTGGAGTTGAACACCTGGGACGCCTTCAGCCCCGGAAGGCTGGACCAGCACCTCTGGCCGTTCTACAAGAGGGGCCTGGAGGAGGGGACCCTCACCCGGGAGGAGGCCAAGGAGCTTCTGGAGTGCCTCTGGGTCAAGTTCCACAACCAGCCGGCCCCGCCGAAGGTGGGGGTGACGGCCGAGGAGAGCGGGACCTACACCGACTTCGTCGATGTCGAGCTCGGGGGGGTGACGAAGGACGGCTCCGACGCGGTCAATGAGCTGACCTACCTCATCCTGGATGTGATCGAGGAGATGCGCCTGATCCAGCCGAACGCCCGGATCCAGCTCTCCAAGAAGAACCCCGACCGATTCCTCCGCCGGGCCGCGGAGATCATCCGGACCGGCTTTGGCCAGCCCTCGATCTTCAACACCGAGGCGATCATCCAGGAGCTCGTCCGCCAGGGGAAGTCACTTGAGGACGCCCGCTGCGGCGGGGCGAGCGGGTGCGTCGAGACCGGGGCCTTCGGGAAGGAGAGCTACATCCTCACCAGCTACTTCAACATGCCGAAGGTGTTGGAGATCACCCTCAACAACGGGGTCGATCCCCGGATCGGCAAGAGGATCGGGCTCGAGACCGGCGATCCCCGGGAGTTCGAGTCCTTCGAGGAGCTATTCGCGGCCTACAAGCGCCAGCTCAATCACTTCATAGACATCAAGGTCCGCGGGAACAACCTGATCGAGCGGCTCTTCGCGGAGTATATGCCCGCGCCGTTCCTCTCGATCCTCATCGACGACTGCATCAAGAAGGGGAAGGACTACCACGACGGCGGGGCGCGCTACAATACCACCTACATCCAGGGGGCCGGCCTGGGGACGGTGAGCGACTCCCTCACCGCCATCAAGTATCATGTCTTCGACGAGCGGGACCTGACGATGGAGGAGCTCTTGGCCGCGCTCCGGGCCAACTTCGCAGGCTACGAGCGGCTCCGCCAGATACTGCTCAATCGGACCCCCAAATACGGGAATGACGACGACTACGCTGACGAGGTGATGCGGGCCTGCTTCGAGGCCTACTTCGAGGCCATCGACGGCCGGCCGAACACCAAGGGTGGGCGCTACCATATCAACCTCCTCCCGACCACCGTTCACATCTACTTCGGCGCGGTCCTGGGAGCCACGCCCGACGGGCGGCGGGCCGGGGAGCCGATCTCCGAGGGGGTCTCACCGGTCCAGGGGGCCGATCGGCGCGGCCCGACCGCGGTGCTCAAGTCGGTGGCCAAGATGGACCACCTCCGGACCGGGGGGACGCTCTTGAACCAGAAGTTCACGCCGCAACTGTTGAAGGGCGAGGAGGGCCTGGAGCAGTTCATCCATCTCGTCCGCTCCTACTTCCGGATGGACGGCCACCATGTCCAGTTCAATGTCATCGATGCCGAGACCCTAAGGGCGGCCCAGCGCGAGCCGGAGAAGTATCGGGACCTGATCGTCCGCGTCGCCGGCTACAGCGACTACTTCTGCAACCTGCCGGAGACGCTCCAGAACGAGATCATCGCCCGGACAGAACACCAGTCCTTCTGAAGCCCGATAGAATTCGCCCTGGTGCGCGGCAAAGGCTAAGATCCCGCGGAGATGGGGAGCTTCAGGGGCAGGGTCTATGTGGTGCTGCTCGGCGGGATTTGCATCATCTCCTTCGGCTCGATCCTCATCAAGCTGATCCCCGCTCCGGCGCTCACAATCGCCGCCTACCGGCTTGCTCTGGCGACGCTCCTCCTCGCCCCCTTCGCCTGGCGGCGAAGGGCAGAGTGGCGACCTCTCTCTGGGCGCGACCTGGCCCTCTCGCTCCTCAGCGGGGTCTTCCTCGCCCTCCACTTCCTCACCTGGATCAGCTCGCTCAAATACACCTCGGTCGCCAGCTCGGTCGTGCTCGTCTCGAGCAGCCCGATCTTCGTCGGGCTGGGGACTCACTTCATCCTGCGCGAGCGGTTAGGGGCAGTCCTCGTCTCCGCCGTGGCCGTCTCACTCCTCGGGGCCCTGCTCATCGGCTACAGCGACCTCTCCTTCGGGATGGAGGAGCTTCAGGGAGACCTGCTGGCCCTCGCGGGAGCAATGATGGTCTCAGGCTACTTCCTCATCGGGCGATATGTCCGCCAACGGGTCGGACTGTTCAACTACATCTTCATCGTCTACGGCCTTGCGGGCCTGCTGCTCGTTCTGCTCGCGCTCGTTGCGCGTCAGCCGCTCTCTGGCTACCCAGGGTCGGCCTACCTCTTCCTGTTCCTCCTCGCGCTCGGGCCGCAGGCCCTCGGCCATAGCTCGCTGAACTGGGCCTTGCGCTATGTCTCGGCCGCGACGATCGCGGTGGTCACGCTCGGGGAGCCAGTAGGGGCAGCGATTCTGGCCTACTTCATCCTGCACGAGGGGCTCACGCCTCTCAAGCTCTGCGGGGGGTTGCTCATCCTCGGGGGGATCTACCTGGCCTCAAGAGCGGGGGTGATGGAATAAAGGGCCCCCGGGCGGGGGCCCTTTACCACCTGTTTCTGTGGTGGTGAGAGGAATAAGAGTAGAGGGACAAGCAGAGTATAGCGGCTCGCGCCCGACTTGACTGTGATCCAGGTTACCTTTAGGCTGAGTGCGGGGCCTCGCCCCCTCTCAGAGGAGGTGAGAGATGGAGCTTCTGACCGTCCGAATCGAAAAGCCGGAAGAGGTGAACCTCATCCTGGGGCAGAGCCACTTCATCAAGACGGTGGAGGATCTGCATGAGGCGCTGGTCACGGCCGTGCCGGGGATCAAGTTCGGTCTGGCCTTCTGCGAGTCCAGCGGCCCCGCGCTCGTCCGCTGGAGCGGGACCGACGAGGAGTTGGTGGAACTAGCCAGGAAGAGCGCCTTAGCCCTCAGCGCCGGCCATAGCTTCATCGTCTTTCTCCGCGGTGCCTACCCGATAAATGTCCTGAACGCGATCAAGCTAGTGCCCGAGGTCTGCCGGATCTTCTGCGCCACAGCTAACCCGGTCGAGGTGGTCCTCGCCGAGACGGGCCAGGGCCGGGGGATCCTGGGGGTGATCGACGGCGTCCGGTCGAAGGGAATCGAGACGGAGAAGGAGGTCGCGGAGCGGAAGAGCTTCCTGCGGAAGATCGGGTATAAGCTCTCCTGAGCGGTGCTGCAGATCGAAGCCGCGGCTGAGATGATCAGAGCCTTCCATTGCGATAGCATCTCCTTGCGCCTCCCCGAGGGGCATCACTTCCCCATCCAGAAGTATCGGCTGGTTCGCGAGGGGCTGCTAGAGGAGAGGACCCTTCAGAGCACCTCGCTGAGAGAGGTAGAGCCGGCCGATCTGCGCATCCTCGGTCTAGTCCACAAGCCCGACTATCTCCAGCGGCTCTATGAAGGGGAGTTGAGCCGCGAGGAGCTCCGTCGTCTGGGGTTGCCCTGGTCGGAGAGGCTGGTTCAGCGAGCGGCAGCGAGCGTGAGCGCCACGATCGAAGCGGCCTGGGCCGCACTGGAGCATGGCCTGGGGGTGAACCTCGGCGGCGGGACCCACCATGCCTTCCCTGACCGGGGCGAGGCCTTCTGCCTGTTCAACGATATCGCCGTCGCCTGCCGACTGCTCCAGCAGCGGAGAGCGGTGCGCAAGATCGCGATCATCGACCTCGATGCCCATCAGGGCGACGGGACGGCGACGATCCTCCGCTATGACCCGAGCATCTTCATCCTCGACATCTACTGCGAGGACAACTTCCCGGCGAAGAAGGTCCGGACGGATGTAGGGATCGGCCTGCCGGAGGGCACGACAGACAGAAGCTACCTGGAGGAGCTTAGGCAGCATCTCCCGAAGGTCTTCCAGTTCAAGCCCGAGCTCGCCTTCTATCAGGCGGGCGTGGACCCACTCAGAGGCGATACCCTCGGCGGGCTAGCGTTGAGCCACGAGGGGCTGGAGGAGCGCGATCAGCTCGTCTTGAGAAGCTGCAGGGAGGCCGGGGTGCCCGTCTCGATCACCCTCGGCGGCGGCTATGCAAAGCCCCTCAGCGAGACGGTCAAGGCGCACATGAACACGGTCCGCGTCGCCCGGGCCCTCTTCACCTAGGCTTCTCGAAGAGCGGCGGGAGGCCGAACCCGATGAGGAACCCGATCCCCAGCCCTGCGAGCGCGCCGAAGGCAATATCGCCGAAGAAGGCGCTGCTGATCAAGCCGACCACCAGCCCCGCTCCGGCCATCGCACCTCCGGACTTCGCCCGGGCCCTCAGCCACCGTGGTATTCTCTCCATCACCGAGGATCGGACCAGACGACCCGCCGCTCGGCGCGCAGCTCAGCGGGCCCCTGGCCGACCGCTCCGTCGATGTAACTGACGCCGAGGTAGCGCTCATCGACATCGCCCCGGCTGAAGACCAGGGCATGGCCGTGGGAGCCGACATACTCCCGGCTCACCGGCTGGCCGGGCCCGGACTGGTCCCAGGTAGGGTCGAATGGAACCCAGCCATACCCGGGGATGTAGGCCTCGGCCCAGCGATGATTGTAGTAGTCAATGAAGGCCCCCCCTCGGCCTTGCTGGGGCAGGTAGATTGACCCGCCGCTGTAGCGTGCGGGGAGGCCCACAGCCCGGGCTAGGGCGACGAAGACGAAGGTGAACTCGCTGCAGGAGCCGCTCCCTCTCCTCAAGACTATCGGCGCGTCGTCCCATTCCCCGTCAAGGTCATAGCTCAGGGTCCGCGCCACGAAATCGTGGATCTTGAGGGCCATCAGGTAGGGGTTCCGCTCCTCACCCACCACCTGAGCGGCGGTCGAGAGGATCAGCGGGTCGCTCAGTCGGTAGTAAGGGCCGTCAGCAGTGTAGAGCTCGAGGATCTCCTGCGGGATCTCCGCCAGGCTCCCCACTTGTTGGGGATCGATGTTGTATTTGATCTGCCAGAACCAGCCGATGGCGGTGAACCCGATCGTCACCTTCTCGCCAGGGGACACGCGCGGGATGACGAACTCCGCGATCCGCTGGCCGTAGCGGTCCTCGAAGTAGCGGCTCGGCTCCTGCGACCAAGAGGACTGCGCGAGCTGCTGCTCGGGGAGCCAGGCCGGGACCCCAACATAAATATGGAGGTCAGTGACCGCGTTCGGGCCGAGATTCGTCCAGGTCGAGCGGAGCTCTACCTGCTTGAACTCGGGCCGAGCGAGCGTGTATTGGCCGCTCTCGACCGCGAGCGCGGTCGAGCCCGACGCCCCAACGGCGACCCGTTCACTGGAAGCTGGCGGGGACCAGGGCACTAGGCTGTGAAGGCCCACCCCTAGGCCGATGAACAGCAGAGCTAAGAGGAACAGGACTCTCTTCGATCTCATCATTTCAGAGGGTCTCCATCTTCGGCTCGCGGGTCATCAACTCCGTCAGCTTGTTCAAGGGCCTCGCCCCTTCATAGAGGATCGCGTAGACTGCCTCAGTGATCGGCATTTCCACTCCCAGCTTGCGGGCCAGCTGGCGCACCGCGTCCGTGGCATATACACCCTCGGCCACCATCTCCATCTCATTCAAGATCTGCTGGAGGGACTCGCCCCGCCCGAGCCGGTAGCCGACGAGCCTGTTCCGGCTGTGCCTCGAGGTGCAGGTGGTGACGAGATCTCCCAGGCCGGAGAGGCCGAAGAGCGTCTCCTTCCGCGCCCCGAGGCGGATCGCGAGACGGACCATCTCCACCAGACCTCTCGCGATCAGCGCCCCCTTGGCATTATCCCCGTAGCCGAGGCCGTCGGAGATCCCAGCGGCAAGGGCGATGATGTTCTTCACCGTCCCGCCATACTCTACGCCCTTGAGATCGTCAGAGAGATAGACCCGAAACCGCTCGGTCATCAGGGCCTCTTGGAGCTTCCGGCCCAGCTCCAGGTCCTCGCCCGCGATCACCACCGTCGTGGGGAAGTCTCGCCCTACCTCCTCGGCATGGCAGGGCCCGGAGAGGGTGAAGATCGGCCTCGGGCCCAGCTCCTCGCGAAGGATCTCGGACATCGTCTTCCCGCTCCCCTGCTCGATCCCCTTGGCGAGGTTGATAAGGCAAAGAGGGCTGGTCCTCCTAGAGAAGATCGCCGCGAGCTGCCGGGCCAGCCCGCGCGTGGCAAAGCTCGGCACGGCCAGGAGAAAGGCCTCACCACGGCCGCTCGCCTGCGCAAGATCGCTGAGGATCTCGAGGCTCTCGGGAAGCTCGACCTCCGGGAGGTATTTCTTGTTCTCCCGCTCCGCAGAAAGCTGGCGGGCTAGCTCTGGGTCCCGGACCCAGAGGCTGGTCCGATGGCCCTTCCTCGCGAGAAGCCTGGCAATCGCTGTCCCCCACCCACCCCCGCCAAGCACCACGAAGTCCATGGCCCTCAGAGGATAGCCGCCTGAAAGGCTGATCGCAAGAGGAAATATTGCGGCAATCTGATGGCTTGATTTCCTAGCGCCCCTCTAATCTCCTGATCGCTTCCAAGGGAGGATAGCCTAGAGCCCGACACGCCGCGGCGGCGCGGGTTCTCACCGCGAATCCAGCCCGAGGGCAGCGATGAACTCGCCGATCCCCCGGCCGTGCTTGGCGTCAGTGAGGATGATCGTCCCGTTGGGGTTGAGCCGATTGTAGTCCGCGACGATCCTCTCCGGCTCGACTTCCACGAGCTCGGCGAGGTCAAGCTTGTTCAGGACGACCAGATCGGTCTGAGCGAAGATCTTCGGGTGCTTGCGGACCATGTCGTCACCCTCGGTCACCGAGATCACCACGATGTTCCGCTCGACCCCCAGGGGGAAGTCGGCGGGGCAGACGAGGTTCCCCACATTCTCGATGAACAGGACATCGATCTCCCCGAGCGGCAACTCCTCCAGGGCGTGCTGGACGAGGTGGGCGTCGAGATGGCATTCGGTCTCGGTGTTCAAGTTGACAGCGGGGATTCCCAGCTTGCGGAACCGCTCGTAGTCGTCGGACCCGGCCACATCCCCGGCGATCGCGCCGATCCTAATCCGCTCCCTCAGCCGCTCGATGACCCGCTCGATGAGCAGCGTCTTGCCCGAGCCGATCGCCCCCATGACATTGAAGGCCCGGACGCCGAATCGGGCCAGCTCGGCCCGGACCTCACCCGCTAGCCGCTCCTGGGCTGCCAGGACATCGCCGGTCAGCTCGATCTCGTGCATCTCTTTTGAGTCTATCGCCCAGGCCATGGCGCGCGCATGACCTCCGTCAGCGTGGAGACAGATCTGGATCAAGGCCCCCAACGACTTGCCTTCGGTCGGGGGAAGGAGATATTCATTGGAGCCGGGCTCCATCGCCCCGCCCTGCAGATGAGCGGCGGTTTTGCTAAGCTTGGGGCCGGAAGCAGATGACTAAGGAGGTCACAGTGAAGCCTTCCGAGATCAACAGGTATGCCTTCTTCCGGGGGAAGATCGTCCCGATCTCCGAGGCGAAGGTCAGCATCATGACCTCGGCCCTGAACTACGGGACCGGGGTCTTCGAGGGGATCCGGGCCTACTGGAACGAGGAGGAGGAGCAGCTCTACATCTTCCGGCTCCGCGAGCACTTCGAGCGGTTCCTGCGGAATTGCCGGCTCCTCCTCATCGACCTGCCCTACACCGTTGAGCAGCTCTGCGCTCTGGCGGTCGAGCTGTTGCAACGCGAGGGGTTCCGGAGGGATGTCTACATCCGCCCCCTGGCCTACAAGTCGAGCGAGGTGATCGGGGTCCGGCTCCACGATCTAGAGAGCGGGTGCGCGATCTTCGCCGTCCCCTTCGGGGAATACATCGACCGGCCCGGCGGGGCGAGGGTGATGGTCTCCTCCTGGCGGAGGCTGAGCGATAATGCCATCCCCCCGAGGAACAAGATCACGGGAGCCTATGTCAACTCCGCCCTGGCGAAGAGCGAAGCCCACCTCAACGGCTTCGATGACGCCCTGATGCTCACCGAGGACGGCCACCTCTCGGAGGGGAGCGCAGCCAACCTCTTCCTAGTCCGCGACGGCCGCCTCATCACCTCGCCGGTGAGCGATGAGATCCTCGAGGGGATCACGCGCGCCACGGTCCTCCAGTTCGCGCAGGACCTGGGGATCGAGGCCCTCGAGCGCCGGATCGACCGCTCCGAGATCTATGTGGCTGATGAGGCCTTCCTCTGCGGCACAGCCGTGGGGATCGTCCCGCTCATCGAGGTCGACCGCCGCCCGATCGGGACCGGCACGCCGGGGCGGATCTCGACCGAGCTGCGTAGCCTCTACCAGGCGACCGTCCGGGGAATGGAGCCCCGCTACCGCCGCTGGTGCACCCCAGTCTACTGGGCGAGAGTGCTCGCCGGCGCCGAGGATCGCTAGGGCTCTTCTTCCATCCGCCTCAAACGGGTCAGGCCCTCAGCATAGCGCTTGCCCCCTTCCGCCCTCGCGGTGAGCCGCTCGCCGCCCCAGAATAAGGGCTGCCATGGAAACAGATGGGCTCGAGCGACTCGCGGCCCCCTCCCGTGCAGGCGAAGCGCCCCGAGCTCCAGCTCAGTCTCTCCCCCAGCTCCAGGGGCCGCCCTTCCCCAAGCCCCAGAAGAGGGCGGCCAGGCCGATGAAGAAGATCGCCAGCCCCACCGGCGAACCCCAGCCTGGGATCGTCTCCATCCCGCGTCACCTCCTCTCTGTCGGCGATCGACTCGGGATGAGACTACGCAGGCCATGAGCTTCAGGCCAAGTGCTCGATCAGGATCTTCACCCCGATCCCGATGAGCATCAGGCCCCCCAGGACCTCGATCCTCCGCCCGAGAAGCCGGCCGAGCCTGCTCCCGAGCATCACGCCGAGGAAGGACAACCCGAAGGTGACGAGGCCGATGACGATGATCGGCTTGGCGATGAGGATCTGCAGGAATGCAAAGCTGATCCCCACGGCCAGCGCATCGATGCTCGTGGCGACGGACAGCAGGAGAAGAAGCTGGAGGTTCATCGGGCGGGCTAGCTCTTGTCTGCTTCCTCGCCTCAGGGCCTGGTAGATCATCCGGCACCCGATGAGGCTTAGGAGCGCGAAGGCAAGCCAATGGTCGAGATCGGTTATCAGGTCGCGCAGGCCCAGCCCGGCCGACCAGCCGATCAGTGGCATCACCGCCTGGAAGGAGCCGAAGGAGAGCGCCATCCTCAGGGCAGCCCGGACTCGCTCGGTCCTCATCGCCATTCCGCTCGACACCGACACGGCGAAGGCATCCATGGCCAGCCCGACCGCCACGACCATTATGGCAACTGTGTCCATGCTAGCGCACCTCATCCGGGAGCGGGGGGCCAGCTTTGCCTGGAGAGATTCGATCCGCGCGTAGGCGCTCCATCCGGATGGATTATGCTCTATTGGTGCCAGGAGATCAAGCCCTTGGAAGGGTTGGGTTGCTCGGCATCTGCGCATTGCTCCGGGGGGATCAGGCGCTCAGCCGGTCGAGCTTGACGCGCCGGGCTCTTAATGCTATAATGCGCCATGACGCATGATCGCAGGAGGTGGAGATGGACGGGCGCTACGAGCGGGAAGCGGAGTTCTTCATGGCTTTGGGCCATCCGGTCCGCCTGCAGATCCTGGAATTCCTCGCGAGCGGCTCGCGCTGCGCCTGCGAGCTCGAGCCGGAGCTTCCGTTGGATCAGTCAACGATTTCAAGGCATTTGCTGACCTTGAAGCGGGCCGGAATACTGGGGGCGACAAAGGACGGGGTCCGAGTGATCTACAAGCTGACGGACCCGCGGATTCTGAAGGTTATTCGGATAGTCTCCGAGTTGATAATCGACTCGACGAGGGAGCGACTCGCGGCCTTGGAGGCCGGAAGGAGGTCCTGAGTTGCACATCTTGCTGGACATCTGGAATTACGGCTGGGGCGCGCTGGTCGAGTATCTCTCGGCCCATGTCTTGACCTGCCTCGTCCCGGCCTTCTTCATCGCCGGGGCGATCGGGGTCTTCGTCGCCCAGGGGGCGATCCTCCGCTATTTCGGCGCCCAGACGAAGAGGTGGCTCTCCTACAGCGTGGCCTCGGTCTCGGGGGCGATCCTCGCCGTCTGCTCCTGCACGATCTTGCCGCTCTTCGCCGGGATCTACAAGCGGGGCGCGGGGCTCGGCCCGGCGGTCGCCTTCCTCTTCTCCGGCCCGGCGATAAATATCTTGGCGATCGTCTACTCCGCTAGATTGTTGGGCTACGACATCGGCCTGGCCCGGGCAATCGGCGCGGTGGTCTTCGCCATCGTCATCGGCCTCCTCATGGCCACGCTCTTCCGACGGGAGGACCGGGCGCGGCAGGCAGATGAGCGGGCCTTCGCCATGGCCGTGGCTAATCCCGCCAACCCCGGCAATCCCAAGGAGAAGAAGGGCTGGCAACTATTGGTCTACTTCGCCATCCTGGTCGGCATCCTCGTCTGCGGCGCCGGGAAGATGTGGGTCCCCACGGGGATCCTTCTCGCCTTGCTCGGGCTCGTCCTCTACCGCTGGTTTAGTGTGGCTGAGTTGAAGGAGTGGCTTCTGTCCACCTGGGCGTTCGTCAAGCTGATCACGCCGTGGTTGCTGGGCGGGGTCTTCATCGCCGGGATCATTCGCGGCTACGTCCCCCAAGGCGTCATCACCGGCGTGGTGGGGAAGAACTCCCTTCTAGCAAACCTCGTCTCCTCGCTCTTCGGGGCCTTCTTCTACTTCGCCACGCTCACCGAGGTCCCGATCGTCAAATCCTTTATGGAGCTGGGGATGGCTAAGGGCCCAGTCTTGGCCCTGCTCTTGGCCGGACCGGCCCTGAGCCTGCCGAGCATGCTCGTGATCCGGGGCATCTTGGGAACGAGGAAGACAATCACTTACGTCACACTGGTGGTAATCATGGCCACGCTGGTCGGGCTGCTCTTTGGCAAATTGGCAAGCTGACTCGAGAGGAGGTTTATCCATGAAGATCGAGGTCTTAGGGACTGGCTGTCCCAAGTGCGAGCGGACTCTTACTAACGCGAAGCAGGCCGTCGCCGAGCTGGGACTGAACGCCGAGGTAGTCAAAGTCTATGACCTAGGGGAGATCACAGCGCGGGGCGTCTTGCTGACCCCGGCCCTGGCGATCGACGGCCAGGTGAAGGTGAGCGGCCACATCCCCTCGGTCGAGGAGATCAAGCGGCTACTGCAGGGGTAGGGAATAGTGTGGGGCGCTTGACAGGTATCATCCATTCTACCCCTGGCCTCCACCCATCTCCCCCCCCTGCCGGGGCCTCCCGACGGCTTCGCTCCTGAGGCCGCCGGGAGGCCTCGAAAGGAAAGGAGGAGCGATGCCTTGGCTGATCGGCTATCCTCGAGAGAGGATCGATTGGCACCCGCGGATCAATTATGAGAAGTGCACGGCCTGCGGGGTCTGCCTGAGCTGCGGGAATAAGGTCTTCCGCTGGAGGGACGGCCGGCCGGAGGTGGCCGAGCCCCTCCGTTGCGTCATCGGCTGCACCACCTGCGCTAACCTCTGCCCGGAGTGGGCCATCTCCTTCCCCGAGATCGCCGAGGTCCGCCGGATCTACAAGGAGAACGACATCTGGAGTAAGATAAGCCGGGCGATGAGAGAGGAAGGGATGGTTTAGATGCTGCTCCGCGGCTTTCAGAAGATCGAGACCTTCTTCCCCCCATGCCACCCCGGGGAGATCGAGACGGTCACCGCCATGGCTGAGCTTACCGACGACATCAGCCCGGCCTTCCCCTACCTCAACGCCGTCCTCAAGGGGACGATCTACGACCAGACCCATCAGACCCTCAACTTCAAGCTCGGCGGCCGGGGGATCACCCTCCACCCGCGGAAGATCATCGTCACCCGGCTGGAGAACAAGGAGGAGGCCGAGAAGGTCCTCGAGCGGCTGAAGGACCTGATCAACAGGACCTACGAGCGCCGCGACCAGCTCGAGCCGAGCTACAAGAGCCGGGCCAAGCTCACGGTCATCGAGATCTACAAGCTCCTGCCGCGGACCAACTGCAAGGAGTGCGGCGAGCCGACCTGCATGGCCTTCGCCACCAAGCTGGTCAATGAGCAGGCCACGATCGAGCGGTGTAAGCCGCTCTTCGCCCCGGCGCATCAGGAGATGAAGGAGCGGCTCCTCGGCCTCCTCGAGGAGGCCGGCTACGCCGTCCCTCAAGGATAAGGAGGTGTGCGCGCAAGATGGAATCGCTGATCTCTCAGGAGAAGCCCGAGCTGTGGCGGGCCTATAGCGGGTTTGCGGCGGAGGCCCTCAAGGACGGGGCCCTCCCGGCCAAGTTCAAGGAGCTGGTGGCGATCGCGCTCTCCATCGCCGGCCACTGCGAGCCATGCATCCGGGTCCATCTCCGCCGGGCGCTGGAGCTGGGAGCGACGGCAGAGGAGCTCGCCGAGCTCTTGGGCGTGACCGTCCTCCTCGTCGGCGGGCCGGCGGATGTCTGGACGAGGGAGGCGATCTGGGCAGAGCTGAAGAAGGCTAAGGAGGTCTGATGGCTAAAGAGAGCCCGGGCTGCTCCTGCGGCGACCCTTGGGGATATCTTCCGCCGGAGTTGCGGCCGAAGCAGAAGAAGGCGAGCTCGCTCCGCGAGGCCAGATGCCCCGGCTGCGGGAAGCTCTTCTGGACGAACCGGGAGACGGACTACTGCTTCGATTGCGAGAAGCGGCAAGGCGGGTAGCGCGCTGATGCGATCACTCAATGACTTCATCCGGAGGCACTACTCTTACCTGATCCTCACTACCGTCGGGCTGAGCATCGTGGTCGGCCAGCTCTTCCCCGCCGTGGCCAGGGCCTTTAAGCCCTATATGATCTATCTCATCGGGCTCATGATCTGGGCGATGAGCGTGACGATCCGGTTCCCCGAATTGCGCTTCGCCTTCAGGAAGGGGAAGCTCATCGGCTGCGGCTTGCTCGCCAACTTCGTCCTCCTCCCCCTGTTATGCTATCTCTTGGCGATCGCCCTAATGCGCAGCCATCCGCTCTATGCCACGGGGTTCATCCTGATGGGGACCGTCCCCTGCGCAGGGATGAATGTGGTCTGGACCGGGCTCCTCGGCGGCGATGTGGCCCTGGCTCTCGTCCTCGGGGCCCTGACGATGCTTCTAGGGATCGTCACCATCCCCGGCCTGACCTACATTCTCGCCGGAACTTATGTCTCGGTAAATGTGCTCGAGATGCTCTATACCCTGGCCAAGGTCCTGATCATCCCCATCCTCTTGGGGATCGTCACCCGCTCCCTCTTGGAGAGGAGGGCCAAGCAAGAGACGGCGCTGTTGCCGATCTTCCCGCCGATCGCCGCCATCTCGGCGATGCTCCTGATGTTCATCATGATCGCCCTCAATATCCGGATGATCCCGGCCGACGGGAGCGTCCTCCTCTCGCTGATCATCCCGCCGCTCTTGCTCTTCCCCATCGCCTTCGGCGGGGTCTACCTCTGGTGCGATCGGCTCCTCCGCTGCGAGAGGCGGGAGACCGACGCCATCGTCTACTCCTCAGGGATGAAGCACCTCCCCTTGGCAATGGGGATCGCCTTCGTCTCCTTCGGGCAAGAGGCGGCCCTCCCCATCGCCGTAGCCGCGGTCTTCCAGACCTTCAACGCCAGCCTCTTCTACCGGCTCTTCCAGCGGCTCGGCCGGCGCGTGGAGGCCGCACAGAAGACGGGTAAGAAGGAGGTAATGTGAGGAAGACCGAAAAGAGGCGGGGAAGGAAGGCCGGCCTCAGCGCGAGGCTCTTCCGGCTCCGGGCCCCACTGGTGACGGCCCTAGCCCTCGCGGTCGGGGGAGCCCTGATCGGGGTGAGCTACTGGTATTCCAGCTCCCGGCTCACCTCCGGGAGCCTGCCATGCCCGGAGGATGAACCCTCCGCGGTCACGGAGGCCACGGTGGAGCCGACCAAGGGCTGCCTCGACGCCCCCGTGACCATCGTGGAGTTCTCCGAGTTCTACTGCCCCTTCTGCGCGAGGTTTGTCTGGGAGACCCTCCCTAAGATCGTGGAGGAGTATGTGAAGAAGGACCTGGTGAAGCTCGTCTTTCGGAACTTCCCCGTCCACGGCGAGCCGGCGATCCAGGCGGCCTTAGCGGGGGAGTGCGCCCACGAGCAGGGCCGGTTCTGGGAGTATCACGACCGGCTCTTCACTGCCACCTCCAAGGAGTATAGGCAGCTCGATGCGACGGCGCTCGTGAACTTAGCCGGGGAGTTGGGGCTTGATCGCGCGGCCTTCCGCGAGTGCCTGAGCTCCGGGCGCTATCGCGCGAACCTCGAGGAGGACATCGCTGAAGGGAAGCGGCTCGGCGTGCGAGGGACCCCGACCTTCTTCATCAATGGCCAGATGGTGGTCGGGGCCCAGCCGTTCGAGAAGTTCAAGCAGGTCATCGAGGAGGAGCTCAAGAGGAGCGGGAGATGAAGAGGACCTCCGCCATGCAAGTAGCGATCATCGTCCTCGCGATCTTGGGGCTGGCCGACTCGGCTTATCTCTTCTATGAGCACCTCGGCCATGAGATCGTCTGCATCGGGCAGGGCTGCAGCATCGTCAATGACTCACCCTACGCCGAGCTCTTCGGGGTCCCGATGTCGGTCATGGGCTTGGTGGGCTACGCCTTCATCCTCGGCGCGGCGGTCGCCGCCCTCCGCTTGAGGGGCCGTGGCCGGGAGTGGGCCAAGGCGGCCGTCTACGGCTTCGCCCTCGTCGGGCTTCTCTATTCGGGCTATCTTACCTATCTCGAGCTCTTCATGATCCGGGCCATCTGCACCTGGTGCGTCGTCTCGGCGGCCATCGTCGCGGCGATCTTCGCCCTAGCGGCGGTCGAGCTATGGGGGAGGGAGAGGTGAAAGGGAGAAATGGCAGGTCAAAGGTCGGCCTAGTCCTAAGCGGCGGAGGGGCCCGTGGCTTTGCCCATATCGGTGCGATAAGGGCCCTACAGAGCCTCGCGATCCCGATCGACCTAGTAGTCGGCACCAGCATGGGGGCAATTATCGGCGGGGCCTTCGCCAGTGGGATCGATCTTGATAAGCTGGAAAGGATCCTTGCTAACCTGGATCTCTATGACCTGCTGGACCTCCCTCGAAGCTCCTTCCAAGAGCTTGAAACTGTCCTCAGACGGTTCATCGCGGAGCATTTCTCTCCAAGGGGAGACTGGCGCTCGCCCAGCTCCCCTTACCATCAACGGGTCCGTAGGCTCTGTGAGTTCTTCAACCTCTTCACCAGGGACAAGACTGTCGAGGAGCTAGAGATCCCCTTTGCTGCCGTGGCCACTGACATTGATACCGGCGAGCGGGTGGTCCTCCGCCACGGGAGGATCTGCAAGGCGATCACTGTCTCGGCCATCATTCCGGATGTCTTCTATCCTGTAGAGCACGAGGGCCGCTACCTCGTCGATGGCGGAGTGGTCGACAATCTCCCAATAGATGTAGCGATCGAGCTCGGTGCGGAGGCAGTAATCGCCATCGATCTCGGCTCGGCCGAGCTCCTTAGGGAGCTCAGGGGGAGCATCGACATCTTCTCCCAATTGGCGCGGATTGTGGTCCGCGAGCTGAGCCGGGCCAAACTGGAGCTGGCTCAGGAGCGATTGGGACCAGGCCGTCTCCTCGTCCTTCAGCCACCGCTCGAGGAGATCCGCTGGCTCGACTTCGCCAAGATCGCCACGATCGCCAGGATCGGAGAGGAGGAGGTCAGGAGACATATCAAGGAGATTAGAGCGCTGGTTGAGGAAGTTGGGACGGAGAGCGGCCCCTCTAATCACTTAGAGAGGAGTGGATTATCATGCCCGATCCGAAGCTCGTCAGACCCTGGCACGGCATCCCGCGGGAGCAGATCGTCTGGCATCCCACCGTAGACGATGACGCCTGTATCGGCTGTGGCACCTGCGTCACGGGCTGCGGGCGGCTGGTCTATCGTTTCGACTTTGAGCGCAAGAAGGCCGTAATTGCTGATCCACTCAATTGCCTGGTCGGCTGCACGACCTGCGCCAACACCTGTCCCACGCACGCCATCAGCTTCCCGCCCCTGGAGACCATCGCCGAGCTCTTGGAGCGGCCCGAGGTGCACCATGCCGTCGAGGATGAGCTGCTGATGCGGAAAGACCAAGTGGCTTGGCAGGAAGCCCTGCCCCATCCGGATCGGCTGGTCCGCTTGGTCGTCACCCGGAAGGAGCCGATCGGCGAAAAGAACCTCCTGGTGACCCTCGAGCCCTACGGTGAGGAAGACTGCATGTGCCAGTTTATCCCCGGCCAGTATCTGGAGATCTGGGTGCCAGGCACGCCGTGGATGTCGCGGGCCTATTCCATCGGCAGCGCACCGCGCGAAGATGGGCGCATCGAGCTGCACCTCCGTCGTATCGAAGGGGGGCGGTTCACCACCTGGGCTTTCGCGCAGTTGAAGGTAGGCGATGTGCTGACCGTCCGGGGCCCACTGGGCCACTTCGTGGTGCGCTCCTCGCTCGACAAGCCCTTGCTCTTCGTGGCACGGGGCACCGGCTTCGCGCCGATCAAGGCGATGATCGAGCAGCAGCTTGAGCTTACGCCCGCCCGGGACCTCTTACTCTTCTGGGGCGTGACCGACACGAGCGACTTCTATGAGCTGGATCTGCTCTCCGGCTGGGCGAAGAGCGATCCAAACTTTCGTTGTGTGCTGACGGCCCGCACGGTCTCCGCGGGCTTCGTGGTCCCCCAGGGCCTAGAGTTTCGCAAAGGGACTTGTTATGATGCTCTGGAAGCTAGCCGGTTCGAGATCTCAAAGCGGGATGTCTATGTCGCCGGTCCGCGGAAGACCGTGGAGGCCACCCTCAGGGTCCTTAGAGCCAAGGGAGTGCCTCACGAGCAGATCCTAATCGACTCATATGGCAATTGATAATATCGGGCAGCAAGAGAGGCTCGGCAAGGAGGTTCGCCGATCGGGCTTTGGACGATGATGCTCAGGATTGAAGGGCTCTTCCTCGAACTGGATGGGAGGCCGATCCTCGGCGGGCTCGACCTGGAGGTCGCCGCGGGCGAGATCCATGCGCTCCTCGGGGCCAACGGGACCGGGAAGTCGACACTGGCCTACACGGTCATGGGCCTCGCCGGCTACCGCCCCCAGCGCGGCCGGATCTACTTCGCCGGCCAGGATATCACCGATAGATCGGTCACCGAGCGGGCCAGGCTCGGCCTCACCCTCGCTTGGCAGCAGCCGGCGAGCTTCGAGGGACTGACGATCAAAGAGTATCTGGAGATTGCCCGGCAGGGCGAGGGCACGAGCCCTGCGATCGCGGAGTGCCTGGAGCTGGTCGGCCTCCCGCCCGCAAGTTATCTCCACCGCACCTTGAATGAGCACCTCTCCGGCGGGGAACGCAAGAGGGTCGAGCTGGCCGCCGTCCTGGCGATGGCCCCCAAGCTGGCGATCCTCGATGAACCCGATTCGGGGATCGATGTCCTCTCGCTAGAGGATATCATGGAGGTGATCCGGCGGATGAACCGCGCCGGGACGACCGTGCTGCTGATCACCCACCGGGAGGAGTTCGCCCGCGCCGCCCATCGGGCCTCGCACCTCTGCGCTGGGAGGGTCCTGAAGGCCGGCGAGCCGGAGGAGGTCGTCCGGTTCTATAAGGAGAATTGCAAGCGGTGCGACCATGTGAACGAGCCGGAGCTGGAGCGATTGGAGGAGCAGCGATGAGGAAGGCAGTAGAGCTCGGCTATTCCGAGGAGTTCGCGGCCCTCGCCCGGGCCTATGAGCGTTCGGGCGGCGATCCTTCGGCATTAGCAAACCCTGGGGTTGCCAGCCTGGTGGTGAGCGGCAACCGGGTCCTGGGGCTGAACAGCCTCCCCGGCCTGGATATGAGTGCTGAAGAGCTGGCCGATGGGATCAAAGCCCACATCGCGGTCGAGCCGGGAGCGATCATCGCGCAGCCGGTCCACTTCTGCTTCGGGCTCTTGCCGGAGGAGGGGGTCCAGCGGATCATCTCCCATTTCAAGATCGGCCCCGGGGCCAGTGTGAAGTTCCTGGCCCACTGCTCCTTCCCGAATGCGGTCAAAGTCCGGCACATCATGGAAGCCGAGGTCGGCAAGGGGGCGGCGATGGAGTATAATGAGGCCCACTTCCACGGCCCCGCGGGCGGAGCGGAGGTCTATCCCCACGCGAGAATAGCCATAGCAGAGGGCGGGAGCTACCGCAGCGAGTTCAAGCTGATCCAGGGCGCAGTCGGGCTCCTCGAGATCGAGTATGATGTCCATCTCGAGGCTCGGGCGGCCGCTGAGCTCGTGACCAAAGTCCATGGCAAGGGGGATGATCGGATTAAGATCAAGGAGTCGCTCTACCTGGAGGGCGCGCAGGCCCGGGGGTTAGTCAAGAGCCGGATCGTCCTCCAGGAGCGGGCCCAGGCCGAGTTCACCGGCGAGGCCATCGGGGCCGGGCCGTTCTCCTGCGGGCACATCGACTGCACCGAGATCCTGGGAGGAACCGAGGCTAAGGCGGTCGCCGTCCCCAAGCTGGTCGTGGTGGACGAGCGGGCCAAGCTGACCCACGAGGCGGCGATCGGGAGCATCGATAAGAAGGAATTAGAGACCCTGATGGCCCGCGGGCTCTCCGAGGAGGAGGCGGTCGAGATCGTCGTCCGCGGGCTCTTGCGCTAGAATGAAGAAAATGACAATCCAGCTGACCTGGGCCTTCGCGATCTCGGCGACCACCTTCGTTTTGGAGCTCGTCGGGGGCCTCCTCTCCTCGAGCTTGGCCCTCCTCTCCGATGCCGGGCACGTCTTCGCCGACGCGGTCGCCCTCGGGCTCAGCCTCTTTGCCCTCCGGCTCGCGGCCCGGCCGGCCGATGCCAAGGCCACCTTCGGCTACCATCGCGTGGGGATCATGGTCGCGCTCGTCAATGGCACCACGCTCATCGTCATCGCTGCTCTGATCTTCCGCGAGGCCTACCAGCGGTTCTTCGCCCCGCCCGAGATCAAGACCACGGAGCTGCTGGCGATCGCCGCGGTCGGGCTGGCGGCGAACCTGGCGATGGCCTTGCTCCTCCGCCGCGGGCGGCGGGCGAGCCTGAACATCAAGAGCGCCTGGCTCCATGTGCTAGGGGACGGCCTCGGCTCGCTCGGGGTGCTCGCCTCCGGGGTGGTCATCCTCCTCACCGGCTGGAGCTATGTGGACCCGCTCATCAGCGTCCTGATCGGCGGGCTGATCTTCATCGGCGGGCTGAGGGTGATCCGGGAGGCCGGAGCCGTCCTGCTCGAGCTCCCCCCGCGGGGGCTCGACCTGGAGGAGGTGGCCCGCGCGATGGAGTCCGTCCCCGGGGTCCTCGATGTCCACGACCTCCATGTCTGGGCGATCACCCCTCAGCTTATTGCCCTGGCAGCCCATGTCCAGGTCGAGGACCAGCCACTCGCGGCGGCCGTGGAGGTCTGCGCGGCCCTCCGGGAGCGGCTCCGTGGGCTGGGGATCGGCCATCTCACCCTCCAACTGGAGTGCCACGGCTGCGCGGAAGGGAAGACCTTCTGCCACCTCCTCGAGCCGCTGGGGGAGAGCGCCGCTGAACCATAAGAAGGGAGGAGTCTTGATGGAAACCCTGTGGCCCGACCGTTACGCCCTGCGGATGGGGCGGATGCGGAGCTCGATCATCCGCGAGCTCTTGAAACTGACCGAGCGGCCGGAGGTGATCTCCTTCGCCGGCGGGCTCCCCGCCCCGGAGGTCTTCCCCATTCAAGAGTTCCGGGCCGCCGCGGACCGGGTCTTGCGGGAACATGGCCCCGAGGCCCTCCAGTATAGCACGACCGAGGGGTATCGCCCCCTGAGGGAGATGATCGCTCGGCATACTGCCCGCTACGGAATCGTGGTGAAGCCGGAGAATATCCTGATCACCAGCGGCTCGCAGCAGGCGCTCGACCTTTTGGGGCGGGTCTTTCTCAACCCCGGGGACTGCATCGTGGTAGAGCGCCCGACCTATCTCGGCGCGCTCCAGGCCTGGAATGCCTATCAAGCCGAATATATCGGGGTCCCCATGGACGATGAGGGCCTGCGGACCGATTATCTAGAAGAGGCGCTCCGCGCCGGGCCGAAGTTCATCTACGCCTTGCCCAACTTCCAGAACCCCACGGGGGTGACGCTCTCGCTCGCGCGCCGCCGCCGGCTGGTCGAGCTGGCCGCCGAAGCGGGCGTCCCGCTCATCGAGGACGACCCCTACGGCCAATTGCGCTACGAGGGGGAGCACCTCCCCCCGCTGGTGGTGCTCGAGGGCAAACTGCACGGAAGCGATGATCAATGCTGCTACAGCGGGAATGTGATCTACCTCAGCACCTTCTCCAAGACCCTCGCCCCGGGGCTGCGCCTCGGCTGGGTGATCGCCCCGACAGAGGTGATCAATCGGCTCATCCAGGCCAAACAGGGGGCGGACCTCCACACCAGCACCTTCGTCCAGATGGTTGCCTTCGAGGTGGCGAGAGGGGGCTTCCTCGACCGGCATGTCCGTGAGATCCGGGCGGTCTACCGCGCGCGGCGGGATGCGATGCTCGCGGCGCTCGAGGAATGCTTCCCTGAAGGGGTCCGCTGGACCCATCCCCAGGGCGGGCTCTTCCTCTGGGCCACCCTCCCCGCGGGGCTGGATGCCCAGGAGCTTCTGAAGGTCGCCCTGGAGAGGGAGAAGGTCGCCTTCATCCCCGGCGGGCCGTTCTTCCCCAGCGAGCCTGAGCAGAATACGATGCGGCTCAACTTCTCCTATGTCCCCCCGGAGCGGATCGCCGAGGGGATCGCCCGCTTGGGAAGGGTCCTGAATGGCACCCGAGCTTGAACCCATCACACAGAGCCTGGGGCGAGCCTTCGGTCCTGATATCAGTCTAGTTTGACAATATTATAGCATTTCGCTATAATATCCCCACGAGCATGGCGGAGAGAGAGATCGGCTTGAGCGAGATAGCGAAGTATGCTCGGGCGCTTCACTGCCCGACGCGCTGGCGCATTATAGAATTCCTCGCCCACAGCCCGGCCGCGACGAGCGAGATCGCTTCCCGTCTCAAGCGGAGAGGTCGGGGGATAGGAAGGCCAAACCTCTATTACCACCTCTCCGCGCTCCAGGACGCCGGGATCATCGAGGTAGCCGAATATCGCGAGCAGGGCGGGGGCGCGCCGGAGAAGGTCTGGCGGCTAGCCATCGATAAGATCACCCTCAAGCTCAGGGAAGGGAGGTGAACCCCATGTGTGGATACTACTGTGGACCAGTCCATCCCCATCATCATGGGCATCCAGGTTGCTGCTGCGCTCCCGGCCACGGCTGGAGGCGGTTCCGGACCAAAGAGGAGGAGGTCGAGGAGCTGGAGAGCTACAAGGGGCAACTGGAGAAGGAGCTTCAGGAGATCAAGGAGCGGATAGAGGAGTTAGGGAAGTAGGCTAGAACTATGGAAGCCATCGCGGTCCAGGGGCTCACCAAGCGCTACGGCGAGGTAGTGGCGGTCGACCGGATCAGCTTCTCGGTGGGAGAGGGCGAGCTCTTCGGCTTTTTGGGGCCGAACGGGGCGGGGAAGACGACGACCGTGCGGATCTTGACCGGGATCATCCGGCCTGACGGCGGGCTCGCCCGGATCAAGGGCTTCCCCGCGGGGAGCCTGAAGGCCAAGCAGCTGGCCGGGGTCGTCCCGGAGATGGCCAACCCCTACAACGACCTTTCGGGCTGGGAGAACCTGATGCTCATGGCCTCCCTCTACGGCGTCCCGCGGCGGGCGGCGAGCGCGCGGGGCGAGCGGCTCCTCGGGGATTTGGGCCTTCTCGAGCGGAAGGCTAGCCCGGTCCGGACCTACTCCAAGGGGATGAAGCAGCGGCTGATCCTGGCGATGGCGCTGGTGAGCGAGCCCGAAGTCTTGTTTCTCGATGAGCCGACCTCGGGGCTCGATGTCCAGTCGGCAAGGCTGATCCGGGAGCTGCTCCGGGGCCTCAAGGCCCAGGGGAAGACGATCTTCCTCACCACCCACGACATGGACGAGGCCAATCAGCTCTGCGACCGGGTGGCGATCATCAACAAGGGGAGGCTCGTCGCGATCGATCCGCCCGCGAAGCTGAGGCTGGCCGCGAGCGGCCTCCAGTCGGTCGAGGTGAGCTTCGCTCAGGCTGACGGCCTGAACCCGGCCGAGCTGGCCCGCCTCCCCGGGGTAAGCGAGGTCGAGCGGGTCGGCGATAAATGCCGCCTCTACACAGACGACCCGGGGGAACTGGTGGTGGCGCTGGTCAACTACGCTTGCTCCGCCGGGCTGAAGATCGTCTTGCTCAACACCCTCGCCCCATCGCTCGAGGAGGCCTTCCTGGCCCTGACGGAGAAGGAGGGCTCTGATGGCTGAGCCGGCCCTGATCTGGCAGCAATTCCGCCGGGCCTTGGCGATCGCGAAAAAGGACATCCGGATCTACTACTCCAAGGGGCCGGTGGTGGTCTTCGGGGTCCTCTTCCCAATCTTCCTCTTTCTCGCCTTCAGCATCGGGCGGCAGATGCCGCTCGACTCCATGATACCCGGCCTTCTGGGAATGATCCTCTTCTTCACCGCCACGGCGGTCTCGCCGATCGTGGTCCCCTGGGAGACCCAGGCGAGGACGCTCGAGCGGCTGATGGCCTGCCCGGTGAGGCTCGAGGCGATCATCTTCGGGGATGTCTTGGCCTCGTTCGCCTTTGGGCTGGCCATCTCGGTCGTCCCGATCGCGATCGGCCTGGCCCTAGGGGTTAAGGTATCCTGCGGGGCGGCCTTCGCGTTGGCCGTGGTCCTGGCCGGGCTCTGTTTCGCCTCCCTAGGCAATGTGTTCTCCATCCCGCCGACCAACCTCCCGGCCACGGTCAATATGATCGCCGCGGCGGTCAGGTTCCCGGTTGGTCTTCATCAGCGGGGTCTTCATCCCTCTGGATGAGCTCTCGGCCTGGGGGAGGGCGCTCGCCTACATCTCGCCCTTGACCTATTTCACCGACCTCGCCCGGAGGTCTATTCAGGGCCGGGGCCACCTCCCGCTCGCCGTCGACTTCGCTGCCCTGGTCGGCTTCACCCTCCTATTTCTTCTCGTGGCCACGAGGCTCCATGAGCGGACGATGCCGAGGAGGATCTGAATCAAGTGGCCAAGAGGATCATCTTCGTCTGCATCGAGAACGCCTGCCGGTCGCAGATGGCCGCGGCGTTCGCCCGTCAGCTTGCCCGCGAGCTGGGCCTGGAACTGGAAGTCGCGAGCGGCGGGACTAAGCCCGTGGAGCGGGTCGATGACCGGGCGATCCAAGTGATGCGGGAGAAGGGGATCGACATCTCCGGGGAGCGGCCGAGGGCCATCGATCCTCGAGAATTACGGGATTTCGATTACATCATCACCATGGGCTGCGGGGCTGAGGGGGTCTGCCCCGCCGGATTCACCGGTCGGACGCGGGACTGGGGGATCCCTGATCCCAAGGGGAAGTCGCTCGAGTTCTATCACGCGGTCCGAGATGAGATCGAGCAGAAGGTGAGAGAACTAATCGAGGAGGTGATCTAAGTGGCTGACCCAGAGAAGAGAGGGCTTTCGCTGCTGGACAGGTTCCTGACGCTCTGGATCTTCCTGGCCATGGGCTTCGGGATCGCGATCGGCTATCTCCTCCCCGGCGTGACGAGGCTCATCACCGGCTTGCAAGTGGGGACGACCTCGATCCCGATCGCCATCGGCCTGATCCTGATGATGTATCCCCCACTGGCCAAGGTGCGATACGAGGAGATGGGGCGGGTCTTCCGCGACTGGCGGGTCCTTGGACTGTCACTGACGCAGAATTATATCGTCGGCCCCTTGCTCATGTTCTTCATAGCCATTCTTTTCCTCGGTTTCATATGGCCTTATCCGGACTACATGGTCGGACTAATCATGATCGGGCTGGCACGCTGCATTGCCATGGTCATCGTCTGGAACCAGCTGGCAAAAGGGGATCCCGAGTATGCAGCTGGGCTGGTGGCCTTGAATTCCGTCTTCCAGATAGTTTTCTACTCGGTCTATGCTTACATCTTCATCACCATACTTCCGGGCTTCTTCGGCCTGGAGGGGTCGGTGGTGAAGGTGACCATGGGCGAGGTAGCCAAGAGCGTGCTCATCTACCTTGGCATCCCCTTCTTCGGCGGCATGCTCACCCGCTTCGTCTTTCTCAAGATCAAGGGGCGAGAATGGTATGAGAGCAAGTTCATCCCCAAGATAAGCCCTATCACGCTGGCAGCGCTACTGTTCACCATCGTGGTGATGTTCTCCCTCAAAGGTGAGCTCATCGTGCAGATTCCGCTGGACGTGGTGCGCATCGCCGTTCCATTGCTCATCTATTTTGTAGTCATGTTCCTGGTCTCTTTCTATATGGGCAAGAAGATAGGCGCTGATTATGCCAGAACAGCGAGCATTGCCTTCACCGCTGCCAGCAACAATTTCGAGTTGGCCATCGCCGTGGCAGTAGCTGTCTTCGGGATCGGCTCCGGCCAGGCGTTTGCTGCCGTCATCGGGCCGCTCATCGAGGTCCCAGTCCTGATCAGCCTGGTCAACGTCGCGTTGAGGTTCAAAGACAGGTTCTTTAGAGAGGGCGCGCCTGACTCCCTCCAAAGCCGTCAGAATGAAAACCTGGACTGGAGCCTCCCTCCCCGCTCACTCACGGCTTGCCGCGGAGTCAGAACCATCTCCTTCGGGCCCGGGCTCCCCCGAAGCGGTCTGCGTTGCGATTCAACAGACTTACCCGGCGGGCTCCTCCTTTTGCACCCCGGTGAAGGTGAAGCCCGTGATGTAGAGCGCGGGCATGATCGCAAAGCCCACGCCGCCGTAGGAGAAGACCTCTCGCTCTCTAGAGATCGCCCGGACATTGGAGAAGGCCCGGAGCATCGACTCCGTCCAGCGGAGATTCTTCACCGCCTGCTTGATCTTTCTGCCCTCAATGAGGAAGGTCCCGTAGCGGGTCATCCCCGTCATCAGCGCCTGCTTCGGATTGAGGAAGCCGTTCAGGTAATGGAACCTCGTCACGAGGAGCCCCCGCTCGCAAGAGGCGATCATCTTCTCCAGCGAGGAGTCGCCCGGCTCAAGGCAGATGTTCCACGGCATCGCCCCGTAGGGGCTGTCCGGCGGGCCGGCGTGGCCTGTGGGCTTGGCCTTGGCCTGGTTGGCACTGATCGTGTCGAAGACCACGCCCCGGTTGATCCCCCGCTCGACAAAGGTGACCCGCTGCTTGGGGCAGCCCTGGAGGTCGAAGGCGAGCCCTTCGGCCTCCGGCTCATGGACGCTGTCGTAGATCGTGATGTTCTCGCCCATCGAGCGCTCGCCCAGCCTCCCGGCGAGGAAGCTCGTCCCGTCGAGGAAGGCATTGGCGCGGAAGGCGATCAGGCTGAGCCAGTTCATCACCTCGGCCAGGCAGCCCGGTTCGAGGATCACATCATACTGCCCGAGGGGGACCTCCTGCTGGTCCTTGTTCAGGGCGCAGCGCTCCAGGGCCTTGGCCGCGACGCGGTCGAAGTCGATCTGGGATACATCATGGGCGAAGGCGTCAGCGTAGCTCATCCCCGCTCGAGAGACGGGGACGACCGTGATCTCGGCCCCGGTCAGGGGCTGATAGGCCGCGACGCCGGTGGAGTTGAGGACTGCGATCTCCGACTCGCCCGTGGAGAAGGCCCCCGAGACCTCGAACCCGAGCCGATCGGCCTGGGCGAAGATCTTCCGGACCATCTCCGCCCGCTCCTTGGGCGTGAACCGGGCTGTGGCCTCGAAGTGAGTCTGGGTCTGCTCATACCCGGCCGGGCCGGGGAAGCCGTCGAAGTAGGGATTCTCCGGCTGGCGCCGGGCCAGTTCGAGGGCCTGCGCCGCCGCCCTGAGCAGTTCCTGCTCAGCCAGCGTGTTGACCGTCACCACGCCGAGTCGCTTCCCCTCGGCCACGCGGACATAGAGCCGTGCGTTCTCCTCGGAGACATTCTGATGGATCTGGGAGCGGCTGTAGCGGGTGAGGTCGCTCCGGCCTCCGAGATACAGCAGCTCCGTCTGGTCCGCAGGCGAGCGGTCCAGCACCTTCTTCAGCAGCTCGAGGATCCGCTCTTTCCCCATCATCTCTGCACCCCCACTTCGACATCCCTGAACCGGGCCGGGGCCGCGCCGTGAGCCACATGCATCGTCTGGGGCGGCTCGCCCTTCCCGCAGTTCGGCAGCCCCCAGATCCGCCACTCCCGCCGGTCGCAGATCGCGTCGCAGGAGCCCCAGAACTGGGGCGTGATCCCGGTGTAGACCGGATTCTTCAGCGGCCGGACTCGCTTCCCGTGCTTGATCTCCCAGGCCAGCTCGCAGCCGAACTGGAAGTTCAGCCGGAGATCGTCGATCGACCAGGACTTGTTGGTGCAGACATAGACCCCCTCAGCGGTGTCGGCGATCAGGTCCTCGAGGGTGAGCTCTTCTTCGCCCGGCTCGAGGTTGATGTTGACCATCCTGATCAGCGGGATATGGTTCCAGCTCTCGGCGCGCATCGCCCCGCCGCTCCGCCGGCCGATCAGGGGGGCGGTCTCCCTCGAGGTGAGGTAGCCGACGAACCGGCCCTCCTTGATCAAGGGGTATCGCTGAGCCTTCACGCCCTCGTCATCGTAGCCGAAAGAGCCGATCGAGCTGGGGATCGTCGCGTCGGCGTAGATGTTCACGATCTTTGAGCCGTAGCGGAACTTCCCCAGCTTATCCAGGCTGAGGAAGCTCCCGCCAGCGTAGCTGATCTCCGTTCCCAGGGCGCGGTCGAGCTCGGTGGGATGGCCGCAGGACTCGTGGACCTGGAGGCCCAGCTGCGAGGAGTCGATGATGAGGTCAGTCCTCCTGGCCGGGCAGGGGTCCGCGGCCAGCAAGGCCAGGGCCTCCTCGCGCGTCCGCTCGGCGTTCCCCACCAGATCAAGCGACGCGACGAACTCGTAGCCCGCGGCGGCGAAGTCCCCCCCGAAGCTGTTGGGATAAGAGCGCCGCTGGACCTCGCCGTCCTGAACAGCGGTGGCCGCGATCCCCGCGCCGCTCTCCACGATCTCCTGCTCGATCGCCGCGCCCTCGCTGCTCAGGAAGAGTTTGTTCGTGCGGAAGAACCTCATCGCACCCTCGGCCATCTGGACCCGCTTGTCCTGCCGGAGCACCTTGACCGCGGCGAAGAGCAACTCCAGCTTCTTGTCCAGCGGGACGGCGAAGGGGTCGCGCGCGAACGGTGATCGGTAGGAGCCAACCTGCGGCGGGGAGTCGTCGAGCCTCACCGGCTCCCGTTGCGCCAGGTGGCTGGCCTTGGCGATCTCGAGCGCCCGGTTGGCGATCGCCGCTATCTCGGCCTCATTGGGCTCCGCTGAGGCGGCGAAGCCCCACGAGCCCTTGTATAGGACGCGGATCCCGAAGCCGCGATCCCTGTTGCGCGCGAGGGCCGCGACCTGCTCGTTCCGGATCGTGATGCTCTCCGTCTCGCGGTCGAGGAATCGCGCGTCGGCGTAGTCGACCCCGGCTCGACGGAGCCGGTCCAATGCCGCAATTAGCCACCCCTTTATCTCATCCATGCCCTCTCCTCTCACTGAGGATCGCCGAGACCAAGACTATAGCAAACCCCGCCGCCGCTGCCAAATGTTCCAAGGGCGTTCCGGCTTGCTCCGAAGCCGCCACTGGGCTTATAATCAAGAGCGTGCGCCTTGCACCGCGCCGCGATGGGGGGATGACCGATGGCCGAGGAAGCCCGGAGGCTCGCAGCGATCATGCTGACCGACATCGTCGGCTACACCGCTCTGGCCCAGAAGGACGAACCGCTCGCCTTAGAATTGCTGGGGGAGCATAACCGCCTCCTGCGCCCCCTCTTCCGGGGCTACGCCGGCCGGGAGATCAAGTCCACGGGCGACGGCTTCCTCGTCGAGTTCCCCAGCGCCTTGGAGGCGACCCGCTGTGCTATCGAAATCCAAACGGCCTTGAAAGATCGCAATGCCGCCGCCTCCCCCGAGCGGCGGATCGAGGTCCGCATCGGGCTCCACGTCGGGGATGTCCTGCACCGCGAGGGCGATGTATTCGGCGACGGGGTCAACATCGCCGCGCGGATCGAGCCCCTGGCCCCTCCCGGTGGGATCTGCCTCACCCGCCAGGCCTACGACCACGTCTGGAACAAGCTCGATCGGCCGTTGGTCAGCTTAGGCAAGAGAGAGCTGAAGAACATCCAACTGCCGATGGAGGTCTACCGCGTGGTGCTCCCCTGGGAGGAGCCGCCCGAGGGAGGCCGCCACGATCATGATAGGTCGCGGATCGCCGTCCTGCCCCTGGCCAACATCAGCCCCGATCCTAAGGATGAATACTTCGCCGATGGGATGACCGAGGAGTTGATCTACACCCTCTCCAAGCTTAGGGAGCTCAGGGTCATCGCCTACACCTCCGTCATGGCCTACAAGGGCCAACGGAAGAAGATCGCCGAGATCGGCCGGGAGCTTGGGGTGGGGACGGTGCTGGAAGGGAGCGTGCGCAAGGCGGGCAACAGGCTGCGAATCACAGCTCTGCTCATCGATGCGCAGAACGAGGAACATCTCTGGTCGGAGCGGTATGATAGAGACCTAGAGGACGTATTTGCCATCCAGAGCGATATCGCTAAGAGGGTCGCCGAGGCGCTCCAGGTGCACCTCTTGGCCGGGGAGAGGCAGGAGATCGAGAAGGAGCCGACGGGGAATCTGGAGGCATATGATCTGTATTTGAGGGGGCGTCACTGCGGGAACGAGCGGACCGAGGAGAGGTTCAAGAAGGCCATCGAGTGCTTCGAGGGGGCGATCGGGATCGATCCCGACTACGCTCTGGCCTATGCCGGATTGGCCGACATTTACACCGTCCTGCCGCTTTACGCCCCTGCCGCATTCAAGGAGACTTTTCTGCGGGCGAAGAGGGCAGCTCTCCAGGCGCTGCTGCTCGATGATACGCTGGCCGAGGCCCGCGTTTCACTGGCACAGGTGAAAGCCTATTGCGATTGGAACTGGGCAGAGGCCGAGCGGGAATTCATACGCGCCATCGCGCTCAAACCGAGCTATGCCACCGCCCATTACCAGTATGGCCGCTTCTTTATCTACATGGGACGGTTCGACGAGGCCCTCGAGGAGATTCACCGGGCACTTGAACTGGACCCTCTCTCCGTGTTGAGCAACTTCCATCTTGGCGTGGTGGTCTACCTCACCGGCGATTATGACGAGGCGATAAAGGCGTTACAGAAGACGATCGAGATGGCCCCGAATTTCTGGATGGGCCACATCTGGCTTGGCATGGCCTATCTCGAGAAGTCGATGTATGCGGAGGCCCTGGCAAGGCTGCATCAGGCAAAGGCCCTCCCCGGTTGCTGGCCTTCCATGGCAGATGCTGTCATCGCCAGCGTCTATACCCGGATGGGCAAGAGGCGCGCCGCGAGGGAGCTGCTCGATGAACTGCTGAGGAGGTCAGAGCGGGAGTATATCCCGCCCAGTTGGATGGCGATTCTCTATTCCGCCCTCGGGGAGAACGATCGCTGCTTCGCCTGGCTGGAGCAGGCCTACGAGGAGCACGATCAGTTTCTGCTCTTCCTTGCCAAAGGGGGAGGGATCTTTGAAATCGATCGCGCGGACCCAAGGTTCACAGCCCTGCTGAAGAGGATAGGCTTAAAGGGCTGACCGATCGGCGGGATTGAGGCAAAGATGGATTTGCGTCCCTTGTTGATGCCAGCTATTTTGGATTAGCCTGAGTCCGGGAAGGAGGAGAGATGGCCGAAGAGACCGTCAAGCTGCTGAAGGGAGTCCCTCTGTTCTCACGCTTCAGCGATAGACAGCTTGGTGCGATCCACAAGACCGCAAAGGAGCGAGAGTTCGAGCCGGGAACCCCGATCGTGAGGGAAGGTGATCAGAGCAACCTCGGCTTCTACCTGATCTTAGACGGCCAGGTGGAGGTGCGAAAGGGGAACCAGACACTGGCGAAGCTTGGCTCCGGACAGTTCTTCGGGGAGATGTCCCTGCTGGATGATCAGCCCCGCTCCGCGGATGTCGTCCCGATGACGAAGACGAAATGTCTCGTGTTGACCCGCTGGGACATCAAGGGCCTGATCAAGACCTATCCCGATATCGCGATGACCATGCTGGAGGAGCTGGCGCGGCGCCTGCGGGAAACCGATAAGGCCCTCAGTGAGTAGCAGGTAGAGAGCTCCCCTAGCCAGCTCTATCTCCGCTCCAGTCCCTGGATGAGCGCCTCAATGTTTGGTCCCAGTGCTTCGGGGACGTAGCCGCCCTCCAGCACCGCAAAGACCGGTCTACCTAAGCTCCCGATCCGCTTCCCGATCTCGCGATACGCTTCGGTGGAGAGGCCGAGGGAGGCCAGGGGATCTTCGCGGTAGCCATCGAGCCCCACGGAGAGCGCCACCTGCTCCGGCCTGAAGTCCCGGCTCAGGGCCTCGTGGAGCGCGTCGTCCAAAGTCCCGAGGTAGATCGCGTCCCCGCAGCGGGCGGGGAGAGGGAAGTTCAGGCAGTTCCCGACCGAGCTGAGCCCCGTGCCCGGGTAGAGCGGTGCCCGGTGGAGCGAGACATACACGACCTGGGGATCGCCGAGGAAGATGTCCTCCGTCCCATTCCCGTGGTGGCCGTCGATGTCCAGGATTAGGGTCTTCCTCCCCGACCTTCGCACGGCCACGGCGATGTTGTTGAAGTAGCAGAAGCCGCCGAGGAAGTCCCTCCCCGCATGGTGCCCCGGCGGGCGCATCAGGGAGAAGCCCCTGACCTCGGAGGCGCGGAGCGCCCCGCCCGCGGCTAGCCTGGCGTAGTCGTAGATCCCAGGATAGGCCGGGGAGTCGTAGTCGAAGAAGCTGAGGCTCTTCACGCTCGCCACCAGCTTCGGGGTGTGGACGAGGAGGAGATCCTCCTCGCTCGCCGGCTCCGGCTCAACGAACTCGTATCGGCCGCGCAAGTATTCCGCGGCCCGGCAGACCCGCTCCGGGCTCTCGGGGTGGCCCGGCTCGGCGAACTCGAGACACCGCTCGCTGTAGACTATCTTCATCACAGCCTCCCGGAGGACCGCAACTCCCCCGGGATTGTAGCAGATGGTGAGCCGGGGACGAAGAGTAGTGCGAGCGCGCGGCTCAGCGGAGGCCGAGGAACTCCTTGATCCCTTCGAGAATCGCTCGAGCGATCCGGTCCTGGTAGGCGAAGCTCTGGAGCTTGAGGGCCTCCTCGGGGTTGGAGAGGAACCCGACCTCCACCAGCGCCGCCGGAACGCGGGAAGAGCGGAGGTATAGAGGCTGATACTTCACGCCCCGGTCGTCCGAGCGGAGCCCCGCAACGAGCCTTGCCTGGAGGGAGCGGGCTAGGACCAGGCTCCTCCAGTTCTGGCCTTGCCAGGTGTCCGGAAGGATGGTCTCGATCCCTTTCACCCGCCAGTCAGTGTGAATATTGGCATGGATGCTCACATATAGCGCGGCGCCGAGCCGATTGGCCAGGGCCGTCCGCTCCTCCAGTGGAACGTAGACATCACCCCGCCTGGTGAGGACGATCCTCAATTCCGGCTCGCTGAGGGCCTCCAGCTCGACGAGCCTGGCGATGGCCAGGTTGATGTCCTTCTCGGAGACTCCGAGCCAGCCGATCCCGCCGGGGTCCATCCCCCCGTGGCCGGCATCGACCACCACGATGAACTGTTGCCTGGCTGAGGCCGAAAGGACGGCCGGACTGAAGGGGGACAGGGCCAAAATCAAGAGGATTACAGCGACGATCAGCCTCGCTCTTGCCTTCATTTGGCAAAGTATACCAGCCGGACGGAGGCGATGAATATAACGCGGGTCACCCTCACGCACCGCTTCCCCGAGGGCGGGGATGATCACGGTCATGGCCTCTTCTCCTGAGCTTGTCTATCATCGCCAGGGAAGGAGGAATGATGGCGGAAGCGATCAAATTGGAGACGCCTCTTGGCGCGCGCGAGATCGAGCGGCTGCGCATCGGCGACAAGGTCCTGCTGAACGGGGAGATCTACACCGGCCGGGACGCGGCCCACAAGCGACTGGTCGAGCAACTCCAGCGGGGCGAGCCCCTCCCCTTTCCCCTTGAGGGGGCGGTCATCTACTATGTCGGCCCCGCCCCGGCCAAGCCGGGGATGGCCATCGGCCCCGCCGGGCCGACGACGAGCTACCGCATGGACCCCTACACTCCCGCGCTCCTCGAGCAGGGGCTCAAGGGGATGATCGGGAAGGGGAACAGGGGCAAAGAAGTCCGCGAGGCGCTCAAGCGCCACAAGGCCGTCTACTTCATCTCCACCGGCGGGGCCGCGGCGCTCGTGGCCGAGCGGATCAAGCGCGCCGAGCTGGTGGCCTACGAGGACCTCGGCCCCGAGGCGGTCCAGCGCCTCATCGTCGCGGACTTCCCCGTGATCGTGGCCAACGACATCTACGGCGGTGACATCTACGAGGAGGGAAAGAAGAGATACCGAAAGGAGCCGGTGCTATGAGAAAGATCAAGGCGAGCGAGCTGATCGGGCCGGTGAAGCAGGCCCTGCAGGAGATCAACTTCGACACCCCGGCCGAGACGATGGAGAGCCTCCGGCGGGCCTGGAAGACCGAGGTCTCCGAGGCCGGGCGGGGGGTCCTGGAGGACATCGTCAAGAACCGCGAGATCGCGGCGAAGAAGCGCCTGGCGATGTGCCAGGACACCGGGATGGCGGTGATCTTCGTCGAGCTGGGCCAGGAGGTGCACATCGAGGGCCCGATTGAGGAGGCCCTGAACGAGGCCGTCCGCCAGGCCTACGAAGAGGGCTACCTCCGGAAGTCTGTGGTCGCCGACCCCCTCTTCGACCGGAAGAATACGAGGGACAACACCCCGGCGATCGTCCACTTCCGGCTTGTGCCGGGCGAGCAACTGAAGCTGATCGTGGCCGCCAAGGGCGCGGGGAGTGAGAACATGAGCACGGTGAAGATGCTCACCCCCGCCGCGGGGGTGGCCGGGCTGAAGCGGGCGGTGGTCGAGTTCGTCGAGCAGGCCGGGCCGAACCCCTGCCCCCCGATTGTCGTCGGCCTGGGGATCGGCGGGGACTTGGAGCTGGCAGCTCTGCTCGCGAAGCGGGCCTTGATGCGCAAGATGGGCCAGCGGAACCCCGACCCGCGCTATGCCAAGCTGGAAGAGGAACTGCTCGAGGCGATCAATCGGACCGGCGTGGGGCCCCAAGGGCTCGGAGGGATCAACACCGCGATGGATGTGCGGATCGAATACTTCCCGACCCACATCGCTGAGTTGCCCCTGGCGATCAACATCGACTGCCACCTCCATCGCCACAAAGAGATCGTCATCTAGACCGACCGGCAGCGCCCCGCTTCGACCCCGGCAGGCTCTGCACCTGAACCTGCGCGGGAGGGGCAGCCCCCGCAGGTATCACAATTAGCCTATCAAATCTCCATAATTCCTTCATACCCTCCGTTATAATATTGAGGAAAGGAGGGAGATGATGCAGAAGCGTCTGGTTCTGGTCGCGATGGTGGCGCTGCTCTTGGGGCTTCTGCTCTTCCTGCCCGGAGCGATGCTCGAGGGCGAGGACCAGTCCCCTGCAGCCCAAACGGGGAGCACCACCACGGAAGAGGAGGCCCAGCCGGAGAGCTTCCTCCAGGCCCTGGCCCAGAGGCTGGGGATCAGCGTCGAGCGGTTAGAGAGAGCGTTCCAGGAGACCCAGAATGAACTGATCGAGAAGTGGGTGGACCAGTGGGCGGAGAAGCTGAAGGAGCAACTCACCCAGGCCCAGCCGCCGCAGCTCTTGCAGCGGCTGACCAGGAAGCAGGTGGGCCAGAGCTTGAAGGGTCAGCTCCGGTTGAATAGGCAGATCATCGTCGCCCAGCCGGAGAGTCGTCAATACCTGCCCTATTACTGGCCTTCGCCCTACAATTGCGTCTGCTACTGCTACTACCCTCACTATCCCTACTACATGCCCCTGCCGCTCCAGCCGGGCTGGCCTCAGCCGTGGGACTGGTTCCAGCTGCCGCTCCCCGAGACGGTCCCTCAGCCTGAGCAGAAGTGAGCTCCTCCGGAGAGGGCTAGAGATGAGGGGCGGGGGAGACCTCGCCCCTCTCGCTTGCTGGAGAGAGGGCAAGGAACTATGCTAGAAGGGATGAAGAAGATCCTGGTGATCGAGGACGAGGAGCGGATTGTCGAGCTCTTGCGGGCCTACCTCGAGCGAGCAGGCTATCGCGTCCTCGCGGCCTACGACGGGAAGGCCGGACTGGAGCTGTTCCACCGCGAGCGGCCGGCGCTGGTGATCCTCGATCTCCTCCTCCCCGAGATCGATGGGCTCGATGTGGCCCGCCGGATCCGGCAGGAGTCCGATGTCCCGCTGATCATGCTCACGGCCCGGACTGAGGAGGCCGACCGAGTCACGGGTCTCGAGCTCGGGGCGGATGATTACATTACGAAGCCCTTCAGCCTCCGCGAGCTGGTGGCCCGTGTCCGAGCGGTCCTCCGTCGGGCCGAGGGGGGCCTCGCGCCGCCGCAGCGGCTCGAGCGCGGCCAGCTCGTGATCGACCTCGAGGCCCGCCAGGTCGAGCTAGGGGGGCGGCCCCTCGACCTCACCCCGACGGAGTTCGACCTCCTGTTGGCCCTGGCCCGCTATCCCGGAAGGGTCTTCAATCGGCTCCAACTGCTCGAGGCGATCAACCGCTACCCCGGCGAGGGTCTTGTCCGGACCGTCGATACCCACATCAAGAACCTCCGCCGGAAGCTCGAGCCGGACCCGGCCAACCCCAGCTACATCCAGACGGTCCACGGGGTCGGCTACCGCTTCCGGAAGGAGCTCTAGATGGCCATTCCCTTCAGGTTCAAGCTCATCGGCTCGTTCGTCCTGGTCGTGCTCGCCGCGCTGCTCGCCATCTACTTGTTCTCGAACTACTCCACCTCGCGCGAGTTCCGGCTCTATGTGATCCGCGGCGAAGCGCAGCGCCTCCAGGACCTGAAGAACCTGCTCATCGACTATTACAAGGAGAATGGGAGCTGGGCGGAGGTCTGGGACTACCTTGCCCGACTGCGGGTCCCCGCGGGGGAGCCGCTACTGATGAGACGGCTGGTCCTCCTCGGGCCGGAAGGCGAGATCCTCGTCGCGCCCGAGCCGCGCTTGATCGGCCAGCGGCTACCGCAGCAGCTGGTCCGCGAGGCGCTGCCGATCGATGTCGGGGGGCAGAAGGTCGGGCTGCTCCTCGCCGGCCCGGTGGGGGAGCGTCTCCTCGAGCCGCTGGAGCAGAACTTCCTCAGCTCGGTGAACCGCTCGCTCCTCCTCGGCGGGCTTGTGGCGCTCGGGATCGCCCTGGCCCTCGGCCTCCTCCTCCTCCGCCAGCTCATCACCCCGCTGAAGGAGCTGACGGCTGCTACCGAGGGGATCGCGTCAGGTGACCTGGAGCGGCGGGTGAGGGTCCGGTCGAGGGACGAGCTGGGGCGGCTAGGAGAGGCGTTCAACAAGATGGCCGACAGCCTGAAGCGCTCGGAAGAGCTCCGCCGGCGGATGATCGCCGATGTCGCGCACGAGCTGCGGACCCCCCTCACGGTGATCCGCGGCCAGCTCGAGGCCCTCCGCGACGGGGTCTTCTCGCCCACGCCGGAGAAGTTGGAGGAACTGGACGAGGAGGCCCTGCTCCTCGACCGCCTGGTGGACGACCTCCACGAGCTAGCCCTGGCTGAGGCTGGGGAGCTCCGGCTCGAGCGGGGGCCGACCGACCTGGGGAGGCTGATCACCCGGCTGGGCGCGCGAATCCAAGGCCGGCTCGCGGAGCAGGGGATCGAGCTGGGGCTCGAACTCCCCGAGGGGCTGCCGAAGCTGAACCTCGACTCCGATCGGATCGAGCAGGTCCTGCACAACCTCTTGAGCAACGCCGAGCGCTACACCCCGCAGGGCGGGAGGATCACCGTGGCCGTTGAGGACCGACCACAAGAGGTCTTGATCAGCGTGAGTGACACCGGCAAGGGGATCCCGGCGGAGGAGTTGCCGCGGATCTTCGAGCGGTTCTATCGGGGCGAGCAGTCCCGCTCCCGCCGGAGCGGGGGTGCGGGCCTCGGCCTGGCGATCGCTAAGCAGCTGGTGGAGGCCCACGGCGGGCGGATCTGGGCGGAGTCCGAGCCCGGCCGAGGGACGAAGGTCAGCTTCACCTTGCCCAAGGGGTAAGCCGGGGCCTTTCACTGGATCTCATTCCTTGTCTGATCGGACCGGGCGTCCCCTTCTCCCCCGAGCTGCCCATCTCCGGGCGCTTCGGAATTGCCCTTAGCAGAGCAGGGTCGGAGGGCATTTAGTGACCGGACCGACGGGCACTAAGTCCCGTCGGTCCGGTTCAATTCAACGGTATACGAGCTTATGCTGGGGTGTTAGGAGCCGGCTGGCGGAGTCTCGGCCGGAGGTGGCGGGGCCTCGACGGTGATCGTCACCGTGACCGGATCGGAGTTCTCGCCGTCAGCATCGGTGACCGTCAGCTTTGCCGCGTAGGTCCCCGGGTTCTGATAGGTATGCTTCGGCTTGGCCGTAGTATCCTTGGCCCCATCGCCGAAGTCCCAACTGTATTTGAGTGTCTCGCCCGTGCGGGCGTCAGGGTCACTGGAGCCGGCGCTGTCGAACTGGACCTCCAAGGGAGCAACACCCTTCGTGGGGTTCGCCGAAGCCTTAGCCACAGGCTTGGCGTTCTTCACTGTGATCGTGATCGTGGCAGTCGTCGCTGCCTTCTTGTCATCGGTCACGGTGAATTTGACGGTGTAGGTTCCGGGCTTCTCATAAGTATACTTCGGGTTCTGCTCCGTGCTCTTGCCCTTGGTGTCCCCGAAGTCCCAGGCGTAAGTCAAGGCCTTCTTCTCCGGGTCCGTCCCCGTCCCCTTGAACTCCACGACTTTGCTGTTGAGCGTCGCCTTGTCCGCTGGGCTGGTAATCTTCACATCTGTCGGGGGCTTATTCCCGGCACAGCCACCGAGGATCAGCGCGAGCGACACCAACATCAGCAGAGAGACAATTAACAGTGGAACCTTTGCCCGATTCATAAATCGACCTCCTTGCTCAAGTTCGAAATATCCCTGTCCGCTTCCCACGATCTTCGCGCTAGTTTATCCCTCCTTTCCACCTGATAGGCCCTCACCCGGATTTCCCAAATGATCAAATACACCGAGGCCGCTCTACTAGCCCTCAACCTGGCCGTTATTATACCTCATACGCCCATTCTGTCAAGTGTGATGATACGCGAATTCTGGCCCGAAGTCAAGCCGCCAGCAGACCCGAGAGGGCCTGGCCCATCTTCTGCCAGCCGATCGGGCATTGTTGACCCGCATCGTGCAGGGTCGCTGCGCGCCGTCATTGTCCCTTCACAGTGTGGATGCTATAATACCCTGAATTTCGGGCTCACTCTGGAGGCACAATCTAGAAGGAGGAGTCAAGTGAAGCGGAAACTGCGGGGGATAGTCTTTGCCGGAGTCTTTCTGTTCACCTCGATCGCCTTCCTTGTTGCCTTAGGCGCTGGGCCGGGAGAGGCCGATCCCAAGCTGAACCTCATCTGGATCGCGCCCGTCGGGTCGATCATCGCCCTCCTCTTCGCCGGATATCTCGTCTGGCGGATCATGCGCCAGAGCGAGGGGACCGAGAGGATGCAGCAGATCGCCAAGATCATCCGCCAAGGGGCCCGAGCCTACCTCAAGCGCCAGTATGTGGTCCTCGGGATCTTCCTCATCGTGATGTCGGCGATCCTCGGGGTGATGGTGATCAACGGCTACCTGGCGCTTCCGGTCCCCTTCGCCTTCCTCACCGGCGGGTTCTTCTCCGCCCTCTGCGGGTTCGTCGGGATGCTCGTGGCCACCAACTCCAGCGCCCGGACGGCCCATGCCTGCCAGACCAGCCTCAATGGCGGGCTAAGAGTATCGTTCTCCAGCGGGGTGGTCATGGGGCTGATGGTCGTCGGCTTTGGGGTGTTGGACCTCAGCATCTGGTATTTCATCCTCAACTGGCTCTATCGCGACCTCGAGGCAGTGGAGAAGATCCGGACGATCGCCTCGACGATGGTCACCTTCGAGCTGGGGGCGAGCTCGGTGGCCCTCTTCGCCCGCGTCGGCGGGGGGATCTACACCAAGGCCGCCGATGTGGGCGCGGACATCGTGGGGAAGGTCGAGGCGGGGATCCCCGAGGACGACCCGCGGAACCCGGCGGCGATCGCCGACAATGTCGGGGACAACGTGGGGGATGTCGCGGGGATGGGGGCCGACCTCTATGAGTCCTATGTCGGCTCGATCGTGGCCACGATGGCCCTCGGGGCGGCCGCCTTCGCTGCCAAGGGGCTCGGGCTCGAGTCGATCACCGTCCCCTTGATGCTCTCGGCCTTGGGGATCGTGGCCTCGATCGTGGGGACCTTCTTCGTCCGCGCGGGCGAGAAGGCCGATCAGGCCGTCCTCCTCCGGGCGATCCGGACGGGGATCTACCTGAGCGCCGGGCTCATCGCCATCGGCTCGTTCTTCATCATCCGGGCCACACTGGGGATCGAGCATCTCGGGCTCTACGGCTCGATCATGGCCGGGCTCGCTGCCGGGCTGGTGATCGGCTACTCCACGGAGTTCTTCACCTCCCAGCGCTATTGGCCGACCCGCTCGATCGCCGAGCAGGCCCAGACCGGCGAGGCGACGGTGGTCATCGCCGGGCTCTCGGTAGGGATGCTCTCGACCTTGGTTCCCGTCCTCGCCGTGGCCGGGGCGACGATCGCCGCCTATGCCTTCGCCTACGGCTTCCGCGACGCGAGCATGGGCCTCTACGGGATCGGTGTGGCCGCCGTGGGGATGCTCAGCACCCTGGGGATCACCCTGGCCACTGACTCCTACGGCCCGGTGGCGGACAATGCCGCGGGGAACGCGGAGATGGCCGGCCTCCCCCCGATCGTCCGCGAGCGGGCTAGCGCCCTCGACGCCCTGGGGAACACGACCGCCGCCACGGGGAAGGGCTTCGCGATCGGCTCAGCAGCTCTTACCGCCCTGGCCCTGATCTCGGCCTTCAAGGAGGAGGTCCTCAAGTTCATCCTCAACACCCCGAGGTTCGCTGACTTCCTCCAGGCCAACGGGATCATCCCCGAGGGCTTCTCGGCGATGAGCGCACTCCAGAAGCTCCAGTTCTTCGAGCGGTTGCCCCAGGATGTCCAGGGCCTGTTCCTCAGCCGGAATTTCAACCTGAGCCTGGAGAATCCAATGGTGATCGTCGGCCTGTTGATCGGGGCGATGTTCCCCTTCCTCTTCTCCTCCCTCACCATGCGGGCGGTCGGGCGAGCGGCCTCGAAGATCGTGCTCGAGGTCCGGCGGCAGTTCCGCGAGATCAAAGGGCTCCTCGAGGGGAAGGCCGAGCCGGATAGCGCCCGCGCGGTGGACATCGTCACTCGGGCGGCCCAGCGGGAGATGATCCTCCCCGCACTGATGGCGATCATCACTCCGCTACTGGTAGGGGTCTTCCTCGGGGTCTCGGCCCTGGTGGGCCTGCTCATCGGGGCCCTAGCCAGCGGGTTCGTCGTGGCGGTGATGATGGCGAACGCCGGCGGGGCCTGGGATAACGCCAAGAAATACATCGAGGAAGGAGCCTACGGCGGGAAGGGGACCTTCGCCCACAAGGCCTCGATCACCGGCGACACCGTCGGCGATCCTTTCAAGGATACTTCCGGACCGAGCCTGAACATCTTGATCAAACTGATGAGCATGGTCTCGCTCGTCTTCGCCGCGTTCATCGTCGCCAGCGCCCTCCTCAAGTGAGAGAATGCTCGCGGAGTTCCTCGATGAAGGCGAAGCGAGGCTCCCCGACTGGGAGCGCTCGATCGCCAACATTCCAACGACGGTCATGAGCATCTTCGGGCGGGAGCCGGTCCATCCCCCGCTCCCGCCCGAGGCGCTCCCCGATCTGCGCGGCATCGAGAGAGTAGTCCTGCTCGTCCTCGACGCCCTCGGCTGGGAGCAACTCCTCCCGCTGATGGAGGACAAGCGGCTGATCTTCTCCAGGTTGGCCGATGAGGGGCGGCTTTGCCGCCTCACCTCGGTCTTCCCGACCACCACCGCCGCGGCGCTCGCGACGCTCGCGACTGGGCTCACGCCGGCGGAGCATGGGCTGCTCGGCTTCCGCCTCTTCCTAAGAGAGTTCGCGCTGGTGGCGAACATGCTCAACCTCTCGCCCGAGGGGTTCAAGCGCCCGGATGTGCTCTTCGAGCTCGGCCTCGAGCCGAGGCGGTTCTTCCCGGCCAAGACGATCTGCGAGCGGCTCGCTCCAGAAGTGAAGAGCTTCGTGCTTCTCAAGCTCCCCTTCATCCGGAGCGGGCTATCGCGGCTCCTCTACCGCGGGGCCCAGGTCCGGCCGATCGTCAGCTCCTCCGACCTCTCTGTCCAGATGCGGAAACTCCTGGAGCAAAACTGGGAAGGGCCGCTGCTCATCAGCGCCTACTGGGACACTCTCGACGGGATCGGCCACATCTACGGCCCCTCCCAGGAGGAGCTCCAAGCGGAGCTTTGCCAGCTCGCCTTCTCCCTCGAGCACGAGTTCTTCGCCAAGCTCAGCCCGAAGGTCGCTAGGGATACCTTAATGCTAGTCACGGCCGACCACGGGCTAGTCGAGATCCGCCGAGAAGAGATGTTCCCGATCACAAGACACCCGCGGCTGAGGCGGAGCTTGCTCTTGCCGCCGACCGGCGACTTCCGCGCGAGCTACCTCCACCTCCGGCAGGGCGAGCTCGGGCCGATCAAGCGCTACCTGAGGCAATATGAGGATCGAATCATCGCTTTAGGATCCGATGAGGCCCTCGCCGCAGGCCTATTCGGGCCATCATGCAAGATCAGCGATGACTGGCGGCCAAGGCTCGGCGATCTCATCCTGCTCGCCCGCGGACGGGGCTTTATCTTCTGCCCCTATGACGAGTTCCTGCTAAAGGGCTATCACGGCGGGCTCGCCCCGGAGGAGATGCTCGTCCCGCTCTTCGCCCTCCGGCTTGGCTGACTGAAGTCCGACTCCTGACCTCCGGACATGAGATCGGACATTGACAACCCTAGCCAGCGAGCGAAGGAAGGACTACCCCTCTCCCTTGAAGGGAGAGGCTGGGTGAGGGTGACGGATTACCCCCTCCCCTTGCCCCTCCCGCGTGGGGAGTGGGATGGAAGAGCGATTCTATCCCGACGGGAGGCTCTCGTCCGAACTCAGGTCTGAAGGTCGGCGACTTCCTCTTGACTTTCGCAGAGACCTGTGCTGTAGTCCAGCGTGTTAGCAACGCAGAGGATATGATCGTGTTGTCGCTCTCGCTCTGCCTGTAGGCTGGCTGTAGCGTAGCTCTAGCTGAAGCAGAAGAGGAACAGCGGTGGCAAAAAGGTGGCCTGAGGAGGTGCTCCTATGCAAATAGCAACCCTGCGTCGGTTCGGACTCCTTGTGTTACTGTTCATCGGGTTCTTCGTCGTTGTTGGAGGTCAGGGGGCTATCGAGGACTCAGGATCGGGAGTGCGCTTGGCCATCCTCACACCGCCGAACGGATTCATCACCTTGAATCCCTTGGTGGAAGTGAAAGGGACGGCCTTCGCGGAAGCCCCGGAGATCAAGATCGATGTGGTAGTCGTGAGCGTGAACGGGGAGGCCAAGAAGGCTGAGCTGAAGGCGGATGGATCATTCCAAGCCACAGTTGAGCTCGCCTATGGTGAGAACATCATCTCTGCCGTAGCCGTCGCCTCAAACAATGAGATCGGCTCGGATAAGGTCTCGGTCATCCTGCAGAGGGAGGTCCTGTTCTTCGATGACTTTGAGGACGGTCCTGATCCCACTTGGGGTGCTGCTTCTGGGACGTGGATTGGAACTGACGAAGGAGGGCACACGATTCAGGAACACGGATGGGAGGGCGAGGCGTGCACCTATATGGTGGAAGGTGCCTCATGGAGGGATTATGCCATTGAAGTGGATGTTACGGGAGTGAACAAGGAAGGCTGGTCGAGCACAGGAGTATGGAGAAGCCAGTATGTGGGGGTTATCATAAGGGCTTTGGATGATCAGAACAAGATTCTTCTGATCAACGAATACCGAAACTGGCTGTGTTGGCATGTCTACCGAAAGGGACAGGTGGAGGCATGCGTAGGGGGGAAGATACAACCCGGCCTGCCTGACCGAGCGCACATCCGCCTTGAGGCAGTAGGGGATACCATCGCGGCATACGTGAATGGGGTAAAGAGGACAACGCTGAAGCTGAAGGGCGAGGATGTGGAACTTTTCAGCCAAGGTATGCCTGGGCTTTATATCCAGTATAACTTCGGTGAAGTGGACCCCTGGAGTTGGACAGATTTTGGCCTCTGGCTAGGGAGGTGG
>JANLFV010000013.1 GCA_024653345.1 Candidatus Acetothermia bacterium
GCCCATCCCTCCGCCACCATCATAGCTCCCCGGCCCCACTTGCTCAACACAGCAATGATCAGGATATTGCTTGATCTCCCAGGTAATCGGATCGCCGTCCCGATCATCAGCTTTAAGGGGAAGGATAGCGGTCTTGCGCCAATGGGTTAGAAGAGTTGGAGGGACAGTAATCACGGGCGGGCAGTTAACAATAACCTCGACTGAACCCTTTCCCGTCGCGCCCCTGCAGTCGGTGCAGGCTGCGGTAACGATATCATGATAACAAGAGGTCCAGGCGAAATATTGGACGGAGAAGGGATACCACTCCTCCGGTTCAGGGCCGGGAACGCTTACGAATCTGGTCAAGAGGAAACCCCGTAGATCGGTGTTAGTAATGCTGCAAGTGATCGGATAATCGCCCTCCTTATCGCGAACCCGGAAGTTAATAGTGGTTAAGGCTCCTGCCCGGGCTCTAACTAGTCCTGCTTGTTCAGCGTTCAAACTGAATGAGAGAGCAAATACGACTAGGCTTAATATTACCTTCACTACCAAGTTCAGCCTTAGCATTTCCTATCGCCTCCTTCAATGTTCGCCACAGAGTTCATGGGCTCACCTCTGGTGCATCGTCCATAACCGCAGCTACACTGGCTCCAAGCTGCAAAATTCACGGCACCAACGGCGATAGCCACTGTTGCCAGGATGAATGAAGCTCTCCCCCTCAGCGGACCCATTCATGAATCACCTCCTTCCTTTAGAGCTCTGGAGTTTAGCCTCCTCGGCTCACTGAAGGGGGCTCATTCCTGAGAACATGGATGGCTACGCGGCCCCTAGCCCAAAGTGGGGGTGTGCCCGTATCCCAAACGACATAGTTGGCTTCATAATTCCCTTCTTTCGCGAACCTAGGATCACATTGGACCACCATGTAAAGCCTCTCTCTTTCTATCATGCTCGCATCAAAGCAAAATTGCGGTAGAGCCCTTTGCCATGAGAGTCCCCATAGAGAGTCACCATCAGGGTCCTGGACGACGCAATGGAACTGCTCAGGGTATGGCGACCCTAAATAGATGGTCGCATCAATATCACAAGCTTGCGGCGGCCTATTCGTTGTGAAAACAAGAGGGATTAAAGCGAAGACTTCATGATAATATTGATCGCGTGAAGCTGGAGGCCCAGTTGCCCCTGGTTTCAGATCATAAACCGTTACCACCGCCTTGGCCCTCTCGCTCATCTCCACGCCCGGAGGGATTGTGATCTCTCCATGCCCTGTCTGATCGATGGTCACTATGCCAGCTACACCTTGAAGCCCGGCTTCAAACCAGAGCCGGTCATGCTCGGGATCTTCTGCCCTAGCTTGAAACTCTGCCCTCCCCTCGGCGATAGGAATGATAACCTGTGTTGGGACGGAGAGGGCCGGCATCTGGTTAATAGGAGGGTGAGTTGTGCCATGGCCGCAGCCGCACCCGACTTGCCAGTAAGCTTTAATGTCTCCTGTCCCCCGGCCAGTGACCGGCACGGTTATGCCCCCTGGAAGGACGAGGTCTACAGATATCCCGCCGATTGAGATGCTAAAGTTTGTGCCGACACGACATATACGGGATACTTGATCTTGCAAATCGTTATCCTTGACCTTTTTCACCCTCTTGAATCCAGTCACCTCTACAGAAGAAGGAGGCCAAGAGTCTAGCTCGGCCTGTCCCTGAAGATAGGCATATATGTCAACAGACAGCGCTCCACTGCCACAGCAGCCATCAGGGCAGGCAACGCTTGTTTCGCCCTCCAGTGCACGATTGAGGGTGATCTTAATGTCTGGGATCAGCACTCCTGCAGCGGGGATTTCGCACCCAAAAGCTGCGCACACGAAAGAAGCAATGTCACCTAATGGGATAGTAAAGGAAGCCTCTGAAAATCCCACAGGAGTTCTGGCATCGCAATCTCCGAGGTCGCACCTACACTGGCCCCATGCTGAGGAGTTCATGGCCAAGATGATCGCAGTGACCGTCACTAACAATGATAACCCTCGCCATCTTGCTTTGCTCATGGATCACCTCCAAGCTGTCAAGCAGAGAAAGATGGGAGTGCTCAAGGTCGAGGTAGCGAACTCCACCCGGCCATCTCCATCGAAATCGCCGGTGAGGAGGCGCATCCCGGCGCAGGCCTCCACCAAGGCAAAATCCTTGAACTTGCCCCCCTTATTAGGCAGGACCACGATCCCCCCGGGAGTTCCCCCCTTCCCCGCAAGCCACATCACTGCCAGATCCTGGAGCCCGTCGCCGTTGAAGTCCCCCACAGCCAGACCTCCATAGGGGAAGGGGAGGGCATCCACGGGCCAGTCGGGGATGGGGAAGACCTCCGGGGTAAACTTGCCATCCGCACCGCCCCAGAAGACGGCGAGAGCGACTTCGAGTGAGACCTGACCGGCGGTGCCCGTCACGCTACGCAGCCCGATGGCCACAAGGTCTTGAAGCCCGTCCCCGTCCAGGTCGGTGGAGGCCAGATCCAGGGGAGCTACCTCCGTAAGGAGCCCGGTCGGCTCCAGATTCAGCCCCTTGAGAAGCACCAACTCTGGCCGCCCAGCAGGCGGCACTTTGAATCCCGCCACCAGGCCGGGGCCTTCGCCCAGTTCCACCGCAGTAAGCGGTCCCACCGGACCACCCCAAGGGAGATGGTGCTCCACCGGCTTTCCAGCGCCTCCCTGCAGGATGATAATCTCTTCCCCCGCTGCTGTGACGACCTCGGGCCACCCATCCCCGGTCAGATCTAACACGGCCAAGAGGGGCCGGACTTCCCCCGCTATCGGCTGATGCCAACCCAGCTCTAGTGAATCCCGCTCGCGAATCAAGGAGGTCACAGAGGCCGGATACCAGTAGCTAGATAGGAATGACCATACAACCAAGTCTTGATCGCCGTCTCCGTCTAAGTCCGCCTCTCGAGCCAGATAGGGTGTCGGTTGCTGATAACCTATGGTCGGGAGAGGAAGCCGGCGGCTTTGGAAGACCCCGAGCCCATTGTTCACCAGCACAGCTAGGCCGCCTTCAAGGTTGTCGCTGAGGAGATCAGGTGATCGATCTTGATCCCAATCTAGGGCTGCCAGGAGGAAGGCTCCGGGCACTCCTTGAAGCGACCGTCCCATCGGAGTTGGCGTCAGCACACCCAGCGCTGCCCATGGTCCCAGCTGCACTATCAGCTCCGCCCGGCCGTCGCCTGATAGGTCTGCTGCCAAAGCTGATAGACTTTGCCTAGGGACACCGTTGAGGTCGAGGAATCCGTATCGTGCCGGGCCTGAGAGGCTACCATCCGCGTTCACTGCCAGGACTGCGATCTCACCCGAAGACGAGCCCACGACCAGTTCAGGCGTCCCCTCGCCGCGGAAGTCCGCCGCTAGCACCCATGAGATGGAGAAATCTCCCCTCCAGCGTGCGACTTCATTGAAGTTGAAGTTCGCCCCTCCCAAACCTGCCAAGAGAACTAGGTCATCTCCCTGACCGACCGCCAAGTCGGGGTTCCCATCCCGTGTGAGGTCTGCAATGGCCAACGCCTGACCGGCGAGGTCCTCTCTCACTAACCGGCCTTCGAGTGAGGTCGGGGGGAAGAGCCAAAGGCCCTTATCGGTGAGCACGAGGATCTCCACCCTCCCATCGCCGTAAAGGTCGTAAGCCTTCAACGCCCCTGTCTTCCCTTCGGCACCGGTCAATACTAGGCGCTGAGTGAATCCGCCTAAACCGTCCCCGAGGAGCAGGTAGGCTTGAGTGGCATCGTATCCCACCACTGCGATATCAAGCATACCATCGCCGGAGAAGTCACCGCTCACTAAAGCCTTTATGAATTGGAGTTCTTCGAGGATCAGTGGGGATTGAGAGGAAAGTTGAAAGCCACCCCTCCCGTCTCCCAGCAGGACCCACACCTTGCCCCCAAAGGCACCTATCACCAGGTCTAGCTTCCTATCAGTATTCATATCAGCGGCTATCAGGTCCTCGATACCATCTATCTCGATCTCCGGCAGGAGTTGCTCGTCCAGCTCAGCCTCGACCCAGGCGAGGATGTGGAGCATGCTTCCAGCTGCGATCAGCTCTACCCGCTGATCTCCGTTGAAATCTCCTGCGGCCAGTGCCCGGAAGTTATCAGGATAACCAGGAACGCTTCCGGGGAGGAGCATCCGAGGTGACCACGACGGCTCCCACAAGGGCATCAGCTGCTGAAATCCCTCTTGAGCCCAATCTGCTCTTTCGAGGCCGCCAAAACTCAACAGCACCAGCAGGATCAGGCTGAGGATCGCCCTCAAACCTAAACCCCTCTTGCTAACCTCGCCCTTCACCTTCAGCCTCCTCGAGCGAGTTAATTATAGCACTAGCCCCCCCCCCGCTTGTCAAGGACTGCGGTGAGAATCAAAACGGGCAGTCAGGGCTCGTAGACATGGGGTCAGGCCTCGAGTTAAGTTGACAATAGGCCAGGCGATTCCTATAATGCTCTCGGTAGAAGCGGGGGGAGGTGCGGGCTGATGCAAGAGATGTATAGTCGCTTCTCGCGAGCAGCGCAGGAGATCATGGCCGTGACCTACGACGAGGCCAGCGCCTGGAAGCACGGCTATGTCGGGGTGGAGCACCTGCTGCTCGCTCTCCTCAAGGTCCGTGGGACCGCGGCCAACAGGTTCCTCGAGCGGAGCGGGGTGACTTATATCCAGGTCTCGCGTGAGCTGGAGGGCCAAGTCGGCCGCGGCCGGAGCGGCTTCACCCCGCGAGAGCTGAAGCCGAACGCTGACCTCAAACAGGTCATCAATCTCGCCTACGAGGAGGCGCGGAGCGAGGGCCAGAGCTTGATCAGCCCTGAGCACCTCCTTCTAGCGATCCTCGAGGAGGGGCAGAACTGGGGGAGTCAGATCCTCCACCGCTACGGGATCGACCCGCTGAAGGTCCATTCCCTGCTGCCGCTCGGCGAGCGCGGGCTGATGGGCGTCCGGGCCAGTCGGGAGGAACGGCGCTGGAAGGGGATCGAGTTCGGCCGGAGCCTCGTGGAGGAGGCCCGGGCCGGGCGGCTCGATCCCGTGATCGGCCGCGACCGGGAGATCGACCAGATCATCCAGACCCTCTCGCGAAGGAAGAAGAACAATCCCGCGCTCATCGGCGAACCCGGGGTGGGGAAGACGGCGGTCGTCGAGGGCCTGGCCCAGAAGATCGCCGCCGGGGATGTCCCGCTCGTCCTCCAGGACAAGGAGATCGTCGAGCTGGACATGGCCTCGATGGTCGCGGGGACCAAATACCGCGGGGAGTTCGAACAGCGGCTCAAGACGCTCATCAACCAAGTGATCGAGGCCGGGAATGTCATCCTCTTTATCGACGAGCTGCACACCGTCGTGGGGGCCGGCGGGGCCGAGGGGGCCCTCGACGCCTCGGCTATTCTGAAGCCGCCGCTCGCCTCGGGCCTGATCCAGTGCATCGGGACGGCCACCCCCGACGAATACCGGAAGTATGTCGAGCGAGACTCGGCCCTCGAGCGGCGGTTCAAGAAGATCTACATCGACGAGCCGACGGTCGCGGAGACGGTCCAGATCCTCCGCGGCCTCCGACCGCGCTACGAGAGCCACCACGGGGTGAGGATCACCGATGAGGCGCTCAGCGCCGCGGCCAAGTTGAGCGATCGCTACATCACCGACCACTTCCTGCCGGACAAGGCGATCGATCTCATCGACGAGACGGCCTCGAAGGTGAAGCTCGCCAGCTCCTCCCCCTCTCCGGAGATCCGAGCGCTCAAGGCCGATCTTGCAGAGGTGACTGAGGAGGAGAAGCTCGCTGTCTCAGAGCAGGACTACGAGCGGGCAGCGGAGCTGCGCGATAAGCGGCGGAGCCTGCTCGAGGAGTTGAAGCGGCTCGAGACGGAGTTCCGCGAATACGAGGGCGTGGTAACGGAGATGGACATCGCCCAGATGGTCTCCTCCTGGACCGGTGTCCCCGTCGGTCACATGACGGAAGAAGAATCCAAGCGCGTGATCTACATGGAGGAGAAGGTCCACGAGAAGTATGTCGATCAGGAGGAGGCAGTGAAGGCGGTGGCCCGCGCGATCCGGCGGGCCTACGCCGGGGTGAAGGACCCCAAGCGGCCGATCGCCTCGTTCCTCTTCCTCGGGCCGACCGGCGTGGGGAAGACCTACCTCGCCAAGGTCCTGGCCGAGTTCCTCTTCGGCGATGAGGAGGCGCTGCTCCGGATCGATATGTCCGAATACATGGAGCGATTCGCCGTCTCCCGCCTCATCGGGGCGCCCCCAGGGTATGTGGGCTACGAGGAGGCGGGGGAGTTGACCGAGGCTGTGCGGCATCGGCCCTATTCAGTAATTCTCTTCGACGAGATCGAAAAGGCCCACCGCGATGTGTTCAACATCCTCCTCCAGGTGATGGATGACGGGATCCTCACCGACAGCCAGGGGCGACGGGTGGACTTCCGCAACACCGTCCTGATCATGACGAGCAACCTGGGGAGCAAGATGATCACCGATCGGACGACCCTCGGCTTCGGGACGAGCGAAGAGGTCGACTCGACCCTCTCCTACCAGGAGATGAAGGCCAAGGTGATGGGCGAGGTGAAGGAGACCTTCCGCCCGGAGTTCCTGAACCGGCTGGACGATGTGATCGTCTTCCACCAGCTCACCGAGGCCGAGGTCTACGCGATCGCCGACCTGATGATCGCCGAGCTGCGCGAGCGCTTGAGCGAGCGGAAGATCGAGATCGAGCTCACGCCCGCCGCGCGGGACCTCTTGGTGAAGGAGGGCTACGATCCCAAGTATGGGGCCCGGCCCCTGAAGCGGACGATCGAGCGGCTGGTGGAGAACGCCATCTCCGACCGGATCCTCGAGGGCGAGTTCGGGCGAGGTGACCGGATCCAGATCGACGCTGAGGAAGGGAAGATCAAGTTCCTCAAGAAGGTGCCGGCTCACGTCTGATGAAGAAGCTCTACCGCTGCCGCCGCTGCGGCTACGGCTCGCTGCAGTGGCTAGGCCGCTGCCCCAATTGCGGGGAGTGGGATAGCCTCGAGCTGGTGGATCAGGGCGCCACTGAGCCGGCTCGCCCGCGGACCAAGCCCCAGCCGCTAGCGGCGATCGAGCCCCGCGAGGGCGGCCGCTGGCCGACCGGGATCGCTGAGTTCGATCGGATCCTCGGGGGCGGGGTGATCTCCGGCTCGCTGGTCCTCATCGGGGGCGAGCCGGGGGTGGGGAAGTCGACGCTCCTCCTCCAGGTCGCTGCCAGCCTGGCCCAGGCTCACCCTCCCTTCATCTATGTCTCGGGCGAGGAATCCCCGGCCCAGGTGAAGCTCCGCGCGGCCCGGCTCGGCCTGGGTGCGAGCGAGGCCCTTCTCATCTTCAGCGAGCAGCGGCTGGAGTTGATCGCCCAGGAGGTCCGCGAGCTCCGCCCTCAGGGCCTGATAATCGACTCGATCCAGACCATCTCCCCCTCAGCGGAGAAGGCCGGGGAGCCGGGGACCACCCGGCAGGTGGGGCTGGCGACCTTCGAGCTCTCCCAGCTTGCCAGGGAGCTTGAGATCCCGATCTTCCTCATCGGCCACATCACCAAGAGCGGGGAGTTCGCCGGGCCGAAGGCGATCGAACACCTCGTGGATGTCGTGCTCTACCTCGAGGGCGGGGCGGAGAGCGCCGTCCGCCTCCTCCGCGTAGTGAAGAACCGCTACGGCTCGACCGAGGAGCTCGGGGTCTTCCAAATGGGCGAGCACGGTCTAGAAGAGGTCACGAACCCCTCGAGGCTCTTCACCGCCCGTGCAGCGGTGGCCAAGCCGGGGTCGGTCGTCTTCCCCGCGATGGAGGGGACGCGCCCGATCCTGGTGGAGATCCAGGCCCTTGTTGCCTCCGGGCGCTACGCGGCCGCTTACCCCCAGCGGCGGGCGATCGGCCTGGACTACAACCGGATGGCCCTCCTGCTCGCGGTGATCGAGAAGCGGCTCGGGATGCACATCGGCGGGGAGGATGTCTACCTCAACACCGCTGGCGGCTTCACCATTAGGGAGACAGCTGCCGACCTGGGGATGGTCGCGGCGGTGGTCTCCTCGTTCAGGAATCGGCCGATAGATTACGGGACGGTCATCGTAGGCGAGGTGAGCCTGGCGGGAGAGGTCCGGCCGGTCAAGCGGCTCCGCGAGAGGTTGAGCGAGGCGGAGAAGCTCGGCTACCGGCGGGCGGTCGTCCCCGCGGGGGAGCGGCCGAGCGGGTTGACTCTGGAGCTCCTCCCTGCGGAAGATCTGGAGGGAGCGATGGAGGTGCTCCTCTCTTGAACGAGGAGTTATTAGAGATTCTGAAGAAGATCGCCCCGGGGACGCCCCTCCGCGAGGCGGTCGACTCCATCAGCGAGCGGGGGAAGGGCGGGCTGATCGTGATCGCCGAGGAGGATGTGGTGAAGCCCGTCATCCAGAGCGGCTTCCGACTGAACACCGAGTTCACCCCCCAGCGGCTGAGCGAGCTGGCGAAGATGGACCGCGCTCTGGTCGTCGATCCCGGTCTGAAGAAGATCATCTACGCCAACGCCTTTCTCATCCCCGACCCGACGATCCCCTCCGAGGAGACCGGGACGCGCCACCTCGCGGCCGAGCAGGTGGCGAAGCAGCTCGGCGTCCCGGTCATCGCCATTTCCGCGGCCCTCGCCCGCGTCACCATCTACTACGGCCAGCTCAAATACACCCTCCACGACATCTCCGCGATCATCTCCCGCGTCAACCAGGCCCTGCGGATCCTCGAGCAGTATCGCGGGACCTTCGACGACCTGCTGAACGAGCTGACGATGCTGGAGTTCGAGGGCCGGGTCTTCCCCTTCCATGTGGCGAATGTGATCCAGCTCATCGTCCAGATGTTGGAGATCGAGGACGAGGTCCGGCGCTGGTTCGTCGAGCTGGGGACGGAGCGGGAGCTCCTGGAGCTATTGCTGGAGTGGATGCTGCTCAATGTCAACGAGACTTTCGCCCTGCTCGTGCGAGATTTCCAGGTGAATGCCCAGCCGAGCCAGGAGGTGATCAGCGCGATCCGGGCCCTCCCGACGGAGGAGCTCCTTTCGACAGAGAAGGTCATGGAGATCTTGGGCTATGAGAGCGGGGAGGAGACGCTCGACACCGCGATCCCCTCCCGCGGGTTCCGGGTGCTCCGGGAGATCCCCCGGCTCCCCCTATCGGTGATCGAGGAACTGGTGCAGGAGTTCGGGAGCCTGAAGAAGCTCCTGCAGGCCGAGGAGGAGGAGTTGATGCGCGTGAAGGGGATCGCCGAGGTCCGGGCAAGGGCGATCAAATCGGGCTTGGAGCGGCTGAAGCGCCGCCTGGGGATCGCCTAGATGAGGGAGATCGAGAAGCTCCAGGCGGCTGCGGCCCACTTGCGGCAGGAGCTTCCGGGCACGCCGGAGCTGGGGCTGATCCTCGGCTCCGGCCTCTCAGAGGCCATCGAGCTCAAGGATGAGAGGTGCCTGGGCTTCGGTGCCATTCCCCACTTCCCCAGGCCGACGATCCTGGGCCATGCTGGTCAGCTCTGCCTCGGCGAGCTCGCGGGGAAGAAGATCCTGGTCCAGAAGGGCCGAGTCCACTACTACGAGGGCCGGACGATGGCCGAGGTCGCCTTCCCTGTCCGACTGATGAAGCTCTTGGGGGTGAAGCGGCTGATCATCACCAACGCTGCTGGGGCGATCAACGAGGGCTTCTCCCCCGGCGATCTCGTCCTGATCAAGGATCACATCAACACGATCCCGGACAACCCCCTGCGGGGGGAGAACATCGAGGAGCTTGGGCCGCGGTTCCCCAGCATGAATGAGTCCTACAGCCCGAGGCTCCGCGAGCTAGCCGTCCGGGCAGCACTGAAGGAGGGGCTCGAGCTGAAAAAGGGGGTCTACCTGGCCGCCCCGGGGCCGATGTATGAGACCCCGGCGGAGATCCAGGCCTATAAAAGGCTAGGGGCTGACTTGGTGGGGATGTCGACTGTCCCGGAGGTAATCGCCGCGGTCCATAGCGGGCTGGAGGTGCTCGGGCTTTCCTGCGTGACGAACATGGCCGCGGGGATCGGCCACTCCAAGCTGACTCACGAAGAGGTCCTGCAAGTCACGGCCGAGCGGGGGAAGGCGTTGATCAGGCTGGTCCGGGCGATCGTGCGCGAGCTTTGAGCTAGCCCGGAGCATCTCCGATGTCGCCCGGCCGGCGGTCGGGTTTCTGCCCTAACTGGGACTGGGCTCCTCAGTTCCGCCTCAGTTTGCCGCTAATCTGATGCGGAGGTGATGAGCTGGTGAAAACACTTGATGAGATCGCGACGAACGGCCACTCGAAGCAGTGGCTCTACCGGCGGATCGTGGCCCTGGAGGAGGCCGGCCTGATGGAGGCCCGCCGTGGGCCGGCGAACACCATCCTCCTCGACCCAATCCAGGAGGGGCTTTTACAGAAGCTCATCAGTTTGGAGGCAAACTGTAAGAGGACGAGAGTAGCCATTGAGAAGCTGCGATACGAGATCGCCCTCGCGGAGAACGCCCGCCTCCGCGCGGAGCTGAAGCAGCGCGACGAGGAGATCCAACGGCTGCACGCGCTGGTCGAGGTCCGGCGGCCCTGGTGGAGAGCGGTCCTCGGCTGGTTCGCTCGGGCCCGGCGGGGGCGAAGGCCCGGCGGCTAGCCCGGCAGGGCTGGGCTCCGTTTGACAATCGTCCCTTGAATCCAGGATAATCCAGCGAAGATCACGACGTGATCCGAAGGAGGGAAGATGCATAAGAAGCTCTTTATCCCTGGCCCGACGGAGGTCCGGCCGGAGATCCTCAAAGAGATGGCTAGGCCGATGATCGGCCACCGGATGAAGGAGTTCTCGACGCTCCTGATGGAGGTCACCGCCAAGGTCCAGAAGCTCCTCTACACCAAGAACCATCTGTTCATGTCCACCTCCAGCTCGACGGGGATGATGGAGGGCGCGGTCCGGAACTGCGTGGGCAAGCGGTGCCTCAACTGCATCTGCGGGGCCTTCTCCCAAAGGTGGCATGAGATCACCCTCGCCAACGGCAAGGAGGCCGATCCCCTCGAGGTCGAGTGGGGCAAGGCCAACCTACCCGAGGCGATCGACGAGAAGCTCAAGACCGGGAGATACGACGCGATCACCGTCGTCCACAACGAGAGCTCCACGGGGGTGATGAACCCCCTCCCCGAGATCGCCGAGGTCATGAAGAAATACCCGGATGTGATCTTCATGGTCGACGCCGTCTCCTCGATGACCGGGGTGAAGATCGAGGTGGACAAGCTGGGGATCGATGTGATCCTCGCCGGGGTCCAGAAGTGCTTCGCCCTCCCGCCGGGGCTGACGGTCGTGGCGGTGAGCGAGAAAGCCCTCAAGAAGGCGGAGCAGGTCAAGAACCGCGGCTACTACTTCGACTTCCTGACCTTTAAGCGCTACCTCGACGAGCGGCAGCAGACCCCCGCGACGCCCTCGATCTCCCACCTCTATGCCCTGAACAAGCAGATGGACGACATCTTCGCCGAGGGGCTGGAGAACCGGTTCGCAAGGCACAAGCGGATGGCCGATTCCGTCCGCAGGTGGGCCCGGGAGAACTTCGCCCTCTTCGCCCAGCCGGGGTATGAGTCGAACACCCTGACGGCGATCAAGAACACCAAGGGGATCAGCGTCGCCAAGCTCAATGAGGAACTGGGCAGGCGCGGGGCGGCGATCTCCAACGGCTACGGGAAGCTGAAGGAGAAGACCTTCAGGATCGCCCACATGGGCGACATCCAGCCGGCCGATGTCGACCAGCTATTGGCCTGGATCGACGAGATCGTGGCTGCCGGCGTGCCGGCCTGAGGAGGTGGAGATGAAGATCTTGGTGAGCGACTCCATCGTGGAGGCGGGGGTCCAGCGGCTCCGCGAGGCGGGGTTCGAGGTCGAGGTCAAGACCGGCCTCAAGCCGGAGGAGCTGATCAGAGTGATCCCGGAATACGACGGCCTGATCGTCCGCTCGGCCACGAAGGTGACCCGCGAGGTGATCCAGGCGGGGAAGAACCTGAAGGCGATCGGCCGGGCGGGGATCGGGCTCGATAACATCGATACCGAGGCGGCCAAGGAGCGCGGGATCAGGGTGCTGAACACGCCCGAGGCCACCACGATCTCCGTGGCCGAGCTGACGATCGGCCATATGCTGGCCCTCGCCCGGCACATCCCCCAGGCCACAGCCTCCCTCAAGGCCGGGAAGTGGGAGAAGAAGCTCTTCATGGGGACCGAGCTCTACGGGAAGACCCTGGGGATCATCGGGCTCGGGCGGATCGGAAGAGAAGTAGCTAAAAGGGCGAGCGCCTTCGGGATGGACCTCGTGGCCTATGACCCCTATGTGCGCGAGGGGGACGTCCGTGACCTCGGGCTGAAGCTCCTCCCCCTGGAGGACCTCCTCCGCTACTCAGACTACATCACCATCCATGTCCCGCTCACCCCGGAGACGAAGCACATCCTGGGGAAGCGGCAGTTCGAGCTGATGAAGCCGGGAGTGCGGATCATCAACTGCGCCCGCGGGGGTGTCATCGACGAGCAAGCGCTCTACGAGGCCCTCGTCTCGGGGAAGGTCGCCGGGGCGGCCTTGGATGTGTTCGAGGAGGAGCCGCCGAAGGATAACCCTCTGCTGAAGCTAGATAATGTCATCGGGACCCCGCATCTCGGCGCTTCCGCCGAGGAAGGGCAGGAGCGGGCCGGGGTGGAGATCGCCGCGAAGCTGATCTCAGCCCTGAGCTAGGAGGCTGGGATGGCCGAGATCTTCCCCTTCCGCGGGATCAGATACAACCCCGAGCGGGTGGACCTCTCGGAGGTCGTGACCCAGCCTTACGACAAGATTAGCCCCGAGATGCAGGAGGAGTATTATCTTCGGAGCCCTCATAACTTCGTCAGGCTCAACCTCAACCGCTCGCCGGGCGAGCGGCGCTACTCCGAGGCAAAGGAGACGCTCGAACGGTGGCTGGACGAGCAGATCCTGATCCAGGACTCTCGGCCGACGGTCTATGCCTACTACCAGGACTACCGGGGAGAGAATAGAGCGAGCCTGACGCGGAAGGGGTTCATCGCGCTGTTCAAGCTCGCGGAATACGGCAAGGGGATCCTGCCCCACGAGCGGACGCTCGCCAAGCCCAAAGAGGACCGGCTCAAGCTGATGCGGGCCACAAGGGCCAACCTCGGCCAGGTCTTCGTCCTCTACTCCGACCCGAAGCTGGTGGTCAACCACCTCTTGGATCAGGCGATCGCGGGCCGAGCCCCGCTCCGGGCCGTCGATCCCTTCGACCGCGGCACGACTCACCGCCTCTGGCCGATCCAAGACCAAGCCAGCCTGGAGGGGATCGTCGAGGCGATGCGGGATAAGACGCTGTTCATCGCCGACGGCCACCACCGCTATGAGACGGCCCTCGCCTTCCGCAAGGAGATGGAAGCGGTGGGTGCGGAGTGCTCCTGCCCCGAGTGCTATCACAATGTGATGCTCACCTTCGTGAACATGGACGACCGCGGGCTCGTGATCTTCCCGACTCACCGGCTGATCCACGAGCTCGGCGAGCAGGAGCCCGCACGGCTGAAGAGAGAGCTCGCCCGCTACTTCAGGGTGGAGAAGCTCGGGGTCGGGGAGCGCGAGCAGCTCTTGGCAGGCCTCCGCCGGGCCGCCGAAGGAGGACGGCATGCCTTCGGGCTCGCCCTCCGCGGGCTCGAGGACTACTACCTCCTCGAGCTGAAGGATGAGGCCGTGATGGACAAGTTGGTCCCCGACCGCTCCCCGGAGTGGCGGCGGCTCGATGTGACGATCTGCCATTACCTCCTTCTGGACAAGGTCTTCGGGATCGGCCCGGACGCCGTCGAGGGGAAGGTCGACTACAAGCGGAGCGCCCAGGAGGCGCTCGAGCTCGTCGCGGCGGGGAAGGAGGCCGGGGCGATCCTCCTGAATCCGACGAAGGTGGAGGAGGTCCGAGCGATCGCGCGGAACGGCGAGCGGATGCCCCAGAAGTCGACGGACTTCTACCCCAAGATGCTGAGCGGCCTGGTGCTCAATAGGCTCTGCAGCCCTGAGAGCTGAGCGTGGCGAGTGCCTCGATCGCGCGAGGGTTAGCGTGTCCGCCTGTTAGGAGATCATGGGCCCATTGAACACCCCCTGGCTGACCTTTCTCGCCTGGATCGTCACCGCAGGGAGCGTCCTTGGGGCAGTCGTCTGGGCGATCTGGCTCTTCAAGCCCGGGGAAGGCGAGCGATGAGCGAGCGGGCGATCTACTCTATCGTGCTGGCCCTCTACCTCAGCCTGCTCTTGCTCGTCGGGCTCTTCACCTCCCGCCGACTCCGCCATGTCGGGGACTTCTATCTCGGCGGGCGGAGGATCGGCCCCTGGGTCACGGCCTTCTCCTATGTCGCGGCCTACTTCTCCTCGGTGGTGATCATCGGCGGGGGCGGGTTCGGCTATAAGTATGGGATGGCCACCCTGTGGATCGGGGCGATCAATGTCCTCTTGGGGTGCACCCTTGCCTGGATCGTCCTGGGGAAGAGGGTGCGGGAGTTCACCACCCGCCTGGGGACGATGACTATCCCGGGGTTCGTGGCCGAGCGCTTCCGGGCCAGGGAGGCGAGGCTCTTCCTCGCCGCGGTCATCACCGTCTTCTTGATCGTCTACAATGTGAGCATTCTCAAGGGGATGGGCCATACCTTCGAGGTGCTCATGGGGCTCCCCTACACCTGGGGTGTGCTCCTCTCTGGGGCGATCATCGTCCTCTATGTCGCCTGGGGCGGGTATCTCGCGGTCGTCTGGACCGGCTTCTTCCAGGCCTGGGTGATGGGCGCGGGCCTGATCTTGCTCGCCTTCGGGGCCGTGAAGGCCGTGGGCGGGCTTGCGGAAGCGAACCTGAAGCTCATGGCCATCGACCCCGGGCTGGTCGAGACCCCCGGGACTTGGGGCTGGGCCGGGCTCGTCTCCTACTGCCTGATCGTCTCCTTCGGCGTCTGGGGGATGCCCCAGATGGTGATCCGCTTCTACTCGATCAAGGATGTGAGGATGCTCCGGATCGGGGCGGTCGTGGCCTCCCTCGGGGGGAGCATGGCCCTCTTGCCTTACCTCTGCGGGGCGATCGCGCGGGTCCTCCATCCCGGCCTGGCCAGCCCCGACTTGGCGATCCCGACCTTGACCAAGGCCGTGCTCTCGCCCTGGGGCGGGGCGGTCTTCTTCGCCGGGGTCCTCGCCGCGGGGATGTCTACTTTCTCCTCGGTCTTGATCATCACCTCGAGTGCGCTCGTCCGGGACTTCCTCGAGGAGGGCTTGAACCGCAGGCTCTCGGAGCGCCAGGCCCTCCGCTTGAGCCGAATCAGCAGCCTGATCGTCGGCCTGGTCGCGCTCCTGATCGCGCTCCGTCCTCCGGGACTGATCCTGGTCCTTACGGCCTTTGCCTGGGCCGTGATCGCCTCGACGACCCTCTGGCCGCTCCTCTTCGGGATCTACTGGAAGGGCGCGACCCGCTTAGGCGCGCTCTTCTCCATGGTCGGAGGCTTTCTTATAGCACTGATCTGGATGGCGATCGGGAGTCCATTCGGGGTCCACGGCTTTATCCCGGGGCTCGGAGTGGGGCTGATCTTGCTTGTCCTGGTAAGCCGGTTCACCGAGAAGCTCCCCGAGGGCCACCTCGCGCGGCTTTGGGGCGAGCGAGAGCCCGGATAGCGCGAGCTGACGCCTAGGCCACTGATCCTCGCCGCGCTCATCTGAGCCGATCTAGCCCAGCTCGAAGATCTCAGCCCGGAGCCCCTCGAGGTCCACGATCGCCGCGGTCGGACGGCCGGTCAGCCAGCCCCCGCCCTCCCCGGGGTTCAGGACCAGTGGTGAGCCCTCTCGCAGCTCGAGCTCGTGCGTGTGGCCGTAGACGATCAGGTCGTATCTCGCCGAGGCGATGAGCGCCTCCAGGAGGTCGGGCTTGTGCAGCAGTGCGATCCGCCGGCCCCCGAGCTCGAGCTCGCGCTGGCCGTCGTAGAGCTCTCCAATGCCTGCATAGCGCTTGAGCAGATAGGGCTTGTCTCCGTCGTTGTTCCCGAAGACCCCCACGAGCTTGGCCTGGAGCTTGCCGAACTCTCTAGCGGTAAACGGAGAGACGAAGTCCCCGGCGTGCAGGACCAGCTCGACGCCAGCGCGGTTGAATAGCTCCACAGCCCGTGCGATCTTGGGCAGGTTGTCATGCGTGTCGGCGATGACCCCGATCTTCATCTCTTCCCTCCTCTAGCCGAAGATCATCGTCCCGATCCGGACGATGTTCGCCCCCTCCTCAACGGCCACCTTGTAAGTATTGCTCATCCCCATCGAGAGGAACTTCATCTCCACATTGGGGAGGGAGAGGGCTCTCAGCTCCTCGAACAGCCTCCTCGTCTCCCGGAAGTATGGCCGCGCCCCCTCGGGGTCGCCGAACCGCAGACCCATGGTCATCAGCCCCTGGACCCGGAGGTGCTCGAACCGGGCGACCTGTCTGATCAGGGCCTCGGCCTCCTCGGGGAGGACCCCGGCCTTCTGGGGCTCTCGGCCGCTGTTGATCTCGATCAGGATCGGCATCTTCCGCCCGAGCCGGGCACACCGCTTCTCCAACTCCGCGGCTAGCGCGACAGAATCGACGGTCTCGATCAGGTCGAAGAGCTCGACCGCCCGCTTGGCCTTATTCCGCTGGAGGGGCCCGATCATGTGCCACTTGACCCTTCTGCCAATGGCAGCGAACGCCTCCTCGGCCTCCTGGACATAGTTCTCGCCGATGATCTTGGCTCCGGCCTCGACCGCCTCCAGGAGCTCGCGGGGCGTCCGGCCTTTGCCTGCAACCACGAGCGTGACTTCGGCAGGGAGCTCAGCCAACAGCCGGCGGACGTTTTCCGCGATCATCGAAGGGAATTGGGAGCGCCTCCGCGGGCGGGCATCATCGGGGGGTCAGAGGCTGGGCGCGGCGCTCGGCGTCCGCTCACTCTGTCGACCTGACCGCTCGAACTCTTTCAACAGCATCCTCCGCTTGGCTAGCCCGAGGTGGTCGATGAACAGCACGCCGTCGAGATGGTCGAGCTCATGGAGCAGGACCCGCGCGACCAGGCCATCGCGCTCGAGCTCAATCTCCTTCTCATCTAGGGTCCAGCCACGGACTAGGACCCTCGGGGGGCGCCAGATCTCCGCCTCGATCCCGGGGAGGGAGAGACAGCCCTCGTTGTAGGGGACTTCATTTTCCTCGTCTGCCTCTACGAGCTCGGGGTTGATCAGCACCTGAGAGTCTGTGTCGACGTCGATCAGGATGAGCCGGAGCGGCTCGCCGAGCTGAGGGGCCGCGAGCCCGAGGCCGCCGACGAACGCGAGTGCCTCGCGCATCTCGTCGCTCAGCTCCTTGACCCGGCCGTCGATCTTCTCGATCTCGACCGCCCGCTCGCGGAGGCGCTTGTCAGGATACCTCAAGATGGGCCGATTCATCGCTAACATCATAAGGAAATCGCCGCGTGATTGCCAGCTCGTTGATCCTGCAGCGCTCTCTTCGGCAGCATGCACCACGAGCCCGGACAGCGCCTTGTGAACTGGCCAAGGGCCCAGCTATAATTTGCAGGGAGAGGATGATGGCCAAGTTGACACCGGTGATGCGCCAGTATCTCAAGATCAAGGAGCAGTATCCCGATGCGATCCTCTTCTTCAACCTGGGGGACTTCTACGAGACCTTCTTTGAGGACGCTGAGCTGGCCTCCCGCGAGCTGGAGCTCGTCTTGACCAAACGAAATGAGGCCCCCATGGCCGGTGTCCCCATCAAGAAGGCCGAGGTCTACATCAACCGCCTCCTCAAGAAGGGCTACAAGGTCGCGATCTGCGACCAGCTCCAGGACCCCCAGGAGGCCCGGGGGCTCGTGCTGAGGGATGTCGTCCGGGTCGTGACCCCCGGGACGGCCCTGGAGCAGGAGGTCCTCGAGCGTGGGCTGAACAACTACATCGCGGCCATTCTCCCCCAGGCCCAGGGCGAGCGGCTCGGGCTCGCCTTGGCCGACCTCTCGACCGGCGAGTTCCGGGCCACCGAGCTCTCTCAAGATGAGCTGAAGGCCGAGCTCGCCCGCCTCCAGCCGGCGGAGCTGCTCCTCCCCCAGGGTTTCAATGCCGAGGCCGAGGCGGCCCTGAAGCATTCCGACCGCCGGGTGGCCCAGACGCGGGTCGAGGAGAGTTACTTCAGGACGGAAGAGCTCCTGGAGCACTTCGGCTTGGCCTCGCTCGCGGGGCTGGGCCTGAGCGAGCTCGCGGGCCGGGCCGCCGCCGGCTTGCTCAGATACTTGAAGGAGACCCAGAAGGAGAACTTGGCCCACCTCAAGCGGCCCCAGGCCTACTCCGTCTCGGAGCAGATGCAGCTCGACCCCTTCACCCAGCGGAACCTCGAGCTGGTCCGCGATCTGGCCGGCGGGACCCAGAATACCCTCTTCAGCGTCCTCAACCGGACCATCACCGGGATGGGCGAACGGCTGCTCCGCAGGTATTTGCTCGCCCCCCTGCTCGACCGGGAGGAGATCGAGCGCCGGCTCGACCTAGTCGAGCTCCTCTTCAATGAGGGCCTCCTGCGGGCCGAGCTCCGAGAGTTCTTGAAGGAGATTCACGACCTCGAGCGGCTGGCGGGGAGGCTCGGGGCCGGAAGGGCCAACCCTCGGGACCTGCTCTCCCTCGGGCAGTCCCTGGAGAAGCTCCCCCAGCTCCGCGAGCTGGTGGACCGGCTCCGGGCCGCGGGCCCTTCAGAGATCCTGGAGGAATTGGCTGCCACCCTGGACCGGCTGAGCCTGGAGGACCTGGCCGAGCTCCTGAAGCGGGCCCTCCGCGAGGATGCCCCCTTGGCCCTGAAGGAGGGCGGGCTGATCCGCGAGGGGTTCGACCGCGAGCTCGATGGTCTTAAGGCCCAGGAGAGGGAGTATAAGAAGAAGATCCTCGAGCTGGAGGCGAAGGAGCGCGAACGGACGGGCATCCCCAGCCTGAAGGTGGGCTACAACACCGTCTTCGGCTACTACATCGAGGTCACTAAGACCCACGCCAAGCGGGTCCCGCAAGACTACATAAGGAAGCAGACTCTGGTCAACGCTGAGCGCTACATCACCCCCGAGCTCAAGGAATACGAGGGGAAGATCACCTCCGCTGCGGAGCGGGCGGTCGAGCTGGAATACGAGATCTTCCTCCAGTTGCGCGAGCGCGTGGCCGCCAGGGTCAAGCAGATCCAGGAGCTGGCCGAGCTGATCGCCCGGCTCGACGCCTTCGCCGCACTGGCCGAGGTGGCCAAGAGCAATAACTACACCAGGCCGCACTTCACTGACCGCCCGGAGATAGAGATCCGCGACGGCCGCCACCCGGTGGTCGAGCGGCGCGAGGAGTTCGTCCCCAACGACCTGTTCTTGAAAGAGGACGAGCACCTGGTCATCCTCACCGGGCCGAACATGTCAGGGAAGTCCGTTTATATCAGGCAGATCGCCCTCATCGCCCTCATGGCCCAGCTCGGCTCGTTCGTCCCCGCGCGGGAGGCCCGGCTCCCTTTGATCGACCGAATCTTCACCCGCGTCGGGGCGAGCGACATGCTCGCCTCGGGGTATTCGACCTTCATGGTCGAGATGCTCGAGACGGCCAATATCCTCAACAACGCCACCCCGCGGAGCTTGATCATCCTTGACGAGATGGGCAGGGGGACCTCGACCTTCGACGGCGTCTCGATCGCCTGGGCCGTGGCCGAGCACCTAGCGACCAAAGTTAAGGCCAAGACGCTGTTTGCCACCCACTATCACGAGCTGACCAAGCTCGCCGCCCGCATCCGCGGGGTGAAGAACATGCATGTCCGGGTCAAGGAGTTCGGGAACGAGGTGATCTTCCTCCACCGCGTGGCCGAGGGGGTCGCGGAGGGGAGCTACGGGGTCCATGTGGCCCGGCTCGCCGGCCTCCCCGAGGAGGTGACGGCCAAGGCGGCCCAAATTCTAGACCAGATCCTTAAGAACAACCCCCTCGACGCCATGGGCGAGCTGCGGGGCCGCGAGCCCCGGTTCTTAAAGCAGCTCGCGCTCTTCGCTGCCGAGGAGCACCCGGTCATCAAGCGGCTGAAGGGCCTCGACCTGGAGAAGCTCACCCCCCTCGAGGCCCTGGAACTCCTGGCCGAGCTGAGGCGGGAGCTCGACTAATATACAAGGGCGCTTAAGGCCCTTTCACAAACCCCTCCGGCCAGGGGTAGTCCGGAGGGCAGAGATCGGCCCCGGCGTTGCCGCTAATGTCGTTGCCTTCCCCTACAATTGAGCCAGCAAACTCATCAGGTGTGTCATAGCAAGGCCTCTGCCAGAGAGAGACCCCTCGACCACCGTTCTCTCTTATCTCATTCCCCGAGATCTCAACTGCCGCTGCTCCGCTGAGCACAACGCCGTCATGATGATTGCCCATGATCTGGTTCCCGACGATTATGGCAGTGGAGCTACTCCCAATGGCCAAGCCATCCCAGCCGCCAGAGATCTGGTTGCTGCGGATGTCGCACACGACCGCGCCGCCCACAACCATGGCAGTTGCTAGCCCTGTGATGGAGTTATCGCGGATCAAGAAAGGCCCCCAGCCCAGCAATAGAATCCCAACCCCTTGGCCGCTTGAGATGAGCTTATTGCCGCGGATGGTGCTCTCCTTCGCCTCAAAGCCGATCAGTTTGATCCCGACCTCGCTCGCGATGATCCTGTTATTGAGCAGGCTAACGACTGCCCCTTCTCCCTGGATGGCGATCCTCCCGCTAATGGTGATCTCGCTCATAATCACCCCTTGGGTGTCCTTTAGAAGCACCGTGGGCTCACCTTGATCCAGGGCTGTCAGGAAAACCTCCCCCCGACTGATGCCGGTGAGGGTGACTCGCTTCCTGATCACAAGGTTCTCCCGGTAGATCCCGGCGCCGATCTGGATCGAATCGCCTTCGCTCGCAGCTTCGATTGCCTCCTGAAGCTTGGCGAATTGGCAGCCAGAGGGGCAAACTGTTAGGATCGGAGCTTGCTCAGTCCCGGCCGTTAAGCCTGTTGCAATTATGACCAGCAGCGGCCATGCTCCCGTAAAGTGCTCATGAGCCGCAGAGCCCCTCCCTTCAGATTCTGGCCAATCTCCTGCTGAGCCAGGTGACTAGATGCCATACGGGCAATGTGCCTAAGGTCGCTCCGGCAATCGACACAGTAAGTAGCACTGCATAGTTTGCTCCGATTGTGCTCAACCTGCGCTCAGACCAGAGGACATATGAGGCGACACTAGCGACTGCCAACCCGAGGATCCCCAGAGCGTTGCGCGCTTTTCCGGACCAGGTGCTCACCCATTGACGAAGCTTGCGCGCGGGGTAGAGAGCGAAGAGGAAGGAGTAGACGATGAGCAAAGCTTGATCGAAAGGGAGCAGGTAGAAAACAAGGACGCTCAGAACCGTTATCGCAAGTGCCCACCAACCACAAGACGCCATTCCCCCCTCTTCGAACTTGCTCTCCCCCGATCCTGATGCTCACGCCGCAGAACACTAGGACTGCAGCCCATAGAAGGTGCGAAGAGGGCCAAGCCCACAAGAACGGTGAAGGTTCTGACTCCCCCTTCGCCAAACACCTCCACCTCCTGCCAAGTGCTTTATACAGCCAAGCAGCCCATCATGTCAAGAGGAGCTGGTGAAAATCCTCTGGGGAATGCCATAGGCCGCCTGAGTCCCTGCTTGACTTCGGAACTGTTGCGGGGTAAGGTTATGCCAACTGGTGTGAATCAGAGGCTGCCGCTCGCGGGTAGATGCGCCGAACCCTAGTCTAAGGAGGTCTTGACCATGGGCTGGAGGGCTTCACGCTGGCTCAGAATCTCTTTAGTATTGGCACTTCTGATCGTAACCTTCTCCTTAGTCCTCTGGGCGGACAAGCTCGATACTGAAAGGCTGATCGAGCGGGCGACCCGCCACTGGCCACCGGAGTTTAGGGAAGCGAACGCTCTTGCGCTCGTCGCGGGCTACATCATCTTAGGTCGGCCGCTCGATGAGCTTGTCGCCCCGGCACAGGAGGCGATCCGCAACTACGGGACCTATGAGCTTTGGAATGCGCTTCAGGCCGGCCGCCAGGGGGAGCACATCGGGATCTGCTACCGGCCACAGGAGTTCGAGGACTACCTCGTCGGGGGGAAGCGGCTCTCCCAGATGACTATGGAGGAGTTGGAGCGGCTCACCTTCATCGAGGGGATCTCGAGCGAGGTGAGGCAGGCCGCGGCCACGCTCCTGGTGGCCCGCGCGATCGAGGCCTGGGGGATGGCCGCGAACAGCTCTTGGTATGCCTTCCGTGTGGCGCACGAGCTGGACCTCTTCGATCCCCTCAAGCTCCAGTTGCAGAAGTGGATGTTCGGGAGCCAGAGCCCCGAGCTGGTCCGGGCCACGGTCCTCCCGCTCGCCCAGATGTATCTCGCGGAGCACTTCGTCTGGTGGGAGTGGGATAACGGCAGCAGGGGCCGGTATCATGCCATCATCCAGGGGCAGTTGGAGTGCCCTCAAGATGAATAAGCGGCGCATCTCAGTGCTGCTGCTGTTCACGCTGCTTCTGGGCCTGCCAGCGTTAGTGGCGGCGACGAGCGAGCAGCGCGGGGCACTGGACTGGCCGATGTTCCGCCATGATCTCCTCCGCTCCGGCTTCGCATCGGGCACGGGCCAGATCAGCTCTCCCGTCGAGCGCTGGAGATACTATGTCCGCGGCCTAGCGGAGCCCTCACCCGCGATCGGCGATCTCAACGGCGATGGGATCATGGAGATAGTCGTGGCCTCCTACGGCGGAGTCTATGCCCTCTCCGGGCCGACGGGGAGCAAGCTCTGGGAGCGCCCGCTCGCCGGGCCTTATGAGATCTCCTCACCAGCCATCGGGGACATCGACGGCGATGGGGAGGTCGAGGTCGTCCTCGGCTCCTATGACAAGAAGATCTATGCCCTGAACGGGCGGACAGGCGATGTGAAGCCGGGATGGCCCTACGAGTCAGGGGCGAAGGTCTGGTCCTCCCCAGCGCTGGCCGATGTGGACGGGGACGGGGCGGTCGAGATAGTCGTCGGCTCTGATAAGCTCTATGTCCTGAACGGCCGCGGCAGCGTGAAGTGGAGCTTCCCGTTCGAGGTCGGGACGATCTCCTCACCGGCGATCGCGGACCTCGACGGCGATGGTGACCTCGAGATCGTCATCCTCTCTAGCGAGGGAGTGGTCTACGCCGTCGACGGCCGGACCGGCCGGGAGATCTGGCGGTCCCGCACCCGCGGGAATGGCGATCTCTCCTCCCCTGCGGTCGGGGATGTCGACGGTGACGGTCGGCTCGAGGTGGCCGTGGCCATCAGCGAGCAGGGCCTCTACTTGCTCGACGGCCCGACCGGCCTGCCGAAGTGGCCTTCCCCCTTCCCCATCGCGGACCTGATCAGATCCTCCCCCGCGCTCGGGGACCTCGATGCCGACGGGAAGCTGGAGATCGTCATCGGAAGCAATGATTCGAGGGTCTATGCCGTCGACGGCCTCACGGGGAAATCGAGATGGATCTTCACTACCGGCGCGAAGGTCGAGTCCTCGCCTGCGCTGGCGGACATCGACGGAGACGGGCGGATAGAGGTGCTGATCGGCTCGCACGATGGGAAGCTCTACTGCCTCGACGGCCGGGCTGGGATCAGGAAGTGGCCGCCGTTCACCAGCGGCGGGCAGGTCTTCTCCTCGCCGGCCTTGGGAGACATCGATGGCGACGGTTACCTGGAGATCGTCTTCGGGAACAACGCTGGGATGATCTATACGCTAGGTCGCTGAGGCGAAGGCAGGCGGGCAGGCGGGAGGGGTCCCGCCTGCCCTGATGAGGTTAGCAACCACAGAAGGGGTTTAGGTTTCCCTCGCCCATGGGGATTCGAACCCCGGCCTTATTCGGACTGGGCAAAAATCCCAGCAGAAGGAGGTTGGCAGGACTGCTGGGCAAAACCCTGGTCCATTGGGCTGTAAACCCACTAAGGCTGGCACCGTGCCACGGACTAACCTTCGAAACTTGAGCGGTCATCGAACATGAATCTAGCTACGCGCGCGCGGCCGCCGAAGGACTGAGGTTAGCTGCCGAGCGCAACTCTGTCGCTTCCGGAGATAACCCCTGTCCCGATCTTTCTCTCAATGACCTGCAAGAGCAATTATGCCCGGTCCCTCGTGCAAAGAGAAGGGAAAGGAGGTGAAAATCAGGTGGAAGGCCCCTCCTCTCCACGATGATCTCACTCCCGCGGGAGTTCTGAGATCTCCCAGTAGTCGCGGACTGTGTTCACGACCTTGATGAACTCGCTCGAGCTCACTGGCTTATGGATATAGCCCGAGGCGCCGCTGTCGAAGGCCCTCACCATGTCCTCCTCGCTGCGGGAGACGGTGAGGACGATCACCGGGATTCGGCGCAGGCGCTCGTCCTGCTTGATCTTGGCCAAGACCTCGTGGCCGTTGACCTTGGGGAGCTTCAGGTCGAGGAAGATCAGGTCCGGCCTGGGGGCCTCGGCGTGGCTCCCCTGTCGATAGAGGAAATCGAGCGCCTCTTGACCGTCGCGGACGACGAAGAGCTCGCTCTTCACGCTGCTCCGCTCCAGGGCTCGTTGGGTCAGCTTGATGTCGTCTAGCTCGTCCTCGACCAGGAGGATCTTCAGCTTCTTAGATCTCATCGCGGTTCACCTACCTTCGCCCTCTTTGGAATAGTGAAGTAGAATGTCGAGCCTCTCTCGGGCTCCGACTCGACCCAGATCTTCCCGCCGTGGTTCTCCACGATCCTCTTGCAGATGGAGAGCCCGGCTCCGGTGCTCTCGTAATCGCCGTTCGGGTGGAGGACCTCGAACAGCTCGAAGATCTTGCTCCAATACTGCTTCTCGATCCCGATCCCATTGTCCCGGACATGGAGCTTCCAGTAGCCATCTTCCTCCTCCCAGCCGATCTCGACCAACTTCCGGGGCTTGTTGTTATACTTTACCGCATTGGTGATGAGGTTCGCTAGGAGCTGCTGCATCCTGGTCCTGTTGGCCAACACGGTGGGGAGGGCCTCTTTCACCTTCAGCTCGACCCCGCGGAGCATGTAGTCCAGCCCCTCGATCGTCTCCGTGACGACCTGCCCGAGCTGGACCTCCTCGAGCGGCTCCTCCTTGGCCCCGATGCTGGCCAGGGTGAGGAGGTCGTCGATCAGATTGGACATGCGGAGCGCCTGGTTCTTGATCCGGGTGAGATAGTCCACCCCTTCGGCGTCGAGCTTCCCCTGGTAATCTTCCAACAAGATCTGGGCGAAGGACTCGATCCGGCGGACGGGCCCCTTCAGGTCGTGAGAGACGACATGATTGAATTCCTCAAGCCTCTTATTGCTCTCCTCGAGCCGGCGGGTCTTTTCTCGCAGGGAGGCCTCCAATCTCTTGATCTCCGTGAGGTCGATGAAGTGGTTGATCCAGCCACCTTGGTATTTCTCCGTCTCCACGGGGATGCTCACCAGTTCCAAGATCCTCTCCTCGCCTCGGCCGCGGAGGGTGAAGGTGAACCGTCCCTGGCTCCGGGGCGAGGTGACGCGGTCGAACGAGCCGGGCTCGATGAAGAACGGCTGGCAAGGGGCCAGGGCCTTCCGTAGCTCCTTCCCCACTAGTTCGTCACGGTCGATGTAGAAGAATCGCCCGACGGTCTCGTTCGCCCAGAAGACTCGCCCGCTCTTGTCCAGGAGGATGATCCCCGAATTGAGGGTGTCGATGGCGTCTTCGATGAGGTAGCGATAGCGGGCCTCGGCCTCGTGGAGCCGCCGGCGGAGCTCCACCAACTCCCCCACCTCCTGCAGATCGAGGGCCACATGCTCGCGGTCCAGCCGGATCACCTTCAGTTCCAAGGGGAGCAGCTCTTTCTCTTGGGAGATGAGCCGGACGAGGGCCTCTCCCCCCTCGCCCCGGACTACGGCCCGCTCCATCTCTTCCCGAACCCGGGGCAGATCGTCGGGGTGGAAGATCTCGCTCAACTCCTCCACCTTCCCAGTGAGCTCCTTCGCGCGGGCATTCCGGCGGAGCAGCCGGCCGCCCAGCTCGGCGACGAGGATTAGATTGCTCGAGTGCTCGAAGACCTCTTCCAGCAAGGCATCCGCTCGCCTGGCCCGCTGCTGGCTCTGGGCGCGGCGGGCCAGGCCGAGGGCGGCGCTGATCGCGACGTAGAAGAGGGCGATCGGGAGGAGCCAGTCAAGGAAACTTATGCTGAGGAACGGGAGCCCGAGGAGGGCTGTGATGGTCCCGAGCGCGAGCCCTCCAGCGAAGCCAACCTCGAGGAGAAGGGAGGAGAGCGCGAGCGGGAGGCTGAGGAGGGCGAAGATCAGGCCGGGAGCGTGGGGCTTGAACAACAGTAGGAGGAGCAAAGCAAAAGAATAAGACACCAGAATTGCCGCAGGTCGCCGCAGTCTCCTACCCATCGCCCTAGCTTTCAGGCCTACCCTTTCAATCTAGCCCCTCTGATCATGAGGCTGAAGGACAGGTGTCCCGCTCCCAGGGAGCCTCTGTCCAGAGCTAGATGATCAGGTTGGCATCGAGGGGGATGGGGAAGGGCTCGGCCAGGGACTCCAGGCTCTTCTTATCCAGAATGGTCACCTTCCGCTCATCGACAGCGATGAAGCCCCGCTCTTCCAGCTCGCCCAGCGTCCTGATCGCCGTCTTGGAAGAGACCCCGGCGATCTCGGCCAGCTCGGTCCGTGAGAGCTCGACCCCGCTCTCGCCGACGGCCAGGATCAGCCTCGCCAAACGCTCCTTACTCCCGTTGTAGCTCCGCTCGGCCAGCTTGCACTGGAGGGCCTTGACCTCGGTGGAGAACCGCTCGAAGAGGCGGAAGATTACGGGCGTGTGCCGGGTGAGGAAGTCGAAGAAGTCGCCCCGCTCGATGAACCCGACTTCCGAATCCTCAAGGCTCTTGGCATAGGCGATATGGACGCTCTTGTCGAAGAGGGTTGTCTCTCCCACGATCTCTCCGGGGCCGAGGATCTTGAGGATCTGCTTCTTCCCCCCGAGAGTCCGCTTGACGAGCTTCACCCTTCCGGAGAAGATGAGGTAGAAGCCGAACGCGGGCGCTCCCTCCTGAAAGATGATCTCCTCGGCCCGATACTTGATCCGCTTGATCAGCCCTTCCAGTTCCTCCAGCTCGCGCGGGTTGAGGTCAGCGAAGATCCGAAAGTTCTTTAATGTGGACATCTCCCACCCCCTACTTGAGAAGTAGTTTACATCTGGTTCCGCTGCTCTGTCAAGTCCGCCAAGGCACCGACTCCCCCACCGTCCGCCGTCTTAGTGTAGCAGACCATCGCCGGGCGTGACAAGACAGCCGTCACCTCAGCCGCCTTGCCCTCCTCAGGCCGTGGTGCTATAGTGGTCAGAAGATGAGAAGGGGCGAAGATACAGAGGCATTGCTCGAGGCAGTCCGCGCCCAGAAGGTGGGGTTCATCCGGCTCCAGTTCACCGACATCCTGGGGATCCCCAAGAATGTCGAGATCCCCAGCGCTAGGCTCGAGGAGGCCCTCGAGCGGGGGATCGCCTTCGACGGCTCCTCGATCGAGGGGTTCGTCCGGATCTCGGAGTCGGACATGTATCTCCGGCCCGACCCGACGAGCTTCGCCCTCTACCCCTGGAGCAAGGAGGGGAAGCGGACGGCCCGCCTGATCTGCGATGTCTACACCCCCGCGGGGGAGCCGTTCGCGGGCGATCCGCGCTACTGCCTGAAGCGAGCGGTCGGGGCCGCGGCGGAGGCGGGCTACCGGATGTGCGTCGGGCCGGAGCCGGAGTTCTTCCTCCTCCACTTGGACGAGCAGGGGCGGCCGACGCTGATGCCCCAGGACCAGGGGGACTACTTCGACCTCCTCCCGATCGACCGCGGCGAGGGGACGCGCGAGGAGATCGTCCATGCCCTCACGGCCATGGGCTTTGAGGTCGAGGCCGCTCATCATGAGGCCGCGCCGGCCCAGCACGAGATCGACTTCCGCTACACCGATGTCCTCAAGACGGCCGACAACATCATCACCTTCAAGCAGGTGACGAAGACGATCGCCCTCTCCCAGGGGCTGTATGCCACTTTCATGCCCAAGCCGATCGTCGGGATCAACGGGAGCGGGATGCACAGCCACATCTCCCTCTTCCGCGGGGAGAAGAATGCCTTCTACGACCCCCATGACCGATATAACCTCTCCGAGGTGGCCTACCACTTCATGGGCGGGCTGATCGCCCACATCCGGGCGATCACGGCCCTGGCGAACCCCCTGATCAACTCTTACAAGCGGCTCGTCCCGGGCTTCGAGGCCCCGGTCAACATCTGCTGGGCCAGGATCAACCGCTCGGCCTTGATCAGGGTCCCGGCCTCCCAGACCCCGGAGGTCTCCACCCGGCTCGAGCTGCGGAGTCCAGACCCCTCGGCCAACCCTTATCTTGCCTACGCCGCGATTCTCGCCGCCGGGCTCGACGGGCTCAAGAGGAAGATCGAGCCCCCGCCGCCTGTGGAGGAGAATGTCTTCGAGCTGAGCCGGAAGGAGCGCCAGGAGCGGAAGATCGAGCCCCTCCCCAGGTCCCTGGAGGAGGCCCTCGCGGCCCTCAAGGAAGACGAGGTGGTCAAGCAGGCCCTCGGCCCGCACATCCTGGAGAAGTTCCTCGACGCCAAGGAGCGCGAGCTCGAGGACTACCATCGCGCGGTCAGCCAGTGGGAGATCGACCGCTATCTCCAACACTATTAGGAGGCCGAATGAAGCTCCGGATCGGGCTGGCCCAGCTCAACCCCACGGTCGGGGACCTCGAGGGGAATGCCGAGAAGATCCAGGACTACATCGGCCGGGCCGAGGCCGAAGGTGTCGAGCTCCTGGCCTTCCCTGAGCTGGCCCTCACCGGCTATCCTCCCGAGGACCTGCTCTTGAAGCCGAGCTTCATCTCCGCCAATCTCGAGGCCCTCGCGGAGCTGGCCCGCCAGGTCGGGAAGCTCACCGTGGTCCTCGGCTTCGTCGACCGGGACCAAGATATTTATAATGCCGCCGCGGTCATCTGCGAGGGGCGGGTCGTAGGGGTCCACCGGAAGGTCTTTCTCCCCAACTACTCCGTCTTCGATGAGGACCGCTACTTCGCCCCTGGGCGGGAGGCTTGCGTCTTCCGGGCCGGCCCGCTCGCCTTCGGGGTGACCATCTGCGAGGACATCTGGTATCCCGACGGCCCGGCCAGGCTCCAGACCCTCGTCGGGGGGGGCCAACTGGCCCTCAACATCGCCGCCTCTCCTTATTATTTGGGAAGAGGGGCCGAGCGGGAGCGGATGCTCGCGGCCCGGGCCGCGGACCAGGTGGCGATCGTCGCCTTCTGCAACCTCGTCGGTGGGCAGGACGAGCTGGTCTTCGACGGCCGGAGCGTGATCTTCGACGAGCAGGGCCAGTTGCTCGCGCGGGGGAAGCAGTTCGAAGAGGACCTCTTGGTCGCGGACCTCGACCTCGAGAGGGTCTTCAACCGGCGGCTCCACGACCCTCGCCGGAGGAAGGAGCGGCTCGACTATAGCCTCGAGAGGGTCGACCTCCGGGTGGTGGAGCTGGCCTTCCACCAGGAGGCGCGCCCTCGCCCGGAACGCCCCTTGGCCGGGCGGATCGAGCCGGAGCTGGCCCTCGAGGAGGAGGCCTACCGGGCCCTCGTGCTCGGGACAAGGGACTACGCGCGGAAGAACGGGTTCTCAAAGGCCGTCCTCGGCCTCTCCGGGGGGATCGATTCGGCCCTGGTGGCCGCGATTGCGGTCGACGCCCTCGGCAAGGAGAATGTAGTGGGAGTCTTCATGCCTTCGCGCTTCTCTTCCCAAGCCAGCCGGGAGGACGCCGAGGCGGTCGCAAGAAACTTGGGGATCGAGCTCCTCTCGATCGGGATCGACGAGACCTATCGGGCCTATCTCGAGACCCTGGCCGGGCCGTTCGCCGGGACCGAGCCCGGGACGGCGGAGGAGAACATCCAGGCTCGGATCCGGGGGAACATCCTCATGGCCCTCTCCAACAAGTTCGGCTGGCTGGTCCTGAACACCGGGAACAAGAGCGAGCTCTCGCTGGGGTATACGACCCTCTACGGGGACATGGCCGGCGGGTTCGCGGTCCTCAAGGATGTCCCGAAGACGCTGGTCTACCGGCTCGCGCGCTACCGGAACTCTGTCGCGAAGGTGATCCCCGAGCGGGTCCTGGAGAAGCCCCCCTCGGCCGAGCTCCGCCCGGGCCAGCTCGACGAGGCCGATCTCCCGGCCCCGTATGCGGTCCTCGACCAGATCCTGAAGGCCTATGTCGAGGAGGACCGCGGGCTGAAGGAGATCGTCGAGCTGGGCTTCCCGGAGGGGACCGTCCGGAGGGTGATCGAGCTGGTGGACAAGAACGAATACAAGCGGCGGCAGAGCCCGCCGGGGATCAGGATCACCCCCCGGGCCTTCGGGCGGGACCGCCGGCTCCCGATCACCAACCGCTTCGCGCCGCGATGATCGAGGCCGCGCTCGTCCAGCTCGATACCACAAGAGAGCCCCGGCTGGAACGGGCACTGGAGGCGCTCGCCGAGTGCAAGGGGGCCGGGCTGGTCCTCCTCCCCGAGCTCTGGAATGTCGATTACCTCGAGTTCGAGCGCTACCGGGAAGGGGGCGAGCCGCTCGAGGGGCCGACGCTCGCCGCGGTCGCGGCCAAGGCGAGAGAGCTTAAGGCCCACATCCTCGCGGGGAGCATCCTCGAGCAGGCCGGGGAGAGGCTCTACAACACGAGCGTGCTCTTCGGCCCACGCGGGGAGATCGTGGCCTCCTACCGGAAGATCCATCTCTTCGGCTATCGCTCGAAGGAGAAGGAATTGCTGGCTGCAGGCGAGGAACTCGTGGTCGCCCGGACCGAGCTCGGCCCACTCGGCCTCTCGCTCTGCTATGACTTGCGGTTCCCCGAGCTCTACCGCGCCCAGCTCGATTTGGGGGCTTTGGCCTTCCTCATCCCTGCCGCCTGGCCTGCGGCCCGGATCGAGCACTGGCGGCTCCTGGCCCGGGCGCGGGCCTTGGAGAACCAGTCCTTCCTTCTAGGCTGCAACGCCGCTGGGCCGAGATACGGCGGCCATAGCCTGGCGGTCTCGCCCCAGGGCGAGATCTTGGGGGAGGCCACCGAGGCTGAGGAGATCCTGTGGATTAGGCTCGACTTCGGGGAGGTCGAGCGCGTCCGGGCCGAGCTGCCCTTTTTGGAGGACCGCGTTAGGAGCCCTTGGCGAGCTTGACCAGCTCGGCGAAGGCCGCCCCGTCCCGGACGGCCACCTCGGCCAGCATCTTCCGGTTCAGTTGGACCCCGGCCTCCCTCAGGCCGTGCATGAATTTGGAATAAGAGAGGCCGTGCTGCCTTGCCGCGGCGTTGATCCTGATCTGCCAGAGCCGGCGGAAGTCCCGCTTCTTGAGCCTCCGGCCGATGTAGGCGTTCTTCAGGGCCTTCATCACCGCCTGCTTCGCGATCTTGTGCGATGAATGGCGCATCCCGCGGAAGCCCTTCGCGAGCTTGAGGAACTTTCGCCGCCGCTGCAAGTGCCTGATAGCGCCCTTGATGCGCATCTCTCCTCCTTAAGCCGAGAGGAGCCGCTTGATCTTCTTCCGCTCCCCTCCGACAAGCTCCATGCCCTTGCGGGCCGCGCGCTTCTGGCTCGCCCGCTTCTTCAGCCGCTTATGCTGGTAGCCCACCCGCGAGGCGAAGACCCGGCCCGTGGCGGTCACCTTGACCCTCTTGGCTATCCCTCTATGGCTCTTCTCTTTCATCTCTTCTCTCCTTGCTGCCCAACGGCACGAGGAGCATCTGGAGCGACCGCCCCTTCTCTGTCGGGGGCTGGTCGACCTTCGCCACCGTTGCCAAGGCGGCGGTCACCCGGCCGAGCAGCTCGTGCCCGCGGTCCATATGCACGATCTCCCGCCCGCGGAAGAAGACCGTGATCCGGACCTTGTAGCCGTCCTCGAGGAACTCCTTGATCCGGCGCAGCTTTGTCTCGAGGTCATGTTCATCGATCCTCGTGCTCAGCCGCATCTCCTTCAGTTGGCGGGGGCGCTGCTTCTTCTTCTCCCGCTTCTCCCGGGCATAGAGATACTTGCCGAAGTCGATGATCTTGCAGACTACCGGGTCAGCCTGAGGCGCTACCTCGACCAGGTCCAGCCCTTTCTCCCGCGCCCGCCGCAGGGCCTCCTCGATGGGGAGCACCCCCATCTGCTCCCCCCGGTCATCGATGAGCCGGACCTCCTTAACCCTGATCTCTTCGTTCTTTCGGACTCTGTGGCTTGCGATCGCTTACCTCCCTGTGGAAGTTTCGGTCCCCAAGATATCAGCTGGGCTCTCACTTGTCAAGCGCTCCTTGTAGGTGAACTCCAGGTCGCCCAACCTGATCAGAGCGCCGCCTTGCAGGCCGTGCTGGCGGAGTTCGCGGATCACGCCCAGCCGCTCGAGCTGCTCCAAGAGGTAATCCAGTCCCGTCCAGTCCTTGATGATCAGCCGGGCGAGCCGCCGCACTTGCTCCCCGCTCACGGTGAAACTGTCCCCATCACGGGAGATCAGCAACTCCGGCTCGGCGGGAAGGCGGTAGACCCGTCGCCGCGGAGTGACTCGCGGCTGGCAGGGCTTCAGCTCCGCCAGCCTCTCGGAGCAGAGCTGGAGTAGCTCGCGCAGGCCCTGGCCGGTGAGGGCCGAGACCGGGTGCATCTCGATCCCCTGCGCAGCGAAGCGTTCCACGACCTCCCTAACTCCCTCAGCGCTCAGCAGGTCGGCCTTGTTCCCGGCGACGACCTGGGGCCGCTCCGCCAGCGTTGGGGAGAAGGCCCGCAGTTCCTCGTTGACCTTGTGATAATCCTCGAGCGGATCGCGCCCCTCGCTTCCGGAGATGTCCACAAGATGCAACAGGAGCCTTGACCGCTCCACATGGCGGAGGAAGCGGTCGCCGAGCCCCCGCCCCGCGTGAGCCCCCTCGATCAGCCCGGGGATGTCCACGAGGGTGAACGGAGCTCGCTCGTCGAGCTGGACGACGCCGAGGCAGGGCTCGAGTGTGGTGAACGGATAGGGGGCTATTTTCGGGCGGGCGGCCGAGGCGGCGGAGATGAGCGTCGATTTCCCTGCATTGGGATAGCCGACGATCCCCACATCCGCGAGGAGCTGCAATTCCAGCTTGAGCCAGCGGCCTTCGCCCGGTGCCCCCCTCTCTGAGAACCGCGGGGCCTGCCGCGTGGGGGTCGCAAAGTAGGCGTTCCCCCGCCCGCCCTCTCCGCCTCTGGCGGCGAGGAACTCCTCTCCCTCGGTCACAAGGTCAGCCAGCACCTCAGCAGTCTCAGCGTCCTTGATCACTGTCCCCAGAGGGACATCGATGATCAGTGGCCTCCCATCGCGACCGGTCTGGCGGTTCGGCCCTCCTGCCGCTCCGTCCTCGGCGCGGAAGTGGACCCGGTGCTTGAACTGCTGAAGGGTGTTCAGGGTCGCCGTCGCGCGGAGGAGGACCGCGCCGCCCCTCCCGCCGTCGCCCCCGTCCGGTCCGCCCTTGGGGTGCCGCCTGGTCCGATGGAAGCTGATCGCCCCGTCGCCACCCTTGCCCGACTCGACATAGATCTTAGCCTCGTCGATGAACATCTCTTGAAGAGCGGAAGGCGCAGGGGCGGTTCACCTGGTCTGGCACTACCTTGTGGCCGAGACGCTGACGGAGTGTCCGCGGAAATGGACGTAGCCCTCCTCGAGGGCGAAAAGGGTGTAGTCCCGGCCCATCCCCACGCCCGGCCCGGGATGGAAGGTGGCCCCGCGCTGGCGGACGATGATCTGTCCCGGCCGGACCCACTCCCCGCCATACTCCTTCATCCCCAGGCGCTTCCCGACCGAATCGCGCCCGTTCCTCGATGAGCCGCTACTCGACTTGTGTGCCATCGCACCCCCCTCAAACCTTGACCCCGGCACCGACGTCGCGGATCTCCAGTGACTCGGGATACTCCCGCTCCAGCGCCCGCAGGCCGAGGACCATCGTCTCGAGGATCGCGTCGATCTCCCGGTTCAGGAAGCTCTCCCTCTCCAGCCTGCACTGGAGCCAGCCCCCCTCCTCCTTCACCTCCGGCTCCAGCTTCAGATAATCTTCTAGGCCGATGATAGCTGTCTGGACCAGCGCCTCCACGCTCACCTGCAGGGGATGCTGGGGCGCGAAGACGCCCTTCCGGCTACGGAACTCGCAGATCTTCCCCGAGCTGTCGCGATAGACCTCGACGGCAATCATCCTTGGATCTCCTCAATCTTGGCCCTCATGTAATGCTGCCGGTGGCCGACCTTCCGCCGATAGCGGGTCTTCGACTTGTAGGTGAAGACCGGCAGCTTCTCTCCTCTCACCTCTTCGATGATCCTCCCGACCACCTCTGCCCCTTCAACATAGGGCTGGCCGATCTTGGTCTTCCCCTCAGTGCTGAGCAGCAGGACCTTCTCGAAGCGGACGGTCGCGCCGGGCGAGGCCTGGGGGAGCCGCTCGATGAGCAACTCCTCGCCCTGCTCGATGAGATACTGTTTCCCTCCGGTCTCGACTACCGCGTACATCCCGCCCTCCTCGGCCATGAGCAAATTCTACCGAAGGTCCTCGCCCTCTGCAAGAACCGCGGCCTCCTCAGCCGGCGGCAGCGGAGTCTAGCGCGAGCTTCCATCCCCCTTCAGCGCGGCATACCGTCGCTCGATCTCCTCGACCTTGATCTTCTGCAGGAGCGGCACGGCCCTTTCCACGCGAAACTCCGGGGTGACTCGCGCGATGTCGGCGAAGGTCGGCCGCTCGAGGTTCAGCATCCGATAGACGGCCTTGGAGAAGGAGGGGACGAACGGCTCGAGGAGGATCCCCAGGGCCTTGACGAGCTGGAGCCCGCTCGCGAGCACCCCCGGCCGCTCGCCCTCCCAGGGCCGCTCCTCCTGGAAGTAGCGATTCCCGAAGAGGGCCAGCTCCGTGATCCGCCGGAGCGCACCGGCTAGCGCGCCCCCCTCGATCTCCCTCTCCACCTCGCGTTTCGTCCTCTCGATCTCCTCCAGGACCCGGCCCTCCACGGTCGCCTCGACCCGCCCGTCGTAGAGCCGGTTGGCTAGGGCGATGACCCGATTGACCAGGTTGCTGATGTTGCCGATGAAGACACCATTCACTGCCTTCTCCAGCTCCTCCCAGGAGAAGTCCACATCCTTCTTCTCCGGACGGGCATAGAGGAGGTAGAAGCGCCAGAGGATCGGGTCGAGGAGCTTGAGGGCCTCGTCGCAGTAGATCCCAACTCCGCGGGTCTTGGAGAACTGGGCCCCGCCGATCCAGTTGAGGAACTCCGTGGCCGAGATCTGGTCCGGGAGATGGTAGCCCTCGCGCGAGGCGAGGAGCTGGGCGGGGAAGAAGATGGTGTGGAAGGGGATGTTGTCCTTTCCTTGGGTGTAGATGTGCTTGGCTTCGTCGGTGAGCCAGAACTCCTTCCAGCCCTCGGGATCGGCCCGATCGGCGAAGGATTGGATGGTAGCGGAGACATAGCCGAGGGCGTTCTCCGCCCAGACATAGAAGACCTTCCCCGCCGCGCCGGCGAACGGCGCGGGAATCCCCCACTCCAGGTCGCGGGTGACGGCTCTCGGCCTCAGGCCCTGGGCGAGGAGCCCTTCCGTGAACCGCTGGACATTCTCGCCGAAGGCGCGTGAGGTGAGGAAGGCCCTTAGCTCCGGCTCGAGCTTCGGCAGGTCGAGATACCAGTTGCGCGTCCGCTTGAAGATGATCTCATCTTTCCCGCAGATCCGGCATTTCGGCTGGAGCAACTCCTCCGGCTCGAGGAGCGCGCCGCAGTCGTCGCACTGGTTCCCGTAGGCATTGGGCGAGCCGCAGCGCGGGCAGGTCCCCTGGATGAACCGGTCGGCAAGGAATTTCTGGCAGCTTGCGCAGTAGGCCCGCTCCTCGTCCCGGGGGAAGATGTAGCCGTTGGCCTCCATCTTCAAGTAGATCTCCTGGATGAAGCGATAGTGTGTGGGATGCTCTGTGGTGGTGTAGAACATGTCGATCTCGAAGGCCTTGAGGATCTCGAGTATCTGCTGGTGGACGGTGGTGGCGAGCTCTCGGGGGCTGATCCTCCGCTTGAAGGCCTCATACTCGATGTGCGTCCCGTGGGTATCTGAGCCGCTCACATGGAGGGCCTCATACCCCTTCAGCCGATAGTAGCGGAGGAAGACATCCCCGGAGAGGAGGGAGCCGATGAGGTTCCCCAGATGGGGGACGTTCGAGGCGTAGGGCCAAGCGCTGCAGACCAAGATCTTCTCCACTTACCGCTCACCTCGCCGGGGACTATAGCAGAAAGCGCGAGCAGGGGCAAACATCCCCGGCTCCGGTAACGGAAGTCCGCGGCTCGGCTGGCAGCGCTCCTTCGCCGAGGGAAGGACAAGGAGTAGAGAGTGAGGGAGAGGAGGAGCGGATGAGAAGGATAACCGCGGTAGCCCTGATCTTCACGCTTTTCCCGAGCCTGGTCGCCCCCCTGGCGGGGGCGGCGGGGCTGGGGGTGGGGATGAAGGCGACGCTCTTTCCCTGGCGCGAGTTCGGCCTGGAGAGCGCCTTCGTTCATCTGCGGATGAGCGACTTCCTCGGTGTGGAGGGGCTGACGGCGATCCTCGAAGGAGGCCTCGGTCTGGACTTGAGGACGGTCAGTCTGGACACCAAGTTGCTCCTGACCAGATTCGCTCTGGACAGTGGGGCCATCACCCCCTTCACCGGGGGAGGGCTCTCTCTAGGGCTGGAGCTGGCCGAGGGGGCGCTCCGCCTCATCCCCATCCCCGAGGGGCTAGCCGGAGTTGAATACTCCCTCCCACCGCTCCTCCTCCTCGGCGAGATAAGGGTTCAGAGCCAAGTGGAAGGCCGCGGAGGGATGGTGATCCTCCTCGGCGTGGCCGTGGAGTTCTAAGGAAAGACGCTCCCTCATTCCCAGTGGGGGCCGCGCCTCAGCCCAAGGCCGGCCCCCTTCCTCTTTCCGCTCGGCCGTAATATAATCCGTCCGGAGGGTAAAGATGAAGAGCACCGTTGAGCTGAAGGAGGTCCGCGCCCCGCGGGGGACGAGGCTCCAGTGCAAGGGCTGGTTGCAAGAGGCGGCCCTGAGGATGCTGATGAACAACCTCGACCCCGAGGTAGCCGGCGATCCGGCGAACTTGATCGTCTACGGCGGGACGGGGAAGGCCGCCCGCTCCTGGGAGGACTTCTTTGCGATCGTCGAGACACTGAAGGAATTGGAGAATGATGAGACCCTGGTCGTCCAATCTGGGAGGCCGGTAGCCGTCTTCAAGACCCATGAGGATGCCCCGCGGGTCCTGATCGCCAACGCCCTCCTGGTCCCGGACTGGGCCACCTGGGAGAAGTTCCGGGAGCTGGAGCGGCTCGGGCTGACGATGTTTGGCCAGATGACCGCTGGCTCATGGATCTACATCGGGACTCAGGGGATCCTGCAGGGGACCTACGAGACCTTAGCCGAGCTGGCGAGGCAGCACTTCGCCGGCTCACTGCGGGGGAAGTTCGTCCTCACCGCCGGTTTGGGGGAGATGGGCGGGGCTCAGCCGCTGGCCATCACCATGAACGAGGGGGTCGGGCTGATCGTGGAGATCAACCCCGCCAAGATCGAGCGGCGGATTAGGACCGGCTATCTCGACCGGTGGACCGATGATCTAGATGAGGCCCTGGAGCTTGTCCTCCGGCACAAGGAGAGGAAAGAGCCCCTCTCCGTCGGCCTCTTGGGGAACGCGGCTGATGTCTACCCCGAGCTGGTCCGGCGGGGGATCGTCCCGGATGTGGTGACCGACCAGACCGCGGCCCATGACGAGCTGAACGGCTATGTCCCTGGAGGGATGAGCTACCAGGAGGCCCTCGAGCTGCGGGAGAGCGATCCCGACTGCTACATCCGCTTGTCCTACGAGTCGATGGTCCGCCATGTCCGGGCGATGATCGAGTTCAAGCGGCGAGGGGCAGTGGTCTTCGACTACGGGAACAACATCCGCGGCCAGGCGGAGAAGGGCGGGTTAAGAGGGGCTCTCAGCGCCTTCCCAGGGTTCGTCCCGGCCTTCATCCGGCCGATGTTCTGCGAGGGGAAGGGGCCGTTCAGGTGGGCGGCCCTCTCCGGCGATCCACAGGACATTTACAGGACCGATCAAGCGATCCTCGAGCTCTTCCCCGAGGATGAGGCCCTCCAGCGGTGGATCAGGCTGGCCGAGGAGAAGGTGAAGTTCCAGGGGCTCCCGGCCCGGATCTGCTGGCTGGGATATGGCGAGCGGGCCAAGGCTGGCCTAGCCTTCAACGAGCTGGTGAGGTCCGGGGAGGTGAAGGCGCCGATCGTGATCGGCCGGGACCACCTCGATGCGGGGAGCGTGGCCTCGCCCTACCGCGAGACCGAGGGGATGCTTGACGGCTCGGACGCGATCGCGGACTGGCCGATCCTCAATGCCCTGCTGAACGCCGTGGCCGGCGCGACCTGGGTGGCGGTCCACCACGGCGGCGGGGTAGGGATCGGGAAGTCGATCCACGCGGGGATGGTGATCGTGGCCGATGGGACAAAAGAGGCGGCGCGCCGGCTCGAGCGGGTCCTGACGGTCGACCCCGGCTTGGGCGTAGTGCGGCACGCCGACGCTGGCTACGAGAAGGCGATCCGCATAGCCCGTGAGCGGGGGCTCAAGCTGCCGAGGCTGCGATGATCGCGATGAGGCGGTCGCTCATCTTGCCGTTGCTAGTGCTGTTGGCCTTCGCCCGGCTCGGCCCGGCCCTGGCGGCGGAGGGCCCTCAAGCTGTGCTCACCAGCCCCCCAACGGAAACTGGGCTCTCGATCAAGGTCTGGCTGGAGAAGCGAGCCTACGAGGTGGGCGAGAGGTTGGAAGTCCACTTCATCATCAGCCACGACTGCTATGTCTACATCTACGACATCTCCTCTGAAGGTAAGGTAACCCTCCTCTTCCCCAACGCCTTCCAGCCCGATAACTTCCTCCAGGCCGGGCAATACACCATCCCTGACGAGCGCTACAGCTTGGTCGTCGAGGGTAAGCCGGGGCTGGAGTATCTCCAGGCGATCGCTAGCACTAGGCCGATCGCTCCGCTCACCTTCCCTTCGAGCGCCTATGGGGAGGCCCCCTTCCCCGAGGTCGCGGTGGAAGCCGGCCCTCAGGGGTTGAAGGCCGAGATAGAAGGACTCCCGCCCGAGGAGTGGGCGGCTGACTGGACGAGCTTCTACCTCCTCGAGCCGGGACGGGCCTGGCTCATCGTCACCTCCGAGCCGAGCGGGGCCGAGGTCTATCTTAACGGGCGGCTGGCTGGCTCGACCCCTCTGGCATTGAGCACCGAGCCCGGCTATGTGCGACTCCTCCTCAAGAAGGAGGGCTTTGCCACCTGGTCCGAGCGGCTTCATCTCGCGCGGAACGGGATCAAGGAGATCAACGCTCAGCTGAGCGAGGCCCCTCAGCTCCCCCCACAGGCCGCCGGGCCCTCTCTCCTCGAGTCCGTCTCACTTCCGGGCCTCGGGCTGAGCTTGGGGCTCGACTGGGAGAGCCTGGGGCTGGCGGTCGAGCTGCTCCCGCCGCTCTGGCTCGGGGTCGCCTCCCGGTTCACCGCCGAGCGGGTCCCGGACTACTACGAGGTTCCTCCGCCCGAGCAGCCCTGGCCGGGCGAGCGGGTCTACAACTCCGGCTCGGAGATGGAGGTCTACCTGAGGCTTGACCTGCCGTTGCGGGAGCGGCTGGCCTTGACCGTCGGCGGGGGCTTCGCGGTCCAAGAGAAGCTCCATCTTGCTGCCCCAACCGCGGGCGGCCTTCTGGCCCAGGATGTCACGATCAAGCCGAACGGCTATCGGACGGCAGAGAACTACCTCACACTCCTCGTGGGCCTGATCTTCAGGGCCGAGCCGTTCTCCTGGGAGCTCGGCTTTCACAATCGCCGCGGCTGGCTCATCGGGTTAGAGATTGAGTTCTAGACCGACCTTAGGTCCTTAGGTGCCTTGCTGAGGACCTCCAGGCCGCCGTCGCTGACGACCGTCAGGTCCTCGATCCGGACTCCGAACTCTCCGACGAGGTAAATCCCAGGCTCGACGGTCACGACCATCCCCGGCTCGAGGATATCCTTCTTAGGATCGGCGAGGGGCGAGAGCCGCGGCCCCTCATGGACCGCCAGTCCGACGCCATGCCCCAAGCCGTGGCCGAACTTATCTCCGAAGCCCGCTCCCTGGATCACCTCTCGCGCTAGGCGGTCCGCCTCAATCCCGTCCATCCCAGCCTTGATCCCGCTGAGCGCGGCCTGTTGGGCCCGTAGCACTATTTCGTAGACCTCCTTCTGCCTCTTGGTCGGCTTCCCCAGCGCGATCATCCTGGTGAGGTCGGCGCAGTAGCCGCCGGATCTCGCGCCCATGTCGAGCAGGAGGAGCTCCCCTCGCCTGAGCCTTCGCTCGCCCGGCAATGCATGGGGCAGGGCGCTATTGCTCCCCGTGGCGATGATCGAGGGGAAGGCCAGCCCCTGGGAGGAGCCGTGCTCCCGCATGAACTTCTCCAGTTCCCAGGCCACCTCGAGCTCGGTCATCCCCGGCCTGACGAACTCCAGGGCATGCGCGAAGGCCCGATCGGTCAGTGCGGCCGCCTCCCTTATCTGCTCGATCTCCTCCTCATCCTTTCTCAGCCGGAGGCGCTCGACCGGCCCCTCGAGGGGGACGAGCTCGACCTCAGGGGCCTTCTCCTTGAGAAGGTTGAAGTCGAAGAGGCTGATGGTCCGGGAGTTCAGCCCGAGCCGCTTTAGCCCCAGAGCCTTCAACTCCTCTGCGAGCCGCTCGGCCCAGTTCCCTTTGATCTCGCGAACCTCGACCTGGGGCGCCTCGGCCTTGGCCCGCTCGGTGTAACGCGAATCCGTAAGCAGGAGCTGCTCGGCCTGGGTGAGGACCAAGAGCCCGAAGGTCCCGGAGAAGCCGGTGAGGTAGACAAGATTGAGGCTATCCGAGCTCTCGAGGTTGATGATCGCAAACGCATCGAGCCCCTCGGCCTCGAGCTGCCGGCGGAGAGCGGCTCGCCGCGCGTGAAAGTCCATCTCCTTCACCTCCTAGAAGGCGATGGTAGCGCTGCTCGCTCGGGCGAGTCAAATCGCTATAATCTAGGACCATGCTTTCGCTCAGGCAGTTCGGGGGAGGGGCCACGCTCTTCCTCAACTTTCACGGCGAGTTCGAGGAGTTGGTCAGGAGCGCAGCGTCCCTCGGATTCGGCTATCTCGAGCTGATCTGCGAGCCCTACTTCCTCTATCCGCGGGAGATCTCACCGCTGCGGAGGGCCCGGCTTCGGCGGACGCTCTTGGATCACGAGCTTACCCCAACGGTCCACACGACATTCTACGACCTCAATCTAGCGAGCCCTAATCCGCTGATCCGCGAGGCCTCGACCGAGGAGCTTCTGGAATCAATCGCATTCGCCGCCGACCTCGGGGCAAGGCTAGCAGTCGTCCATGCCGGTCGGCTGCCCGGTGACTACCCGGCGAGCCTCGTCCCGACCGCCCGGCTCCAGCTGTTGGAGGGCCTCCGCGAGGCCTTGGACTTAGCTGAAGGGCTGGGAGTGACGCTTGCCCTGGAGAACAGCGCCCGGGGACATGATCGTGGACTGATCGAGTCAGCGGAGGAGCATCTAGAACTGGTGGCTGCGCTCGGCTCGCCCCACTGCAAGGCCGCCTTGGACGTCGGCCATGCCCACACCTTTGCGCTTGACCTGGTGGATTATCTACGGCAGATTCTGCCCTGCCTTGGGGAGGTGCATCTCCACGACAACGATGGGGTGCGTGATCTCCATCGCCCGCTCGGGGAGGGGACGATCGACTTCGGCGCGGTGCTGGAGGCATTGGAGAGGGAAGCTTACGCAGGGCCGCTCATCCTGGAGATGGTCTCGCTGGAGGACCTGAAACAATCCGAGGAGAGTCTGGTCAGGCAGGGCTATGTCCGCCGGCCATGAAGCAAATGGGCTAGAAGGCTCTGCTCTTCTCTCGCAGTCTCTCTTCGTCCTTGATGACGATCCGGTAGCGGCGCTTGTCGAGGATCCCCTCCCGCTCGAGGAGGTTGAGCGCGGAGGTGGTGTTCTCCCTGGCCGAGCCGATCATGTCCGCCAGCTCCTTGTGGGTGATCTTGAAGTCGATCTGGATCCCCTCGGGAGTCCGGCGGCCGTGCTCCTCGATCAGCTTGAGGAGTTGGCGCGAGAGCCGAGTGGGGATGTCCTTGAAGACCAAATCCTCTAGCTTCCGCTCGATCTCCCTGGTCCGCTGGCCGAAGAGCTCGAGGATCTTGAGGGCCAGCCAGGGCTCGCGCTGGATCAGTTCCAGGAACCGCCCCTTCTCGATCTCGTAGATCCGGGCGTCCTGGATCGCCTGGGCGAGCAGTTCCCTCCGGTGCTGGCCGACCAGGACCATCTCCCCGAAGATCTCGCCCTCGCCGACGATCGCCAGCGTGAGCTTCCGTCCCGACTCGTCGAGGTAGGCCAGCTTGACCCGCCCCTCCTTGATATAGTAGAGGGAGTCGTCCTCGTCGCCGGGATGGTAGATGATCTCGTCCTTCTTATACAGCTTCCCGTCGTTGGTCTGCTTGCTGATCTTGGCCAGCTCCTCCGCGATCCTCTCGCTCTCCTTCTCTATTGTCATCGGCTGATCACTCCAACTGTGCAGGCTCTTTAGCCCACCGCAGTAGGCTCGGCCTTAATCTAGTTGGGCGATGGGGATTCCGAAAGGACCACTGCCAAGCGAGGTGACCCGGTTCGTAAGGGCTGGGGATAACCCCGGTCAACCGGGAGGAGGAGGGTTGGGCCCTGGAAGGTGCGCGGTTGTCCCTAGCCGACCCGGGTGTCCCGCAGGCGCGGGTCGAGGATGTCGCGGAAGGCGTCACCAAGGAGATCTCAGTCCAATTATGGGAAAAGGTCCACTGAAGCCTTGCAACACCAATGGCTGGGAGAAACTTTCGGGGTTGGTAAAGACCTTGAACAGGGTTGCTCCAGCAGGTATCCCCTTGCGCTACCAAGAAGATTGTGCTAAATTTGAGAGTATCTGCAGGAGGTTATGATGCAGCGGCGACTTTGTCTCTGGGGATTGTTGCTTGTCGTGGCCCTGCTGACCATGTCTTGCGGAACCAGACGTCAGGTAGCTAGCGATGAGTATAAGCAACTGGTGCTGAATACCCTGGAGGGCGATCAGCTGGGTGGCGCTGGGCTGGGTCAGATCATGGCTGAGATGGTAGGAGACCTCATTTGTGAAGGCGACAGCTGCAACCTTGCTATCCGCTTTCAGTATCTCCGGGAGCAGGCGCACGCACACCAGCCTGTGGTCGCTGACTATCGTGGAAGGCTATGTAGCGATCGCAGGGTAAGGATACCGAAGGAGCTTAGTGACCAACATCGCATCTTGTGTGAGGAGCTGACCGCGCTTTTCAGCGCCTTGGATGCCATTAGGATGAACTCAAGTGATGCGCTGAGATTGCTAATCGCATGCGACCAGGAGAGCGTATCTTGTGAGTCTTTGCTGCAGCAGTTCTCTCATCGGCTGGACCGGGAGGGACAAGAGATCCTGCACATAAGAGAGAAGCTGAGAGCGATTGAATGGCTAAGGCCGATCCTCACAGATTAGGTGCGGCCTCTCAGCCGTGGATCAAGGACATCACGGAGTGCGTCTCCCAGGAGATTCCAGGCTAGCACGAACAATGTGATTGCTAGACTAGGGATAATGATGACGTACCAGTAGTTGAACGGATTGCCATGGCTGCCCAAAATCCACTCGCGGGAATAGCTTATAATCTGGCCCCAATCAGCAAAGTCCGTTCCCGGACCTAATCCCAGAAAGCTCAGGGCTGCTACGGAAAGGACTATGGCTCCGATATCAAGGGATGCTGCAATCAGGACGGGGTAGACTGCGTTAGGGAGAACGTGCTTGAGGATGATCCGCAGATTGCCCCCGCCAACAGCCTGTGCTGCTTGCACGAATTCCTTCTCCTTGATTGACAGCACATCACCCCGAATAAGACGGGCGTATGTGAGCCACTGAGTGAATGTGAAAGCGATGATCAGGGCTGTCAGGCGGCTGATGAAAACCTTCACACCAAAGATCTCGAAGCGCTGGTTACCTAAGATGGTGACGAGGACTATGGCCAGGACGATCGTCGGAAAGGAGAGAAGGATATCGACCAGCCGCATCAGCACTTGATCGACCCAGCCGCCGAAGTAACCTGAGAGACTACCGATAGCGATTCCAATGATAACGGCTACCCCCACAACTACTACCCCGATGCGGAAGGCGTTGCGAGCTCCCCAGATGATTCCGTAGTAGATATCATACTGACCTTCCATAGTTCCGAATGGGTGTTTGCGCCAGTCAGGAGGAAACGTCTCCCATGCCTCCGCTTGTGGGGGGCGCGGGGTCAAAGCGAATCCGTCGCGGGGCATGCGATACGGCTCGTGGCGGTGGAGCGGGTCAGGCGGTGCAAGCCATGGGGCAAAGACCGCAATGAGCGCGAAGAGAATGATCAAAACAACTCCCGTGAAAGATAGAGGGTTGCTCAGGAAACGCTTGGCTTGCTTCTTGAACCCTGGCCACCATGAAAAGCGGTCTCCCACAAGTCTCTCCCATGCGGAAGATGCCTGCCCGCTGGTCAGTGATGATGGCCTGACCTTCCAGCCTTTCCTAGGGGCGGGTTCGGGGACCAGCAGGTGAAGTGGACCCCTGGAGTTGGACAGATTTTGGCCTCTGGCTAGGGAGGTGGC
>JANLFV010000014.1 GCA_024653345.1 Candidatus Acetothermia bacterium
CTGCCACCTCCCTAGCCAGAGGCCAAAATCTGTCCAACTCCAGGGGTCCACTTCAGACCCCCGATCAGGCGGACCTGCTCCTCCTTGTCGTGGAGCAAGACCTTGACGGTGTCGCCATCGACCACCTTGAGGACTCGCGCGGGGTCGCAGGGCTGGAGCACTGCCGGGCAGTCGGCCTCGACCGTGGGCGAGGAGAGCGGCAGCCAGCCCTGGTAGAAGGCGAAGGCCACCAGCCTGGCCAGGACCACGACGGCCAGGATCAGCCAGCCCTTCAGCGCTGACAAGGCTCGATCTCCCTCCGGACAGGCATTAGCGGAATCCTACCTGAAGGCTCGCCCCGCCTGCAAGATGACCACCCCTCCGAGCACCAGGAGCCCTCCCAGGGCTTGGAGCGGCTCGATCCGCTCCCCCAGCACAAGGAACGCGAGCAGCGAGGCGAGGACCGGCTCGAGCGTGGCCACGATCGCGGCTCGGCCCGCTTCCAGGCGCTTCAGCGCCTTTAGATACAGCCCGTAGGCCAGGATGGAGGGGAAGAGCGCCAGGATGAGGATCAGGCCCCAGGCTGCCAGGGGGTAGCTGAGGGTTGGAGGGCCTTGCCAGGACCACCAGATCACGAGAAAGAGCCCGCCGAAGAGGAAGCCGTAGAAGGTGACGGTCCAGGACTCGATCCCTCGCTTTGTGAGCCTCTTCCCCATCAGGTTGTAGAAGGTGATCGCCCAGGCTGTCGTGAGGGCCAGGAGCACACCCTTCCAACTCAGCCTGAGGTTGGCGGGGGCGTAGCCTTGGGCTACGAAGAAGACGCCGACGAGCGTCAGCCCGAGCGCGATCACCTTTCCCCGGTCGAGTGGCTCTCTCAAGATGAGTCGGCCGAGGATCGCCACAAGCGCCGGGTGAGTGTAGACCAGCACGATCGCCGTGGCTACCGTGGTGTATCTTAGCGCATAGAAGTAGCAACTGAAGTTGAGCGCCACGGCCACAAGGCCGTAGAGGGCGAGGACGGGCAACTCCCTCGCCCGGACCCGCAGCAGCTCGCGCCGGAACAGCCCCAGCCCTGCCAAGAGGAGCCCGAGGGCGCAGAGGACCCTCAAGGTGATCGTGCTGAGCGGGCCTAGGCCGAGCGCGTAGAGCTCCTTCCCGATCACTCCCAGCCCCGACCAGAAGACGGTGGCAATCAGCACCAGGAGATAGCCCCAGAACGGCGGTCTTGTCACCACAGGGAAGCTTCGCACAGCAGTAGAGGCTGACGCTCATGCGCGGGAGGGACTGGGCGTGGCATCACCCTCTCCGGCGGGCGTCGAAGTAGCGGTAGTCGCCCCATCTGGCAAAGCCGAGCTTCTCGACCATTCGCTGGGCGGGCAGGTTGCTGTGGAAGGTGTAGAGGAAGGGGATCCGGCCCCGCCTCAGGATCTCCCTCGCCAGGGCGATCGTCACGCTCCGGCCGTAGCCTCGGCGGCGGGCCTCCGGGAGAGTGAACATCATCCCCATCGCCCCGTCTCGATGGGTTAGGACCCAGGAGAGAGGCCGCCGCGAGCGGCCCTCGCCCGTGAAGATGGCGCAGCTCGGGCCACTCTCGATCCGCCATCGCACATAGCCGAGCGTCTCCTCGTCCTCGTGCTCCCAGCACCTGTTCACCAGCGGCGCATCTTCGGGCCGCAACGGGCTCACCTCATGCTGGACCAGTTCCTCCCGCAGGCTATCGGGCTCGAGGTAATAGAGCCAGCAGGGGTTCTCCCAGGTGATCTCCCAGTCGCGGGCGATACGATCTCTGATCCAGGCCGCCACGGCCCCGAACCGGAACTCCTCCTGGCCGGGCAGTGCTCGGAGGAGCTCGGCGACCGCGCTTTCATCCTCGGCGCAGAGCTTGACCCAGTAGTTCCTGATCAACAGCCCGCGCGGCCTCTCCGGGTCATCGATGAAGAGCTTGATCTCGCCGGGGCGGGCTGTCTCTAGCTCGCCGGCGATCGTCAGGCACCCGATCTGGTCATGAGCCAGCAGTCGCGGGATGCGCTCGTCCTGAGCCAATATCTCGCAGGGCAAGGGGCCTCCTCGAAGGCTGCACCAAGCTCCAGCCGGCTATGCTATAGCTCCGGTTGAGAGAGAGGCAAGTATTGACTTGGGGCATGCTGTTGGCATAGGCTTTGGCCGTAGCTTCAGCAGGGGGGGGCAGATGATGGCCGACGCAAGGGAGCGGATCCTGAAGGCCCTGCGCCTGGGGCAGCCGCTCCTCGTGGGCCTGGCCACGCTCACCGAGGACGGCAAGCCCTGGGTCCGCTACGTCACGGCTGTCGCGTCCGAGGACTTAGCTCTCCGCCTGTGCACCTCGATGACCTCCCGGAAGGTCTCCCAGATCCGCAGGAATCCCGAGGTCCATCTCCTCTGCGGCGTGACTGACCCGGAGAGGGTGGAGGCCTACCTGCAGATCCAGGGTCGGGCGGAGATCTCGACGAGCAAGGCCGAGCGGCGGGCCTTCTGGAAGGACAGCCTGGGGGAGTATTTCAGCGGACCGGACGATCCCGACTACTGCGTCATCATCGTCCGGCCCTACCGGATCGAGCTCTACAGCTCGACCCGCCCGGAGCCGGAGATCTGGGAGAGCGGCGAGCAGCAGGCCCGGTGAGGGGGCCGCGGGATTTGGCTTTCGCCGGCGGGTGACCTAAGATAGGAGGGAGCCTAGGGCGACTGCCTCTACTACCACCACGCGAATCCACCTCGGCGGTCGCCCTAGGCAGCTCAGCTCATACGGATTCGAACCGCGTCCGCTCTAGCTGCTGGGGAAAAATCCGCTGCCCCGGAGGCTGGGGGTGGCAGCGGCAAAACCCTGGCAGCCGTGGGCTCTTCCCCCACCGCGGATGCACCATGCGCGAGCTGAGCCCTGCTTGGGGCCCGAAGGGTCGGAGGCCTGGGAATGTCTAGGAGAGTTCTCACGGCTCGATGATAGGGCCCGCTCCGTGAAAAAGTGAGGGAAGCCAGGTGAAAATTGGGTGAAAAGCGGGCCCAGTGTGATACGGGTCGCGCTCGCCCGCCGGACTTGAGGAACCACCTGGGCGGCGGAGGCCCGCTGCCCTCGAGCGAGCGGCTTTGCTCACTCCCGCCGGTGAGCGGGACGCCCGCCTCGCAACGGGCCTGAGTCCCAGCCGCAGGGCTGCGAGCTATCGGTTGAGCGCGGGCCGAGCTTCAGGGGTCGTGGCCGCTCTCCCCTTTCCCAAGCTGATTCTTAACCACTCAGCACGCTTCTAGGTGACGGAGTTCATCCCGGAAGCCTCCCCCTCTTCCTTCGCCGGGCGCGCTCGAGCTTATAGAAAGACTGTCGAGGAGCGAGGAGATGTGGGCGAGGGTTAGTGGGGTCGGGCTGCTCGCGGCGATCTTCCTGGCCTTGATCGGCGCAGGAACGAGCTCGCTTGCTCTCCTCTCCAGCTTGCAGGGGCTCGGCTCGCAGGCTCTCCCCTCGCGGGACGCCGATGGCCCCAGCCTCATGCTGGCCCGGAGCGAAAGGCCGGCTCTGAGCGTGAGCGCGCCCCTCGCGGGCTCACCTTCCGCAACTGACCCGGAGGTCAGCCACGCGCAACAGGGAGACCAGGCCCTCGCCGCCGCTGGGAGCCCATCTGGTGAAGTGGAGCCTGAACCATACTATGTCCCCGGCAACCTGATCACGCTCAAGCCGACAGCACCCCTGGAGGTATCGGCGAACGGGCGGATCCAGTTCTCCGCGATCTTGGTGAATCAGGGCGACACCGCGCTCAGCCTCACCGGGGAGTTGATCGTGATCAAGGGGGACGGGACGACCGCGACCCTCCTCCCCTCCTACGGGGTGAAGCTGAAGGCCGGGCAGAAGATCCAGCTCCCCGTGGAATTTGCGGTGAAGTCCTGGCACTTCCCGCCGGGGCGGACGGAGTTCTTGGTCATCCTCCGCGATCTCGAGGGAGAGATCATCGACCGAGCCTCGGTGACCTTCCAGATCAGCGTGGCCCTCCAGGAGTAGCTGGCCCGAGCCGCCGCTTGAACTCCGCGATCAGCTCAACCGGTGTGGGATCGACGCCGTTGAGCATCGCCAGGTAGAAGCTGACGAAGTCCCCCAGATAGACGAGCCCCAGGAGTTGGGCGAGCTTCCCCTTCCCCTCGGCCCGAACCTCCTCGTGCTCGATCCCCCGCTCGGCGAGCAGCCCGGCGAGGATCTCGATCCTCCGCGTGTTCCGCGGATGGTCATGCTCGCTCCGCAGCAGGATGACCTTCGCCTGGGGCAGCAGCTCGGCTCTCTCCAAGGCCACGACCTCGTTGTGGCACAGCTCGGGGACGGCGTTCCAGAACGCCGGCTGCTTGCTGTCCTCGTTGATCTCAGTCTTCCAACGCAAGGCTGCGACATCGGTCGTCCCCTCCACGCCATAGATCAGGGGGATCTTGCTGTAGAGCCCCTGGGCGAGCTGCTTGGCGCGGTTCCTCTCGAGCGGGACCGCTCCGGCCCAGTTGCTCCGGAGAGCCGCGAGAGCACCGGGCAAGGCCGACAACTCCTCTCCGAGCTTGCTGAGCCCGGCCCGGCTGAGCAACCCAACGAGCGGCAGGAGGAGGTAACCCACGGCCGCGCGAGGCTGGAGCCCGCCCGGGACGCGGATGAGCGGAAGCTTCCGCTCCCTCGCCAGCCGCGTCAGCTCGCCGCCGGAGGAGACGCAGACCAGCTTTGCCCCCTGTTGGATAGCCAGGCTGACCGAGCTCAGCGTCTCCTCGGTGTCGCCGGAGTAGCTGATGCCGATCACCAAGGTCTCTCGATCGACGCGAGGGAGCCCATAGCCCCGATGGGCGGTGACCGGCAGCTCGACGAGCCGGGCGAGGAGGTCTCCGGCGATCCCCGAGCCGCCCATCCCCGTGGTGACAATCCGCTCGACCTCTCTCAGGCCGCCAGGGAGGGCCATTTCCTCCCCCAGCCGGAGCGCCTCGGCACACTGGTCAGGAAATCCCTCCAAGAGGGCGAGCTTCCCCTGCTCGTCCAGGCTGGCCAGCGCCTCCCGGTCGTCCAGGTCGATCATTGTCCCGTCTCCGATCGTCGCGAGCCGATCATAGGGCACGGGCCCCGCTGACAGCAAGCACAGCCTGGCCGAGGCCGCCTTTGCTATAATTGATCGAGGACTATGGCCGTCAAGTATATTGGCCGCGGCGGGGAGGGGAGCGAGGCCCGGATCGAGATCGAGCTCCGCACCGAGTTTCCCGGGATCGGCGGGACGATCTACACCTACCAGGCCATCCCGACAGCCCGCCGCCAGGAGTATCATCCCGCCCCGAAGAGCGGCCATCGGGAGTTCCTCAAGCACGCCCTCCTGAAGAAGCTCGAGGACTACTTCTTCATGAGGGGCGTCTACGGCTATGCCCACATCACCAGGCCGCTCGGCTCGCTCGCCGAGGCCTACCTCTACGAATGGGCTTTCGGGCTTGACGGCTTCCCCTGGTATTACGCGGACTCGCGCGGCGAGAGCCTGGTCCAGCTCGACGATTGGGACAGATTCATCCAGGCCTTCGCCGAGGTCGGGATCGACATGCAGTTGGACTGCACTGATCCGGACGATGGCCGGATCTCCAAGAACATCGTCCACGAGCTGATCAGGACCCTCAGCCAAGAGAGCGCTTCCCGCCGCCTGAACTGCCTGTGGAAGAGGATCGACTTCGGCGAGCGGAGCATCAGGATCGACTACGATCGGCTCCAGCGATTCCTCCGCGACCGGGAGCGCGAGCTCCGCCAGGCGCTCCGCCACGGAAGATATGAGCTGATCCAGCTCGCCTGCCGCTACCTGCTCGAGGGCGAGGCGATGGAGCCAAGGGATGTGGGCCGGCTGGAGGTCCTGGCCCTGGACTACCGCTTCTCCACCCTCCGCCACCTGAACGCCCGGGGCGTCGGGCCGGAGAACAGCCGCGAGGTCGAGCTCGTCCCCGGAAGTCAGCACCTCTAGGCCGGCTAGGGTTTGCACCTCAGGCTGGGCTGATGTTCCTCACACGCCATCGCCGCCGCATTGATTCTTCAAGGCCTTTCTGCTAATGATTGCATCATGGCCTCAGTGAAGAGAGTTGGGGTCCTGACGAGCGGCGGGGACGCGCCCGGGATGAACGCCGCGATCCGGGCCGTCACCCGGCGGGGGATCGACCTCGGGCTCGAGATCGTCGGGATCCGGCGGGGCTTCCGAGGCCTGATGAGCGGCGAGCTGCTCCCGCTCGGGATCGCCGATGTCGGGGGCATCCTCGATCGGGGCGGGACGATCCTCCAGAGCATCCGTGCCCCGGAGTTCGAGGAGGAAGAGAGCCAGAAGAAGGCCCTCGAGACGGTCGAGCGCGCGGGGCTCGATGGCCTGGTGGTCATCGGGGGGAACGGCTCGCTCCACGGCGCGGCCGCGCTCCATCGGGCCGGAGTTCCCACAATCGGCGTCCCCAAGACGATCGATAATGACATCTACGGGACGGACATCGCCATCGGGGTGGATACGGCTCTGAACACCGTAGTGGACTGCATCAGCAAGATCCGCGACACCGCCGCTTCGCACCAGCGGGCGTTCGTCGTGGAGACGATGGGCCGGGGCTCGGGCTACATCGCGCTGATGGCCGGGCTGGCGAGCGGCGCGGAGGCGATCCTCATCCCGGAGGTCGAGCCCGATCTCGATCTCGTCGCGGAGGCGATCACCCAGGGCTACCGCCGCGGGAAGCGGCACGCGATCGTCGTTGTAGCCGAGGGAGTCTTCAAGGAGGCGGCCCGGACGGTGGGGAACTACATCGAGCGGCGACTGGGGTTCGAGGTCCGCATGACGGTCCTCGGCCACCTCCAGCGGGGCGGGGCACCGACGGCCTTCGACCGGATCCTCGCCTCCCGCCTCGGTGCCCGAGCGGTCGAGGAGCTGGCCGCGGGCCGGTCAGGGGAGATGGTCGCGCTGGTGGGAAGTCAGCTCCAGAGCCTGCCGCTCTCTGAGGTGCTGGACCGCCCCAAGCCGATCCCCGAGGAACTCTTCCGGCTCGCCCAGGTCCTCTCGAAGTGATTCGGGGCGACCGCTTCGAGCGGGAATCTGCTGGGCAGGCCCGGCTAGACGATCGTCTCGCCCGTCTCCTTGTCGAAGATGTGGCTGAACTCCATCTCTGCGACCAGCTTGATCGGCTGGCCGATCTCGACCCTCACCCGGGGATCGAGCCGGGCCACCAGCTCAGCGCCCCCGGTCTCGGCGTAGATGATCAGCTCATCCCCCAGCGGCTCGCGGACCCGGACCTGGGCCTCGAGGACCGTCTCGGCCCGGGGATCGCAGCCGGGCAGCATCTCCAATGCCTTGAGGTTCTCCGGCCTGATCCCGAAGAGCACCTCCCGACCGAGATAGCCCTTGAGCCTCGTTGCCCTCTCCTGGGGGAGGAGGAGCTTGAACCCGGGGCTCGAGACATAGACCTTGCTATCGTGCGCGGCAAGCTCCGCCGGGAGGAAGTTCATCGCCGGGCTGCCGATGAATCCCGCGACAAAAGCATTAACCGGGTGGTCATAGATCCGCTGGGGATCGTCGTATTGCTGGAGCAGCCCGTCCTTCATCACCGCCACCCGCTCCCCCAGCGTCATCGCCTCGACCTGGTCGTGCGTCACATAGATGGTGGTGGTCCGGAGCTCGTGGTGGAGCTTCTGGAGCTCGGCCCGCATCTGGACGCGGAGCTTGGCATCGAGGTTCGAGAGGGGCTCGTCGAACAAGAACACCTTAGGGCTACGGACGATCGCTCGCCCCAGGGCCACCCGCTGGCGCTGCCCGCCGGAGAGCTCCTTGGGCTTGCTCTTGAGCTTGTCACTGATCCCCAGTAGCTCGGCCGCCTCCCGGACCCGCCGGTCGATCTCCTTCTTGGGGAACTTGCGCAAGCGGAGCCCGAAGGCCATGTTGTTGTAGACATTCATGTGCGGGTAGAGGGCGTAGTTCTGGAAGACCATGGCGATGTCGCGGTCCTTCGGGGGGACATTGTTCACCAGCCGGTCGCCGATGTAGATCTCGCCCGCGGTGACCTCCTCTAAGCCGGCGACCATCCTCAAGGTCGTGGTCTTCCCGCAGCCGGAGGGGCCGACGAGCACGACGAACTCGCGGTCCTCGACGCGGAGGTCGATGGAATTGACGGCCACGAAGTCCCCGAACTTCTTCGTCACTTCCTTGATCACCACTTCAGCCATCGCCAACACTCCTCCGACAGTTACTCTACCGAATTCTACGCCGGGCCGGAGCAAAAGTCAACGGGGCTGGCGCGGCACGGAAGACCCTCGCGGGGAGAGGGGTCGCTGAGGGGAGCCGCTGGCTCGGAGGTCCAGCCACTACCAGATGGCGATGATCTGTTCACGGCATTGAGCCGAAAATAACTTCGGGATGGCCAAGGAGAGCGGGAAGCTCGGTCACCCCGCGGCAGCTTCCCGGGCCAGCACGAGCGCGCCATGCTCGACCACAGCATCTCTCAGCGGCGTCAACCGGACCTCCGGCGGGAGGACATTGAGGTGGCGGAGCATCTCCTCTCTCATCCGATCGACCATCTCCAGATGCTCGAGCGGCAGCGGGCCTCCGACGGTGATGACCTGGGGATCGTAGGCGTTGGCGATGTCGGCCAGCGCGATCCCGGCGTAGTGGCAGGCCTCCTCGATCACCTCCCGGGCCAGGCGGTCCCCAGCCTGCGCGGCCGCGAAGACGAGCGGAGCGGTGATGTGCTCCAGTAGCTCCCACCTGTGACCTGAGCCCTCAGACCGTGAAACGGAAGCCTTCTGCTCTGCCAGGCGGAGGAGCTCTGCTCCGTAGCCTTCTCGGGGGCGGAGGTTCTCCTTGACGAGCCTCATTCTGGCATTGTTCGCGATCCCGGTCCCCGAGCAGTAGGCCTCGGCACAGCCGTAGTTCCCGCAGCCGCACTTCAGGCCGCCTTCCTTCACCACGAAGTGGCCGACCTCCGCAGCGTTCCCGTCCTTCCCGCGGAGGAGGTGGCCTCCGTCCCAGACGCCCGCGCCGAAGCCGGTGCTCAGGGTGATATAGACGAGATGGAGCGAGCGCTTGTCCATTACATCTTTCCCGACCCCGAAGTAGACCTCCCCCAGCACGGCAGCGGTGCAGTCGTTCTCCAGCCTCACGGGGATCCTGAACTCCTCCTCCAGGGGCCCCACCATCGGGATGTAGAGGGGCTTGCCCTGGCAGCCCCGAGGAAGCCGTGCCAGCTTGATGTTCGTGGAGTTGTAGATGCACCCTTCCTTCAGCGGGCCGGCCGAGCCGATCCCGATCGCTGCCAAACTCCCGCCGGTCTCTTCCAGGCCCTTACGGAGAAGTCGGCTCATCTGCGTGCTCAGGCCGAGGTAGGCCAGGCCGTCCCGGTATTCCGCAAATCGATCCGCGGCCGTATCGGTCGCCTCCCGGCGCCGGAGGACGATCTTCCCCTCCAGGTCGGCGAGCGCGAGGGAGAGCTTCGTCCCGCCGACATCGAACCCTGCCAGGAGCCTCATCTTGGGGTGATTATCGAGAAGAGCCGCAGGTAATCCCGGAGGTGGCGGGTGATGAGGAAATTCCTGCGGACCTGCTCCCAGCCCATCTCCCCCATCTCCTGGGCCAGATCGGGGTTGTGAAGGAGGAAGGTGATCCGCTCCGCGACCTCCTCGATGGACCGGACGAGGAAGCCCGTGACCCCATCGATCACCTGGAGCTTGATCCCCCCGACGGCCGTGCCGATCACCGGCTTCCCCTTCCACATCGCCTCTGTCACCGTGAGGGCAAATCCTTCTTTCAAGGACTTCTGGATGATGATATCCGCCCCGCGCTGGAGGGCATTGATCTCGAGGGCGGGGAGCGGCTCCCCCTGGGGCGCGATGAGGTGGATGCTCGAGTTTCCTTGGACGCGGCGTCTCACCCGCTCGAGGACCTCGGAGCTCTCTGGATCGTCGGAGGCGATCCCGCCGGCGAAGACCAGTCGGCAGTCGACCTCCCGCTTCACCAGCTCATAGGCCTCGATCACCCCGATGGGGTCCTTGAAGGGATCGAAGCGGGAGACTTGAAGCAAGATCGGCTTGTCCCGAGGCACGCCGTGCTTGGCATAGACCTCCTCGATCTTCTTCGCTTGCAGCTCTCTGTTCTTCTCGCTCAGCGGGTCGATCGAGGGGGGGATGATGTCCTGAGGGATAGGGAGGTATTTAGCGAACTCGGGCATCGAGAGGATGACCATGTCATATCTCTCGATGTAGCCCTTGAGGAAGTCCCAGATCTCCTTGGCCGGGTGAGAGATATCGATGTGGCACCGCCAGATCCAGCGGCTCCGCCCCGGAGGGCGGCCCTCGATCAGTGGCAGGGGCTGAGGATCATGGATGACGACGATGTCGGCATTGAGGTCGAGTATCTCGGCGTTCCGCCTGTTGATCTCGCGGTAGCGCTCGAGCATCTCCGGGGCGATCTCCATCCCATTCCCCTGGAGGGCGTTGTGGATGCTCTTGGTGGTGCGGAAGAAGAGCGGGCTCCCCTTGATCACCTCCCAGCGGGTCTTGATCCCGAGCTCATTGAACAGCGGCACGAGGGAGTGGAGCATCTCCGCCACGCCGCCGCCGACGAGGGTGGAGTTGACATGGAGCAGCGAGAGGCCCCGCAGGGGCTCCGCCAGGCGCTCTAGCTCCGCGATCTTCTCCGGGCCGACGACCTTCTCGTAATCGTGGATCTTCAGGGCCATCCCTTCTCCCAAGCTGAGTTACGAGATCATACCGCCTGAGAAGGCGACTGTCAAGGGCTTCTCCTGGAAGGCTAGCCTTGCGGGGGCGGCGGGCCGCCGAAATACACCTTGACATGCGGCCAGGGGATCTCGATCCCCTCCTTGTCGAAGGCCCGCTTCAGCCGGAGGCGGAGCTCGCGCATCACGTTCCATTGGTGGATGGGCTTTGTATCGCCTAAGATCTTGATTGAAATCCCCGACTCCTCGAAGGCGTCCACCCCCAGGACCTGCGGCGGCTTGAGGATGAGATCCTTCCACTGCGGGTCCTCGGCCAGCTCCCGTCCCACGCGGTTGATGATCTCGATGACATGGTCCAGGTCCTCCCCGTAGCCCACACTGATGTTCATGTTCACCCGGGAGAAGGTCTTGCTGAGGTTGCTGGAGACGCGGATCTCCCCGTTGGGGATGATGTGGACGATCCCGTCCAGGTCCCGTAGGACGGTCTTCCGCAGGTCGATATCCTCGACCAGACCGGAGATATCGGCGATGCGGACCACATCCCCAATCCGGTAGTGGTTCTCCAAGAGGATGATCACCCCGCCGATGAAGTCGCGAACCAAGCTCTGGGCCCCGAAGCCGATGGCCACCCCGGCGATCCCCAATCCGGCAAGGGCCGTGGTGATATTGATCCCTAGCTCGGAGAGGATGGTGAAGGCAGCCACGACGATGATGAGCACCAGCCAAGTGGTGACAAAGATCTTGGCGAGGGTTATTGCCCGCTTCTCAGCCTCCTCCGGCTCCTTGGGCATCCCTCTGGCGACGACCCTGCGGACGATCGGGGGGAGGAACCTCTTCACCAGCCGATAGAGGGCCCAAGACCCCAGGGCAATCAAGGCGATCCTCACGCCGTGACTTGCCAACCAGTCGATGATCGCTTGCCAGCCCATCAGTCTCACCTCCTCTTCACGAGCAGCTCTTCCGCGCTTTCTGAGCCAGCCTTACCATAGCTTGCGGCCAGGCGACCGACCAAAGCTGAAGGTCACAGCCCTCGCCCGGGACCTCCCCTGGGCCCCGCAAGCCGCCTTCCTCATCCCAATAGCATAGCTCGGGGAACCCGAGCCTCTCCAGGGCCGCGCCGGCGCGCAGGGCCACCTCGAGCAGTTCTCTTCTCCCGTGGGTCACAGCCCCCTTGGCGATGAAGAACTGCTCGAACGGCCAGATCGCCCCTAGATGATAGGCGGTCGGGGAGTAGTCGAGCTGGCCCGGGGCGTAAGTGCGGAAGCCGTAGGGGGTCTCCAATGACCTTGCGGCAGCGCAGATCGCCTCCAGCTTCTCCCGCGTGAGGTCCTCAGGCCGGAGATAGGCGAGCAGGTGGAGCCCGTCGGAGGAGATGCCGGAGATCGGCCCCTCCCGATCCTTCGCGATCAGGGGGTAGGAGAGGGCCTCATCCCACATTTCGGTGAATAGCGCCCGAACCATCGCTTGTGCCCCCGCTTCCAGCCGCGCGGGGCTGAGGCCCAAGTCGAGGGACTCACTCAGCTCCGCCGCGGCCCTGAGTGCGGCTGCGGTCTGGGCTTGGACTAAGGAATAAGCCACCGGATAAGAGGGATCCTCCCGGCCCGGCAGATGGGAATCTTTCCAATAAGTGGCTCGGAGGGCATACCGGTTGGCCCCGCAAGTTGAGGGGTCCTCCCAGAAGAGCCCATCGCGGATGTGGGAGAGGATGTAGGTGATGGCGGCCCGCAATTCTCGGCGATGCTCCTGGAGAAGAGGGGCATCCCCCCTCGCCTGCGGCTGGAGATACTCGTTCGCCGCGAGCAGGAGGAGCTGGCTCGTCTCGGCCGCGTTGTAACGGGTCGAGAGCCCCCGGAGTTCCACCTCGTCGAATTCGTGGATCACCCTTCCAGGCTCTTCCCCCGTCCGTGGGTCCTTGCGCTTCCCCATGGTGAGGAGGGCGAACCTGATCACCTCCTCCAAGAAACCTGCCTGCCGGAGCATCAGCGCCGTGGTGAGGAGGTCGCGGGCGAAGAGGCCGAACCTGGTCTTCCCGCCCATCATCCCGGCGTTGTAGAGCGTCAGCCGCTTGCCACTGACGGTGATGGTCGTTCTTAGCCGTTCCATCGCTTCCTCAGCCGCGGTCAGCACTCTTGGATGGATTGTCAACCCCAAGGTGGGCGAATCGCTCCCTCTACCCCTTCAAGGCCCCGGCGAGTATCCCCCGGACGAAATAGCGCTGGAGGGAGAAGAAGACGGCCAGGGGGAGGATCATCGAGACGAACGCCGCGGCGGTCAAGAGGTGCCAGTCCTGGCCCCGCGAGCCGACGAGCAGGCTCAGCTTCAGGGTCACCGGGGCCACCCGCTCAAAGCCTCCCAGATAGACGAGCGCCACCAGCAGGTCGTTCCAGACCCAGAGGAACTGGAAGATCGCCACCGAGGCCAGGACGGGGACCGAGAGGGGGAGGAGGAGCCTGAGGAAGGCGGTCCAGCGGGAGGCCCCGTCCAAGTATGCCGACTCGAAGAGTTCCGCCGGGAGCGCGCCGAAGAAGTTCCTCAACAGATAGACCTGGAGGGGAAGCCCGTAGCCGGTGTGGGCGAGCCAGACGGCGAGGAAGGTCCCCGAAAGCCCGAGGCGGAAGAAGAGCCGCAGGACGGGGATGAGGGTCATCTGGAGGGGGATCACGATCAGCCCGATCACGACCATGAACAGGGCCTGCCGGCCCCGGAACTCCATCCAGGCGAAGGCGTAGGCGGCGAGCGAGGCGATGGCGATGGGGATGAGTGTGGCGGGGATGGCGATGAACAGGCTGTTGAGGAAGGCCCGCCCCATCCCCTCCTGGGTCAAGACGCGGATATAGTTCTCCAGCGTGAACTGAGTGAAGTCGAACGGATGCTGGAAGACTGTCCACCAGCCTGAGTTGATGATGTCCCCCTGGGGGCGAAAGGAGCTGATGAGCATCCCCAGCGAGGGGGAGATCCAGAGAAGGGCGATGGCGATGATCACCAGGTGTAAGGGGGCTCGGCCGAGGGCCCGCGCCAATCTCTCCATCACCGGACCGCCTCCTGGGCGCGGAAGCGGCGGATGTTCACCACCACAGCGGGGATGATGGCCAAGAAGAGGATGACCGCGATCGCGCTCGCCAGGCCGTAGTTGCGGAAGAGGAACATCTCCTTGATCATGCGATTGGCCACGACCTCGGTGTCGTAGGCCCCGTTGGTCATGACATAGACGATGTCGAAGACCTTGAGGACGAAGACGATCATCGTCGTGGTCACCACGGCGATCGTCGACTTGAGGAAGGGGATCGTCACATACCGGAAGACCTGCCACTCATTGGCCCCGTCGATCCGCGCCGCCTCGAGCATCTCCTTGGGGATCCCTTTATAGGCCGCGGAGAGGATCACCATGCAGAAGCCGGTCCAGACCCAGATCCCGACGGTGATGAGCGCCAAGTTATTGATCCAAGGCCGCTCGATCAGCCAGCCGACCGGCTGGAAGCCCAGGGCATTCACGAGGCCGTTGAGGAACCCGATCTGCGGGGTTCCGGCCGGGCGGTAGGTGTAGACGAACTTCCAGATCACCCCGGCCCCGACGAAGGAGATGGCCATCGGGAGGAAGATGATCGACTTGGCGATGGCCTCGTAGCGGACGCGGTCGAGGAGGACGGCAAGGAGCAGCCCCACGGAGACGGTCACCGCGGTGAAGACGACCAGCCAGATGGCGTTATTGCGGAAGGCGATGAGCATCGGCTTGGCGGTGAACGCCCGCTGGTAGTTCGCCAGCCCGACGAACTCGTTCGAGCGCGGGCCGAAGAAGCTGATGATAATCGTGTGGATCGTGGGATAGACGAGGAAAACCCCCAGTGCGAGCAGCGCCGGCGCGAGATAGAGCCAGTGGCCCCAGCCCCGCCTCATCCCCGGCCTCTTCCTGTGCGATCGGGGGAAGAATAAGGCCGCTGGGGCGAAGCCAAGCGCAGCCCCGCCCCAGCTCGATCCCTTAGCAACCTACTTCCCGTAGGCTGCTACCGCTGCCGCTTCAATGTTTGCCAGCACCGTATCGAGGCTCACGCCGCTGACATAGTCGAGGACGCCCTCCCAGAAGGCGCCCGAGCCGACTGCCGCCGGCATGAGGTCCGACCCGTCGAATCGGAAGACCTTCGCGCTTCCCAGGATCTGCGCAGCCTTCCGGGTGATGTCATCGGGATAGACCGCCGGAGCGACCTTGGTGTTGATCGCGAGCTTCCCGAGCTTCCCCACCCAGATCGCCTGGGCCTCGGCCGAGGCGAGATACTGCATCAGTTCCCGGACTTCAGGCGTGTCCTTGAAGGCGCTGATCAGGTCGCCTGCCCCGAGGAGCGGCGCCGGTCCCGGGACAAGGGGCGGGAAGACGAAGATGTCGTAATCCACACCAGCCTCCAGCTTAGGATAGGCCCCAAGGATGAAGCTCTGGATGAAAGTGGCCTGGCGATGGAGCAGGCAGCCCGGCGGATCGGTGAACATTGCCGCCGGGGAGTCACCGAAGTTGGTGGACAGCATTCCCCTCGTCCCACCGTAGACCAGATACTCAGGCTCCCAGAAACGGCGCCAATACTTCCAGATTAGCCCGACGGAATCGGAGTTCCAAGGGATATCGTGAGCTACCCACATGTCATAGACCTCGGCCCCGAGGATGCGCAGGGCGAGGTCCTCTAGCCAGTCGGTCCCTGGCCAACCGGAGGCCGCCCCACTCTCCAGCCCGATGCACCAGGGCGTGATCCCGTCAGCGTAGATCTCCTCCTGGAGATGGAGGAGTTCGTCCAGGGTCGCGGGGGCCCGATAGCCATTAGCATCGAAGCCCTTCTTGTTATACCAGACGAGGCTCTTGAGGTCGGCCGAGATGAAGATACCATAGACATTCCCTCCGACGCTCCCCAAGTCGACGAACGCCGTGGGATGGTCCGAGAGGTCGAGGAAGTTGAGGGGAACCAGTCCGCCCTCAGCGACGAACTCCTTCATCTGGCCCGGGTTGGGCAGCGCGGCCACATCAGGCGGGTTCCCTGCCTCAAACCGGGTGACGAGGATCGTCGGAAGGTCCCGCCCGACGCTCTCCACCTGCACATCGATCCCTGTCCGCTGCTCAAAAGGCACGAGCGTCTCCTCAAAGGCTTGCAGCTCTGTCCCGCTCCACAGGACCATGATCGTCACGCTCCGCTGCTGCGCCCCACCAAAGGCCGCCAGCAGCCCTACGCCCAGCAACACCGCAAACGAAATGCTCAGAACCCTCTTGGACATCCGTTACCTCCTTGTCTCTGGACTCTTGCGGCTGACCGTTCTGCTACTCCATCTACCACCCCCTTGTCGTGGGTTCTCCTTGAGGGGCGTTGACCGAAGGGCAAGTCGAATCCTGCACTGTATGTAGGATGATTTGCGTCTTACTGCTGTCTAACAAGAAGTATAGCACATCGCACGGAGGTCTGTCAAGCCCCAGCGCTGCAGAGCAGAGCCGTTGGCGCTTCAGTCCGTGTCCTCAACCGCGGGTGATCCTCGTCCCCGCCCCGATGAGGCAGTCCCGCAGCTCCACATTGTGTAAGTCGCAGCCGGAGTCGATCACACAGCCTTCGATCAGCGACCGCTCGATCCTAACATCGTCGAAGATCACCGAGCGCCGGACGGTGGAGCCAGCGATTACCACGCCTCGGCCGAGCCAGAGGTCCCTGCCGGAGAGAGCCATGTTCGCCTCGATATAGGAGGCCCGGTCGCCGATGTCGAACCACCTCCCCCGGAAGACGAAACCATGGAGCTCGACCTCTTGCTCAAGGAGCCACTCGTTGAAGAAGCCCGGGGCATCCCTCCCTCTTGGGGCCTGGGCGAGGAACTTTGAGATCAGGGGGAAGGTCTCGGGAGGATAGATGTAGCAGGCGATGCTCACTAAGGTCGAGCGGGGCTCGAGCGGCTTCTCCTGGAAGCCGAGGATCTTTCCCGCATCAGCGAGGGCTACCCCATATTTCCCCCTTACCCTCTCGCGGTCGCCAAGATCGTAGAGGGCCAGCAGCGGCCGCCCGCGATAGGCGGCAATAAACTCCTCCAGGTCGAATTCGACGATGTTATCCCCGCCTAGGACCAGGATCTCCTCTCGGAGGCCGAGCTCCTCTATGAGGAAGGCGAGGGCCCCCACGGCCCCCAGCTTCTCGTCCTCGCTGTGGGTCTCCTCGACGACCAGGCGCACATCCTTCTGGTAGCTTGCAGCCCAGCGCTCAAACTGGGGGGCGAACCGGCGGTTGATGGAGATGATCGGCTTCTCCGTGAACCGCGCCTCAAGTCTCTCTAAGACATGCTCGATGATCGGTCTCCCGGCCACGGGGAGGAGGGCCTTCGGCCGCTCCAGTGTGAGCGGCCAGAGCCTCCTTGCGAAGCCACCGGCGAGGATAATCGGCTTCAAGGCGAGATGCACCTCCCGGCAAGATTGTATGCCAGGTGCAGTGGGGACACAAATGCTCGGGAGGACGCGGGGCTTAACGGGTCTTGACAAATCGGGGTTTTGCCTATATAAAAGAGCGAGGAGGTGGCCCATGGGTTTGGGAAGAGGGGTTAAACTCCAAGGAGTAATTGTCCTTATGTCTCTTGTGCTGTTCGCCCTCTCCCTCGGCCGAGCGGCCCTAACCCTGGAGCAAGATGGGAAGCAACTGAAGCTGGCCATTATCTGGCACCAGCATCAGCCGCTCTACCAAAACAGGATGACCGGCTTCTACGAATTGCCCTGGGTTAGAGTCCACGCCGTGCAAGAATACCTCGATAGCCCGAGGATCTTGCAAGAATATCCGGGGATCAGCGTGACTTACAACCTGCAGCCGAGCCTCGTCGAACAGCTAGAGGATTATGCTACTATCACGGCGGAGGAGCAGGCTAAAGGAGGAACTTACCGATACATCGGCGCGGACGATCCCCACCTGCGTCTGGCACTCAAGCCCGCCTCGGAGCTGACGCCGGAGGAGCGAGGGACGATTCAAGTGCAGTTCTTCTGGATCAACCCCTATATGCTTGATGATGATGCCAATGATCCCTACTACTCTCCCCGCTACGCCGAGCTCCGCCGGATCGCCAGTGAGCGCTCGCTGAACGATCAAGAGTTAACCGATCTTGCGGCGCTCTTCCACCTGTGGCAGATCAGCCCCGAGCTCCATGAACGCTACGGCGTGCTCGATCTTCGGGAGAAGGACCGTAACTTCACTCAGGAGGACATCACTAGGATCATCTCAGCCCAATATCGGGTCGTTCAAGATGTCCTGCCCCTTTATCAAGCCGTAGAGCGGGCGGGGCAAGCTGAGATCATCGGGAGCCCTTACTACCATCCGATCCTGCCGCTGTTAATGGCCCCAGGCTGGGCCGGGGTAAAGAAAGAGCCCTGGCCGGAGAGCGTGGAAGCGCAGCTTAGGATGGGAATCCAGAAGTATGAGGAGCTATTCAGACACCGTCCTATTGGGGTGTGGCCCCCGGAACAAGCAGTGAGCCAGGACATTGTTGCTCCGGTCGCTGCTGCGGGCTTCCAATGGATGGTCACTGATGAGACCGTCTTGCAGAAGAGCCTCGGCCGGGCCCTCAAGCCCGGCGAGCTCTATCTCCCTTATCGCCTCCAAAGCGATGGCTATAGCTTGGTCGTCCTCTTCCGGGATAAGGAGCTATCGGACCGAATCGGCTTCGTCTATGGCGGCCTGCCGACGAAGCTCGCTGTGACCGACTTCATGACCAAGCTTCAGAAGCGCTATGAGCTACTCCAGCAGGCTGGCCTATTGGACAAAGCACTGGTGACCGTCGCTTTGGACGGGGAGAACTGGATGTTCATGGGCGGCTACCCTGACAACGGCCGGGCCTTCCTCCGCGAGCTCTATAAGGAGCTTTCCGAGGCTGATTGGGTCGAGACAGTCACGCCCTCCCAATTCTTGAGGGAGCGCCCCGAGGCCCTCGTCCCGTTAGAGAGCCTGGCGACCGGCTCCTGGGCCGGTGACTTGAGCACCTGGCAGGGCGAGCCGGAGGAGGACGCGGCCTGGAACTGGCTCGCCGAAGCTCGTCAAGCTGTCGTTGAAGCCGAGATGGCCGGAAGGGATGTAGCAGAAGCCTGGCTGGCCATCCGCGCCGCCGAGGGGAGCGACTGGTTCTTCTGGTATGGGAATGACCAGGACTCGGGGAATGACCCGATGTTCGATTACCTCTACAAGCTCCATCTGATCGCGGCCTATCGGGCTGCCGGAGCGCCCGAGGGCGAGATCCCCCAAGTCCTGTTCGTCCGGAATATCCAGCCGCTTAGCGCAGCCCTGGGGGAGGTGAAACCGAAGATTGATGGAGTCGCCGCGCTAGGGGAGTGGGATGGGGCTACGCACTTCTCAGCCACCGGGAGACTCACCGACCTCTGGTTGGGGTATGACCCGAGCCATCTCTATGTCCGCCTCGATGCGGCCGAGAACCCTTCTAGCTGGATAGGACAGCCGCTCTGGCTCGTGTTATATGCCAGCGGCGACCCTGACATGCCGGTGAACTCGCGCAGCCGCTACGGCGGGGCGGAGCTCGGCTTCGGCCCGGCCCAGCTCGTGGAGATGAGGTTCGATAAGCTCGACGCGAAGGGGAAGGGCTATCTCTTCCGCTACCTCGCCGATGGGCGGGGCGGCTGGAGGCTCACGAGCCAGATCGGGACGCTCTTCGACCGGATCGTCGCCGTCGGGAGCACGATCGAACTGCAGATCCCTTATGGGGAGCTCGGCCTGGAGCCGGAGAAGGAATTGATCCTCCGGACCTCTCTGGAGCGCCAGGGCGAGCAACTGGCCCTGATCCCAGACCGGCCGATCGTCACGCGGATCCCCAAGCGCGTGAGCGGCGAACTGCTCGCAAGCTTCTCCGACCCCCAGGGCGATGACTGTGGCCCGGGCACATACACTTATCCTACGGACCCGGTCTTCCACCAGGAGCCGGGGATCTTCGACCTGCTGGAATACAGCATCTACGATTCGGGGAGGAATTGGCTCCTCGTCTTCACCTTCACTTCGCTCCCCAACCCCTGGAACGGGCCCCACGGCTTCAGCCATCCCTTGATCAATGTTTATCTCGATAATGCTCCAGGCGGGGCGGTCGAGGCCGCCGATGGTGGAGATGCGATGCAGATCAGGCTCCACCCGGACCATCCCTGGGACTGGTTCATGCGCATCGCCGGGTGGGCCTATGGGAGGCTCTTGGCCACGCCGGATGGGCAAGAGTTCCAGGTCGATGTCGCCTCCGATCCGGCAAAGCACCAGGTGATCGTCTCGCTGAGCAAGGAGCTCGTAGGGACGATCTGCGGCTTCCACTATGTGATGGTCGCCTCGCAGGACGGCTATGCGGACGACTACATCCGGCCAATTGCCCAGGAGGCCCGGCAATGGGTCGGCGGCGGGAGCCCTGCGCCGGCCGTGGCCCCGAAGGTCTACGACTACCTCGCCCCGGTCGGGTATAGTCAAGAGGAGATCCTGAGCAGCTATAATGTGGATACCGGCGAGTTCGCCACCCTGATCCCGGTCGAGATCGAGTGCAAGTGAAGGAGGTGAGAGCTGCCGGATAATGTCGAATCAATCTTAACAGACAGATAGCAAGGAGGACAAGATGAGGAAGTTCTTTGTAGTGCTACTCGGTTTGGTGTTGCTGGCAGGCGTGTTCGCCGTGCCGCAGCAGGTGAAGCTAGTGATTTGGGCCGACGATACTCGCGCGCCGGTGGTGAGAGAGGTCGGGGCAGATTTCCAGGCAAAGACGGGGATCGCGGTCGAGGTCGTGGAGATCGCCTTCGCCGACCTCCGCGGCCAGTTCATCACCGCTGCCCCGACAGGCCAAGGGCCGGATATCCTCATCGGCGCCCATGACTGGACGGGCGAGCTCGCGGCGAACGGGCTGCTCGAGCCGTTTGACCCGACTCTGGGCGGCAAGGCCGGTGACTTCAACCCCGTCGGACTGGAGGGCTTCTCTTATGGCGGGAACCTCTACGGCATGCCCTATGGGACGGAGAATATCGCCTTGCTCTATAACAAGGACCTGGTGCCCACCCCGCCGAAGACCTGGTGCGAGCTGCTCGAGATTGCTCGAGCACTAACAGATCCGGCAGCAGGGCGATATGGCTATATCGTTCAGAACCCGGACCCCTACCACTGGTTCCCGATGCTCAGCGCTGCCGGTGGCTACATCTTCGGGAAGAATCCGGACGGCTCACTTAACTATTGCGACATCGGGTTGGCTAATGAGGGAGCCATCTACGGCGCAACGGTCTTCGACAAGATGATTGAGGAAGGGCTCCTCCCGGCTGGGGTCAATTGGGACACGATGACTGGGCTCTGGACGAGCGGCAACGCGGGGATGGTCATCTCTGGGCCATGGCTCCTGGGCATGACAAGGACGGCAGGGATCAACTACGGTGTCGCCCCCATTCCGGATATGTGTTGCTGCATCTGTGCCTGCGTATACGACCTCCCTTGCCCTCCAATTCCTCCAATTCCTCAAATTCCTCCAATTCCTCCAATTTGGCCGCCTAAGCCCTTCGCTGGTGTCCAGGGGTTCATGGTGAGCGCCTTCAGCGCGAATAAGACCCTAGCGTTCGACTTCCTGCTCAACTACGTCGCCACCAAGGACACCATGCTCGCCCTCTACCGGCGGGATCCGCGGCCTCCGGCTTACCTACCGGCGCTGAATGACCCCGAAGTGCAAGGGAACCCTAATATCGCCGCCTTCGGTGAGCAAGCTCAGTTGGCCATTCCGATGCCGAACATCCCGCAGATGGGCTCGGTCTGGAGTGCTTGGTCCGATGCTCAGGACCTGATAGCGAACCAGCAGGCTGAGCCGGCCGTGGCGCTTCAGGAGGCGGTGGCCAAGATCAAGGAAGCTCTCGGCTGCCCGCTCCCGTAAGGGGAGGAAAGCAAGACCGGAAAGAGAGGGGGCAGCCCTGCAGGGGGTTGCCCCCTTCCCTTCTCGCGAGATGATCTGGACTGCGCTCCTTTCAACTGGCCTCAAGATAGTCCTCCTGGGAATTCTGGATGCGATCAGCGTCTGGGCCGCCGTCAGCCTCGGGACTAGTGGGAGCTATTCCTTCCTCGCGGGGCTAGTTATCGGGGTTATCATCATCAATTACCTCGCCCTCTCCACGAAGGCCTACCCCTTCCGTTACCTCTTCCCCGGGCTGGTCTTCCTCGGGGCGATGGTCGTCTATCCTATCGGCTATACTGTCTACATCTCGCTGACCAACCTCCAGACGGGGAACTTCTTGACCAAGGCTCAGGTGATTGCCCAGCTTGACGGGCGCTATTACCTTCCCCCGGACTACGAGAGCTTCCGCTTCTGGGCCTATCGCAACGACCAGGGCGCCCTGAGAGTCATCCTGATCGCCGGGGATGGGAGGGCTTTCATCTCCGAGGGGGACAGACTGAAGTCAGTCGACCTTGATGAGCCGCAGTTCGAGCGATCTCCGGGGGGCATAGTCGAGCGCTTCGACGGTTACCGCAGGATCAGCGGCCCGGAGCTATATCAGAACCTGAGTCTTCTGGAGAGGCTGAATCTGCAATACGGGGATTACACCGTCCGCCTCGCCAACCTGAACGAGTTTCGCTCCTACAGGAAGCAGTATCAATACTTTCCTGGCGAGGACAAGCTGGTGGACATCCAGACGGGGAAAGTCTACTACTCCAAAGAGGGCTACTTCACGGCCGAGGACGGGACGAGGATCGAGCCGGGTTTCAGGGTTAACATCGGGCTGCGGAACTTCATCAGCGTCCTCACGAGCCCTACGATCAGGAAGGACTTCACGCGGGTCTTCACCTGGACGATCCTTTGGTCCTTGTTCACTGTGCTGTTCAGCTTCGCTGTCGGGCTGGGCTTCGCCATGCTCCTCAATGATCCCTATATCAGGGCCCGATTTCTCTACCGCTCGCTCCTCATCATCCCCTACACCATGCCGGCGTTCATCTCCGCCTTGGTCTGGGCCGGCATGTTCAACACTGACCTCGGCGTGATCAACCGGATCCTGGGGAACCTCTTCGGCCTAAAGATCAACTGGCTCAATGACCCTTTCTGGGCCAAAGTGACCCTGATCTTCATCAACGTTTGGTTGACCTATCCCTACATGATGATCGTCTCGCTGGGGGCCCTGCAGAGCATCCCGGTCGAGCTGTTTGAAGCGGCGCGGGTCGATGGCGCTAGGGGGTGGCAGCAGTTCTGGAAGATCACGATGCCCCTGCTTCTCGTCTCGGTGGCCCCGCTCCTCATCGGCTCCTTTGCGTTCACCTTCAACAATTTCACGATCATCTGGCTCGTGACAGCAGGAAGGCCAGCAGTGCTCGGCGCGGCCACCCCCGCAGGAGCGACGGACATCCTCATCTCTTGGACCTATCGCCTGGCCTTCGAAGGGGCTCAGGGGAACCAGCTCGGCCTCGCCTCGGCCGTCTCCATCATTATTTTCATCATTATTGCCGCGATCAGCGCGGTCAACTTCCGCTTCACCAAGGCCCTGGAGGAGGTGAGCCAGGGTGTATAGCAGGCACAGCTGGTTCGGGCTACTCTGGCGGCACCTCTTGATCTGGCTCGGGATTGCCTATGCTCTCTTCCCCGCTATCTGGGTCCTCTCCGCCTCGTTCAACCCGACGAATACCCTTGTCGGGCAGAAGCTGATCCCGGCAAGACTCACGCTCGAGCATTACCGCACCCTCTTCAGCGACCCCACAGCCCCCTTTCCCACCTGGCTTGCGAATACCGTCAAGGTTGCGGGGGTTACGGCGGTCATCACCGTTCTCCTCTGCGCGCTGGGAGCCTATGCCTTCTCGCGGTTCCGCTTCCGCGGCCGCCGGAGCGGCCTGCTTATGCTCCTCTTGGTGCAGATGTTCCCCCAGATGCTGGCGATGGTCGCGATCTACCTCCTGCTCCTAGAACTGGGTAAATATTTCCCCTGGCTCGGGCTGAATACCCATCTCGGGCTGATATTCGTCTACCTCGGCGGGGCGATGGGCTTCAATACTTGGTTCATGAAGGGCTATTTCGACACGATCCCCCGCTCGCTAGAGGAGTCAGCGATGGTCGATGGAGCCACGCCGTTCCAGGCCTTCTGGAGAATCATCCTTCCCCTGGCCCGGCCGATCCTGGCCGTGATTCTGATCATCCAGTTCATCACCAGCTACGGGGAATACATCTTGGCGAGCATTCTCCTCAAGGGCGTGGATCGCTACACTCTCGCGGTGGGGCTGAGATTCTTTATCCAGGAAGCATATAACCGACGCTGGGGGACCTTTGCTGCCGCCTCAATCATGGGGGCAATCGTCATCGTGCTGATCTTCCTCCCACTCCAAAGGCTGATCATCTCCGGGTTGACTCGCGGAGCGGTCAAGGAATGAGGTCCCCCTAGGAGCCGGCGCGCCAGACCATCACCCCCGGCGACATAGCTGGCAAGGGCAAATGGCCGTTGACCACTCTTGCTCGCATCCCGCTGAATATCTCGATGAACTCGACCCCATCGGGGATCGCACCGTGGGCCACTGGCAGAGGGCTGGCAGGGCGGTTTCCCGGCCCGCGATGGCCTACGACAATGAGTTGCTCCTCCTCAGCATCCCGGAGGTAGGCTAGCGTGTCTTCCTCAACCAAGAGGACTTGAAAGCCACCATCAATCAACGCGGGCGAGGTGCGCCTCAGTTTGATAAGCTTCTGATAAAAGGCCCTTAGCTCCTCATCCCAAGTTGAGCGATCCCAGGCCATGCAACCCCGAGCCGTAGTATCTCGGCTATCTCCCAGCCCGATCTCATCGCCGTAATAGACACAGGGCACTCCCACATAGGTCATTAATAAGCCGGCGGCAAGGCGGTTTCGTGCCTGGTCACCGCCGACAATGGTGAGTATTCGAGGTGTGTCGTGGCTACCTAGCAGATTGAACTGCTGGCGAGCGATGGCCCAAGGGATGGCCGCGCGGTAGGCTTCCCAGGTCTCGACCAGTGCTCGAGTTGGCCAGGGCAGATCCGAGCTGGGCCTTATGAGCCGGCCATATTGGCGGACCTCGAAGCGGCTTAGCCAATGCCATAAGGGCATGGTGAAGCCGGCATAATTCATCACCGCATCCCAGCAGTCCCCTTGGAGTTGGGCGCTAGCGTCGAAGAAGTTCTCCCCGACAAGGTAGGCGGCGGGATTCTCCTCTTTTACCGCCTTGCGGATGCCCCGGCCCACCTCCAGTCCCAATTGATCAACTCCATGCCGAGCCAACATGTTGGTCACATCGATTCGCCAGCCATCGATAGAGTAGGGCGAGCGGAGCCAGCGGCGAAAGATGGCGTCAGGGCCGGAATACATGATCTCGCGCAAGGCCATGCTGCGATAATTGAGCTTAGGCAGACTCCGCACCCCCAGCCAGCAGGCATAGTCGTCGGGATGGTGATAGAAGATGAAGTGCTCAGCGGTCGGGGCATGCGGATCGGCCAGGGCCGCCTGGAACCAGGGGTGATTGACCCCACAGTGGTTAGGGACGATATCGAGGATCAGGCGCAGGCCCCACTCCGCGGTGGCGCGCCGGAGTGAGATGAGGGCCGCATCCCCGCCCAGATGCGGGTCTACATTAGTGTAATCGATTACATCGTAGCGATGATTGCTGGGGGCGGTGAAGATCGGGTTGAGGTAGAGGGCATTGACACCGAGATCGGTCAAGTAATCGAGATGCTGCTCGATGCCTATCAGGTCTCCGCCGTAGAATTCGACCATCGCCTCCGGACCAGATGGCGTCGGCGGCTCGCCCCAGCGGCGCTTGCGGGCCGGGACGCCCAGGTAAGTGAATTCGCCATCGAGAACATCATTGCTCGGATCCCCGTTAGCGAACCGGTCAGGAAAGATTTGGTAGAAGACACTCCTCCAGACCCAGCTTGGGGCAGCATAGTCTGCGAGTAGGCGGAAGTCCTCGGCATCAGTGGGAGTGTGCCTATGGAGCCCCGAGCCGTTATACCACCAGGCTCCATCCTCGGCGAAGATTAGGAAGCGGTAATTGACGATCGGCATCGTCAGCCTAAGCGTCACCTCCCACCAGCGGCAGGCTGGCCCTTCTTGCTCGGGCTGCATCTCGATGAATTCCTGCTCCCCGTCCGGGCAGGCCCGCAGGAAGATCCGCTCGATGGGAACATCACTCATAGCTCGTAGGCGGATCTTCACCTTATCGCCCAGGCGAAGGCCGCCTTCCCCCGAATTGCTCTGCACATAGCGCCCGGAGCCGTCATGGTGGATCGAGAATGCATAAGGAGGGTAAGTTAGCATCATAACCTCATTTAAGGCGCCCGCCCGTATATCTCGGTCAGCTCGGCGAGCCTCGCGGCTACCTTATCGTTAAGCGCCCCTGGCAGGAGCCGCCAGCACCAGTTGGGTGGGCCGGATGTCCCCGGCGTGTTCATCCTGGCCTCATGCCCTAGGCTCAAGAGATCCTGGGCAGGGACGATGGCCGTGCGGGCCACCGAGGCCCAGGCTAGCCGGATCAGGTCCCAAGCGATGTCCGACCCATCGGTGCCCAAATACCTCCGGACGAACTCACGCTCGGGCTCGCTGATAGTGAGATACCAGCTTCGGGTGGTATCGCTATCGTGGGTTCCGGTATAGACTACGCAGTCTCGTGTGAAGTTATGGGGCAAGAAGGGATTAGCCGGGCCGGAACCGAAGGCAAATTGCAGGACCTTCATCCCAGGGTAGCCGAATTCAGCCATCAGGGCATCCACTCCGGCTCGGGACTCCTCATCAAAATCCCCCAGGTCTTCCGCGATGATCGCCACCTCGCCGAGGGCGGCAGTGACGGCTCGGAAGAACCCGGCCCCGGGGCCGCGGACCCAGCGGCCTTTCACGGCCGTCTTCTCTCCCGCCGGGACCTTCCAATAGTTGTAGAACCCCCGGAAATGATCGATCCGAACCACATCGACTTGGGTGAAGGCCATCCGAAAGCGGGCGATCCACCAGCTATACCCCTCCTGAGCCATTACACCCCAGCGGTAGAGCGGATGGCCCCATAACTGCCCTGTAGGGCTATAGTAATCGGGAGGGACTCCTGAGACGAAGGCCGGCCTCAGCTCTTCATCCAAATGGAACAGATGGGGCTTAGCCCAGACATCGGCGCTGTCCTGGGCAACGAAGATGGGGATGTCCCCGATGATCCGAACGCTTTGCTCATTGGCATAGCGCTTGAGTGCGAGCCATTGTTCAAAGAACTGCCACTGGCGGAACTCTTGGCTCTTAATCTCATCTTCTAGCCCCTCACGCGCCTGGGTCAACGCCCGAGGGTCGCGTTTGGCCAGGGCCTCCTCCCACTCCCACCAGGGACGGAGCCCATGGGCCTCTTTCAAGGCCATGAACAGAGCGAAGTCCTCTAACCAGAAGGCCTGTTCCTGGCAGAAGCGCGCGAAGGCCGCTCTCTCCGTCTGGGAGGCCCCTTCCTGGAATCGGGCAAACGCACGCTCAAGCAAGCCCTTCTTGTAGGGGCTAACTGTCTCGAAATCGACCCTTTCGGCAGGGAAATCAGGTGCAGCCTCTAGATCCTCTTGCAAGAGATAGCCTGCCTCGACCAGCTTTTCCGGGCTGATGAGCAGCGGGTTACCGGCAAATGCGGAAAGGCCCTGGTAAGGGGAATTGCCATAGCCAGTGGGGCTCAATGGGAGCACTTGCCAGTAGGATTGGCGGGCTGCCACGAGAAAATCGATAAGACGGTAGGCCTCATCGCCCAAGTCCCCGATCCCGAACCGGCTGGGGAGCGAGGTGGGATGGAGCAAGATGCCACTACGGCGCGGGAACCTCATTTCGCTCGGTTTTTTTCAGCTCTTCACTAAGCGCTCATAAAGCTGGAGATACTTTCGAGCGGCCTGGAGCCAGGAGTGATCCTCCTGCATGATCCTCGCCTGCAGTGCACACCAGGCTTTCTTGTCCTCATACAATGCCAGGGTGCGCCGCACGGCCCCAAGCAGCGCTTCTACAGTATACTCCTTGAACTTGAAGCCATTCCCCTGCCCATCGGAGTAATCCCGGATCGTATCGTCAAGGCCCCCGGTCGCCCGGACGATGGGAACGGTCCCGTAACGGAGGCTATAGAGCTGATTAAGGCCACAGGGCTCAAACCTGGAGGGCATGAGGAAGATGTCCGCTCCAGCCTCGATCTGATGGGCCAGTTTGTCGCTATAGCCCAGATTCACTCCTACCCAACCGCGATGCCTCTCCGCCAGGTCCCAAAACAGCTGATGGAACCTCGGCTCGCCCGTGCCGAGCAGCACATATTGAGCCCCCAGCTTTATGATCTCATCAAGCGCGGCCGCGATCAAATCGAAGCCCTTCTGCTCCACCAGTCGAGCGACCGACCCAAGGAGCGGGATCTCCGGGTCTTCCCTCAGGCCGTTGAGCCGTTGTAAGTAGAGCTTGTTCTCTTTCTTCCCTTCCAGGCTGTCCCAGTCGTAATTCCTGATGATCCAGCGATCAGTCGAGGGATTCCACTCATCATAATCGACGCCGTGGGCGATGCCAAAGAGCTCTCCAGCGCGCGAGCGGAGCTCCTCATGCAATCCGTTGCCGAATTCGGGAGTCTGGATCTCTTGAGCGTAGCGCTCACTGACGGTGGTCAGGAGGTCGCTGAAGAGGATGCCGCCCTTCATCCAGTTCAACTTTCCCCGAACGACCAGTTCAGGCCGCTCCTCCAGCCCCAAGACTCTGAAGGCAGAGCGGTCGAACTCCCCCTGGTAGGCTAAATTGTGGATGGTGTAGACCGTCTTAATCCGGCCGAGATCCTGATGGATAGTCTTCAGGTAGACGGGGATGAGCGCGGTGTGCCAGTCGTGGGCATGAATAATCTTTGGCCTTACGGAGCGGGCTAGCTCTAATGCCGCCTGGGCGAGGAAGGCGAACCGCTCGGCGTTATCAGGGTAATCGCGCCCCTCTTCGCCGTAGAGCCCGGCTCGCCCGTAGTAGTGCTCATTGACGGCGAGGAAGACTGGGACCGCGCTTCCAGGAAGGATAGTCCGCTCGATCTGGCCCTCAACGGCTTTCCCGCCGATCCGAGCGGTAAAAGAAGCGAAGGGCTCACCCGGTGGAATGCCACGATACCGAGGGAGAAGGATACTCACCTCCAGGCCAAGCTGGTGCAATGCCTTGGGCAGGGCACCGAGCACATCTGCCAAGCCGCCGGTCTTGGCAAACGGTGCGGCCTCGGCGGCGACCATCAGGACCTTCATCATATGCCCTCCGGCAGCTTGACCCCTCGCAGATATTTGGCGGCCTCCTCAGGCGGCACGGGGTTTATGTAGAATCCGGTCCCCCACTCGAAGCCCGCGACCCTCGTCAAGCGGGGGAGGATCTCGATGTGCCAGTGGTAGTCATATTGGAGGGTCGCCCAATAGCCCGGCTTCCCCGGGCGCGGGACGGGGTTCGGCGAGGTCTGGAGCACCATATTGAACGGGGGATCGTTCAGGAGCAGCTTCAGCCTGAGGAGCGCCCGCTTGAGCGCCCGCGCCAGCCCCTGGCGTTGCCCCTCGTTCATCTGGGTGAAGTCATGGAGATGGTATTTAGGGAAGACCGTGAGCTCGAACGGGAAGCGGGAGTCATAAGGGGCCAAGATGATATAGCCATCGCTCTCCTCGACGATCCTCTCCCCGCCGAGGGTCAACTCCTGAATGAGCAGGTCGCAGAAGATGCACCTCTCTTTATCGTCGTAATAGCGCCGGGCTGCTTCGAGCCGATCGCGGACATTCCGCGGGATGATCGGCGTGGCGATGATCTGGGAATGGGGATGGGAGAGTGAGGCCCCGGCCGCCGCGCCGTGGTTCCTGAAGAGCAGGATATAGCGGAACCAGTGGTTCCGCATGAGCTCGCGCATCCTCTGGATGTAGGCCTCGATCACCAGCCGAACATGCTCGCTTGGCAGGTCGGCCAGCTCCGAGCGGTGATCCGGGGACTCGATCACCACCTCATGGGCCCCGACCCCTTTCATCCTGTCGAAGAAGCCGATCCCCGCCCGCCCCAGCTCGCCGTAGGCCTCCAAGGCCGGGAACTTGTTCGGGACCACGCGGACTCGCCAGCCGGGGGTGTTCGCCCCACCCCCGCCCTCGCGGATGGCGAAGAGCTCCGGCGGGGTCTTGGCCTCGTTCCCTGGGCAGAAGGGGCATTCGGCCGGCTCGAGCGGAGCCTCCTTCTCGTCCTGGGAGAGGAGGTCGCTCGGCCGCTTAGCCCGCTCGACCGCGATGATCACCCAGCGGTCCGTGATCGGTCCTCGTCGTAGCTCCGGCATCCTTCCTCCCTGGGCATCTTGGCTCAGTCGGGCCTATGCTTACCGGGCTTGGGAGCGGTTGTCAACCCCTGATCGGGCGAAGACCAGCTCCCCTCCTGCAAAGGTCATCTCGACTTTGATCTCCCCGATCCGTGAGGGCTCCTCAAATGGGTCCTCGGAGAGGACAACGAGGTCAGCCAGCTTCCCCGGCTCGAGCGAGCCCTTCGAGCCCTCCTCGAAGGAGGCATAGGCCCCGCCGAGGGTGTAGCATCTGATTGCTTCCTCTACTGTCAGCCGCTGGGCGGGGTAGGGGGCATTGACCGCCTGATGGACGCCGAAGAGCGGCCCGAGGGGCATGCAGTCCGAGCCGAAGGCCAGCTTGAGCCCGGAATCCAGGGCAAGCCGATGGGGGCCGATCCGGCTCGTCCGCTCCCGCCCCAGCCGGGCCTCATACATGTCCCCCGGCTTGGCCCACTTGAGGAAGTTCGGCTGCATCGAGGCGACGAGCCCGAGCCGGGCCGCCCGTTCGAGCTGCTCATCATTCGCTAGCTCGAAATGCTCGATTCGCCAGCGATCCTCCGGCCTGACCCCCGCGCGCTCATAAGCCCACAGGACCTGCTCGATCGCCCGGTCCCCGATCGCATGGGTCAGGACCTGCCAGCCCTGCTCATAGGCTTCTTCAACGACTCGGAAGAGTTCTTCATCGTCGTAGTTGAGCTTGCCGCGCCCCTCGCGGTCGAGATAGGGCTCGCTCAAGGCGGCGTTCCCCGCACCGATGGAGCCGTCCGCAAAGAGCTTCACCCCGCCGAGGCAGAGCCACTCGTCCCCGAAGCCGGTGCGAAGGCCGGCCTCCATCAACAGGCTTGCCGCCTCGCCGCGGGGATTGAGGTAGACGCGCAGCTTGAGCTGACCCCTCGCCCCCAGTGCCTGGTAGGCTCTCACATGGCCAGGCTTAACGATGTCGTGGACCGAGGTGATCCCCAGGGAGTGGGCCAAGCGCGCGCCGGCCAGGATCGCCCGCTCGAGCTCCTCTTGCTCGGGCTCGAGCTGCTCGTGGAACCACCAGGCCGCCTCCTCCCAGAGGAGGCCCCGCTCGAGGTCGGCGCAGCCAGCAAGCTCTCCGGGGAGCTTGACCAGCTCGAGGGCCTTGGAGTTGACGGAAAGCAAGTGCCCGTCGACGCGGAAGAGGGCTGCTGGATGGTCCGGGGCGACGCGGTCGAGGTCTCGCCGTTCGATGTAGCGCTTCTCCGGCCAGTAGGTCTCGTCCCACCTTCGGCTGATGAGCCACTCTCCCTGGGCCCTGCGGTGCGCAGCCGCACGGACGAGCTCCAGAAGTTCCTCCAGGGACCTAGCCTCGGCCAGGTCGAGGTAGATCGTCTCGACGAGCCCGGTCGAGACGAGATGAGTGTGGGCATCGATGAAGCCGGGGAGGACGGCCCGGCCCTGGAGATCGACCACCTCCGTCTCCTCACCGGCTAGGGTGGCGACTTGGGCGGAGCTTCCCACGGCCGCAATCCGGTCGCCCGAAATGGCGAGGGCCTCGGCCCGGGAGGGCCTGCCGAGGGTGATCACTTGACCGTTGAAGAGGAGCAAGGTTATCGCCCTTTGGGAAGACATCACGGGAAGATGATGACCGATCAGGGCAGGAAAGGCAAAAGTGAAGAGCATAGCCTCTGGGCATGCGGGATAGAGAGGGCGCTTGAAGCACGCGTTGTGCTCCTTAGAAAGGAGGTGATCCAGCCGCAGGTTCCCCTACGGCTACCTTGTTACGACTTCACCCTCCTCATGAAGCTCACCTTCGGCCCTGCTCTTGGCGCAGGGACTTCGGGTGCTCCCCACTCGGGTGGTGTGACGGGCGGTGTGTACAAACCCCGAGTACGTATTCACCGCGGTATGGCTGACCCGCGATTACTAGCGATTCCGACTTCATGGGGTCGGGTTGCAGACCCCAATCCGAACTGAGGCCGGCTTTTTGGGATTTGCTCGCCCTTGCGGGTTTGCTGCCCTTTGTACCGGCCATTGTAGCACGTGTGTCGCCCTGGGCGTAAGGGGCATACTGACTTGACGTCATCCCCTCCTTCCTCCGGCTATTCACCGGCGGTCCCACCAGAGTCCCCGGCCGAACCGCTGGCGACTGGTGGCGGGGGTTGCGCTCGTTGCGGGACTTAACCCGACGTCCTACGACACGAGCTGACGACAGCCATGCACCACCTGTGCACGCTCCCCCAGCCGAAGCTGGGGGTCCCGCGCCTTTCGGTCTGGTACCACGTGCATGTCAAGCCCAGGTGAGGTTCTTCGTTTACCATCGAATTGAACCACGTGCTCCACCGCTTGTGCGGGGTCCCGTCAATTCCCTTGAGTTTTAGCCTTGCGGCCGTAGTCCCCAGGCGGCGGGCTTAACGCGTTAGCTGCGGCACTGAGCCATCATTAAGAGGCCCAACACCTAGCCCGCATCGTTTGGGGCGTGGACTACAGGGGTATCTAATCCCTTTCGCTCCCCACGCTTTCGCGCCTCAGCGTCGGTGGCAGGCCAGGGAGTTGCCTTCGCCATCGAGGTTCCTACCGGTATCTGCGCATTTCACCGCTACTCCGGTAGTTCCACTCCCCCCTCCTGCACCCGAGCCGGACAGTATCACCTGACCTCCCCCGGTTAAGCCGAGGGCTTTCACAGGAGACTTATCCGGCCGCCTACACGCCCTTTACGCCCAGTGAATCCGGATAACGCTCGGGACCTCTGTCTTACCGCGGCTGCTGGCACAGAGTTAGCCGTCCCTTATTCCTGAGGTACCGTCATCGCGGGGGCATTGCCTCCCCCGCTTATTCTTCCCTCAGAAAAGGGGTTTACGACCCGAAGGCCTTCTTCCCCCACGCGGCGTCGCTGGGTCAGGCTTGCGCCCATTGCCCAAGATTCCCCACTGCTGCCTCCCGTAGGAGTCGGGGCCGTGTCTCAGTCCCCATGTGGCCGGACAGCCTCTCAGCCCGGCTACCCGTCATCGCCTTGGTGGGCCTTTACCCCGCCAACTAGCTGATAGGACGTGGCCCCCTCCTCCCGCAGCCCCTTGCGGGGCCTTTAGCTGGACGGCCCGGAGGCCTCCAGCACCATCAGGTATTAGCCGCCCTTTCGAGCAGTTATCCCTGGCGAGAGGGCAGATTAGCCACGCGTTACTCACCCGTTCGCCGCTCTACTCGGCCCCTTGCGGGGCCTTTCGCGCACGACTTGCATGTGTTAGGCGCGCCGCTAGCGTTCATCCTGAGCCGGGATCATACTCTCTAGGTTAAACTCACGGAACATGCCTTTGGCCATGCTCTTCACTTTTCAATGACCCACTCTATCCCACCCCTATGGGCAACCCTAAGTATAACACGGCTCCCCCCACCTGTCAAGAGGCCGAATTGCCTCATGGAGACTGTTGCCGAGAGGAAGAGAGTTTCCTTGCGGATCATTCTACCAAAGGCCCGAGCCAGCAACATAGAGCTCCGGGAGCGACCGGCCAAGCTCGCGCCGGAGCCACAGCCCTTGCCAAACCGACCAGTTCCGTGCTAGAATTACGCGACTATCCTGGCGAACAGAGGTGGGTTATGGAGATCACGAAGGTCGAGATCCGGCCGATGAAGAGCGAGGGGAATCTGAAGGCCTTCTGTTCCGTGGTCTTTGACGACGTCTTCGTCATCCACTCCGTCAAAGTGATCCAGGGTAAGGAGCGGCTCTTCGTCGCCATGCCAAGTCGGGAGATGGACAGGGGCGGGTTCCGCGACATCGCCCACCCCATCGACAACGAGTTCCGGATGAAGCTGGAGAAGATAATCCTGGAGCGCTATCGCGAGGAGGTGGAACAAGCCCGAGAGGAGTTGGTCACGGAGGACGTGACGCTGTAGCCCTGCTCGGGCTGGAAGTGGTGCGGAAGAAGGCGACTGAGAGCAATCGAGTGCTGCTCTCCCTGGAGAGAGCCCTTCGACTGCCGGCCAGCAAGCTCCGCGAGGCGTTCCTGCACAGCTCCTATGTGAACGAGCGCCCGGAGGAGGGGGAGTCGAACGAGCGCTTGGAATTCCTGGGCGATGCGGTGATCGAACTGGCGATCAGCGAGCACCTCTTTCACGCCTTCCCCTTCCATGCGGAGGGTGATCTGACGAAGATCAAGTCAGTAGTGGTGAGCGGGCCGGTCTTGGCCGAGCGCGCCACCGCCCTCAACCTGGGCGCGGCCCTGCTCCTCGGCGTGGGGGAAGAGGAGAGCGGCGGGAGGAGCCGCCGGTCGATCCTCGCCGACGCCTTCGAGGCGCTCGTCGGGCTGATCTTCCGCGAGGCCGGCTACGAGCGGGCAGCCCGGTTTGTGGTGGACCAACTCCGCGCCGAGGTGGAGAAGGTCGAGCGGCATCAGCGGATGACGGACTACAAGTCGCTCCTCCAGGAGGAGGCCCAGCGGCGGGGCCTCCGGCCGGTCTACACGCTGCTCCAAGAGGAGGGAGCGGATCATCAGAAGGTCTTCACCGTCCGGGTCGAGGTCGCCGGGCTCGAGGGGCTGGGCCGAGGCAGAAGGGTGAAGGAGGCGGAGCAGGCCGCGGCCAAGCAGGTCTACTTCAAGCTGGAGGGTGCAAGGTCGGAGCAGGCTAATAGGAGGGATGACTGACCTTTGCCATCCACCTCAGCTTTCGGCAGACCATCAATGAGCTGCTCCAGTAAGCGAGTGTGAGATAGAGCAGGGTTATGCCCCCTTCACAAACCCCTCCGGCCAGGGGTAGTCGGAAGGGCGGAGGTCACCTTCGGCATTGTCGTGGATTTCATTGTCTTTGCCTGCAACCGCCGCCGTAAATATGCGAATCCCACACCCCTCATTGTCAATGATCTTATTATCCGATATCTCGGCGAGTATCGAGCCGAGCTGAATGCCATCGCCCTGGTTGTTGGAGATTGTATTCTTAACCAGCGTGACCTGAGTGTTTACTCCTCCTAAGTGTATAGCTGTCCCCCAATTTTCTTCAAGTTGATTGTCTATGATGACAGCTTGGCCACTCAATATCCAAATTCCTGTGCCATTCCGCTTGAACTGATTACCCTGTAGATAGACCTGAGGACCCTCACCGCCCACATCGAGCGCTCTGCTATTGTTCAAGAACTCATTGTCTTCAAGCCTCACCTGCGCTAGACCGACCACGGAGATGCCCCACACTGCATGGCTGTAGATAGAGTTGCCCGTGAGGATAGCTTGAACGGTGTCACCGAGGTGGACCGCCACCGTTGCATGAGCTCCGATCCAGGTATTCGCGATTGTGACCTGAGAGTCTCCTATAGCTTCGATCCCCGTATTCCCTTCAAGAACCATGCTATCCGCGATCGTCACGATGGCAGACTCGATCAGGAGACCGAAGCCCCCGATATTGTCGATGATGCTATTTTTTAACAACTACTTGTGCTCCGGACTGCACGGCAATCCCGTGGTCTTCGATCTCGACTTGCTTGATAGACTCGTAGCCTTTCGTGATCGAAAGGCCGTCTATCACTACATGATAGCCTTCCCGGACCTGGATCACTGGGCCTGGAATGGCTCCCGGCCCGCGAATGACTGTCTCCTCCTGAGCGCGGAGGATATCGGCTTCCTCAAAGGCCTCGCTGAGATAAAGGCCTTTCAAATCACTTACGAAACCGTCTCTCGCCCCTTGCAGGGTGAGGTCCTTTGCGATTGCCAGACTTTCCGCATACTCCCCTGGGGCGATCTGGATGACATCCCCAGGGTTGGCAGCATCAACCGCCGCTTGGATACTGGAGAATGGGCAGCCCTGAGGGCAGACGAGCAGCGAGGCCACCCGGGACACTGCTGAGGTCATTACCCCGGTTGCAACTGCCAAAGGCAGTAGCAACCCTAGCCTAATAGACTCGGAACGCCTTCCGAAGTTGAACATCTCTCGCCACCTCCTTAGGCTTTGGGGCCGGTAATTTTAAGCCCTCGGCCCCTCTATCCTCTGTCATGAGCCAATGAAGTGCCAGAAGAAATAGGCTCAAGGCCCCTTCACAAACCCCGGAGGCCAGGGGTAGTCAGGAGGGCAGAGGTCGAGCCCGTGGGCAGGAGGGGGAGGGCAGAGGGCTGATCCTTCAGCTCCTGGATACCTGCACTCATAACCCTGGCTGTTATCATGAACCTCATTGGCCCAGCCGGTCAGCACTCCTTTGAAGGGATACTCCGGGTCAAATCCATAAGGGGGTTGGATCGAATTACAGTCTGCAGCTGGGTTTGTTACGGCAACAGCGACCCCGGCCCAGCCATTATGATGGATCCTATTATTGAGGATGTCAGCCATCCCATTTCCGGCAATAACTATGCCCTCAAGCATGTTACTGGAAATCTCATTGTCGTAGATACTTGCCTGAGCCATGGCCCTAAAGGTCACCCATCCTGTACCTGCATAAAATTCCTGCCCTACCTGAATTCCTATTGCGCCGTTATCATGAACGAAATTTCCCCAAATGCGCGCCTGAGATTCTTGGCGAACAAAGATTCCGGGGTTATACCGGCCGCCAGTAATTACATTATCATCATAAATAGAAGCCTGTGCTCTACCCGCTATTGATATCCCGTAAGTATTCCTGATCGTGTTGTCAAATATTGCGACTTGTGTAGTATCTACTGCAACAATACCTGTCCCATTGATGTTGTGCAGATGGTTGTTAAAGATGCTCGCATCCGATCTCCCACGAATGGCGATGCCGACCTCATCCCCGACGGACAGGGTTTGGGGTGTCCAATTGCCACTAATGGTGAACCCTGTGATCACTACATGAGCGTCTTCAATTACCATTATAGGAAGGGAGTATCGGTACCCTGGCGATCCCCAACGGAGATGAGCACCGCCCCTGATGATCACCTTCTCGGGGTCTTCACCCTCCAGGATGAGGTCCTTACTGATGGTAATGCTTTCCCCATCAGCGGGCGTATATGTGCCCTCTTTGACCAAGATATGCGTCCACGCCGGTGCGGCGTCGATCGCCTCCTGGATCGAGGAGTAGGGGCAGCCGCTGGGGCAGACAGTAAAGTCGGCCACGGTAGTGGGCGGCTCCGGCGAGCCACCAACTACCAGAATAGCCAGCATACCGATCGTAACTATCCCTAGCAGAAGAATCCCTGTCTTCCCTTCAACTATGCTCATTCTCTCCCTCCTTTCGTCCCCACCATTCACCCTTGCAACAATCGGCCTGCCTTAGGGGACAGACTGCATGCGGACCTGGCCATCCATAAGGCTGACTGGTGGCGCAGTAACTATGGTTGTAGAGATATCAGATTCTTCTTGATTCGAAGGAGGAGGCTCCGCACCTCCACCGCCAGAGCCATGGGGCTTGCAAAGCCCCATGGATTCGCACAACTTCTGCGCCTCCTCTAGGTCGATCCCATTCCCATATACCGCTAGAACCTTGCCGTCAACAATTACCACAAGAGGATATGTAGGTATACTCGCCAGCGACTGACACAGGCTTTCCACGGCTCCTTCGGCAGCACCATCGATCACCAGGACTATGACCGGCTGCCCCTGGCACATGGGCGGATCAGTATGATAGACATTGCCTATCGCGCGAATAGCTGACTTAACACGATCAACAACCCTTTGCAGATCATAAGGATCGTTCTCCAAGTATGGTTCGACCAGAATGTAGACGGTAGTGTCTTCCTCACCGTTCGTTGCTATTATATCGATCTCATAACTATCTGCCAATTTCTGCAACGTCCAGCCCCGCCCCTCCTGATCTAGCAGTTGGAGGGAGAGCTGGATGGTTCTCTGGATTCTGGCTATATTCTCCGTAGCATCTTCGATCTCTCTCGCTGTCCTGTACAAGCCTGAGATGCTGGCATTGATGGCCAGCCTCCCTAAGAGTCTTGCAATATCGTCAGATAAATCGAAAGACCGTTTGGGGTCGCATCTTGCAATCCGACTTCTAGCAAGCGGCGGAGCCCCGGGGAAATGTTGCGATGCAAGACCGGACCCAGCACTTGTGCACCATTTGCTCTATCCTGACCCCTTCACAAACCCCGCAGGCCAGGGGTAATCTTCCGGGCAGAGGTTCCCCTCAGTGTTGCCTTCAAGACCCTACCCACCTCTTTCGCATATCTGCTGCAACTCCTCACTGGGTTGACCCAATATATCTGCGTAATTAACACCATTGTCTGCAATATAATTTCTTGACATGATATTACATCCTTGATATTATATACCCTTAGACCAGTATCTTTGTTATGGGTGACGACATTCCCGATAATTTGCACCTCACCACTCCAGATAATGAGACCATCCCTTTCATTGTTTATAATATTGCTCTCTTCAATGAGGCAATCGCTGTCTGACAGCTCCACAGCATTAATATTCTACTCCAATAGGTTATCTGGGATTGACACCCTTCGGCTGAAGTATGCATGGATTCCAGTATTATTGTGCTTAAAAACATTCCCCTGTATAGTAATATTTTCGGTATTTAAAATGTAAACACCCCTATTATTTCTAAAAATTTGGTTAAGTCCAATGAATACATCTTCAGACTCCCAAACCTCAATCGCATTCCCCCGTCCTAATGGCGGTTGGTTGTTGTAGAGACTGTTATTTACGATAGCTACGCTCATGGCCTCACCAACCCCGGGAATTCGGCCGACTTTGAGGAGGCGGATGCCAACAAAGGTGGTTGTAATAGAGTTGTCAGCGATAAGTAAGTCAGCTAAAGTACCAGTAAGAAGGATCCCGCCTATCTTAAAGCTGTTGTTGCGGATGAAGCCTCTTACCAAACCTACTATCTGAAGCCCTCCCTCGATAGCCAGTCCTTCAAGGCCTACCACGAGATAATTCGAGCTAGCGATGAAGACAGTTGGTCGCAGAACTTCCTCTGTACTTAACTCTCCTGTCTGAATACCGGTATTAACAGCAATACTGCGGAGAGTAACCAGTTCCTGTCCAACACCTTGTAACCAGACGCTCTTAAGAATGACCAGGTTCTCTACGTAGATGCCGGGTAAGATGTGGATAAGGGGGATTTTGAAAGGGGTCTCCAAGAAGGGGAGAAGAGGAGGGGTATCGGGGGCTGCATCGATAGCGTCCTGAATCTTTTGGAACTGGCAGATCGGGGGCCCTTCGGGGCAAACTGTGAGCTCTACTGCAGGCTCGATTGGCAGCCATGGCTGAAGTGGTGTCTGAGGTTGACCCACTCCCCTTTCCATTACTGCGGCAGTCTGAAACAGGGATAGCGTCCCTCCTCCGACTACTCCTGACATGAATAACACCAACAATACTATCCCTATTCCCAATCTTCTCATGGGACTCCCTCCTTCCACTAAAGGAGCTATGAACCTCTTGCAATCTATTACCAAGACCTTATTTCATCTATCTCCACTACCGTAAGATTATAGAGATAGCATACAGGTCATCCCAGGAGGGCACTCACTGGGATCATCGACAAGTGGTGGTGCAGCCCCGCTTGCTGGGGAAGATGAATCACCTCCCGAAGCGTTGCCACCATTACCCTGTTGTTCCTGACAACCAAATCCTTCACAAGCATCGCAACTGGCATTTCCAGTAGCCTCCTTACAAGCCATCTTCTGGAGCTCTTCGTCCTTGAAATATTGGCAATTACCTCCCACGCACTCCCATTCGAGTCCGTTCGGAGTCATCCGCCAGACGAGAATCGCTACATTCGGATCAATCCCCCACCTGTCCTTTATTGCCTGTAGCGCTGCTTCCGTACCCTTAGCATCCATATTAGTGGAGCCATAGGTGACAATTCCACGATCCAGTGGCTTCCCGAGGATATCTCGGGGTATTTGCCGATCTAAGATAGCCAACGCTTGCTCAATCCAATTCAAGATCTCATTGACATTAGCCGCACAGTTCTCACAGTGATCGCCACGACCGACAATTGTAATCCCTTTAGTATCGATCACGATCGAGAGAGGGAGCCCCCACATCTGCCAGGTTGTTTGACCGGGTGCATTTGGAATTCGCATCACTATGAAAGCATTCTGATGCTTCTCTGGATCAAAAGGTGTGCCATCCTCTCCAATAATTCCTACAAGCTGCCATGGTTGATCAAAGGAGTCCCTTGTAAGTCCCTGCTGAATAATATTACAAAGGATGGTAATACTACCTACTATAATCTCTACACGGCGGCTTTGATCGCTGCCTGGGAGCCCTGCCCACTGCTGAAAACCCGAGAGGCCCTTCAATAGCTGGCAACCAGGGCCACAGGTGAAAGGTATAATAGCAGCCTTGTACTGCCTTATGATATGGCGAGCTATTGCCTCCACCTGATCTGTGAAACTTTCGGCAGCATCTGTACCGAATGTTTCCTCTATAGCCCTATAAGCATTTGCCCAGTTAGTGACAAAGGCCCCGGCAAAGTCATTGGCAGCCTGTGGAGTCATAGCAGGAGGAATGGACCCTGCTAAATAGAATGCTATCTCGGTCCCTAGCGCAACCATCTCGCCCATTCGGCTAAGGGGTGGCTGTGTTGCCAGGTCGATAGCCGCAGCCCTAAGTCCGTGTGCAAACCCTTGCAAGAAGCTTCGGGCCTCTTGGAAATCCTGGGTGTCCAAAGCCAGTAATAACGCTTGCTCAACTTTGTTTAAGCCTTGCAGCAGTAGGCTGTCGTAGACCATATCGAATTGGCCATTCTCGAGAGCCTCTGCCAAGGCTTGCAGCCAAGTCGCTAGCAAAGTGGGCTCTATGGATTCCAGAATTTGCAAAGCCTCTAAGAGGCGCAAGTTTGGCGTTCCCAGAGAGTCCAGGGCTGGCGGCAGCACGACCGCGATGCTCATCCAGGACTGCAACTGGACCAGATCGATTTCCTTGAAGCCTGCTAGCAGCACATTACCCCCCTTTGGCCGGTCCCAGGCGTAGACCATGCCACAAAAGCCGGAGCGCACAAGGATATTATGGGCTTCTAAGGCCTTCTCAAAAGCATCATCAGACTCATACCATTGCTGATACCACTTCCTCCAAGCGACAGAATCGAAGACCTTCGGGCCATCCCAGGGGCCGAGGATTCGGCTGTAGTGGACCCCTCGGATTGGACACCTCTGTTAGGGAGGGGTAAGGTCCAAGG
>JANLFV010000015.1 GCA_024653345.1 Candidatus Acetothermia bacterium
CTCTTGCAGTTACAGATCGTCCAGCCGAAGAGGTCGTCCGGCGCTACTACCAGGGTTGCCGAGGCCTGGGGGACCAAGCTCCCAGGCCCGAGGCGCTGCGGAACCTCAAGTTCAGGCTCGATGCGGGGGAGAACTCTCAGGTTCTGCACGGCGAGGTGCTCATCACAGCCCGCTAACGGTTCCCGAAGGCTTGAGTTGGTACTGTCGAGATGATGCGCCATTGACTGAGGCAACCAATAACGCCTCAGCTCAGTGAAGACGAAAAGCCCGGCTCGACCCCAAGCCGCGCGAGCCCTTGGAGCAGCAAGCCGATACGTTCAGCGGCGTCACCGCCTTCACCGACACGTGCTAAGCCGGATTCGGCCTTAGATATACAGCCTGTGCGGGTCGATCTCCTCCCGGAGAGCTGCAAGCTCTTCTCGGGTCGGGGGCTCGTTCTGGCCGACCTTCTTGGGGATGATCAGCTCGAAGCCGGTGTTCTCGACCACCTGCTCGACCGTCACGCCGGGGTTGACCGCGAGGAGCTTCATCCGCTTGGTCTTATCGTCATACCCTAGCAGGGCGAGGTCGGAGACGACCCGGTAGGGCCCGGTCCCGGCGGGGAGGCCGGCCCGCTCGCGCGCGCCCGGGCCGTCCAGATAGCCCGGAGTAGTCAAGAAATCGACCTTCTCCACGAACCGGCGCTTGTCGTGCTTCATGATCGCGATCGTCCGCCAGCAGAGGCTCCCCACATCGTTCGCCCCGCCGGAGCCGGGGAGCCTCACCTTCGGGCGGTCGTGGTCCCCGATGACGGTGCTGTTCAGGTTCCCGTAGGGGTCGATCTGGGCCCCGCCGAGGAAGCCATACTCGATCAAGCCCCTGGTCGCGGTCTCCATCACATCGCAGATCCCCGCGGCCATCAGCGCCTTGTGGAAGGTCCGGATATCCCCGACCCCGAGGGGGAGGTCCTCGAGCGAGGCCCCGATCCCGCCGAACTCGAAGATCGGGACCAAGTTCGGGGCATAGAGCCGCTTGGCTAGGGCGGCAGCCAGCATCGGGATCCCCGTCCCGATGAAGGCCCCCGTCCCGTCCTCCATCAGCCTGGCGGCGACGCAGATCATCAATTCAGTCGAGCTGTAGGCTCTCTCGGCCATCGGCTCACCTCCCCTTGACCTTCCGCCCGAGTTCGGCCAGGCGCTCCTCGCCGATCAATTGGAGATACTCCTGATGGTCCTTGATGTCGTAGACATACTTCTTCAGATAGGCCCGGGTCCCCTCCTCGGTCTTGGCCGCCTCGAGGAACTCCTTCAAATGCTCCGCGTCGCGATCATACATGTAGGCCATATCGCCGGGGTGGGAGCCGAATGGGGCGTGGACCACGGCATCTACCAGGAAGTAGGGTATGACCGTCCGCTCGGGGTAGCGGCGGATCTCCTCGGTCGGGATGATCTCCTCCGCGGAGATGATCAGCCTCTTCGAGGCCCTGGCCATCTCGATGGCGAACCCGCTGATCCCGTCGATCTGGCAGTTCCCGTAGCGGTCGGCCCGGTGGACATGGATGATCCCGACATCGAGGATCAGGGCCGGGAGGAGCGTGAGCTTGAGCCCGGTGAAGGGGCACCTTGCGGCCTTGGCGGCGCTATACCTGAAGGTATCGGTCCCGAGCATCGAGCGGACCGGGATGAACGGGACTCCGAGCGCGGCGGCCTTGAACCTCCAGGCCATCGCGGCGTTGGACCACTCGACGATCTTCACCTTCCCGCCCTCGGCCGCCCGCCGGAGGATGTCCGAGAGCCCGTAGACCTCGTAGCCGATGTAGGTGAGGTCGAGCTTCTCCACCAGCCCGGCCGCGATCAGCAGGTCCAGCTCGTTCAGCCCCTGGCCGGCGAGCCGGAGCCTCTTCTTGCCCTGGCGGACGATCTCCCGTGAGATCGACATCGGGCAGCGGACGGTCCCATAGAGCTCGAACCCGATGTAATCGCCGTCATGGACGAACCGCTCCACCGCCTCATGCTCGGACATGAGCTTGTCCTTCAAGGCCATGGACTTATTCTCCCGGAGCCAGCGGCGGAAGCCCTCGACATCCGGCGGCTGGATCAGCTCGCCTCGGCCCTCCTCCAAGACCTCCATGGTGCTCACCTCCACAGGCAAAGATAGTCTAGCCTCCCTGGCTCCTTCTGGGCAAGTGGGCCTTGCTTTACTTCCTCAGCTCGGCTCCCAGCTCCTCGGCCAGCCGGGCCTCGATCTGTAAGCGGAGCCGGTCGGCCTCCTCGTCGGTGAGGGTCCGATCCTCGGCCTGGAGCCGGAGGCGGAAGGCCAGGCTCTTCTTCCCCTTTGGGATCGGCGGCCCTTGGTAAAGGTCGAAGAGGACCAGCTCCCGGAGGAGCTCGCCGCCCGCGGCCTTGATGGCCTGGGCCACCCTCTCGGCGGGGATGGCTTCATCGACCACGATCGCTAGGTCCCGCAGGACCGCGGGGAACTGCGGGAGGGGGCGGTAGCGCCCGACCGGTGTGGCCCGCGCGAGCGCGAGGATGGCCTCCAGGTCCAGCTCGGCCGCCAGGACCGGCCACTCCAGCTCGAGCTCGAAGGCCTCCTTCACCCGGGGGTGGAGCTCCCCGAGGAGGCCGACCTCCTCTCCTCCGATCAGGAGCTTGGCCGTCCGACCGGGATGGAAGCTCGGGTGCGGCCGGCTCGGCCGCTCGAAGCGGCCCTCGAGCCCGAGCCCCCGGAGGAGCTCCTCGATGATCCCCTTCAGGTCGAAGAAGCTCATCGCCCGTGGCTTCACATGCCAGGAGAGCCTCTCCCGCGGCCCGGCGAGGGCTATTCCCAGCCTGCGGGGCTCGCGCGGCCTCTGGCCCTTCCCGGCGGGCAAGTAGACCCGCCCGAGCTCGAAGATCGCCACCCGCTCGCGGTGCTTCAGGTTCTCCGCGACCGTCTCCAGCAGCCCCGGGAGGAGCAACCGGCGGAGGACCGACCGCTCTCGAGAGAGGGGATTGGCGATGTGGAGGTAGTCCTCGGGGCTGGAGTTCGGGTCGAGCTTGGCCCCGGCCTCGGGGCTCGTGAGGGAGTAGGTGATCACCTCGGAGAGGCCGCAGCTGACCAAGATCTCCCGGACTTGCTCCTCCAGTTCCAGCGTGCGGTCGCGATGCTGCGGCGGCAGGGGCTCGGCCATCAGGGTGGCGGGGATCTTATCGTAGCCGATGAGCCTTGCCACCTCCTCCACGAGGTCGGCGGGGCAGGAGACATCGAGCCGGTGCCAGGGGACCTTCACCCGGATCGCCTCCCCCTGGGGATGGCAAGCGAACTCCAGCCGCTCCAAGAGCGCGATGATCTCATCCCGGGGGACCGCCAGCCCGAGGAGCCGCTCGACCTCGCGGGGGTCGAGTTCCAGCTCGACCTCCTTTTGCTTCACCGGGTAGACATCGACGATCCCGGAGGCGATCTCTCCGCCGGCCAGCTCCCGCATCAACTGGGCCGCCCGCTTGAGGGCCAGAGGGGCCAGCTCGGGCGGGACGCCCCTCCCGAACCGGGCCGCGGCCTCGCTCATCAATCTTAGGGCCTGGGCCGTCCGGCGGTTGTTGGTGCTGGAGAAGCTGGCCGACTCGATCAGGACATCCGCGGTCGAGGCGGTCACCTCGGTCTCCAGCCCGCCCATCACACCGGCGAGGGCGATCGGCCCCTCAGGGTCGGCGATGAGGAGCATCTCCTCTGTGAGCGCGCGCTCGACCCCGTCGAGCGTCACTATCCTCTCACCCGGCCGGGCCCGCCGGACGATGATCCTCTTCCCGGGACCATCAGGGCTGTGGAGCCGGCGGTAGTCGAAGGCGTGCAGAGGCTGGCCCCACTCGAGCATCACATAGTTGGTGATGTCGACGATGTTGTTGATCGGGCGCATCCCGGCCAGAGTGAGCCGCCTTCTCATCCAGAAGGGGGAGGGGCCGACCTTCACCCCCCGGACCAGCGCGGCGGTATACCTTGCGCAGAGGTCGGGGTCCCAAATTTCCACTTCGACCTGACCGGAGATCCCCGGCCCGGTGGGGTGCCACTCGACCTCGGGGGTCTTGAACCTCTGCCCCGTGAGGGCGGCCACCTCCCTTGCCACGCCGATGATCGGGAAGCACCGCGCGAGGTTCGGGGTGAGGTCAAGCTCGAGGACCACATCCTGCAAGAGCTCGGAGAGCGGTGTCCCGACCTTTAAGTCTTGCTCGAGTATCAGGACCCCACTGTGGTCGTCCGAGAGCCCTAGCTCCTTCTCCGAGCAGAGGACCACCTCGGAGCGGACCCCGCGGATGGCCGCGGCCTTGACCTTGACGGGCTTCGGCTCAGGACCATAGGCGTCGATGATCCTCGCCCCCGGCTCGGCCACGGCTACCTTCTGACCATGGTCGCCGACCCGGATATTGGGCGCGCCGGTGACCGACTCCCTCGGCCCGCGGCCATAATCGACCACAGCGATGACCAGCTTATCAGCGTTCGGATGGGGCTTGACCTCCAGGACCTCCCCGATGTAGATCCCCTCCCAGTCGAGGGTGGCCCGGCCGCCTTCTTCATGCCCTCCTTCTCGGGCCCGAGCCGCAAGCCCGAGATACTCGATCTTGGCCACCTCCAGCCCCGCCAGGGTCAGCCGCTCCGCCAGCTCCTCGATATCCTCGGGGAGATCGACATACTCCCTCAGCCAGCTTAGGGGAACCCTCATCTTGGCCCTCCTGAGAACTGCTCCAGGAACCGCAGGTCGTTCGCGAAGAAGAGCCGGATGTCGTCGATGTTGTATTTCAGCATTAATATCCGCTCCGGCCCCATCCCGAAGGCGAAGCCCGTGAACTCTTGGGGGTCGTAGCCCCCATTCCGCAGGACTTGGGGATGGACCATCCCTGCCCCGAGGATCTCGACCCAGCCGGTGTGTTTGCAGACCCGGCAGCCCCGCCCGCCGCAGAGGATGCAGTCCATGTCCATCTCCAGGCTCGGCTCGGTGAAGGGGAAGTAGCTCGCGCGGAAGCGGAATCTTCTTCCCTCGCCGAACATCTGGTGGGCGAACTCGGTGAGGACCCCCTTGAGGTCGGCCATCGTGATCTTCCTCCCGATCGCCAGCCCCTCGACCTGGTGGAACATCATCTCCGAGCGGGCCGTCACCTGCTCGTAGCGGTAGCACTTCCCGGGGAGGATCGCCCGGATCGGCTCGGGGGCGAATTTGCGCATCACATGGATCTGCCCGGGCGAGGTATGGGTCCGCAGAAGGAGCCCCGGCTCGACCAGGTAGAAGGTGCTCCACATGTCCCTTGCGGGGTGGTCCGGGGGGATGTTCAGCAACTGGAAGTTATGCTCGTCGGTCTCGATCTCCGGGCTCTCGAAGACCTGGAACCCCATCCCCGAGAAGATCCTGTAGATCTCGCGCAGGACCTGCGTCGAGGGGTGGAGCCTCCCTAAGGCCACCGGCCTCCCCGGGAGGGTCACATCGACCGCCTCCTCCTGGAGCCTCCTCTCGATCGTCTCAGCCTTGAGGGCCGCGAGCCGCTGCTCCAGCGCCTCTTGGAACTGATCTTTCAGGGTATTGATCAACTTGCCCGCCTCGGGGCGGGCCTCCGGTGGGAGTTGGGGCAAGAGCTGAAATAGCTCCGTGATCTTGCCCTTTCGCCCCAGCAGGGCCACGCGGACTGCCTCGCACTCTTCGAGAGAGCCGGCTTGTTCCAAGCGCTCCCGGCCCTCTTCCGCGAGGGCCTTCACTTGCTGCTCGAGCTCTTCAATCTGGACCATGGTGGACCTTTCTACAGAAGATTCCTGGCTGTGCCAAATGGAACTCTCGACCACGAACTCCGTCAGGATTGCAATTGGGAAGAGGAATTCTTGCCCCCCTCAGGGGGCAAAGAAGAACCGCAGACCGGTCGATCCGAGCAGCTTCGCTCTACTCTTCGGCATCTCAAACGTTAGCATAGCATGCCGCCGTCGGGATGTCAATCTCCCCCGTGAGCGGTTTTGACATCCTGGAAGGCCAGACCTACACTCACCTCGGGAGGTGAGATATGGCGCACACGAGCTCCAGCTCAACAATCCCTTGAGGAATGGAGGTAGAAGAGATGGCCCATGAGCAGGGGCATGGCCCCAAAGCGGACAGGCGGAAGTTCCTCCAGTATCTGGGACTGGGCGGGCTGGCAGGCCTAGTGGCAGCGTTGACCAGGTCCGGCCATGCCAAGGCCTCCCCGGAGGAGACGATCCAGGCGACCCGACTGGCAGCCTATTACAATACGACCTCGGACTGGATGGCTTGGGTGAGCGTCTCGAATGACGGGTCGGAGCCTCAGCAGGTGAGCGTGGAAGTCTACAATCTGGCCGGGCTGCTGGTTTATCAAACGAGCGCCACACTCAGCCCCTTCCAGACCTCCGGGATCGCCCTGGAGACCCTCGGCGAGGTCAAGGGTAAGCAGGGGCTTGTGGTGGTGATCCCTGAGGAGAACAAGCGAGTGGCCGCGTTCCTCCTGCAGAGGCGGGCGAGCCAGCCGGACTACACAGCCGGGATGATCGCGCTCAGCCCGACCTCGTTCGTCTCCAGCTAGTGATCCGTGCGTGGCCACCAGGGGGGATGGCTCTCGGCGGCCACGCTCTTCCTCTTGGACCAGTGAGGCCGAGCGCCTCAGGGGACAGGGTCATAGCCCCCCCTGCTCAAGGGATGGCAGCGGAGGAACCGCTTGATGGCTAGAAGGCTTCCCCGGCAAGGGCCATGCTTCAGGATCGCCTGCCGCGCATACTCCGAGCAGGAGGGGAAGAACCGGCAGCTGTGCGGGAGAAGAGGGGAGATCGCCGCTTGATAGATGACAAGCGGCAGGACGAAGAGCCGACGGCCCAATCTGGACGCCCAGCTCATTACCGGAGACTGCCGGGCTTCCCCGGCCCTAGGCCTTCTTCTCCTCGCGCTTCAGGTATTCGAGGATCGCTTGGACGACGAGGTAATTGACCGAGCGGTCCTGTTTCCTGGCGAGTTCCGCCAGCCGCTCGAGGGGCCGCTCCTTCAGCTTCTCCCGAGGGACATAGATACCGAGCTTATCACGCATCGCGCTCTCCTTCCTAAGAGTTAATTATAGTCTAGAGTCAGTCAGGGTGCAAGGGCCGGTGAGCCAACAACGGCGGCCTCAACTTTGCAGCTCGGCCTGGAAGGGGTAGAGTTCGTCGATGGCTGAGAGGGTCTTTCTCACCGGCGGGACGGGGCTCCTCGGGCGGAACCTCATCCCTGCCCTGATCGCGCGAGGCTACCGGGTCCGGGCCCTGGTCCGACCTTCCTCCGACCTTAAGGGCTTGGAGGGCCTGGGCTGCGAGCCTGCCGTTGGCGACCTTCGGTGCCCGGCAACCTTCGCAGGAGCGCTCGCGGGCGCGAGGAGCTTGATCCACCTCGCGTCGACCGTCGAGGGGAGCCGCGAGGAACTTCTCCAGACGAATTGGCGCGGGACTGCCGGGCTCGTCCGGGCCGCTCCGGCCGCGGGGGTGGAGCGGATCCTCCATCTGAGCAGCCTCGGGGCCCGGCCGGAGCCGCGCTTCCCATACGCATATTCCGCCTGGCTGGCCGAGGAGGAGGTCCGCAAGAGTGGCCTGCGGTATGTCATCTTCCGTCCCTCGATCCTCGTCGGCCCCGGTGACCCTTTCACTACGGGGCTGATGAGGATGGCCCGGAGTTGGCCGGTCATGGCCCTCCCGAGGAGCCGGACCCTCTTCCAGCCGCTGTGGCTCGGCGACATGGTCAGCTGTGTCCTCCACGCCCTTGAGGATGAGGACCTCTGGGGCAGGACCGTTGCCCTCGGCGGGCCCGAGATCCTCACCCTAGAAGAGATAGCCCGGCTGATCATGGGTGTGCTTGCGATCAGCAAGCCGATCATCCGCCTTCCCCGGCGGCCTCTGCGCGCGCTCTTCCGCTCGCTGCGGCGGTTAGGCTTCCGTCTTCCCTATGCCGAAGGCCACTTCATCGGCGCAGACAACCTCGCCGGGCCGGGGGCGGTCGAGGCCGCGTGCGGCTTCTTCCCCAGGGCTCTGGCGGAAGTGCTCCAGTTGCAGAGCGAGGCTTAAGTCCAGTATCCTTAGGCCGCCAAGGTGATCGATGATGGACTTTAGCATCGGCCAGATCCTGCAGGGCGAGGTAGTGGCCATCAAGCCTTACGGGGCCTTTGTCCGGCTCGCCAACGGCGGGATCGGGATGATCCACATCTCCGAGATCGCGACTGAGTATGTGAGCGACATCAACAGCTACCTCGCGGTGGGCGAGGAGGTCACGGTCAAGGTGATTGGGGAGAACGCCGAGGGGAAGCCGAACCTCTCCTTGAAGCGTGTGACCAAGGAAGAGCTGGAGGAGGCCCGCTTCTCCCGCGAGGTCGAGGAGGCCCGGCTGGCGCTAGAGAGGAAGAACGACGAGATCCTGGCCCGGCTGAAGCGCTTGAAGCGGCCGAAGGTTCCCCAGCGGGAGGAGACCCTCCGGAACTGGATCGCCGAGGCCCAGCACCGCCTAGAGCAGGCCCGCAGGGAGGCGGACCGTCGCAGCCCCGCCAGGGGAGGGCGTAGGTGAGCGGCGAGCTGGTCGAGATCCGCTTCCACGGCCGCGGGGGCCAAGGGGCGGTCGTGGCCTCCCAGATCCTGGCCGCGGCCCTCTTCAAGGAGGGGAAGTTCGCCCAGGCCTTCCCCGCCTTCGGGGTCGAGCGGCGAGGCGCGCCCGTGGCCGCCTTCATCCGGGTCTCCGACCGCCCGATCCTCTTGCGATGCGAGATCTACCATCCCGACCACCTGGTGGTCCTCGACCCGACCTTGATCTATGCGGTCGATGTGACCGCCGGGCTCAAAGCTGGCGGCTGGGTCCTCATTAACAGCGACCGCTCGCCCGGGGAATTCCGCCTCCCCGCAAGGTTCAAGGTCGCGACCGTCGACGCCAACCGGATCGCCGTCGAGCACCACCTGGGGAACCCCACGAACCCCATCATCAATACCGCCATCTTGGGGGCCTTCGCCCGGATCACCGGCCTGGTGGGGCTGGAGTCGCTCCTGGAGGCCGTCCGCGAGGCGGTCCCCCTCCAGAAGGAGGAGAATGCCGCGGCCACGAAGAAGGCCTACGAGGAGGCCCGAGCCGGTGAGCACTAAAGCTAAAGCCAAGGAGCTCGCCCCCGACCGCGTGGTCGCCTTCGCCTCGGAGCGGGAGATGCCCCCGCTGGCCGTCTCCTTGGGGACAAGCCTGGCGAACAAGACCGGGAGCTGGCGCTACCTCCGGCCGGTCTATGAGGAGAAGGAGCCGCCTTGCAACCACGCCTGCCCGGCGGGGAACGACATCCGGGGGTTCATCGCTCTGATCTTGAAGGGGAAGCTCGCCGAGGCTCGGGAGCTCCTGTGCGAGACGAACCCCTTCCCCGCGATCACCGGTAGGGTCTGCCACCACCCCTGCGAGCTGGAGTGCAACCGCCAAAAGCTCGATGAGCCCCTCAGCATCCGGGCCCTGGAGCGCTTGGCCGGGGATGAGGGCTACAATGGCAAGGGCCTTCGGCCCCCTCGGAGGAGGCATAAGGAGCGGATCGCGATCGTCGGGAGCGGGCCGGCCGGGCTTTCCTGCGCCTACTTCCTCGCCCGGAAAGGCTATCAAGTGGCGATCTTCGAGGCCGAGCGGAAGCCCGGAGGGATGCTCCGCTGGGGAATCCCGGAGTATCGCCTCCCGAAGGCCGTCCTCGAGCGCGAGCTGGCCCTGCTGAGGGATTTAGGGATCGAGTTCAAGGCCGGTCTCCGGGTCGGGCAGGATCTCCGGCTCGAGGAACTCCAAGCCGGCTATGACACAATCTTTCTGGCCGTGGGGGCCACGGCAGGGGTGGAGCTCGAGCTCCCCGGAGGAGAGGCCGCGGGGGTCCTCCACGGCCTGGAGTTCCTGAAGAGGGTCAACTTCGGGGAGAGGGTCGAGCTGGGCGAGAGGGTGGCGGTGATCGGCGGGGGGAACACGGCGATGGACGCCGCGCGGGTGGCCCTCCGGCTGGGTGCTAAGCCTGTGGTGGTCTACCGCCGGACGCGGGCGGAGATGCCCGCGATCCCCGAGGAGGTCGAGGCCGCGCTCGAGGAAGGGGTCGAGTTCACCTTCCTCGCCGCGCCGATCGAGGTCCTGACGGCTAATGGGCAGCTCAAGGGGGCGCGATTCATCAAGATGGAGCTCGGCCCGCCCGATGAGACAGGGAGGCGGCGCCCGATGCCGATCAAAGGCTCGGAGTTCAAGCTGGAGCTGGATAACCTGATCCTCGCGGTCGGCGAGCGGCCGGACCTCTCCTTCTTGCCCGAGGGGGTCAAGCTGAGGGAGGGGAGGGTCAACGACCCCGTCCTGGTCGAGGCCTTGAGGGCCCCGATCTTCGCCGGCGGGGATGCCGCTACCGGTGCGGGGACCGTGGTGGAGGCCATCGCCTCCGGGCGGAGGGGGGCCGAGGCGATCGACCGCCATCTCCGCGGGCTCCCCGAGCCTGAGCCCGAGAGAGAGCCGGTCCTCGTCCCCTTCGAGAGGATCAATCTAGACTACTTCGAGCCCCGGCCGCGGGCCCAGGGCCGGGCCCTCGCGGTCCCCGAGAGGGTCACCAACTTCGAGGAGATCGAGCTCGGCCTCTCCCTCGAGCAGGGCCAGCTCGAGGCGGAGCGGTGCTTCTCCTGCGGCGGCTGCAACCAGTGCGATAACTGCATCACCTACTGCCCCGATGTGGCCATCTCCCGGCATGACGATCAGTATGAGGTCGATTACGACTACTGCAAGGGTTGCGGGATCTGCGCCCAGGAGTGCCCCCGCTGGGTGATCTCGCTCGTCGAGGAGGAGAAGTGATGGCGACCGAGGTGGAACTGAAGGCCGGGATCCCGTCGGGGAAGAAGGTGATCACCGGGAATTATGCCGTCTCCTACGGCGCGGCCCTCGCCCGGGCCCAGGTGATCGCGGCCTACCCGATCACACCCCAGACGCAGATCGTGGAGCTTCTGGCCGACTTCTGCGCCGAGGGGGCACTTCGTGCCAACTTTATCAAGGTCGAGTCCGAGCACTCGGCGATGGCGGCCTGCATCGGGGCCGCGGCCGTGGGGGCAAGGGCCTTCACTGCCACCTCGGCCCAAGGGCTGGCGCTGATGCACGAGATGCTCCACTGGGCCGCGGGCGCGAGGCTCCCGATCGTCATGGCCAATGTCAACCGGGCGATGGGTCCACCTTGGTCGATCTGGACCGACCAGAACGACTCGCTCTCCCAGCGGGACACCGGCTGGATGCAGTTCTACTGCGAGTCGAACCAGGAGGCACTCGACACCGTGATCCAGGCCTACAAGGTCGCGGAGAAGGTCCTTCTGCCGGCGATGCTGGTCTTAGACGCCTTCTTCCTCTCGCACACCAGCGAGCCGGTCGAGATCCCCGAGCAGGGGCTGGTCGACCGCTACCTTCCCCCATATAATCCGGAGTTCAAGCTCGACATCACCGACCCCCGGGCCTTCGGGGGGATCACCATGCCGAGCGAATACTTCGAGCTCCGCTACAAGATGCAAAAGGCGATGGAGGAAGCCCTCGAGGTCGCCAAGGCCGCGGACCTGGAGTTTAAGGAGCTCTTCGGGAGGGGCTATGGGCTGGTAGAACCCTACAGACTCGAGGATGCAGAACTGGCCCTCGTGACCTCGGGGACGGTCACCTCGACCGCCAGGCTCGTGATCGACGAGCTCCGGGCCAAAGGGGAAAGAGTGGGCCTCCTCAAGGTCCGCCTCTTCCGCCCTTTCCCTACAGCTTTGGTCCGGGAGCATCTCTTGAAGGTCCCCAAGATCGCGGTGATCGACCGGAACATCAGCTTCGGCCATGGGGGGATCTTCGCCCAGGAGATCAAGTCCGCGCTTTATAATGCCGAGCCGCGGCGGCCGCTCTTCGGCTTTGTGGCCGGCCTGGGCGGGAGGGACATCACCCCTGAACTGATCGAGGAGATCATTGCCTACGCCCTGGCCCACGACCGGCCGGAGGAGGAGATCATCTGGATGGGGGTGAAGCGATGATCGAGATTAAACAGAGCAGCCCATATCCCCTGCGGGGGGTTCTTCCGACCGATGAGCTGATGCTCTCGGGCCATCTGGCCTGCCAGGGCTGTGGCGCGGCCCTGGTGATGCGCTATGCCCTGAAGGCCCTGGGTGAGCGGACGATCGCCGTGATCCCCGCCTGCTGCTGGACGATCATCGCCGGGGCCTTCCCCTATTCGGCCCTGAGGGTCCCCCTCTTCCACACCGCCTTCGAGACCGCCGCCTCCGCCGCGGCGGGGATCAAGGCCGGACTGGAGGTCCTCGGGAAGGGCGACATTACAGTCCTGGCCTGGGCCGGGGACGGCGGGACCTTCGACATCGGCTTGCAGGCCCTCTCGGGCGCGGCGGAGAGGAACGACGATATCATCTATGTCTGCTACGACAATGAGGCCTACATGAACACCGGGATCCAGCGGTCGAGCGCCACCCCCTGGCGGGCCTGGACCACCACGACCCCCACGCGCCACCCCAAGGACGAGCCGAAGAAGGATATGATGGCGATCATGGCCGCCCACCGGATCCCCTACGCCGCCACGGCCTCTCCGGCCTACCCCGAGGACCTGGTCCGGAAGATGCAAAAGGCCAAGGCGATCCGCGGGACGAAGTTCATCCATATTATTTCACCCTGCCCGCCGGGGTGGAAGTCGGCCTCCGAGCTCTCGGTCAAGCTCGCCAGGCTGGCGGTCCAGACCAAGATCTTCCCGCTGTATGAGGTCGAGAACGGGCTCAAATGGAGGATCACCCTCGAGCCGAAGGGCCTCCCCGTGGAGGAGTATCTGAAGCTCCAGGGCCGGTTCAGGCACCTCTCCCCCGAGGAGATCAGGAAGATCCAAGAGACGGTCGATGCGGAGTGGGCGAGATTGGTGGCGAAGGCGAAGGCCGAGGCTTCTTGAGATAGGAGGCGAGATGGCTGAAGTGAAGCGACTGACGATTCCAGACCTCTATGCGATGCGCGAGCGGGGGGAGAAGATCACCTTCCTCACGGCCTATGATTATCCCATGGCCCTCCTGGAGGACCGGGCGGGGGTCGACCTGATTTTAGTGGGGGACTCGGTGGCCATGACGGTCTTGGGCTACGACACGACCCTCCCGATGACGATGGACGAGATGATCCTCTTCACCAAGGCCGTCCGGAGGGCGGCGAAGCGGGCCTTCGTGATCGGCGACCTCCCTTACATGTCCTATCAGGCCTCGAACGAGGAGGCGGTCCACAACGCCGGGAGGTTCATGGCCGAGTGCGGGACCGACGCGGTCAAGCTCGAGGGCGGCCGGAGGATGGCCGAGCGGGTCGAGGCGATCGTCCGGGCCGGAATACCGGTGATGGGCCACATCGGGCTCACACCGCAGTCCTACACCCAGCTCGGCGGCTACCGCGCCCAGGGGCGGGACGCCGCGACGGCCAGGGCCCTGATCGATGACGCCTTAGCCCTCCAGGAGGCTGGGGCCTTTGCCATCCTCCTCGAGTGCATCCCCGCTAAGGTAGCCGAGATCATCTATGATAAGCTCGAGATCCTGGTCCTGAGCCTCGGTTCCGGCCCGAAGGCCGACGGCCAGATGATGATCGTCCACGACATGCTCGGGCTGTTCGAGCGGTTCACCCCTAAGTTCGTCAAGCGGTATGTGAACCTGAGCGAGCAGATCCTCGGGGCCTTCAAGGCCTTCATCGAGGACACCAAGCAGGGCCGCTTCCCCCAGCCCGAGCACCTCTACAACATCCCCGAGGAGGAGTTCAAGCGGCTCCAGGAGCTACTGAAGAGATGAGAGCCGCCTTCTTCCCCGGTGGGAGAAGGGCGGGATGAGGGGGCTCATCGCCCTCTTTCGTTGAGGAGCATTTCAAGATCCGCCGGGAGTTAGGTCTCCCGGGGCCTCAAACTCGAGGATGAGATGAGCAATTGGCGCGTGGCCGCTGCTGAAGTGCTCTACTCCGGAAGGCTCCTCAGGCTGGAGTTGCTCAGGCTCGCCGAGCCCTCGGGGCAGATCCACGAGCGGGAGGTCGTCCGCCACCCCGGGGCGGTGGCGATCGTCTCTCTCTTGGGCGAGAGGGTCCTGCTGGTGCGGCAGTATCGCGCTCCCGTCGGGAAGGAGCTCTGGGAGCTCCCCGCGGGGACCCTGGAGCCGGGGGAGTCCCCTCTGGAGTGCGCCAAGCGCGAGTTGGAGGAGGAGACCGGCTACCTTGCCCGGGAGTGGCGGAAGCTCGCGGAGTTCTACACCACCCCTGGGTTCTGCGACGAGCGGATGGTCCTCTTCCTCGCGAAGGGGCTCGAGCCCGCGGCCGGCCGGAAGCCCGCGGAGGATGAATCAATCGAGCTGCGGGAGTTCACCCTGGCCGAAGTCGAGCGGCTGCTCCGCCGGGGCGAGCTGGAGGACGCCAAGACCATCGTCGGCTTGCTTCTCCTCATTTCACCCCATGGACTCAGCACTGCCACCGTCCCTGATATCAGAATCTTGACAACCCTTTGAATCTGTGGTATAAGTGAGTGGCTACTCAAGGGCAATGCCCGCGGCTTAGCAGACAGGCCAGAAGGAGGTCGTTACGAAAACGAGAAACAAAACCAAGCTAATTTACTAATCAAAGGAGGGGGGAAAGCTGAAGCTCCTATGTTTACGATGGATCTTTGTGCTCCTTGTCTTAGCGTTGACTCTTGGCTTGCTTGTGCCCGCCCTGGCCCAAGCAGGAGGAGCAGTTAGCAAGGTTAAGAATGAGGCCGTAAGCGATAGCGCATCAAGCACACTCACTCAGAAGAAACTCGGCCATCTTCTTCAGTCGAGGGAGGACGCCTTTACCAATCCTCAGAAGCGACTGACCTCTCATCCGCTCCTCATTCCCACCGGAATCCACGATCCTGACCTAAAGCCAAGCGCCCTCGCGGTCTTAGCTTACACCCAGCAAGTGACCACTTCGCCGATCTCCTTTGAGCAGACAGTGACGGGGCGGATCCCGGCCTCTTCCGAGTGGGGCGGCTACCTCTACGAGACCCAGTATGTCCTGGAGGTCCCCTCCAGGGTGAGCTCCTTCTGGGTGGAGCTCCACGGCGGCCCGGGGGACATCGACCTCTTCATGCGCCGCGGCTCGGCCGTGACCCCGACCGATCCGCCGCACTGCTGGACGGATGCGACGGAATATGACTGGCGCTCGACGACCGATGGCCCGGACGAGGAGATCCGGGTGAGCAACCCCTCCCCGGGGCGGTATTACATCGCCGTCTGCAACTGGGCCGACACCCCCCAGCCCTTCCAGCTCACCCCTTATCGAGAGACTCAGCCTCCACCACCTCCTCTGCTGAGCGTCAGCCCGACGAGCCTGAGCTTCAGCGCCCAGGAGGGCGGGCCGAACCCCTCTTCCCAGCCGGTGACGGTGAGGAACACCGGCGGCGGGACGCTCAACTGGAGCGGGAGCTCCAGCGTCGGCTGGCTCAGCCTCAGCCCGACCAGCGGGAGCCTGAGCGCTGGGGGTAGCCAGCAGGTCTCCGTCTCGGTGAACATCAGCGGGATGAGCGCCGGGACCTACACCGGGAACATCACCTTCTCCGCCCCAGGAGCACAGAACAGCCCCCAGACAGTCCTCGTGACTATCGGCTGTTGTTAGAGGCTCGGGGAAAGACCATCGACGAACCTGTCCAATCCCATCGCCCGCGAGCCCTTGACTAGGATCAGGTTCTGCCCCTCCTCGAGGCGGGCGAGGAGGGCCTCCCTGAGCTCATCGAGGCTATGCGTGAGCACGACCCTCTCACCCCAGCCCCGCTCGAGGAGGGCCTTCCCCGTCTCCGCGGCCAGCTCCCCGACGGTGAAGACGAGCTCGACATCTGCTCGGATGATGGCCTCCGCCAGCTCCCGATGGGCCTCGACCGCTCGGTCGCCCAGCTCGAGCATATCCCCTAGGACGAGGATCTTGCGGTGGGAGGCCTTGAGCCTTGAGAGCGCGCGGAGGGCCTCCTTTACCGCTGTGGGATTGGCATTATAAGAGTCGTCGAGGACCAGCCCGACCCTGGACCGGCGGAGCTCCATCCGGTGGGGGACGGGCCGGAACTCGACCACGGCCCGTTGGGCATCGTCAGGTGAGGCCCCGAGCTCGAGGGCCGCGGCTGCTGCGGCCAGGATGTTGTAGGCATTGAGCCGTCCGAGGAGGCGGCTTCTGATCGGGAAGCTCCCCTGGGGCGTCTCCAAGGTGAGCCGGAGGCCCTCGAGGCTCGTATCGTCCACCTCGGAGGCCCTGTATTCCGCCTCTGCTTCGAGCCCGAACCCGACCGTTCGCACCCGCGCGGGCGGCCTCCGGGCCTGCAAGTATGCAGAGTCGCGGTTCACAACCGCCAATCCATCCCGGGGGAGGCGGGCGATCAGGGCCCACTTGTTCTCGGCCAGCTCCTCGATGGACTGGAAGAAGCCGAGATGGGCCTCCCCGATGGCCGTGATGATCCCGACCATCGGCTCGAGGAGCTCGGCCAGCCGCCCGATGTCTCCAGGCCGCTGGAGCCCGAGCTCGAAGACCCCGACCTCGGCCTCCTTTGGCATCGCGAGGAGCGCGAGCGGGAGGCCGTATTCTGTGTTATAGTTCCCTGGTGAGCGGTAGGCCCGGAAGCGCCTTGAGAGGATGGAAAAGAGCAGCTCCTTGGTCGTGGTCTTCCCCGAGGAGCCGGTGACCCCCACGATCGGGATCCGGAAGGACCGGCGATAGGCCCGCGCCAGGGCCTGCAGGGCCGCGAGGGTATCTTCGACTTCGATGAGGTTGAAGAGGCCGGGGGCCTCGACCCTGCGGGAGATGATCGCCCCGCTCGCCCCCCTCTGGAAGGCTTCCTCTAAGAAGAGGTGCCCGTCGGTCCGCTCCCCCTTGAGGGCGACGAAGATCTCTCCGGGCTTGATCGTCCGGGAGTCGATGGAGAAGCCGCTAATGGTTGCGGGATGAGGCCGCTGGAGTTGCCCCCTCGTGACCTGCACGATCCAGTCGAGCTCAGCTCGGCCAGTCACATTGAGACGGGTCCTTGCACTTCCCCTGCTCTTCCTGCTCCTCCGGAGGCCGGTCCTCCGGCCCCGGTTGAGGCTCCTCCTCGGGCTGCTCCGGCTGCTCGATCTTGATCTCCTTGTATTCCTCGCCGACCACGACCCAGCGCTCGAGCCGCTGCACACTGCTCGGCCGGATCCCCTCTTCTTCCTCCCTCTTCTCCTTGCTCTTCTGAGACACTCCTAGTAGCTCGACCGTGAGCTGGTTGTTGCTCCCCAGCTCTTCGATCGCTTGGATCAGCTCTTCCAGGCTCGCGAACTTCGGCCCTTCCTCATCCTTCTCCTTGTCGGAAGAACGCGGCCCGCCGAAGGCGTGGAGGGTGAGGCTCTCGCCTTCCACATCTTCAGGGATCGTAATGCTCCCGTGGAACTCCTTAGCCTCCTCGCGAAAGGGCTTGACGGTGACAGTGTAGTTCAGCTCCTCGCCGGGGCGATAGCTCTCCTTGTCGGTCTCCAGCTCGATGATCTCGTAGGCCCGGACCTCCTCATCGACCGTGATCTCCACATCGAGCCGGTCGAGCTGCGGGTCAACGAAGTCATTCCACGCAAGAAGGTAGGCCACCTCGGCGATCTGCATCGGGGCGGTGACGGCGATGTCGCTGAAGCTGTAGAAGGTGTCCTGTCGCTCGACCCTCTCCCCCAGGCCCCTCCCGCGGAAGCTGTAGTCGACCTCGAGCGTTCCCGGCCCGATCCGGTTGATCGTGGTGTCGATCGAGTTCAAGATCGCGGAGAAGACCAGGGATGGCAGGAGGTCGGGGTCTGAGATGACATCGACCTCGAAATCGCTCTGGGCTCCCTTCGTCCCATCCCGGACGGTGATCCTGAGCGCGACGCTCTCGGGCTGGACTCCCACTGCCCCCGCGATCCCCTGGGAACGGTCCTCGAGGACCGCGCCGAGCCTCGCGCCGGGGACACCGAACTTGAAGGGGGTCATCAGGCTCTGGACCGTGTCCAGGACCTTGATCCTGGTGAGGAACATCTCCGTCTCGCCCCGGAGGAGGAAGGGATGGCCGAAGCTCAAGAGCAGGTTCCCCTCGCGGTAGGTGAGCGTTCCGAACGAGCCGATGCTCACATCCCCCACGGCCAGCATCGCCCCGACGGCCTCCCCCGGCTCGAGGCTTCCCTCATCGCTATCGGCTATGGCACTCGGCACCCCCAGATCAAAGAAGGTCAGGTCGAACCTCCGGCCTAGGCCGAGCTCCAGGCTGGGGAGGAAGCCCTTCTCCAACTTCCCCAAGCGGAGAAGCGCCCGCTCGCCTTCCTTGAGGAGCGTGCTATCCACGCCTTCCTTGAGCCAGGCTGAGGACCTCCCCTTGAGGCCCGAGATCCAGACGGGGGTCGAGGCTTGGCGGAACTCGATCCCGTCCACCACGACTGTAGCTGCGCTCGCCAGCGGCTCGGCAGGCTGAGCGGCAAGCCGCTCCCGGAGCGGCTCGAGGAGCTGGAGCATCGTCCCGATCGGGCGGACGAGCGCGATCGGCTCGGAGGAGACATCGAAGGAGGCCGCGCCCCAGATGGCCCCGATGAGCTTCCCGTTCACATAGATCGGGCTCCCGCTCATCCCGGCCGCGATCCCGCCGGAGCGCTCGATCGCCTCCCCGCTCGCCCGGATCAGGATGTGGTCGTCCAGCTCGCCGGGGTTATCGACCACATCGACGATCCTGACCTTGAAGGTCGAGATCTTCCCCCCGCTCACGACCGTCTTCCCGATCCCCTCCATCCCCGGGCGGAGCTCGGCGAGGGACATGAACGGGCCAGCTCCCGGCCGCTGTTCGGTCGTGCCGGGGGCAATGGAAAGGACGAGGAGCCCCAAGAGGGCCGAGAGGAGCGCGAGAGCGATTCCCTTTCCCATCATTCTCCCCTCTCTAGCATAGGGCCAGGCTCAGCGGACGAGCTCGACGATCCGCCGGGCTCCCTCCTCCATCTCGCGGACTGGGGAGATCCCCTGGGCCTCGAGGATCGCCCGCCCCTCCTCCTCGTTGGTCCCCGTGAGGCGGACCACGAGGGGGAGCTTGGCTTGGAGCTTCTTCCAGGCCTCCACGAGTCCGCGGGCCACCTCGTCGCAGCGGGTGATCCCTCCGAAGATGTTGAGGAAGAGTCCCTCGACCTGGGGGTCGGAGAGCACGATCTCTAATGCCTTCTCGATCTGGGCGGCCCGGGCCCCCCCGCCGATGTCCAGGAAGTTCGCCGGCTTGCCTCCCAGGGCCGCGACGAGGTCGAGCGTGGCCATCACCAGGCCCGCGCCGTTCCCGATGATCCCGATGTTCCCGTCGAGCTTGACATAGTTCAAGCCGGCCTCGCGCGCCGCCCGCTCCTGGGGGCTCTCCGACCCCGCGTCCCGCCAGGAGGCCAGCTCCCCCAGGCGCGGGAGGGCATCGTCATCGATGATGAACTTCGCGTCGACCGCTACCAGCTCCCCTGCCGGGGTGAGCGCCAGGGGGTTGATCTCCACCAGGTTGGCCTGATACTGGGTGAAGGCCTGATAGAGCTTGTTGAAGAGCGAGGCGAACTGGCTCTGGAGCCCCTTGTCGATCCCGGCCCGCAGGAGGAGATTCCTGATCTGGTAAGGGTGCGGCCCCTCCAGGGGATGGACATGGAAGCGGAAGATCGCCTCCGGCCTGGCCTTGGCCACCTCCTCGATCTCCATCCCTCCGGCTGGGGAGAAGATCATCACCGGCATTCGCTTCGCCCGGTCCAGGGTGATCCCGAGGTAGAACTCCTGCGCGATCTCGGCCGCCCTGGCCACGAGGAGCTTCTCCACCCGCTCGCCCTTGATCACCATTCCCAAGATCCTGGCCGCCTGGGCACGCGTCTCCTCCGGGCTGGCCGCGAGCTTCACGCCCCCGGCCTTCCCCCGCCCGCCGACCAGCACCTGGGCCTTGATCACCACGGGGAAGCCGAGCGCGCGGGCGATCGCCTCGGCCTCCTCGGGGCTTGTGGCCACACGGCCCTCATTGACGGCGATCCCGACCCGCTTGAACAGCTCCTTGCCCTGATACTCCTGCAGCTTCACGGGCTAGCCCTCACTTCTTCCGCAGAACATTCGGCTGGGGTTCGACATCCTTGAGCTCCTCTACATCCTTGATCTCCTCGATCTTCTCCTCCTGCTCCAGATCCCGCCGGATCTTGTGCGCCTCGTCCCTGAAGGCCCGGACGCCCTTCCCCAGCGAGCGGGCGATCTCGGGGAGCTTGTTCGCCCCGAAGATGAGGAGCACGATCGCCAGGATCAGGATCAGCTCCATCGGCCCGATGTTGCCCATGCTCAATCCCCTCCTTCCTCTATCACCGGCTCATCATAGCACAAACCCCGCCGGCCTGCACCTCCGCTTGGCAGCGGGGCAGCTCAAGAGGGCCTTCCCCGCCCGGATCTGCTACAATCACGGGTCAGTTGGAGGTGACATGGCACGCAAGTTGATCCTTGTCTTGACACTGGTGCTCTTGGCGCTGGCCGGCGGTCTGGAGGCTAGCCAGTTCGACTTCTCTCAGCTACTGGGGCAGATCTCGCCAGCGGTTGTGAAGGTGATCGTGAGCTACGACCGCGAGGGGCGGACTTGGGCCGAGGCGAGCGGCTTCATCCTCGACCCGCAGGGGAGGGTGATCACCGCCTGCCACGCGGTGATCGGGGCCTTCGGGATCAGGGTCTCGCTTCGGGACGGCTCGAGCTACCCCGCCTCGGTCGAGCGGTGCTGGCCCGACGACCTCGAGGCCAAGCTCTTCGATGTGGCCCTCCTCCGCCTCGAGGGGGTCTCGACCTACCTCCCGCAGAATTGGCTGGGGGACTCCGGCTCGGTCTACCTCGGGGAGACCGTCTTCATCCTCGGCTACCCCGGCCCCTACGGGGAGTTCAACGTCGCTCAGGGGCAGATCACCGCCCGCCTCCCACGCCAATACATCACCATGGACGAGAGGGTCTACCGGCTGGGCTACATCTTCGAGCTGGCGCTCGACGATAGGGGCTACATCGACGACATCTTGGGGGCGCTCGACCTAGAGGCGGCCAGCCCGACCCTGGCGGAGCTCGCGCGCTTGGTCCGCCCGGGGATGCTCTTGATCGGGTTCGAGGAGCCTGGACTGGACAGGGCCTTCTGCGGAACGGTCGCGGAGGTGAGGAGCGATTCCGTCGGACTCGAGGAAGTGAATTGCTCCACCCTCTTCTCCGTCGACCGGGTGGTGAAGACCGGCCGGCGGGCCCAGCTCGACAGGGAGGTAGAGTTCCTCCGGACCGACGCCCCGATGAACGCCGGCTCGAGCGGCGGGCCGCTCTTCAACCTCTCGGGCCAGGTGATCGGGATCGCCAGCTGGGGGCGGACGGTGGAGCTGGAAGTCGACGCCACCGGCTCGCTCGCCGGAGTTACGGCCTGGCAGGGGGCGAACTTCGTCGTCCCCAGCGCAGTGATCGCGGCTCTCGTGGCCTCCTCTCCCTAACAGGCCAGCCGGCTGGGTAGTCGAGGGCGGATGTGGTAAGATGAGGGACGAATCTGGCTCCCTAGGAGGATGATCTCTATGCGAACTGCACAGGTGCTCCGGTCAATTCGGGGTTGGGCGGCGCTTCTGCTGGCCTTGGCCCTCCTCATCGGTGTCGGCTACGGCCAGACCCAGCAGGCCCCGGTCCAGGCGGTCGTCGAGATAAGCAACCAGAGCTGCAGGGGCGGGGTCCAGATCGTCCAGTTCACCTTCCTGCGGGACTCCACCCCCTTTGCGATCAAGATCTTTGCGCCCGCGATCGGGATCGCTGTCGGTGAGACGAAGACCTTCACCTTCGAGCTCACGGAGAAGCCGACGGCGGTGAACATCCGGGGGACGATCTCGCTCCAGCAGGCGCTCGATGTCACCGCGCCAGTGGGCACAACGCAATACACCTGCGGGCTGATCAAGCTTTCCATCCCCGGGGAGGAGGCCGCGACTGAGGGGCCGCAGCTCCCGCCCCAGTTGAGCGGGATCGCCCCGGGAATCACCCCACAGCAGGCGCTCGCGCAGTTGCAGGCCAACGGGTTCACGCTGGCGGTCCAGGGGAGCGAGGCCGAGCCGAAGATCAGCGACGCCTCGGACCCCTTGATCATCGGGGCCCTCGGGCCGGCGGTCCTGACGGGTGCAGGCTACTGGGTCTCCGCGCCGGGGCAGCTCCGGGCTGCGGTCTTGACTGATCAGCCGGCCACGAACATGGTCCTCCTCGTGATCAGCAACGCCTTGGGATTCTGCTTCTCCATTACCCCGCTCGGGGGCGGGGTGGCGCTCTTCTGCGACCGTCCGGCGGCCTTCGCCCCAGCGACGACCTTCGGCGGCGGGCCGGTCCCCGGGACGGTCTTCCTCGTCCTGATCCTGAAGATCGGCGGGCCGACCATGCCATTCGTCCTCTCGCTTTCGGCCTAGTCTGATGGAAGGGGCGCGGCCCAAAAAATCGCGCCCCTTCTATTTTCACTTCAGCTTGAGGGCCGCGCGCAGCTCCTCGGCCTTGTCCGTCCGCTCCCAGGGCAAATCGAGGTCCGTCCGCCCGAAGTGGCCGTAGGCCGAGAGGGCTTTGTAGATCGGCCTCCTCAAATCCAGTTGCGCGATGATCGCCCCCGGGCAGGGGTCGAAGACCTTTGCGCCCGCCTCTTCCAAGCGCTCGTCGGGGACGGCGCCGCTCCCGAAGGTGTTGATGGTGAGCGCGACCGGCCGGGGCTCGCCGATGGCGTAGGCGATCTGGACCTCGCACTCCTCGGCCAAGCCGGCGGCCACGATGTTCTTGGCGATGTAGCGGGCAATGCAGGAGCCGGAGCGATCGACCTTCGTGGGGTCCTTCCCCGAGAGGGCCCCGCCCCCGTGGCTCCCGTAGCCGCCGTAGGTGTCGACCTCGATCTTCCGCCCGGTCATACCGGTGTCCCCCGGCGGGCCGCCGATGACGAACCGCCCGGAGGGGTTGATCAAGACCTTGGTCCGCTGATCGAGCCACTCCCCCAGGGCCGGCTCGACCACCTCCTTCAAGATCCCGGCCCTTAGCTCCTCGAGCTTAACCTCGGGGTCATGCTGGGCCGATAGGACAACGGTATGGGCGCGGCGGGGCCGGCCGTTCTCATACTCGACAGTCACCTGGGCCTTCCCGTCGGGGCGCAAGAAGGGGAGCCGCCCCTCCTTCCTCGCCTTGGCCAGTCCCCGGGTGAGCCGGTGGGCGAGCATTATTGGAAGAGGCATCAGCTCCGGCGTCTCTCGGCAGGCGTAGCCGTAGATGATCCCGCTGTCCCCGGCCCCGAGCTCCTCTTTCACCACCGCTTGAGCAATGTCCGGGGACTGCTCGTGGACGGCGACGAGGACGGCCACATCGCTGTAGCAGAAGCCGTATTCCGGGCGGTCGTAGCCGATCTCGCGGATCGTCTCCCTTGCCAAGCTGGCGATGTCCACTTTAGCTTTGGGGTCAGCGCTGATCTCCCCGCCCACGAGGACCAGCCCGGTGGTGACGAAGGTCTCGCAGGCCACCCTCGCGAAGGGGTCCTGGGCCAGGAAGGCGTCCAGGACGGCGTCGGAGATCCGGTCCGCGACCTTATCGGGGTGGCCTTCGGTCGCCGACTCCGAGGTGAAGAGCCGCCTGCTCAAGTTTGATCCCTTCCGTTACGCAACTTTGATTGCTGCAATATAGCAGATCGCCCTCTCCCCGTCAATCATAATCTCGGCGGTAATGATGTGGCGAGTGAACCAGGGGACCGAAGGGCTCTAGCTATCAGGGGCGCTCGCGCATCAGCAGCGGCACATACTCGCGGATGTCGGGGAACTCCTCGAGCGCGAGGGTGGCCTGGATTAACTTCTCCTGGCGGGCCCGCGATAGGGCCCTCTCGGAGTTGGCCCGGAACTTCGTGAGCAACTCCTCATCCGATAGGGGCCGCTCCGGCTCGCCCTTGGCGAAGTCCTCCTCCCTCCGGAAGCTCCGACCATCCTGCATGGTGATGGTCACGACCGCCCGCTTCACCCTCGGGAAGAGCCGGTCGATCTCGGGGTCGGCCACGACCCTGATCTTGGGGAGGAGCTCCCAAACCAAGGGGTCTTTTAAAGCTTTCTCTTCAAAGTCCGAGGGGAGGACATTCCCCTTGGCGATCGCCACGGCGATGCAGTAAGGCAGCGAATGATCGGCCGTCTCCTTGGTCGTGGGGCGGTATTTGCTCGGATCGGAGAGGATGTCCGCCCCGCGGGTGGTGGTCTGGATGAGGACCTCTTTCACCTCGTGGGGCTCGATTCTGTGCTCATGCGCCAGCTCGAGCGCGGCCGTGATCGGCTGGTGGGTGAGGGCCTCGGTGGGGAAGGCCTTGTAGCCGCACTCTGTAATCATAAACCTGTCGCCGAGGCCATCGAGGAGGGCCTGAGGGTCCCATTTGACATTCGAGATAACCTGGAAGAGCCCCTCCTTCCCCTCGAAGACCTCCTCCGGGCCGGTGTAGCCCTCCGCGGCGAGCATGGCCGCCCTCACGCCGGCCTCGACGGCCAGCGGGTCGGCGGTGTTCTTCATGTTCGTGAGCCGGCTGGCCACGACCCCTCCCAGGGTGAAGTGGCTCGAGCCGCTGATCCCCACGGCCGTGACCAACTGCTCCTCGTCCAAGCCGAGCATTCGCCCGGCCACGACCGGGCTCACGAACTGCGTCAAGCTCGCGTGATGCCAGCCGACTTCCCTGATCCCCGGGTGGGCCGCGAGGCACATCCTCATCTCGAGCTCATAGGCCAGGACGATCCCCACGATCAGCTCCTTCCCCGAGAGGCCCCTGAACTCGGCCGGGGCGAGCGCAGCGGGAATGATATCCGAGGGGTGGGAGGGGTCCTGCTTCCAGTAGATGTCGTTGTAATCGAGCGCCCGGATCAGGAGGGAGTTCATGAGCGCGGCGTTGGGGAGGTTTGTCTTCGCCCCATAGCCGATGATGGTCGCCTGCCGCCGCCCGCCGAGCGCGCGGATGTAGCGGTAGGCCGCCCGCATGTCCGGTAGCTCGAGGGCCGCGAGGGCGCACCCGAGGCTATCGAGCAAGAACCGCTTGGCCTCGCGGCGCGCGGGCTCGGGGATCGCCTCATACTCTAGCTTGAGGGCGAACTTCGCTAGCTCCCGGCTCAGGCTCATCCTGGTTATGGCACCTTCCGCTCTGGCGGGCCCTTGTAGACCGCCTGCTCGAAGTTGATCCTCCGCATCTCCGGCTGGGAGGCCACCTCCTCGAAGTAGTGGGCCGAGAGGCCCGCGACCCTCCCCCAGATGAAGAGGGCTTTCGCAATAAGCGGATCGAGCCCGAGGTCGGCCACGATCGCCCCGATCACCCCGTCCACATTGATCGGGAGGTCCAGCCCCCGGACCTGGCGGAAGGCCCGGGTCACGACCTTCGAGGCCGCGACATTCTCGCCGGCCACGCCGGCCGCCGCGGCGAGCCGCCAGAGGGCGTCCCTCCGCGGGTCCTGGGTGTGAATCCGGTGGCCCAGGCCCTCGATCCGCCGCCCGGCCTTGATGTATTCCGCGATCAGCCCCTTCGCGGCCTCCTCCAGCTCCAGGCCATCCCGCCTCGAGCGGGCCACGCACTCCTTGAAGAACTGGGCGGCCTTGGCCCCGGCACCCCCGTGGACATCGGTGATCGCCCCGACCCCGGCGGCTACGGCCACCTCGTAGGCCGCCCTGGTCGAGGCCAAGATGAGCGTGGCCTGGGCCGAGGGTGGCGTGACCCCGTGATCGACCGAGGCCACGGCCATCGCCTCGATCAGCCTCGCCCGCTCGGGGTCGAGCCTCATCTCGCCCGTGATCGTCCGGTAGATCGCCTCGGTGAAGCTCGCTTCATTGGAGAGGCCCTCGAGGGCCGGTGCGGTCCCGAGGATGGCCGAAAGATACCGTCCGACCCGGCCCAGGGCGAAGGCGGTCTTCAAGGCCGGGCCTCGCGCGCCCTCCTGAGGGAAGGAAGCGAGGTGCTCGTCCAGGAGGAGGGCCCGCGCGAGGGCCTTGGAGAGGTCCTCCTCGCCGAGCCTCCGGATGGCCGGGCCTGGGGCCTTGATCCCCTCCAAGGCCGCGGCCTCGAGCTCCTCGAGGGCCTTCGCGGAGGGCAGCTCGCCCCGGAGGAGGAGATGGGCCACTTCTAGGAGGCTCTTCCGCCCGATGAGCTGCTGCAAGGGGTAGCCGGAGATGAGGATGTTATTCGGCTCGATCTTCGTGATCAGGGTCCCCCAGCTCGGGGGCTTGGGCTTGGCCTCCCAGATGGTCCGCATCTTCTCGTAGTAGCGGCCGGTATCGAAGTATCTCCGCTTGAGCTTGCCCTTGACGGCCTCGATCAGGTCATACTGGGAGTTCACGACTGTGACGCCGGCCCGCTCGAGGGCCTCCTTCTTGGAGTGGAAGGTCCCGTAGGCCTGGCCGGGTGCGACGATCGCGCCCGCGTGGCCCATGGTCTTCCCCGCGGGGGCGTGCGCTCCGGAGATGAGGGCCACCAGCGGCTTGGGGTAGCGCTCCTTGTGTTCTAGAATATCTTCCGCCAGCCGCTCCTCCTGGATCCCCCCGATCTCGCCGGCGATCACGACCAGGTCGGTATGGGGGTGGCTCATCGCCAGCGGGACCAGGTCGACGAAGGTCGAGCCTATAGCCGCGTCCCCGCCGATCCCGATCACCCCGTTCTGGGCGATCCCCGCGCTCGCCAGCGCATCCGAGAGGTGGTAGAGGATCGCCCCGCTCCTTGAGATGATCGTCACCCCCTTCGGGCCGAGCCGCCCCGGCGAGGGCTCTTCAGGGTAGAAGACATCGGGGAGCATCCCGATCTTCACCCGCTCGGGGGGGAAGATCGCCCCCGGCGAGTTCCCGCCGATCAGGATCGTCCTATTCTTCCTGGCCGCGACGATGATGTCCCGCATGTCGCGCAGTGGGATCCCCTCGGTGATGAGGGCGATGAAGGGTATCCCGGCCTCGATCGCCTCGATGGTGGCCTCCTTGGCGGTGGCGTAGTGGCGCCAGACGCTGGCCGCGGCGATGTGGGGGTGCTCCTCCAGGCACTCGGCCACGGTGTCGTAGACCGGGATCGTCTCGTGGACCCGCGTCCCGCCCCGGCCGGGCGCGACCGCGGCCTTGACCAGAGTCCCGAACTCCTGCATCAGCCCGGCATGGCGGGTCCCCTGGGCCCCGAGCCCGATCACGATCGTCTCGATCTCGCCAGTCTCCTTGATGTGCCGAGCCAAATCCGGCCGGACCTGGCCGATCAGGTGGCAGAGGAGCCCCTCGCCCGCTTGGATTCGCTCCATCACCATCATTCCCTCCTTGAGGCCAGGGCCCGGCTCAGGCCCTCCTTGATCACCTCGGCCATGATCTTCTGGTTCCCCACGATGATCTCCATCTCCTTCAGGGCCTCGGGGGTCTCCTCCTTGGCCTTCTCCAGGTAGTCCCGCGCGCTGGGGAGGTCGGTCCCGACCATCCTCCCGTAGACGGGGACGACCCGCTTCCCCTGGGCATGGCGCTCTCTCAGGGCCTGGACGAGCCCGCGGATGAAGATGTCGCAGCTCGAGATCCCCCCGAACCTCGAGGTGATGATCAGGTCCACCCGCGGGTCGTCCATCAAGAGGTGGAACATCTCGGCCATCTGCTCCTGGGTCGGCCCCCCGCCGGAGTCCATGAAGTTGAAGGGCACGACCTTGCCGCCGAAGAACCGCTCACCGATGTTGGCCACCTCGTCGATCGAGAAGATCCCGTAGCCCGCCCCGCCGGGGACGAGCCCGACATAGATCTTTCCCGGCTCCTTCGGCTCATCCGGGGGGAGGAGGTCCACATACTTGAACCCGGCCGCCTGGGCCCGGCGCTCGTTCGGGGTCGGCTCGGCCACATCGTGCCGCCTCCCGGAGATGCCGAGCCCCTCGAGGAGCTTGGCCTGGCGGAAGAGGGCGTTATCGTCCAGGACGATCTTGGCGTCCGCGGCGATCGGCCCCTCGGGCGTGAGGAGGAGGGGGTTGATCTCGCAGACCTTGGCGTCGATGGCCTGGTAGAGGCTGTAGAGCCTAGAGATGATGCCCGCTAGCTCCCTCGCGAGAGCAGCGTTCCCCAGGTCCCTCGCGAGCTTCTCTGCCAGCTCTTGGGCCTGGCCTGGGCCGAGCTCGGGCTCGTTCTCTATAAGCTCGAGCCTGTGGATCGCCTCCGGGCGGGCGCGCGCGACCTCCTCGATGTCGACCCCTCCGGAGGCGCTCACGAGCACGACATTGTTGAAGGTCGCGGGGTCCATCGTCGCGCCGATGTAGCATGCCGCCCGCCCTTCCAGGGCCTCCTCGAGGAGGATCGCCTCGACGGGATAGCCGTTGATCCGGAGGCCGAAGATCTCTTTGGCCTGCTCTTCGGCCTCCCTGAGATTTTCGGCCCGCTTGATCCCGCCGGCCTTCCCCCGCCCGCCGACGAGGACCTGGGCCTTCAGCATCGCCGGGTAGCCCACGGCAAGGCTCTCCAGTTCCTCGGAAGAGTGGATCACCCCATACTGCTCGGGGACGGGAATCCCTCTCTTCTGGAAGATCCTCTTCGCCTCGTGCTCGTAGAGCCTCACTTGGCCTCCTTGCCCTTGGCGATCTCGAAGTCGATGAAGTCGCAGTGATGGATCAGAATGGCCTCCGGCGTCCTCTTCAGCTTCTCCCCTTCCTCGGAGTGGGCGAGGATAATGTGGGCTACCTCCAGGGGTAACCCGGCCTCGAGGGCCAGGGCGAAGCCGGAGACGGGGTGGCGGACGAGCTCCCCGGCCCGGGCCTTCCGGAAGGCTCCGCCCTGATGTTCGTATTCCAGCAGCTTCCCGACATCGTGGAGCAACCCGCCGGCGATGACATGGTCCAGATTCAGATCAGCTCTCTCTCTTGCGGCGGCCAGGGCCATCCGCGTCACTCTTCGCGTGTGCTCCACCAGGGATACTTTCGTGGGTGTGAGCAGTGTGAAGGGGATCTGTTCCAGCTCGGCGGCCTGCCAGCCCCCTCGCTCGAGCGCCAGCTCCCAAGCCCGTAGGACGCCCTCGCGGAGCTTGGGCTCGCGGATCTCTTTCAGCTCGGGGAGTAGTCTCTCCAGTCCTTCCATCTTATGGCTGAGCCCTCCTGTTTGGGGGCCAGATAAGGATACGCGTAAGGTTGCCGGCCTGCAAGTTGAAGGTCTCTTTTGGGACCGCGTTCAATCATACAAGGGTCGTCAAGGGGTGCCAACTTCTTGACTTTTGTATTACTCCGTAATATACTGGAGCATGCGCCTGGAGCCTCCGCTCGTTTGGGAGCAGCCTGTCGTGAGAAAGCTCCTCGAGAAGCACCAGGTGGAGCCTGGATGGGTGGGGGCAAGGCCAAGCCGATCACGGCTTATGAGATGACCGAGAAGCAACGGTGCTACTATCAGCGCGTGAAAGGAGGGAACTAGATGAGCAGAGCGACTACGCAGAAACCCAAGAAGAGGCTGCCGGACATGAGCAGCTGGAGCGACGAGCGGATCGCTCAGTTCTGGGAGACCCACGACTCTACAGAGTGCTTGGACCAGATGGGAGACGTAGAGGTTGAGCTGGATGTCCCGGAGGACTTCCGAGTGATCTCGCTGCGGCTGGGGGCAGAGGATATCGAGCGGGCGAAGCGGCTGGCACGGCAGAAGGGCGTGCCATACACCGTGTTGCTCAGGATGTGGATCAAGGAGAAGCTGGCGGAGGGCGAGTGAGAAGCACGCCAGGTCTCACAATGGCGGCAGCGGTTCACATAGGCCAATTGCCATGACCCTGCTCCTGACCACGTCTCCAGCGAAAGCACAGGTGGTGATGGCGTGCCAGTGTGGTAGATGCCATTACAAGCCTCTTACCTGTCAGGGGGCCACTCGTTACCCCTTGAGGAGCCCGAGACGCTTCAGATCCGCCTCGTTCCACTGAGCTTGTTTCTCGATCATGCTCTGCAGAGTGCCTATCTTGAAGGTCTGACCGGGATGATGGAAGGTTACAGTAACTCTGCGGCCGTCGGGATGGATATAGCGATGATGCGATCCACGTTGGCGCTTGCGCTTAAATCCATCTCGCTCCAGGATCTTAACCAATTCGCTGGCTGTGAGGCTGCGGAGCTTGCCATAGTCGATCGTGCTCATACGGTGACACTGACGGCAGGCTCATCGAGGACTCTAACCTCGTGCTCTGGCCCTGTGGGGATTGGCCTGCCCTCCTCCAGGAACTCCTCGAGGATCATCTCCAGGACTTCCTGGATGTTCTTGAGGGCCTCTTCCTTGGTCGCACCCCAGGTTGAGGCACCTTGCGTTTCAAGGAGTGGCACATAGGCTCGCCAGACCGCTGCACTTTCGAGTTCATTGGGCCAGCGATCTTCTTCAAGGACCACGCGGAAGATATAGGTTTTCATCCCTACTATCACCGAGCTTTCCCAGAGCTCGCATAAAAGATATAACTGCTCAAGAGAACTGTCAAGGCCGCTGGAGGGAACGAGAACCCCGGGGCCTTCCAGCCCCAGAGCTCGTCGATTCCATCCTTTGAGTAATGTGCACACGTGTCAACGTGAGCACCTGCGCACGTTATCTTAGGATTACCAGCTTGCGCACCTCGCTTACATACAGTTCTCCATTGAGGCCTCGCACTCTGACTACATAGAGATAGACCCCGTTGGCCACGGCTCGGCCTTGATTGTTCAACAGGTTCCAGCTCAGCTCATGGCCTGAGACGAAGCCAGAATCGAAGATCTCTTGCCCAGCGAGAGAGAAGACCTGAACATTCATATCTCTAATGCCCTGGCCGTCAGCAACGAATCGGGCTAACCCATGACCATCCAGAGGGACTGAGGAGACAAGCATTCGCTCCACAGCCAAAGCCTCACGGGTCTGCCCCTTGGCTGGGCCTTCAGTGGAGGCAGATGATACCGGCTGCTGACTGATCCAAAGCTGTATTAGTTCCAATATCTCGCTATCGCTGATCGTCTTGCCACCCGTGCCAGGGACCTCTGCGCCGCTAATCCAGAAGTTGATCGCCCATAGGATGTCCTCATCCTCGATTAGTGCTGAGTTCCCAGAGTGCTGAGCGACTGCGACCTTGACGGAGAGACCTCCAGTTGAAGTGATGCAGGCTTCCTCCGAAGGCAGCGAAGCGCCATGCTCGTTGAAGGCGAGCACCCGGTAGCAGTAAGTTCCTTCACCTGGGGCAGCATGGTTGTAACGCTCTGTATCAGCTGATAGACCGGTGGCAATGTAAGTGAATGTGCCTCCCTGCTCACGGCGTTCTACTGCGTAGCCCGTCTCGTTAACAGCGTTATCCTGCCAAGTGAGGTTGACATTGCCGTCACCAGGGGCGGCCAGAAGACTTGAGGGAGCAGTGGGGATCTTCTCCGGCTCGGGGAAAGGAGGGATTATGTCTTCTGGGACCGCCAATGAAGCAGTATAAGACGACCGATTTGGCAGACTCTGTCGGATATTAGCAGCTGTGGCGCCAGATGAGATAGCCAGGACCGGCTTGCAGTCGCTATTTACTGCGACGAGATAGCCATGGTAAGGGTAGAGTGGCTCATCTTCCGAAAGTTCGCGAAACTTATGGAGCTCATCGACCCCGAAGATTGTTTCACGCCCTGAAAGCTGATACTTAGAGTGACAGGTCCCTCGAACATCTTGCCAAGTGGTCTTGTTCAACACCGAGAACAGGTTCCAGCCACTCTTGAAGTCGTGCGATTCCCCTGCGGGAGTCGGGTCAAGCTGGAGATCACAATCAGCTTCGACGCTTACGAAGTAACCTCTTGTGGGATCTAGGTCTGTCGTCGTGCTGATCTCCACCCAATCCTTAGTGGAAGGGTCATACCACCACAGGGCAGCCTTAGGGGTCTCCGCCGTTCCAGATGGCGCAAGAGAACCAATCTCGCAAGTGCCCTTGACGGCCTTCCAGCTTTGAGAGCGATAGGTTGAGATCAGATTCACACCTTTCAGGAGTTCGATTTCACCCTCGGTTTTAGTCCTGGAAAAGAACCTTACTTCTTTCACTCTAGCGAAAACTATATTGGCAGCTATGGCAGGCGCAAGGTAGTTTACTAGTGGCTGGAAAGCATCAACACCAGCCCAGAGGAACTCTTCTTGCAGCCTACGGGGCTTATACTTCAACCTAATGGTTCTAGTTTCGTGACGGAGGTTTATGTCAGCAATCTTAAAACCTAGCTTCATGAATGTTGCAAGATACTCAGCAGCAGTCTCGAATTTCAAATCTGCCGGCAGGAAGCCTCTAAGAACAGGTGCTACAACCTCCAGCAAGAGCTGCTTCGTCATGTTTTCTGTGAAAGAGCTGATAGGGATACATGAAGTGGACCCCTGGAGTTGGACAGATTTTGGCCTCTGGCTAGGGAGGTGGCAG
>JANLFV010000016.1 GCA_024653345.1 Candidatus Acetothermia bacterium
CACCTCCTTCCAAGCCTTTATACACCTAAGACCCCCTGCCTGTCAAGAGGGGAGGAGGAAATCAGCTAGGGAAAGGGGTTTACCACGGCCAGAGATCAGCTGTTCGCCGTTGAAGGGTCGGGCTGGAGGCTCTACACTGATAAAGGATGGAGCGGCACTGGCAGGAGCGGCTGAGAGGCATTCCTGAGAGCCAGGGGGTCTACCTCTTCAAGGACCGCGCGGGCGAGGTGATCTATGTCGGGAAGGCCGGCTCGCTCCGGAGCCGGGTCCGGTCCTACTTCCAGAGATACCACCAACTGAACGAGACGAAGGTCCGCGCGATCGTCGAGAGCCTGGCCGACTGGGAATACATCGTCACCGCCTCGGAGGTCGAGGCCCTCGTCCTCGAAGAGGACCTGATCAAGAGCTATCGCCCGCGATTCAATGTCCGGCTCAAGGACGATAAGCGCTTCCCTTACCTCGCGGTCACGCTGCAGGAGCCGTTCCCCAGGCTCTTGCTCACCCGGCGGGCCGAGCCTGACAGGGCCCGCTACTTCGGGCCCTATACCAATGCCCAACTGGTCCGGGAGAGCCTCAGCGCCCTCCGGGCGCTCTTCCCGATCCGGGGCTGCAACGACCGGATCACGCCGGGCCGGGCGAGCCGGAAGCGGGCCTGCCTCGACTACTCCCTCAAGCAGTGCGCGGCCCCCTGCGTGGGGAAGGTCGCGCAAGAGGAGTATCGCCGGCTCGCGGAGGGCCTCTGCCGGTTCCTCGAGGGGCGGAGGGCCGACCTCCTCGAGGAGCTGAGAGCGGAGATGGCCGAGGCCGCGCGGGCCCTGGAGTTCGAGCGGGCGGCCCGCCTCCGGGACCGAATCGCGGCGTTCGAGCGACTGGTCGGGCCGAGGCCGGCCCGGCCAGGGTCCCGGCCAGAGCCGGGGGCCGAGCGGGATGCCCTCGGGCTGGCCTGCGCTGAGGGCCTCTGCATCGTCCAGCTCTTCTCTGTCCGGGACGGAAGGGTCCGGCGGGGGGAGCGGTTCGCGCTCGAGGCCCCGGAGGGCTCGACCGCTGGCGAGGCCCTGAGCGCCTTCCTCAGGCGGTTCTACTCCGAGGGCGCTGAAGTCCCCCAAGAGGTCCTTCTCCCCCAGCCGGTCGAGGAGCCGGAGCTGCTCGAGCGCTGGCTCGCCGGCCTCCGCGGCGGAAGGGTCCGTCTCCTGGTCCCGCGGCGAGGGCCGAGGCTCGGGCTGGTCCGGCTCGCCAGCCGGAATGCCGAGCTGGCCCTGGCGGAGGAGCGGCTCAAGGCTAGGAGGGCCGAGCGGGAGCAGGCGGCCCTGGAAGAGCTCCAGCGTTACCTCGGCCTGCAAGGCCCGCCGCGGCGGATCGAGGGCTACGATATCTCGACGATCCAGGGCTCCGAGCCGGTCGGGGCGATGGTGGTCTTCGAAAACGGCCTTCCGAGGAAGTCGGCCTACCGGCGATTCAGGATCAAGGGCGCGGCCGGCCGCGACGACCTCGCGATGCTCGCCGAGGTCTTGGGGCGGAGGATCGCGGACGAGCGGTTCCCTCCCCCGCCGGACCTGGTCCTGCTCGACGGCGGGAAGGGCCAGCTCGCCGCGGCCCGGGCAGCCATGCGGGCCCGCGGCTGGGCCGAGGTCCCGGCGGTCGCGCTCACCAAGGAGTTCGAGGAGGTCTTCGTCGAGGGCCGAGCCACCCCGCTCGCCATCCCCAAGGATTCGCCGGCGCTCTATCTTTTGCAGCGGGTCCGGGACGAGGCCCACCGCTTCGCAGTCGAGTATCACCGCCTCCGGCGGAAGAGGCGGGCCCTCCGCTCGGAGCTCGAGGGGATTCCCGGGATCGGGCCGAAGCGGGCGAGGCTCCTCTTGCGGCGCTTCGGCTCGCTCGCCCGCTTGAGGGAGGCGAGCTTAGAAGACCTGCTCTCTGTGCCCGGCCTGCCCAAGGCCGTGGCGGAGCGGGTCTACCGCGCGCTCCACGAAGCCTAGCACACTGTTTCTGGTGCAGTTGCCTTGATGAGGGACTTCCTCTCCCCTGGAGGGAGAGGATTGAGGTGAGCGTAACGGAGTGCTAGCCTAGCCCCGGCACTCGACCCTCAGGATGAAGGTGGCCGTCCCCTGGTATTGCTTTGCCGGGAAGAGGCGCCAGCTCCCCAGGATCGAGAAGGGCTCGCGCGGCGAGGCCGGGCGGTCCTGGGGGACTATGACCTCGTGGACCAGCCCATTTGGGTCCATCTTGGTCACCGTCCAGGGGCCGACCTCGTCGGTCCGCCGCTCGGCCTGAAGGCTGTTCACGAAGACATTCGGGGAGAAGAGCCTTTCATCCGGCTCGACCCGCCAGTAGTAGCTCCCGGTGCTCGCATCATAGATCTCGCTCGCGCTCAGGTAGATTGTCTCCCCCGGCTCGACCACATGGACCGTGGCGGTCGAGCTGGCGCGGCAGTCCTCGCCCTCGGCAGTGAGCGTGTAGTCCGTGGTATACGCGGGCGAGACCACCAGCTCGCCCCGGGGCGGGACCTCCCCGATCCCCGGGGAAAGCCTTGCTCGGGTGAGCCGCTCGGCCACGGCCCAGCGGAGGAGGGCTGCCTCCCCAGGGCAGATGTAGATATCCTTGGCGGGGAGGAACTCCCGCTCCGCTGCCGGGACATTCCGATTGACATAGAGCTCGGCCCAGGCCCAGAGGCACTCGCACCCCGCGAGCGCGAAGGGCAATACCAGGGCCAGCAGCAAAAGTATTGCTCTTTTAGGCATCTTCTCGCCTCCCTTCGGGTTAATTCTATGCCGATAGCCCCGGAGCAGGCAAGCGGCCCGCCTCAGGCCCTCTTCCGGAGGAGGAGCCAATTCTTGGGGTCCTTCTCCTTCTGGAAGCGGATGAGGGCGTAGCGCCCTTGGAGCCGCTCGCCGTGGATTTCGACAACGATCTCGTCCGCCGCCCACTTGAGCGGCTCGAACCAGCCCCGGTCCCAGAGCTCGACCCTCCCGGCCCCGTATTGGCCCTCGGGGATCACCCCCTCGAAGTCCGCGTATTCCAGGGGATGGTCCTCGACCTCCACGGCCAGGCGGCGCTCGCCCGGGGCCGTCGGGGGCCCCTTGGGGACAGCCCAGCTTTTCAGGACCCCATCGTGCTCGAGCCGGAGGTCGTAGTGGAGGTGGGTGGCATGGTGCTTCTGGACCACATAGATCGGCTTGTCATGCGGGTGTGAGCCCGGCTCGCCTCCGCCCGCGGGCTCGCCCGTCTTAGCGAAGTCCCGCTTCTTCTTATACTCTTCGAGGCTCATACCCCCACCCTCGGGCAGATGGCGCTGAGCGTGCACTCCGGGCAGTTGGGCCGCTTGGCAGTGCAGACGGCCCGGCCGTGGGCCTTCAGGAGCCAGGGGAGCCTCTTCCAGGCGCTCCGCGGGAAGAGGGCCATCAGGTCCTGCTCGATCTTGTCCGGGTCCTTGCTCTGGGAGAGCCCGAGCCGCTGGGCCAGCCGGATGACATGGGTGTCCACTACAATCCCCTCGACCTTGTCGAAGGCGTTCTGGAGGATCGCATTGGCCGTCTTCCGCCCGACACCCGGGAGCTCCATCAGCTCTTCCAGGGTCTGGGGGACCTGGCCGGCGTGGCGCTCGAGGAAGGCAAGGCAGGCCGCTTGGATGCTCTTGGCCTTATTCCGGTAGAAGGGGATTCGCGCGATCGCCTCCTCCAGCTCCGCGAGGGGGGCATGGGCGTAGTCCTCGGCCCGCCTGTATCTCTTGAACAGCTCCGCGGTCGTGGCGTTCACCACCTCGTCCCGGCACTGGGCGGAGAGGATGGCCGCGACGAGGAGCTCGAGCGGGGTGTCGAAGTGCAGATAGTAACGAGCATCGGGATAGGCTCCCTCCAGCACTGCCAGGATCTTCTTCGCCCGCTCCTCGGCCATGCTCCACCTTGGCCCCAGATTAGCGCTCGCGCCAGCCTGGTGACAAGGGTGAGAAGCTGGTGCGGCAGCATCCCGGGGATGCTCAGAATGGCCTGGGCGAGAATTTCCCCTCCCAGCCGTGGGGTGCGTTGCTATGCCGCCGGCCGGTTGCAATGGCGCGTCGAGCCTGCTGGGCAAGTTGACAGCAACTTAGAGAGACCCTATAATTCCTCAGACTTCAGCAGCAATCGAGGTGATCGCAATGGCGATGCTGAGCGGTGATCGTCTTTGGGAGGCTTCCCGATAGGGCTTCCTCGATGAAGGAGCGAGTCTTCTCCGGGATCCAGCCGACCGGAGAGATGCACATCGGCAACTACTTCGGCGCCGTCGTCAACTATGTCCGCCTCCAGGAGCAACACGACTGCATCTACTCCATCGTCGACTATCATGCTATCACCGTAGAACACGACCCCAAGTTTCTCCCCGCGAAGGTGCTCTCGATGGCCGCGGACCTCTTGGCCTGCGGGATCGATCCCAAGCGGGCCATCCTCTTCGTGCAGTCACATGTGCCGGAGCACACCGAGCTCGCTTGGATCTTCAACTGCCTCACCTCCTTCGGGGACCTGGGGCGGATGACCCAGTTCAAGGACAAGTCCGAGCAGCAGGAGTTCGTGAGCGCGGGGCTCTTCGACTACCCCGTCCTCCAGGCTGCGGACATCCTCCTCTATCGTGCGAGCAAGGTCCCGGTGGGCGAGGACCAGCTGCAGCACCTCGAGCTGGCTCGGCGGATCGCCCGGCGGTTCAACGGCCGGTTCGGGGAGTTCTTCCCCGAGGTCGAGCCGATCCTCTCCGAAGCCCCGCGGCTGATGTCGCCTGCCGATCCGGGGCAGAAGATGAGCAAGTCCCTCGGGGATAAGCACTATATCGGCGTGATGGAGCCCGAGGCCTCAATCCGAGAGAAGATCAAGACCGCCGTCACGGATGTCGGTCCGCGCGGTGAGCAGATGAGCCCGGGGGTGGCGAACTTATTCCTGATCCTGAAGCTCTCCGCCGACTCCAAGCTCTACGCGGAACTGGAACAGGCATATCAGGCGGGGACGCTGAGGTATGTCCGCTTGAAGGAGGCCGTGGCCGAGAGCCTGCTCGGGATGCTCCGCCCGCTCCAGGCGAGGCGGCGGGAGTTGGAGAAGGACCTGGGCAGCGTTAGACTGGTCCTGGAGGATGGAGCCAGCCGAGCGCGCGAGATCGCCCAACAGAACATGAAGGAGATCCGGCGGCTCATGGGCGTGGGCCCGGAGAGCCTCAAAGCTTGAAGCTCAGGACAAGCACCCCCAGGCCGATGGTCAGCAGAGTCAAGGGGAGCCCGACCTTGAGATACTCGAAGAATCCCAGCTGAAAGCCCTGCCGGTCGGCACTCTCCAGGACGATCAGGTTGGCTGTGGAGCCGATGAGGGTGAGGTTCCCCGCGAGCGTCGAGGCCATCGCCAGGCTCAACCAGGCCAGCGTGCCCCCGCCGGCAAGGGAGATGACCGGCGAGAGGAGCAGGACGGCCGGGACGTTGCTCACCAGGTTCGAGGCGACAAGCGTAACCCAGGAGATATTAAGGACCGCGAACCTCCCGGAGAACCAGCGGGAGGCGTGAGAGATCACCTGATCGATCAGCCCGGCCTCTTCCACCCCGCGCATCACCACGAAGAGCCCGGCGAAGATCAGTAGCAGCGGCCAGTCGACATACTGCAACGGCCGGCGCGGGCGGTTGCTCCCGAGGACAATCAGCAGGGCCGCGCAGCTGATCGCTACTGCTTGCGGCGCGTAGCCGAGCATCAGCAGCATGAGGAACAGTAGCATCACCAGGGATGAAAGGATGAGCAGCCCGCGTTGGACCTGGGCGTTGGCGGGCTTGGGCAGATCGGGGAGCGGCTTGAGAGGAAGGCTTAGCTGTCTTCTGTAGACCATCCAGATCAGCCCGAAGTCGAGCACCAGGCCGGCGAGGGCAATCGGCAAGAGAGCGAGCCAGAAGTCAAGGAAGTGGATTCCGGAGCGGAGGCCGATCAGCATGTTCTGAGGATTCCCGATCACGGTCATCGTGCTCCCGATGTTGGCCGCGGTGGCCAGGGCAATGAGATAGGGCTGGGGAGGGAGTTCCAGCCTTTGCACCAGTCGCAGCAAGACCGGTGTGAACATGAGGCAGATGGTGTCGTTCATGAAGAAGGCGGAGAGCAGCCCGCTGCTTGCCACGATGAGGGCGAGTAGTGCTCCGCGGCTGTGGGCACGCTTGAGGATGAATAGCTCCAAGACCTCAAAGAAGCCCGAGATCTCGAGGTAGGCGACGATGATCATCATTCCCAGCAGGAAGACGATCGTGTCGAGGTCGATCGCCGCGTAGGCTTGCGCCGGCGTGAGCACGCCGAACAGGACCATCGCCACTGCCCCGACGAGCGCTCCCGCGGCCCGACTGATGTGCACCCGGGGGATCTTCTGGATCCCGACGATCAGGTAGGTCAGGAGCAAGATAGCGAGTGCAGTCAACATTTCCGGGAAAGCCGAGGCGCGCCGATCCAGCGGTGGCGCGCCTCACTTGTGAGCCCTGATAGGTGTTACTTCTTCTTGCCGCCGGCGGGCTTCTTGGCCCCGCCCTTCTTCTTCAAGAGCATCGGGGCTCACCTCCTCCCTTGTCGCAGAGATCCGCGCACGTGCGCACTTGACCACCCGGGCTAGCGAGATTATAATGCACCTTGCGAGCTCTGTCAAGTGATCTCCATTACGGAGGCGGCCGATGTATGAGCATTACGCTGATGTGTTCAAGTGCTTTGCCCACCGTTCTAGGCTGAAGCTGATCAAGTTGCTGGCCACCGCCGAGGAGCTCTCGGTGACGGAGCTGGGTGAGGCGCTCGGGGTGAAGCACTCCACCGTCTCCAAGCACCTCAACCTCCTCCGGCTCCAGGGCCTGGTTAAGTTCCGCCGCGAGGGCCAGCTCACCTACTACTCCCTCAACCTGGAGAGGATTGATCAGGTCTTCCATGAGTTCCTCGACTTCCTCAGGACGGTGGACGAGGAGCTGCTCGCGATGCTCAGCGCTGGACCGCAGGACCAGCGCCAGATGGCTCTGCCCCTCTTCAGGAGATAGCTCGAAGGCCGAGGGCTATCTTGTCGAGAACACCAGTCGCCTGCTCGGAGCCCTTCAGCCAGGCAAGGCTCACAGCTGGTGCGGTCGCTCGGACGCAACCACTAGGAACGAGCGAGTTGGTCGAGTGGAAGGCCGTGGTGCTATAATTGCAGCAGCTTGACTTGGGAGGGTGATCAGCGATGCGCATCTGGCTAAAGCTTGCGGTGATCCTGCTGTTGGCCGGCTCCTTGGCCGTTGGGGTTTCACTCGGCCTGAGGTCGGCTCGCTCGACGGCGCAGGAGGGCTTCGCGGCCATCGCCGGCGAGGTCCGGCTGATCGAGGCCAAGGTCATCGGGGCGAAGAGCGCGGGAGAGGGCCTGCTCGAGCGGGCCTACGAGGTTGCCTGGAGCGGAACCCCTAGGACCGTCCCGCCGGGAAAGAAATGGGTGGTTGTCGTCACTCCGACAGACCAGTTCGCCTACAGCGGGGATGCTCGCGAGCGCTGGCGCGGCTTTGCTCTCAACTTGATGGGCGTCTTCCGCCAGGGAGACCAGGTCTACCATGGCCAGCTGCCGGAGGGGATCTACACGAACCTCGATCTCTACATCTACAACACGATGCAGTTCTTCGCCGACACCCCGGCCAATCACGCTTGGGCCAAGGCTCCGGTCATGTATCTCGTCCTTGAGATCGATGCTCAGTAGCCTCACTCCCCAGCCACTTGCCTCGGGCCAGGAGAGGGGCTATAATTGAGCTCAAGAGCGAGGAGGTGGTAGTAGATGGACTGGTGGATTTGGCTCTTCGGCTTTTGGTTCTGGTGGCTGGTGGTCCTGCTAGCCTTTCTCACGATCCCCTAGCAGCGTAGTTGTTTTGAGGGAGCGGAGGGCCCCGGTTGGCAGGGGCGTAGTGTGTTTGCTGGGAATGGGGGAGAGATGAAAAGGGCGATTGTAGGCGCGATTCTGTTGTCAGTGTTCCTGGTGCTCCCCGTCTTCGGCGAGGGGATTGAGGAGCTGGCCCGGCAGCGGATCGCTGCGGAGACCGGCCTGGACGAGGAACTGATCGCCACGCTCTTCGTCTCTGAAGAGACAGCTCAGTTTATACTGACATTCATCTATATCGACGAGCGGGTCTTCAGCTCGCGGCTCAAGCCGGAACTCCTGGAGGCGATCATGCCCTACCGGAACAGAGAGGCGATGCTGGTCCTCGTCACGCCCACGCGCGAGTCCTACTTCAATCCGTTCTTGCTCACCTTTACCCAGGACTGGGTGAGCTACCGCCCCGTCGGGGGCGCAGTTCGGCGGATCAACGAGAGCTTCGCCATGGGGACGATTCCTCAGGGGGAGGTGGCCGCGGGGGTGATCCTCCTCGAGGAGCTTGAGCCCGAGCTCACCCCCCTCGAACCTGAGGGGCTCGATGTTCACAAGCCTTTCACGATCAGCTACAGCGGCTACACCACGAGCTTCGCTCTCCGCGCCGAGCCCGCCGTCGGAGTCGGCATCGGGCTGGAGCTGGGGGATGGCCTGCTTCAGCTCCTGCTCTTCGGGCTGCTCCAGATCCTGTTGCTGCTCCTGCTCGGCTTCTTGGTGTAAGGCCAAAGCAAGGGGCCGCGGCCTGGGCATCCTCGACCGCGGCTCCGCGTGGTTTACTAGATCAGTGTTATGACCGTCTGCATCCTGTTGTTCGTCTCGTTCGACTCCTTCACGCGATCGCCCGCGTCCACCACGACGATGATCGTGTAGTCCCCGTAGGGAAGGGCCGAGGTGGCCAAGCTCACTTGAGAGGTGACCGTCTCCCCGGGCTTCAGGCCCGAGATCTCCTTTGTGGCGAAGAGAACCTGGTTGCTCGGATCGGGCCTGTAGAAGAATTGGACTGTGAAAGGCCCGGCTTGCCCTTCCCCCAGGTTGGCTATCGTAACGGTGACCTGAGCGGTCTGCCCGCGCTGCAAGATCGGTGAGGGCTTGATCGTCAGGCTCGTGGGAACGAGATCCACTGCCCCCACTGGCTCAGCTGGCCCCTCGACCTTCAGCGTGCCGAACAGCTCGTTGTTCGCCTCGTTCTGCTCGCTGACCCGGTTGTCGGGATCGACCACTACGCGGATGAGGTAGTCTCCCGGCACGAGCGCTGAGGTCTCCAGCTCGCGGGTTGCTGGCTCGGGGTTGTTCACAGCGATTCCGGGGAAGGAGACCCCGCCGAATGAGACGAACTCGGCCTCGCGCGCGCAGCTAGTCTGATCCCGCACCTGGCACCAGTAGAAGTTGACATCGAACTTCCCCACCGGCTCGACACCGGCGTCGATCACGATCGCCGTGACCTTCACCACCTGCCCCTGGTTGACCGGGGAGGGCGGATCGAGCTCGAGGGTGACCGGCAGAAGGTCCGCTCCTTGGACGACCACGGTGATGTTCAGCATGTTGTTCAGCTCGCTCTGCTCCTCGACCAAGCCGTTCGGTCTCCCGGTGCCCGCCGGGTCGATCGAGATGAGGATCACATAGTTCCCTGGCCGGAGGGCCGAGGTCTCCAGGGTCGCCTGGACGGTGGCGCTCTTCCCCACGCCTAGCCCGGCGAGCGAGACGACGGAGAAGGTGGCGAAATCAGCGGGACTAGTGCAGGGTTGCGCCTGGGCCCCGACCGGCACGGTCTCGGGAATGCGGCAGAAGCCGAACTCGACCTCGAACGGGCCAGCATTGAGGTCCCCCACGTTCGCCGCATTGGCGGTGATGAAGAGGGTCTGTCCGCGGTTCACCTGATACGAGGGGGCCACCACTACGGGGCTGAGCGGATCGAATGCCAGATCGGGAAGGCGAGGCGCAAGGAGGGTGAGCGTGGTGACCAGCTCGTTGTTCGTCTCCTCCAGTTCCTCGATCCTCCCGTTCGGATCCACGACCACCCGGATCTCGTAGATCCCGGGTGCTGCAGCAGCGATCGCCAGCCTCCCGTCCACTCTCATCTCCGCTCCTGGGGCTAGGCTCAGCCCGCTGCAGCCCGCCTGATCGCGGCAGGGGAGGGCCTCCCAGCGGAGCCGCCCCTTGGCCCGGTAGCTGAACTCCACCGAGAACCCCGAGGCGGGGGCCTTACCGGTGTTCTTCAGGACCGAGGAGACGTTGACCACCTCGGCCGTCCGGAGCTCGACTGGCGAGGGCGGATTGAGCTCCAGGCTCTCCGGGTGAAGCTCCGCAAGCTGGGGTTCCGGAGGGAGAACGGTCAGGGGCCTGGTCAGGACATTGTTGGCCTCGTCTAGCTCGGGAACGATGTTGTTCGGATCGACCATGACCTTGATCTCGTGGACGCCGGTGGTAAGCCCCAATTCCGGCCTGGTCAGAATCAGCTCCCCCTGGGCGACGCGCTCCTCGCCAGGCTCGAGTGGCCCGAGGTTGGCGAGCGCGAACTGCCTGCCGTCGATGTAGAACCCGACCTCGACTGTTGGGGCCTTCCCCTTACCGACATTCACGACCTTCGCCGAGACGATGGCCCTCCCGTCGAGGCGGACGAGCGGCCGATCGAACTCCAGGCTCGTCGGGCGGAGCTCCGCCCCCTGGATGGTCAGTGTGGCCGTGAGCACATTATTGGCCTCGTCCTGCTCCTCGACTTGCCCATCGGGGTCGACGATTACCGAGACATTGTGGCTCCCCGACCCCAGGCCCAGAGTGTAGGGATCGAGCGCGCCCTGGACCGTGACGCTCGCTCCGGCGCCTAGCCCCTCCAGGGCCGTGGAGTCGAACTCCTGGTTCCTCACGCGGAAGGCGACCCGGAACGGGCCCGCGTCCTTGTCACCGGTGTTCCGAACCTCGACAGAGACGACCACCAGTTGATCGCTGGTCGGCGAGGGCGGCTCGAAGGCCAGTGCCACCGGCTGGAGGTCGGCCAACCCTATTCTGGAAGGAAGGATCGTCAGGGCCGTCACCAGCTCGTTATTCGTCTCATCCTCTTCGGGGATCTGGTTGTTCGAGTCAGCGACGACGCGGATCTCGTAGGTGCCCAGTTCCAGGTTCCCTGTGGCAAATTTGATCGCCTGTCCCCGATCCCTGATCTCCAGGGCGTCCTGACGGCTGGGGGAGAGGTTGGGAATGGTCGTGACATAGAAGCTAGTCCAGCTCTCTCCCCCCTGAGGGCGGTAGAAGAACTCCACCTTGAACTCGCTTGCGGGCCGGTCGCCGGTGTTCATCACCCAGGCGTGGATCGTCACGACCTCGCCGCGGGCCACCGGCGAGGGCGGCTCCAGGACGATCTTCTGGAGGTGGAGCTCCGCCAGCCCTGCCCCTCCCCACCCGATCAGGCCAGTCGCAAAGGCCATGAACAGCGCTAGAACGACGATACCTGCCTTCCTGCCCATCATCCTCTCCTCCTTCTTGTTCATACTCGTAATCTCCTCAAGGCAACTCCGCCCTCAGCAGATACGCGTTTTGGTTCTCGGCACCGAAGTAGACGGTCCGGACCAGCTTGACGCCAGTTCCTACGCGCTCGACAACCACATCGATCACGGCGTTAGAGCGGATTGCGCTTCCAACCTCGACGGCGAAGATCTGCTGGCGATCGCCCGTGAGTCCGTAGAGCTTCCGGTCGTCCGAGCCGAAGAAGAGTGCGCCACTCCGGCCGTCGATCGCGGGGGTGGCATAGATCGGGCCTCCGGTGAGGAAGGCCCAGCGCAGCCCTCCGGAAAGGTCGAGCGAGTAGAGCTTCTCGTCGACGGAGGTTGCGTAGATCGGGTCGTGCCGCTCGGCATCCACGACGATCGAGGTGATCGCCCCTCCCGCGGTGAAGCTCCAGCCCGTGCTCCCACCGAAGCTCACTGTCTGGACCTTCCCATCCTCAGTGCCGACATAGATCGCCTCACCGAGGGCCAGGGCGGTCAACGGGCTCCGCAGGTCGAGCTCCCACTTGCGGGCTCCGTCGCGGTCGAGGGCGTAGAGCCAGCCGTCGCTGGTGGCCACATAGATCGCTCCTCGTGCATCATTCACGGCTAGCGCCCTTACCGTGCCGGCAGTGGCGAACTCCCACCGCGTCTGGCAGGCCGAGGTGAGGCTCACGAGGTGGGCCCCCGCGCCGGCGTAGATGTTCCCGAGCCTATCGAGCCCGAGCGCGCGGATCTCACCCTCGAGCGAGGCCCGGCAGATCTCGCGCCCGCTGTCGAGCCTCACGACATAGAGCTTCCCCTCAACGGTGCCCAAATAGGCAGCCCGTGCGGCCCCGGTGTCGATGACTAGCGCTCGGATCGCACTTCCCGCGGGGAACGGGAACCCGGCCTTGGTGACCATCCCCCGCTCCAGGGCGTAGAGGTTACCATCCTCTGAGGCGATGTAGACCACCCCGGTTCCTTCGTCCAGCCGGAGAATCCGCACCGGCCCGCCGGTCTGCAGCGCAAGCTCCGCCTTGGGCGGGGTCGGGGGCCCGATGGTGAGGTAGGCCGCCAGCTCATTATTGACCTCGTTCTGCTCGGCCACACGGTTGTCCGGATCGATCTTGATCTTTATCTCGTAGGTCCCCTGGCCTAGACCAGAAGTCGCCAGAACGCGGCAGAGCTCCGTCTGGCTCCCTGCGGCGAGGCCCGAGACTGCCGCAGTAGCGAACTGCACATAGGCATCGACCAGGTAGGAGTAAGAGACGGTGAACGGCCCGGCCGAGGCTGTTCCGATGTTGGCTATCCTGACGCAGACCCTCACTAGGTCCCCCTGGACCGCCGACGGCGGATCGAAGGTCAGCCCCGCGGGATATAGATCGGGCCGGGAGACAGGCGCGGAGATGATCAGGGTCCGGACCAGCTCGTTATCGCCCTCGTTCTGTTCCAAGACCCAATTGCCGGGGTCTGCAATTACCTTCAGCTCATAGCTTCCCATTCCCAGGCCCGCCGTATTGAACACCTCGCAGACGGTCATCGAGCGGCCGACCTCCAGGCGGGGAACGGACTTGCTTGCAAAGGGGATGAAGGTCCCGACCTGATCCTGGCGGTAGAGGAACTCGACCTGGAAGTCACCGGCAGCTCCCTCGCCGGTGTTAGCGATCTCAGCGCAGACCTGGACCTGGGTCCCCTGGGAGACCGGCGAGGGCGGCGCGAAGGTGAGGTCTCTCAGGGTGAGGTTAGGGGCCTTCTCCGGCGGGGTGACTGGGGTGATGAGGGAGAGGCCCGTGATCAAGGTGTTGTTGGTCTCATCGGACTCGGGGACCTCATTCCTGAGGTCAACCAGCACTCTGAGCTTGTAGCTGACTCCCAGGCTCAGCTCGGTCGTCGGGAGCCTTCCCTCGATGATCTCCTTTGCTCCCCTGCCGAGGCCTGGGACATCCCGAATGGCGAAGGGGATCCAACTCTGGCCGTCCACGCTATAGGCCAGCTCGACCTGGAAGCGCCCCGCGTCGATGTTCCCCGTATTCCAGACTGTGGCCAAGACGCGGACCACCTGGCCCTGCCTCACCGGTGAGGGCGGGTCGAGGAGCAGGCTCGTGGGGTGGAGCTCAGCGAGGCGCGGTCTGGGCGCCAGGATTGTCAGCGCCGTGCTGATCATGTTGTTGACCTCGTCCAGCTCGGGGATCTGATTGTCGGGGTCCACGAAGACCCGCAGGGTGTATTCCCCGGGTGGGAGGTCGGTAGTGTCGAGCTTTCCCTGGACCTTCACGGTCTCGCCCTGCCGCAGGCCCTCAACATCCGTGTAGTAGAAGGTATCGAAGCGGAGGTTGTCGATGAAGAACCCGACGGTGAAGCTTTGGGCCGGCTTCTTCCCCGTGTTCTTCACCTGGCAGAAGACGGTGATCGTATCGCCTTGATGGACCGGGGCGGTCTCCACCTCCAGCCCCTGGGCAAGAAGCTCAGAGCCCTGAACGAAGAAGGAGACGACCAGCTCGTTATTAGCCTCATTCTGCTCATTGATCGTGTTCTCCGGATCGACCACCACCCGGAGCTGGTAGCTCCCCGGCTCCAGGCCTAGGCCGGGGACATCGAGCCGCCCGGTTACGGTGTCGCTGTTGTTCTTCTCCTCGATGCCCAGGGTGTCGATGGTGGCCGAGGCGAAGCGCTGCCAATCGCCAGCTCCCAGCCGCCGGTAGGAGAACTCCACCAGGATGTTGTCGGCCCTCTGCCCGCCCGTGTTCATAATGAGCGCGGTCGCGGTGATATCCCTTCCCCACTCCAGTGGAAGATCCCGGTTGAAGGTGATCGAGACCGGATGGAGCTCGGGGAGGTCGAGCTTGGAAGGAGCAACCCCGAGCCAGGCGAGCATCTCATTGTTGCTCTCGTCCTGCTCTTCTACCTGGCCGTGGGGCCTAGTGGCCGTGGGCGGATCAACGACCACCCTGATGCTGAGAGTGGTGGGCTCCGTCGGCGGATCGAGCTCGAGCGCGGAGGTGTCGAGCGACTGCTCCAGGATCACTCGGCCATTGCGGTCTAGGCCGGCCACGAGGACCGCGCCAAAGGAAGTCCAACTCCTCCCATTCAGGCTGTAGAGGAACTCAACATGGAAGCCACCCGCGGTGCTCTCGCCGGTGTTCTCGATCTCGGTCGAGACGCGAACCGTCTGACCCCGCTTGACCGGGGAAGGCGGGTTGAAGCTCAGGCTGATCGGATGGAGCTCCGGCTTCGGCGGGAGGACCTCCAAAGGAATCGTCGCACGGTTATTTGTCTCATCGCCCTCGCTCACGCGATTGTCCGGATCGACTCGAACCGTCACCTCGTAGCTCCCTGGGGTGAGGTTGGCCGTCTTGATCTGCGCCTCGAAGCTCGTCTCGCCCCCGGCCTGCAAGCCCGTGAACTCCTGGCTGGAGAACCCACAGCACTCCGCCCTGTCTACCCGTCGCCAGCAGAGCTCGACCGAGAACGGACCCGCCGGACCCTCGCCAATGTTGCTCACCTTAAGGGCGACTCGGACGATGACGCCCTGTGCCACCGGCGAAGGCGGGCTCAGGGTCAGCTCCTGGACGACGAGATCGGGCAGGAATTGCGCTTGCGACAGGGTCGAAACCGCTAACGCCGAGGAGAGGATCACACTGAGAATCCCCAGAACCTTCAAGCCTCTAGCCATCACACCCCCTTCTGGTCTTCTGACCGCTCAAATCCTCCTCTGCTAGGCCACTGACCCACCTCCGGTTACGGACTCATTCTTAGTCCAACTTCAGAGCATAGAGATGGCCCTCCCACGAGGGCAAATAGAGCGTATTCCCATCGATCACTGGCGTCCCGGTGATCATCCCGCGGGTGGGAAAGATCCACTCATCGCTGACGGTTGAGCCTCGGTCGCTCACGACATAGAGGATTCCATCATCAGAGCCGAAGTAGACCATCTCGCCGCGGCGAACTGGGGAGGAGCGGATCGGCCCGAGTGGGTTCCTCTCATACTCCTCGAACTTCCACTGCTCGATCCCCTCTCGGCCCGTGTCCTCGACCTTGTAAAGGATGCCGTCGTTCGCGCCGAAGTAGATCGCCGTTGCGCCATCATCTTCCGCAGCCAGGGGGTTAGATTCCACGGCACCGATCGGCCGGTCCCCCTCCAGGGGATATTGCCACTTCTTCGTCCCATCGAGCAAGACGGCATAGAGATGGCCGTCGGATGAGCCGAAATAGATCGTGTCGTTTAAGATCGTCGGCGAGGACTTGATGAAGCTCCCCGTGGGGAAGGTCCAGCGGAGGAGCGGCCTGTTCACCTGATCTTCGAGGGCATAGAGGTTCCCGTCCCCCGAGCCGAAGAAGATGAGGGTCTTCTCCTCGCCTGCTTCCGTCACGGTCGCGAGCGCAGGCGTGGTCCTGACAAAGGCCCCGGTGCAGAACTTCCACTTCAGCCCGCCTGTCGGGGTGAGGGCGTAAAGGCAGCCTTCGTCGGAGCCGAAGTAGATCGCCTGGAGGACCGCACCGCTGCTGTCCTTAAGCAACGCCGGCGCGGCCTTCAAGGCGCCAATCTCCCCAGTGGGCGGATATTGCCAAGAGAAGCTGCCTGCAGAGGTGATGGCGTATAGATGACCATCATCTGATCCGAAGTAGATCCTGTCCAGGGCAACGACTGGCGCGGTCTTGATCGCCCCTTGGGCAGAATACTTCCACCTTTCTCTCCCGTCGGAGTAGAGGGAGTAGAGGATGCCATCGTCCGCGCCGAAGTAGATGACGGTTCTCTCTTGATCTCCTTCCTCGACCCTGGCTACAGCCGGCCCGGCGGTGAGCGCTCCGATCCGCGGTTCACGCGCGGCCTCCCGTTGCTGCGGCCTAGGGCTCTCCGGGTCAACCAAGGGGATAGAGAACGAGGGATAGATAAAGCCTATCTTGCTTCTGTCCACGACAAAGAGCGAGCGGGTGAAGGAGTTGTTCGCCTGGCTCCGCTCGGTCTGCCCCGCCTGGGGTTTGACCTGAGCGTTGATGATATAGACTCCCGGCAGCCAGTCAGAGGTATCCTCGGTAAGGAATGACGACTTCTCCTCCTGACGACGGAGCTCGGTGATCCTCGTGCCGATCCCGAGGGAGCGGAAGGCGCTCTCCTGCTTCAGGCGATAGGAGAACTCCACTTCTCCTGGGCTGGCATCCTGGGTCCCGGCATTTCTCACCGTGGCAGCGACGATGAGCTCCTCTCCACTGGGGATGATCACCCCCGGGGTGAAGATGATCTTGGCCAGCACGAAGTCGGGCTTCAGCGGCTCGTCCTTGATCTTCAGGTCCGGGCCGGCCTGGGGTGTGCGGATCGTGTTATTACCGGTGATCTCGTCAGGAATCTTACGCTCCGGATCAACTGTCACGATGATCCGATAGTTCCCGGCAGGCAAGGGCTCTTGGCCCTCCTCTTCTTTGCCCTCCTCTGGAACGAGCGTATCCAGCTTAGCCTCAAAGACCTCCTCAGCGCCAGGATCGAGCATGAGCCGTTCCCGTGTAATCGTGGCGAACTTCCTGCCCACCCAAGCCCCGACATAGTGGAAATCGACCGTGATTTCCTCGGTGGGGTAGCCGATGGTCTGCGTCCCTTGGTTCCTGATCGTCGTGCTGACGGTCACAATGGTGCCCTTCGGCACCTCATCAGAGGGGGAGATGGAGATGTTCAATGGGATGAGATCCTTGCCCACCACCTGGCCGAAGAACTGGCCACTACTCAAGACTACAGGGATTAAGAGGAAACAAACGAATAACCTCCTGACCACCTTTCTCACTCGCCTCACCTCCTTTAAGTATTCCTAGGCGGGCCCATCGCCGATGGGCCCGCCCCTCTCTATCGCTATGCCCTCGATCTGATCACCAGCCCGACTCGCCCTTCAGCGAAGCCGGCACAGGCCGAGCCGACGCTCACACCCTCAGCATACGGATAAGCAGGGTCAGCCAAGACCTTCGGCCAGAGGGTCTCCTCCGGGGAGAGGTCGAGGGTGATAAGCTGATACTCCGTGTAGGGCAGCTTGATCCCGAACTCGTCCTTTAGGAGGACTCTCGGGGCAGTCATAAAACGCTCCATGTATGCTTCCGGCTGGTTGTTGATCTTCGCAATGGCCTCAGGGAGCTTGTCCAGAACCTCGCCGGGGATCTTCCCCAGCAGTTCCAGCAACGGCCCGAGCTGCGCTCGGGCAGCCTTCGTCCCGCCTATGAGCAAGGTCGCGGCAGCCAGGGAGCCCGCACCCGCATACTTGAGGAAACTTCGCCGATCGAGCTGTCTCTTCTCCATTCTCGCTACCTCCTCGCGCGAATTATAGCAGACATGGGCGCGAAAGTAAAGGCCCACATCTGCCTCGGCCGCATATACAGCTCCATCAGGAACAGGGTTTCACCCCGGGCTTTCCGGCCTCTCGGCGCAGACAAACCATCGGCTTGCAGAGAGGATGGTTATCCGCGTTCCTCCCCCCTGGAATCCCATAGGGAGTGTTCCAGACCGCGCCCACGCATGCAGCATGAGGATACTTCGCCCCGTAGTCATGCCAGTAGTTTCCGAGTAGGCCATCATCCCACTGATTCAGTCCTGTGTCGAAGGCGTTATCTCTCCTACTGCCCAAAAGGTTGTTGTGAATGATAGAGTTGCCTCCCGCTCCTATGGTTATCCCATTGTAACCGCTCTCCCTTACATTGTTGCCGCTGAGGGTGTTGCCGGAGGCGGCTTGGACCCAGATGCCAATAAAGCAGGATTCAATCCAGTTCTGATCAACAGTGTTGTTCGACGCCCCCTTGTAGAGAGCAATGCCGTGGACGGAAGGGCCCCTCACATAGTTGAGCCTGATCTCATTCTGAACAGAGCCATACTCAACCCCTTCCACGCCGATCGGGGCAAGATGGATGCCGACGCGGTTCGCTACTATGTCATTGCCCAGCATTGTGATATTGGGCGAAGCGCTCAGGGCAATGCCGTAGCGGTCATTGTTGTGAATCGAATTCGCTTCTATCCTCACATCAGACGCCTCATCCAGAAACACACCATGGCCGCTCATTGAGGCGATGATTGTCTTCTCAATCACCCCGTTCCTTACCCGCGTCAGCAGGATCCCTGAATGGAAGCCTTCTCTGATATCACCCTGGATTTCGCAGTTTCTGATGACAAAATGAGCCTCCGTTCCCTCGACGCTTATGCCATTAGCATACCGGGCGTCTATCAGCCAGTTCTGAATGATGTAAGGGTCCTCCTCTGTTCCCGACCCTCCCGTGACTCCGTTCTCGGGGGTGAAGCCTTCGTCTCCCGTGATGACTATTGGCATATGCGGGACCCGTTCGGTGGTAGCCAAGCCCGGAGATCTCCCCGTGTAGCTACTGAGCAGGAGCGCGAGAAGAAGAACGCCGGCTAACATTACTGTTCTCTGCATCATAACCTCCTTTCATCCTCCCTTGCCCAGGGCTTCGCCATCCTCGCCTAGCATGCTCGACGTCTGTAGAATCCTTCTTCGGACGATCATCAAGCGGCCACGGGGATAGCTGCCGGTAGTTCTCATAATGTGAGGTGGAGCGAGACCTTTCCGCGGTGGATCACCTCCCGAGGGCAATTATACCCCGGATGGTCTCAAGAGTGAAGCCGCGCAAGCCTTCGCTCCGGCGAGGGGAGGCGAAGGGCCTTGGAGGTGTTCCACCCTTCGCAGGCCGTTCGACAGTTCCCCGGAGTTGACAGGCATCGCGGGCGCTGCTAGAATTCTGGGGACAAGAGGTGATGGAAGCTGGACAATGAGAACGGGAAGCGCAAGTATGAGCTGATGTATATCCTCAGGCCGGACATCGACGAGGACCAATATGCCCAAGAGGTCAACCGGTGTGAGGAACTGATAAGGCAGGAGGGCGGGGAGATCGGCGAGGTCGAGGAGCGAGGGAGGAGGTCGCTCGCCTATGAGATCAGGCATTACGACCAGGGGTATTATGTGCTGGTGAACTTCGCCCTGGAGCCAACAGCAGTGCAGCGGGTGAACGAGCGACTCAAGCTGAATGAGGCCGTCCTCCGCTACCAGATCGTGGGCCTCGACGAACAGGAGCAATAGATGGGACTGAACCGCGTGATCCTCACGGGCAATCTCACGGGCGACCCCGAGCTCCGCTATACCCAGACCGGCCGGGCGCGGACGCGCTTCAGCATCGCGGTGAACCAGCAATACCGCGACCAGGACGGGAATCTTCAGGAGACGACGACCTTCGTCCCGATCGTCGTCTGGGGGCCGCAGGCCGAATCCTGCGCCCAGTTCCTGAAGAAGGGCCGCGCGGTCGCCGTCGACGGTCGGCTGAGGATCGACACCTTCCAGACCCAGGAGGGCGAGCGGAAGAAGATCGTCGAGGTCATCGCCCAGCGGGTCGAGTTCCTCGGGGCGCGGCCTGAGGAGGCCGTCGAGGTTGAGGAGAAGCCTCCCGAGGAAGTGGAGACTCCGGATGAGGAGGTGCCTTCCTAGAGCATGGTAAGGAAGAGAGAATACAAGATCAGGGTCCGCTGCAACATCTGTGAACATGCGGCGGAGCTGAGCTACAAGCGGCCGGAGGAGCTCAAGCGGTATATGAACCGGCTGGGGAAGATCCTGCCGCGCCGCGCCACCCACTTCTGCGCGAAGCACCAGCGCCAGCTGGCCCGCGAGGTGAAGCGGGCGCGCAAGATGGCTCTCCTACCCTACGTGGGCGAACGCTAAGGCCCGCACCTGAGGCGGGGGAGGAAGCCCGATGAGGGCAGCGAGGGAGATCGCGGAGCGGCTCGCCCGCCGCGCGGCTGAGCTGCAGGAAGCCGAACTGGTCCGCGAGGGAGAGCTTGGCCCTTATCTGCCCTCATACATCTCATACGAGCAGCTCAGTCAAGCGTCGCGGCTCAAGCGGGCCCTGCTCGCCGAGTTCGCCGGGGCGCGGCTCGAGGAGCTCTATCCCTGCTCTATGATAGAGACGGCCTTCGGTGAAGCCCTCCGTGTAGAGGTCACCGTCCCGGGGGAGCTCTCGTTCCTCGACGGGCAGAGTGCCTCGGCGGCGCTCTCCTCTCAGCTGCAGCTCCTCTACGGGATCGGGCCGGTCACCGAGCAAGAGCTGAAGAGAGCAGGCTACCGCACACTCCATGACCTGGCCCGACACCCGCGCTTCGGGTTATCGGCCGGGGAGATAGTCCTGTTCCTCGAGCGGCGGGATCTCGTCCGCCTGAAGGCCGTCGTCGAGAGATGGCTCTCTCCCTCACACCCTGCTACCCTGGCTCTCACCGGGCTGGCCGAAGGCCGATTGGCCTTCTTCGACCTCGAGAGCCTAGGGCTCTTCGGCCGGCCGCTGGTCCTCTTGGGCCTGGCCCGGCCCGCGGACGGCGGCCTGCTGGTCGAGCAATTTGTGATCCGCTCGATCGCCGAGGAGCGGGCGGCCCTGGCCGCCGCGGCCGAGGCCCTGGCCCAAGCCGAGGCCATCGTCACCTACAACGGCCGGGCATTCGATGTCAACTACCTCGAGGAGCGGCTGAGCTACTATGGGCTCTACCAGAGGATCGACCGGCCGAACTTCGACCTGCTCTATCATGCCCGGCGGCGCTTCCGGAATAGCCTGCCCGACTGCCGCCTCGAGACGGTCGAGCGCTATATCCTCGGGATCGAGCGGCCGTTCGACCTCCCGAGTGCCCTCGTCCCCGACTTCTACATCACCTACCTCGAGGAGCGGAACATCGGCCCCCTGGTGGCGATCATCGAGCACAACAAGCAGGACTTGGTGAGCCTGGCCGCGTTGCTCAGCAAGCTCTGCTCCGAGCGATGGTAGATCCTCGCTCATTCATCAGCTCGCTCAAAGCCCAGCCCTGGTATTCCGGCCAGATCGTCGCGGTCAAGGAGCTCCCGGCCAAGGAGGCCGAGTATGCCGAGGAGGCGCGCCTCCTGAAGACCCCCTTCCCGGAGCCGTTGGAGCGGTATCTTTCGGCCAGGGGGATCAGGCTCTACTCCCACCAGGTCGAGGCGCTCGAGCGGATCAGAGCGGGCGAGAATGTCGTCATTACTACCCCGACGGCCTCGGGGAAGACCCTGGCCTTCAACCTCCCGATCTTCGAGCGGCTCCATCGAGATAAGAAGGCCACGGCCCTCTACCTCTATCCCTTGAAGGCCCTCACCAACGACCAACTCCGGGCCATCCGCGAGCTGGAGGAGGCGACCGGGCTCGCGCTGGAAGCGGCGGTCTACGACGGGGATACGCCTCAGCACCTCCGGCCGAAGATCCGCGAGCGGTCGAGGGTCGTGCTCACCAACCCCTATGCCCTGCATGAGTATCTCCCCTGGCACTACAAGTGGCAGAGGTTCTTCCAGAACCTGAAGTTCGTGGTGATCGACGAAGGCCACCGCTACCGCGGGGTCTTCGGCTCGAATGTGGCCCTCCTCATCCGGCGGCTGAGGCGGATCTTGAGCTACTACGGCTCCGAGCCCCAATTTATTCTCTCCTCAGCCACGATCGCCAACCCCGAGGAGTTCGCATTCAAGCTCACGGGGAAGGAGTTCACGGTCGTCTCCAGGGACGGCTCGGCCCACGGGCCCAGATATTTCATCTTCTGGAATCCGCTCAAGTATCCGGCCAGATCGGCCCACCGCCAGACGAGCGATCTCCTGGCCCTGCATGTCGAGAGCGGCCTCCAGACCCTCTGCTTCACCATCTCCCGGGCACTCGCGGAGCTGGTGGCCCGTTGGGCCAAGGAGGCCGCGCCTGAGAGGAGGATCGCCTCCTATCGGGCCGGCTACCTCCCCGAGGAGCGGAGGGAGATCGAGCGGGGCCTGAAGGAGCGCGAGCTGGACGGGGTGGCCGCGACGAACGCCCTCGAGCTCGGGGTGGACATCGGCGGGCTCGATGCGGTGATCATCTCGGGCTACCCCGGGACGGTGATCTCGACCTGGCAGCAGGCCGGCCGGGCCGGGAGGGGAAGAGAGCCGGCCTTAGTGACCCTCGTCGGCTTCGAGAACCCGCTCGACCAATACTTCATGAACCATCCCGAGGAGTTCTTCTCCCGGCCCCATGAGCACGCGATCATCGACCTGGAGAATGAGCATATCTTAATGGGGCATCTGCTCTGCGCCGCCGCGGAGCTCCCGCTGGGGCGATCGGAGCTCAAGCTCCTCGGGGCTAACGAAGATCACCTCAAGCCACTCGAGGGGAAGTTCCTGCAGAAGAGCTCGGTCGGCTGGATCTACCGCGGGACGGTCCGGCCGGTCGACTTAGTGAATCTGGACAGCATCTCCGAGCGGACGGTCCAGGTCCTCTGCGACGGCGAGCTCCTAGAGACGATGGAGTTCAACCGCGCCCTCGAGGAGGCCCACCCCGGCGCGGTCCTCCTCCACCAAGGCGAGACCTACCTGATCAAGGAGCTGGACTTGGAGAAGGATGTGGCGCTGGCTGCTAAGGAGGAGGTGGACTACTACACCGATGCGCTCAAGATCTCTGAGGTGAGCCTCCTCCGAGCGCACCGGACCCAAGAGGTGAGCGGCCTGGAGCTCGGGCTGGGCGAACTCCGGGTCACGGAGCGGGTCATCGGCTACCGAGTCCGGCGGTATGAACGAACCGTGGGGATAAAGGATCTCCAGCTCCCGGCGGTGGAGTTCGAGACCACCGGCTTGTGGCTCGCCCTCCCCGACTCCTTGCGGGGCGAGGTCGAGCGGGCCGGGCGGGGCTGGCCCGGCGGGCTCCACGGCGCGGAGCACGCCCTGATCGCGATGGCCCCGTTCTACGCGATGTGCGACCGCTGGGACATCGGCGGGGTCTCGACCCCCTTCGATCCGGACCTTAAAGGGCCGGGGATCTTCATCTACGACGGCTTCCCCGGGGGGATCGGGATCACGGAGAAGCTCTACGAGCTCCTCCTGGAGTGGGTCGAGGCGACCTACAGGCTCGTCCGGGACTGCCCCTGCGCCGAGGGCTGCCCATCATGCATCTACTCCCCGAAGTGCGGAAATCAGAACCGCCCGCTGGATAAGGAGGCCGCGGTCGCGATCCTCGCGGCGATCAGGGAGGCCCTCTCAGCCTCCGCTTGACCTCCTCCTCGTATTCGGGGAAGTATCGCGAGATCGCCATCAGGTCGAACCGGCCCAGGATCGCCTCCTTCGGCTCATGCTCGAGCAGGAACCGGAAGGATTCCTCGACTAGCCTCTCTGGGTCGACCCTCTCAGCAGTGAGCCGCTGGTAGTCGCCTTCTCTAAGCGTGACCTGGTGCTCCGAGATCGAGCCGTCGGCCTCACTGACCTTGACCTGGAAGAGCCAGCCGCCCTCGACCTTGCTCTTGAGGACCGAGATCTCGTGCTTGGCCATCCCGGCATAACCATAGACCAAGCGAGGCCGCGGGGCAAGGCTCCCTTGTCGGCCTTCTCGCCGCAGGATGTATAATAGCTCAACTTGATCGATGGGGGGAGGCCTATGTCAAGCCTGATCGCCTACTGCGGGCTCGTCTGCACCGACTGCTCGGCCTATATCGCCACTCAGAAGGGGGACATCGAAGGGCTGAAGGAGATCGCGGCCAGGTGGAGCAAGGAGCTTAACCTCGCGCTCACCTGGGAAGACTGCCTCTGCGACGGCTGCTTGACCACCACCGGGCGGCAGATCGCCTACTGCCGGGAGTGCCAGGTCCGGGCCTGTGCGAGCGCCAGGGGTCTGGAGCACTGCGGCCATTGCCCGGACTACGCCTGCGCGAAGCTGGAGGGGGTCTTCGGCTTCGCTCCGGAGGCAAGGGCCAAGCTCGAGGAGCTCCGCCGGGCAGCTTCCTAGCGGCCATGTCCGTGAAGCTGCTCCTCGTGCGGGCTCTCTACTGGCTGAGGTCGCGGCTTAAGGCTTAAAAGGGGTGATCCTGATGACCCAGAGAAGTGCCTATTTCTTCGAGGATTGCGGCCCAAAGAACACAGATGCCGTCATCGAAGCCGTTCTGGAGAGGGTAAGAGAGGGGGATATCCAGGCCATCGTCGTCGCCTCGATGAGCGGTTGGACTGCCCTCAAGGCAGCCCAGCGCTTGAAGACTGCTGGAATAGTAGTGAAGGTGATCTGCGTCACCGGGCCGCCGTCATGGGAACGGTATGGCTACGAGATGCCGCTGCTCAAGCCCAAAGAGAGGAAGGAGCTAGAGCGGCTCGGGGTGGCGATCGTGGACCAAGTTGAGGAGCCATTCCGGGACATCATCTTTCGCAACTGGTGGGAGAAGAAGACCTTGGAAGTGCGCCGCCCGGAGGCGGACCTCTTCTGGATGGCCTTGATCTGCGTCGGCGGGCATGGCTTTCGGACAGCGATCGAGGCGGTCTTCATGGCACTGGAGGCCGGCCTCATCAAGGAAGGGGAGAAGGTGATCGGTGTTGCTGGGACCGGCGACGGGGCCGACTCGGCGGTCGTCATGAGGGCCATGAGGTTCGAGGATGCGGTGGGGCCGGCTCCGGAGAAGAGGCTCAAGGTCCAGGAGATCCTCGCCATGCCCAAGGAGACGACCTGGGCGGGGTATGGATGAAGCCAAGCGGCCCAATATAAGACAACAGAGGAGGGCCCGCTATGACTCCCGAGCTTTGGTATGTCTGGGACGATGTGAAGGAGCGCTTCGTGCGCGCCAAGCGCCCGCCCCAAGATGCGCGCTTGGTGGAGATGCTAGAAAAGCGGCTCAGGGTAAGGCTCGCGGGCGAGCAGGATCGCGAAAGGCTCTTGGAGTTCTATCGCGCGGCATTTGAAACGGAGCCGGAGATTTGGCAGCCTGGGGAAGCCGACCTGCGTAGAGTCCGCAAGGGCCTCGATCAATGGAAACCGGCCGAATACCCAACGATTTCGTCATCGTCGCTGAGCTGGATAGGAAGATCATCGGCCTCTTGCTTTTAATATTCTACTATCGCTTCGATGAGGCGTGTCCGTCGGCGTGGATCGAGAACCTCTTCGTGCTCAAGGCCTTTCGAGGCTATAGAGTGGCGACGCGGCTTGTGGACTTGGCCAAAGAGCTTGCCAAGAGAAGGGGATGCAAAGCGTTGAGCTTGATCGTGGGCTTACGAAACCTAGCCGGGCTCCGGTTCTACCGCCAGTGCGGCTTCAAGATCAACAAGGCGGTGGGATTGGCGAGCCAGGAGTTAGGGAATCGTGTTCCCTTTTGCCCTGGTGAAGGGCAGAGCGCTACCCTAGGGCGGAGGTGAGGGCGATGAGGATCTTTCGGTTGAGGGACCCCGAGGAGGCAGCCAGGGCCTACCCCTGCGCCACCGAGGCCCCACGCCCTTTCTGGGCTGAAGGCCTTGAATTATCCCGAGAGTGGTTCACAGAGAACTTGGGGAAGCAGGTAGAGGGCTTCCATCTCGAAGAAGGCGGGGAGGTGGTCGGTCACATCTATTGGGCCCCCTCCGAGCGGGCATTAGTCCCCTATCGGACTGAGCCGGGCGCGGCCTGGCTCTACTGCGAGTGGGTCCAGCGCGGCCATCGAGGGCGAGGTTACATGCGGGCACTCTTCTCCGCGTTCTTAGAGCACCTCAAGGCCGAGGGTTATAAAGGGGTGCTGGTGGGGACTACCGACTATGAAGGCTACATGCACCATTCGCACTTCACAAAGCGCGGCTTCCGGACGATCAAGGGGGCTGAGGGCCTTATGTATCTCCCGCTCAGGCAGGCCTCCATAAAGGTGGAGCCCCTGACCGCAAAGGTGAAGCGCGAGGGGACCGCGCCAGTGGAGGTGCTGGTGATCGGCTCGCTCTTCTGCCCCGTGGGGGCTGCAGCGGTCCTCTACCTGCGGGAGGCGGCGGCCGAGTTCGGGGATCGCGTAGCGCTGAAAGAAGTCTCCGCGGGGCCGGAGGCCCTCTCCCGCTACGGGGTGGCTGACGGGATCTTCATCAACGGCGAGCCGAGGTTCTTCGGGCCGGTCACAGAAGCCCAGGTCCGAGCCCTCATCGCGGAGGAGCTGAAGAGAGCCGGGGCGGCATAGGAGGCCGTAATGGCGATCTATCGCGAATTCGCCCGCTTCTACGCGGCCGGGCCTTACCCCGAATACAGCCGCAGGATGGCCGAGCTCCTGCCCGCGGTGCTCGAGCGATTCAGGGCCAGGCCCAAGACCTTGCTCAATCTGGCCTGCGGCGAGGGGACCTTCGCGGTGCTCATGGCCCAGCGAGGCTTCAAAGTCGGGGGAGTCGATGCCTCGCCCGAGATGCTCCGGTTCGCCCGAAAGAAAGCGGAAGAGGCCGGCGTGGAGGTGCAGTTCATCGAGCAGGACATGCGTACTCTCTCCCTCGCTGAGAAGTTCGACCTCGTGACCTGCTGGTTTGACAGCCTAAACTATCTCTTGGAATGGGACGAGCTTGCCAAGACCTTCGTCAATGTAGCGCAAGTGCTTAATCCCAAAGGGCTCTTCATCTTCGATATGAACACGATCTATGCGCTAGCAGTTTTCTGGCAGCAGCGCCCCTGCCGTATTGAGCTGGACACACCGAAGATGCTCGTGATCCATCACCATCCCTCCTATGATTTTGAGAAGAACATTGCTAGGCTGATGATCACTGGCTTCCAGCGTGAGAGCAAGGGCTGGCATCGGATCGATGAGGAGCACCGCGAGCGGGGCTACACCCTAAGCGAGATCCGAAAGGCGCTCAGAGAGGCGGGGCTCGTGGAGCTCGCCTGCTTCGGGAACTTGCGGGAGATGGCCGAGTCCAAACCCGATAGCCCTCGGGTCTGGTTCGTCGCCCGGCGCTGAGGCGCAAGGGTATGGAACTCCGACCATACCTCGAGAGGGACCTTCCGGAGCTGGTGAGCCTCCTGAACGAGGCCTACAAGGGGAGACTTGAATTCATTCCTTACACAGAGGAGAAGCTCCGCGCTGAACTAGAGGAAGCCAGCCCAGTATTGTTAGCGACTGATGAACAAGGCCGGATCATCGGGCTCGCCCGCCTGTATCGGGAATGGTATGGCGAGGAGGTCATGCTCTGCGCCCAGCCTCGGCCGGCACACGAAGAGGTCAAGGAACGGCTCCTCTTGGCCATCGAGCAAGACGCTCGGTCGGGTGAGGTTACGGTCGTGGTCGATGCCGAGGATCAGAAAGAGCTGGCCTTCTTTATCTCCAATGGCTATCAATCCGGGAGCAGCTTCTACCAGATGATCGCCGAGCTTGACCGGCCGCGGCCTCTTCCCCCGCTGCCCGAGGGCTATCTCCTCCGCTGCCTCCGGCCAGATGAAGAGGAGGCCTTCGTTCGAGTTGTGAACACAGCTTACGAGGGCGAGCGGCTTCAATCAGGGGTGCTCGCGAGGTGGAGCGCTGAGGACCCGGCTTCACTATCACACCAAGCGGGGCTATCTCGGCCCAGCGGCCACCCTGCCCGAACATCGGGGCAAGGGCCTGGGCAAGGCCCTCACCGCCCGGGCGATGAACTTCCTCCGGGAGCGAGGACTGGAGCGGGTCTCCCTCTACACCTGGGAGGGAAATCCCCCGGCCCTGAGGGTCACAAGAGGCCTCGACTTCCGCGCGAGCCATGAGTGGAAGATCCTTACTAAGCCGATCAAGGGGCTACCATGATCGAGGAAATGGAATAGGGGAGCTGAGCCTCAAGAGAAGAATAGGTGGTGCGATGGTCCCGCAAGATGAGGAGAAGAGGTTCACGGCTGGTGCTCTTGCCATGCCCATCACGCGCTCGTGGTCGAGCTCCTCGACTGGGATGGTCAGTGGGAGTTGTCCGTTGGCCATACTTACGAGCCCGGCGGCTCACTCTGGGAGCGGATCAAAGGGGCATGGCAGTGGCTGCGAGGGCAGCCTCTCGAGGAATGCAGAGCCCTGCCGGGACCTACCCTAGGGAGGACGGCGGCTGGCGGGCCTTCTGGGCCGAGGGGAGCGATCCGGCCTACTCCGTCATTGCTCTCGAGCTATTGGTCCAGCTCGGGGTCTTCCCTAAGGAAAAGCTACAGGCGCGGCTCCGGCCTTTCTGTAGCTGAGATGGTCGAGAAGCGTAGATGAGGTGGCGATCAATGAAGAGGCTTGTGCGCTATTTTGCGAGCTATGGTGCGAAGAACACCAATGGGGTCATCGAGGCCGTGGCCGAAAGGCTCGAAGAGGGCGAGATCAAGACCGTGGTCGTGGCCTCATCATCTGGTGAGACGGCGATCAAGTTGGCGGAGAAGGTCAGAGACAGGGCCAAGAGGATCATCTGCGTCTCCGATCCGCCCTGGGGAAGAGAGAGGTTCCCGGAGTCGCCAGGGATTTCCTTGGAGAACCGCGCTAAGCTTGAAGCTTTGGGCGTCGAGATCATCGATTACATGCCTTACGCCTCGGTTGCATACTCTTGGCAGGCCTCGGGGAATGTCTATGGGGTTCTGGACTTGCTAGTGATGGCCTCCGACGCCTTTCGGATGGTCGGCGGGAACGGCCTGAAGGTGGCGATCGAGGTGGGCCTGATGGCCACTAATGCCGGGAAGGACGCACCGGGTGAGGAAATCATCGCTGCGGGTGGCACAGGGGGCGGGGCGGACACGGCCATTGTGATGAAGGCCGCCTTCTCTTGCGTCATCTTCTCCAAGGAGCCCGAGAAGCGGCCGGAGGTGCGGGAGACCTGACGATGCCCAGGGTGAAGAAATGGCGGTAGGCAAGGATGGAACTCAAGCGACTCGGGCAGACCGGCTTGATAGTCTCCAGGCTCTCCTTCGGGACAGGCCCCTTAGAGAGCCTTAAGCCGAAGGCCGGCGGCGAACTACTTGTCAAAGCATTCGATCTCGGCATTAACCTTTGGGACAGCTCCTCTGACTACGGGACCTATCCCCACATGCGCTGGGCCCTCAAACATCTCCCGAGGGAGCAGGTGTAGTGGACCCCTCGGATTGGACACCTCTGTTAGGGAGGGGTAAGGTCCAAG
>JANLFV010000017.1 GCA_024653345.1 Candidatus Acetothermia bacterium
TTGGACCTTACCCCTCCCTAACAGAGGTGTCCAATCCGAGGGGTCCACTACACCTAACCTCATTGTGATCTACTGGGCCTGGGAGACCTCGACCTTCACCCGATAGCCCAAGCGTGCGAGATAATTCGCGCAATCCTCCAAACTCAAGCTAAACCTCTCCACATCAGCCAGGCCGAGGCGACTGATGATATCTCGTAGTTCCTCGAGGTAGTCTTCTTCAAACTCCTCCTCCATCATCGCCCTCTCGGCCCAAGCTACCAGTTCTTCCAGGGTGAGACGATGCTGGAGATAGTCGGCCAATCTTGTAGCAACGTCATGACGGGTAATCATCGTGCTTCACCCCTTTGATCTCACCTTCTTATGTCCCTTATCAACCGGATATTTCTCATGGATCTCCAGCGACTGGCCTTTGCCGTTGTAGATCTCTTGACAAAACCTGAACATTCTCTCCTCAGCATCGACTTCCTTTACATATCTTGCCTTCCAGCCGGATCGGCTTGACACTTCATACCAATACCGTCGGCCGCCCTGGTGTAGGTCTTCCATGCCCCGAACTTTCTGTCATTCTGCTTCCGCTTTCTTTCATCCACTCAACCAGCACTCAGATTATATGGCACACCCCTTACCAAGCACCAGGGCGAGCTTCCCCACCTGGCCCTTCACCAGCTCCCCTTGGGAGTCCCAGGCGGTGATGACAGAGAGATAGACACCATGGGCCACGCGCTCCCCGGCCTCAGTGGTCATCGGCCAATCGAGGGCCTTTCCCATCAGCAGCCCGGAGTCGAACAGCCGCTTCCCGCCCAGGTCGAAGACCTCAGCCCGCATGGGGGCCACCTTCTTGTTCTGCATTGCATCGCCACAGACCGCGGCCTGGGGATCAGCAGCCCCCGACCCGTGGCAACAGGGCGAGGAACATCATTGCTAGGCCTAAGAAACTTGAACTTACCCAGCAAGCGCATCTTATACCTCCCTTATCTATTTCTTCGCCTCCTTGCCTTCCTGCCCGAGTAAGCTCAGCAACTTAGCTCCCAGACCTAAGATGGTTAGGCCTACTACCTCGCCCTTCTCCTCATCATACCGCAAGACCACGCCCTCACCGATATCCACTCCCACCGCTGCGCGCGGGTCGCCAAAGCTCAAGTAGAGCACATCGGCCTCGCCGTCGTAATCCCAGTTGAGAGCTTCTCTCGGCCTCTTCTCGAAAAGCTTTATCGCCTCCATAGAACCTCCCTCCATGCCGCCGGTTGTCTTGTAAAATAAGATGTAATGATGAATCCGTTAGAGCGGCCTATCTCCCTATAGACCACGATCAGATATTTTGAACCCAGAGGGGTCTTCTCATATGACCTAATTGCCATCTTCGTTCCCTGATCTCCTTCTTGGATATAGTCTGGATCGTTGATTGTCTCCAGGACCTTGTCTTTCTGGTCCTGCATCTCTGGATGCCGCCTGCAGATATATCCCCATCTCTCCTCGGTCAATCTTATTGGCACACCATCTTTAGATCTTGCTATAAGCATAGTTCAATAGGAGGCTTGGCTCGCCCACCTGGCTCTTCACCAGCTCCCCTTGCGCGTCCCAGGCGGTGATGACATAGACATAGACGCCGTGGGCTGCTCGCTCTCCAGCTCCAGTGGTCATGGCCCAATCAAGGGCATTTTCCATCACCAGCCTGGGGTCGAAGAGGCGCTTCCCGCCCAGGTCGAAGACCGTGGCCCGCAGGATTGCGACTTGATCGTTCGGCACAGCAAACCGCACCGAGTCGGAGTAGCGGATCGCCGTCACTACGCTCTTATCCCTGCCAGAGCCAGAGCTGAACCTGATCCCGGCTGCGCTCACCACGGTGATGCCGAGGACTACTGCCAACGCTAACAGCCTGAACCCAGCGGCTTTTGGGCATCCAACACCTCCCCGCTGAAGTTCTAAGTGCTGCATTCTATGTTCCCCCCATCTTATCAAGGCCCAGGGCCGGATGGCCATCTGATTACTGAAAAACCTCCTCCAGCTTGATCTCCAGTCCCGAGAGGAGGGGCGAGCGCAAGCTATCAGCCTTCCCATAGAGCGCGGCCCTCGCAAAGCCTCTCTCTCCTAGCAGGAGCACCTCGACCGTTTCAGCCTCAGGATCGACGATCCAATACTCCTTGACCCCATGGCGGGCATATAAGGTTTTCTTGTATCCTCGATCTCGCGCCTCAGTCCCTGGGGAGATGATCTCCACTACCAAGTCAGGTGCTCCTTGAATCTCCTTCTCGGCGATGATCTGCGAGCGCTCTTTGGAGATGAAGAAGATGTCGGGCTGGGTGACTTCCCGCTCCTCCCCCTGGCCGAGGACGACATCTAAGGGCGCATAATAAAGCTGGCCCAAAGCCCTCTCCCGGATAAACTGTCGCAGGATAAACTCTAGATTGCCTGAGATCCGCTGATGATACTCCGTCGGCGATGGGACCATCACAAGCTCTCCTCCTAGAAGCTCATAGCGCTTCGTCTCCGACTCCGGCAGGCTCTTATAATCCTCGTAGGTGAACTTGATCTTGGTCCTCGCCTCTGCCATCATTCACACCTCCTGACCGAATCATACTGCCCTGTAGCTCCGGGGTCAGGTCTTGAATCGTGCGCACGCTCAGACCAGCCCGAGCTGCTTTAGCACCTCCAAGATCGGCGGGAGCGGCTCCTGAAAGAGCCAGGCCACCCTCAGCCAGAAGCCCGGCAGGACCTCCGAGCGGTAGACCCCCTCGGGATCGGCCTCCCTCAGCCGGAACCGCCCGCGCTCATCGAGCAGGTAGAAGTCTGCCTCCTTCCGGTCCGGATCGATCAACCAATACTCCTTCACTCCACCCAGCTCATACTCGGCGAACTTCTCTCCTCGGTCTCGCAGGCGGCTCTGTGGGGAGACAATCTCAATGACTAGCGCAGCCGGGCCGTCGAGATAGGTCTGCTTCAGTTGCTCAAGATTTTCCTTGGCAACGAAGAGGATATCCGGCTCCCTCCCAGGGAGATCCGGCCCCGTCTTCATCTGAAACGGCGCGCTCAGCATCACCCCCAAATCCCGGACTTTGACAAAGATGCCCACAGTTTGGATGAGAAAGTCTGCCAACTCTTGATGCCTTCTTGATGCTGGTGTAAGCACAATCACCTCCCCATCCACCCACTCCGCCCAGGTGTCCTCATCGCACCACTCCAGGAATTCCTCGTAGGTGAGCTTTCTCGCTGGTGCCTCGAGCTTTCCCATTCCTTGTCCCTCCCAGAATTCCGCCGCCAAGTCACCGGTCCGAGGTCGAGGACTCGCTCCCCAGCCGGACCGAGGAGGTCGGCCTGCCAAGGGGCCGCCCTCTCACCCCGCCTCCGGGCGCTTCCCCCCTTGCATGTAGTTAACGAAGAACGCGAGCAGGATTCCCACGAATAGTCCCAGCACCCCGGCCACGGCCAGGTTCATCGTCCGATTAGGCCCGATGGGAGCCGGCGAGCCTGAGGGAGCGTTCATCACGGCTAGCGGCTCCCAGTCGGTCGCGAGCAGCTCACTCAGCTCCTGTTCCGAGAGCCGGAGGGTGTCCAGTTCCTTCCGGATCGGGCCGAGCCGAGCATACAGGTCTGACAGTTCCAGCCGGAGCGCGACCCCCTCCAGGGTAGCGTCGAACTCGCCCACCTTCGCTTGAGCGACTCCCTCCCTGCTCAGCAACTCCTGGATCTGCTGGGCAAGCTGGGCCTGCTCCGCCTCGAGCAGCGCCGCTCTCTGCTGCATTCTAAGAAGCCTCTCTTGCATATCGGCTCTAGTCTGGTCCTTCACCCTCGTGGAGAAGAGCTGGACGACCTTCGCCAGGACCTGTGCCAGGAGCTCGGGCGAGCGCGCGCCCCGCAGCTCCATCTCGACGAGGTTGTCCTTCCGACTCGTCACCTTCAGCTCAAGGGAGGAGGAGCCTCCGGCGGCGATCAGCCCTTCGCTCGCCTCTTGAAGGAGCTCCCTTGAGCTGAGCATCGCCACGGCCGTCTCGCTAGAGGGGGCACTGAGGACGGTTCCGCTGGCCGCTGCAATCCCCCGGAGTTGGTAGAGCCCGTCCGCCTGATATCGGCTGGGGGTCCACCAGGAGGCGAGCGCGGCGGCGATGAGCGCGACGAAGAAGGTGGCGACGATGATCCACTTCTTCCGCCACATCACCCGGAAGCAGTCGCGCAGGTCCACCTCATACTCCTCCATCGCCCCTCCTCTCACTGCATCACCAGCATCCTGATCAGGCCTTGGCCCTCTTCCAGCGGCTCGAGGGCCTTCCCCACGATCGCCCCCTCGCACCGGCTCAGCTCGCCGCAGCGCATCACATGGCCGGGCGTGGAGGAGCTGACCAGCAGGTCGCCGGGCCGGATCGGGCCGTTCTCCGTTGAGGCCTTCACGGGCACCACTCCGATGAGCGCCAGCAGCGGCTGGCTCGCCCGCAGCTGGGCCAGGACCCCGGCTACGGTCCACTCCAAGCTAATGGCGAGCGAGTCAGCGTGGCGCTTGGCGATCGAGCCGATGCTGAGCCTTGGGCCTTCGCTTCCAGCCGCGCTGAGGGCGAGGCTCAGGGGAAGCGTAACGCCAGGCTTTGCGTTCCCGCCACCCATGACCATCCCCGGCGCGCTGGAGATCACCCCGGCCACCAAGGTCGAGTAGGGCCTGGAGGCCTTCCGATAGTGCCCCGGCCTGGCTGGGTCGAGTTCGACGAGATCTCCCGGAGTGACCGGCTCGCTCGTGCTGATCAGCTCAGCGATGTCGGCCCCGGAGCCGCTCTGGAAGCAGCCCGAGCTCAGCCCGCAGAAGTAGGCCCGGTCGGCGTAGACATCCCCTTCCCGTGTCACGCGGAAGGCCGCCTCCGTGCCCGCGGGCAAGAGGAGGCTAAGCCGGCCTGAGCCGTAGATGTTGTCCTTCCCCGCCGCGCCCATGTCGACCGCGTCCGCCTCGAGCTTGGCCTGGAGGTCGTTAGCTGTCCGGCCGGGGTTCTCCGAGAGGAGGAGCGCGGCCGCCCCGGCCACATGTGGGGCCGAGGCCGAGGTCCCGTAGAAGTAAGAGCCGCCGTAGGTATAGGTTGAGACGCCGTCCGGCCCCATCAGGTCCGGCTTCGTCCGGCTGCTCGCATACTTGCTCGCGTTCGTCGGCCCCTGGGAGCTGTAGGACTCCTGGGGCCCAGTCGTCCAATTTCCACGATAGATTGCCCCGACGGTGAGGACCTTCGCGCTGTTGCCCGGCGCGGGGATGCTGCTCGCCGCCATGCTGTATTCCAGGTTGAGGTTCGTGCTCTTGAAGATGAAGACCTCAAGGGCAGGGTGGCTTGGGGCATTGTAATCGTAGATGCTGAAGCAGTAGCTCCCCGCCGAGGGGACATTGTAGGCGATCTTCTCCATAGGTGGCTGGGTCCCGCTCTGGCGGTTCACCGATGACGCGACCTGCTGCTGGCTAGCGTTGTAGAGGAAGAGGTCGTAGTCCTGGGGATCGTTCGGCCAGGCGTCCCAGGTGAGGTAGATCTCGACCATCTCGCCCGCGGAGGCATTGAAGTTGTCGCACTCGTCGCTCGTGGCGAAGTCATGCCAGCGGTTCCCGTTCCCATCGACGAAGGAGCCCTGCCAGTGGCCGTTGTTCCGGGAGGGATCGGCGAAGTTCCCCGCGGCGTTGACCCAGAGGATGTTGTGATCTCGGGCGTCCGCAGCGGCTTCGGCGACAGAACCGGTCCCGTCGTAGAAGTTGGTGTTATACCAGCCGACCGAGTGGCTGACGATATCCACGCCGTAGTAGATCGCGTCGTCCTTGGCATTTTCCAGGTCGACTTCATCGCCGACGCGCATCAGGCAGAGCGTCGCCTGAGGGGCCATGTCATGGACGATCTCCGCGACGGCGGTGCCGTGGCTCGTGTTGCTCTCCAGGCCGCCGAGGGTATAGTCCTTCGTGCAGGCGGCGTCGATCACGGCGCTTCCGCCGTAGCCGCTTCCGCTCCCGAACTCACCGTTGGCGATCGCGCCGCTCAGGCCAATGAACCCCAAGTCGATCACGGCCACCTTAGTGTTCTGGCCGTAGTAGCCCGCGCTATGGTAGGCCGAGGCCCCGGTGAGTGCCACGCCCTCGCTCGTCACGGCCGCCGGTCGAGGCGTGTAGGGGCGCCGGATGAAGCGGACCCCGCCGACGGTGTCCGCGACGGCGATGAGCTTAGCCAGCGGGATCCGCGCCCGCATCAGGCTACGGGAGGTTGCCTCGACGGTCGCCCCGAGCCGCTCGAGGGCCGCGCGGTCGATCTCGAGCGAGCCTCTCCCCAGCGGCTCGATAACAACGCGCACAGCATCGTCCGCTAGCTCGATCCCTTGAGCCTGAGCGAAGGCCTGGGCCGCGACCACGCCGGCCTCGCGGCTCTCGGCCAGCAGCTGGAGGACGGTCTCGAGCTTGGGATGGGCCTGAGCCACAGGCGGCATCTCTGGAGGCGGCAGGGCCTCCTGCCCCGCCGCAGGAGAGAGCCAAGCGAAAGCCAGGGGGAGGATCATGGCCAGGAGGAGCCAGGTCCTTAGCCCCCGCCGGATCGGTAGCCGCTCGAGCTGCGCCATCTTATCCCTCCCCTGCTCCAAGGGTTACCTTAATGATACCACAAAGGCTCTCGTTGGCGAGCGGGGCGACTGCTCTAGAGAGACCCTTTGTGTAGACCACCGGCTGGGAAGGGCGGCCAAGCGCTTAGGCCCTCCAGTTCGAGCCCCAATTCCGGCGTCCCTCAGCCACTAGCTTGCTCCTTAGCTCTTCCATCGAACAGCACGAGCCCGCCCGCGACCATCCTCGCGATAGTGTCCCTCATCTCGCCATACTCTGATTCAGCGTAGAGGTGGGGTTCGAGGCGGGGGCTGGCCAACTCCTCCCGGACGAGGGCGTAGGCCTCATCCCGCGGCCCGCCCTTGTAGACCACCAGGAGGTCCACATCGCTGGCCGCGGTATGCCTCCCCTTAGCGTAGGAGCCGAAGAGGACCACGAGCCCGAGCGGCAAGCGCCCGTTCAGCCTCGGGAGCCGCGCGGTGATCTTGCGGACCAGCTCAGCGCGGCTGAATCTGGGGTAGTGGACCCGCACAGAACTCGATGATCTTCGTTGCATGGCCGGTCAGCCTCTCCGCCTCCTCGGCGAGCTCGAGGGGGTATCGGGCAGGATATAAGCCTTATCCAGCTCGAGCGGGCGCTCAAGAGCGGCCTAGGTCCGCGAGAGCTTCTGGAGGAGCTCGGCCGCCGAGTGGCCCCAGGCCTCCCTGCCCAGCCTCTGGAAGACCGCCTTCACTCCCTTCTCCGCGGCCTGCTGGGACGAGAACCAGGCCCAGTCGTAATACCCGCCCTTCACATCGCTCTTGGCGTGCTCGAGCTCGCCCTTAACCTGATCCAGCCAGTCGCGGCTCCGCTCCACAACAGGAGCCTAGCCGCTTCTCCCGCGCGTGTCAATCCCAATGCGGCGAAGGGCGAACTACGGAGTGGAGAAGGCGCTCTAGAGCAGGTTCTCGCGGACGGCGATCGGCAGGGGCCTGGCCAGCTGCCGGAGCCCCTGGGGGTCGAGGAGGATGATCCGATGGCCCTCGAGCTGGATCAACCGGGCCTCGCGGAGGCGGGCCAGGGTCCGAATCGCCGTCTCCGGGGCCACGCCCGCCAGCTCGGCCAGCTCGGTCCGTGAGAGGTCGAGCCCCAGCTCGACCCGCCCGGCCTCGGCCCGGCCGAACTGCTCCCCGATCGCTAGGAGGAGCCGAGCCAGGCGCTCCTCGCTGCTCCCGTAGGCCACCTCGACGAGCTTGCTCCGGAAGGCCACGAGCTCCCGCGCCAGCTTGTCGAGCAGCTTGAAGGTCACGCTCGGATGTTCTTTGATGAATTCCAAGAACTTGTCCTTGGTGATGAAGGCGAGCGTCGAGGGCTCGAGCGTCCGAGCGAAGGCGATGTAGCCCCCATCGGCGAAGAGCGACTCCTCGCCCAGGATCTCCCCGGCCCGGAGGAGCTTGAGGATCTGGCGCTTCCCGTTCGGCGACTTCTCCACGACCTTCACCTTGCCCCGGCAGACCACATAGACGCCGAACTGGAGCCCGCCTTCGTGGAAGACGGCCTCCCCGGCGTCGTAGGTCACATGCCGGACGAGGCGGGTGAAGCGGGCGAACTCTTCCGGGCTGAGCTCGGAGAAGATCCAGGAGCAGGACTCCTGGCGGCACTCGCTGCAGCTTCTGATCGGCCCTGGCTCCATCTCTTCCTCTCTCCGACTATGCCCTCTTCTCCGCCAGTGGGGCGATGACTCAAGTCATGGGCTGGGGTGATCTCAATCAATAGCCTAGCCCCTTCCGCTCGAGAGGTAATGGTCGATCCCCGCCGCGGCCAGCTTCCCGTCCCGGACCGCCTGGACGACCGTGGCCCCGCCGTTGATGCAGTCCCCGCCCGCGAAGTAGCGGGGATTGCTGGTCTGGAGCGTCTCCGGATCGACCTTCACCAGGCCGCCGTCCAGCTCGAGGCCGGGGATCAGCTTCAGCACCTCCGTCCGGGGCTGCTGGCCGATCGCCTTCACCACGGTGTCGACCGGCAGGACGAACTCCGTCCCGGGGACCGGCTCGGGCCGGGGCCGGCCGCTCGCGTCCGGCGCGCCCAGCCGCATGTAGAGGCACTCGATCCCCTCGACCCGGCTGGTGCCGCGGAGCCGCTTCGGCGCGACCAGCCAGTAGAAGTGGACCCCCTCCTTCCGGGCCCACTTCACCTCCTTCTTGAAGGCCGGCATCTGCTCCTCCGTCCGGCGATAGAGGATCATCACATCCTTCGCCCCGAGGCGGACGGCCTCCCTTGCCACATCGAGCGCGGTGTTCCCCCCGCCGATCACCGCCACCCGCTCGCCGATCCGCAGCCGGCGCGGGTCGCCCAGCTTCAGCTCCTCGATGAACGGGAGCGACTCGTAGACCCCCTCTAGATCGTCCCCCTCCCAGCGGACCTCGACATCCTTCCCCATCCCGATCCCGAGGAAGAGCGCCTGATGGCGGCGCTCCAGCTCCTCGAAGGTCGGGCTCTCCCCCACGGCCTGGCCGAGGCGGAACTCCACTCCCAGCCGGGCGATCCGCTCGGCCTCCTGGGGGAGGGGCTCGATGTGCTGCTTGTAGGGCGCGATCGCGCGGGTCACCAGCCCGCCGAGGTCGGGGTCGCGCTCGTAGACCGTCACCCGATACCCGAGCTTGGCCAGCTCCGCGGCACAGGCCAGCCCCGCTGGGCCGGCCCCGATCACTCCCACGCTCCGCTTGTTCGGTCTTCCCCGCTCGAGGTATTCCAGCCCCCGCTCGAGGACCCAGTCGGTCGCAAACCGCTGGAGCCGCCCGATTGCCACCGGCCGGCGGCCCTCCTCGTGGAGGACGCAGGCCCCCTCGCAGAGCTCGTCCACGGGGCAGACCCGGGCGCAGGTTCCGCCCAGGACATTCGCGGCGAAGATCGTCCTCCCCGAGGCCTCGTGATCGCGCTCGAGGATCTGCTTGATGAACAAGGGGACATCGACGCGGGCCGGGCAGGCGGCCACGCAGGGGGCCGGGGCCTCCTTCCCCCCGCAGAGGAGGCAGCGCTCGGCCTCAAAGAGCGCTTCATCTTCCGAAGAGAACGGCGGGACCTCCTCGGCGAAGAGCGCCTCCGCGCCCCTCGGCTGGACCTTCACTGGCATGATCGGCCTCCTTAGCCTAAGATTGCTAGCGCCATTCTAGGCCCGCTCGCGAGGGGGCACTATGATCCATATCGCCAGCGGAGATGATCTAAATCAGAGGAGCTCGGGAAAGGATGCTCAAGGATGTGAGCCAGCGATGAGCCGGACGGACCTTGTCTTGCTCCATCCCCCCAGCATCTACGACTTCCGCGAGCGGGCCGCCCTCCTCGGGCCGCTGAGCGACCTGATCCCCTCCTCGCCCGTCTTCGAGATGTATCCTCTCGGGTTCCTCACGCTCGCTAGCTACCTCGAGGCGCGGGGCCTGCGAGTCCGGCTGGTGAACCTGGCCGTGCGGATGCTGGCCGAGCGGCGATTCGCCGTCCGACCGTTCCTGGCGAGGCTTAAGCCGAAGCTGTTCGGGATCGACCTCCACTGGCTCCCTCACGCCCACGGGGCGCTCGAGGTCGCCCACCTCCTCAAGGAGCTCCACCCCGAGGTCCCCGTGGTCGTCGGCGGCCTCTCGGCCAGCTACTACTACCGCGAGCTGATCGGCTATCCCCAGATCGACTATGTGATCCGCGGCGACTGCGCCGAGGAGCCGCTCTATCGCCTGCTGGAATGCATCATGGACCGCCGGCCCGTGGCGGATGTCCCGAACCTCGTCTGGAGGGACACCGCCGGGATTCGCGCGAACGAGGCGGCCTTCATACCCGACTCGCTGGACTATGTCGACCTCCGGCCCGACCGGCTGATCAAGCATGTCCTCCGCTACAGGGACAGGCTCAGCCTCACGCCCTATGGCGGCTGGTGGGGGAGCCCCGTGACGGCCATCCTCACGGTGAAGGGCTGCACCCACAGCTGCGCCACCTGCGGCGGCTCGCGCGAGGCGGCGCCTCGGGTGGTCGGCCGGGCCAGGCCGGCCTACCGGAGCCCGGAGAGCATGATGAGGAACATCCTCGATGTCGCCCGCTTCTCCCGCGGCCCGATCTTCCTCATCGGCGACATCCGCCAGCCGGGGGAGGCCTACGCCGAGGAGCTTCTCCGGCTGCTACGGGAGAACCCGCTCGAGAACGAGCTGATCTTCGAGCTCTTCACCCCCGCGGGAGAGGAGTTCCTGCGCGAGCTGGGAAGGTCCGTCCGGAACTGGACTCTCGAGATGTCGCCCGAGAGCCACGACCCCGCGCTCCGCGGGGTCCACGACCCGACGGCCGTCTACGATAATGATGAGCTGGAACGGACCCTAGCGGAGGCCCTGAAGGCCGGCTGCCGGCGGCTCGACATCTTCTTCATGATCGGCCTCTCCCGCCAGAGCTATCGCTCGGTCATGGCGAGCGTGGACTACGCCGGGGCACTCCTCCGGCGGTTCGACCGGCGGCTCTCCTGCTTCATCTCCCCATTGGGGCCGTTCCTCGACCCAGGGAGCCGAGCCTTCGAGGAGCCGGAGAGCCTCGGCTACCGGCTCTTCGCCCGCTCGCTCGAGGACCACCGCCAACTGCTGCTCCGACCGACCTGGGCCGAGATGCTCAACTACGAGACCGCCTGGATGAGCCGGGAGGAGCTGGTCCGCGCGACCTACGATGCCGGGGAGAGGCTTACCGAGCTGAAGGCGGAGCATGGCCGGCTCTCGCCCCGCCAGGCTGCGGCGGTGGCCGAGCGGATCGCCCGAGCCAGGGAGCTGGAAAAAGAGCTTCAGGCCTATGGCCGGAGGAAGGCCGACCCGCCGGAGGGGCTGCGCGCGGCCGCGCGCGCGTTCAGCGTCTCCACCGTCTGCGACAAGCGGGAGCTGGCCTGGCCGCGCGAAGCGCTGAACTTCAGGCCCCTAGGGATCGCGCGCGCGCTCCTCTCCCGCTCCGCCCGCTCTGACTCGGATCACCCGCGCCATTGACCTCGGTCATAGCGCCGCCCCGCGCCGGCCCCTAGAATGCGAGGGCAAAGATGGCAATTGCCGTGGAAGAAAGAGAGAAGTCGCGCGGGCGCAAGCTTCTCGGAGGCCAGCCCGCGGTCCCCGTCGGGCGGGTCTATGTGATCCCCGAGCGGTGCAAGGAATGCGGCTTCTGCTGGACCTTCTGCCCCAAGGAGGTCCTGGAAAAATCCGACACTGCTAACTCCAAAGGATTCTACTACCCTCGGCTGAAGGAGGGGAAGGAGCAGGAGTGCGTGGACTGCAAGACCTGCATGCTCATCTGCCCCGAGTTCGCCATCTTTACTGAGAGGGTGGAAGAGAGATGAGCGCCCAAGTCCAGGCGACCGATCAGGCCATTCTCGTCGGCCAGCACTTCATGAGCGGGGACGACGCCTGCGCCGAGGGGGCGATCGCCGCGGGGTGCCGGTTCTTCGCCGGCTACCCCATCACGCCCTCGAGCGAGATCGCCGAGCGGATGGCCCGTCGGCTCCCCCAGGTCGGGGGGATCTACCTCCAGATGGAGGACGAGATCGCGAGCATGGCCGCGATCGTTGGCGCCTCCTGCGCCGGGGCGAAGGCGATGACCGCCACCAGCGGCCCCGGCTTCTCCCTGATGCAAGAGAACATCGGCCTGGCCTTCATGACCGAGACGCCGTGCGTCATCGTCAATGTCCAGCGCGGCGGCCCCTCCACGGGGATGCCGACCCTCATCGGCCAGGCGGACATGATGCAGGTCCGGTTCGGCTCGCACGGTGATTACGCGGTGATCGCCTATGCCCCCGCCTCGCCCCAGGAGATGTTCGACTACACGATCAAGGCCTTCAATATGGCCGAGCGGTTCCGCACCCCCACCTTCGTGATGGCCGATGAGCTGGTCGGGCACACCTACGAGCGGGTGGTGATCGACCCGGCGAAGATCGAGCTGGTGAGCCGGAAGCGACCGCATGTCAAGCCGGGCGAGCGGTTCTGGCCGTTCGAGCCCGACCCGGACCTCGTCCCGCCGATGGCCCTCGCTGGGGAGGGCTATAGGATCCATGTGACCGGCCTGACCCATGACGAGCGGGGCTACCCCGCGGCGACCGAGCCGGAGATCCAGGAGCGGATGCTCGAGCGGATGCTGCGGAAGATCCTGGACCGGCGAGATGAGATCGTGGAATACGAGGAGGTCGAGCTGGAGGACGCCGAGGTCGTGCTCATCGCCTACGGCTCGACGGCCCGCGCGGCCCTCCATGCCCTCCGCCTGGCACGGGAGCGAGGGCTGAAAGTAGGCATGCTCCGGCTCATCACCCCCTGGCCCTTCCCCGACAAGAGGGTCGCTGCGCTCCGCGAGGCGGAGATCATCGTCCCCGAGGTGAACGCCGGCCAGATGGCTCGGGAGATCGAGCGCTGGATCCGCAAGCCGGCCCACCGCGTCAACCGGCTCGGGGGCGAGCTGCTCCATCCCGACGAGATCCTGAGGAAGATCGAGGAGGTGGCCTAGAGAGATGGCCCTCGACCTCCGCGAGGTCATCACCGAGCACCACCCCGAGGATGAGCTGCTTCGCGAGGACCGGATCCCCCACATCTGGTGCCCCGGCTGCGGCCTGGGGGTGGCCGTCACGGCCTACATCGAGGCCCTAAAGCTCGCCTCGGCCCAGATCCCGCTCGAGAAGCAGATTGTGGTCTCCGGGATCGGCTGCACCGGCCGAGTCGCGGGCTACATCAATGTCGACTCCTACCACACGACCCACGGGCGGGCTATCCCCTTCGCCACGGGGCTGAAGGTGGCCAATCCCGAGCTGGAGATCACCGTCTTCAGCGGGGACGGGGACCTCTTCGCCATCGGGGGGAACCACTTCATCCACGCCGCGCGCCGCAATGTGGACATCAATGTGATCTGCTGCAACAACTTCAACTACGGGATGACCGGGGGCCAGGTCGGGCCCACGACCCCGGAGATGGCGATCACCAGCACCTCGCCCTACGGGAACATGGAGGAGGGGTTCAACCTGCCCTATCTCGCTGCGGCCTCGGGGGCGGTCTTCGTCGCCAGGTGGACCACCCTCCACTTCCGCAAGCTCCGGGATGCCATCTCGCAGGCCTTCGCCAAGCGGGGGTTCACCTTCATCGAGGTCATCGCCCCCTGCCCGACGAGCTTCGGCCGGCCGAACGAGCTCGGCCAGGGGCTGGACGAGATGGAGTGGTATCGCGAGAGCTGCGTGATCGACCACCAGGCCAACCTGCGGGAGATCGGCCTCTCGATGAGGAAGGACTCGAAGATCGTGGTGGGGAATTTTCTGGATATCGAGCGGCCGACCTTCCTCGACCGCTACCAAGAGGTGATGAAGCGGGCCCAGGCTGCGGGAGGGAAGAGATGAGGCAAGAGATCCGCATCGGCGGGTTCGGAGGGCAGGGAATCGTGCTTGCGGGGCACATCCTCGGCCGGGCCGCGATTGCCGCGGGGAAGCACGCGGCCATGACTCAGTCCTATGGCCCCGAGATGCGCGGCGGGCGCGTGGCTGCCGATGTGGTCCTCGACGATCGGCCGATCGACTACCCCAAGGTCATCAGGCCCGAGATCTCGGTCTTCCTCTTCCAGGGGGCCTATGAGCACCATCGCCAGGAGATCGGCCCGGTGCTGCTCTATGATCAGGACCTGGTCCAGCTCCACCCGGAGGACGCTGCCCGCGAGGGGCGGACAGTCTATGCCATCCGGCCGAACAAGATCGCCGAGGAGCTCGGCCGGAGGGTGGTGGTGAACATCGCCATGCTCGGCGCCCTCACCGCCCTCACCGACCTGCTCCCCGCCGAGGTCCTCGAGGAGGCGGTCCTCGCCTCGGTCCCGAGGAAGGCGCTCGACCTGAACCGCGAGGCGTTCCGCTGGGGCCTGGCCCACGGGCTGGAGCTCCGCGCCCAGCGCAAAGAAGTGGAGGTCCGCCGATGAGCGAGCGAGAAGAGCCGCGCGTGGGGGTCTATGTCTGCCACTGCGGGACGAACATCGCCGGGGTGGTGGATGTGGAAGAGGTGGCCAAGGCCGCCCAGGCCTTGCCCGGGGTGGTGGTGGCCAAGCACACGATGTATGCCTGCTCCGAGGCGACCCAGCGGGAGATCATCAACGACGTCCAGCAGGAGAAGCTCAATCGGGTGGTCGTCGCGGCCTGTTCACCGAAGATGCACGAGCCGACCTTCCGCGCGGCCCTGGAGCGGGCCGGCTTGAACAAATACCTCTTCGAGATGGCCAACATCCGGGAGCAGGACTCCTGGGTCCACAAGGACGGCCACAAGGCCACGGAGAAGGCCAAGGACCTGGTGAGGATGGCCGTGGCTCGGGCCCGCCTCCTCAGGGCTTATGAAGAGCGCGAGCTCCCCGTGGGGGAGCGCGTCCTGGTCGTGGGGGGCGGGATCGCCGGGATCCAGGCGGCCCTCGACCTGGCCGACTCCGGCTACAAGGTCTTCCTGGTCGAGAAGGAGCCGTTCATCGGGGGGCACATGGCCCAGCTCGATAAGACCTTCCCGACACTCGACTGCTCGACCTGCATCCTCGCCCCGAAGATGGCCGAGGTCGCCCGGCACAAGAACATCACGCTCCTCACCAATGCCGAGGTCACCGAGGTCACCGGGTTCGTGGGGAACTTCAAGGTCAAGGTCCGCCAGAAGGCCCGCTTCGTGACCTCGGAGTGCACCGCCTGCAATGAGTGCGTCCCCGTCTGCCCCGTGGCCGTCCCCGACGAGTTCAATATGGGGCTCGGCTTGAGGAAGGCAATCTACAAGTCTCTCCCCCAGGCCGTTCCTGCGGAATACGCCATCGACATCGAGAACTGCCTCAACAAGCCGAACCTGCTAGTCTGCGAGAAGTGCCTCGAGGCCTGTTCCCCGAAGGCGATCGACTTCGAGCAGCCGCGGGAGAAGGAGCTGGAGCTGGCCGTGGACACGGTGATCATCGCCATCGGGGCCGACCCCTACGACCCCTCGAAGGGCCAGGACTACGGCTACGGGAAATACGAGAATGTGATCACGACCATCGACTTCGAGCGGATCATCGCCCCCACCGGCCCGACGAATGGAAAACTCCTCCGGCCGAGCGATCTCGGGAAGCCGCAGAGGATCGCGTTCATCCAGTGCGTCGGCTCGCGGATCGCCAACCCCGAGCTGGTGGGGAACCCCTACTGCAGCGGGATCTGCTGCATGGTCTCGATCAAGCAGGCCCTGCTCATCAGGGAGAAGCTCCCCGAGGCCGAGATCACGATCTACTACATCGACATCCGGGCCAAGGGGAAGGGCTTCGAGGAGATGTATCGCCGGGCCAGGCTCGCCGGGATCAGGTTCATCAAGGGCCTCCCGGCCGAGGTCCTGGAAAACGATGATGGGAGCCTGACCCTCGTGGGGGAGAACATCCTCCTGGGTGAGCTCTACGAGCACCGCCATGATCTAGTCATCCTTTCGGTGGGCCTGGAGGCGCGCAAGGAGAGCGAGAAGGTCCAGAAGCTCCTCGGCGTGGCCCGCTCGAGCGACGGCTTCTTCGCCGAGAAGCACCCCAAGCTCGAGCCGGTCGATACTGCCACTACAGGCATCTTCCTCGCCGGCGCGGCCGAGAGCCCCAAGGACATTCGGGAGAGCTCGACCCAGGCCAAGGCCGCGGCCAGCCGGGCCGCGCGGCTGATGAAGGAGGGGAAGATCAGGATCGAGGCCCTCACGGCCGAGGTCCGGGAGGAGATGTGCGTGGCCTGCGGGATCTGCGAGTCTGTCTGCCCATTCAACGCCATCCATGTCGACGGGACCTCGAAGGTCACCGAGGCCGCCTGCCAGGGGTGCGGGGTCTGCGCCGCCTCCTGCCCCGTGGGAGCGATCACGATGCACAACTTCACCGACGAGCAGATCCTGGCCCAGGTCGAGGCGGCCCTGGCCGAGCGGCCCGAGGAGAAGGCGATCGTCTTCACCTGCAACTGGTGCTCCTACGCCGGGGCGGACATGGCCGGGACCTCCAGGCTGGAGTATGACCCCTCCGTCCGGCTGATCCGGCTGATGTGCTCCGGCCGGCTCAACCCGAAGTTCGTCCTCCGGGCCTTCGAGCTGGGCGCGGCGGGCGTGCTCGTCACCGGCTGTCACCCGGGGGAGTGCCACTACCAGTCCGGGAATTACCGGGCGCTCAGCCGGTTCCAGCTCCTCCAGGGGCTCTTGCGGAGCCTGGGGATCGCCGAGGAGCGGTTCGGTCTGGAGTGGGTCTCAGCCGCCGAGGGGGAGAGGTTCAGCCAGGTGGTGAACGCCTTCGCGGACCGGCTGCGGCGGCTCCGCGCCGCCCCCGAGGAGCAAGAGATGGTCGAGGTGCACTGAGATGCTAGAGCTTTCGAGCAAAGAGTTGCAGCGCGCGGTCGAGGAGCTCTCCGGCCAGAAGGTCTTCGCCTGTTACCAGTGCGGAAAGTGCAGCGCGAGCTGCCCCTTCGCCGCGGAGATGGACCTCACTCCCCGCCAGGTGCTGGAATACATCATGGACGGGCGAGTGGAGGTCCTGAACTCGAACACCATCTGGATCTGCGCCTCCTGCTTCTCCTGCATGGCCCGCTGCCCCAACGGGATCGACATCTCCAAGGTGATGGAAGCTCTCCGGCAGCTTCTCCTGCGGAGCGGGCGAGATCAGCTCGACCTGCTGAAGATCCCCGAGGCCGACCTGAAGGAGATCCCCCAGATCGCGTTCATCGCCGGGGCGAGGAAGCTGATCGGATGAAGGTCTTATATTACCCCGGCTGCAGCCTGAAGACCGTCGCGGAGAGCTTCGAGCGGTCGGCCAAGCTGGCCATGGCCGCCCTGGGGGTCGAACTGGTCGAGCTCGAGCGCTGGAACTGCTGCGGGACGGTGAGCGCCCTCACGACCGACGACCTGATGCACCAGCTCGCCCCGATCCGCAACCTGATCCGCGTCCAGGAGGCGGGCGAGGAAAGGCTAGTCACCCTCTGCGCCATGTGCTACAACACCCTCAAGCGGGCCGACCTCTGGGTGGCCCAGCACCCCGAGGAGCTGGCGAAGATCAACGCCTTCCTCGATGAGGAGCCGGACTACCGCGGGAAGGTGCGGGTCCTCCACCTCCTCGAGCTACTCCGGGACGAGCTGGGCTTTGCCACGGTGAAGGAGCGGGTCGTCCGCCCCCTCACCGGGCTGCGGGTCATCCCCTACTACGGCTGCCTCCTCCTCCGCCCGCGGGAGGTCGGGCTCGATAGCGCCGAGAATCCGCGGATCTTGGAGGACTTGATCGTGGCCCTGGGCGCCGAGCCGGTCGATACGCCCTACAAGACCCAGTGTTGCGGCTCCTACCACACCACGACCCACAAGGAGATCGTGGCCAAGCGCGCCCATGCGATCCTGTCCTCAGCGCGGGAGCACGGCGGGGAGGTGTTGATCTCCTCCTGCCCGTTGTGCTCGTTCAACCTCGACAACCGCCAGCGGCTCGTCCGGGAGCTCTACGACGGCTTCGCCCCCGTCCCGGTCCTCTACTTCACCGAGCTGCTGGGGCTGGCCCTGGGATTGGACCCGCAGGCTTGGATCTCCGAGCAGCACTATGTCGATCCCCGACCGTTGCTCGAGGAGCACCAGTTACTGAAGAGGTGAGATGATCTATGGAGACTGTGCGGATTTATATCATGGGCAAGGAATACTCGGTCCCGGCCGGGCTGACGGTGATGAAGGCCATGGAGTATGCCGGCTACAAGTTCATCCGCGGGGCCGGCTGCCGGGCCGGGTTCTGCGGGGCCTGCGGGACGGTCTACCGGAAGGAGGACGAGTATAAGCTCCGGTTCGCCGTGGCCTGTCAGAAGCTGGTAGAGGACGGGATGTATCTTGTCCAGCTCCCCTTCGCCCCCGCGCCCCGCGCAAGCTATGATCTGGAGAAGATCCGCCCGAGCGACAATGTCCTGCTCAAGTTCTACCCCGAGATCGCCAGGTGCGTGGCCTGCAACACCTGCACCAAGAGCTGTCCCCAGGAGATCCAGGTGATGGACTACATCCAGGCGGCCCTCCGCGGGGACATCCGGCGCGTGGCCGAGCTATCATTCGACTGCATCCAGTGCGGCCTCTGCTCCATGCGCTGCCCCGCGGACATTAAGCACTATCATGTGGCCCAGCTCGCCCGCCGCCTCTACGGGAAGTATCTTGCCCCTAAGGCCGAGCACCTTGCCCAGAGGGTAGCGGAGATCGAGCAAGGGAAGTTCAACGCAGAGTTAGATCGGCTCACTCGGATGGAAAGGAAGGAGCTCACCAAGCTCTATGAGGCCCGCCAGATCGAGGAAGGAGTGGGAGTATGAGCATAGCCCTGACCACGAGCACAAGCATGAGCACGAGCGGCTACCCTGACTCCATGCGGGAGTTGATCGCCAAGGTCGAGGCCACGCGGCCTGAGCGGCTCAAGAGTTCCCCGCCGCGGATGAGCGCGGAGGAGCGAGAGAAGCTCCTCCGGGAGTGGCATCCGGACTACAAGGCCGGGACGAAGAGGCCCCTCTCTATCGGCCCGAGCAAGGGGGAGCTGGTGCCGCACGAGGTGGCCGACCTCCTCGAGGCCTACCCCCTGATCTCGCCGGAGGAGGTCGACCTCTCCCAGATCGACTACGATGTCGATGTCCTGGTCATCGGCGGCGGGGGGGCCGGGACGGTCGCGGCCCTCTGGGCCTATTACGAGGGACTCCCCCCGGAGAGGATCTTGATCGCCACCAAGCTCCGCTGGGGGGACTCGAACTCGATCATGGCCCAGGGTGGGATCCAGGCGGCCGATCGGCCCGAGGACTCCCCCGCGATCCACTACCTCGACATCATCGGCGGCGGGCACTACGCGAACAAGCCCGAGCTGGTCCGGGCCCTGGCGAGCGACGGCCCGATGATCATCAAGTGGCACGAGTCCTTGGGAGTGATGTATGACAAGAACCCCGACGGGAGCTTCGTGGAGAAGCACGGCGGGGGGACCTCGAGGATGCGGATGCACTCGGCCAAGGACTACACCGGGATGGAGATCATGCGGGCCCTAAGGGATGAGGCGAGGAACATCGGGATCCCGGTGGTCGAGTTCGCCCCCGCGGTCGAGCTCCTGATGGACGACCTCGGCCAGGTGGCCGGTGCGGTCCTCTTCAACCTCGAGACGGGCCAATACCTAGTAGTCCGGGCCAAGGCCACGGTCCTCGCCACCGGGGGCTTCGGGCGGCTCCACATCCAAGGGTTCCCCACGACTAACCACTACGGCGCGACGGCCGATGGGCTGGTCCTAGCCTACCGCGTCGGGGCCAAACTCCGCGACATGGACGCGGTCCAATATCACCCCACCGGCGTCGCTTATCCCGAGGCGCTGGTCGGCCAGCTCGTGACCGAGAAGGTCCGCGGGATGGGCGCGATGCCGGTCAACCGGCATGGGGAGGCCTTCGTCTACCCCCTCGAACCAAGGGATGTGGAGTCCGCGGCCTTGATCCGGGAATGCTACGGCCGGGGGAATGGGGTTGAGACCCCCACGGGGATGAGGGGGGTCTGGCTCGACTCCCCGATGATCGAGGAGCTCCAGGGGGCGGGGGCGATCAAGCGCGAGCTGGCGGCGATGTGGCGGATGTTCAACCGCTTCGGGATCGATATGACCAAGGAGCCGATCCTCGTCTTCCCCACGCTCCACTACCAGAACGGGGGGGTCGAGATCGATGAGCACGGCTGGACCGGTGTCCCGGGGCTCTTCGCCGGGGGAGAAGTCGAGGGCGGGGTCCACGGGAAGAACCGGCTGATGGGGAACTCGCTCCTCGACTACAATGTCTTCGGCCGGCGGGCCGGGATCGCCGCGGCCAGGCACGCCAAGGGCAAGGGAGCGAAGCTGGGGAAGCTCACGCTCGACCACATCGTGGCCTACAGCCGAATGCTAGAGGAAGCGGGGGTCAGCAATGACCGGAAGGCCCCGCTCCTCCTCCCGGAGTATCGCGGCGAGCGGGCACTAGCCCGGTCGCTCAAGATCCGGCTCTGATCCGCGATTATTGCTACCACTGCGGGCGGTGTAGCGCCGTCTGCCCGGCCGGCTTGACCGGCCCCTTCCGCCCGCGGCGGCTCCTCCTCCTGGCCCAGCTCGACCCCGAGCGGCTCCTCAGCCCGGGCTCGGATCTTACCTGGGAGTGCACCACCTGCAACGCCTGCGTCGACCTCTGCCCTCAGGGGATGAGGCCCCCAGAGGTCGCCGTCCTCCTGCGGAGCCGGCTCGTCGAGGCCGGCCGCCTCCCCGAGCCGGTCAATGAGGCCCTGAAGGGGATCTATCGCCGGGGGAACCCCTGGGGCCTCCCCAGGGCTGAGCGGGCGGCCTGGGCCGCGGGTCTCCCGCTCAAGCCCTACCAGCGCGGGATGGAGTGGCTCTGGTTCCTCGGCTGTGCTGCGGCTTACGACCCCCGGCTCCAGGCGGCGGCCCGAGCCTTGGCGAAGATACTTGCTCATGCCGGGTTGGAGGTCGGTTTCCTGGGCGAGCGTGAGCGCTGCTGCGGCGAGCCGGCCCGGCGGCTCGGCGAGGAAGGGCTCTTCCAAATGCTGGCGGAGGAGAACTCGGCCCAGTTCAACGATCTCGGGGCGAAGAAGATCCTCACCGCCTGCCCGCACGGCTACCATGCCTTCAAGAACGAGTATCCCCCGCTCAAGGCCGAGGTCCGGCACTATACCCAGCTCCTGGCCGAATTGGTCCGCGACCGGAGGCTGGCCTTCTCCGAGCCAGAGGAGGAGCTGCGCGTGACCTACCATGACCCTTGCTATCTGGGGCGGCACAATGGGATCTATGAGGAGCCGCGCCTCGTGCTGGAGAGCCTCCCAGGGGTGGAGCTGATCGAGATGCCGCGGAATCGCGACCGCAGCCGCTGCTGCGGCGGTGGCGGCGGAAGGATGTGGGCGGCATTGAATGAGCAGGTCCGCCCGAGCGAGCTCCGGCTCCAGGAGGCCCTGGAGACCGGGGCTGAGGCGCTCATCACCGCCTGCCCGTTCTGCACCTGCCACCTCGAGGAGGCGGTCAAGACCCTCAATCTGGAGAGCGAGATCAGGGTCCTCGACCTCGCTGAGCTGGTGGCCGCGCGGCTCGCCCGCCCCGGCCGGGCCGGGAGCATTGAACTGATTTGATCCTCGGCCCGGCTCTTGCTAAGCTATCGAAAAGCGAGAGATGAGAGGTGGTCTATGGCCAAGCTGAGGATCGCGCTCCTCCCCGGGGACGGGATCGGCAGGGATGTGATGGACGCCGCCAGGATTGTCTTGGAGAAGATCGACCTCGACGCCGAGTATCTCGAGGGCGAGGTCGGCTGGGAGCTGTGGAAGCGGGAGGGGAACCCTCTCCCCCAGCGGACGATCGATCTCCTGAAGAGCACGGACTGCTGCCTCTTCGGGGCGATCACCTCCAAGCCGAAGGAGGAGGCGGAAAAGGAGCTCATCCCCGAGCTCCAAGGGAAGGGCTACACCTACTCCAGCCCGATCGTGGCCTTAAGGCAGCTCTTCGACCTCTACATCAACATGCGCCCGTGCAAGGCCTACCCTGGGAATCCTCTGAACTACCGGGACGACATCGACCTCGTGGTCTTCCGGGAGAACACCGAGGGCTTGTATGCCGGGGTCGAGTTCTACCCCCTCCCCGACGGGGTCCGGCGAGCCCTCGAGACCCATCCGAAGATGAAGCGCTTCGCCGATGTCCCTCCTGACGAGATTGCCCTCACCTGCCGGATCATCACCAGGCGCGGGGCGGAGCGGATCGTCCGGGCCGCCTTCGAGTATGCCAAGAAGACCGGCCGCAAGTCCGTGACGATCGTGGAGAAGCCCAATGTTCTGAGGGAGACGAGCGGACTGATGGTCCGGACCGCAAGGGAGGTGGCGAAGGATTATCCCGGGATCGAGCTCTCGGAGGCGAATATCGATTCAATGGCCATGTGGCTGATCAAGAACCCCCAGGACTACAGCGTGCTCGTGACCTCGAACCTCTTCGGGGATGTGATCTCCGACCTGGCGGGGCAGCTCGTCGGCGGGCTGGGGTTCGCCTCCTCGGCGAACATCGGGGACCACTATGCCTTGTTCGAGCCGGTCCACGGCTCGGCACCCAAATATGCCGGGCAATACAAGGTGAACCCGATGGCGATGCTCCTCACGGTGAGCCTGATGCTCGAGTGGCTCGGGAAGCAAGAGGAGGCTGCCAAACTCGAGCGGGCGATCGCCTCGGTGATCAAGGAAGGCAAAGTAAGGACATACGACATGGGTGGGAGCACCTCGACGCTCGATGTGGCAAGAGAGGTGGCCCGGAGGCTCTAGTGCTCTGCTAACCATCCTTTGTTAAGTTCCTCCACTCCCCTAGAGGGAGAGGACTGAGGTGGGGGGAAGAGAAGTAGCACGTCGTGCCTCCATATCAACTGCGGCAGAGCACTGGGCGCTCAAGCTCCTGCGTAGAGCGGGATCTCGACCTCCTTGGGAGCCCGGCCGAACTTCTTCGAGAAGTTGATAATGGTAAAGCCCGCCAGGCTCTTATCCCTAGGGTTGTATCGGGCAAAGACGCCTTCCTCCAACTCTTCAGCCTCAGCTTCCACATCTTGAAAGCTCAAATACATGACATCCGCTTCGCTGTCATAGGAAATGGAGACTCTCTCCTTCTCTTTCATACACTCTCACCTTACCTCGCTCATTAACCTTTCGAAGAAAGAAGGCCGTGATGACGAACCCCTCATCGTCCAGATGCTTGACAACGACCAGTAGGTGCTTTCCGGCCACGGGCGTCTTCGAGAAGAACCTGTGATACTGGTAGTTATCATCGCTCCTTGAGTATAACACGAAATCGGGGTCCCGCAAGGTCGTCCTAATCCTGCTCTCTTGGCCCTTCAGCTCTCTGTGCCGGCTGGTGATGTGGTCCCACTGAGCCTTTGTGAGTCGGACTCTCCTAGCAAGCCGCGAGCGCACCTCGAAGATGAGCATCCCTTCCAAATTATAGCGCTTCCGCTGTTTGGCAGTCCCCCATCTCCATCGTGCTTATTGGTGAAGACCCTGCGTGAGCGAACAATCCTGGCCCCCGGGCTGCGGTGGCTTACTGCTTGACGCTCTCCCCTGCGGCGGCCTTCGCCTGCCTCAAAGGAGCTACCTTGGTTACAGGGGATCCGGAGTTCAAAGCCCTCGAAAAGCACGAGGTGCTCGCGCTGCTCTGGCTCCCCTTCAAGGCCCAGGGCTGAAAGGCAGCACGGCCTGCTGGTCCTTCTCCCCTTGAGGACTTGCACTGACGCCGACCCCTCTGATCTCTACCGGGAGGTTTCCCCACGGCGCCCAAATGTAGGCGATCCGTAGGAGCGTGGAGCAAAGGCTTGATGAGGTTCAAGGACCAATTTTAGGAGGTGTTCCTGGATCTGCGTAGCTCTGGCAACCTTGGCCCGCCCTATTCCCTAAGCCCCCGGCTGGCTGAAGGTTCATGTAGACAGCTCTGTTAGGAACTTAGAGAGAATCGCTAGTGAACCATTGTATCATCCTGTTCTGCCCTCCCGTGCCATGCCCTTGACTTTCTCAGGAGTAGAGTTCTATAGTGGATCAGCAGGAGGGGCCGTAGACTGCGATGCCTCTGATGCAGTTCGAATAGTGAGCAGAAGGAGGTTACAATGAAGAAATTAATTCTCCCCATCCTGATCTTCTCGATCATTCTTTCACTCTCAACTGTTCAGACGCTGTCTCAAGAGCAACCCGCACCTCAAGGCGAAAATCTCTCTCAAGGTAGGCTATTCGGCTTTGGTGGGGAAGTCTTCATGCCAACTTTGACTGTAGCTTATTTAAGTGGTAGACTATGGACTTCAGACACATTTGGATTCGATTTTGGGGCAGGAGCCATAACAATCCCAGGGATAGCAACCTTCCCCTCTTTCTTGGGAAGAGGTCTCTTCAAATTTGTGGATCAGACAACGACAGATTTCTATCTCGCTTTTGGAGTATCAGCAGTTTTATTGGGAGGGGGCCCCATCATGGGAACTCCATGGGGAGGGCAAGCCACGAATTTCTTGATAGGTCTAGGCTCTGAATTCTCCCAGTCGAAGACAATGGCGTTCTGTGCAGAAATTGATTTGGTGATAGGTGGAGGAGGTTTTTCGATAATAGCTGGCGGCACTTTGCACTTCTACATGGGTAAAAAATGAAGGAGGTCAGGAGTGCGCTTTAAGAGCATAATAATTCTTTCATTTATTCTCATTCCTCTTTTAGGCTTCATATTTGTTGCACAAGGCCGCGAGATTCGGGTTACAACTGTTGATGACCTCATTAGAGGAGCAGCAGGTCAGTCCATCTTGTCTGGGCCTGACGCGGGAGTGACTCCTGCTTCAGGAGATGCCCTGATAATAGCACAGGGCACATACTACTTGGGATCGAGAACAGTCAGGATTACTGTTCCCAATATAGCTATACGGTCAACCGATGGGCCCGGTAAGACTATAATACGAGGCAGTTCCCTAATAATGGAGATTCTAGCTGGAGGGATCACTATTGGAGGCTTCCCTAAAGGTATCACGATTGCTGACGGGGATATTGGTATCAAGATATCGGGCGGTGTCCCTAACGTGCGTATTGAAGGAAGCTGTATCGTTAGTAATTCCCGGTTTGGGGTAGATGCAAACACCTTATCACCCGAACTGATAGTTGACGCGTCCAACAACTGGTGGGGTCTACCCTCCGGGCCCTTCCATCAGCACAACCCAAACGGGAAAGGTAATGCTGTAACGGACAGAGTGGTCTTCACACCTTGGATTAACGAGCCGATTGACGACTGTCCGTCTTCCTCTGAACCTCCTAATGGAGAACCATTTTTCAGCATAGTTGAGTTTAGTGTGTCCGGCACATTCGAAGTAGGCGGGAGTGTTAGTGTGCTGGCTGTAGTGCAGAATCAAGGAACCGGAGTTGGGACTCAAACTATCCACTGCTTGATACGAGACATGACAGGAACGGTCATCCGCTCTGAATCAAGAACTTCCACTATTCCTACAGCAGGGAGTGAAAGACTCTCCCTGACCTTCTTTGATGCTTTCTCATCACCGGGGACCTACACAATCGAGCTTTCAACCGAGGATGATTCCAAGTCAGCCACAATCACGGTGGCAGGAGGGGAACAGTATCAGGAGATCAAATTCACTGGAAAAGCCCTCAGATACCAACAAGGGACTATGCCAGGAGCTCCCTCTTACTGGGCTGTGGATGTGGATCAGGTGATTAGCGGGCCACGGCCTTGCAGTGATTCTCTCCCCGTTATTACCTACCAAGCCACTTCAGAAGTTTGGGGCTATGTTGACCCTAATATCCAGGCCGGAGACAAGGTGGAGGTCTATGGAAGATACGAAGCAGGCGTGGAATGTGCTGTAAGGTTGGAGGGGTCCACAAGCTACTATATCAAAAGAATTGAGGAGACCAGGAAGACAAAGCTATACCTATACGCTCAGGATGTGGACACGCTGGCTGCAATGAATGTTGATATTCAGGTCAATCCTCTTCCTAGCGGAACTTCTGGAATGGTAACCACCCATTGGGAGGGCGAATACACACGGGGAACGAGCGTGACCCTAACGGCCCCTGCCAGCGTAACCAAGGACGGCAAGACCTACTCCTTCGTCAAGTGGAGCACTCATAACCACGCGCAAAGGGATTTCTCAGAGAGAACCATAACAGTAACCTTGGACACGGACATACTTGATGCGACGGCTTGGTATAAGCCCAAGGCAGAGGAGAAGAAGCCGGACCTGATAATTGAAGATATCTGGAATGAAGGCACCAAGATTTATTACAGAATTAAGAACATCGGCGACGGACCAGCTGAGACCACGTGTATATCATGCTTCTACTCGACCGTTTACATCGACGGACAAGAGAGGTCAAGAGACTTTCCTCCCAACTTAGCCCCTGGCGCGAGTTCCACACAATCCTTCAGTAACGAATGGCTGTGTTCAGATCCCAGCGATGTTATAAAGGTCGTTGCAGATGCAGGAAATCATTTCGCTGAGAGTAACGAGAACAACAATGCAAGGGAAGAGACGTTGAGCTGCCCCACAAAGCGCCTGCCGGACCTCGTAGTCGAGGACATCTGGTGGGAGCCTTCAGAGGTGAAGGTTGGCGACAAAGTTACCTTCCATTACAGAGTAAAGAATCAAGGAGAGGCAAATGCTGAAGCTTTTGGCAATAAGCTCTTCATAGATGGGGATGAGATTGACATAAGTGCTAGAGGGCCCTTGGCGACTGGATCCTCTAGAGAAGGATTTTTCACATATCAATGGGAGGCAGCGGCTGGAGATCATGAGATTAGGGTAGAGGCTGATTGGGAAAATAGCGTTCGCGAGAGCAACGAACAGAACAATATGCACATTGAGACCTTCAAGGCTGGGGAAAAGGAAAAACAATCCCCGGTTGCCAGACTTTCAGCTCATCCGACAACCGTATATGTAGGGGACAAAGTGACTCTTGACGCTTCAGCCTCCTATGACCCTGACGGGCACATAGATCGCTATTCGTTCTCTTTCGGGGATGGGAACCTCACTGATTGGCTCTCCTCTCCTGTTTACGAATACACCTACTCGGTGCCGGGCAGCTATCATGCTTCAGTCATGGTAGCAGATAACGACGATCTTGTAGATATGGGGGATAGTGTAGTCATTACTGTAGAGGCGACGCCACCGCGCCCTTGCGAGGGAGTTCGAGTGTTATTTGATGGCATGCCACGACGCGATTTCTATATAAATAAAATCATCGCCGAACCCATCATAGGGGGATTCGGTGTCGATAAAGTCAGAGTTGATGCCAGGGTAAATCCCCAATGTGGCGAGATCTTGGTAATCGAGGCTATAGCCAGCGGTCTTGTTGGGATAAAGGCCATTCGTCAGGCGGCTTATGTTATACTCCAACCCTTTTTCGTCAATGTCGGGACGGACTATGATGTAGAAATCGATATGGAATACCAGTTTTGGGCATTCGGACTAGCTGTCGGGTTGCCTATTTCAAGTCTATCCGCCTGGTTACAGCCCCATACTCTGTCGCCCCCCGAACTTAGACTCGTAGCGGGGTTTGGGGAGGAGCCACCTCACAGACTTCTCTGTGATTGGGAAGGTTGTATGTAGTGGACCCCTCGGATTGGACACCTCTGTTAGGGAGGGGTAAGGTCCAAG
>JANLFV010000018.1 GCA_024653345.1 Candidatus Acetothermia bacterium
GCCACCTCCCTAGCCAGAGGCCAAAATCTGTCCAACTCCAGGGGTCCACTTCATGGTCTTCAGTTAAGCCCTAAGGCGGGGAGGATTGATGTCCCCCTCATCCCGACTTTCTCCCTCCAGGGGAGAAGGAGATGTGTCATCTCCGCGTGTCTTACGACCAAGCTCGAGCGGAGGAAGAAGCCATGGCCCAAGTAAGAGTCCCTGATAAGCTATTGGAGAGGATTTCCAAGAATTTGCCCCTCTTGGCGGGGCTACCGGCCTATCCCGGTTCGATCGACTACGACAAGGAAGCCGATGTGCTCTCCCTCTGCTTCGCCAGGGCCCAGGATGCCGCGGCTCGCCTGATGCTGGAGGAGGGGACCTCCTTTGGTATCGTGGAGAGAAGCTCGTGGGGATCACGATCCTCGAGGCCGCGAAGCGGTAGGTAAGCAAGCGCGAATCATCTTATTCAGGCGGCGGGGGCTACGATCGCGCTGTCCTGACGGATTCCAAGTCCGAGCAGGGTTCAGACCAACTTCAGCCTCACCGCCCGGGGGTCGATGATCACCTCTTCCATCTCCAGATCGAGTTTGATCCGCCACTTTTGCATCGTGCTCGCTCCAAGGATGAGCTTCTCGGAGAGGTCCTCGATGACCACCACTTCATCGGAGATGGTGAAGCCGTCGACGATGATATCGACGATGATCCGCTCCTTAGGCTCGAGCCTCCTCCCCTTCTCCGCCAGCGCGAACGCCCTGGGGCGGGGAAGGGGCAAGATGGTCGCCACCCTCGCCGCTACCTCCTTCCGGATGAAGGAATAGCTCGCCTCCGCATCGAAGAGGGCTTCCAGCTCGGTCTCCCCCGATCTCCCTCGATCTTGAGGCGCTTGACTAATAGGCTCATTCCGGAACCAGTATAGGCCATACTCAGGACAGGTGCAACCAAGAAGCCAAGGGCCCCGAGGCTCAGCGCCTCGGGGCCCCTCCTATTCCGTCCCAGCGCGCACCCGCACTTCTCCCTCCCCCTTGAGGGGGGAGGGTTGGGGTGAGGGTGGCATCTGCGAGGCTTGCTGACTTTGGGCTATTCTTCGGGCTCGGCGGGCCTTCGGGCTTCGCCCGCTTCCTTCAGGAGGGCCTCATAAAGCTCGGGAGCGAGCCTAAGCCCCTGGGCAATCAGTCCGTCAAGGGCGCTCTTGACCTCCGGGATTAGACCCTTCTCCTTGGCCCTAACCAAAAGACCGCCCGTCCCGATGACCTCTAGTCCAGCTCGGCGGCATACAGTTCGCCCCCGCTGCTCGTCCATCAGGACGGCATCGGCACGCCTCTCTCGCGCTAGAGCGATCACTGCGGCGTCTTTGCGGCTCAAGCCTCGATGGCAGTATCTCTCGATCAACCGAGAATTGCTCACCCGTTCCATCTTGACCCAGGGGGCCTCTCCAATCTCCCGGCTGCCCGGCCGATCTCCTCCTTGGATCACCACCTCTTGATAAACCTCCTCGGGGATGATGATCTCTTGAAATGGCCGCTTCAATAGACAGAGGAGGCCGATTCGCGCCAGGAGGATGAGTGGGCTCGAATCGGAGATGATCACCATAGCCTGGCCCAGGCTTCAGCGAGTGAGCCTTCTGAGGGCGGAGAGCTCCGGTTTCACCTCGCGGCTATCATAGTTCATCAGTGGCACCTCATATCGGGCCATCAAGCTCAGGAAGTCCTGCCAGTTCATCCCCAAGATCTCGGCCCCATAGGAGGAGGTTATCTCCCCCCGACGGACTAAATCGAGGATTAGCGACTGGAGGACTCTCCGGCTCACCTCTTGAGGGTCCTTCCCTAGCAGGGGGAGTATCTCTTCAGGGAGCTCCAGTTCCAGCTTCCTTGAGGCCACAGCTCTAGCATACCGGCCCGAGCTAGAGATTTCAACCGACCTGTCCGGCTGTTCTAAGGTCCACTCGGATTGGATCGGCGGGGAGAGCCCACGAGCAGGATCAGGGCAAGAAAGCTGAGCCCCGAGGCTCACTGAGCCTCGGGGCCCTTCCTATTCTGTCCTGGTCTGCCCCTCACCTCACCCTCTCCCTCGAGGGGAGAGGGCTGGGGTGAGGGTAGCATATACTACCTCAAGATCACCAGCTTCCGCACCTCGCTCCTCAGGACCGTCCCGTCGTAGCCCTTGACGGCCACAGTGTAGAGGTAAACGCCGTTCGCAAGGGGCGCGCCTCTATCGTTCCGCGGCAGCCATTCCAAGGCGCTGCTCGAAACCCAGCCGCTGTCGAAGATTGCCCGCCCGGCCGGGCTGAAGACCTCGACCCTGAGGCCCGCGAGCCCCGCCCCGAGGGCGGCGAACCTGATCGGTCCCCGGCCGCTCCCGCTCGCTTGGAACCTCAGGGCGCTCAGTGCGGTAGCCCCCGCCGGGGGCGAGAGCGCCAGCCCGGAGGTTTTCAGCGGCGCAGTCAGCACGGCGCTCTTGAACCTGCAGAGGCCGTAGATCAGGCACTTCATGCTCTCCTTGACCCGGACCTCGCCTCGCCAGGCGGCCTCCAGCCTCCGCATCGCGCTGCTCACCAGGCTCTTCGCCTTCCGCAGCTCCCTGGCTGTAGGCGAGGCTAACTCGACCAGTGTCCGAGCGCCCAGAAAGTCCGAGCTCGCCTGCGCGAGATTTATGCTGATATCCACGAGTGTCTGGTTCACGCTCTCCAGGCAGCCTCCCAGGCAGTTGGCGAGGATCTTCCCCAGCTCGGCGGCCTCCGTCTGGGTGATCTTCGTGCTGACCTTGCTGTCTATAGTCTGGCCTAGATCGTAGACTGCTGCCTCTAGGTAATACTCCTTGAAGCTCCGCGCTGCCCCGATCCCCGACTGAGCCTTATTGATCCGGCCCATCGCCTTGGTTATCGCTGTATCCACCAGGCTCGTCTGAATGGTCCCGCGACGGCTGAGCAGGGCGAGGGCCTCCGTCCCAAAGCCCTTTGCTTTGATGATCTCCGCGCTCACCTCGGTCCGGACTAGTTCTCTGAAGGTCTCCGCATCGGCCGAGATGGCATTAGCGGCGTCGATGAGCGTTGCCTTGAAGCCCGCGGAGATGTCGGCAACGGCCTGAGGAGAGATCAGCCACAGGGCACAGCCCCAAATACCCGCCAGCAATAAGAACGCAAGAACTCTCCTGCTCACGACCCACCTCCTTCTCATGCGATTCTAGAGGAAGGGATGGGCCAGTTGTCTGTGATCCTCATTACTCTCAACCAGAAGGGGGCGAGGCGCGCGGACGTCGTAGTCCAGAAGTCCGGTTGGAGAGCGGAACCAGCTACTCAGGAGAGCACGGACCCGCGATGAATGGGCTAATTCATGCGGGCTTGCTCATCTCTGGATGAGCAGGCTCTGGACGGCCGAGCGCCCGAGGGCCTGGCCGTCCGGCCCCAGGGCCTGGATGTAGTAGAAGTAGGCCCCGTTGGGGAGGGGCTGGCCTTCCGCGGACTTCAGGTTCCAGGCGAACTCTTGAGCTGCTAGCGTCAGCTCTTGCTCGAAGACCAGCCGGCCCGTGGCGGCGAAGAGGCGGAGCCTGGCCTTGGCGGCCCCGCTCGGGAGCGCGTATTTGAAGGTGGTCTGCGTCGAGGCCGGGTTGGGGTAGCAGTGGGCGGTCACGCTCGGCTGGACTTGGCCCACGCGGATCTGCTTCGTCGTGCTCCCGGTGAGGCCGTCGTTGTCGGTCACGGTGAGCTTGACGGTATAGACCCCGCGTTTGGCGTATTTGTGCGCGGGGTTCTGCTCCGTGGCGGTCGAGCCATCTCCGAATTCCCAGGCCCAGGACTTGATCGTCCCATCGGGGTCGGTCGAGCGGTCGGTGAACCGGACGAGCTGGCCCGGCTGGGGGCTCTCCGGGGCGAAGCTGAACGCGGCCTGGGGCGCCCCGGCCGCGCCCTGGGCGACCGTGATCTGCTGGGAGGTCAGCCCTGTCGCACCCCGGTCGTCCGCGACCTTCAGGGTCACCTTGTAAGTGCCGGCCTTCTTGTAGCGGTGCTCCGGGTCGCGGAGCGTGCTCGTCGTCCCGTCCCCGAAGTCCCAAAACCACAGGACCACCTCGCCATCGGGGTCGCTCGCCTGGGAGAAGAACTTCACCGTGTCCTGGGTGCTCGGGCTGGTCGGGGCGAAAGTGAAGGCGGCCTGGGGCGGCTCGTTCACCGCTACTTTGAAGACCGTCAGCTCGCGGAAGAAGGAGTCGGTCGCCCCGCGATTGTCGGCGACCGTCAGGGTTACCCGATACCTCCCCGAGGCTGAGTATCGATGCGATGGGGCCTCGACCGTGCTGCTGCTGCCGTCGCCGAAGTCCCAGAACCGGAAGGTGATCTGGCCGTCGGGATCGCTCGAATGATCGGTGAACCGGACCTCGTCCCCCACCGTAGGCCGAGTCGGGGAGAAGGTGAAGTAGGCGATCGGGGGCTGATTCGGCGGCGCGGGGTAGACGACCAGTTCCTTCACCGCCCGGCCGATCGCCCCCTCGTTGTCGGTCACGGTGAGCTTGACCGTGAACACGCCCACCTCCTTGTAGCGATGGGTCGGATTCCGGTCATTCGAGGTCGCCCCGTCGCCGAACTCCCACTCCCAGGCGATGATCTTCCCATCGTCGCTCGATTCGTCGCTGAACTGGAGCGTCTCCCCGGCGAACGGCTTCTCCGGGGAGACGGAGAACGCGGCTTGGGGCGGGGGATTGAGCTTGATGGTCAGCCGGCCGTCGATCGTGGTGTAAGCGATGTCGTTGCCCTGGGGATCGCGGAGCGCGTCGATCCGGCTTATCCTGATCGGCGTGCTCTCCCCGAGGTTCCCGACCGCCCGGACCTCGAGCTCGACCACCGCTCCCTCGGTCTTGGCCGCCTCCGCGGGCGCGGAGGCGGTGAACCTCACGCTCCCCGCCCCGTTGTCGATGGTCTGGGCTGTGATCGTATAAGGAGTTATTCCTGTGACCGCGAGCACCTCCATCACCTGGGGGTCATAGGTGAGCTCTCCACGGGGGCCGATCTGGATCAGCCCCAGGCCGGGCGCGGGCACCCCGCTCACCAGGACGCGGATGATCGTCGTGGCGCCGGGCGAGGCCGATCGGGTCTCGACCGTCACCTCGGCGTTCGTCGCGGCCCGTATCGGCCCGGTCCCGGGCCACAAGAGCAGGGGAGCGACAGCGAGGGCCAGGAGCAGCAGCCTCAGCCTCCCCTTCCCTTTGTCCATCACTCGAAAAATGCGCCCTCCCACTCCGGTCCGGCGGAGAGGTCTACTCGATGTTCAGCTGGCCGTTGCTGATCACGGAGGGGGCCAGGTCCTCGCCCCGCTCGCCCAGGAGCAAGTCCACTCTTGTCAGCTTCAGCACGCTCCGCTCTCCCGCCTTGCCCAGCACTTGAACCTCGAGCTCCAGGATCTCACCCTCCCTCACCCCTCCGGAGAGGCTGGCCGCGGCGAACCGCGCCCGCCCTGCAGCGGCGTCGATCTCGCTGGCAAAGACCGAGAAGCCCCCTACCCCGACGATGCTCTTGACCTGGAGGACCTTAGGATCGAAGACCAGCGCGCCGCGCGGGCCGACCTGGATCTCGGCCAGCCGCCCGTCGGTCAGGACCTCAACGGAGATCTTAACCTTGATCGTCTGCCCCGGGTTGGCCGTGGCGCTGGCGATAGTTAGCCTTACTGCGGGCTTTCCCACGAAGCTCTCTCCCAGAGAGCCGAGGAGGTCGCAGCCGCCAAGGAACGGACCGAAGCCGAGGAGGAGAGCTAGGACCGCGAGCAGCCCAGCCCTCCTCAGCCGGGAGGGCTTCCTCTGGGATCTGGCCTCGAGAGCCGATCTAGACTTAGTTGCCATCGTCGTCTCCGCTAGTCACGCATCCCGTGGGCTGATGGTGCTCGCCGCGGGCTTACTTGAAGAATGGCGTTAGATCCACAGAGAACGCCAGGCGGTGGCTGTCCAGCCCCTCGGGATAGGCAATGAAGGCATAGTCTACCCAGAAGTTCTGCATTCTGAGGCCGAAGCCGAGGGTCAGCCCCAGCCCGCCGCGGACGAACCCGCCGGTCCTGAGCCGCAGCTCCTGGACGCCGTAGCCGAGGTTGAGGAACCGATACTCCGACCCCAGATGGAAGGCGCCGCTCCCCTCAAGGTCGAGCGCTAGGATCAGGTTATCGAGAACCCTGGCGGAGGTCCCGAAGCGGAGCCCCAGGTTCCACGGCTCTTTATGACCGCTCCCGTATTCGACCCCCAGGCTGAGGAGGTTCTGGACCATCAGCCCCAAGCGGAGCGCTCTGACAGGGCCGAGCCGGAGCGCGCTGAGGTCGGCGAGCAGGCCCGAGTCGAGCGCCAGGCCCGAGCCGCTCCCCTCCTCCAGGGTGCTGATTTGGAGGAGCTTGAGGTTCAGCCCGAGCGCGATCGAGCTGGGGATGGCCGCGAAGAACCTGGCGGGACGGAGGGCATAGGAGCCGACCAGCCCGTAGCTGCCGTAGCCGAAGGTCTTCCCCGGCTTGTCCGAGGCGTCATATTGGGTGATCCCGCCGACGGAGAAGAAGAGGATCCCGCTCCCGAAGCCCCTCCCGACAAGCGCCAGGTTCCCGAAGCTCGCGCCGAATCGCGGCTCGTAGAAGGAGCCGAGCCGCAGGCCCTCCAAGAGAGTCAGTCCGGCCGGATTATAGAAGAGCGAGTTCTCATCGTCGGCCAGCCCGGTGAACGCTCCGCCCATCCCCAACGGCCGGACGCCAGGATCGATGTCGAAGAGTGAGACCAAGCTCTGCGCTGAGGCCGGAGCCGTAGACAGGAACAGGGCTATCAGGAGTAGCCCGGCCAGCGCCCCTTGGAGCCCGCGCCTCTGCGAACGGATCAGCCGTCCTTTCATCTTTGTATCACCAGCTTTCCAATATCGGACTGGGCGAGCCACTTCCCCGAGGCATCAAAGGCTGTAATATAGAAGAAGTAGGGGCCATTGGGGAGGGGCTCGCCCGCATCGGACTTGAGGTTCCAGGCATACTCTTGGGCCGCGACCGTCAGCTCGTGGTGGAAGACCGGCTTCCCCCGAACATCGAAGAGGTGGAGGACCGCTTTAGCCGTCCCGCTGGGGAGGGTGTATTTGAAGGTGGTCTGCGTCGAGGCCGGGTTCGGGTAGCAGTGGACGGCCACGCTCGGCCGAGCCTGACCGACTGTGATCTGCTTCGTCGTGCTCCCGGTCAAGCCATCGTTGTCGGTGACGGTGAGCTTGACCGTGTAGGTCCCGCGAGCGGCATACTTGTGCGAGGGGTTCCGGTCTGTGGCGGTCTTGCCGTCTCCGAAGTCCCAAGCCCAGGACTTTATCGTCCCATCCGGATCAGTAGATTGGTCGGTGAACTGCACCAGCTGGCCGGGCTTGGGATTCTCCGGGGAGAAGCTGAATTTGGCCTGCGGCGCCCCGCCCTCGCCCCCGACGACGATCGTCTTGGAGGCGCTATTCGTGAGCCCTTCATTGTCGGCCACTGTCAAGCTCACCGTGTAGGTGCCGGCCTTCGCGTATTCATGGGTCGGGTTCCGGACCGCGCTTGTTGTTCCGTCGCCGAAGTTCCAATTCCAGGAGATGATCGTCTCGTCCCCGTCCGGATCGCTCGACTTGTCGGTGAACTGGACCGTGTCGCCAGCCGCCGGGCTCGTGGGGGAGAAGGTGAAGCTAGCCTGCGGCGGCCGGTTGGGCGGCCGGACGGTGATCTCCTCGGAGGTGATGTCGGTGGCACCGGTGCTGTCCTCGATCAGGAGCTTGACCGTATAGGTTCCAGCCGTCGCGTATTTGTGAGCCGGGTTCTGCTGGGTGCTCCCCTCGCCATCGCCGAAGTCCCAGAGCCAGCGGATGATGTTCCCGACCGATTGGTCGATGAACTGGACGGTCTCGTTGATCCTCGGCTCCTGGGGCTGGAAGGTGAAGATTGCTTGCTGGGCCTTGATGGTGAAGCTCCCGTTCTTGATCCGGTAGTCAATCCGCGCACCGGAAGGGTCATTGAAGGCCTCGAGGGCCAGCTCCAGCAGACTGCTATCGCCCAGCTGGCCGACCGCCCTCACCTCAAACTGCACGATATTGCCTTCCCGAAGGAACTTCCCGCTCAGCTTCGCCACGACGAACCGGACCAGCCCTAGCTTGTTATTCGCGTTGTAAGCGAAGACTTGGTAGCCGTTTAGGCCGACGACCTTCTCCACCTGAAGCACTTGGGGATCGTAGGCCAGGCTCCCCTGGAGGTCGGAGAGGCCCGCCTCCGGGGCCCCTTCGATGGAGAGCTTCACTCTGGTGGTCTTGCCCGGTGCGGCCCCGTAGTCCCCGATCGTCACAATGGCCGCTGGGTCAGCAGAGATCTCCAGGGCCAGTGAAAGGAGCAACAAGACCAAGGATGAGACCAGCAGACTGCGCCTTCTGTTCACGTTCCACCCTCAGGCAATGAAGATTTCTAGCTACCTCAACGGCAATCTTAGCTAACAGCCTCTCCGGAAGCAAAGGACAGCTGTCCGGTCGCCATCACTTGATCATCACCAAGGAAACGGCAGGCCCGCAGCCGGAAGGCCACGGGCCTGCGTTCAGCCAACCTTAAGGGTAAGGGTTACCTCAGGATCACGAGCTTGCGGACCCCGGTCGTCGCTAGCTCGCCGTTGTATCCCCTGACGGTTACAACGTAGAGATAGACGCCGTTAGCCAGTAAGGCGCCCTGAGCCGTCCGCATGTTCCACTCGAGGCTTGTCCCCGCGGCGAAGCCGGAGTCAAAGAGTCGCTTGCCGGAGAGGCTGTAGATCTCGACCTTCGCTGCGGCGATCCCCTGGCCCTCGACCCTGAAGCCGAGCGTGCCGCTGCTGGAGCTCAGGGCAACAGCCCGAATCTGCAGCTCCGTCGGGCTGGTCGCCTTGCCCAGGGCCTCAGCTGCGGCGCTCGCGGCCTCGGCCGTGATCGCCTTCCGGGCGATCTCCGCTACATCGGCGGAGTCCACGGTGCCGTCCTGCGTTGCATCGGCAATGAGCAATTGCTCAGCGGTCAGGGTCAGCAGCCCCACCAGGTGCTGCGCCACGAGCAACGCGTCGTGGATGGTGATCCTGCCGCTGCCATCGACATCGCCCAGGATCACCAGCGTGATCGGCCCCGGGCAGACGAAGACATTCGCCGTGATGTTGTTCGGTGGCGAGGCATCATCGAGGACTTCAACGAGGCTGAGCTCGAGCTGAGTCTGGTCCCCGACGGCACCGACGCCGTTCACCTTGAACTTGAAGATGTCTCCGTCGATCACCGGGACGGAAGTGAGCCCGAAGTTGTAGCTCAGAGTGAAGGTGGCTCTCCCTTCGAGGTGGTTGATCGTGGCCGAGCTGATGGTGTAGTCATCGTTGTATGGCGGCAGGACCACAAAGGGCGTCTCGTCGTCCGCCGGATTGTGAGGATCGTCGATGGGATCGATGACATTCGGGTTCCAGATCAGTGTCCCCTGAATGCCTCCCAAGCCGACCGCCGGGTCGTGCGACTTCCAACGGATTGTCACGAACCCCTCAGCGTTAGCGGGGAGGTTCGGGTTATGGATGATGATCGCATCCATTCCGGCCGGGATGGCGGGGCCGGTCACGATCGCTTCCGGGGTCCCGTCGCTCATCTTGGGCCAGACGCTGCTGTCGATCTCTGTCCCGTTCGGTTCCTCTGCGACGACGGTCGTCTCGAACTGGACAGTATGGCCCGGGAAGGCGTAGGGCGAGACCTTCACCCCGATCTGGAAGGTAGCGCAGGTGTCGTCAGTAAACGTGTATCCGAAGCCGACGGGGGTGATTCGGACTGGGGTGCCCGGGGTAAACGGTGTTGCCGGTATCTGTATCGTGGCTATCGGCGTAGGATTACCCTTGACGTAGAGGTGGATCTCCGCCAGGTCATACTCGTCAGCGTCGCCGAGGTTCACCACCCAGACCTCGCGCAGCACGGGTCGCGACAGCTGGGCGTCGTTGTCGCAGAGGGTGAACTCCTGGACCTTGTGCGTTCCGCCCAGGGTGAGGATCCCGCCGCTGTAGTTGTTGTCCACCGCGGCTTCAAAGCCGCCGTTCCAGATGATCTCCGGGGCCTTGTCCTCGATACCTGGGGAGGTGAATGTCTGGGGGGTAGAGAAGCCACTCGGCTGCTCTTCATAGGTCAGGCGCAACTGCAGCCGCAGGGTCTTCCCCTGGAAGACACCGGCCAGATGATCCGTGTCATCGAGAAAGACCACCACCTGGAGGATCTGGGTCCCCTCGTCGGCGATCTCCCAGTCTGGTATGTTCCGAGTTTCACCCCAAGCGGTTATCGGCCAGAGCGTATCTATGCACCGGTTGTCCTTGTCTAGGAAGATAATGTCCTTAACTGCCCCGACCTCGGCGGTCCCGAGGTTACTCACCTGGATGTGGGTAATCTTGACATTGCTCCTATCTTGAGCGGGATAGTCCACATCCCGGATCTCCACCTTCATCACGAGGGCCGCGTCGTTCCAAGTGAGCGCGCTCCCGGCCGCGCAGGCAGGGGCGGTCACCCCCGGATTGAGCGGCTTTGCCTGGTATCCTAGATCCCGAGCTTCGATTTGCGCCATCGCCGCGAAACCGATGAACGAGGCAAGGGCTAAGAATACCGCCAATGCTAGAAGCAACTTTCTGGCCATTTTCATCTCCTCCTTCCCTAGGGTTAGCCTCAGCTGGCCTCCGTCAGACTGCCCTCCTTTCGTCATTATCGGCCTCCTTCTGCCTGCCATGCAAGGTCAGGCTGAGAAGATAGTAAGGCCGCCGGGGAGTCTATGTCTGTAACAGGGATGACGAAAAGGCCTGATTTTTCAGTAATGGAAGCAACAAACAGGGCCAGCTAGCGCAGCACGACCAGCTTCCGGACCCCGCTGTGGAGCAAAGCTCCATCGAGGCCGCGGACGGTCACCAGGTAGAGGTAGACACCGTTTGCCACGATCTGTCCCCGAGTGTTGAGGAGATGCCACTCGAAGGCGTTCCCTACCCAGCCGCTGGTGAAGACAGTCCTGCCGGAGAGGTCGAAGATCTCCACGGCGATCTCGGCGATCCCCGAGCCCTCGACGGAGAAGGTGACAGCATCAGAGTTCTTCACAGGGTTAGGGATAGCGCGGATATCGCGCACCATGAGCCCTGTTGTCCTCTCCACGGTGATCGTCCCGTTGATCACTCGGGCCCCGAGCTCGGTCCCTCCCAGGTCGCGGAGGATGTCCACGCCTGTGAGCTCGAGCCTGGTAGAGCCTCCCCCAGCGCTGGTCACTGCCACCTCGAGCTCGGCGATGGGCCCCCTCCCCCGGGCCGCTTCCCTGTCTAGAGCGATAAGGACGAATTGGGCCCTTCCGTCAGTGTTGTCGATCCGCTCGGCTAGCACGCGGTAGGGTCCCAGACCCCTGATCCCTCGGAGCTGGACTATCTTGGGGTCGAAGAGGAGTGCGCCCTGGGGACCGACCTGGAGGTCGACCACCTCGCCCAGACCGTCTGTGAGGAAAAGCCCGATCTTGCCCGTCGAGCCGCTAGGGATGGCCTTGCTCTCGAGCTCGACCGAGACAACCCGGCCCGCGCCTTCGGCTGAGCCGACTTCGCTCTCGTAGCAGCCCATCTCCGAGACGAGGCCGATCGTGTATTCCGCGATCCAGCGCACATCGGTTACATCCACATGCCTCTCCGGCGGACGGCAGGGGGAGCGGACATCGGCGTTATACCTCTGAATCTCATTGAGCTCTCGGAGGCAGACGATATACTCCGCAGCCCACTGGGCATCGATGATGTCCACATCTCCGTCGAGGTCGACATCACCCTTCAGCCCGAACATGACTATTATCTGGACTTCGTCTGTATCGACGCCTCCTCGGCCGTCCTCGACCTGGAGTTGAACCACATACCTCCCGACAGCGTCGGCCAGGAAGGTCGGCCTGACATTAGCCGGGTCCGAGAGGACAGCGAGGCTCTCCTCGGGCTTGCTGATGAAGCTCCAAGTGAAGCGGAGCCGATCGCCGTCGGGATCGAACGACCCGCTCCCGTCGAGTTGCACCGTCACGCCCTTGATCACGGCTTGATCCGGGCCGGCATCGGCCACGGGAGGGTGCTGGGGCTTGGCGATCCCGTAGATGATGTAGACCTCGCCGGCGTCAGGGATGCGATCCTTCGGCCCATCGGCCCCGACTGCGCCGACTAGGATATCATCAGTCCCGTCCCCATTGACATCACCGCTCCACAGGCCGCTCCCCAGCTTGTCGAGGGGCGAGGCGCCGTAGATGACTACATCAGGGCCCTGACGGAGCAGGTCGAGCTGGGCCGGCAGCTCGCCCCCATAGATGAGGTAAGCCTCTCCCGCGTCTGCCCGCTTGTTCGGGCCGTCCGCGCCCTTTGCGCCGATGAGGAGGTCGCTCAGGCCATCTCCGTTCACATCTCCGCTCGCTAGAGCACTGCCTAACGCGTCGCGCGGATCTTGGCCGAAAATGATGATGCCGCTCGAGGCCTGGGCTAAATCGATCACTGGCGGGAAGCCTTCCGCCCCGTAGATGACATAGACCTCGCCCGCTCCGCCCCTGAGGTTATCGGGCCCCTTCCCCTCCGGTGCCCCGGCGATGAGGTCTTCAAATCCATCGCCGTCGAGGTCGGCGATCAGGACGGAGGAGCCGAACCTGTCACCGGCATCCCTCCCGAAGAGAGCTACATCGGCCGCGGCCGCTCCGAGGTCGATCTCCGCCGGCCAGTTCTCGCGACCATAAATGAGGTAGGCGGCTCCCGCATCAGGGAGGGCACCGCCTGCGCCGTCAGCATCCGGGGCTCCGACCAGGACGTCGCTTATCCCGTCCCCGTTCACATCAGTGGTAGCGACGGCCTCACCGAGATGATCGCCAGGGTTCGCCCCGTAGATGGCGACATGGGGATAGCGAGCGGTCCGGAGGTCGATGACCGAGGGGAGATTGAGACTCCCGAAGACGATGAAGGCGGCGCCCGCGTCGGGGCGACCGGCACGCCACCCATCAGCATCGGGGGCACCGATCACGATGTCATCGATGTTGTCTCCGTTCAAGTCGGCGGTGCCCAGCGCTATACCGAATCTTTCCTGCGTGTTGAGGCCGTAGATGATTGTGTCATAGGACGCGGAGCTCAGCAGATCAATAACCGAGGGCAAGTTGGGGCGGCCGAGGATGATATAGACCTCGCCTAATCCGAACCTGTCGTTGTTAGGGCCATCGCCGCCGCAGCTTGAGATGATGATATCGTCGATCTTATCGCCGTTCACATCCCCGCTTGCTACGCCACAGCCCAGGTTATCGCCTATGTCGGAGCCGTAGATTCTCACCCCGGGGCCGGGGAAGTCAGCCAGGTCTAGCGATGAGGGCACCCCGACACCGCTGAAGATGATGTATCCTTCACCGGCATCGGGCCGGGAGTTGCCCGGCCCATCGGCGTTGGAGGCGCCGAGGAGAATGTCCTGTCTCCCATCGCCGTTGAAATCACCGGTGGCGATAGAGCTGAAGTCTCCGAGGAGATCATTGCTATCAATGCCGAAGATGGTCACATTCTGTTCCCCGTTGGCGATATCAATCGAACTGGGCAGCTGGGTGAGGGCAGGGCAGAGCAGGCTCAGCACTAGGGGCAGCGATAGGACGAGGCCTGACAAAACGCTAGCTCTCAAGAAACTCGAGCGAGTAATCCTCATCTAGACCTCCTTGGTCGCCCTCGCGAGGATGGCCTGATCGTCTACACAGTAAGAGCGTAATCAAAGCTCCTCAGGTCGCATTATATGCTACTCCAGGCCTCATGTATGTAACAGCGGTCACCCTATAGGCTGACTACGGCGAACAGGCCAGGTAGTGCCTAGGACTCGCCTGGCGTCGTTCTTGCCCATCCCTGGCTGCTGGTCATGCGCAGGGCATCTGTCGAGAACGGCCTCCCCAGGGCACCGATGGCCCGGCAGATTCCTCGATCCTGGCTTGACCAGCCCTTGCCTTCTCCGAGCGGAGAGGGCTCCTTGGCTCCTCTAGGGCCTCATTCGATCCCCTGGGCCTTCTGGAGCCGGCCGGAGTAGTCGATGTAGACCGCCTTCCATTCAGTGTATTCGTCGATGGCCGCCTCTCCGGCCTCCCGCCCCCCGTTCCCCGTCCACTTGACCCCCCCGAAGGGGAGGTGGACCTCGGCCCCGATCGTCCCGCTGTTGATGTAGGTGATCCCGGCCTCGAGCTCCTGGATCGCCCGCTGGGCCTTGTTCACATCCTGCGTATAGATCGAGGATGAGAGGCCGTAGTTCGTCCCGTTGGCGATGGCGATGGCCTCCTCGTAGTCCCGGGCCTTCAGGACCGCCAGGACCGGGCCGAAGATCTCCTCCTGGGCGATCCGCATCGTGGGCTTGACATCCCCGAAGATCGTCGGCTTGTAGAAGAAGCCCTTCGCGAGCTCCCCTTCGGTCGCCCGCTCCCCGCCGCAGAGGAGCTTGGCCCCCTCCTTAATGCCGAGCTGGACATACTCATGGATCTTGTTCAGTTGGGCCTCGTTCACCACCGGCCCGACATCGACGCTCTCGTCCAGGCCGTTCCCCAGCTTGAGCCGCTCCGTCCGCTCCACCAGCTCCTTCAATAGCTCTTCATAGACCCCGTCCTCGATGATCAGCCGGCTGCAGGCGGTGCACCGCTGGCCTGTGGTCCCGAAGGCGCTCCAGATGATCCCCTCGAGCGCCAGCTCCAGGTCGCCGTCCTCGAGGACGATGATCGGGTTCTTCCCCCCCATCTCGAGGTGGACCTTATTGAGCTTCTCCGCGCCGTAGCGGTAGATCTCCCTTCCGACTTCTGTCGAGCCGGTGAAGGTGATCATATCGATCTTGGGATGCTTGGCCAGGGGTATTCCCACCTTGCTCCCGCTCCCGAAGACCAAGTTCACGACCCCCGGGGGGAGGCCCTGGTCGGCCATGATCTTGACCAGCTCATAGGCCATTCTCGGTGTATCGGTCGCGGGCTTCCAGACGAGGGTGTTCCCCGCGACCAGGGCCGGCATCAGCTTCCAGGTGGGGATGGCAAAGGGGAAGTTCCAGGGGGTGATCATGGCGATCCTCCCGATCGGCCGGCGGATAGCGTATTGGGCCTTATCGGGCAGCTCAGAAGGGGTGGTATACCCCCGGAGGCGGCGGCCCTCACCGGCCATATAATAAGTCATATCTATTCCCTCCTGGACCGAGCCGCGGGTCTCGTTCAGGACCTTCCCCATCTCGCGAGTCATGAGCCTCGCCAGCGCCTCCTTCCTTCGCTCGAACTCCTGGGCCACCTTGAAGAGGAGCTCGCCCCGCTTGGGGGCCGGGACCTTCTGCCACTCCCGGAGGGCTCGATCGGCCGCCTCCACGGCCTTGTTCACATCCCGCTCGTCCGAGGCGGGGAACTCGCCCAGAAGATCCGAGGTATCCGCCGGGCTCACCGACTTGAAGGTCTGGCCGCCCTCGGCCTCGACCCACTCTCCGCCGATGTAGTTCTTGTAGAGCATCTCGACCTCCTTGCGAGAGATTGCGATGGCATTATAGCTTGGGCCGCGCGGGATGGTCCATTTGACAGGGCCCTCGCCCCGGCCTTTAATCTTACAAGGAATGCGCGAGGAGATCGGCTGGCGGTGGGCCCAGGCGAAGGAGGTGCCTAGATGGGTCGAGGCGCAACTCGGCTCGGGCTCGAAGGGGAGCTAGCCGAGGAGTTCCGGAAGTTCAGGGAGGCCCTCGCCCGGGAATTCAAGGTCGAGAGGCTCATCCTCTTCGGCTCGCGGGCCCGGGGGGACCACCTCAAGGATAGCGACATCGACCTAGTGATCATCTCCCCCGACTTCCGGGGGCTGAACTTCCTCGAGCGAGTGAGAAGGGTCGCCCGCCTCTGGGATGGCGCCCTCCGGCTCGAGCCGCTCTGCTATACCCCCGAGGAGTTCGACCGCCGGAAGGGTGAGCTGAGCATCGTCGGGATCATCCATCGCGAGGGCAAGGAGATCTGAGCCTCGGGAGGGGGAAGGGGCCGGGATTCTTATCAACCCGATTTAAGGAGGCGAGAATGGTCATGTTCGCAGAAGCTGGGCTGACCAAGCCGACGAATGAGCCCTACCTCTACAAGGTCGATCCGCGGTTCACCGCGGCGCTCCGGAAGGAGCTGGAGCAGTTCGAGTATGACCGGGAGGTCTACTCGATCATCAACGGCGAGCGGGTCCGAGGCGGCGGGGCCGAGCTCATCTCCCGCGAGCCTTGCAACCATAGGAAGGTCATCGCCCGGACGAGGATGGTCACCCCCGAGCAGGCCCGCCGGGCGGTCGAGGCGGCCTTGGCGGCCAAGGAGGAGTGGGAGCACCAGCCGCCCTTGGCCCGGGCCCAGGTCTTCTGGCGGGCCGCTCAGATCCTGAGGGAAAGGCGGGCCAAGCTCGTGGCGATCACGATGAAAGAGGTGGGGAAGACGGCTTTCGAGGCCGAGGCCGACTTCGCCGAGATGATCGATTTCCTGATGTTCAACCCCTACTGGGCTTTGACCTTCGTCTATCCCCTCCAGCCGGAGGCCGTCCCCGGGGAGACCAATATTGCCACCTGGCGGCCGCTCCGGGGCTTCGTCTTGGCGGTCACGCCCTGGAACTTCCCCTTGGCGATCGGGACGAACCTCCCCACCGCCCCGGCGATCATGGGGAACACCGTGGTCTGGAAGCCCTCCTCGGACGCGATCGGGCTCTCCTACCTCGTGATGGAGGCCCTTATAGAGGCCGGCCTGCCCCCGGGGGTGATCAACCTCGTCTACGGCTCCGGCTCAGTAGTCGGCCAGGAGTTGGTGAAGCACCCCCAGCTCGGTGGGATCCACTTCACCGGCTCGCTCGAGGTCGGAAGGCAGCTCTACCAGGCCGGGGCGGCGAACCTCGAGAGGGGCTTCCCCAGGATCGTGGCCGAGTGCGGCGGTAAGGACTTTCTATTTGCCCTACCCGATGCCGACTTAGATTCTCTGGCCTGGGCCATCGTGGCCGGCGGCTACGGCTACCAGGGGCAGAAGTGCTCGGCCTGCTCCCGCTCCTACATCCCGAAGTCGATCTGGCCTAAAGTAAAGGAGAGGCTCATCGCAAGGCTCGAGTCACTCAAGGTCGGGGATGTGAGCGACCTCGCGGCCGAGGTGGAGATGGGCGCGGTCATCAATGCGCCCTCCTGGGAGAAGATCAACGGCTACATCGAGGCGGCGCGCCGCTCCCCCTCCTGCAAGATCCTCTATGAGCGGAAGGCCGACAAGTCCGTGGGCTACTACATCGGCCCGGTCCTGATCCAGGTCGAGGACCACTCCCAACCGGTGATTCAGGAGGAGATCTTCGGCCCGGTCCACGCCGTCTTCGTCTACCCCGACGATAGGCTCGAGGAGGCCCTCGAGCTCTGCCGCTCGAGCGACTTCGCCCTCACCGGCTCGATCTACGGGACGGATGTAACGAAGATCACCTATGTCCACCGCAAGCTCATCCACGCCGCGGGGAACCTCTACATCAACGACAAGTGCACCGGGGCGATGGTCAATCGTCAGTGGTTCGGCGGGGACGGCTGGAGCGGGACGAACGATAAGGCCGGCTCGCCCTTCCATCTCTTGCGCTGGGTCAGCCCCGCGGTCACCAAGTGGGTCAGCCCCCACCGGGTCGCGTAGGCGTCTTTGATCTAGATCACCGCACTTGCTGATATAGGTCATCGCGGCACCCGCGTCAGTGCCTCAAGATGGAGCGCTGATCCGAAGGGCAGGGAGCGAGCACAGGCAGCCAGAGTGAGAGGAATCAAGTTCGAGGCCGAGCTGGACCGAGCCTTCGCCCGGTGGGCCACGACCGTCCCGGGGGGCGAGCGGATCAGGGAGTGCATCCAATGCGGGGCCTGCAGCGCGGCCTGCCCCATGAGCGGCTACATGGACTATACCCCGCGGAGGATCATCGCCCTGGTGAAGGAGGGCTTCAAAGATGAGGTCCTCTCCAGCCGGACGATCTGGCTCTGCGCCTCCTGCTATGCCTGCGCGGTCGAGTGCCCACAAGGGATCAACATCACCGACTTCATGTATGCCTTGAAGGAGCGAGCGATCAAGGAGGGCCGCTACCCCAAGGGGCTCCCTACACCGATCTATGCCCAGGAGTTCGCTAGGCTGGTCCGCGCGAGAGGCCGGAGCACCGAGAGCCTCCTGGTCATCCGGGCCGCGCTCCGGCTCAATCCGCTCCGGCTCCTCAAGCTAGCCCCGCTCGGGCTGCGGCTCCTCCTGCGGGGGCGGATGGGCCTCCGGCCTGAGCAGGTGAGGGATCGGGCCGCGGTGAGGGCGATGCTCACGGCCTCAGAGAACGCGAAATCGAGAGAAGAATGAGCGGGAAGTCATATGTCTATTACCCCGGCTGCTCGGTGAAGGGCTCGGCCCGGCAGTATGAGGAGTCGCTCCTTCTCGTCTTCCGCGAGCTGGCGCTCGAGCTGGTCGAGCTGGAGGACTGGAACTGCTGCGGCTCGAGCCTCTACTCCGGGGTCGACAAAGTCGGGGCCCTCGCCCTCGCCGCAAGGAACCTGGCCCTCGCGGAGCGGGCTCACCCGGGCAAGGAGATCGTCGCCCCCTGCAGCGCCTGCTATCTCTCATTCCTCAAGGCCAAGGACTACATGGAGCGGTATCCCAAGCTCCGGGCGGGGGTGGACCAAGCCCTGCGGGCGGCGGGGCTCGAGTATCGCGGCCGGGCCAGGGTGCGGCACCCCCTCGAGGTGGTGATGACCGACCTCGGGGTGGAGGAGCTGAAGAGGCGGGTCAAGCGGCCCCTGCGGAGCCTTGTGGCGGCCCCTTACTACGGCTGCCAGACCACCAGGCCCTATGCCCAATTCGATCACCCCTTCTTCCCGGAATCGCTGGACGAACTCTTGCGGGCGCTCGGGGCCGAGGTCGTGGATTACCCCTTGAAGACCAAGTGCTGCGGCTCCTCGATCACCGGGATGGCCGAGCAGACCGGCCTGGGGCTCGTCTCCGCCCTCTTGCTGGAGGCCCAAAGGCGCGGGGCGAACGCCATCGTCACCGTCTGCCCCTTGTGCCAGTTCAACCTCGACTGCTACCAGGGCAAGATCGCTGGCCTCGGCTCGCCCATCCCGGTCCTCTACTTCACCCAGGCCCTGGGATTGGCCCTGGGGCTGCCCGAGAAAGGGCTGGGCTTCGCCCGGGCGGTCGTCTCGGCCGAGCCGCTCCTCGCCGGGATCAGGGGCTGAGGATTATGCACTACAAGGAGATGGAAGAGGCTGCTCGAAGCAAGAGTGGGGGCGAGCCCCCCCGGATCGGGGTCTACATCTGCCACTGCGGGGCCAACATCGCCCAGAGGGTCGATGTCCCCGAGGTGGTGGAGTTCGCCCGGACCCTCCCGAAGGTCGTCGTGGCCCGGGAATACAAGTTCATGTGCTCCGACCCGGGGCAGGGGCTGATCAAGCAAGATATCAAGGAGCTTGGGATCAACCGCGTGGTCGTGGCCTCCTGCTCGCCCTTGATGCATGAGCTCACTTTCAGGAGGGCCCTGGAGGAGGCGGGCGAGAACCCCTTCCTCTTCCAGATGGCCAACATCCGGGAGCATGTCTCCTGGGTCTCACTGGACGGCGGGCTGGCCACGGCCAAGGCCAAGGCCCTCGTGGCCGCCGCGGTCCGGCGGGTGGCCCTCCACGAGCCGCTCGAGAAGAAGCGTGTCCCGGTCAACCCCGATGTCCTGGTCCTCGGGGGCGGGATCGCCGGGATCCACGCGGCCCTGACGCTGGCCGACTCCGGGAAGAAGGTCTACCTTGTGGAGCGGGAGCCCTCGATCGGGGGGCATATGGCCAAGTTCGACAAGACCTTCCCCACCCTGGACTGCGCCGCCTGCATCCTTACCCCGAAGATGACCGCCGTCCGGGCCCACCCCAAGATCGAGCTTCTGACCTACAGCGAGGTCGAGGCCGTGGAGGGCTTTGTAGGGAACTTCCGGGTCCGGATCCGGAAGAAGGCCCGCTATGTCGACGAGGAGAAGTGCACCGCCTGCGGCGAGTGCGTCGAGGTCTGCCCGGTCGAGCACCCCTCGGAGTTCGACGAGGGGCTCGCCAAGAGGAAGGCGATCTTTCGCCCCTTCCCCCAGGCGGTCCCGAATGTCTTCTTGATCTCGCGGCTCGGGACTCCCCCTTGCCAGGCCGCCTGCCCGATCCACCAGAACGCCCAGGGCTACATCACCTCGGTGAGGGAGGGGAAATTCAAGGAGGCCCTCGAGGTCATCCTAAGGGAGAACCCCTTGCCTTCGGTCTGCGGCCGGGTCTGCACTCACCCCTGCACTACGGCCTGCACAAGAGGGAAGGTCGATGAGCCCTTGCACATCCTCGGGCTCAAGCGGTTCGTCCTGGACTTCGTGGGGGAAGACTATGAGCTCCCCCGGCCTGACCCGGAGCTGGAGAGGCCGGAGCGGGTCGCGATCGTCGGGAGCGGCCCGGCCGGGCTGATGTGCGCCTACGAGCTCCGCCAGAGGGGGTATAAGCCGATGATCTTCGAGGCCCTCCCCGTGGCCGGGGGGATGCTGGCCGTGGGGATCCCCTCCTTCCGGCTCCCAAGGGAGGTCCTAAAGCGCGAGCTCGGGAAGATCGAGGCCCTGGGGGTCGAGCTCAGGCTCTCTACCCCCATCGGGGCCGGAGGGAAGCGCACGCTCGAGGAGTTGCGGCGGGAGTATCAGGCGGTCTTCATCGCCATCGGGGCCCATGTGGAGCGGCGGCTCAATATCCCGGGGGAGGCCCTCCCCGGCGTCTTCGGCGGGGTCGAGTTCCTGAGAACGGTGAACCTTGGGGGTCCAGGGAGGATCGAGCTCGGGCGGAGGGTCCTGGTGATCGGCGGGGGGAACTCCGCGATCGACGCGGCCCGGGTGGCTTTGAGGCTCGGGGCCGAGGAGGTGAAGATCGTCTACCGCCGGACCCGGGCGGAGATGCCCGCCGCTCTGGAGGAGGTCGAGGAGGCCGAGCGGGAGGGGGTGAAGCTCGAGTTCCTCGCTGCCCCGAAGCGGTTCCTGGGGGACGGCCGCGTCGAGGGGGTCGAGTGCCTCAGGATGAGGCTGGGCGAGCCCGATGAGTCCGGGCGGCCCAGGCCGGTCCCGCTCCCCGGCTCGGAGTTCGTCATCCCCTGCGACTCCGTCATCGTCACCATCGGCCAAGCCCCGGACCTAGCCTCGTTGGGGGAGGCGCGCCTCCGCGACCTCGGCCTGGAGACGACCTCCCAGGGGACCCTCGCGGTCGACCCCGTGACCTTGCAGACCAGCATCCCCGGTGTCTTCGCCGGCGGGGACTGCGTGACCGGCCCGGATGTGGTGGTGACGGCCATGGCCGCGGGGAGGAAGGCCGCGATCTCGATCGACCGCTACCTAAGGGGCCTGGACATGTTCGAGGGGAGGGAGCTCGAGGGCCCCTTCGAGAGCAAGGTCCAGGTGGACACCACAGGTGTCTCGCCCAAGCCGCAGGTCCCGCTCCCGGAGCTCGAGCCCGCCCGCCGGCGGGGCTTCGCGGAGGTCAAGACCGGCTATACCGAGGCTTTGGCGAGGGAGGAGGCCGCCCGCTGCCTCGACTGCGCCATCTGCTGCGACTGCCGCCTCTGCGCCACTGTCTGCGAGCCGAAGGCCATCGACTACCAGATGAAGGACCAGATGATCGAGGTCGAGGTGGGGGCCATCATCCTCGCCACGGGCTTTCGGGCCTTCGATCCCCGGAAGATCCCCTACCTCGGCTACGGCCGGTATCCCGATGTCCTGACGGCCCTGGAGTTCGAGCGGCTGGTCAACTCCGCCGGCCCGACCGGTGGGAAGGTCCTATTGAAGGACGGCCGTGAGCCCAAGAGCGTGGGGATCATCCACTGCGTCGGCTCGCGGGACAAGCGGTTCCACCCCTACTGCTCAAGGGTCTGCTGCATGTATTCCCTGAAGTTCGCCCACCTGGTGAAGGAGCGGACGAATGCCGAGGTCTACAACTTCTACATCGATCTTAGGGCCTTCGGGAAGGGGTATGAGGAGTTCTACAGCCGGGTCCTTGGGGAGGGGGTCCACCTCATCCGGGGGAATGTGGGCGAGGTGAGCGATGTGGCCCTCACGCCCGAGGAGGAGGGGAAGCTCATCCTGAGCGTCGAGGACACCCTCTCCGGCTTCGTGCGGCGGATCCCAGTGGACATGGTGATCTTAGCCACCGGCTTAGAGCCCCAGCCGGACGCCGAGGAGGTCCGAAGAATGTTCAACATCAGTTGCAGCCGGGAGGGGTGGTTCCTCGAGCGCCACCCCAAGCTCGCACCGGTCTCGACCTTCACCGACGGGATCTTTTTGGCCGGGGCCTGCCAGGGGCCGAAGGACATCCCCGATGCGGTCGCCCAGGCCGGGGCCGCGGCGGCCGAGGCTTTGGCGCTCATCGACCGGGGGTTTGTGGAGCTCGAGCCGAATACCGCCTACATCGATGCGGCCCTCTGCTCGGGCTGCAAGACTTGCATCGGCTTGTGCCCCTTCTCCGCCATCAGCTTCGACCGGGAGAAGGGCGTAGCCGTGATCAATGAGGCCCTCTGCAAGGGGTGCGGGACCTGCGTGGCCGCCTGCCCGAGCGGGGCGGCTCAGCAGAACCTCTTCGCCGATGAGCAGATCTATACTGAGATCGAGGGGGTGCTGGTCGATGCTTGAACAGTTTGAGCCGAAGATCGTGGCCTTCTTCTCCAAATGGCCAAGTTGCGCCGCCGCCGGACTCAGATGTAGAGCTCCGGCCTGATCCGGGGGATGAGGGCGGCCAGGACCGCCTGCTCGGTCAGCTCGGTCCGGGTGAGAAGCCCCCTAGAAAGATATCCGACCGAGCCCTCCTTCCGCCCGATCTCGGGAATGCCGGCAAGCTCGCTCATCACCTCCCCCACGGCCCGGCCCTTCCTGACCTCCTCGATCACCCTGGGAGGGTAGACGAATCCCGAGCCGTGGCCGACCGTCAGCCTTCCCTCGCGGTCGAGGATCGCGCAGAATTGGACATCAAAGTATGTCCTGAGCACCTCATGCCAGACTAGGCCCGCTTCTATACCCACCCCGAAGTCCGCGTCCCTCAGGGCCTCCTTCGCCCTGCGGACTGCCCCGCGGGCGATCTCCTCCCCGAAGGGCTCCTTCGGGACCCCGGGGTCGACCTCCACGGCCTCGACCTCCACCTCCATCGGGCCGAAGGCGCGCGAGAAGACGGCCCGGACGGCCTCGACCTTCACCGGGTTCCTCGTCCCGACACGGACCTTGATCGGGCTCATCGCAAGGCTAGCTTAAGTGTGGGGATTCCTTCAGGCAAGTCCGCTCGAGCGCTCCCCGTTAATGAGGCTCGGGTGCCCTTTCAACCCGGCCAAGCGAGGGTGCGGACTCGCTCATCCCCAACGGCATAGTATTGGATCTGCCCTCGACTGACCCGCACCACCTTGCCCATCCGGAGGGCTTTCGTCCGGAGCTCGGCCAGACGGAAGAGTGGTCGCAGCAATTGCGGGACCTCGCATAACCGCTCATGAGGCATGTCTACACAAATGATACAATATCTGGGATGAGCGGGCACGCGCCGCCAGAAGTCGGGGACATCGGTGGTGATGAAGGTCGCCCCCTTAGCCTTGTGCAGTAGCCGGGGGATCGCTTCATCCTTAATGACCATACCACGGCCTAGATCCGTAATGTAGCAGACGCGCCCTGGATACCAGGCAGCGATAAGCTCATCTGGGCGAACGCTGAGCAGGTTCTCATCGAGGACGATCACACTGCTACCGTCTTGGCTTCGCGCTTGAGGAGTGATGCGGCCAGCTTCAGGGCTTCCTCGATGGCCTCCCGTGAGACGCGCCCCTGGAAGTTCTCTACTAGTTGATCGAGCGATCGCCCTGCGGCCAAGAGATCCAGGATGACCTCGACCTCAATCCGAGTGTATTTGAAAGTCGGCCGCCCCCCGCACACCCCCGGCGCGGCGACGATGTATTCGCCCAGAGGGTAATACTCGTAGGGCTCCCCGCCTATGGTCTCCCGGACCAGCGGCCTCATCTGTTTGGCCATCTCGGTGATCCATTATAGCGGCAGAGAATCCTCTCGGCCATGAACAAGCTGGATGCTCAGGCCAGGGGGGTTCAGGTCTGGCCAAGAGATTGCCCGTTGAAGGCGATCAAGGTAGACTCTCTCTGGCATGGGGAAGGACAGAGAGGCCTGGCTGAAGGTCGTGGCCACGAACCGGAAGGCCCGGCACGACTACGAGATCGCCGAGACCTACGAGGCCGGGCTGGTCCTCAAGGGCGCGGAGGTCAAGAGCCTCCGCCGGGGGAGCTGCTCGCTCCAGGATGGCTTCGCCCAGGTCAAGGACGGCGAGGTCTTCCTATACAATGTTTACATCGCCCCTTACGAGGTGGGCGGGCGGTGGAACCCCGACCCCAACCGGCCAAGGAAGCTGCTCCTGCACAAGCAGGAGATCGTCCGGCTCGCGACCAAGGTGAACGAGCGGGGCTATACTCTGGTCCCGCTCCGGATCTACTTCAAAGGGGGCTACGCCAAGGTCGAGCTGGCCCTGGCCAAGGGGCGGGCCAAATACGATAAGCGGGAGAAAATAAAGAGAGAGGAGCAAGAGCGGGAGATGCGCCGCGCACTGAAGGAGTTCAGGCAGTGATCTTTAGACGCTCGGGCTGGCCGAGGCCGCGGCAAGCGAACGAGCGCTCACTTCCTCCGGACGAGGATCTGCCCGGAGGCCTCGTCCTCCGCAAGCTTTCGATCGAGCCAGGCGAGCGCCCCGGGTATCCCCGCGAGGTGGCCGAGGAAGAACGCGGTCAGATAAGCCTGGGCCGCGGCCCGAATCTCGTCCGAGGGGGCTTCGCCGCGGACGCAGACGGCGCAGAGGAGGCCGCAGTCGGGGTTGTCCAGGTATTGCATGTGGCCGGCATCGAGCTGGGTCACCTCGAGGGCTGGCGGGAGGGCGGCCTCGAAGAACCGCTGGTAGTTCTCCTCGGCCGGGGCGCAGGGCGGGCCGAACTGGGCCACCCCTCCCAATTCCGCCCCGACCAAGAGGAGTGGAGCGTGGATCCGATCCATCAGCTCAGGCGTCACGCTCGGGAACCTCGCCGGGTCTCCTCCGCCGGGCGGGCCGCTGTCCACGGGGTCGAGGGCCCCGACCGCGCGGACCCGCTCGTTCGCGCTCGCGGCCAAGAGGCTGAGCTTCCCGCCCAAAGAGTGACCCGCGGTGCCCACCCGGCTCGGGTCGGCCCGGCCCGCGAGCGGCCCGTCCGGGGCGAGCAAGCGGTCGAGGACGAACAGCAGGTCGCCGAGGAGGAGGCGATGGTCCGCGCTGAAGAGCGAGACCTGGTAGGTGAGCATGGCAGCGATGATCCCGTGGGAGGCCAGCCGCTGCCCGTAGGAGCGGTATTGGTCGCCTCTCAGGAGGAACCCCGGGCTGAAGAGGACCAGCGGGGCAGGGGCCTCCTCAGGGGCCGGCTGAGGGACGATGAGCAAGACCGAGACTTCCCGCGCGGTGGCGGGGTCGACGAGCCGGGCCTGGAGCTCACTAATCCTGAAAGGGCCGTCACGAGAGGGCTCCCCCTCCCAGCCGTCAGCCCCAGCGAGTGGGGAAAGCGCCAAGCTCAACCTGACCAGAAGCCCACACCATAAGAGAACTGTCAGTCGCCCGAGAACCATCTCATTTGTTGGGATACAAGGGGCCTCTTGACTGTCCCAGCCTGACCAGCTTTCTGACGCCGCTCATATGCTCACTTGGAATCTTGGCCGGTCTTTGCCAGGGTCTGCCATCCCGAGGCTATCTTGCTGATCGCGATAGTTCGATGATGAACTCCACTGGAAGGTCGTGCCTGAAAAGTCTAATGATGTGAAATGGCTGGGTGAGCACTTGTGCTTTGTTGAGTAACCTCCAGCTCCAATCTCCGGCCTCATGCTACACCCCTACCCCCCCCCGCCTGTCAAGCCCCCGCGGCGGCGAGAGCCGGGGCTGGGGCCAAAGCCAAGCCTAACATCAGGTTGTAGACCCAGACCTTCAGCTCGATCTCCCTCACCATCCGCTCAAACCTCTTCGCCGAGACTACCTCGCCGAACATCCGCTTGAACCCCGAGAAGAACGTCTCGGCCATCCACCGCTGCCCATAGCCCACGCGCTTCTTCCACCCTGGAGGGTCCTTGAGATAGGCCCGCACCACCTCACCTCTTTTCCCACCACAGTTGGGATGAGAATCCTCCCGCACCTTGAGAGCGGCCTCAATCCCAGAAGCGGCCAGGAACTCGAAGTTCTCGTGGGAGTCATAGCCACTATCCCCTAAGACCTCCTTGACCCTCACCTCCCTCTGGGCCTTCTTCACCAGCGGCTTGAGCTTCTTCCCCTCATCAGTCCGCTCA
>JANLFV010000019.1 GCA_024653345.1 Candidatus Acetothermia bacterium
CTAGCAACCTTGGCCTTGGAGCCGGGTTGCTAGGCTACCTATGAGGGATTGAAACGGCTGTCTGAGGGCCATCGTCGAGCAGCTCAGCGAGTTGCTAGGCTACCTATGAGGGATTGAAACGAAACTGACGGCCACGACGGGCTGAACCCCCGTCGGGTGTTGCTAGGCTACCTATGAGGGATTGAAACGATTCTGGCTTCTAGCAACCTTGGCCTTGGAGCCGGGTTGCTAGGCTACCTATGAGGGATTGAAACCTCAAAGGCGAAATTATGAGCTATTCGACGGAGGTCCTGTTGCTAGGCTACCTATGAGGGATTGAAAGGGCCCCTAAGCGCGAGGACCCCTAGCTCGCGCGCTGGCCGGCCTTGCCCCGCCCGGCGGCGGACTGTAGACTCTCCCCGACGGATTGAAGGATAGCGAGAAGCTCGAGCCGAGGGAGACGCACGGCGAGGCCGGCTCCGTGGCAGAGGCGAGGCGGAAGCGGCGTGCGGCCCGCATTTCCGTCATCTCCAATACCGCCCTGATCCTCGGGAAGCTCACCGTCGGGCTCGTCATGTCCTCGGTCGCGATCATCTCCACGGCCGTCGACTCCGCGATCGACCTGTTGGCCGCGCTCATCGCCCTGTATGCCGTGAGGCAGTCGGCCCGCCCGCCCGACCGGGGCCATGTCTACGGCCACGGGAAGTTCGAGGACCTCTCCGGCGCGATCGAGGCGGCCCTGATCCTCATCGGGGCCTGCTTCATCGTCTACGAGGCCGTCCTGAGGCTGATCCGGGGGAGCGAGGTCGCCTTCCCGCTCCTCGGGCTCGCGGTCATGGGCTTCTCCGGCTTGGTCGATGTCGTGGTCTCGAGCTACCTCTTCCGCGTCGCCCGCCAGACGGAGTCGGTCGCCCTCGAGGCCGATGCCCTCCACCTCTCGACCGATGTGTGGACCTCGCTCGGGGTGATGGCCGCGATGGGCCTCATCTGGGCCACCGGCTGGCACTGGCTCGACCCGGTCGTCGCGATCGCCGTTGCCGTCCTCATCATAATCACGGCTTACAGGCTCACGCGGAAGACGGTCCACGGCCTCGTGGACGCCCCTCTCCCGGCGGCGGACGAGGCGGCCATCCTGGCGATCCTTCGGGAGCACAAGGAGATCCACATCGGCTGGGACAGCCTCCGGACCCGCCGGGCCGGGCCGGAGCGGCACATCGACCTCCACCTCCACTTCCCGCCGTCGATGCCCGTCCAGGAGGCCCACGCGATCGCCCACCACATCCAGCACGACATCGAGGCCGCCCTCCCTCGGAGCCAGGTCCTCATCCACCTCGAGCCCTGCGAGGGCGACTGCCGGAGCTGCGAGAAGGAGCCCTGCCCCGACCGGACCGAGCCAAGCGAGGGACTGGAGTGACCCCAAGGGGATTGCCCCCTCCTTCCCGACGGCCCTCCGGCTGCAGGTGCAGGAGTGCGTCAAGCCCTTGCGGGCTCGATTGAGGGCAGTTTTGGCCCCTCATCGCCGAGAGAATGGCGGTTGGTCTACCAGCGAGAATTCCGCTAGGATCTGAGTAGCCCGACGCTCTCGCGGAGCGTCGGGAGACTAGCCTAGCTGAGGGGGTGGCATGATGAGCGCAGGGAGGATCGTGCTCCTGATCTTCGGGGTCATCGTCGTCTTGGTGGTCATCGGCCTGCCCTTCGGCGGCGGGGCAGTAATGGTCGTCCAGAAGGTTCTCGCGGACAGTGAGGGGTTCATCAGCACCAGGACGGTCCAGCTCGAGCGGGAGTCGCACGCGATCGTCAGCGAGCCGGCCGCGATCGACATCGGGCTTGACTGGCCCTGGCGGCCGGGCCGGCTGGGGACGATGAAGGTCGAGGCCACAGCGGGCGATCCGGCGAGAGCGATCTTTCTCGGGCTCGCCGAAGCCGCGGCTGTCCGGGCCTACCTCGCGGATGTGGCCTACGACGAGATCGTGGAGTTCAAGCTCCGGCCCTTGAGGGTGAGCTACCGGCAGCATCCGGGCGGCTCGCCGCCCGCTCCGCCCGCGACGCAGCGGTTCTGGGAGGTCGCGGCTCAAGGCGCTGGGCCGCAGACCTTGAGGTGGGAGGTCGAGCCGGGTGAGTGGGTCCTGGTCTTGATGAACGCCGACGGCTCAGCCGGGCTCGACCTCCGGGGCTCGGTCGGGGTGAAGGTCCCCTGGCTCTTCCCCGTCGGGCTCGGGCTATTCATCGCCGGGCTGGTGGTCCTGGCGATCGGGATCGTGATGATCTACCTCGCCGTGCGCCGCCCCGCGGCGGGAGCCGCAGAGGCCGCGGCCCCGGCCCCCTCGGGCCATCTGCTCTCCCTCAAGGGCGAGCTGGAGGAGCCCCTCTCGCCCTGGCTCTGGGTGTTCAAGTGGTTCCTGCTGATCCCGCACTACATCGTCCTGGCCTTCCTCTGGGCCGCGTTCGCGGTGGTCTGGGTGATCGCCTTCTTCGCGATCCTGTTCACGGGCCGGTATCCGCGCGAGCTGTTCGAGTTCAGCGTTGGAGTGCTCCGCTGGACCTGGCGGGTCGGGTTCTACAGCTACCAGGCCCTGGGGACCGATAAGTATCCCCCTTTCACGCTGAAGGCCGGAGACTACCCGGCGGACCTCGAGCTGGCCTACCCCGAGCGGCTCTCCCGCGGGCTGGTGCTGGTGAAGTGGTGGCTCTTGGCCCTCCCGCAGTATCTGATCGTGGCCTTCTTCTCGGGCGGCTGGGGGCCGCGCTACGGCGGACTAGTGTTCATCCTCGCCCTCTTCGCGGGCGTGGCCCTGCTCTTCCGGGGCCGCTATCCCCGCGAGCTCTTCGACTTCGTGATCGGCATGAACCGCTGGGGCTTTCGCGTGCTGGCCTACGCTGCCCTGCTGACCGATCGGTATCCTCCCTTCCGGCTGGGAGAATAGTCTCTTGTTGAGGAGGGCGAGATGAGTGCGACGAACCTTCCGGTCCTCAACGTCCTTCCGGTCATAGTCTGCCGGGAGGAGAGGCTCGAGCCGGTCGAGCTCTAGAGCGGCTCACAGCCGGAGGCCCGGCTCGGGCGAGAGGGTCAGTGGGTCCGCCTGGCCGAGCTCTTCGTGCCTGAACCGCGCGGCCGCGGCCACCATCGCCGCGTTGTCGGTGCACAGGATGAGCGGGGGGAAGTAGACCTCCAGCCCCGCGGCCTCGGCCTGGAACCTCGCCCTCAGCTCGGAGTTGGCCGCCACGCCCCCGACGACCGCGATCCTCTTTACCTGGAGATCGGTCGCGGCCCTCAGGGTCTTCCCCACCAGGACATCGACGACCGCCCGCTGGAAGGAGGCGGCCACATCCTCCGGCTTGGCCTTGTGACCCTTGAGGTAGTAGGCCATCGCGGTCTTCAGCCCGGCGAAGCTGAAGTCGTAGCCTGAATCGAGCATCGGCCTGGGGAGGGGGATCGCCTCGGGGTCGCCTGCCTTGGCGAGGCGGTCGAGCTTCGCCCCGGCGGGGTAGTCGATGCCGATGAGCTTCCCGACCTTATCGAAGGCCTCCCCGGCGGCGTCGTCCCTCGTCCCGCCCAAGGTCCGGTAGTCACCCCAAGCCTTGATGTGGACCAGGTTCGTATGGCCCCCGGAGACGAGGAGGGCCAACAGCGGCGGCCCGGCCTGGGGATATTCCAAGTAGTGGGCGAAGAGGTGGGCCTCGAGGTGGTTGACCCCCACGAACGGCCTCTTCAAGGCATAGGCCAGCCCCTTGGCCGCCGAGAGCCCGACGAGGAGGGCCCCTACCAGCCCCGGCCCGAAGGTCGCACCGATGAGGTCAATCTTGGAGGGCTCGACGCCTGCCCCCGTGAGGGCCTCCTTGAGGATGAACGGGAGCTTCCGCAGGTGGTTCCGCGAGGCGATCTCCGGGACCACGCCCCCGTAGCGGCTGTGGAGGTCGGCCTGGGAGTAGACCACATTCGAGAGGACCTCCCGCTCGCCCTGCAGCACCGCCGCGGCGGTCTCATCGCAAGAGGTCTCGATCCCCAGCGTGAACTCCATGGTATCGCTCGAGCTCCCGCGCGATCCGCCCCGCCAACTGCCCGTCGAGGAGCCCGACCAGGCTCCGCGGGGGCTTCCCGATCGCCCGCCCCAGCTCCTCCTTGGTGAGCCAGAGCTGACTAGCGCCCGCGAACCTCTCCCGGACACTCTCCGAGGCATCGGCGGCGACCAAGACGAGCGCTAACCTCTTCTCATTCGCCCGGACGCTGTTCCAGCCGGAGACGACCTTCCCCGCCTTGGCCGCGAGCCCGAGGAGGGCCCGAAGCTGGGCCTCGATCGCCTCGGCGATCCTCTCCGGGAGATCGCCATACTCGAGCGGGCCCTCGGCCTTGAGGGCCCGTGCGAGCCGCCCGCGCTTCATCGCCTCCTTGATGCAGGCGAGCTTCGGGCAGAGATAGGCCGCTCGCCCGGGGAGCTTCGCATGGTAGTCTACGACTACACGGCCCTCATGGGAGACGAGCCGGATGAGCTCGGCCTTCTCCCGCTCGGCCCGGCAGCCGACACAAGTCCGGATCGGCATCTGGCTATCTTGTCTCCAGGGCCGCGATATAGGGCAAGTTCCGGTAGAGCCCGGCGTAGTCGAGGCCGTAGCCGACGAGGAACTCGTTCTCCTCGAGCCGGAAGCCGACATAGTCGAGCTGGACCTCAACCTCCCGTCGAGGGGTCTTGTCGATGAGGCAGCAGGTCCGGAGGCTCCGCGGCTTGCGGGCCTTGAGGGTCCGCTGGACATAGCTGAGTGTCTGGCCCGTGTCGACGATGTCCTCGACGATCAGGATGTCCTGCCCCTGGATCGGGTCGACGAGGTCCTTGAGGAGCAGCAATTCGCCCGGCGAGTCCGCGTTCCCGTAGCTGGAGACGGTCATGAAGTCATACCGGAGCGGGACATCGATCGTCCGGACCAGGTCCGCGAGGAAGATCACGACCCCCCGGAGGAGCCCGACCACCAGGAGGGGCCGGGCGAGCTGCTTCTCCCAACTCGCTTGCCCGACCAGCGCCCGATAGTCCTTGGTGATCTGGGCTCCCAGCTCGGCCACCCGGCGGCGGATCTCCTCCTCCGAGAGGAGGATCTTCTTCAGCCCCTTACCCTGAGCCATCCTCTTACACCCTCTCCGGATGGAGTCCGCGGACCACGAACCGGCCCTCGAGGCGCCGCATCCTCTCCGTGATCCCGCCATACTCCAGCTCGCCGTAGCCGAGCATCGCCGGGCCGGAGAACCCCTGCCGGCGGAGCTCGGCGGCCTTCTGGGCCACCTTGTCGCGGACCCAGTCCCAGAACGGGTGGTCGAAGGCGTCCACCGGCTCGGTGAGCTTCCCCTCGTGGACGCAGAAGGCGAGGCAGGAGACGATCGGCGGGCCGTCGAAGTAGGAGACGGTCGAGCCCTTCCTCACCGGCATCAGGGGGCCGTGATGGCTTCCGCGCATGAAGCCCCCGACATAGTGGCCGATCTCGAACGGCGCGAGCACCTCGCCCGTGGCCGGAAACTGTGACTGGACCCGGACGATCATGATCGGATCGTCCTTACCCGTGTATTTCCCGGCGATGTTGTGGAGCCTGGTGGTCGAGCAGGCCACGGCCTGCTCACCGGTGGTCCGGGAGTGGATCGACTCGACGACGAACCGCTCGTTGTCCCGCAAAAGGCAAGCGATGTCGTAGAGCTCCTCCGGGGCATGGAGCTTGATCACCCGGTCCCCTTCAGTGTAGGAGACATCCATGATGTTGAACGAGAAGCCCTCCCTCATCGAGGGGGAAAGCATCAGCCCGGGGCAATACATCGGGTCAGCGAAGGCTAGATAGAGCGGCAGGTTGTAGGCCCCCGGCTCGGTCTTGTCCGCCATGAAGAGGAGGAACGGCTCGTTCGGGCGCTCCTCGAACTCCAGCTCGGCCGCGGCCGGGCCGAGGCCCCTGACATTCCCGGAGAAGGCCTCCTTCAGCAGGTCCTGCCCCGTGCCGTAGAGGCCCTCGGCCTTAGCCGCCTCTGTCCCGGCGCGGAAGGCCTCCCAGGCCAGGCGGTGGATCTTCTCATTCCCCTCGCCGAGGTTGTGGACCATCAGGATGGTGATGTCGTCGCCGGTGAACACGACATAGCGGTCCAGGAGGGCCTTCCCCTCCCGGGCCACATGCTCTGCGACTCGGGCGAGGAGGCCCTCGCTCGGGCGGAGGTGGCCGCCGATGCTGCCGATGTCCGCTTTGATTGCGCTGAGAGTGATCTTCAACCTCGGCCTCCCGCCCAGATTCTAGGGGGCGAGGGCCTGAGGCGCAACTCCGCCCCGTCGCGCCCGAGATGGCATCCCTACAGCAAAGAAGAGCTCAAGGGAAGAGGAGTCTCCAACGCCTCGCAGGGTTGGCCGCGCGGTGATGCCTTCCGGGCCCTCCAACTGCAGCATGGCGGTTAGGGTGCCTCCACCCGGGCGCTCATCTCAACCTCGAACGAGCGGGCCGCGAGGCTCAAGCTGGAGGAGCCCTTGGTCGGGGAGACTGGATTCGAACCAGCGGCCTCCTGCTCCCAAAGCAGGCGCGCTACCAGGCTGCGCCACTCCCCGCCACAGGGATTATAGTGCGGCTGGTCGCCCCTTCGCCAGCCCTGGCGGCCTGGGAAGCCCCGCTCCCGGACTATTCTTACCCTTCTGAGGACCTCCCGACCGAGGCCTCAACGGTTCATTCCCGAGGCGAGAACTTGATCACGCGGTCGTAGATCAGCTCTGTCCAGATCGGTCCAACGCCCGTCGCCCTCTCCAGGTATGCACGGAAGGCAACGAAAAGATCACCGTCCAGGTCGAGCCTGGGACAACTGATACTCGGTTCGATCGTCAGGCACTCCTCTGCCGGGTCACCTCCGCAGTCCCGGGCGACCTTGAAGGCGTAGAACTTATCGGCGTTCGGATCACCAGCCAGCAGGTCGGCGGCGGAATTGTAGAGCTCGACGCTGTTCTTCCCTACGATGCCGATCTTCAGTCCGTCCCCGTAGATCGTAAAGTTGGAGTAGCTCGCCTTGCCCAGTAGATCGTGGTTCACCCCGTAGACGATCAGGAACTCCTCGGGGTCATCGGCAAGCTGGAAGACCTCGCTCGCAAGGTATGTTGTGTCCCTATTCTCGCCGAGCAGGTTGACATTCCGCTGTAACCCATCAAATCCCTCGGTCAACCAGATGCTGGTGGTCAACTCAGTGGCCCGCATGTTGGCGTATCTCGCCAAGATCGCCAGGCGCAAGCGCTCCATGGCGGGCAGAAGGTCAAGCTCCGACCTCCCGGTGCCGCGAGGAGTGAGCGATGGCATGGGGAACGGATCAGGCCCTGGTGAGCCGGAAGCCCGGCGCACGATGAATGCCTCGTAGGGCGGTGAGGAGAGGTAGTGCCGGAAGTCTTCTTCAAATCCAGGTTGCGGCAGCATCAACCGGTGAAGAAAGACGAGGTTGTCGCTCTCCTCCCCAAGACCGAGCCTGGTGACTGAGGCAGGGATGACATCGGTGTTGACTATCCCCTCCGGGAAGCCGGCTCGCTCGGCGGCCGCTCGCACGGCCTGATCTGTCCCCCGATCGGCCGTGGAGACGAGGATTACCAGCCGGTCGAAGGGCTCATCCCCGGCTCCGTCGCCGGTCTGGATCGTCTCGTTATTGACCGTGTCTCCCAGGCTGATGAACAGCTTGTCTCGCTCCCCTGTGGCCGGATTGTATCTGGAGAAGAGATAGCTCCGGTAGCTGAAGTAGCTCACCGGCGGCGGGGTCCTCCCCACAAGGATGATCGCGTCCTGCGGGCCGAGCCTGATCTCCTCAGGCACGGCTATTCCGCCTTGGTCGAAGGTCAGGGTCAGGTAGGGGGCCGCGGCATTGTTCCCATAGCAGCTCTCCAGGAAACCATTGCAGCACAGGAAGACCACATTAGCCGACTTGAATTGCTTGCCTGCGATCACAAAGCCTCTCTGAACCAACTCCCCCTTAAGGGCCTCGATCGCTGAGAGCGGGATCTCGCCGGCGCTCGTCTGCCCAGCCGGCCTCTCGGACAAGGCCAGAACTAGGGCAGAGAGAAGCGCGATGGAAAGGACTCCGAGCAACAACTTCCTCTTCATGGCAATCCTCCTTCTTCGCGAGCCTTGACCGGCCTACCGGCGGGGCTTCGCCTTGCGGATCCCCCCTACGGATTCCGTCGCTCGCCTTATTAGAGCAGGCCAGCTGGGCTCTCGAGTCAAATCGATGGAGCCGGCCCCGAGCAACTAGAGCCCGCACAGCTCCCAGGCCAGACGGGGCGAGTTCGGGGCAGGAGGCCCCATCAGGTCGAGAGCATTTGCCCCTCGAGTTCATCCGCTGGAATGAACTATTTCCTTCCCGCCGCCGAGATGAGAAGCTGCCCCTCCCTGGCGAGCGACGCTGCCTTCACACAGCCGGCCTCTCCTCTGGCGGTGAAGCGCTCTGTTCCCGCCCGATCGGCCCGCGGAGCTTCTTCGACAGGTAGTCGAAGGTCATATCTATCACGGTCTTGGCGGCGGCTTCCGGCAAGCCGGTCTTCTCGACGATCGCCTTGAGTAGCGCCTCCATCCGCTTCACCCTCCTTCTCGCACATAGATTGGATGAGCCCAGCTCATCCGCGCGCTGTGAATGGGGTGAGGAGGAACCCTTACCCTTGCTGCCGAGGGACGCGACATCTGCTGCCCCAGCCTCACCGAGAGAGGATCTTCTACCTCAGCGCATGGGCTGCGGATCCAGCCTGGCCCCTCCCTCCTATGAGCCGCCTCTCAACGCTCCCGCTATCCACAAGCGACTCTACCGCCTGCCTCTCCGCCCCGTCAAGTCATCAGCTACCTGAGGTCTTCGGGAAGTGACCGTCCCCGCGGAGGTGGCCCGGATAGCGCCCTTAGTCGCCGGCAGACGGCTCGCCCCGGCCCCGCGGGAGTCGCCCGAAGATCAGTCCCCGCCTGGGAGCGAGGAGGAGCGCGGCCAGGAAGAGCCCCGTGGCGACGAGCACGATCGCCGGCCCCGAGGCAGTCCGCACATAGTAGGAGAGATAGAGGCCGACCACCCCCGAGGAGGCCCCGAGGAACGCTCCCAGGGCCATCATCGCCGGGAGGCGGCGGGTGAGGAGGTAGGCCGTGGCCGCGGGAGTGACGAGGAGCGCGACCATCAGGGCCACGCCGACGGTCTGGAGTGAGACGACCGCGGTCACGGCAATAGTCACCAGGAGGAGATTGTGGAGCAGGCGGACGGGGAGGCGAAGGGTCGCGGCCAGGACCGGGTCGAAGGAGAGGACCACCAGCTCCTTGTAGAAGGCGAAGAGCAAGACCAGGACCGCCCCGCCGAAGCCGGCCATCAGCGCGAGATCTCGCCAGGAGACGCCCAGGACATTCCCGAACAGGAAATGGGTCAGGTCCAGGGCATAGCCGCGCATGCTGGAGATGAGCGCGATCCCCAGGGCGAACATCCCGGCGAAGATGACCCCGATCGCGGTGTCCTCCTTGAGCCGCGCGCTTCTCCCAACGGCGCCGATCCCGAGAGCCACCACGAGGCTGGTGAGGAGGGCCCACCAGAAGAGGGCTCCCCGCCTGGCTGACCCGAGAAGGTAGCCCACAGCCACCCCGGGGAGGATCGCGTGGGCCAGCGCGTCCCCGAAGAAGGCCATCCCCCGCAGGACGACGAACGAGCCGACCACCGCCCCGATCGCCCCGACGAGCCCCGCCGCGAGGAGCCCGCGGACCATGAACGGGTAGGCCAGCGGCTGGGTGAGGAACTCCATCTCAGCCTCCCCGGTCGCAACAGGCGTCGCTCAGGGCGAGCAGGCCCTCGGAGGACTCGATGAGCCGGAGCTGGCGCCCGTAGGCCTCTTGGAGCCGCGCGGGCGTCAGGACCTCGCCGGGGCTCCCCATGGCAATGATCCGCCGATTGAGGAGGATCATCTGCTCGAACCGCTCCGCAGCTAGGCCGAGGTCATGGGTCGCCAGCATCACCGCCACTCCCCGCTGGCGCAGCTCCCCCAAGATCCTAAGGATCTCCTCTTGGGCCGGAAGGTCGAGCCCGGTGAGCGGCTCGTCGAGCAGCATCAGCTGGGCCTCCTGAGCGAGCGCCCGGGCGATGAACATCCGCTGCTGTTGGCCTCCCGAGAGCTCGCCGATCGGCCGATTCGCCAGATCGGCCAGGCCGACCACCTCCAAGCTCTCCCGGACCCGCTCGCGGTCGCGTGGCCCGGGGAGGCGGAGCGGCCCGAGCCGCCCCACCCGGCCCATCAGGACCACATCGGCCACCGTGAGAGGGAAGCCCCACTCCACCTGGCTCCGCTGCGGGAGGTAGGCGATGCAGATGTGCTCCCCGGGGCCGCGCCCGCAGACGCTAACTCGACCGCCGCTCGGCCGGAGCACCCCCGCGATCACCTTGAAGAGCGTGCTCTTCCCTGCCCCGTTCGGGCCGATGAGCGCCAGTTGCTCGCTCTCTTCCAGCTTGAACGAGACCCCCTCGAGGGCCAGATGGCCGTTGTAGCGGACGGTGATCGCCTCAGCCTCGAGGAGCGGCGTGCAGGGCTCGTGCGGGGAACATCGCCTGAAGAGCTCCATCCTCTCCCTCCTGCTACTTCAGCGCGGCGATGATGGCTGCCACATCATAGCGCATCAGTTCAAGATAGGAGGCGGCCGGCCCCTCCGGCCCGCTCAGCGAGCCGGTGTAGAGGAAGACCACCTGGACACCCGTGTCCGCGGCAATCTGCTGGGCCAGCGCGGGGTTGACGCTTGTCCCGACGAAGATCGCCTTGACGCCGAGTCTCCGGATCTCCGCTTCCAGCTCGGCCAACTCCCGGGCCGAAGGCTCGGCGAGCGTGCTCAGCCCGGGGAAGATCGCCCCGATTTGCACGAAGCCGTATCGGTCGGCGAAGTAGCCCAGGAAGAGATGGTCCGTGACCAGCTCGCGATCGTGCTGCGGCACCTGCCCGACCTGGGCGATGATCCAGGCATCCAGCTCCTCGAGGGCGGCCCGGTAAGAAGCGGCGTTAGCGGCATACAGCTCGGCATTGGCGGGGTCGAGCTCCGCGAGCTTCCGCTCGATGTTCCGCACCCAGATCATGACATTCTGGGGATCGAACCAGACATGGGGGTCTAACTCCCCGCCGTCCAGGCGACGGAGGGCGATCCCGTCCGAGACGGAGAGGACCTCGGCTTCCGTCCCGGAGTTCCGAAGCAGGGGCTCGAGGAACTCCTCCAACCCTACGCCATTGATGGCGATTAGCTCCGCCTCAGCTACCGCGATGAGATCCTCGGGCCTCGGCTCGTAGGCGTGGGGATCGCTTCCGACCGGTAGGAGCACGGTGAGCGAGAGCTGCTCGCCCCCGATCGCCCGGACCACATCCCCCACGATCGTCGTGGTCGCGACGACCCTCAGCGGCTGATCCGCCTGGCCCGGGCAAAGGGCCAAGAGCGGCAGGAGCGCAGCGATCATCAAGCCCGCCCGGAACTTAAGCATCCTCAGCCTCCCGGCAATCGGGGCAGAGCCCGTAGAACTCGAGGAGGTGGCCTTTGATTTCGAAGTCGAATCGCCGGGCCAGCTCCGCCTCCAGCTCCCGCTCGGGGCATTCCTCGAAGCTGAAGGAGTGCCCGCAGGCCAGGCAGACGAGATGGTGGTGGCCCTCGGCGATCCGGGCGAGGCGGGGGCTCCCGCCGAGGCGGATAGGATGGAGGAGCCCAAGGTCGGTCAAGAGCGCGAGCGTCCGGTAGACGGTCGCCCGCCCGAGGCCGGGGTAGATCAGCCGGGCCCGCTCGAGGACCTCCTCGGGGTGGAGGTGGGTCCTCGCCCCCTCCAAGACCCGGAGGACCGCCCGCCGCGGGGCGGTCAGCCTGTGGCCTGCTGCCTGCAACTGCTCAGCCCAGCCGAATTCCTGCCCGGAATGAGACATCGTCTCAATTGTAACCCAATACCCCTCCGGTTGCAACCATTGAACTTGATTCCTCTATGGCAGGGCTCAGGCCTTTCCGACCGTCTCCAGGATCTCGATCCGCCGCTTCTTCAGCTCCTCCATGAAGAGCCTGTAGCTCTCGCCCATGATGCAGTCCTCCGGCGGGACGAGCCCCTTCTCCTTGATCAGCCCTCGCCCGATGAACAGCGCCCCGATCGCCGACGGGAAGCCGGTCACACGGCCCATCGACGAGATCCCGTGCTCCGTGTCGGCCTCGTCCCACATGTAGTAGTCGATCCGCATCCTCTGGCCACCCTTCGTGCCGGTGACCGTGTTCCACATTACGCAAATGTCCGTCTCGCCCGGTCGGGGCTGGAGCCGCGGCTCGATGAGCGCGAGGAGGAACTCCCGGGGGACGATCTTCCTCCCTTGGAACTCGACCGGCTCGAGCTCGAGGAGCCCGCACTCCTTGAGGGTGTCGATCCCCGCGAAGTGGCCTGGCCAGCGGATCGTCTTCTCCGCGAACTCCACGAGCTTGGGCCTGGTGTAGAGGAAGCTCGGCATCCCCGGGGTGACGGCGCACTCCAGCTCCTCGTCCTTCCCGAACTTCGTGAACCTGAACCGCTCGCGGTCGGTGAGCGCCTCCACCTCCACCGGCCTTCCGCCCTTCTGGACATTCAGCTTGACCATGTATTCCCGCAGGACATGCCGGAAGGCCCAGGTGATCATGTATCTCAGCGGATGGCGCGCTGCGGCCTCCTTCGAGGGGATCCCGCCGACCCGGGCCACGGCCGTCTCGGCCCGCTCGAGCCTCCTGATCCCCTCCCCGACGGTGATGTTGCTCAGCCCCGGGGCGAACCCGATCCCGTCCAGGAAGGTCACGCCGTTCTCCACCGCGCGGTTGTGGAGCCACTCGCCATACTCCTCCAGGCTCATCCCGGGGGGAAGCTCCAGCCCCTCGACCTCGTAAGGGTCCGGCCGGCGATGATACTCCTCCAGCATGTCGACCAAGCTGAAGCCGGCCTCGATCGCCGCCTCGAGGACCTTGTAGCTCGTCCGCCGGTCGGGGAGGGCATTGACCCCGACATCGTATTGCCTCATCAGCTTCGCGGTCTTGGCCTTGTCCGTGATGTCGAGCTGGTGGCTCACGACTTTTGGGCTGTTGAGCCAGCGACGGGCCTCTTCCAGGGCCTCCTTCCTTCGTCCGACCAGCCCGACGGCCTCGACATCGGCCTGCTTCACCAGGTCCCAAGCCACGGCCGAGCCCATCTTCCCCGAGCCACCGAATACGAGCACTCTCATAATGCCTCCTTTAACTCCAAAGTGTTGTGAGGTTTGGAGAGAAGAACGTGAAGTGGACCCCTGGAGTTGGACAGATTTTGGCCTCTGGCTAGGGAGGTGGCA
>JANLFV010000001.1 GCA_024653345.1 Candidatus Acetothermia bacterium
CGAATTGGCAGCCAGAGGGGCAAACTGTTAGGATCGGAGCTTGCTCAGTCCCGGCAGTTAAGGCTAATGCAATTATGAGAAGCACCGGACATACCCACCGCCAATCACTCGAGAGTCGCATAGTTCCCCCTTTCAAATATTAACCGATCTCTTCTTGAGCCAAGTGGCTAGATCCCTTATAAGCAACGATCCCAACGTTCCCCCTGTGAGTGCTATGGTGAGCAAGGCGTAGTAGAACCCGACGGTGTCGCCCTCAGCCCGAGACGACAAGACATATACCGCATATACGGCGGCACCCGCCGCCGCGAGACCCCCGATCCCCAAAACATTCCGGGCTTTCCTGGACAAGGTGCTCACCCATTGGCGGAGCTCACGAGCAGGATAGAAAGAGAATAGTAAGGCATAGATAAACAGCAAAGTCTGATCGAGGGGGAGAAGGCAAAAAAAGAGGATACTCAGAGCTATTATTGAGATTGACCACTTAACGCCGGCAGGCATTCTCGCTCCTTCCTTTTTCAAGTTTACCCTTCGGATTCTCAGCGGTCAACTCTCCTCAGCGGGGGACTCATTGACCGTTCGCTAAATGGGGCAGCAATAGGACCGGCACTTCTCTCGCGCGCAATACCCCGGGACATAGCATCCTGCAGCGCAAAATGCGAGGCAGGGGGCAAGGCATGAACGGTACCCATCGCATGCTAAGTCACAGCCACTGGCGCAGACTGCGTAGCAACCCCAGTCCATATGACCAGGGACATATTCAGCACAAGAGCAAAAGTAACATACTCCTCTAGGGCAACGAAGATACTCCTCTTGTGCAGGGTATGGATAACCCTCTTTTCTAGTCCCTCTCAGCCTCTCGATCTCTTCAACTGCGCCAGAGCTCATCCTTACCCTCTTGTCATTCTGCGGAGCTCTGGAAAACTTAAGCACTACTTCCATAGCTTGGAGATCCACGACGCCGCTGACTACCTCGATGACCTCTTGTTGCAACGTGTCAACTAGAAAGAGGACATAGGATAAACTCGTAGATCTCCATCTTGTGCTACTGGATAGGATAGATCAAATGTAACTCCTAGCAGTCCATCTCGGAGTCCCCTGACGTCTGTAGGTTCTAGGCGAACTAGTCGAGGTCCTATCGTTTCAAACTCTGGTGCATTCCTAATGATAGCAGGAACTCGGCCACTTGCTACCTCTCTACTGAGAGGACTTACATTCTCATCTGGGCCTACATCACACTGCACCTGCTCCCCGTAATCGCCACTATCAGGCTGCTGAAAAGAAGCAGTGCAGCCCGTTATGGCGAGTGCGAGGAGGGCCAGGACCGCCAAGACCGAAAGACTCCTCACTACCCCCTTAAACATCCTCCCTTTACCTCCTTCCAAGCCTTTATACACCTAAGACCCCCTGCCTATCAAGAGCTATGAGTAAGAATCCGTTGGGAAAGGGCAAGGTTGAGGAGGTAGGATTGGGAATTAGCCTGTGGGCAGATGGCCAGCTGGCCGTAAAGGCCAAGTAGAGGTGATGCCTGTCCTAGCCTACGGCTCATCTCTTCCCTAAGTTTCAGCAAGCTCGATGAGGATTTTGGGAAAGCGCGTCTCGGTGCTCGGTGCGGGGCGGAGCGGGCTGGCTGCCGCACGCCTGCTGTATAGACAGGGCGCAAGGGTCCTGCTCAGCGACCATCGTTCGATCCCGCCGCAGGCCAGGGAGGAGCTAGAAGCCCTCGGGCTCGACTACGAAGAGGGCGGCCATACCGAGAGGATCTTAGACAGCGAACTGATCGTCCTCTCTCCAGGGGTCCCGCTCGAGCTCCCGATCCTGGGCGAGGCCCGCCGGCGGGGGATCCCGATCATCGGCGAGCTCGAGCTGGCCTACCGCTTCTGCAAGAGCAGAAAGATCATCGCCGTCACCGGGACCAAGGGGAAGTCGACCACCGCGAAGCTGATCGGCGAGCTCCTCCTCGCCCACGGCCACAGGGCCGTCGTGGCCGGGAACATCGGCAGGCCCCTCTCGGGCGAGCTTGCGCGAATCGATGAGGGGACGATCGTGGTCCTCGAGGTGAGCAGCTTCCAGCTGGAGTCGATCGCGGACTTCCACCCCTGGGTGAGCCTCTTCCTCAACTTCGCCCCGGACCACCTCGAGCGGCATGGTAGCCTGGAGAATTGCTTCAGGATCAAGTGCCGGATCTTCGAGAACCAGACCGAGGAGGACTTCGCGATCGTTCACCGCTCGCTCCTCCCGAGGCTCCCCAGGCTGAAGGCCCGGCTGATCGCCTTCGGCCCGGAGGATGCCCCGAAGGTTAATGGCCTCTTCCCCCATCTTCGAGAGGACTTGGCCGCGGCCCTCTGCGCCGCTCGGTTAGTTGAGCCGGGGCTGGAGCTGGCCAGGCTCGACCTCGAGAGGGCCCTGGCCATGCCCCACCGGCTGGAGTTCGTGGCCGAGATCGGCGGGGTCAAGTTCTACGACGACTCCAAGGCCACGAATGTCCTGGCTGCACTCGCGGCCATCGCGGCCTTCCCTCATTCCCGGCTCACCTTAATCCTCGGCGGACGGGCCAAGGGCGAGAGCTTCGCCCCTCTAGCACAAGCGGTCAAGGAGCGCGGGATCGCGGCCCTCTTGATCGGCGAGGCCGCCATTGAGCTCGCGAGGGAGCTCGAGCGGCTCGGCCACCGGCAATTCCGTTTCATCCGGGATTTCCATGAGGCCGCCCGGCTGGCCCTCGAGCTGGGGAACGAGGTCTGCCTTCTCTCACCGGCCTGCGCGAGCTTCGACATGTTCGCCGACTACGCCGCCCGCGGCGAGGCCTTCCAAGAAGCAGTCAGACAATCCAGACTCGTTCCGACACGCTGAATCTCCGCTAGCTCGGGAGAAGAGGCGCTGTCAGCCCCAAGGAGGCCGTCTTGGGACTCGCTCGGCTTCTCACGGCGGGAGGAAGATCGACTCCAGTCGAGCCTTGCCAAGGGCAAGGACACCTGAGACGGCCACCGAGGACGAACTCGCCTGCCCCCTCCGACCGGCGTCCTTCTTCCAGGAGACCTGGCGGGCTAAAAACGGGGCGCTCGTTAGAGTGGCTTCTTCCGGCGATTCACACTATTGGAGGCGATCATGACGATCTCAGGCCGCAATCCTCTAGACTCCGGGCTTGTCTTGGTCACCATTGCCCTCCTCCTCCTCGGCCTGGTCTTCGTCTATAGCTCGAGCTACTACCTGTGCGCGCGATACTTCGACGACTCATTGCTCCTCTTAAAGAAGCAGCTGCTCGCGGCCTTGATCGGCCTGGGGTTGATGTCTTTCCTCGCCTACTTCGACTACCACCGCCTCCAGCAGTTGGCGAACCTAGCGCTCATCGCCTCGTTCGGCCTCACTATGCTCACGCTGATGCCCGGGCTCTCCACCGGCGGGCGGTGGCTCCTCCTCGGGCCGCTCCAGCTCCAGCCGACGGAGCTGCTGAAGCTGGCGCTCCTCGTCTACGTGGCCTCGTCGATCGTCCGGCGCGGGGAGCGGATGGTGAGTTTCTCCGAGGGAGTCCTTCCTCACCTCGTCATCTTGGGGGCCGCAGGAGGCCTGGCCGTGGCCCAGCCGGACCTGGGGATGGCCCTGATCTACGGGGCGATCATCTTCTTCTTGCTCTTCATCGGGCGAGCCCAAGTCAGGCATCTTCTGACTTGCATCCTCGCTGGCCTCCCCATGATCTACCTCCTCATCCGCATCACCCCCTATCGCTGGAGCCGGCTCGTCGCCTTCCTCAACCCGCTCAAGTATGGTCAAGACAAGGGCTATCAGCTGGTGCAATCCCTCACAGCCATCGGCTCGGGCGGGCTCTTCGGGCGAGGGCTGGGGCTCGGCCGGGAGAAGCTCCTCTACCTCCCCTCAGCCCATAACGATTTCATCGCCGCGACGATCGCTGAGGAGCTCGGGCTCCTCGGAGCTCTTCTGTTGCTCTTGCTCTTCGGATTCCTCGTCTATCGTGGATTTCTCATCGTGAGACGCGCGCCCGACCAGTTCGGCTTCCTCTTGGGAGCAGGCTTTCTCTTCACCCTCGGCCTCCAGACAGCCCTCAATTTGGGCGTGGCCGCCGGGATCTTCCCCGTCACCGGCCTCACCTTGCCCTTCATCAGCTACGGCGGCTCATCGCTGATCGTCTCCCTGGCCATGGTCGGGATCTTGCTCAACATCTCCAAGCAAGGAAAGGAAGGAGACTTTGCGGGTCTTAGTGGCTGGCGGCGGGAGTGGGGGGCACCTCTACCCCGCTCTGGCGATCTTGGAGGGCTTTCACCTTGGGCGCTCCGCCCGAGGGGTGGAGCGCCTCGGGTATATTGGCGCTAGGCGCGAGCTCGAGCGCCGAGTCCTCAGGAATTATCCGTGGATCGAGCACTACCTCATCCACGGGCGGGGGCTCCCTCGCCGGTGGCTGCAGCTAGTGTCCTGGCGTGGGCTCTCTACCCTAGCTCAAGTGGCCCTCGGCCTGGTCGAGTCGCTCTTCATCATCTGCAAGTTCCGCCCGACGGTGATCGTCGGGATGGGGGGCTTCAGCTCGTTCCCCCCCGTCCTTTGGGGAATCCTGCTCGGAATTCCAACGGTGATCCACGAGGTGAACGCCGTCCCGGGCCTCGTCAACCGCCTCCTCGCCCCCCATGTCGATCTAGTGACGACCGCCTACGCGCAAACGGCCAGACTCCTCCGGGCCAGACGGATCGCCACCACCGGCGTGCCGCTCCGGCGCGAGCTGCTCGAGGCGGCTCAGCTTCCGCAGGAGGAGCTGAAGGCCGGACTCGGCCTGGATCTGCGGAAGCGGACAGTCCTCGTCCTCGGCGGCTCGCGCGGTGCGGCCCCGCTCAATCGGGCGATCCTCCGCTCCCGCGTGGACCGCGATGATCTGCAGATCCTCCTCGTCACCGGGGGAGGGGCACCGCAGCGCGGAGGGACGGGGATCATCGCAAAGCAGTATCTCGATCGGGTGGGCGAGGCGCTCGCCGCAGCCGACCTGGTGATCTCTCGTGCCGGGGCGGCCACGATAGCTGAGCTGACCGCTCTGGGGAAGCCGGCGATCCTCGTCCCCTGGCTGGAAGCGGCGGAGAACCATCAGGAGCTGAATGCCAGGCTCCTCGAGCAGGCGGGCGGAGCGATCGTCCTCCCCGAAGGGGCCTTGGAGGAGGTCGATCTTGTGGAGCTGGCGCGGAAGCTCTTGGCCGAGCGCGAGCGCTTGCGCCAAATGGCGGACAGGAGCAGAGCCATGGGGCGGCCGGACGGCCTGCAGAGATTCCTGGAGGAGGTCGAGAGACTATTAACGCGCATCTGATCGGGATCGGCGGGGAAGGGATGAGCAGCCTGGCTAAGGTCCTCCAGGCCCGCGGGTGGCAGGTCAGCGGCTCGGACCTCGTCGCCAGCCCCCGGACAGCCGAGCTGGAGCGCCTGGGGATTAAGGTCGCGCTCGGCCATCGTGAGGAGAATCTGGACGGCGCTGAGCTGGTGATCTTCTCCTCGGCCATCGTCCGCGAGAATGTGGAGCTGGCCGCAGCCCGCCGGCGAGGCCTCTCGATCGTGCCCCGCCTGGAGATGCTCCGCCGGCTATTGCAGGAGCGGGAATCTCTCGGCGTGGCCGGGACCCACGGAAAGTCCACGACCACGGCGATGCTCGCCTTCCTCCTCGAGCGAGCCGGAGCCCTCGCCCCCTCCTTCCTCGTCGGGGCCTCTTGCCCGGCCCTCGGGGGGAACGCCCGCTGGACCGAAGGCCGCCACCTCGTGGCCGAGATCGATGAGAGCGACGGCTACTTCACCGAGCTCGCCCTCGACCTGGCCGTGATCACCAACATCGGCGTAGATCATCTGAATAACTATGGCTGCGCTGAGGCGGTCTATCGGGCCTTCCGCCGCTTCGCCGAGAGGAGCAAGCGGCTGGTCCTGAACAGCGACGACGGCCCAAGCCGGCGCCTGCGCGCCGAGTTGGGCGGGAGGAGCCTCACCTTCGGGATCACCCAGACGGCCGATCTCGTCGCTGCGGAGATAGCGCAGCGGGAGATGAACACCGATTTCAAGCTGGTCTTCCGCGGGCGAGAGGTCGGAGAGGTCTCACTTCCCGCCCCCGGCAGGCACAATGTCTACAACGCTCTAGGGGCGCTGCTGGCCGGCTGGGAGATCGGCCTAGACTTCGAGCAGATGGGGCGAGCGCTCCGGGAGTTCATCCTCCCCGAGCGGCGGTTCCAGGTCCTCCATCACGACGGAGTGGTGCTCGTCGACGATTACGCCCACCTCCCCGAGCAGATCGAGGCCAATCTGGCCGCGATCCGTGCCGGCTGGCGGCCCCGGCGGGTGATCGCCATCTTCCAACCCCACCGCTTCTCCCGCATGGAGTCCATCAGTGCCAGCTTCGTCCGCTGCTTCGACTCGGTCGACCGCCTCATCGTCACTCCCATCTATCCCGCCGGTGAGCGCCCGATCCCCGGCGTTGACGCCGCGGTGCTCGTCCGGGCCCTCCGGGCCCGGGGCAAGAGGGTGGACTACATCGATGATCGGGAAGAGATTGTCGCTTCCCTCCGCCGCGAGGTCCGCCCGGGCGACTTCCTCATCAGCTTCGGCGCGGGGGATCTCTGGCAGGTGAGCCGGGAGCTGGCCGCGGCGCTCTGAAATCGGCTGGGGTAAGAAGTTCCGAAGGAGTCTGGATTATGGCTATAGGAGCTTCTCAGATATCCGGGCGGGGACTTGACAAGCGAGTAAGAGGTGTGGTAAGGTTTAACGAAAAGCTGGCGTATCACAGCTCGCTGCGGGTGGGAGGTGAAGCGCGCTACTTCGTGAGACCAGAAATGGTCGAAGATGTCAAGGAGAGCCTCTCGTTCGCCGAGGAAGAAGGTCTCCCCTGGGTAGTGATGGGGAACGGGACGAATATCCTCTTCCCTGACGAGGGTTATGAGGGGGTTGTCATTCAGATCGGCTCGGCAATGCGAGAGAAGGAACTGGACCACGACCGAGGGCTGTTGAAGGTCCAGGCAGGCGAGAGCTTGAGCAGGGTCATCCACTTCCTCCACTCCTACGGCTTGAACGATTTCGACTTCCTCATCGGCATTCCCGGCGCGATCGGGGGCTCGCTGGTGATGAATGCCGGGATCCCCGAGGGCTCGATCTCCGAGCTGGTCAAGCGCATCCATGCCCTCGATGAGCAGGGTGAGCCGGTCACGCTCGAACGGGAGGACTGCGGGTTCGGCTACCGCCGGAGCGTCTTCCAGCAGAGGAGGCTGATCATCCTCGCGGCGGAGTTCGCCGTCGGCAGTGGGCGGGAGTGGGACATCCAGGAGCTCTTACAGCGGCGGCAGCGTCAGCCGCTCGGCCGGCCGAGCCCCGGCTGCGTCTTCAAGAACCCGCCGGGGGACTACGCGGGGAGGCTGATCGAGCAGGCGGGGCTGAAGGGCTACCGGATCGGAGGGGCGGCGATCTCCTCCGTCCACGCCAACTTCATCGTCAATGAGGGTGGTGCGAGCGCAGCCGATGTCCTGAGGTTGATTGACCTGGTGCGTGAGAGGGTGTATAAAGAATTCGGCATAGAGTTGGAGATGGAGCTAGAGATAATCTCCCAGGGGAGGAGCCGCAAGGGTAGAGCGCCAGAGATGCTGCTGAATTGAAGAAGCGCGCGCTAGTTCCGCTTGGGGCGGTCATTGGCCTGGCCCTGGTGAGCTGGCTCCTTGTGGGGAGCGGTCTCTTTAGGATTAGGGAGATATCAGTAGAGGGTGGTGAGCGGGTCAAGCCCGCTGAGGTGCGGGACTTGATTGGAGTAAGAGTGGGGGAGAACATCTTCCTGGCCGACCTCGGGAGGGCGCGGGAGGCGCTCCTCCGGTTGCCCTGGGTCCGCACGGCCCAGGTCCGGCGGGCCCTCCCCGGCCGGGTGCGAGTCATCCTCGAAGAGCGCAAGCCCTGCGCGGTCGCGGCCCTAGCGAAGGAGCAGGAGTGGGTCGATCGCGAGGGCTATCTCTTGGAGAAGGCGCCGGAGGGCAGTGGCCCGCTCCTACGGGGGAGCAGGGCCCTGGAAACGACGCGGGGTCGGCGGCTCGATGAGCGGAGCCAGCTTGTCCTCGAAGCCCTCTGCCCCTTGGGGGAGCAATTCCTTGCGCAGTTCACCGAGCTCCAGCTACAATCGAGCTCGCCTGAGCTCGTCCTCCAGGCCAAAGCGGGCTTTCGTGTCCTGCTGGACTTGGAGGACCTGGGTGCGCGGCTGAGGCTGCTGGAGCGGTTGTTGACAGAGCTCAGAGGGAATGATTATCTTTATATCGATCTGAGATTTGGGGACGTGGTGCTGCGCCCCCGGTAAGGGTGGTGAGAGGGGATGGGGGAACTAGTAGTCGGGCTTGACATCGGGACGACGAAAGTCGCGGCCCTGGTCGGGAACGTCTTGGAGGGAGGGGCGATTGAGATCATCGGCCGTGGTCTCGCCCACTCCCATGGCCTAGAGAAGGGTGTTGTGGTCGACATCGGCGAGACGAGCGCCTCGATCCGCCGGGCGGTCGAGCAGGCGGAGAAGATGGCCGATGTCAAGATCCAATCCGTTTCGGTCGGGATCGCCGGGCGGCACATCAAGTCGATCAATAATTCCGGGACGGTCTCCATCAGCCGGGACAACCGGATCATCACCCGCGACGATGTCCGGCGAGTGCTGGAGACGGCCCAAGCGATCCAGATCCCTCCGGATAGCCAACTGATCCATGTGATCCCGCGGCAGTATATCGTCGACGGCCAGGACGGGATCACCGACCCGATCGGGATGACCGGGATGCGCCTCGAGGCCGATGTCCACATCGTCACCGGCGCGATCACCGCGGTCCATAACATCGTGAGGTGCGTCCAGAATGTGGGGATCGGGATCGAGCACATCGTCCTCCAGCCGCTCGCCGCAAGCTATGCGGTCCTCGCCTCGGCGGAGCGCGAATTGGGCGTGGCGCTCCTCGACATCGGCGGGGGGACGACGGACATCGCCATCTTCCGCGGCGGGGACATCTGGTTCTCTAAGATCCTCCCCATCGCCGGGGAACACATCACCAACGATATCGCCGTCGGGCTGAAGGTCCCCTACGAGGAGGCAGAGCGGGTCAAGAAGGAGCAGGGCTCGGTGCGGGTAGACGAGATCAGCGGCGACGAGCGGATCGAGATCCTGACCATCGGCGATGAGAAGAAGTCGATCCCCCGGAGCAAGCTGGCCAAGATCATCGAGCCCCGCTTAGAGGAGCTCTTCGACATGGCGATGGGGGAGATCGAGGACGCCGGCTACCATGACCTATTGCCGGCCGGGCTGGTGCTGACCGGCGGGACATCTTTGCTCGATGGGATCTGCGAGTTCGTCCAGGCCCGCTACAATCTCCCCGCGCGGCGGGGGAAGACCCCCCAGGGGATCCACGGCCTGCGCGATATCGTGGAGAGCCCAATCTACTCCGTGGCCGTCGGCTTGCTGAAATACGCGGTGGAGCAGCGGGAGCGGCAGGATCTCTACGGTCCGCGCACCAGGCGCCGCGGCTCCTCCCTCCTCGCCAAGATCGTCCGCTGGCTCAACCAGTTCTTCAGGGGGTGAGAGAGATGGCGAGGGATAGCCGGAACGGACTGGCGCGGATCAAGGTGATCGGGGTCGGCGGCGGCGGGGGGAACGCGATCAACCGGATGATGAAGTTCAAGATCAGCAATGTCGAGCTGATCGCGGTCAATACCGACGCCCAGGTCCTGGAGACGATGGTCGAGGCCCACAAGAAGGTCCAGATCGGGAAGAAACTCACGCAAGGGCTGGGCGCGGGCGGCAACCCCGAGATCGGGCGGAAGGCCGCCGAGGAGAGCGAGGCCGAGATCGCTGACCTCCTCACCGATGTGGACATGGTCTTCATCACCGCGGGGATGGGCGGGGGGACGGGGACGGGCGCGACCCCGGTGATCGCCCGGATCGCCAAGGAGATGGGGATCCTCACCGCGGCGATCGTCACCAAGCCCTTCTCCTTCGAGGGCCGGGCGCGCGAGGAGAAGGCCCGCCGCGGGATCGAGGAGCTCCGCCAGCACGTCGATACGCTCATCGCCATCTCCAACGACCGCTTGCTCAGGATCGCCCCGGAGGACTTGCCTCTCATTCGGGCCTTCGAGCTGGCCGACGACATCCTCCGGCAGGGGGTTCAGGGGATCAGCGACCTCATCCTCACCCCGGGGATGATCAACCTCGACTTCGCCGATATCGAGGCCACGATGCGCAACGCGGGGACGGCGATGATGGGGATCGGGATCGGGGAGGGCGAGGGCCGGACGAAGGAGGCGGCGCGAAACGCCATCTCCTCGCCGCTGTTGGAGGGCTCGATCGAGGGGGCCCAAAAAGTAATCTTGAATATCACCGGTGGGGAGAGCCTCACCCTCGACGAGGTCACCGAGGCTGCCACGCTTATCCGCGATACCGTCTCCGACCAGGCCGATATCTTCTTCGGGGCCGTGATCCAGGACGGCTACGAGAAGGTCAAGCTCACGGTGATCGCGACCGGCTTCGTCCAGGCGGAGGAGCGCGAAGCGGAGAGCGAGGAGGAGGTTGTCCTCATGCAGCAGCTGCGGAAGGAGGAGCGGGACGACCTGGAGATCCCGGCCTTCCTCCGCCGGCGCCGGCGCTCCTTCGAGGAGGAGGGCTAACCGATCCGGATCGGCATACAGACGTAAGTGAAGCCGTCTTGAGGGACTGGCTCGAGCAGCCCGGCGCTCTCTGGGTCCTCGAGCCAGAAGGTAACCTCAGCCGCGTCCATCTTCTTCAGCGCCTCGATCAGGTATTCCGCCTTGAATGAGATCTTGATCGGCTCAGCTTTCTGGAGGAGCTTCAGGATCTCCTTCGCCTCCCCCTTCTCCGCGCTCTGGGAGCTGATGGCGAGCGCCTCGCCCTGATCGCCCACCTCGAGGATCACCGCCCCGGATTCCTCAGCCGCGGTGATCTCCACCCGCTGGAGGGCCTCGAGGAACGCCACCCGCTCAAGCTGGAGAGCGATCTTGTTCCCCCGCGGGATCACCCGCTCGAAGTCCGGATACTCCTCTTGCAGGAGCTTGGCCACGAAGATCACGTTCCCGGCCACGAAGAAGATGTTCCGCTTCTCCTTGTCCTGATAGAGCTCGACTCGCTCCACATCGAGCTGGCTGAGGATCCCCAGGAACTCCTTGAGCGAGTCGGAACTGACGAGATACTCTCCCCCGCCGCCGGGTGGGGGCGTGTCGAGCGGCTCCTCCTTGAGGGCCAACCGGTAGCCGTTGGTCGCCACCAGCCGGAGCTTATCCTCTTGGAGGATCATATCGACCCCGGTGAGGCTCAAGCGGGAGGTCTCCCGCGCGGAGAGGGCGGCAAAGGTCGTCTGCTCCAGCCCGCGCTGCAACTGCTCCCGCGGGATGGAGCAGGCCGGCTTCTCCGGGAGTTGGGGGATCTCGGGATAATCCTCAAGAGGCATGGTCAAGAGGTCGATCTTCACCCCGCCGCAGGAGAGCTCGACCTTCTCCTCCACCGTCCGGACCACCACCTCGCCCTGAGGGAGCCGGCTGGCGACCTTGGCCAGGATCTCGCCGTTGACAAGGGCCGCTTGAGGGCCTTGGCCCTTCTGGCGGTTCTCCGCGGGGATCGTGCAGATGATCGCCCGCTCGAGGTCGGTCGCCTGCAGGGTGAGCTGATCATTGGTGACCTGCAGTTTGATCCCCAGGAGGATCGGCATCCCTCGCCCTGGGCCCAGGGCACGCCCGACTGTTTTCACTCCGAACCAGAGCACCTCACGCGGACAAGAGAATTCCACTCTTCCTCACCTTCCTTGTGAGGATTCTATCACGCCCCCGCGCAAAGATCAAGTCCCCTTCCAGGTAATCAGCCGGGGGAGATCGTTCGAGCTGAACCCATGGCCCTTGAGGCGAGGAGATCCCTCGGACCCCTGCTCGGTAGGGATCATCTCTTCAGCTCCGGCCGGTCCGACCACGAAAACAGGAGGCTGGGGCGCGAGGCCAAGACCGGCAGATTCACCTGCCGGCGGTCTATGGTATAATCAACCGCTGAGAGGAGGTCAACGCAATGTGCACCAACTGCGGATGCGGAGAGCTGCGGAAGAAGCCGCGCAAGGAGGAGGAGATCTGCGAGGGCTGCGGGAAGCCCTACGACGAGTGCGAGTGCGAAGAGGAAGAGGAGGAAGAAGAAGAGGAATTCTAACCTCCAATCTGGACGGGCTCGAGCTGACGGGCGGGGCGAAGGGGCCTCCGCCCGTTCTCCTTTCCCAGGCGCTCATCAAGCTCGGGACTTGATGAGCTTGATCCCCTCTTCCAGCGCCTGGGCGAGCTTCTCCGGCTGCGGGCCGCCCCCTTGAGCGAACCGCGGGCTCCCCCCGCCGTTCCCGCCGACGACCTTCGCCACCTCCCGGATGATCTCCCCGGCATGGAAGCGCTTAGTTAGAGCGTCGCTCACCTTGCAGACGAGGACCGCCCGGCCGCGCGGCACGCTACGCTCGGCGCTCCCCAGAAGCACCACCCCGCGCTCGAGCCTCGCCTCCAGGAGGTCGGCCAGTTGCTTCAGTTCCTCGGCCCCAAGCTCGACTTGGACCGCCACGAGCTTTGCCCCGTCGAGGCTCTCGGCCCCGCGAAGCAACTCCTCCAGCCGATAGGAAAGCAGCTCTGTCCTCAACGCGGCAAGGCTGCTCTCCAGCTCCGCGCGCTCCTTGAGCAGGCCCTCGAGCCGCGGGAGAAGCTCCCTCTCGGAGGCCTTGAGCAGCGCTGATGCCTGCTTAAGTGCCGCAGCTTGCTCAGTCAGAAGCCTAAGGGCCTCCGTCCCGGCCACGGCCCGAATCCTACGGACCCCGGCGGCAATCCCCTCTTCCGCTATGATCTTGATCAGCCCGATCTCGCCGGTCCGCCGGACATGGGTCCCGCCGCAGAGCTCGATCGAGAAGGGGCTCCCAGGCTCACCCGTGGTTACCACCCGGACCTTCTCCTTCCCCTGATAGTCCTCGGCGAAGAGGGCCATCGCCCCCTTGGCTTTGGCCTCCTCTAAAGTCTCGTAGGTGATCGTGACCGGGAGATCCGCCAGGACGGCCTCGTTCACCAGCCGCTCGACCTCGGAGAGCTCTTCCTGAGCGAGCGGGGCGAGATGGGTGAAGTCGAACCTTAGCTCCTCCGGGGCGACGAGCGAGCCCGCCTGGATCCCCTGCTTGTAGCCCAAGACTTTGCGAAGGGAGGCATGGAGGAGGTGTGTGGCCGTGTGGTGGCGCATGATCTTCTTCCGGCGGGTGGCATCAACCTCGAGGCGGCAGCGGTCACCGCGCACGAATTCTCCCTCGAGGACCCTAACTTTGTGAAGAGCCACACCAGCTCTATCCCTTTCGACATCCAGGACCTCGGCCTTGCCGTGCCGGCTCAGGTTCGTGATCCAACCGCGATCTCCCACCTGACCGCCGCCCTCGGCGTAGAAGGGCGACTCCTTGAAGAGGAAGTAGCCCTCGGCCCCCTCAGTGAGGGCCTGGACCTCGGTCAGTTTGGAGCCCTCGAGGATCACCGCGTCGAAGAGCTCCTCTTCGGCCTCGAGCCTCCTCTCGGATCCCGGCCTGTAGCCCAGGAAAGCCGCCTCGAAGGAGGGCATCTCACTAATAATCTCGTCCGCGACCCTGGCGAAGCCGCTAATAACAGCCTTTCTGCTAGCTGACCGCTCCTTCTGCCGCTCCATCTCCCGCTCGAAGCCCGAGCGGTCGATCACCAGCCCGTGCTCCGTGGCCACATCCTTGGTCAGGTCCGGCGGGAAGCCGTAGGTGTCGTAGAGCCTGAAGACCTCGGCCCCGGGGACCTCAGTCCGCCGCTCACTCTTGAGCTGGGCGATGAGGGCCTCGAGCCGCTCCAAGCCGGCGGAGAGCGTCCGCTCGAACTGCTCCTCCTCCTGGCGAATCGCGCGGAGGATGAAGTCCTTCCGCTCGACTAGCTCGGTGTAGTGCTCGCCCATGAGCTCGATCACGACCTTCACTAGCTCCCCGAGGAACGGGCCGGTGAAGCCGAGCCGCTTCCCGAAGCGGATGGCCCGGCGGACGATCATTCTCGTGACATAACTGCGGCCCTCATTCCCCGGGAGGACCCCATCCGCGAGCAAGAAGGCCACAGCCCGGGAGTGATCGGCCAGGACGCGGTAGGCCACGAGCTTCGCCCCTTCGCGCATTTCGGCCTCATCGTGGCCGAGAAGGGCCGCGATCTTCCGCATGATCGGCTGGAAAAGATCGGTGTCATAGTTCGTCTCCGCTCCCTGGAGGATCGCCACCAATCGCTCGAACCCCATCCCGGTGTCCACTCCTGGGCGCTGCAGCGCAATTCGAGAGCCATCGGGCCGCTGCTCGAACTGCATGAAGACCAGGTTCCAGACCTCCCACCAGCGGTCGCAGTCGTTATCCAAGGCTGGGGAGCAATCGGCCCGCCCGCAGGTGCAGTGCTCCCTTCCGCGGTCGAAGACCAGCTCGGTGTTCGGCCCGCAGGGGCCGACATCCCCCATCATCCAGAAGTTCGACTTCTCTCCCATCCTATGGATCTTTTCCGGCGGGGCTCCGGCGAGCTCCTGCCAGAGCTGGAAGCTCTCCTCATCGTCCTTGTAGACCGTGAAGTGGAAGCGGTCCTTCGGCATCCCCAGGACCTCGGTGAGGAACTCCCAGGCGTAGGCAATCGCCTCCCTCTTGAAGTAATCCCCGAAGGAGAAGTTCCCGAGCATCTCGAAGAAGGTGTGGTGGCGCGGGCTCGGGCCGACCTGCTCGAGGTCGTTGTGCTTCCCCGAGACGCGGAGGCACTTCTGGACCGAGGTAGCCCGAACATAAGGCCGCTTCTCTAGCCCTAAGAAGAGGTTCTTGAACTGGACCATCCCGGCGTTGGTGAAGAGGAGCGTGGGGTCCCCCTCGGGGACGAGCGGGGAGGAGGGGACGACCTGGTGCCCTCGCTCGCGGAAGTATTCCAGGAAGAGCCGGCGGGTCTCAGCGCTCGATCGTGGCCTCATCGCCTGGATTCTAGCACTCTGGGGGAGGCGCTTCAAGCCCACACGCCTTGCCGGGCCCAGCAGGGGGCGGTATAATATCGGACCCGATATATGAGGACCGTCTGGCCCCATCGCCCCGCGGTCCTCCTTACGGGCTCGATGATCATGGTGGTGCAAGAGATGCGGCAGGGCTTCCTGAAGCTCTACCTCCTCAAGCTCCTAGCAGAGAGCCCCGGCGGCCTCTCCGGCTACGAGCTGATGAAGCGGATCGAGGAGGAGACCGGCTTCTGGAGGCCCTCCCCCGGCTCGATCTACCCCCTCCTCGCGGCCCTGGAGGGCCGTGAGCTGATCCGCCACCGGCCTGAGGGGGACAAGAAGATCTACTCCCTCACGGCCAAGGGGGAGGAGGCCCTCGCCAGGGCCCAGGCGGCCCGGGCCGAGGCCCTCGAAGGGATGAGGCGGTCGATCCAGCTCCTCGCGGGGCTCTTCGGTGAGGACCTGGCCGAGGAGCTCGCGGAGCCGCTCGGGGCCGGGCCCGGCCAGCCGGCTCGGGTCCCTCCCGGCCTGCGGCGGCCGCTCGCCCAGCTCCGGGCCCTCATCCTGAAGATCCTCTCCAGGGGGCTAACTGAGGAGGAGGCCAAGGAGATCGGGACGATTCTCGAGAAGACGATCGAGGAGTTGAGCGCCTATGCCGAGCGCGATCGAGGTCTATAACCTCACCAAGATCTACCGCGGGGGCGTCCTGGCCGTGGACGACATCTCCTTCACCGTCGAGCGGGGGGAGATCTTCGGCTTCCTCGGCCCCAACGGGGCGGGGAAGTCCACGACCATCAAGGTCCTGATCGGGCTCCTCAAGCCGACCAAGGGGAGGTTGTTGATCAACGGGGTCGACATCGCCAAGCGGCCGGGCGAGATCAAGCGGGCCACGGGCTATGCCGCCCAGGAGACGGCGATCGACGACCGTCTCACCTGCATGGAGAACATCTACCTCCAGGGGCGGTTCTACCACCTGAGCAAGCGGGAGATCCTCGCGCGGTCGGCCGAGGTCCTGAAGATGTTCGACCTCTACGACCGGCGGAACGACCTCACGGCCACCTTCTCCGGGGGGATGCTCAAGCGGCTCGATATCGCCGAGGCCCTGATCCACCGGCCGCAGATCCTCTTCCTCGACGAGCCGACCCTCGGCTTAGATGTCCAGACGAGGAAGACCATCTGGGAATACATCAAGCGGCTCCGGGAGGAGCAGGGGATGACGATCTTCCTCACCACCCATTACATGGAGGAGGCCGATGTGCTCTGCGACCGCGTGGCGATCATCGATCGGGGGAAGATCAAGGCCCTCGACAGGCCGGAGGCCCTGAAGGCCCAGATCGGCGGGGACATCGTGATCGCCCGGTTCTCGGCCCTGGACGGGAGCATCCCCCAGGAGGCCCTCGAGGCGATCCGCGGGCTCCCCCAGGTCCGGGGGATCGAGCCCAAGCGGGATGGGGCCTACTGGATTGTCGTGAATCAGGACGGGGATAAGCTCATCCCCGCGATCTTCTCCATCTGCGGCCAGGCCGGGGTCTCGATCGAGTCGATCAGCCTGAAGAAGCCCTCCCTCGACGATGTCTACCTCCACTTCACCGGCCGGGAGATGCGCGAGGAGGAGGCGAGCGCCGAGGCCCACATCCGCGCCAGGATCATGCGGGGCCGGATCAGGAGGAGGTGAGATGATCTACTTGCTTTCAGACACCTGGTTTGTGGCCTGGCGGGAGCTGCTCAAGTTCTTCCGCGCCCGGGTCCGGCTCGTGGTCTCGCTCATCCAGCCGGTCGTCTGGCTGGCCTTCATGGGGAACATGATGCGCGGGCTCACGAGCAACCCCGTCACGGCCAAGGCTCTCGGGACCGAGAACTACCTGGCCTTCATGACCCCGGGGATCATCCTCATGACCGTCCTCTTCGGCGGGGTCTTCGGTGGAGTCTCGATCGTCTGGGACCGGCGGATCGGCTACCTCGAGAAGCTCTTGGCCGCGCCGATCAGCCGGGGGGCGATCCCCTTTGGGAAGATGCTGGCCGCGATGATCCAGGGGGCGATCCAGGTGGTGGCGATCATCATTATCGCCTCCCTCTTGGGGGTCCGCTTCCAGACCGGCCCGGCGGGGATCGCCCTGATCGTCCTGATCGCCATGCTCTTCAGCACGATCTTAAGCGGGCTCTCGCTCGCCCTCTCCGCCTCGATCAAGACGATGGAGACGCTGATGGCGATCGTGAACTTCGTGACCCTCCCGCTGATGTTCACCAGCAACGCCCTCTTCCCCCTCGCGGCGATGCCGCCCTGGCTGGCCGCGATTGCCAAGGTCAACCCGGTCAGCTACGCCGTCGGGCCGATCCGGGCCCTCACCCTCACCGGCTGGAATTGGGAGGTGATCCTCCCCGGGCTGGGGGTGATCCTCGGGCTGGCCCTCCTGGCCCTGCTCGTCGCACAATACATCTTCCAGCGCGCCACGACGGAGTAAGGGCTCAGCCCAAGCCCGAGAGAGGCGAGTTGCTCCCCCGCCGCTGGAATCACGATAATGCTCGAGGAAGGAGGTCGGATGGAAGAGCAGTCCAAGGCTTTCCTGAAGCGCTACATGGAGACGATCAGCCCTGCCGGCTTTGAGGCCGAGGCCGCGCGGGTCTGGCGCGAGGAGGCGGCCAAGTTCGCGGCCCGGACCTGGACCGACCTCCACGGGAATAGCTTCGCCCTGGTCAATGAGGGCGGCTCCCCGAGGGTGATGCTCGCGGGCCACACCGACGAGATCGGGCTGATGGTCACCTACATCGATGATAACGGCTTCCTCTTCTTCCGCGGGATCGGGGGCTGGGACCCACAAATCCTTCCGGGCCAGCGGGTCTGGATCAGGACCAAGTCGGGCAGGCTCACGGGCGTGATCGGGCGGAAGCCGATCCACCTCCTGGAAGAGGAGGAGCGGAAGAAGGTCGTGAAGCTCGAGGACCTGTGGATCGACATCGGTGCCAAGGACAAGAAGGAGGCCGAGGAAGTGGTGAGCGTCGGGGACCCCGTGGTCCTGGCCTACAACTTTGAGGAGCTCCAGAATGGCCTGGCGGTCGGAAGGGGGTTCGACGACAAGTGCGGGGCCTTCGTGGTCCTCGAGACCGCGCGGCTCCTCTCCAAGTTAAAGCCGAAGGCCGAGGTCTACGCCGTGGCCACGGTCCAGGAGGAGGTGGGCTTGCGCGGGGCCCGGACGAGCGCCTTCGGGATCGACCCGAAGGTGGGGATCGCCGTGGATGTGGGCTTCGCCTGCGACACCCCGGGGATGGAGGCCGAGCGGAAGAAGGTCGGGGACCTCAGGGTCGGGAAGGGGCCGATCATCACCCGCGGGCCGAACATCAACGAGAAGGTCTTCGCGCTCCTGGTCGAGACGGCCAAGGAGAAGGGGATCCCCTACCAGCTCGAGGGATACCCTCAGGCGACCGGGACGGACGCAAACGCGATCCAGCTCACCCGGGCCGGGGTGGCGACGGGGCTGATCTCCGTCCCCAACCGCTACATGCACAGCCCCTGCGAGGTGGTCAGCTTAGAAGACCTCGAGAACGCCGCCAAGCTCCTGGCCTACGCGGTCGAGCGGATCGACGACTCTAACGACTTCGTCCCGTTCTAGCCTCGACCGCAAGCCCGGCCATGCCCAGGGCCAAGATCATCGCGCTCGCCTTAGTCCTCCTCGCCGCCGGAGCGGTGGCCCTCCTCTGGCGCGGCGGCAGGGAGCGGCAAGTCGCTTATTCCCCGGTCGAAGGGGCCGCCCCTCCAGAAGAAATCGCGCTAGGGAGCTTGGGGCCGAAGTATCTCACCCAAGCGGAGCTCAAGCGGCTCGGACTTCGACTGGACCTGAACCAGGTCAAGTATCTGAAGGGGCTTGATCCGAGGAGATGGGCCTTGGCCTGCGAGCGGGGGATCGACTGCCTCCCTGAGCTCGACCCGGAGTTCGAGTCGGTCCTCGAGGCCGATCAGTGGCTCGGAGAGGGGGATCTCGTCCTGAGCGTCCGGCTCGGCCAGCAGGCCAGAGCCTATCCGCTGAGAATCCTGGCCTGGCATCAGGTGGTGAATGATTCCCTGGGCGAGCGGCCGATCTTGGTGAGCTACTGCCCGATCAGCGGGGCAGGAGTGGCCTACGAGCGCCCGCTGGCCGACGGGCGGCCGCTCACATTCGGGGCCTCCGGGCGGCTCTACAACGGCAATCTCTTGCTTTATGACCGCCGGACCGGCTCGCTCTGGCAGCAGCTCACCAGCGAGCCGGTCGCGGGGCCGCTGGTGGGGCTGGTCGGGCGGCTCAAGCGGCTCTACACCGACATCGTCCCCTGGGGCGATTGGAAGCGCGGCCACCCCGGCGGGGAGGTCCTCGCCCGGCCGAAGGCGGTCCGGATCGGCGGGAAGAAGGCCCCGATCTCGCCCGAGCATTATGGGGAATATCCCTATGCCGAATACGAGCTCCGGCCCTTGGTCGGCTACGGCGTGGAGGTGGAAAGGCTCGAGCTGCGCCGGCTCGCCCCCAAGCGCCGAATCCTCGGGCTGGAGGCTGGCGGGAGAGCGCAGGCTTATTTGCGGACTGACTTGGCGAGATTGGGCCTTTTAAATGACTGGCTCGGCGAGGTCCCGATCTTGGCGGTCATGACTCCCGGGGGGGAGGCCCGCTTCTTCCGGCGAGAGCTTGCCGGCTCGATACTGGAGTTCAGGCTGGAGGAGGGGAAGCTCATCGACGAGGGAACGGGCACGAGCTGGAGCTTCGATGGGCGGGCGCTCGCCGGCCCGTTGGCCTCCCAGGGGGCGACCCTCGAGGAGCTCCCGGCCGTCTCGGCCTACTGGTTCGCCTGGCTCCTCTTCCACCCCGAGAGCGATTTGTTCTCTCAATAGGAACGAGCTATAATGGGCTGATCTCCATGCGAGCGATAGCCCTTAAGGAACGGTGATTTCGGTGGGCGGGCTTGCCAGGTATATCGTCACCAGGCTAGCAGTGACCGTCCCCATGATCCTATTCCTCCTTACTTTCGTCTTCTTCCTTCTCCGGATCATGCCCGGGGACCCGGTTCTAGCAATGCTCGGGGGCCGGAACATCTCCCCCCAGCTGATCGAGGAGTATCGGGCCCGCCTAGGGCTGAACAAGCCGCTGCTAGCCCAATACCTCGAATACTTGAGCAAGATCCTCCACGGTGACTTCGGGACCTCTACGCGCACGGGGAAGAAGATCCTGGAGGACATCTTGCTCCGGTTCCCGGCGACGCTCGAGCTGGCGATCTTTGGGATGCTCGTCGCCATCCTCATCGGGCTGTGGAGCGGGACCTATGCCGCGATCCATAGCGATCGCCCGGCCGACCACGCGATCAGGATCTTTAACATCGGCTCCTTCGCCATCCCTGTCTTCTGGATTGGATTGGTATTGCAATTGATCTTCGGCGTCTGGCTCAAGTGGTTCCCCGTGGCCGGGCGGCTGGATCCCAAGATCGCCGCCTCCTTCCAGCCCATCACGAGGTTCTACATCCTGGACAGCCTGATCATGAAGGATCCCCAGCTCTTGGCCGACATTCTGAAGCATCTGGCGATGCCCAGCTTCACCCTCGGTCTCGTCCTCTCCGGGTTGATCGGGCGGATCAGCCGCTCCTCGATGCTTGAGGTGATCGACAAGGAATACGTGACAACGGCTCGCTCGAAGGGCTTGACTGAGCCCAAGGTCAACTACAAACACGCGCTCCGCAACGCGCTCATTCCTATCGTAACCGTGATGGGACTCCAGTTCGCCATCCTCATGGGCGGCGCGATCCTCACCGAGACGACCTTCTCCTGGCCCGGGCTGGCTCGTTATCTGGTGCAGAGCGTCGATTCTCGGGACTACATGGCAATCCAAGGCGCGGTCGTTTGGATCGCGATCCTCATCTCCACGGTGAGCCTGATCATCGATATCATCTACTCCTTCCTCGACCCGCGGGTGAGATACTGATGGTCAGGTGGCTGACGAAGCGGATTCATCTGAGGAAGCAGCGCCTTCTGGCGATCGGGATCACCGTGGTCCTGATCTTCGTCCTAGTGACACTACTAGCCCCCTGGATCGCGCCCTACGATCCGGTCAACTACATGGGCGGTGGGAGGCTCGAGCCCCCCTCGGCCAGCCATCTCATGGGCGTGGACAACCTGGGAAGGGATGTCCTCTCCCGGATCATCTACGGCGGGCGGATCGCGCTGATCGTCGCCGTCTCCTCGGTCCTGATCTCGCTCTCCCTCGGGTCGCTCATCGGCTGGATCTCCGGCTACTACGGGGGCCTGCTCGACCGGACGCTCTCACTGCTCATGGACTCACTCTATTCCTTCCCCTCGATGATCCTGGCGATCATCATGGTGGCCATGCTCGGCCCGAACCTGCTAAACATGATTATCTCCATCGCCGTCGTCTACATCCCCAGCTTCTTCCGGGTCGTCCGCGGCCAGGTGCTCCAGCTCAAGTCGCAGGAGTTCGTCGAGGCCGCTCATGCCCTGGGAGCAGCTGATCTGCGGATCGTGCTCCTCCACATCGCGCCCAACACGATCAACTCGATGATGGCCGTCTCTTCCTTCTGCATCGCGGACGCCATTCTCACTGAGGCCGCCTTGTCCTTCCTGGGCTTCGGGCTACCCCCGCCCACGCCGGACTGGGGCTTCGACATCAATACCGGGCAGAAGTTCCTCCTCTCCGGGAAGTGGTGGCTCATCACCTTCCCCGGGCTGATGATTGTCCTCCTCTCGCTCGGCTTCGGCCTGATCGGGGAGGGGATCAGCGATCTGCTCAATCCGAAGCGGAAGAGGAAGCTGGCTTGACAATGGGCCAGAGTTGTGCTAAAATTGGCTCGTCGAAGGAGGTGACGAGAAGGGGAGCAGAAAAAGTCGCAAATCTCAAATCTTAGGAGGTGTAAAGCAAGAGATGTCTCTAAGAGTTAGGCTTATCGGAATCGCGGTGTTGGTCCTGGCCCTGGGGCTGACGCTCTCCCTCGGGGCACTGACTCAAGAGAACGTTCTGACCATCGGCACGACGGACAAGATCACCCAGCTCGTCTTCGCCAATAGCTACGACTACTGGACCTGGCACACCTTCCAGCAGGTGACTGGGACCTTGGTTACCCTGCAACCGGGCTCAACTGAGCCCTCCCCATCGCTGGCCGAGAGCTGGAGTGTCTCTCAAGATGGAACGGTCTGGACCTTCAACTTGCGGAAGGGCGTTACTTTCTCCGATGGAGAAGAGTTTAACTGCCAGGCAATGGCCTGGTCCATTGGGCGGAACATCTACCTGAACGGCCCGGAGGGGGCTGTCGGGCTGATCAACATGATCAGGGAACTCTCCTGCCCGCCGGCCAAGCTGGAGGCCGAGCCGGGCGTCAAGCCCACCCCGGATGAGCTGGCGGCCTTCCTCGACGCCAGGGTGGACGATCCCTACAAGCTGATCATTAAGATCACCAAGCCCGATGCCACCTTCTTGGCGAGGCTGGCCGATCCGATCACCCCGGTGATGGCCACCAGCCCGGTTAGCACAACCCCGGCGGACCAGTTCGAGACAACTTTCGCGGGAACTGGACCCTTCAGGCTCGTCGAGTTGGTCGCGGAGGAGCGAACGGTGTATGAGATCTGTCCCAACACTTGGAAGACCTGGGCCTGCCCACTCTTGCCGGAGCCTCACCGAACACTATGCGTGAATTCCACTATACCAATGCCCAAGGTTGTCGAGGTCTTCTACGCTGACTCCGCCTCGCTCCGCGCGGCGGTGGAGGCTGGTGAGGTCGATGTCGGCTACCGCAGCTTCTACGCCGAGGACATCCTCGACCTCCAGCGGAACCCGAACCTCCAGGTCCTCGCCGGGCCGAGCCTCTCCGTCCGCTACATCGTCTTCACCGTGAACATGCCGCCCTTCGACAATGTCCATGTCCGGCGGGCGATCTCCTATGCTGTCGATCGGGATGAGCTGAACTTCAAGGTCTTCGCCGGGCTGAACGCACCGCTCTACAGCATGGTCCCGCCGGGGCTGTGGAGCCACATCGATGCCTTCCCTACCCGCGACCTCACTAAGGCAGTTGCCGAGCTGAACACCGCCGGCTACTCCGCAACTAACCCCTTGGAGATCACCCTCTGGTATACTCCCACCCACTATGGGAACACCGAGGCCGATGTGGCCGCGATCCTCAAGGCCAACCTCGAGGCGACTGAGATCATCAAGGTCAAGGTGCAAGTCCTGGAGTGGGGAACCTATGTCGAGCGGATGAGCGAAGGGTCGCTGGGCTTCTTCCTCCTCGGCTGGTATCCGGACTTTATCGACCCGGACAACTACCTCGCGCCTTGGCTCACCGAGTCGCCCGAGGGCCTGGGGACCTACCTGAACCAGGCGACGTCGGGCTACGATCAATCCTGCTACGATCAGTTCGTCGACCTGCTCGAGGGCGCGAAGGAGACGACTGACATCGGTGCTCGGACGGCGAAGTATGAGGCAGCTCAGCGGCTGCTTGCGGACTGCGCCGTGATGATCCCGCTGTGGCAGAACAACACCCAAGCCTATGCCGTTGCCCAGAAGAACGTTAAGGGGATCATCCTCGACGCCTCGATGAACTTCCGCGACTGGCTGATCTACAAGGAGTAGGGACAACTAAGAGACCGGAAACAAGCGGGGGCCGGGCCGAAAGGCCCGGCCCCTTGTCTTCATATTCTAAACAGAGCGCGACCACTCAGTCCATCGGGCAGCTCATCTTCAGGACCCGCTCCGCGGGGGCGACCAGCGGCGGGGTGATCTCGTCGCAGATCTCACGGGGCCTCTAGCCATCGGGGCCGGATGTCTGCGAGCATCCGCCAGCCGAGAATGGTCTCGGCAATGCATTAGGACCCTCTCCCTCCTGTTTTCAACTCCTCCTCTAGCCGCTCCACAATCCAAGAGCGCACCAAAGAGGAGGTCGCCAACCCCTTGCGGGCCGCTAACTTCTTTAAGAGCTCCGCCAGACGGCGCTCTATCCGGATGGAGAGGACCTTTTGCTTGGATCGTGGGCGCACGAAGATCTCCTCGGTGACCGGCTCCAGGTCCTCGAGATAATCGGTCAGATCGTGAGTGTCCCAGAATTCGCGGACCTCCCGTCTCGTCTTGAGCTCCGGTATCTTAGCCATCTCAGGCTCACCTCCCCTGCTCTAAGTATCGCCGACGCTCCTTCTTGGTCATGTCGCGGGCTGTCACCAGGTCGCAAGCGCCTTTGTGGAGATTCTCCACAACGACCAGCAGATATCTGCCCGCATCTGTTCGTCCCAAGATAAGGTAGCGTCCATCGCGGGCCCGGAATACGGCCTTAGTGCGACTGAAGACGACCTGTTCCGCTTCCTGAGGGCTTACCCGATGTTTGCTCCGGAGATGCTCAGCCGTCTCTTCGTCCCAATGCGAGGAATTAATGCGCATCTCCGGCCCGCCAAGATTGTAAGACGAGAGTGGTCGAATGTCAACTCTCAGGGTCTAAGGTCTGCCCGGCTTCTTCGCTTTTCTCGCTGTGGCCTGCTTCAGACTTACCGATGATACGCTGGGAGACGCCCTCGACCCACGAGGGACTCGTTGAGACTCAAAAAGCGTCGCCCAAGGGGGCTCGGCGCTCTTCCCTCATTGCTCGCCCGGCTGCTAACTGGCAAAGTCGCGACTCAGTCCATCGGGCAGCTCATCTTCAGGACCCGCTCCGCGGGGACGACCAGTTGCTTCGAGATCTCCTCGTAGATCCGCCTGAGGTCCTCCGCAGTGGGGGCGATGAAGAACTTGCCCCCGGTGGCCGTGGCCATGTCCTCCAGCTTCCGCTGGACCGGAGCGCTCCCCAGGCCGATCGCGTAGATGACAATCCCCCGCTGGCGGGCGAGCGAGGCCGGCGACCCGGCCTGCCCCGAGAAGGTGTAGGTCCCATCTCCGTCGGTGAGAAAGATGATCACCCTCTTCACATCGGGCCGGCCGCGGACGAACTCGTCGATCGCCGCCGAGAGGCCGACATTCAGGCTGGTCGCGCCGCTGGAGTCGACCTGCTCGACCCGATCCTTCACCCGGTTCAGGTCGCTCGTGAGCGGCTGGATGAAGTCGATGTCGTTGTCCCAACTGACGACCCCCACCTGATCCTGCTGCGGGTCGAGCTGGTCGATGAACTGTATGGCCGTGAGGATCCGCATCTTCCGCGGGTCGTTAGTGATCATGCTCCCCGAGCTGTCGATCGCCAGCATCACATCGAGCGGCATGCGCTTGACCTCCGCCGGCCGCTCCTCGTAGGTGAAGGTCATCCCACTCAGGCACTTCCAGATCTTGTCCACCTTTGCGTCTAGCTCGCGGACCTCGGCCTTGATCTCCGCCAGGCCGTAGTCGGGGTTGTCCAACTTGGCCTCGACCCTGTCCAGTCGCGCGGCCAGCACCTTCAGGCCGTAGGTCTCATCGCTGATCAGTTGCTCGACCCCCTGCCGCCGGAGCAATTCCATCATGCCGGGGAGGAAGGTCGTCTCGAGCTGGGAGGCGATCGCCGCCACCTCGGCCTTGATCTCGGCCAGGCCGTAGTCCGGGTTGTCCAGTCGCGCGGTGATGCTCAACAGCCCGGGCCAGAGTTGAGTGTCGAGCCGCGCGGTGATCTCGCGCAGCCAGCCCTCTAAGAGGCTGATGTTAGCGCTCAGCCCATTCAAGGAGAGGTTCAAGTTGAACCCGAGCTGATCGATCTTGGCCGCCAGGGCTGCCAGGCCGTGATCGGGGTTGTCGAGCTTCTCCTCGAGAGCCGCGAGGCCGAGAGCGAGATCGCCGACCCCGCGCTGGAGCGTGAACCAGCGAATCTCCCAGACGCCCTCCCGGAGCAAGGAGGCGAGGAAGGCCGCATTCCCGCCCAGGTTCTCATTCAACTCCCCCAGGGCGCGGAAGAGCCTCCCCAGCTCCTGCTGACCGGCTGAGGTCACATCCGTGCCGTTCCAGACGGTCACGGTCAGCTCACCGAGTAGCTCGCCGATCGCCTTTAGGGCACTCCCCTTGTATTGGAGAGTTCGGTGCAGCCCCTCGAGCGAGGCGGCGCTCACCGTGCCATCCTGCCAGGAAGTGCCGTAACTCTGCAGGAACTGCTTCAGGCCTACGGACGCGAACAAGCCGTCCAGGAGCCGCAGCTCGCCTTGGCTCAGGCTGGAGAGGGTCCGCTCGAGCTGGAGTGCTAACAGCCGGTCCTTCTGCAAGAGGGCGATCGTCTCGGCGGCGAAGGGCTGAAACGCCGTGGGCAGCTCTTCTAGACTGGCCCAGATCACCTGCCCGGCGAGGAAGAGGAACTCCTCGATCGCCTTGAAGGCCGCGTAACTCTCCTGCCCCACCCCGACCACGCCCTGGCTAATGGTGAGCTCGAGCTCGTTCCCTCGCTCTTTCCCCCTCTGGACAAGGACCTTGACCGCACCGGGATGGAGCTGAGGGACCACTACGATCAACCGCCCCTCATTGGAGAATGGCTGAGCCAGCGGCTTGATCGGCAGATCGCCAAAGAGGACAACCACCTCAGGTCCGAACCCCTCCCCGGCGATGAGCACCAGCTCGCCCGGCGCGACCACGCTTACCGCCTCTCCCGGCCGGACTCCTTGAGCCACATCGGCCGCGAGCGGATCGAACTCCAGCCGATAGACCCCCGCGACCCGCGGCCCGCCCTGGGCCGAGGAGACAAGCGCAACTCCCAAAACCAAGAGCACCGAAATCCACACTGCTCTTCTGTTCATCAGATTCCTCCCTTTTCTGCCTTCGCTCATTCCATGTCCGTTGGCACCCTTCTATTTCTATCCGCAACGCCGCCCCCAATCTGTAACCGCCATCACCCTCAACGGCGAGCACCGGCCCGCTGAGGCCTGCGGACGGGCCATCTGCCCTGGACCTAAATCATCCCTTCGCATGATGAATATCATGGTGGCTCTCCCGATGGTTGCCTTAGATTCCCAAATGAGTGATCGCCCATTGGCACTCAGCCAACCGCCGATGACTAGAAGTCGCGAGCCAGAGAGAGCGGGATCAGACACGCCCACGAGGAGGAGAGCGAGATGATCGAGGTTGAAGAGATAGATCGAATCGTAGCCGAACGATTCCTCTCGCTCGATTACTGCTACCAATGCGGAAGATGCACTGGCGTCTGTCCGATAAGCGCCGTGAGCGAATTCCGCCCGCGGAAGTTCCTGCTCGGCGCGCAGATGGACCGAGCCGAGCTCCTGGAGTCAGCGCTACTCTGGCAGTGCAGCACCTGCGACGCCTGCGTCAAGGTCTGCCCGCAGAAGGTGAAGCCGCCGGAGGTGATCACCTCGCTCCGCAGCAGATTGGTCGAGACCGGCCATCTCCCCCAGGGGGTGGCCGACGCCCTGGAGAACATCTATCGCCGGAACAACCCCTGGGGCCTGCCGAAGGGCGAGCGGGCCGAGTGGGCTAGCGGGCTATCACTCAGAAGATTCGAGCAGGGGCTGGAGTGGCTATGGTTCGTCGGCTGCGCCGCCTCCTACGATCCGCGGAGCCAGGCGGTGGCCAAGGCGTTGGTGAAGATACTGGACCATGCCGGGGTAGAGGCCGGCTTTCTCGGGGAGGAAGAGCGCTGTTGCGGGGACTCCGCCCGGCGCCTGGGCGAGGAGGGGCTCTTTCAGCTCTTGGCCGAGGAGAACTCCGCGCAGCTCAACGAGACCGGCGCGGAGAAGATCCTCACCACCTCGCCCCACTGCTATAGCGTCTTCTCGAACGAATACCCCAAGCTCAACGGGAGGGTCTGGCACTACACCCAACTTCTGGCCGAGCTGGTTCGGGCGGGGAGGCTCGCCTTCGCCCCAGGGGAGGAGCTAGTCGTCACCTACCACGACCCCTGCTATCTGGGAAGGCACAACAACATCTATGAGGAGCCGCGGGCGGTCCTGCGCGCCATCCCGGGGGTCAGGCTGGTGGAGATGGCCCGGAATCGTGAACAGAGCTTCTGTTGCGGCGGTGGCGGCGGACGGATGTGGGTGGAGACGGAGGAGCGAGAGCATCCCGGGGCAGTCCGCGTGAGAGAGGCCCTGGCCAGCGGCGCCATGGTCCTGGTCACCGCCTGCCCGTTCTGCCTGATCAACTTCGAGGAGGCCGTCAAGTCCCTCAGTGCGGAGGGAGCGCTCCAGGTTCTGGACCTGGCGGAGCTGGTGAGCATGAGGCTGGCGGAGGAGAAGAAGGATGGCTGAGGGCGCGGCAGGCCAGGAGCGGATCGGGGTCTACATCTGCCACTGCGGGGTCAACATCGCCGAGAGGATCGATGTCGAGCAGGTGGCAGGCTTTACCTCGACCCTCCCCGGCGTGGTCGTCGCGCGGAGCTATAAGTTCATGTGCTCCGATCCCGGGCAGGAGCTGATCAAGAAGGACATCCGCGAGCAAGGGCTCAACCGCGTGGTGGTCGCGGCCTGCTCACCGCTCCTCCATGAGCGGACCTTCCGCCGGGTCCTGACGGAGGAGGGGATCACCCCGTTCTACTTCCAGATGGCCAACATCCGGGAGCAGGACTCTTGGGTCCACCGCGACGGCGGTCTGGCCACGGAGAAAGCGAAGGCTCTCGTCCGGGCAGCCGTGCGGCGGGTCTCCTACCATGAACCGCTCGAGGTCCGCGAGGTCCCGGTCAACCCTGATGTCCTGGTCGTCGGTGGAGGGATCGCCGGGATCGAGGCGGCCTTGACCCTGGCCGAGGCGGGGAAGCGGGTCTATCTCGTCGAGCGGGAGCCGTCTATCGGGGGGCATATGGCCCAACTGGACAAGACCTTCCCGACCCTCGACTGCTCCGCCTGCATCCTTACCCCCAAGATGAGCGATGTCGGGGCCCATCCGAACATCGAGCTCCTCACCTACAGCGAGGTCGAGTCCATAGAGGGCTATGTGGGAAACTTCAAGGCCAAGATCAGGAAGAAGGCCCGCAAGGTGACTGCCGACTGCACCGGCTGCTCCGACTGCGAGGACCCTTGCCCCATCACCCTACCCTCCGAGTTCGATGAGGGGCTGCGTGAGAGGAAGGCGATCTTCCGCCCCTTCCCCCAAGCGGTCCCGAACATCTACACCATCTCCCGGAAGGGCGTCCCGGCCTGTCAGGCCTCCTGCCCCATCCATCAGAACGCTTACGGCTACATCGCCCTCGCCGCGAAGGGGAAATTCGAGGAGGCCCTCGACCTGATCCTCTGGGACAACCCTCTCCCGGCCACCCTGGCCCGTGTCTGCCACCACCCCTGCGAGGAGGACTGCAGCCGGAGGGATGTCGATCAGCCCCTGGCAATCCGCCAGCTGAAGCGGCTCGTCACTGACACGGTCGGGGAGTGGGAGCTGCCCGGGCCGGAGGCGGAGCGGGAGGAGTCGGTAGCCGTCGTCGGAAGTGGCCCGGCCGGGCTGGCCTGCGCCTACGATCTCCGTCGGAAGGGCTACCGGGTAACCGTTTACGAAGCTGAGGCCGAGCCGGGCGGAAGGCTCTCCGCCATCCCGGCGTTTCGCCTCCCCCAGGAGATCTTGGAACAGGAGATCGCCCGGCTGGAGGAGATCGGAATCGAGATCCGCCGCGGCTCCAGGGTGGAGGTTGATAAGCTCCTGAGGGAGCATCAGGCGGTCTTCATCGCCATCGGAGCCCCCTTGGAGAAGCTGGCGATCCCCGGCGCAGAGCTGCGGGGAGTGATCCGGGGGCGAGAGTTCTTGGCTTCGCTCAGGCGGGGCCGACCGCTCGAGGTGGGGCGAAGCGTCATCATCTTAGGTGATGATGACCGGGCTTTGGATATCGCCCGCGCAGCCGTCAGGCGGGGAGCTAAGGCCACCCTCGTCTCCCGTCTTCCCCAACCCAAGGCCGCCTCCGAGGAGATCGAGGCGGTTCAGGAGGAGGGGGTGAGGCTGGAGACCGCCGTCACGCCGGTGAGGATACTCGGCAACGGCAGGGTCGAGGGGTTGGAATGTAAGACTGCGGGAACGGAGTTCGTGATAGAGGGGGAGACCCTGATCATCTCCGCCGGGGGCGTTCCCGAAGCCGAGGCAGTCGCGCATCTGGGCCTCAAGCTAACTGCAGAGGGCTATCTCGCCGCCGATCCGCTCACCCTGGCCACCGATGTCGCGGGGGTCTTCGCGGGGGGCGAGTGCGTCAGCGGCCCACTGTCGGTGGTCGAGGCCATGGCGTCGGGGAGGAAGGGCGCGGAGTCGATCCATCGCTACCTCAACGGCCTCGATATGTATGGTGCCCGGGAGCTCGAGGGCCCCTACGCCAGCACAATCGAGGTCGAGACCTCGGGCGTAGAGCAGCGCCCGCGCCAGGAGGGGCCGCGCCTGCCGGTCGCCGAGCGGAAGGGCTTCCAGGAGGTCCAACTCCCGTTGGAGGAGAGGGCGGCGCTGGAGGAGGCCGAGCGCTGCTTGAAGTGCGCCGGCTGCTGCGATTGCCGCCTCTGCTGGACGGTCTGCGAGCCCGAAGCGATCGATTACACCATGGAAGACGAGCTTGTTGAGGTCGAGGTCGGCGCGGTGATCCTCGCTACAGGTTATAAGACCTTCGACCCCCGCAAGATCCCGCAATACGGCTATGGACGCTACGACAATGTCCTGAGCGGCTTGGAGTTCGAGCGGCTGGTCAACTCCGCCGGGCCGACCGAGGGGAAGGTCGTCCTGAAGGATGGCTCCACCCCCAAGCGGATCGCGATCATCCACTGCGTCGGCTCGCGGGATGAGCGCTTCAATCCCTACTGCTCCAAGATCTGCTGCATGTATTCCCTGAAGTTCGCCCACCTGGTGAAGGAGCGGACCGGCGCGGAAGTCTACAACTTCTACATTGACATGCGGACCTTCGGGAAGGGCTATGAGGAGTTCTACCGCCGCGTCCGGACCGAGGGGGTGAAGCTGATCCGCGGCCTACCCGGCGAGATCGTCCAGCGGGACGGGAAGCTCCATCTCATCGGCGAGAACATCCTCCTGGACGAGATGTATGACCTGGAGGTGGACATGGTGATCCTGGCGGTCGGGCTTGAGCCGCGCGCCGATGCGGAAGAGATAAGGAGGCTGTTCAACATCAGTTGCAGCCAAGACGGCTGGTTCCTCGAGCGCCACCCCAAGCTCGCCCCGGTCTCGACCTTCACCGACGGGATCTTTCTGGCCGGCGCCTGCCAAGGCCCCAAGGACATTCCGGACTCCGTCGCCCAAGCTGGGGCGGCCGCAGCCGGGGCGCTGGCCCTCATCGACGCCGGCCAGGTGAAGCTGGAGGCCTACACCGCGCAGATCGACGCGAGCCTCTGCTCCGGCTGCCGGACCTGTATCAGCTTGTGCCCCTTCGGGGCGATCGACTTCGACGAGGAGAGGAGAGTGGCCGTGGTCAATGCTGCCTTGTGCAAGGGCTGCGGCACCTGCGTCGCCGCCTGCCCCTCTGGGGCCGCGACCCAGGCCCACTTCAAGGACGAGCAGATCATGGCGGAGATCGAGGCCCTCCTCCAGGAGGGCTGATTCGAACGAGCGCCAGAAGGTGCGCGAGGTGGAAGTGACTATGGGCTATGAGATCTTGGAGAAGCGGGCGCTAGCGCCGGGGATCAAGCTCTTCCGCATCAGGGCCCCGCTGGTAGCGAGGAAAGTCCGCGCGGGCCACTTTGTGGTCATCCGCCTCGACGAGAGAGGTGAGCGGATCCCGCTCACCCCCCTGGAGGCCGATCCTCAAGCGGGGACGGTCACCCTAGTGGTCCAGGAGGTCGGGAAGACGACCAAGCAGTTGGGCGAGATGGAGCCAGGGGGTGAGCTCATGAACTTCGTCGGCCCCCTGGGGAACCCCTTCCCCGTGAAGCGATACGGGAAGGTCATCATCGTCGGCGGGGGCGTGGGGGTCGTCCCGGCCTATCATGTCGCCAAGGAGTTGAAGTCGCTCAACTGGGTGGGCTCGATCATCGGTGCTCGGACCAAAGAGCTGCTCATCCTCGAGGAGATGTTTCGCCAGATCAGCGACGAGGTCCATATAACCACGGACGACGGCTCCTACGGGCGGAAGGGGTTCGTCACCGAGGCGCTCGATGAGCTGCTCGCTCGAGACTCGGCCGACCTGGTGGTGGCGATTGGCCCCGTCCCGATGATGAAGGCCGCGGTGGAGGTGACGAAGCGTCACGGGGTGAAGACCCTCGTGGATGTGAACCCGATCATGGTCGATGCCACGGGGATGTGCGGCTGCTGCCGCGTGGAGGTTGGGGGTGAGACGAAGTTCGCCTGCGTCGACGGCCCGACCTTCGACGGCTGGCTGGTCAACTTCGACCTGCTCACCCGCCGGCTCAATCAGTATCGCGACCAGGAGCGGTTGGCGCTCGCGCGCTACGAGGAGGAGAGACGGACGAGATCATGAGCCCGGTGAAGCAAGAGAGAGTCCTCAAGTTATGCTACGGGAGGCTGGAGGAGGTCCCGAAGCGAGCCTGGGCGGAGCGAATCAGGGACTTCGCCGAGGTCTCGCTCGGGCTGGACGAGCGCTGGGCGCGGAAGGAGGCGACCCGCTGCTTTGTTTGCGACCACCCCAACTGCGTCGAGGGCTGCCCCGCTGAAGTGAAGATTCCCCAATTCATCGAGCATGTCCGGAAGGGTGAATTCGAGGAAGCATTGGCGGTGATCAAGGAGACGAACAGCCTTCCCGGGGTCTGCGGCCGGGTCTGCCCCCAGGAGGAGCAGTGCGAGCGGAACTGCAAGCTGGGCCGGAAGGGCCAGCCGGTGAGCATCCTGAAACTCGAGCGGTTCGTCGCTGACTGGTGCCGGGCCCACGGTGCGGCGGAGGGGCCGAGGGTCGAGATCGAGCGGAACGGCCATAAGGTTGCCGTGGTCGGCAGCGGCCCTGCAGGCTTGACCTGTGCCGCTGACTTGGCCAAGCTCGGGTATGAGGTGACGGTGTTCGAGGCGCTCCATGAGCTCGGCGGGGTCCTGGTATACGGGATCCCTGAGTTCCGCCTCCCCAACATCATCGTCGAGGAGGAGGTGCGGGACATTCGCAGGCTGGGGGTGGAGTTCTTGACCGATGTGATCATCGGGAAGACCCTGACCATCCAAGACCTCCGGGAGTTGGGCTATGAGGCGGTCTTCATCGGCACCGGCGCAGGAGCCCCGATTCTCCCGGACATCCCGGGGATCAACCTCAACGGGGTCTATTCCGCGAACGAGTTCCTCACCCGCTCCAACCTGATGCGGGCCTATCGGTTCCCGGAGTTCGACACCCCGATCTATGTCGGCAAGCGGGTGGCAGTAGTCGGCGGAGGGAATGTGGCGATGGACTCCGCACGGACGGCCCTCCGGCTCGGGGCCGAGAAGGTCTATCTCGTCTACCGGCGCTCGAGAGAGGAGATGCCCGCGCGGATCGAGGAGGTCCGCCACGCCGAGGAGGAGGGGATCGAGTTCGTCCTCCTGACCAATCCCACCAGGGTCCTCGGCAGAGAGCGAGTCGAGGGGCTCGAGTGCATTCGGATGAGGCTGGGCGAGCCGGACTCCTCAGGCCGCCGCCGGCCCATCCCCATCGAGGGCTCGGAGTTCACCATGGAGGTCGACACGGTGATCATGGCGATCGGGCAGGATGTCAACCCCCTCCTCCAACGGGCGACGGAGGGGCTTGCGCACGACCGCTGGGACCGGATTCAGGTCGATGCCACCGGGCAGACGACCCTCGAGGGTGTCTTCGCCGGGGGCGATGTGATCAGCGGCGCGGCCACGGTGATCAAGGCGATCGGGGACGGGAAGCGGGCCGCCCGCTCGATCCACGCCTACCTCCAAGCGAAGCACGCCCCCGTGGCGGCCCAGAGGGCGGAGGTGAGAGGATGAGCTTCGAGCCGAAGATCGTGGCCTTCTTCTGCAACTGGTGCACCTATACCGCGGCCGATCTGGCCGGGACCTCGAGGATGCAATATGCCCCCAACGCCCGGATCATCAGGGTGATGTGCTCGGGCCGGGTCGACCCACAGTTCGTGCTCCAGGCCTTCCGCGAGGGCGCGGACGGGGTCCTCATCGGCGGCTGCCACCCTGGGGACTGCCACTACCAGGAGGGAAACTACAAGGCCCTGAGACGCTATCACCTCCTCGCGGCGATGCTGGAGCAGTTGGGCATCGAGCGCGAGCGGCTCCGCCTCGAGTGGATCGCCGCCTCCGAGGGGGAGAAGGTGAAGCGGGTGATCGACGAGATGACCGAGCAACTCAAGAAACTGGGCCCGCTGAACTGGCACCGTGAGCTGGAGCCCGCTGGATCGAGCCGAAGCCCCGCGACAGGGAGTGAGAGGCCTGAGGCTAAGGAGGCGGAGTGAGGAGGCGCGCGGAGGATGGCTAAACCGAAAGTCGCGTTCTATTGGTGCGGGAGCTGCGGCGGCTGCGAGGAGGCCGCCGTCGATCTCGCTGAGGATTTCCTCAAGCTGGCGGAGCAGGTGGAGCTCGTCTTCTGGCCGATCGCTCTGGACTTCAAGAAGAGCGATGTCGAGGCCCTCCCCGAGCGCGCGATCACCGCTGCGTTCATCAACGGCTCGATCCGCCTCTCCGAGCACCAAGAGATGGCCGAGCTCCTCCGGAGCAAGTCTCAATACCTAATAGCCTACGGCAGCTGCTCCCACCTCGGGGGGATTCCAGGCTTGGCCAACCTGTGGGACGACGAGGCCATCATCGACTACATCTACCGGCAAGCGCCCTCGGTGGACAATCCCCACGGGGCCCTGCCCCAGTCCCACCTAGAACTAGACGGCAAGGAGTTGGAGCTTCCGGAGTTCTGGGAGGCGGTGAAGGCCCTCGACCAGGCGGTGGAGGTAGACTACTATGTGCCGGGCTGCCCTCCCACGGCTCCAGTGACCAAGAGGGCCTTCCAAACGCTCCTCTCCGGGGAGCTCCCCCCCAAGGGGACGGTCCTCGGGGCCGGGACGAGAGCGCTCTGCCACGAGTGCCCCCTGAACGAGACTAAGCCGGAAAAGCTGTCAATAAAGCGGATCAAGCGGGTCCACCAGGTGATCCCCGATCCGAACCTCTGCCTCCTCGCTCAAGGGATCCTCTGTCTGGGGCCGGCCACCCGTGAGGGGTGCGGGGCTCAATGTATCAGGGCCCATATGCCCTGCACGGGCTGCTTCGGCCCCCTGGACCATGTGCGCGACTTCGGGGCGAAGGGCATCGCGGCCCTGGCTTCGCTCATCGACTACAACTCGGAGGAGGAGCTGATCAAGGTCTTGCGGGAGGTGCCCGACCCGGTGGGGACCTTCTACCGCTATAGCCTTCCCACCTCGCTCCTTCGACGGAAGAGGCTCACCAAGGAGGGCAGATGAGGAAGATCACCATTGATCCGATCACCCGCTTGGAGGGCCATGGGAAGATCGTCATCTTCCTCAATGATCGAGGGGATGTCGAGCGGGCTTACCTCCAGATCCCGGAGCTAAGGGGGTTCGAGAAGTTCTCCCAGGGGAGGCTGGCCGAGGACATGCCCCAGATCACCTCCAGGATCTGCGGGGTCTGCCCCTGGGCCCACCACATGGCCGCCACCAAGGCCCTGGATGACCTTTACAAGGTCGACCCGCCCGCGGCGGCGAAGAAGATCCGCGAGCTGGCTTACAATGTGTTCATCTTCGAGGATCACGCGATCCATCTCTTCTACCTTGGCGGGCCGGACCTCTTTGTGGGCCCCAGAGCCCCCAAGGCCGAGCGGAACATCCTCGGGGTGATCGGGAAGGTCGGCCTGGAGGTGGGCAAGCGGGTGATCGGGATGAGGAGGGAGCTGCGCGAGCTGGAGGCTCTCGTCGGCGGGCGGACGATCAACCCGGTGATGGGCCTCCCCGGCGGGGTCTCCAAGGCCCTCACAGCCGAGGACCAGAAGAGATTTCAGGAGACGGCCGCCCGAGCGGTCGAGTTCGCCCTGTTCACCCTCCAGCTGTTCAAGAAGACCTTGCAGGATAACCCGCAATATCTCGAGCTGATCAAGTCCGAGGCCTACACCCACAAGACTTATTACATGGGCTTGGTCGATGACCGGGACAGGGTGAACTTCTATGACGGCCAGGTCCGAGTGGTCGATCCCTCGGGCAAGGAGTTCGCCAAGTTCAGGGCCCAGGATTATCTGGAACATATCGCTGAGCACGTCGAGCCGTGGAGTTACACCAAGTTCTCCTTCTTGAAGAAGGTGGGGTGGAAGGGCTTTGTCGACGGGCCGGATTCGGGGATCTTGGCCGTGGCTCCATTGGGAAGGCTCAATGCCGCTTCAGGGATGGCCACCCCCGAGGCCCAAGCTGCCTACGAGGAGTTCTACGATTTCTTCGGCGAAAGGCCGGTCCACCATACTCTAGCAACCCACTGGGCGAGGATCGTGGAGATGATCTACGCCGGGGAGCGGATCAAGGAACTGGCCGATGATCCCGAGATCACCGATCCTAAGGTCCGCCTCCTCCCCACCGCCATCCCGAAGGAGGGGATCGGGGTGGTCGAGGCCCCGCGGGGGACGCTGATCCACCACTACAAGACCGATGAGCGCGGCGTGATTGAGGAGGCGAACTTGATCGTGGCCACGCAGAACAACTCCGCTCGGATCGCGATGTCCGTGGACAAGGCCGCGAGAGAGGTCATCCACGGCGACGGCCAGCTCGATGAGGGGCTCCTCAACATGGTGGAGATGGCCTTCCGAGCCTACGACCCCTGTCATGCCTGCGCCACCCACGCCCTCCCCGGGCAGATGCCGCTCCTCGTCGAGGTCTACGACCATCGTGGGGAGCTCCTAAGAGAACTCCGGCGAGGTTAGCCGATGCTGATCCTCGGCCTGGGAAATGAGCTTCTCCGAGACGACGGCCTAGGCCTGTGGGCCGTGCGGATCTTGAAGGAGCTCGTTCATGATGGCGGGGTCACCTTCGCCGAGAGCTGGCGGGGCGGGTTGGAGCTACTGGACCTGCTGGAAGGCCACGAGCGAGCGATCATCATCGATGCCCTGATCCCCGGGGAGGAGCCAGGCAGGATCCGGCGGCTCACCTTAGATGAGCTCGAAGCTCCGGCGGAGGCGCTCACCCCCCATCGTGCAGGCCTGAGGGAGGTGGCAGCCCTGGCCGAGAGGCTCGGGCTGGACTTCCCCCGCGAGGTGATAATCTACACCGTGGATGTAGCTGACATCCAGACGGTCGAGGAGGGGCTGAGCGGGCCGGTGGCTGAGGCTCTGCCGCGGCTGGTCGAGCTGGTCAGAGCAGAGCTGGCCGCGGTCGCCCCCCGATCGCTGTAATCTTCCCCATGACTGGCGACATAAGCCTTCCCCAGATCGAGGAACTCGCCCGCGCGCTGCTCCTGAAGATCGGCGAGGATCCCGAGCGCGAGGGGCTCCGGCTCACGCCCCAGCGGGTGGCGGAGATGCTCGCCGAGCTGACCAGCGGCTATCGGACTGACCCTCGCGAGATCATCGATGGGGCGCTCTTCGCTGTCGAGTATGACGAGATGATCGTCGTTAAAGACATTGAGTTCTATTCTCTGTGTGAACACCATCTCACCCCATTCTTCGGCAAGGCCCATGTGGGCTACATCCCCGACGGGAAGGTGATCGGCTTCTCCAAGATCCCCAGGATCGTCGACCACTTCTCCAGGAGGCTCCAGCTCCAGGAGCGCCTGACGGAGGAGATCGCCAACTTCCTGATGGAGGCCGTCGAGCCCCAGGGTGTCGGGGTGGTCCTCGAGGGGTTCCACCTCTGCATGGCGATGCGCGGGGTGAAGAAGCAGAATGCGAGGATGGTCACCTCGGCGATGAAGGGACTCTTCCGCCGGGACCCGCGGACCCGGGCCGAGTTCCTGGAGCTGATCGGCCAGGGGAAGGGCTAGCTCGCTAGTGCTCATAGCCGAGGTCGGCCAGCTCCGCCTCCTTGCCCGCTTCCACCAGCGTGAGCCTCTTCCCCGGCAAGGCCTGCCCGATGACGAAAAGCTCGGCCGCCTCCCTGGCCGCGGGGAGCCTCTCCTCGGGGAGGGTGAAGAGGAGCTCGAAGTCCTCCCCGGTGAAGAGGGCCATCTCCTTCCGGGCCCTCTCGTCCGCGGCTAGCTCCTCGACCTCGGGCAGGACGGGGACCTCCTCGTATTCGATGCGGAAGCCCACCCCGCTCGCCTCCGCAAGCTGGTAGAGCGAGCGGGCCAGCCCGTCGGAGATGTCCATCATCGCCGAGGCAAATGGCGCGAGCCTCAGCCCCTCCTGAACCCTTGGGGTGAACCGGAAGAGCTCGTTGGCCCGCTCGAGCTGGCCAGACCTGAAGAGCTTGAGGGCCACGGCCGTCCGCCCGAGCGGGCCGGTCAGGCAGACCAGCTCGCCCGCTTTCGCCCCGGAGCGCAGGATCGGCCGGTCCGCCAGCCCGAGGGCCGTGCTCACGAGCGTCAGCTCCTGGTGGCGATCGAGGTCCCCGCCGAGGAGCTCAGCTCCGACTAGATGGCAGCAGGCCTCCAGCCCGGCGAGCAGCTCCTCGATGAAGCCCCTCTCAAACTGGGGCGCGCCCAGGGCCAGGACCAGCCCCAGCGGCCGACCGCCCATCGCCGCGATATCCGAGAAAGAGACCGCGGCCGCCCGCCAGCCGATGGTGTAAGCGCTTGCGCCCTTGGGGAGGTCGGTCGCCCGGTGGACCATGTCCGTGGTCAAGAGCAGATTCGTGCCCTGGAAGGGGATCACGGCGCAGTCGTCCCCGACCTCCAGCCGCTGGGCCAGGAGCCTCAGCACCTCGCGCTCTCGCATCGACTCGGTATACCAGCGGGCGGGCGGCCGTTCAAATCCGGGAGGGGCTGGGATAAAATAGGCCGGGAGGTGGTGGCGATGACCAGGCGAGAGTTCCTGAGAGCGCTCACCGGAGGCCTATTGCTCATCGAGCTTGGCTCTCATGCTCATTCGATTTCGGCGAGGGCGGGAGCTCAACCTCAACCCCAGCCCAAGTCCCCCGTCTCGCTCGTCAAGGCCCAAGACCGGCGAGAGGGGGTCCGGGCCGCGGTGGAGTTGCTCGGCCTGCCCGAGGATCAGTTTTCAGGGAAGGAGGTAATCCTCAAGCCGAACTTCAACAGCGCTGACCCCTTCCCGGGGTCGACACATAACGATACTCTTGCAGCTTTGGTAGAGCTGCTGCGGGAAAGGGGGGCAAGCAAGATCATCGTGGCCGACCGGAGCGGGATGGGCGTCACAAGGTCGGTCATGGAGGCAAAGGGGATCTTCAAGTTGGCCGAACAGATGGGCTTTCAGGCCATCCCGATCGATGACCTTCCTGCCGAGGAGTGGGAGCATCTCCCCCTCGAGGGGAGCCACTGGAAGCGCGGGGTGGAGCTGCCAAAGCTCTTCCTCCAGGCCGGGAGCATCGTCCAGACCTGCTGCCTCAAGACCCACCAATACGGCGGTCACTTCACGATGAGCCTGAAGAACTCTGTGGGGATGGTCGCCCGCTACTCCGTGGAGGATGGCTATGATTACATGATGGAATTGCACTCTTCACGCTACCAGCGCCAGATGATCGCCGAGATCAATGTGCTCTACAGGCCAGATCTGATCGTGCTCGATGCCCTGGAAGCCTTCGTCCGGGGCGGGCCGGACAAGGGGCCGAAGGAGAGCCCCGGAGTGATCCTCGCCTCTCAAGATCGCGTGGCGCTCGATGCCGCGGGGGTGGCGATCTTGAGGATGTATCAAATGACCACGGCCGTTGCGCGGGGGAGGATCTTCGACCAAGCCCAGATCCGAAGGGCTGTGGAGCTGGGCCTGGGAGCGAGCTCGCCCGAGGAGATCGAGCTGGTCCCCGCCGCCGACCCCGAGAGCCGGGCCTTCGCCCAGGCGGTCCGGGAGATCTTGGACAGGGGCTAACGGACTTGGGGCCCGAGCTCAGCTTCCGAGCGAAGACCGAGCGAGACCATGCGGGCATGTTAGAAGTAGCGCGCGCCCTCCCGCAGTGGTTCACTAGAGAGGGACTGGAGGAGATGGCCCAGGATTTCGAACTTCACGACGGATTCGTCGCGACCGAGGGAGATGAGATCGTGGGGTTCATCACCTACGAGACTCTTGCAGTAGACTTAGCCGAGCTGAGCTGGATGGGAGTCCGACCGGAGTATCAGCGCCGAGGCATAGGCAAGAGGCTTTTGCAATTGGCGCAGGAACGCCTCATCGCTCAGCGCATCAAGATCCTGCAAGCGGCCACCGCCGCTGACAGCGTCCTCTACGAGCCCTATGCCAGGACGCGGGCCTTCTACCAGGCGAACGGGTTCCGGGACTATCGCGTTGACCGCGGCTACTTCCCCAATGGGGATGACCGCCTCCTCCTACAGAAGGAGCTATAATTCTCTTCGGTCGGCATGGACCTCAAGTGCGATTACGGCAAGATAGCCCCGTCCTACGATCGTTACCGAGACCTCTCCCCAGAGTTGCTCGAGGGCTGGCTGGGCGTGCTCATCCGCTGGGGGAGGCCCTCTCCCGGGATGAAGGCCCTCGATATCGGCTGTGGGACGGGCAGATTAACCATCCCTCTCCAAAGGCTGACCGGAGCAGAGGTCTGGGGCCTCGACCTCTCGGAGGAGATGCTCGAGCAGGCTAGGCAGAAGAAAGGGGCCGCGGGGGTGCACTGGGTCCTGGGGGATGCCCAGGCCCTCCCCTTCCCTGAGGGGGCCTTCGACTTCGCCTTCATGTGCCTGGTCCTCCATCATCTGGGGGACAAGGCCCAGGCGATCAGAGAGATGCATCGCGTCCTCAGGCCTGGCGGGCGGGGCCTGGTCTGGACCGTCTCGCACCGCCAGATCCGGGAATCCCCGCTGAACGCGTTCTTCCCCAGCCTGGCGGAGATCGACCTTGCGAGGTTCCCCTCGATCAGGGAGATCCGGGCCCTCATGGAGGGCGCGGGGTTCTCGGCCATTCGGGAGGAGGAGCTCGCCTTTCAAGAGGAGACGCCCACGAGCTGCTATCTCGAGCGCGTGAGGAACAGATACATCTCGACCCTGGAGTTGCTCAGCCCGGCGGAGTTCGCCTCAGGTCTGGCCAAGCTGGAGAAGAGCCTGGCAAACAAGCGCGACCAGATGACCCGCACCCAGCAGTTCACGATCATCGTCGGTGAGAGGTAAGGTGGTGGCCGAGCCACGGTTCATCGCCGAGGAGGTCGAGGTCCGCTTTGCCGAGAGGCCCGGCCTGCCTTCGGCCTTTACCTTGCAAGGGAAGGAGCACAGGATCGTTGAGATCCTGAGCGCCCGGCAGGCGCTGGACTTCAAGCGGTCCTGGTGGCGGAGGCGCCATCGGGACTATTATCTGGTGCGGACCGATCAGGGGAGGACCTTCGAGCTCTACTTCCACCGCGGTCCGGGGCGGCGGTATTGGGTGCTCTATCGCGAGCTTTGACTATGCGGCGGCTCTGAGAGGGAGAGTGGCGGCGCATGACGAAGGACTGGGTCCAGGAGCTGTTCATCGAGCACGGCGAGCTCTTCCAAGCCTTCTTGGAGGAGCGACTGGCGCGGACGGAAGAGGAGGTCCGGGGGCTCCTCAACCTCTTTCAGGAGTATGGAGTGAGGCCCGGGAGCAAGATCTTGGACCTGAACTGCGGGATCGGGAGGCATAGCCTCTACTTGGCAAAAGGAGGCTATCAAGTCACGGGGATCGACATCTCCCCGCGGTATATCGCCCGAGCCAAGGAGCTGGCGCAAGAGCATGGCGTCCTTGAGCGGGCGGAGTTCTTGGCCATGGATGCCCGCCGGGTCGAGGGCCTCGCGCCCCGGAGGTTCGATGTGGTCATCAACATGTTCACTTCGCTCGGCTACTATGATGAGGCGACCGATGAGAGCATCCTCCGGCAGTGCCTGGCCCTGACAGAGAAGGGCGGCCTCTTCGTCCTGGAGATCGGCTCCCGCGACTGGATCGTCCGGCACTTCGAGCGCGCCGGTCTAGCCCGCGTGGGGGACCTCTTGGTGGTCGAGGAGCGCGGGTTGAACCTCGAGACCTCCAGGATGGAGAACCTCTGGACCTTCTTCGAGAAGACCCTGAGGGGCTATCGCTTCAAGGCCGAGATCGCCTTGAATCATCGCCTTTACAGCCTCCATGAACTGATCGCGCTCTTCCACCGGGCCGGATGGAGATATCGCCAGGCCTATAGTAACCTGGAGCTGAAAGAGCCCTCGCTCGATGGATCAAGGCTCATTCTCGTTGCCCAGAAAGGGGGGCTTAGCCGATGAGCTACGGACTTGCTTGGCTGGTCTTCGTGATCTGCGCCGCGACGATCTTCCTTGCCAGTCGGCGGCTGACTGCGGCTGCCGATGAGATCGCCCTTGGAACGGGCCTGGGCCGCGTCTTCATCGGCAGCGTCCTCCTTGCCGCGGTCACCTCGCTCCCCGAAGTCGCCACCGAGGGAGCCGCTGCCTCGATGCGGCTCGTCGATATCGCCCTGGGCGACCTGTTCGGGAGCAACATCTACAACATGACCATCCTCGCGGTCGCGGGGATCATCTGGGGCCGGGGGGCACTCCTGGGCGTGGCTTCGACCTCCCACTTGGCCACGGCCTTCATGGGGATGCTCCTCTCGGCCATCGCCGCTCTCGGCCTCCTCACCCGTCCGAACATCGGCCTGCTGGGCGTCGGCGTCGAGGTCTACATCATCTTGGCTATTTACAGTGTCGGGATCTGGAACCTGCGGAGGAACAGGATCTCCGAGGCAGCCGATCCAAACGTGAGCGCGCTCGTTCAGCTCGCGGGCAAGGAGAGGAGCCTGACGCGGGCCTGGGCCGAATTCCTCATCTCGGCGGGATTGGTGATCGTCGCCGCGATCTTCCTCAGCAGATCGGCCGATATGATCGCCACAGCCACGGGGCTGGGGAGGACCTTCATCGGGACGCTCCTCGTGGCCGCGACGACCTCACTACCGGAGTTGGTCACGAGCATATTCGCGGTCCGGATGGGCGCGATCGACCTAGCCGTCGGGAATGTCCTGGGGAGCAATATCTTCAACATGAACATCCTCCTTGTCTCGGACATCTTCTATCGGGACGGCTACATCATCTCAGCGGGGAGCCAGGCCCACGCGATCACCACGCTCGTGGGCCTCGTGCTGAGCGGGCTGGTGGGGTTGGCGATCCTCCGGCCGATCCCGGGCCGGCTCGGGCGGGTGAGCCTGGAGTCAGTCATTATCCTCGCGGCCCACTTCGTCGGGATCTACCTCGTCTTCCTGCACCGCTAGCTCCCGGCCGTTCGGCAAGATGTGAAGGCTCCCGCCGATCAACCAGTCCACGCTTAGGAGAGGAGGTGAGGCCATGGAGAGGGCAGAGGACATCGGCCTCAGTCGTGAGGACCAGCTACAGCGGGAGCTTCTTTACCGACTTCGAGGTCCTGGAACTGATCGCTAAGCCCCGCCGGCCCGGGAGGCGGCTCCCCGAGTATGAGCAGGCGGACTGGAAGGGCGATCTCGAGCAGTATTACAGCCCGATCGAGCTCTAGCCTAGCCCTAGCAGGTGAGATGCAAGGCGGCGGCGACCCGCCGCGAGCCGACCAGCTCGTTATAGGCCTCACAGGCGTCCTTGGTGTTCCGGACCAGCACCTCGATCCCGCGCCCCGCGAGGGCCTGGACGACCTCATCCGGGACGGCCACTAGGCCGTAGCGCCCCTTTCCTAAGACGATGACCTCCGGCGAGGGCTCCTGCTCGAGAAGCCAGTTCAAATCGCGCAACTGGAGGTGGTGCCCCTCAGCTCGCCACCAGCCGACCACCTGGCCGCGGTAGATCATCACATCGTTCCTGTATTCTTTACCGCCGATCACGATCTCGCCGAAGTGGTAGGACTCGATCTTCATCCTCCTCACCTCGCTTATGGACCGCCTCTGCAAAGGTCAAGGTCCCCGCACCTCCTTCGGAAGCTCTGCGCGGCACCAGGGCAGCCAGCGGCTCAGGAGGATCCGAAAGATGCTCATCGCGCCCCTCCATATTCCAGTCTAATTGCTCCTTCAGGAGGGAGTCAAGAGCGCGGCTTGGTATCTCGATCGGTAGTGCTATCTCGCTTCCCGAGGTCAAGGCCGCCCTGGATGAGGAGCAAGCTGCTTCACTCAAGTAAACAGGGCCAGGAGCTCTTGAAATAGCCCATCCCGATTGGAGGGGGTGACCTCATAGACCGAGAATTCCCTCCGGATCCGCTGGGCCAGCGGGTGGGCCGACCGCTCCTGGACCGCGAACAAGAGGTGGCACTCCGATGCGAGGGCCGCTTCCACGGCCTCGACGAACTTCGGGCTGGCGAGCTCCATCGGTGCGAGCTCGTCGATCACCAATAGCTCCTTGGCCTTGAGGGCCTCCATGATCGCTGGGACGGCGAGCTCCTCGATGTCCTTCAGGTTCACGCGATACTTCCCGACCCGCGGGCCGGCGGCGGAGGGAAGACCGGTGTGGGCCAAGAGTCCTCGCCGGCCAGTAGAGATGTCGATGATCGCAAAGCCCTTCCGGGCTCGGCCCTCCCGGATCTCCTCGGTGTAGATCCCTCCGAGGCTCAAGCCGGGCTGGAGGGCCCTCACGACCTTCCGGATGAGGGTGGTCTTCCCGCACCCGGGCCGGCCGGTGATCGCGACGCGAATCATGCTAAGAGGAGCGCTAGGACCCCCTTCTGGCCGTGGAGCCGGTTCTCCGCCTGGTCGTAGATCACGCTGTTCGGCGAGTGGGCCGCCTCGTAAGTGATCTCCTCCCCGTAGTGGGCCGGGAGGCAGTGCATCACCAGGCAGTCGGGCTTAGCGAGGCCGATCAGCCGCTCATTGATCTGAAAGCCGCGGAAGGCCCGCCGCCTTCGCTCGAGCTCGGCCTCCTGGCCCATCGAAGCCCAGACATCGGTGTAGAGGATATCAGCCCCGCGGGCCGCCTCCTCGGGGTCGTGGACCACCTCGACCTTGGCCCCGGCCCCCTGGGCCTTGGCATGCTCGACGAACTCCTCCTTCGGCTCATAGCCCTCGGGGCAGGCGATCGTCACACTCACTCCCAGTTTCGGCCCGCCCGCAAGCCAGGCATGGGCCACATTGTTCCCATCGCCGATGAAGGCGAGCTTCAGCCCCTCGAGCCGCCGCCTCTTCTCATAGATCGTCAGAAGGTCTCCCAGGATCTGACAGGGGTGTTCGAGGTCCGAGAGGCCATTGATCACCGGGACCTCGGCGAACCTGGCCAGCTCCTCGACGATCTCGTGGCCGAAGACACGGGCCATGAGCCCGTCGACATACCTTGAGAGGACCCGGGCGACATCCTCGACCGTCTCCCGCTCGCCGAGCCGGATCTCCTCCGGGCCGAGGTAGAGCGCCCGCCCGCCGAGCTGGTTCATCCCCACCTCGAAGGAGACCCGCGTCCGCAAGGAAGGCTTCTGGAAGATCAGTCCCAGGGTCTTCCCCTTAAGCAAGGGCCGGTTCCCTCCGGCCCGAAGCTCCCGCTTCAGATGAAGAGAGAGCTCGAGGGCCTCCCAGATCTCCTCCCGGCCCCAGTCGCGCAACGAGACTAGATGCCTCATTTCAGTGGCCCTTCTGGAGCTCCCGCAGCTCACGCGACGTGGTCACGATGTGGGTGTTGGTGCTGACCACGCCCTTGATCGTCGCGATCTCCTTGGTGACGATCTCGTCCAACTTCCGGACCGAGAAGGTGTCGAGCAGTTCCTCGACTTCGAGATAAGCGACCACATCATAGTCTCCGAAGAGGGTATCCGCCAGCTTGACATGCTTCCCCGCGAGCAGCCGTCTTGCCACCTCTTCGGCCATTCCACCCTCACACTTGAGCAGGACGTAAGCATTGACTGCCACCGTTGCCTCCTTTGATCATTTCATGCTCAGGTATTCCGAGCTGAACTCTTCCCCGTTGATCCGACAGAGCCGGAAGCCTTGCGGGCTCCCATCGGGATTGGAGCCGTTCCAGTGGACCCCATCATCGCCCCACCAGCGGCCGGAGAGGGCACCGGTCACGATATTCGTGATCCCTGCTTCTCTAGTATAGGTCGCGTGCTCGTGGCCGGCCAGGGCGGCCTTGACATTGTAGCCCCGGACGAGCTCCAGGAGCTTATCGTAATTCCGGCAGAGGAAGAGCGGCTGGTGGGAGAAGAGGAGGATCGGCCGGTCTTTGGGCTGAAGGGCAAGGTCCTGCCCGAGCCAGGCCAACTCCTCTTCGCTCAGCCAATTAGTGGGGAGCGGCTCGGGCGAGTTCCCGTCCAGGACGATGAAGTGCCACTCCCCGAAGTCGAAGGAATACCACAGCGGGCCGAAGTGCTTTTGGTAAGCCCCTTTGTAATACTCTGGAAGGCTAGGGTCAAGGGCGCAGGCGCAGTCGTGGTTCCCGATGGCATGGAACAGCGGCGAGGCCAGGCCGCTTGTGGCCTCGCGGTAGAGCGTGAAGGCGGCCTCGACCTCTTCGAGGGTATCGGCCAGGTTCGTGTAGTAGCAGACATCGAAGACCAGATCGCCTGTGGAGACGACGAAGTCCGGCCCGAGCCCGTTGGCCCGGGCGACGAACTCCTCCACCGCGGTCTTGGCCTGAGGGATGATGTGGATATCAGTGACCTGGATGAAGGTAAATTCCTGGGCGATCGGGATCGGGTAGAGAGGGAAGTCGAGGCTCGTGCCCGTGGCCGCGAAGCGCGCCTCCTCGATATGGCGATAGAACTGGTCGGTCCACCAGCCGGAGGGGATGCTGACGAAGACAATCCTGCTCCCGGCGCCGAGGGCGAAGCTGAAGGACCCGTCAGCCGCGGTGGCGACGATCTCCTTGCCGTCACTTACCAGAACCCCTTCCAGGCCGCTCTCGCCGCTGTCGGGGACTCCGTTGAGATTGGCATCGTGGAAGACGGTGCCGGTGATGATATGCTCCGCTCCGGCAGTCCCCCCGACCAGGGCTAACAGGAGAGCCAAGATGAAGAGCTTGCGCATTGAGCCGCTCACCTCCTCACTGGCACGATCATAGCCCCGCCAAGCAGGGCATGCCAAATCGAGTGAGTGTGAAACCTAGCTGCCCCAGAGAGCCACACCTGGCCGGCCGAGTTCCTCGCTGTTTGTAAGCCTTTTTCGCCGTCTCGGCCTTGGCCCGCTTCTTCCCGAGCTCAAGCCGGCTCCTCTGCTCAAGCTCCGATCGCGCTGAGCTTTGTCTCCCCTGACGCTGCTCTAGGATCACTGTTGCCAAGTATCGTCCGAACCGCCTGCTGAACCCCGCGGCCGGCGCCAGCAGCCCGCACCTAGCTGCCGACCAGAGAAGATGCTCCGTGCTCGCGTCGTTCTGGAATGCACTGGGGATCGATGCAAGCTGATCGAAGAGGTGGGGCCTTAATCCTAGCCCTCCCCAGCTCCGAGGAGGCAGACATAGATCGTATGGACCCAACAGTAATGGCAGCGGACGAACGAGCAGGCGACCTCACTGTAGCTCGGGCTATTGAGGGCCGCATGAGCGGCGGGATACCACTCTCCGTCAGTCCAGTCCGCCAGGACATCCCGGCCGTCGTAGTAGCCGTCCCCGGCGGCCAGGAGTTCTGCCGCGGTCCCGTTGTAGCCCGCGAGCTTGAGCCGCTCGGGGAATGAGAGCTCATAGGGGCACTGCTGGTTCTCCCAACACTTGTCGCTGCAGCCCTCCTCAGTCCGGCAGGCCTGGGCCCAGACCTGGGCGTGAAAGGCGGCCGCGATGTAGAGGTTCCCGTCCCACTCCAGTGGGGCGAGGCCCCTCTCGCGGCGGTAGCTATTGATCAGCTCGATGAGCGATTCTTCCTTGAAGCTCGGCTCGAGGAGCGAGCCGCTGACCTGTGCCTCGGGTGCAGGACAAGGCGGGCATTCAGGGCACTCGCAGGTCGGGCAGGGGGGCGGCTCGGGGCAAACGGCAGATTCCCCTGAAGTTCCCAGCTCGCCCCGCCATCCCTGCAGGGACTCGCAGCCGGTGAGTCCGGCAAGGGACAACGCTAGGATAGCGAGGATGAAAACTCTCATCATTCTGAGGCTAGCTCGCCCCAGGGGCTTTAGTGATCCCAGCAGTCACCTAAGCTCGGGGAAACCCCTCCGCCCGCGGCAAGGCCGTTGTCCGTCCAAGCGGGGCATAGGGCTCGAAAGGCAGGGCGGCCGGGCGAGCGCGCTCAGGGCCTCGCCTCGGCCCGATGGTGGGAACAGCCGGACCGCGGCTGAGCTGGGGTGGGCGCTCCCTCCTCCGGGGTCCACAGCCCCGCCCGACATGCATGGGTAATTGGCCTACGCTCTCCGCAGGCCAGGGACAGAGCGTGCCTCGAGCCGATCCTCAAGCGAGCTCAAGCCAGCGGGGCAGCTCGCCCCGCAGGGCCCGGGGCGGGTCGACCGTGAGGTCGAGGACCGCCGAGCTCTGCCCGGAGAGCCTCTCGCGGCTGATGATGATCAGGTCAACATCGGCAGCGAACCGGCCGATCACATCCTCGGGGGTCACCGCTGGCGGCTCGCCGCTCTTGTTGGCACTGGTCCCGAGGAGCGGCCTATCGGCGGCCGCGGCCAGCGCTCTGAAGGCCCGACTAGCGGGGACGCGAATCCCGACCTTCCCCGCACTGACCGCCCCGCGGGGGGCCTGAGGTGAAGCCTTCAGCAGCAGCGTATATGGCCCCGGCAGGAGGCGCGCGATCCAGCGCCGCTCGCGCTCCTCGAAGATGGCATACCGAGTCAGCTCCTGCAGATCGCCTAGATGGAGGGCCATCGGCTTCCCCCGCTCACGCCCCTTCAGGTGATAGAGCCGCTCGATCGCCTCCGGGTCGTCCGCAGCGCAGCCGAGGCCGTAGACCGTCTCCGTGGGAAAGATGAGCAGCCCGTGCCGACCGACCGCTTCAACCACAAGCTCCGCTTCCTCAGCCTCGAGCCGGTCGCGGACCTCGATGACCTTGGCGCTCATGCGACGACGAAGTGGATTACATCTCCATCCTGAACTTGATAGTGCTCGCCGACCCGCTGGAGGAGCCCGGCCTCCTTCACAGCGTGGAGTGAGCCCTTGCCCAGCAACTGCTCGATCGGGACCACCTCGGCCTGGATGAACCTCTTCTCGAAGTCAGTGTGGATCTTCGCCCCGGCCTGGGGGGCCTTCGTTCCGCGCTTGACCGTCCAAGCCCGGACCTCCGGGCCGTCGGTGGTGAAGAAAGTGATAAGCTCGAGCAGCTGATAGCCGGCCCTGATCAGCCGCTCCAGGCCCGACTCCTCGATCTTCCACTCCCGCCGCCAGGTCGCGCGCTCGGCCTCGTCCTGAGAGGCCTCGACGATCTCCATCTCCAGCCGGCCGCGGATCGCGACATACCCCGCGCCCCGTTCGCGAGCCAAGGCAGCCACAGCTTGCGAATAGGTGTTCTCGTCCTCATCGCCCACGTTGGCCACGAACAGGACCGGCTTCTCGGTGAGAAGCCCCAGGCCTCGGAGCCTCGCCCGCTCCTCCTCGTCAAGTTCGAGCATCCGCACCGGCGTCCCCTGCCGCACGGCCTCGCGGACCCGCTCGAGGAGCTGCAGCTGCTTGCTCACCTCGCGTTCTCCCGCACGGGCCTTCGGCTGCAACTTATCCAGCGTGTTCTCCAACGTCTCGAGGTCCTTGAGTGCCAGCTCGAGCTCCACGACCTCGACATCGCGCTTCGGGTCGAGCGAGCCGTCCACATGGGGGACGAGGGGGTCCTCGAAGCAGCGGACGATGTGGGCGATGGCGTCGACATTCCGGATCTCGGCCAGGAATTGGTTCCCTAGACCCTCGCCCTCGTGGGCGCCGCGGACCAGGCCGGCGATGTCCAGGAACTCCAGGGTGGTGGGGACCTTCTTCTTCTCAGGATAGAGCGCGGCGAGCCTCTCCAGCCGCTCATCGGGGACGGGGACGACGCCGATGTTCGTCTTGATCGTGGAGAAGGGGAAGCTCTCGACCTTCGCCCCGGCAGCGGTGAGGGCGTTGAAGATCGTCGATTTCCCCACATTCGGCAGCCCGACGAGGCCGCAGTTGAATCCCATCCCAGGCGCGCTCCTGACGGTTCGCCCTACGGGCCCGGCTTCATCTCCCGAGGGCCTCTCGCGCTAGCTGCACCATCTCGCGGGGCGTGCGGCCGACGGGGACGCCCTTGGCCTCGAGCGCCTTCTTCTTGGCCTCGGCCGTCCCCTCGCCCCCGGAGATGATCGCCCCGGCATGGCCCATCCGCTTCCCCGGCGGGGCGGAGAAGCCCGCGATGTAGGCGATCACCGGCTTGGACATCTTCTTGGAGATGAACTCCGCCGCCTCCTCCTCATCCCGTCCGCCGATCTCCCCGACGAGGATCACCAGCTCGGTCTGGGGGTCCTTCTCGAAGAGCTTGAGGATGTCGATGAACGAGCTGCCGACCACAGGGTCCCCGCCGATCCCCACGACGGTCGACTGGCCGAGCCCGGCCCGCGAGAGCTGGGCCGCGATCTCATAAGTCAGTGTCCCGGAGCGGGAGACGACCCCCACTGGGCCGGGACGGAAGACCTCGGCGGGCATGATCCCCACCTTCGCCTTCCCGGGGGAGATGAGGCCGGGGCAGTTCGGCCCGATCAGCCTCGTCTTCCGCAGCTGGAGCATGTGGTATACCCGCAGGACATCTTGCATGGGGATCCGCTCGGTGATGCAGACTATGAGCTTAATCCCGGCATCGGCCTCCTCGATGATCGCGTCCGGAGCGAACGGTGCCGGGACGAAGACCGCTGCCGTGTCCGGATGGAAGCGGGCGACAGCCTCGGCAACGGAGTCCAAGATGGGGATGCCGTCTAGGCTCTGGCCCCCCTTCCCCGGCGTCACCCCGGCGACGACCTTCGTCCCGTATTCGGCCATCAGCCGGGTGTGGAAGCTCCCCTCCTTGCCCGTGATCCCCTGGACGACGACCTTGGTCCGCTCATCGATGAGAATGCTCATCTACCCTCCTCGCCCGGAGTATAGCCTGGGGAGCTGGAGAGCCGCAACTCGGGGAGGAGGGCTAGAGCTTGCAGACCTGGGGGACCTCGAAGTTCTTGACCACCAGCTTGTTCGCGGAGCAGATCTCGCCCCTGTCGGGCACAATCCCGCGAGCTTCGATGAGGATCTCCACGGCGAAGGCCATCCCGCTCAGCGACTTGAGCGTATTGCAGATGTAGGCGAAGTCGACGAGCACGTTCTCCTCACCCAGCGCGGAGATCCGACTCCCCTTGATCTGCTTGGAGATGTCCTCAGCCCGGGTGATGACAGGGATGAAGATCACCTCCTCCCGGCCGCGGAACCTCCGGGAGATAGCGCGGATGATCCGCACGGTCCGCTTGACCTGGATCAGTCGGCCCCGGGGCATCTCCACCTGGAGATCGAAGTAGACGGTGAACTTCCGCTCCGGGCGGCGGAGCTTGACGAGCGGGTCACCGATCTCGATCTGGAGCGGGCATTCTGCGGCGGAGATCTCCCCGATCGCCGGTTGGGCCAGCCCCGTCGAGCCCCGGATTGCGAGCGTCCCCGCGAGCAGGCTGAGGCCCTTGAGGAACTCTCGCCGATCGAGTCCCCTGTCCTTGGACATACCACATTCCCCCTTCTCATTAGCCTTAGGCATAGGCGTTGATTCTAGGCTGAGGCTAAGGCCGCGCCGGCTAAGGCCCAAGGAAGGGAGAGAGCGGTGGAAGTGATCTCGATCACTTAGGGGGGTGAGTCTAGGGCGGCTGCCAAGGTGGGAGCAGCCGCCCTAGACGGCTTGGCTCATACGGATTCGAACCGTGTCCGCTCTAGCTGCTGGGGAAAAATCCGCTGCTCCGGAGGCTGGGGAGAGCAGCGGCAAAACCCTGGCAGCCGGTGGGCTCTTCCCCCACCGCGGATGCACCATGCGCGAGCCAAGCCCTACAGGGGTGTGAGAAGGCCCTGATCTCCCATCTCTCAAACAGCAGTTCAAGCCACCAGCATTTTACCGCCGGCCCGGGGCCGTCTGACACCGCCCTGGCATGGCCGGAAGGTTTGAGCTATTCTCGATCGAGAGAGGGGAGAGGATGGGATCAGCATTGGACGAGGAAGCCCTGCGTGTGATCCGGGCCCAACTCGGCCGCGAGCCGCACGGGGTGCTGGGGATCGAGCGGCGCTGCCGATGGGGCTACCCGCAAGTGATCAAGGTCTACTCTCTATTTATGAGGGAGGGCTCAAAGATCGAGCCCTTCCCCACGCTCTTCTGGCTCACTTGCCCCTTCCTAATCGAGCAGTTGTCTGATCTGGAAGGACGCGGCTACATCAAGGAGTTGGAGCGGCTCATCGCCGAGGACGGAGGACTGAGGGAGGAGTATCGCCGAGACCATCGGGACTACCTCGCCGAGCGCTGGGCCACTCTTAGCCCTGAGGACTGGGCCCTGGCGGAGCGGTTAGGCCTAGCTCGAGCGTTGAGGGAGCGCGGGATCGGCGGCATCGCCGACTGGGATAAGGTGAAGTGCCTCCACCTCCACTATGCCCACCACCTGGCAAGGGGGAGCGCCATCGGCCGCTGGATCGAAAAGCACTTCGCTCTCGAGGAATGCCCCGCAAGCCAGGTCCGCTGCGCCGGGCTCTAGCAGCCAGCGCTCTCTTGAGCTAATCGCCCTTCAACAACTCATCAATCCGCCGGGCCTGACGGAGCTCCTCGTCCTCCCTGAACTGCAGCTCCGGGGTGTAGCGGAGGTCGAGCCGCTTGGCGAGCTCGCTCCGGAAGAACCCGCGCTCCTCCTGGAAGAGGCGGAGGAGTTGATGGCCCTGCTCCTCTTCGAGAAAGTCGAGAAAGACCGTCGCCTGGTGTAGGTCCGAGGAGAGCCTGACCTTGGTGACGGTGACGAAGCTCATTCGCGGATCCCGAGCCTCGAACTCCAGAACCTCACTGAGCGTCCGCTTGATCTCCTCCTGCAGCCGCTCGCGGTGGTGGCCCATTACAATAGCTCCAGCTCATAATCCTCGACGAGGATCTCCGGCTCCCGGCTGAGCAGTTCCACCACCTTGACCAGGACGCGGTTGTTCAGCTCGCCATCGTTCGAGACGATCGCCACGCCCAGCTCAGCTCGCCGGCGGTCGTCGAGCGCCCCGACCTCGGCGATCGAGACGTTGAACTCTCGCTTGACCTTAGCGATCAGGCCCTTGACGATCGAGCGCTTATCCTTGAGCGACTGGGGTGCAGGGAGGCGGAGCTTGATGAGGATCTTCCCGACTCTCATCGCGATCTAGGCGGGTTGGAACTTCTTGCGGACGAAGATCTCTAAGAGGTCGCCCTTCCGGACATCGTTGAAGTTCTCGATCCGCAGGCCGCACTCCTTCCCCTGCTCCACTTCCTTGACATCGTCGTTGAACCGGCGGAGGCTCCGGATCGGCCCTTGGAAGACCTCCGCCCCGTCTCGCAGCACGCGCACATGGGCGTCGCGAGTCACGACGCCAGCGCGGACATAGCATCCTGCCACCACGCCCACCTTGGGGATGTTGAAGGTATTCCGGACCTCGAGCTCGCCGATCTTCACCTCCTCGAACCGCGGCGTGACCGCGCTCTTCAGCAACTCCTCGACCCAATCCGTCAGCTCGTAGATGATCTCCCCGCGCTTGATCATCACCCCCTGGGCCTGGGCGAGCTCCCCGATCTTCCGGTCGATCTCGACGCGAAAGCCGACGATCACCACCCCCTCCTCCTCGGAGGAGGCAAGCAAGACATCGTTCTCGTTGATGTTCCCCACGCCGGAGTGGAGGATCACCAGGTCGATCCCCTCGACCTTGAGCCGGCTCAGCTCTCCCTGGAGGGCCTCGAGCGAGCCGACCGTATCGGCCTTGAGGATCAGCTTCAGCTCCTTGACCTGGGCCTTGCGGAGCTGCTGCTGGAACCGCTCCATCGCCGAGAGCTGGGTCTTGGCCAGCTTCGCCGCCCGCTCCTCCTCCTTGCGCAGGCAGGCCAGGTTCTTGGCCTGCTCGAGGTCGCTGACCACTTCCAGCTTGATCCCCGCCGGGGGGACGTCAGATAAGCCCAGGATCTGGGCCGCCGAGCCTGGGGGAGCCTCGGCCATTCGCTGGCCATGCTCGTTCAAGAGAGTCCGGACTCGACCGCAGGCCGTCCCGGCCAGGACGATATCCCGCTCGTGGAGCGTCCCGTCCTTGACGATCACCGTGGCCACCGGCCCCCTCGCCCGGTCCAGATAGCTCTCGATGATAATCCCCTCCGCTGGCTTGCTCGGATCAGCCCGGAGGTCCTCCATCTCGGCGACGAGGAGGATCATCTCCAAGAGCTCATCGACATTCTGGCCGGTGAGGGCGCTGAGCGGGACAACGATGGTCTCCCCGCCCCACTCCTCGGGAGTGAGCCCCTCCTTGACCAGCTGCTCCTTCACCTTGTCCGGGTCTGCCTCCCGCTTGTCCATCTTGTTGAGGGCCACGATGATCGGGACATTCGCGGCCTTGGCGTGGCTGATCGCCTCCTTGGTCTGGGCCATGACGCCATCGTCGGCGGCCACGACGAGGACGGCGATGTCGGTCGCTTGGGCCCCGCGCTGGCGCATCTGGGTGAAGGCCCGATGGCCGGGGGTGTCGATGAAGGTGATCTTCTTGCCGTTGTATTCAACTTGGTAGGCCCCGATCGCCTGGGTGATCCCGCCGACCTCCCGCTGGGCCACATGGCTCTTCCTGATGTAGTCGAGAAGCGTGGTCTTCCCGTGATCGACATGCCCAAGGACGGTCACGACCGGCGGCCGGGGGAGACCTCGCGGCTTCTCTCTTTCCTTGACCTCGACCTTCGCCTCAGCCTCTGGGGGCGGGGGGGCTGGAGGAGCCGGAGGGCCGGCGAAGAGCTCGCGGAGGGCCTGATACTCCTCGTCCTCGATCGTATTGAACCCGCTCCGCTTCTCGATCCCAACCTGCGCCAAGAGGTCGAAGACCTCGGTGAGCGGGAGGCCCATCTCCTTGGCTATCTCATAGAGTCGCCGCTTTGGCATCGCTCCTCCTCGGGCGAGAATATACAGGATCGGACCGGTGCTGTCAATCGGCCCGAAACCGCGGCCCTCACCCCAGGTATATCGGGCAGCTCAAGATGAGGAAGGAGGAGATCGCAGATGAAGTGGATCTATGTGCGCGTGAAGGGCTGGCACGGCTCGGCCGCGATCATGGTCCCGCCGGGGCTGACGGTCTCCGAGTTCAAGCTGCTCCTGGGGCTCGATCTCGGGTGCAATGTCCTGGCCGCCGCTCTCTTCCTCCCCCTCCCTGGCACGGCCCGCTTGGACGAGCTGGTGGACGAGTTCGACACCGTCTACGTCGAGCCCTAGACTTGATCGCCGGAAGTTGCTATACTCTGGACGAGCTTGAGTAGAGGGACAGGCAGGGAAAGGGATGCAACAACTCAAGCTGCGGCTCGAGGGACGCCGGCGGGTCGCCCGCGAGTTGACCGTCGTCGAGGGCTTCCATCAGGTCGGCTCTCGAGGGGATTTCCTCATCGAGATGCAGGGGCCGCACCGGTCTTACACGCTCTCCAGCTTCATCCCCGAGGGCTTCATCGGGGAATACAATGGCCGCTCCGCGGGCCCCTATCGCTACCGCATCGTCGTCACCGTCGAGGAGCTTCCCTGAGCGAGCCGCCGGAGTAGCAGCACCGGCTGACGCTATCGGCCGCGAAAGGACGGCCCATGGAAGACCTGGACTTACTGAGGAGATTGTCCGATGCCTTCGGGGTCTCGGGCTTCGAGGGCGAGGTTCGGGATGTGATCAGGGGGCTGATCGAGCCCTTGGCCGATGAGCTGCGGGTCGATCCCCTGGGGAACCTGATCGCGTCCAAGCGCGGGAAGAGCAGCTTCAAGCTGATGCTCGACGCCCACATGGACGAGATCGGCCTGATGGTGAGCTATATCGAGGAGGAGGGCTATCTCCGGTTCACGCCCCTCGGCGGCTGGGACGAGCGGATCATCCCGGCCCAGGCGGTGACGATCCAGACTCGCGAGCGGCGGAAGGTCCCCGGAGTGATCGGGAGCGCTCCGCCGCACATCCTCAAGAAGGAGGAGCAAGAGCGTCCGATCAGGGTCGACGAGATGTTCATCGACATCGGCGCTAGCTCCCGCCGGGAGGTTGAGGAGCAGGGGATCAGGATCGGCGACGCCGTGGTGATCCACTATCCCTTCGCGCAGCTGAACGAGACCTGTGTTCGGGGTAAGGCGCTCGACGATCGGGCCGGCTGCGCCGTGCTCATCAAGGTCCTCGAAGCGGTCCACGATCAGGAGCTCGATTTCACCCTGGTCTGCAACTTCGCCGTCGGGGAGGAGGTCGGCCTCCGCGGGGCCCGGACGGCGGCCTATCAGATCGAGCCGGACCTGGCGATCGCGGTCGAGGGGACGATCGGGGCAGATATGCCCGGCGTGGCCAAGCACAGGCAGCCGGTAGCGCTCGGGCGCGGCCCGGCCCTCACCGTGGCCGACCGGTCGATCATCGTGAACCGCGAGCTCCTCGAGGCCCTGGAGCGGACGGCCAAAGAGAATAACATCCCCTACCAATACAAGCTCCCGGTCTACGGCGGGACTGATGCGGGGGAGATCCACCTCTCGCGAGGCGGAGTCCGGGCCGCTGTCGTCTCCGTCTCCTGCCGCTACATCCACTCGCCCCACACCTTGATGCGCCTCGACGACTTTGCCCAGACCGTGAAACTGATCAGGGCCTTCATCCAGAGCTACAGGGTCTAGGGACTGAGTCCAGCCAAGAACTCCCGGAGCACGCGGCTCAATTCATCGGGCTGCTCGAGCATCACCATGTGGCCTGCCCCCTCGATGATGCGGAGAGTCGCGTTGGGAATGTGATCCCGCAGGTATTCCGAGTATCTTGGCGGGGTCAGTCTGTCCGCGCTCCCGCAGACGATCAGCGCCGGCATCTTCACCCGGTCGAGCTTGTCCATCACGTCGAAGGAGTTGCATGTCAAGAAGTCACGCTGGAGCGCCCGCTGGCCGTTCTTCAGCATCTGCCGCCGGGCCCGCTCGCGGATCTTCCGATCGGCCGTGGGACCGAAGGCCAGGGTCAGGATCAGCTCGACCGCCGCTGTCCAGTCCCTCTCCAGCAACTCCAACAGCTGAGGGAGGACACGGAGCCGAGCGCCCGTTCCGACAAGTCCGATGGCCCTCACTCTTTCGGGATGCCACAGGGCCGTCTTCAGGACCACCGCCCCGCCGAGCGAGTGGCCGACGAGGAAGGTGCGGGGCGAGAGCCGCTCCAGCACCGCGAGCAAGTCCTCGGTGTAGGTCGCTAGGCCGTCGCCCTCTCTCCAGGTGCTCTGCCCGTGGCCGTTCAGGTCTACGGAGGCCACTGAGAACCCATCGCGAAGCGCCTTCACCTGCAGGCTCCAGAGCGTATGGTCCGCACCGGAGCCGTGAACCAGCAAGATGTCCTGCGCCCCCCGCCCGCTGAGGGAGAAGTGGAGCTTGCCCCTGTGAAGCTCGATCGTCGGCATTGCCGCTGGCGATTATCGCTCAAGGCAGTTCCACTGGGCAAACGCGCTCGATGTCCCTCACCGGAACGGCTGTTCGGTCAATCACCTAACCCGACGACGCGGTGACCCTCGCGCCTCGAGGGAGGCCTGTGCTATAATCCTCCGTGATGGAATTCCGGTTGGAATCGGATTTCGGCCCGCGGGGGGACCAGCCGAAGGCGATCGCCCGACTGGTCGAGGGGCTCGAGGCCGGCCTCCGGCACCAGACCTTGCTTGGGGTCACGGGCTCGGGAAAGACTTACACCATCACTAATGTGATCGCCCGGGTCCAGAGGCCGACCCTCGTGATCGCCCACAACAAGACCCTCGCGGCCCAGCTCTGCAGCGAGTTCCGCCAGTTCTTCCCCAAGAACGCGGTCCACTACTTCGTGAGCTACTATGACTACTACCAGCCGGAGGCCTACATCCCCCAGACCGATACTTATATTGCCAAGGACGCCTCGATCAACGAGGAGATCGACCGCTTGCGTCACGCCGCCACGAGCGCCCTCTTCGAGCGCCGGGATGTGATCATCGTCGCCAGCGTCTCCTGCATCTATGGCCTGGGGCCGCCCGAGGCCTACCGGGCGATGAGCCTGACCCTGAGGAAGGGGGAGGAGCACGATCGCGATTCCATCTTAAGGAGGCTGGTCGAGCTCCAGTATGTGCGGAACGACCTCGGCTTCAAGCGGGGGACCTTCCGCGTCCGGGGGGACACGATCGAGCTGATCCCGATCTACGGCGAGCGGATCATCCGGCTCGAGCTCTTCGGGGACGAGCTGGAGCGGCTCCTCGAGCTAGACCCGATCACTGGCCGCTTGCTTGAGGAGCACGAGACGCTCACGATCTATCCCGCCTCCCACTTCGTCACCCCCAGGGAGCGGCTCGAGCGGGCCATAAGCTCGATCGAGGCCGAACTGGAGGAGCGGCTCGCCTACTTCCGGAAGCGGGGGAAGCTCCTCGAGGCCGAGCGGCTGGAGATGCGGACCCGCTACGACCTCGAGATGATCCGCGAGCTGGGCTACTGCTCGGGGATTGAGAACTACTCGAGGCACCTCGACGGCCGGGCCCCGGGCGAGCCGCCCTGGACGCTGCTCGACTACTTCCCGAAGGACTTCCTTTTGGTGATCGACGAGTCCCACCAGACGATCCCCCAGCTCCACGGGATGTTCAACGGCGACCGCTCAAGGAAGGAGACCCTGATCGAGCACGGCTTCCGGCTCCCGAGCGCCCTGGACAACCGGCCGCTCAAGTTCGAGGAGTTCGAGCAGAAGATCAATCAGGTGATCTACACCTCCGCAACACCGGGGCCATACGAGCTCAAAGTGAGCGAAGTTCTCGTGGAGCAGATCATCCGCCCCACCGGGCTGGTCGACCCTGAGGTCGTGGTCCGGCCGGTCGAGGACCAGGTGGACGACCTGATCAACGAGGTCCGCGAGGTGGCCCGCCGGGGCGAACGGGCCCTGGTGACGACCCTCACCAAGCGGATGGCCGAGGACCTCACCGATTACCTGGTCGACCTCGGGCTCCGGGCCCGCTACCTCCACTCTGAGATCGAGACCCTCGACCGGGTCGAGATCCTGAGGGACCTGAGGCTGGGAGAGTTCGATGTCCTGGTGGGGATCAACCTCTTGCGCGAGGGGCTGGACCTCCCCGAGGTCTCCTTAGTCACGATCCTCGACGCGGACAAGGAGGGCTTCCTCCGGAGCGAGACCTCCTTGATCCAGACGATCGGCCGGGCGGCCAGGAATGTCCGAGGCCGGGTGATCCTCTACGCCGACAACCTCACCGACTCGATCCAGCAGGCCATCGCGGAGACCGAGCGGCGGCGCCGGATCCAGCTCGAATACAACCAGCAGCATGGGATCACCCCGGAGACGATCAAGAAGGCCGTCCGGGACATCCTCCAGGGGCTCCGCGAGGAGGAGCCTCCGAAGGTGAAGGCCAAACCCACAGCGAGGCCGCTCGCCCCGCACGAGGTGACCGAGCTGATCGCCGAGCTGGAACAGGAGATGTTCGCGGCCGCAAGGAAGCTGGAGTTCGAGCGGGCCGCGGCCCTGCGGGATGAGATCAAGGAGCTAAGGAAAGAACTGATCGGCCTCGCTTGAGGCAGCTCGCTCAGCTCAGTCCAGCCCAGAGCGATTCGCGGAAGACCTCCTGGATCTCACCCATCTCGTCTTGGATCATCGCGGGCGTGGCTTGCCCGAGCAGGGCCTTGAGGTAGGTCTCGCGCGTCAGCCCATGGCTCGGGTTCCCCGCGCAGATGTAGCCACTCACCTGCCTGTAAGGCGAGAAATACAGGTGGTAGAAGAACCGCTCGTGCCGCCTCAGGAAGCGCTGCACTCCCCGCAGGCGGAGGAAGACCCGGAGCGGCGAGCGCTGGAGAAGCGAGAGCGCAAGCTTCGGCTGAGCGATCGCGCTCGGGGAGCGGATCAACACCCTCCCCTCTTCCATCCTCACCTGTTGCCCCTGCCTTGCACAGAGGGGGCAGTAAAGAGCCTTCCCTCCGCCGTCACCGCCGATCATGATCTCCATCTCTCCTCCTGTTATTGAAGTCGAAGCGGCTCGACCGCCGGGAGCTCCTTGCCCCTGAGGAAATGGAGCATGGCCCCCCCGCCGGTCGAGATGAAGCCCATCTTCTTCGCCAGGCCGAGCTGTTCGACCGCGGCGGCTGTCTCGCCCCCGCCGATGACCGAGAAGGCCGGGGCCTTGGCCAGCGCCTCGGCCACGGCTTTCGTCCCCCCACTAAACTGGGGCAGTTCGAAGGCCCCGAGCGGCCCGGTCCAGAGGACCGTCCGGGCCTCGCGGACCCGTCGGGCGAACTCCGCGGCTGTCTCCGGCCCGATATCCAGCCCTATCCAGCCCGAGGGGATTCGCTCCGCCTCAGCAACGGCTGCCTCCGCTTGGGGGCTCGCTTCCCGAGCGATTCTCACATCCCGCGGCAGGACGACCGTCACCCCACGCCGCTGAGCCTCGTCCAGAAATCTCTTAGCTTCAGCGAGCTGCGATTCGTCGACGATCGATCTCCCCACATCGTGCCCTTGGACCTTGAGGAAGGTGAAGGCCACCCCGCCGCCGATGAGGAAGGCATCGACCTTCCCCAAGAGGTCGAACAGGACCCCGATCTTGTCCTCAGCCTTCTTCCCCCCGACGATTGCGAGGAACGGCCGCTGGGGATTATCGCGGAGGCGCGAGAGATTCTTGATCTCCTGCTCCATGAGGAGCCCAGCGGCGCTGGGGAGGAGCCGGGCCACGCCGTAGTTCGAGGCGTGCTTCCGATGGGCCGTTCCGAAGGCATCGTCGACATAGACCTCGGCCAGCTTGGCCAGGGCCCGGGCGAACTCCGGGTCGTTCGCCTCCTCGCCCTCGTGGAACCGGAGGTTCTCTAACAGGACCACCTCGCCAGGGCTCATCCGGGCCACTGCCTGCTCGACCTCGGGGCCGATGCAATCATCGAGCTTCCTCACCGGCCTAGCGAGCAGCTCGCTCAGCCGGGCCGCGACCGGTGTGAGCCGGAGCTCTTCCACGACCCTCCCCTCGGGCCGCCCAAGGTGGGAGGTGAGGATCGTCTTCGCCCGGTGCTCGATCAAGTAATTGATTGTGGGGAGGGCCTCGCGGATCCGCTTGTCATTGGCCACCTTCCCGGCCTGGAGCGGCACATTGAAGTCAACCCGCACGAGGACCCTCTTCCTTTCAACATTAAGGTCGCGCAGCCCCCGAAGTATCTCCGTCACCTTGCCGGAGGATAGCAAATCCCGCGCGGGGCTGTCAACTGACTTGCAGTCCTTGCGGGACCGGGCTTACAATTGGCCGGTGGTCCGATGGTCCGAAGGGGTCTAGTCGCTCTGGCAGTCGTTCTCTTCTCCGCCTGGGGTGCCCTCGCCCAGCCACCTGAATTCCAGGCGTTCCTCCAGCGCCTCAAGGAAGCTTATGTTGACCTGCAGGACCTTCAGGCAACCGTGACCATCGTCAAGCTGACCCCTCAAGGGAAGGAGAAGCTGGAAAGCCGGGTCAGGATCGGGACCTTGGTGAAGCAGAAGGTCCTCCGCCTCGAATTCCTCGAGCCTGCCGACTTGCGCGGCCAGGTCTTCACCCTCGACGGCTACCTCCTCTCACAATACCTCCCGGTGAACAATCTGATCGTGATCCAGGAGATCACAGCGCAGCATCCGCTCTATCCGCTGCTGGAATTCCTCAATTTCGATCTGGAAGGGATCGTCGCCCGCCTCCAGGAGGAGCGCTTCGCGCTAGGCATCTCTCAACAGCTCACCTCAGCGAGCCTGATGACCGAGCTTGATCTGCAGAACACGGTCGCGGCCCTCGCCCGCGGCCAGGCCGTCGAGCCGACGGCCATCGGCCTCTCCTTGGAGCGAGTCCACTACGGAATGGAAGACTTCCCTTTCAGCCTCACGGTGAGCAGCTGGAAGATGGGCGATTACCTCCTTGAGGCGAGCTCGCAGCAGGAGGGGCTGCTGAGCCAGGAGTTCATCTGGATCGACCCATTGGATCTCATCCCGCGCCGCGTGGAGATCCATCTGGTCCGCCAGCTCGAGGGGAAGGTGAAGGAGGAGGTCACGACATATCTTGTCAATGAGATTCAGCTTAACCGCGGGGTGACCGAGGGAGCACTCCTCGCGCTGCCCAAAGATGCCAAGATAATCCGGGCCTCCGCCAAGTGAGGCCGCGCGAGCGCTCCCAATCGCTGGACCTACTGGCTCAAGCGCTTGAACTCAGCCAGATCCATCTTCTCCACGAACTGCTTGAACTGCTCTCGCTCCTCATCGTCCTCTGCCAGGGGCAGTTCGATGGCCGAGGCTTCGAAGACCTCGTCTGAGATGTAGATCGGGCTGTTCATGCGCAGCGCCAGGGCTACAGTGTCCGACGGTCGGGCATCCAGCTCCTGGACGTTCCCCTCGCTGTCTTGGATGAAGATCGTGGCATAGTAAGTGCCGTCCTGGATATGGTCGATGATCACCTTCTCCACCTCTCCCCCGAGCGCGATGATCGCCTCCTTCAGGAGATCGTGGGTCAGGGGGCGGGGGAAGGTCTTGTTCTGGAGCTCCATGGCAATGGCGGTAGCTTCGGGGTTCCCGATCCAGACGGGCACGACCATGTCGGACTGACGGTCCTTCAGCAAGATGACCGGCGAGTTATGGACGGGATCGACCAAGAGCGCCTTTATCTCCACCTCGTGCATCCGTGCAAACCTCCTCTCGATCTCAGAGCTTGAGCGCTGCCATTATAACAGGGCCGGGAAGCCTTGACAAATCCAGGGGACCCAGGCCCTTGGATCGCAACTGATGGCCTGCTATACTCCTCCTGAAGGAGGGCGAAGGTGTGCGGGATCGTCGGCTATGTCGGGAGGGGGCGGGCGAAGGAGATCCTCCTAGAGAGCCTGCGGCGGCTGGAATACCGGGGCTACGACTCCGCAGGGCTGGCCCTAATCGAGGACGGGGAGCTCCTGATCTTCAAGCGGGCGGGGAAGGTCGCGGAGCTCGAGAGGATGGTCGCAAGCAGCGATTTCCGGGCCAGCTTGGGCATTGGTCATTCGAGATGGGCCACCCACGGCCGCCCGACGGACGAGAATGCCCACCCCCACCGGGACTGCCAGGGGCGGCTGGCGGTGATCCACAACGGGATCATCGAGAACTACCTCCCGCTCAAGAAGGAGCTCCAGGCTCGAGGGCATAGGTTCGCCTCCGAGACCGACACCGAGGTCCTGGCCCACCTCTTCGAGGAGCACTACGACGGTGACTTAGAGAAGGCCGTCCGGGCGGGCCTGAAGAGGGTGAAGGGGGCCTTCGCCATCGCCGTGATCGCCAAGGACGCGGAGGAGATCGTGGCCGCCAGGGTCGGGAGCCCGCTGGTGATCGGCCTGGGGGAGGGGGAGAACTTCCTCGCCTCCGACATACCCGCCATCCTCCCCTACACCCGGAAGATGCTCTTCCTCAACGACGGTGAGATGGCGGTCCTCACCGCCTCCGGGGTGAGGCTCATCACCTTCTCCGGGGAGGCGATCACGCGCGAGCCGCGCCAGATCGACTGGGACCCCGTGACGGCCCAGAAGGGCGGCTACAAGCACTTCATGCTCAAGGAGATCCACGAGCAGCCCCAGGCGGTCGAGGACACCATCCGTGGGCGCTACTCCCTCGATGAAGGGGAGGTCTTCCTCGAGGAGCTGGCCCTCTCCGGCCGGAAGGCCAAAGAGATCAGGAATATCTACCTTCTGGCCTGCGGAACCTCCTTCTACGCCGGATTGGTGGCCAAATACCTCTGGCAGAATTGGCTTAAGCTCCCGATCGGGGCCGAGCTCGGCTCGGAGTTCCGCTACAGCGACCCCTACATCGACGAAAAGACCCTGGTCGTCGCGATCTCCCAGTCCGGTGAGACGGCCGACACGCTCGCAGGAGTCCGGAAGGCAAGAGAGCGCGGCGCGACGGTCATCGCCGTCGCCAATGTCGTCGGCTCCTCGATCACCCGCGAGGCCGACGGCGTGGTCTACACCCACGCCGGGCCGGAGATCGGGGTGGCCTCGACCAAGACCTTCACGGCCCAGCTCGCGGCCCTGGCCCTCCTCGGGGTTTATTTGGGGAGGAAGCGGGGTGAGCTCTCACCGGCCCAGGCAAGGGAGGTCCTGAGTGGCCTCGCCTCCGGGCCGAGGCAGCTCGAGGCGATCCTGAAAAAGGAGCCAGAGGTCCAGGCCCTGGCGAGGAGGTTCTACGATAAGCCGGACTTCCTCTTCCTCGGGCGGGATATCCTCCACCCGATTGCGCTCGAGGGGGCCCTAAAGCTGAAGGAGATCTCCTACATCCACGCCGAGGGCTACGCCGCTGGGGAGATGAAGCACGGCCCGATCGCGCTCATCGACGAGGAGATGCCGGTGGTCGTCCTCGTGACCAAGAATTCCGTTTATGACAAGGTCTTCGCCAACATCGAGGAGGTCAAGGCCCGGAAGGGGATCGTCCTCGCCTTCACCGATGAGCTGAACCCTGAGATCGAGCAGGTGGCCGACCAGATCTTCGAGGTCCCCCAGACGCCGGAGGTCCTGACCCCGATGGTCTTCGTGGTCCCCCTCCAGCTTCTGGCCTACCACATCGGGGTGCTGCGCGGGACCGATGTCGACCAGCCCCGGAACCTGGCGAAGTCCGTGACCGTCGAATGAACCTCCCCCGCCCCTCCCCCGACAGACCTTCCGAGCCATGAGATGAGGAGTGGCCATGGGGGATGAGCCTGAGCGGGGGCTCATCGCGCGGATTGCGGACGGTGATCGGGAGGCGTGGGGCCGGCTCTTCCAGTGCTACGCCGGGCAGATCTACCGCTATGCGCTGACAATGGTCCGGGAACAGGCTCTAGCGGAGGAAGTGGTCCAGGAGACAATGCTAGCCATCTGGAGGGGGGCGAAGGTCTTCCGCGGCGAGGGGAGGCCCTCGACCTGGATCCTGGGGATCGCGCGGCATAAGGCGCTCGATAAGCTCCGCCAGGAGCAGCAGAGCGCCCAAGCCCGAGCTGAGGAGGCCGAGCCCAAGGGCGAGATCGAGCCGGAGCGGGAAGCGGCGAGGCAGCTCTTGGGGGAGCAGGTCCGCGCGGCATTGGAGAAGCTCCCGGCGGAGCAGCGCGAGACGGTGGTCCTGGCCTTCTACCATGGCCTCTCTTACCAAGAGATCGCCAGACTCGTGGGCTGCCCCGAGGGGACGGTGAAGAGCCGGATGTTCTACGCCAAGGAGCGGCTACGAGCGCTCTTGGAGGAAGGGCGATGAGGCTCGGTCTGCGAAGCTGCCGGAAGATCCGTAAGCTGCTCCCATGGTATGTCAACGGGACCCTGGTGGGTGAGGAGCTAGCAGGGGTCGAGGGCCATCTCCGCCGCTGCCGGAGGTGCCTCGCCGAGGTCGAGGATCTGCGGAGGCTGCAGGCCGGCCTAGTCCAGGCCCTGGAGGAGGCCGGGCCCGCTGATGCCGAGGGGCTCCTGGACAAGACCCTGGCCCTCATCGAGGCAGAAGAGAAACTGGAGGAGCAACTGCTTAGGCTCTTGGCCCTCCCGCGGGCGGAACGGCGCGAGCTGGGCCGGCTGAGCCTCGGCCTCTTCGTCCTGGGCTTCTCGTTGGGCATGGCTTACGAGCGCGGGCGGCTCCCGTTCGAGGCCGAGCTCTCGGCCCTGGGGCTCCCGCTCGCCAAGTTCAAGGGAAGAATCTAACGAAAGGAGGCCCAGATGATCTTGGACAAAGAGAACGAGATTCCCGATCCGGAGAAGATCGCTAAGATCTTGGATGCCGTGGCGGACAAGATCCCGGCGCTCTTGCGGGCGATCAGGGATACGGTCTACTCCAAGGAGGCGGGGGAGCACTTCGGCGAGGCCGTGGGGGCCTTCTACCGCAAGTTGGTCGAGCAGGGGATCCCCGCGGAGCAGGCGCTGGAGATGGCAAGAGGCTACATGATCAGCCTGCGGGACCTCGTCGGCCAATCGATGAAGCACTCGGAGAAAGAGTAGCCAGCCCAGATGAGGCTCCTCAGGTATGTAAGGCTCATCCCCCCGCTCCTTAGGCTCTTGGCCCAGCTCGGCTGGCTGGCCTTAGGGATGGCGGTGGCGAAGCGGGGAGCCCGACACGCTTACAAGAAGGCATTGGAACGCGCCGGGCTCCCCGAGCCGTTCATCGCCGAATTGGTCACCGACTACAATTTGAGCTTTAGAGGACTCCTCCGCAGCAGGTGCTCGAGATCTGGGAGAAGATCTACGGGGGATCGATCTTGATCAGGCTAGCGGAGGGGAGAAGCCCCCGCCCCTCCTCTCACCAATTGTTCTCAGCGCCAGCTTACTCATGTCGGCGGCGGTGGTGGTGGCAGCTCTTCCGGTTTCTCTTCCTCAGCAAATAGCTCCTCCGCGGGTGGAATCGCTCTCAGGTGCATACAGATATCTAAAGGCCACCCCAAATCCTCACATATGCCGAGGGGCCCATACGCTGCATCACCGATCCCCCACATATTGATCACCCATTGGATGCCTGGCACCTCCTGTGGAGCTACTAGGCTGCTTAGGCCATCCAGCCCCGCAGAGGCTTGCCCGCTTGCCATTGGCACAAAGGCCATCGTGAGCGGGAAGATCCGGTCTGGATTGCGGTTCGGCACCTCGACCTTTACTCCCCGCGGGATAACAAGCTCTACCAAGGCAAAGTCCTGCTCTGCGACGAACAGCAGCAGGGGCAGGCGCGGCGGCCAGCTCTGATCGAAGCGATCGAAGCGCCTATCAGAGATCCACAGGACCAGGTAGTAGCCGCTTGCAGGGATAGCCACATCCGAGATTTGCATGGCCTGTTCCGCGGCCAGCCTGGCGATCGGGAAGCCTTGCTCTAGGAATCTCAGGCCGTCGCGCGGGCTGGCGTGTTGGAGCGTCAGAAAGGCCCTATTCCCCGGCCCGAGCTCCACCGGCTCGGAGGAGAAGGAATAGACCCCGAACGCTAGCCCGGTTTGAACACGCCGGACCACTGCCTGGGGCCGCTGCAAGAAGTCCGCGCTCACATCCTGGGGCATCCCTCCCGCAACTGAACCGAGCAACATCAGCAGAGCCAGCGTCGTCACAATCTTCCAGTTCCTCTTCATTGCTCTTTACCTCCCTCTTCCCCTTGGGCTTATGCCTCTCAAGGCGCGACTAGAAGATGGTGTTGCCTCCTGATCTCCCCCGTGGCCTCTTTCTCCATCCAGATCAGCGGATCAACGTGACCCTTACGCCCTCGTTACTGAGCGTGGCATCGATGATTAGGGTATGCCCCGGCTGGTCCAGCTCGGTGGGTGGGGACTTATGCGCGCACCTGGGGTTGAGCTTTAACCTGACATTCTTGACCGTTAGGATAGTTGCGCCCGTGGCCATGGCGGCAGAGCCCCTCGTGACCGTTCCGTCCCCGTTCAAGCCGACCCAGGAGATCACACAGTCATTTTCGCCGGCCATCACGAAGCCGGTGGCTTCAGAGGCGGCCCAGAGCTCGCTCATGACCACGCGGAAGGGAATCCAGTGGGGGAAAGGAATTTCAGCCACCTTACCTGGCTCGACAGTAATGACCTAGCCTTTGGGGTAATACGCAGTAACCTGGGCGACAACGATGTAGGCCACTAAGGCCAGCACCGCCAGCGACAGCCCCAGCACTCCCCAAACCTTCCAGTTGCGCATCTTCATCGCGCACCTCCTTTACCTTCGATCCGGCCATCTAGGCCGAGGTCGAGTTTCGACTGGAGTATAGACCCCGGGTCTAAAAAATCTCCAAAATCCGGACCTGGTGAAGGATATCTCGGCATGGAAGAGGCCGCCCTTTGCCGATCGCTCGCTTTGCCGTAAAATTCGAAGTGGGCGGTATAACGGAAAGGGGCTGTGAGGGTGGGGCCTTTGAGGTTGAAATCAATGCGCGGAATTGGCAGAACCGCTTCCTCCCGGAGGAGGAGCGCGGCGAGGAGATCGTCTGCAAGGCGCTGATGGACACCGGCGCGGTCCAGTTGTCCCTGCCTGTGGAGCTTGTGGAGAGGCTCAAGCTGTTAGAGCTTGGTAAAGTCAAGGTATACACAGCGGATGGGGGCGAGCACGAGTATCGAGTTATGGGGATCGCCGAGGTCGAGGTCCAGGGCCGATCTTGCCGAGTCCAGGTCATTGAGCTCCCTCGGGGGGCAAGGCCCTTGCTTGGAGCGATCCCGCTCGAAGAGATGGATTGGCACATCTCGTCGGTGGAGAAGAGGCTAGTCCCTAACCCTAGGTCGCCCGACGAGCCGCTACTGCCGTTGTGCTAGAGGGAGTGAATCCGCACGGTGCCCTGGGGAAAGTCAAGCTCTAGACGCCAATCCGCAAGGAATCCCACACCAATTAGAGCTTCCTCCCCTTCGGTGAGCAAGATCTCCACCTCCCGGCTAGGCTGTCCGGCAAAACCTGCTCGGCCAATGAAGACCAGCTCGCTCTTAATTGAGCCATCGGCTAGCTCCGTCCGCTGAGCGCCGTAAAGCTCCAAACCCAGCTCAATCGCCACTGCCACCGGCAGACAGAGATAGCCATCGAAGCCTGTATCAATCACCGCGTCTAAAGTCGCATCTCTCCTGGCTCCCTGGATAGTGATCGCGACTCGCGGCTGGTGGTATTCATCAAAATGCCCTTGAATTACGAGCATGGAGTTCAGCGGCGGATGTGCACTGTGGGAAAGCCCACTTTCACGAAATAGAAGGGCTTATCCGGATACTTCTGCCTCGCCTTTTTCCCCGCCTCGACTACAGACTCGCCCAAGAAGTAATCGCCAGATTCGACCTCGATGGCAACGATTTTGCCATTATGACCCGGCTCTAATTGATCCTTCAAGCGCTGGTAAATCTCCTGGCCTCGGGCGACCAACTGCTCCTTGTTAACAGCCAATGTCCCTTCCATAGATGTCAGCCCCTCTCCTTGGTAAGATGCTAACGGAAAGGGCGGTTCCCTGCAACTTGGTATAGCATCCCCGCGGTGTGCAAATCCAAACGGGGCAGGCGGCCGCGAGACAAGATCGGAATGCCCCTAAAGCCTGAGGCCCCGAGGCGAGGCCCTCGGGGCTTCAGCCGATCCCGAACAAACCTTCCTTAGCCTAGTCCGTCGCCGTCTCAGGGCGCAGTGGGGCCAAGATCCCGCCGTCATCATAGGCCCTTGCCGCCCCTAGCATCTCTTCCGGAGAGTGATACCTGGCATCGGGGTAGAAGATGAGTGCCGCGATGTCCTTGATATCGACCTTGCCATTGGGAGATATCTGAACCCTGATCAGGGCCATGAACCAGTTCAAATCCAGCATCCCCGGTGGGAGCTTGGCGATAGCTAGCAGCTCCGGTGGAAGCTTGACCCCAAGGATCGGGGCATTCGCCATCCACATCAGGAAAGAGCCATCATCGTAAGAGCGTGCGGCAGCTAAGGTCGGGAAGCACTGGCCTCTGTCGATGATCTGGAACGGCACCAATGCTTTCATCCCGCCGATGAAGGCCCCGCGCTGGAGCTGGTCGAACCTGAGCAGGGCCTGGATCCCACTATACTCCGGGTTCATGAATGTCTTGAAGTATTGGCCGTCATAAGCGAGCGGCCAGCTACCATCATCAAGGGACCTTGCTGCCCGCAAAAGATCTGGCTCGAAGGGAAGCTTAGCTCTCAGCCCGTCATCCATCTCTGGCGGAAGCGGGGTTATAGCACAGGGATAAACTGGTGGCGGCGGAGGAGACGGCTCCGGCGGCGGTGGCGGCGTGGGCGGCGGCCCGACGGTCGAGGCTCCCGCGAGCACGAGGAGGCCCCCGGCCACGGCCAGCGCCAGCAGGAAGAGCGCCAAGAGCATTGTCTTCCTCTTCATCGTCGTTCACCTCCTTTCGGATCGAATCCAACAGATTATAACCCCGGGCTCTAAAAAATCTCTAAAATGACACTCGAACCCTATGGTTGAAGGCTCCAGCCCCGCCGGTTATACTGCCAACGGGCAGGAAACCACGGCAAGCCCGGGAGGGTATATGACGCTGAGGCCACCCGAGCAGTCAGGCAGAAGAGGAATTATAAGTTCATAATAGATCAGAGGGCAGGGGCGCGCATGGGGCCCTTGAGGATCTATCTGCTCGGCGAGCTTCGTGTTTATGCTGGCGAGGAGAGGATCGCTCTCCCGACCAAGCCGATCAAGGCCCTCTTTGCTTATCTTGTGACCCACCGCGAGCGGGGCTATCCCCCGGAGATGCTGGCCGGGACCTTCTGGGGCGAGGCGAGCGAGGAGAGGGCCCGGGCGAGCTTGAATAATGCTCTCTCTGCCCTCCGACGGGCCCTGTCCGGTAGCATCGTTGTGGAGTATGGGAATCTCCGGTTTAACTCTAAGATCGAGTGCTGGCTCGATGTGGCGGAGTTCGAGGAGAGGCTAAGAGAGAGCCGGGGGCTCAAGCGGCCCGAGGAGAGATTGGGTCCCCTCCGGAGGGCGGTCGAGCTCTACCGCGGCGACTTCCTCGAGGGCTTCTACGACGACTGGGCTATCGTCGAGCAGGAGCGGCTGCGCGAACTTTACCTGCAGGCATTGAGAGAGCTGGTTGGCTGCCACAGAGCCCTGAAGGAATACAGTCGAGCCATCGAGTGCTGTCGAAAGATCCTCGCGCTCAGCCCCTTAAGGGAGGAGATTCATCGGGAGCTCATGTATCTTCACTACACCCTCGGCGATCGGAATGCCGCTCTTCTCCAGTATCAGGAGTGCTACAAGGTATTGAAAGAGGAGTTGAAGGTCAAACCCCTCCCGGAGACGAAGGCCCTCTATGAAGAGATTCGAGAGCAGGCCGAATTGGCGGGCTTGGAGCTCATCTCAGATCGACTCGCTCGGGCCAAGCTCCTCCTGGCCCGTTACCCCGAGCTCAGAGCCCCGTTCATCGGCCGGGCCGAGGAGCTGGCCAGGCTTGTTGCGACTTGGGAGAGGGCGAAGGCCGGCCAGGGCAGTTTGCTCCTGATCGCCGGTGAGGCCGGGGCGGGGAAGACCAGACTGGTCCGTGAGTTTCTCGGCCTGATCAGCAGAGAAGAACCCTCGGTCCTGATCGGAAACTGCTATCGCCCGGGCACTGGCCCCGGGCTCCCCTATCAGCCGTTACGGGAGGCTCTCAGGGATTATCTGCCGCGGGTCGACCCGGCCCGATTGAAGCGGGTAAGGTCCTCCTGGCTCGAGGAAGTGGCCAAGCTCGTCCCTGAACTGAGCGATCTTGCGAGAGTCCCGGTCCCGGAACGCCTCCCTGTCCCCCTCCAGCCGGAGGAGCAGTGGCGGCTCACTATCGCCCTAACTCAATCGCTCATCGCCCTGGCTGAGGCGACCCAGCCTGAGCCAAGGCCCCTCTTGCTGGTCCTTGACGACCTCCACCAAGCCGACGAGAGCACCATCCAGTATCTCGACTATCTGGCCCACCACCTCCCGAGGGAGAGGATCTTGCTCCTCGGGACCTACCGGACTGAGGAAGTCCCGAGGCCTCTGGAGGAGTTGATCGCCCAACTCCAGCCCCGGGGCCTCCTGGAGCAGGTAAGCCTGGGCCGTCTCTCCCAGGAGGAGGCGGCTAGCCTGATCAGGCAGATGTTGAATCTCAGTGGAGAAGAGGAATTCATCGAGAAGGTCTACCTCGAGACTGGGGGCAATCCTCTCTTCATCATCGAGCTGATGAAGTCTCTCATCGAGGGCGGGGCTCTTTCCATCGAAGAAGGCCAGTGGCGGATCCCCTCGGCCGGGGCGATTGAAGCTCATATCCCTCCAACGATCCGTGAGCTCGTCTCCGTCAGGCTGCGGCGGCTCAGCCACCAGAGGAGGGAATTGCTCGGCCTCGCGGCCGTCTCCGGCCAGGAGCTCGACCTTGAGGTCCTGGCCCGTGTCGATGGGCTTAAGGAGAGCGAGCTGGCGGAGGCGATCGAGGAACTTACCGATGCCCATTTCCTGGAGGAGCGGGAGGGCAGCTATCGCTTCTCGCATGAGCTGGTCCGTCAGGCGGTGTATGACAGCCTTGGGCCGCTCAAGCGCCGGCGACTCCATCTCCAGCTTGGGGAGGCCCTGGAGTTGGCCGCTCCTCACAGGGTCGAGGAGCTGGGTCATCACTTCTATCAAGGCCAGAGGTGGGAGCGGGCCTTCGCCTACCTGATGGAGGCCGCGGGGCGGGCCGAGAGGACCTATGCCCTCGGGGAGGCTCTCAGTTACCTCGATATGGCCGGGGAGGCCCTGCACCGGCTAAGGCCCCAGGGCCGGGGAGAAAGGGTTCAGCTCTTGGCCCGGGAGTTCGAGCTCCTCCAAAGGCGGGCCCGAATTTGTGGCACCCTGGGCCGGCGGAAAGAGCAGGAGGCGGGGATCAGGCGGCTCTTCTCGCTGGCCGAGGAGCTTGGGGACGAGGCCAAGCTGGCCGAGGCCCAGCACCAGCATGTCGAGCTTCTCCTCTCCCAGGGAGAATTCCAAGAGGCCCGGATCGAGGCAGAGAAAGAGCTTGCGATCCGCATCAAGCTGGGGGACAAGCGGGGCGAGGCCCTCTGTTTGAGGTGCCTGACCGCGGTGTGCACGCACATCGCCGACTATCCCAGTGCGCTGGAGCATTGCAAGCGGTCTATGGAAGTATTCCGCGAGCTAGGGGACTCTCGAGGCGAGGCCGCCGCGCTGGGGGACTCCGGGCTGATCTATTGGTATCTTGGGCAGTATGAGCAGGCGGGGGCTGCACTCGAGAGAGCCCACACGCTCAGCGGGGAGGCCGGGGACAGGCAGGCCCAGGGGCGGCTCCTGAACAACCTTGGGGCCTTCCGCTGGCGGCTGGGGGACTACACGAGGGCCCTGGAAGCCTTCACATCGGCCAGCCAGCTCGCGCAGGAGGCTGGCGATCGCCGGGGCGAGTTGAATGCCCTGGGGAACATCGCAGCGCTCTGGGCCTCTCTCGGGAGGTATGAGGAGGCCAAGGACCTCCAAGAGCAGGCCCTCTCTGGGAGGCGTGAGATCAGGGATCGGCGGGGAGAGGCCCTGAGCCTCTACAACCTTGGGATCGTCGAGCGCTCCCTCGGCCGGCCCACCCGGGCGATCCGATACCTCAACGACTCCCTCGAGATATGCTGCGCGACCGACGACAGGAGGAGGGAGGCCGTGGCTCGCAATGAGCTGGGGTTCACTTACCTGTCCATAGGAAGAACTGAGGAAGCTCTGGAGCAGCTCCGGCAGGCCAAGGCCATAAACTCCCGGCTGAACGACTCGGTCGTCGAGGTCGAGAACCTCGCCTATTGCAGTCTGGCCCATCTCTTCAGGGGGGAGGCGGAGACGGCCTTGGAGTGCTCAGCCCGGGCGGTGGCGCTCCTCGAGGCCGGGGTGATCCCCGAGGCTCCGCAGCTGGTCTATTTCGCCCATTCAAAGGCACTGGCGGCGAGAGGGGTCAAGGCCGCGGCCGCGAGCTACCTGGAGAAGGCGGCAGCCGAAGTTCATAAGCGGGCCGATAATCTCAAGGACAGCCGCCTGCGAGAGAGCTTCCTCAATAGCGGGGTCAATCGGGAGATCGTCCTCGCCACGGAGGGAGGGTCGGCCAATTAGCCCATTCTGAAGGGCATTTCTTGCCAGGGCTTGCGCTCGTAACAGTGTTATGTTATAATGAACCCCGACCGGGGTCGGCGCGACTGACCTCGTTGAAGGAGGCAAAAAATGGAGACAATGTTCGATCTGGATATCCGGACCAGAGTAGCTGAAGAGCGCCACCGCGAACTCCTCCGCCAGGCGGAAGAGGAGCGCCAGGCCAAGATTGGCAGGAACGGAGACGCCCGAAGGAGGCTGAGGCCTCTTCCCTCTCCCGGCTTGATGAGACCCCACCTGAGGGCTGAGCGCCAGGGGAGGCACCTGGGACAGATGATCTACAATTGCTACATCGAGCTGCTCGAGCGGGGCTTGTCTCGACACGAGGCGCTCGAGCTGACTAAGAGCCTCACTAGCCACCTTGACCGCTGCAGCCCCGGCGGCCCACGCCGCGCGCTGGGCTAGGCACAATGTTATGTTCTGGGAAGGCGGTGAGCGCAGATGGCGGAGGAGTTGATCTCCAAGAAGGAGGTCCTCGAACAGACCGGTATCTCCTACGGCCAGTTCTACCGCTGGAAGCGGATGGGGATCATCCCCGAGTCCTGGTTTGTCCGCAAGTCGACCTTCACCGGCCAGGAGACCTTCCTCCCCAAGGAGAAGATCCTGGAGCGGATCGAGAAGATCAAGGAGTTAAAGGACAAGTATAGCCTGGAGGAACTGGCGGAACTCTTCTCGCCCGAGCTGGCCGAGGCAGGCTTCTCCGCGGAGGAAGTGGCCCGGATGGGCTGGCTCTCCGACGAGGTCCGGCACTACTACGCGGCGGTGCGGAAGGCCAAGGGCCCTTACTCCTTCAAGGAGATCTTCTACCTCGCCGTGATCGAGCGCCTGCGGGAGCAGGAGCTTGCGCCCGAGGAGTTGGAGTTGGCCATTGCCACACTCCTCGAGCACGAATTCGAGGCGAGAGAAGGCCAGCCGTGGCACCTCGCGGTCGCGCGGAAGGGGCTCGACAGCAAGCTCTTCATCACCAAGGTCAAGCCCACGATGAGCTTCTGCCTGATCTTCACGGAGTGCCTGCTCGATCCCCAGACGAAGGTCGTGGCCGAGGTGGACTTGAACCGGGTCCTGGAGGAGTTGAAACTCAAGCTGAGGGGGGTGCACTAGATGGCTGAGGAGCGGAAGAACGCGAGCATCTCGGGTGCGGGGAAGCTGAGTGGCGGAATCTACGATACGGTCAAGGTGGCCGGCTCGGGGAAGATCGAGGGCGACGTAGATGCTAACCAGATCAGCACTGCCGGGGCGTGCAAGATCGAGGGGAATGTCAAGGCCCAGCGGATGAAGACGGCGGGGGCCTGCAAGATCGTCGGCGATGTCCAAGCGCGGGAGTTGAAGACCGCCGGCTCGTGCAGCGTCGAGGGGCGGGTCGAGGCCGAGGCCCTGGAGAGCGCCGGGGCCCAGACGGTCCTCAAGAGCATCAGCGCCAAGCAGATCGATGCCGCCGGGTCGTTCAGGGTCGGCGGGGATGTGGAGGCCGATCGCTTCAGCGCGAAGGGGAGCATCGACATCGGCGGGCTCCTCTCGGCCGACGAGATCCACCTCGAGCTCGGCGGGCGCTCGACTATTCGCGAGATCGGCGGTGAGCGGATCGAGGTCCGGAAGCTCAGCAGAGGCTGGCACTTCATCATCAACCTCGGAGGCTGGGGGTCGAGCTCCCTGGAGGCCGAGACGATCGAGGGAGACGAGGTCCGCCTGGAGGCGACCAGGGCCAAGACCGTCCGGGGAAAGCGGGTCGTGATCGGCGAGGACTGCCGGATAGACAGGGTGGAATACACCGAATCGCTTCAAGTGGACAAGGCCGCGGCGGTCAAGGAGCAGGTCAAGGTCTGAGAGGAGTTGACCATGTGGCTGTTAGGACTGATCTTAGGGTTGGTGGGGAGCATCATCGGGATCGTCTTTGGCCTCTTGGGGGCCATCTTCGGAGGGGGTGCGGGGCTCCTCGCCCTGACGGTCATCTTGATCGTCGTTCTTGTAGTCCTCGCTGTGCTCCTCTCCCCCTGGGTCCTCCTGGGGTTGCTGGCGTGGGCGATCTATCGCGTGGTGCGGCACTAGCGCAAGAGGAGGTCTCTCATGTGGCCATTCAAAGCGACAGTTGGGGATTCCTTCGAGAGGACGCTGGAGGTGAGCGGGCCGGTGAAGCTCGAGGTCGAGACCGGGAGCGGGGACATCAGCGTGAAGCGCGGTCCGGAGGGTCAAGTTCGGGTCAGGGCTCGCTTCGAGGTCCGTGCGGGAGGCGAGGAGGAGGCACGGCGGCTCGCGGCGCAGATCAAAGCCGACCCTCCGATCAAGCAGCTCGGGAAGACAATCAAGATCGGCGACCTCGAGAAGTATCGCGCGGCCGCCCTGCTCCGGCACCCCTCGGTCGTCATGGAATTCGACATCGAGGCCCCTGCCGAGACAGCAGTGGAGCTGGACTCCGGCTCGGGCGATCAACGGGTCTCGGGGCTCAAGGGGCCAGTCTCAGCAGACACCGGCTCGGGCGATGTCGAGATCAGCGAGATCGAGGGGGAGGTCAAGATCGATACGGGCAGCGGGAGCGTTGCGGCCCGCGACATCGCCGGGGATATTGAAGTGGACGCGAGCAGTGGCGATGTGCGCCTGGCCCGAATCGGCGGTGACATCGACATCGATGTCAGCTCGGGCGATGTGGCGCTGAAGGATGTGCGGGGGGCCCTGGAAGTGGACGCGGGGAGTGGCGATGTCACCGTGGACTCCACGATAGCCGCTGGCACGAGCTGGGAGATCGATACGGGCTCAGGAGATGTGAGCCTTGCTCTTCCCCGTGGCACCCGGGCAAGTATCCGCGCCGAGACAGGCTCAGGAGAGGTCGAGAGCGACTTCCCCTTGGCCACTTCCCGCAAGGGGGAGATAGGGTCGAGCGAGGATGCGGGCGAGGAAGGGGAGCCTCGGATCAGGGTCGAGACCGGCAGCGGGGACATCAGGATCAAGGCGAGCTAGAAGGGGGCAAGGATGGCGAACAACCCAAGCGAAGCGGAGTTCTATGAGAGGGCCAACGCGTTCATCGACCGGCTGCTTAAAGAGGCCCCCGTGGTCGCGACCCAGCTCGGGGACCATCGTTTCGACGACCGCCTGGCGGACTACGACAGGGCGAGCCTGGCCCGGCAGGAGCGGGAGGTGAGGGAGGCCCTGGCGGAGTTCGGGCTGTTCGAGCCAGAGGGCTTTGATGTGGACGCCAAGATCGACCATCGCCTGATGGTCCAGATCGCCCGCTCGATCCTCCGCGGCTTCGAGAAGTTCAAGGGCCACCTCCGCAACCCCAGCATGTATTCCGACGAGTGCTTGAGCGGGGTCTTCCTCCTCCTGATCCGGGAATTCGCCCCACTGGAGGAGCGCTTGGAGAAGGTCCTCGGGAGGCTCCGGGCCATCCCGGAGGTGCTCTCCCAGGGGAAGGAAAACCTTAACCCAGGGGAGGTCCCGCCGGTGTGGTGCGAGGTGGCCTTGGAGAGCTCAAGACAGGGCCTAAAGCTGTTCACCATGCTCATCCCACTCCTCAGCCTAAAGACCCCACGACTTGCCCCACGGCTTATCTTAGCGAATCGAAGGGCAGCTGCGGCCCTCAAGGACTATATTAAGTTCCTCGAGCGCGAAGTCCTCCCTCAGGCAAAAGGCCAGTTCGCTGTGGGCAAAGAGCTCTTCGAAGAACTGCTCCGTGAGAACCACATGCTCGATTACACCGCTGAGGAGTTGCTCCAAACCGGCTGGCAGCTCTTCGAGGAGACCAAGCAGCAGATGGAAAAGCTGGCCCGCGAGCTCGACCCCAAGAAGAGCGCCAAGCAGCTTCTCGAGGCGGCCAAGGCCGACCATCCGAAGGCTGAGGAGTTGCTCGAGGTCTACCGCTGGGAGATGGCCAGGGCGAGGGAGTTCGTCCGGGCACATGAGATAGCCACAATCCCCGCTGGCGAGTCCTTGAAGGTCGAGGCGACCCCGCCGTTCCTGCGCGGGATCATCCCCTATGCGGCCTACATGATGCCCGGGCCGCTGGAGAGGGTCCAGCAGGGGATCTTTCTCGTCACGCCGGTCGATCCGAAAAGTTCTAAGAAGGAGCAGGAGGAGAAGCTCAAGGGACATAACTGGGCCAAGCTCCCCGTGACCGCCCTCCACGAGGCCTACCCCGGCCACCACCTCCAACTGGTCTACGCCAATAAGGTGGGCTCGCTCCCACGCAAGTTGGGCACGTTCATCTCCACACTGTTCATCGAGGGCTGGGCCTTCTATTGCGAGGAACTGATGGAGAGGCTCGGCTACATCGCCGAGCCGCTGCAGCGGCTCGGCCGCCTGAACGACCAGCTCTGGCGGGCAGCCCGAATTGTCTTGGATGCCTCGCTCTACACGGGGAAGATGACGGTGGCGGAGGGCATCAACCTTCTAGTGGACAGGGTTGGCCTGGAGCGGTCAAACGCCCTCGCCGAGGTCCGGCGCTACACTCTAAGCCCGACCCAGCCGATGAGCTACTTAATCGGGAAGCTGGAGATCCTCAAGCTGATAGAAGAATACAAGAAGAGGCATCCGAATGCATCGTTGAGGGAGGTCCACGACGCCGTGCTCTCCTGCGGCTCGCTTCCGCCCCGGCTGATGCGGGAGCGGCTGCTTGCTGATTAGCCGGATCGTCTTTCCGTCCACTGCTTACCGCCAGTCTGCCCTGCTGGAGCGACGGCCGATCCCTCTTCCAGTGAAGACCGCGCATCGCCATCGGCTCACGCCGCTTGTCCTCCAACGGATTCTCAAGATCCCCACTAGACCTTGGTCTTGTGTGAGCCCTTGCCCGTCGGGGAGAGAGCTGAGATAATCTGAGGGCAACGCCGTTCCGTCAGAGAGAGCGGCAGGCGACGGTATCATAAGACTAGAGCTAGAGAGCCAGGAGGTGACGGACTGTGCCGAAGAGGACTTTTCAGCCGCACAACCGGCGGAGGCAGCAGATCCACGGCTTCCTCGCACGGATGCGGACGAAGGGCGGCCGGCGGACGATCGCCCGCCGGAGAGCGAAGGGCCGCCAGAGACTCGCTGTCTAGCGATGAACAGGCTGAAGCAGCTCGAGGAGCACGGCTTCGACATCCCGACCCAGGAGCGAGCGAGAGAGTATCAGCGCGCGCGACTGCTACTCGCGGCGCTCGAGTCGCTAGCGCTGCTGGGGCTGCTCCTCTTGTTCGCGGCCTTCGGCTCCGCTCCGCTGAGGGATTGGCTCAGCCGGAGCGCTCAGAGCCCGTGGTCTGTGAACCTCCTCTACACGCTGATCTTCGGCCTCGGGCTCTCCGTCGCAAGCCTCGTTCCCTCTTGGCGGAACTATCAACTCGAGCGACGCTACGGGCTCTCGGTCCAACCGCCGAGGGGCTGGCTCGTTGATGAGCTGAAGTCCGGGGCAATCCTCTTGGTGATCTTCTTGGCCGTCTTTCCCGCGATCTATTCGGGCATCGCGCGATCCAACGCCTGGTGGGTCACCACTTGGGCCATCACTACGCTATTCATCGTCGTCCTCAGCTTCATTGCCCCGGTGATCCTCATGCCGCTGTTCTACAAGTTCGTGCCCCTGGAGGACCGGGAGTTGACTGGCAGACTTGAGAGGCTGGTGGAGAAGGCAGGCGTCAAGGTCCTAGGGGTCTTCAAGATGGCGGCTGCGGCGAAGACGAGGCGGGCTGTCGGGGCCCTGGCGGGGATCGGGAGGACGAGGCGGATCATCCTCTCCGACACGCTGTTGGAGAATTACACGCCCGAGGAGATCGAGACGGTGGTCGCCCACGAGCTGGGCCACCACGCCCACCGGGACATGTGGAAGCTGATCGCCGGCCAGTCTGCCCTGGCATTGCTCGGCCTTTATGCCGTCCACTTGGCGCTGGAGCCCTTGGCCAAGGCCTTCGGCCTGGGGAAGGATATCGCCAGGCTCCCGCTGTTCCTAATCATCTTTGGCGGGGTCTTTTTCGTCCTTTCCCCGCTCTCCAATAGCCTGTCCCGCTGGTTCGAGGGCCAGGCCGACCAGTATGCCCTCCAGCTGGCGAAGAAGCCCGCGGCCCAGGCGAGGGTGATGGTGAAGATCTGCGACCAGAACCTGAGGTTCGCCGCGCCCCACCTGCTCCTCGAGCTCTTGGCCTACGATCATCCTGCTGGGATCAAGCGGGTCGAGCGGGTGCGCCGCTTCCTCCGCGAAGCGGGGGCTGAACGATGACCTCGCGCAAGCGGCTGAAGCTACTGCTCGGAATAGCCTTGTTGCTCATTCTGGGGCTCTCGGTCTATCTGGCGCTCGACCGGGACAGAGTCCGGCAGACCTTCCAGAACCTGGTCTTCCGCTTCGAGCCGGGATTCGAGCTCGAGGAATTTGAAAGGATCTTGGTCATCGCCCCCCATACCGACGACGAGGTCCTCGGCACTGGGGGGGCGATCCAGCGCCACCTGGCCCATGGGGCGCGGGTGGTGGTCGTGATCCTCACCAATGGGGACGGGCAATACCGGCGGCTCTTCCCCTCCACCAAGGCCTCGATCAACCTGGGCTACACCCGCCAGAACGAGAGCCTGGCCGCGTTGGCCCATCTCGGCCTTCCGAGGGAGAATGTCATCTTCTTGGGCTACCCCGACCGGGGCCTCTCCGACCTCTGGAACAGCTATTGGGACTGCGAGAGGCTCTACACCTCCAGATACACGAATGCCGACCGCTCGCCCTACAGCGATAGCTTCACTCCCGAGGCCCCTTACCGCGGGCTCTCGGTCGTAGCCGATCTGATGAAGATCATCGCCGAAGAGCAGCCTCAGCTCATCTACCTTCCCCACCCTAACGACCTCCATCCCGATCACCAAGCGGCCTGGGCGTTCACGGTCTATGCCCTGGAGCGATTGGGGCTCGAGACAGAGCTCTTCACCTACATCATCCATCGTGAGCGGTGGCCCGAGCCGCAGGGGCTCCGGCTCGCTGAGCTCCTCTTCCCGCCCCCGAGCCTCTTCGCGCTCGACACGGGCTGGATCCGGGTCGATCTCGAGCCGGAGGAGCGGCAGCGGAAGCTTGAGGCGATCCAGCAGTTCCACAGCCAGACGAAGTTCATCGAGGACTATCTCGTGAGCTTCGCCCGGGCCAACGAGCTCTTCGGGCTCGTCCCCTCCCTGAGAGTGAGCAGCGCCCTGGAGTTCCAAGAGCCGGAGGCCGAGGAGAGCCCCGAGGCAAGCCCGCTCACCTCTTACCTCGACCCCCCGAGGCACGGGGCGAGCGACATCCGCTCGGTGACCCTCGAGCGCGATGGTGAAGGACTCGCGATCTCCGTGGAGTTCTTCTCCGGCCCGTTGCGAAGCGACGAGATCAGGGTCCATCTGAAGCCCCTGGGCACTGAGGCCGAGCAGACCTTCACCTTCCTGGAGAAGGGAGGGAAGCTCTATCTCAACAACATGGAACTCCTCGACGGGCGAGTGAGCTTTGCTCGCGAGAAGAGCGCCTTCTCGCTGACAGTTCCTCTGGAACTTCTCGGGAGGCCGAGCTGGCTGATCCTGGGGGTCGAGATCGCCCGGCGCGAGAAGAGCCTGGAGAGATCGGCCTATCGCCTCGTCTTGCTGGAGTGAAGCGGCCATGCCCAGGTCCCGTATCCTCGCGGCTGGCCTGGCCCATCTTGCCCAAGGGCTGTATGGCCTAGCCTGCGCCCTGGTCGGGAGGCGCCTCTACTCCAGGGGGTATTTCGAGCGGCTCTACCGCCGGGGAAGCGATCCCTGGAATTACAGCACGAGCGACTACGAGCAGAGGAAATATCGGCTGGTGCTGGAGATCCTACCCCGAGCGAGCTACTCCCGGGTCCTCGAGCTCGGCTCGAGCGAGGGGGTTTTCACCGCGATGCTCGGCCCGCTGGGGACCGAGGTTCTGGGGATCGACATCTCACACCTGGCCTGCGAGCGAGCTCGGGCGAGGTGCGCTCCATTCCCGAACATCAGGTTCCGGGCAGCGGATATACGCGAGGCTGAGCTTGAGGGCCGGTTCGACCTGATCCTCTGCTCTGAGGTCCTCTATTACCTGGGGGGCAGGCGGGTCCTGGCCGGAGTGCGAGACAAGCTGGCCGATCTGCTGGCGGACGGCGGCCAGCTCGTGCTGGTCAACCCTCTCCCCCTCGCCTGGTGGGTGCACAAGGTCTTCCGGGCGAATCGCGAACTCCAGCTTCTGCACGAGCACCTAGAGAGGGACCTCCGACGGCCCTACGCGATCACCCTCTGGACCAAGGTCCCCGAGCAGGTTACAAGCGCAGCATCAACGCCAGCGGCCACGGCGCCATGATCTGAGCTGCTGCACCCTCTCCTGGAGACGGGGTCGGCCTCACGGGGATTTGCCGATTGCCTTTTCTTGCGCGGGAGCTTATAGTTACCGTGAGGAGGTGGGCGATGCGGAAGATCCTTCTCAGCGCGGCGATCGCGGGGCTAGCGGTTGCCCTATTCACTTCAGGAATTCCGAGCGGGACGCAAGATCAGCCGGAGTGCACGGTGACCGTCCGGCCTGGGGAGTCGATCCAGGCGGCGATCGATCGGGTCCCCGAGGGGGCGGTGATCTGCCTTGAGGAAGGGACATGGGAGGAGAACATCGTGATCGGGAAGGGCCTGACCCTGCGCGGGGCAGGGGCGGAGAAGTCGGTCATCAAGGGGAAGGAAGCGGGGAAGCCGGTGATCCGGATCGAGAGCGAGGAGGAGATCGAGGTTGTGATCGCGGGGCTCACCGCCGCCGAGGCCAAGGGAGGAGACGGCATCCTTGTGGGCGGCCGGGCCTGCGTGACCATCACCGGCTCGAACTTCGTGGGGAATGAGTATGGCATCTGGCTCGTGGGCTCAGCCCAGGCCACAATCTCTGGCTCAAACTTCGAGGGGAATGTAGGTGATGGCATCAAGATCAGTGGCTCACCCCAGGCCACCATCTCCAGCTCGAACTTTGAGGGGAATTTGTGGGATGGCATCCGGCTCGGTGACTCAGCCCAGGCCACAATCGAGGGGAGCAAGATCATCAATAACGAGGGCTACGGCGTGGCGCTCTGGCAGCAGCCCTGTTTCGACGCCGATTGGCTATTCGAGGGCGCAGTGCGCGGCAGGAGCAACGAGATCTCCGGGAACAAGGAGGCCGATGTCTGCCCCTCAGAGTTAAGCTTCCTCATGACCGAGGAGGGCGGCTGCTATGGGCCTCTTTGCCCAGCCCCTCTTGAGGAGCAACCGACGAAGGGCAGCCTGGAGGCACCCGTGACAATGGTCGAGTTCGCTGAGTTCTATTGCCCATACTGCGCTCGCTACTTCTGGGAGATCTTTCCTAAGATTGAAGAAGAATATATCACCCAGAGCTTAGTCAAGTATCAGTTCCTGAACCTCATCGTTCATGGCCCTGTAGCCACGCTCGCTGCCGTGGCGGGGGAATGCGCCCATGAGCAAGGCAGATTCTGGCAGTTTCATGACCAGCTCTTCGAGGCCATCTTCCCTGGCAGGAATCTCTACCAGCGCAGAGAGCTTGACGCCGAGGGCTTGAAAGGAGTTGCGGCCCAGGTCGGCCTCGACATGGAGCGCTTCAGCGCGTGCATCGAGAGCTATGATGCGGACTACAGCAGCTGCTTGGCCAGCTACAACGAGTGCACTGGGGCTGGCGGCGATCTCGAGCGCTGCGCCGAGGAGTTCGATCGATGCTTAAGTTCCAATAGCATGTTCGCCAAGATCGTGGCCGATCGTGAGGAGCTGGATAGGCTGGTCGCCCAGTTGCCTCCCGAGGAGCAGGCACAGGCTCAAAGGATCGGGACACCGACCTTCTTCATCAACGGCCATATACTCATCGGTGCACAACCCTTTGAGAGGTTTCGCCAGATGATCGAGCGAGAACTTGCAAGAGAAAATGAGGAGGTAGTAGAGCATTGAAGGCCGTCCGAGGGACCCTAGGTCTCATCGCAGTAGTCTTGGCAGCCTGGAGCGTGGTCGGCCAGGCCCAGTTCTTCGGGCTCGATCCGAGACTGGACTGGCAGGTCCTGGAGACCGAGCACTTCTCGATCATCTTCCCTCCCGGAACGGAGGGGATGGCCCAGGAGGCGGCCGAGCTGGCCGAGGCCGCTTGGCAATACTGGAGTGAGGAACTGGCTTACACCCCGCCCGGAAAGACAGCCGTTGTCATCACCCCCACCGCCGACTTCTCCATCGGGGGCGCGACGACCATCCCGAACAACGAGATCATGATCGGGACCTCCGAAGCGCGCTCCTTCGGCGAATGGCTGAACTCCCGCGCTAGGTCGGCCCTGGAGCAGGTGATCTTCCACGAGCATGGCCACATCGTCGACACCGGCGAGGTAAGCGGGCTCTCCAAGCTCTTGCGAACCCTCTTCGGGGCGATCATCATGCCGAACGGGACCAAGCCGGGCTTCTTCAGCGAGGGGGTGGTGATCTCCGCGGAGCATCGCCGCTCCGGAGCCTCCCGCTCGAACGACCCCCGCGACGCGATGTATCTCCGCGAGATGTGGCTCCAAGATTTGCTTCCCCCGCTCGACCGGGCGAGCCAATATGATTATGCCCGCAGCGGCTGGCCCTCTGGCTACATGATCAGCCACGACTACGGGGCCTGGCTCGTCCGCTACCTCGCCGAGGAATATGGGCCGGAGAAGATCGCCAAGATCGATCGGCTCAACGCCGAAAGCCCTCTCACCACGCTCTCCTTCGGCCTGCTCGTCGACTTCGGCGGCCTGCTGAGGCGGGCCCTGGGAGTGAGCGCTCAGGAGTTCTTCGCTGGGTTCAAGGACTGGCTGGGGGAGCAGTTCAGGCCCGAGCTCGAGCGGATCGAGTCCGAGGGCGTTGTCGAAGGGAAGAGGATCTCGAAGCTCGCCTACTGGAACAACGACCCCGCCTGGTCGCCCGACGGGCACTGGATCGCCTATTATCACTACGACGACGCTCGCCAGCCGGGGATCAGGCTGATCCGACCCGACGGGAGCGAGGATCATCAAGTAACCTCATTCGAGCCCGGTCTGGACTTCTTCCGGCCCCACTTCTGGGCCCCGGTGCCCAGCTGGTCCCCGGACGGGAGGAGCCTGGTCTACGCCAAGCTCGAGCGCTACGACCGCTACTACATCTACGGGGACATCTACCTCTATGAGTTAGCAACGGGGAAGGAGCGGAGGCTGACTCACCGAGCCCGCGCTTACAACCCGGTCTTCTTCCCCGATGGCCAGAGGCTCCTGTTCGCGAAGCAGCGCTGGGGCGAGCGAAGCCCGGCCTTGGCGGCCCTGGACCTCTCGACCGGTGAGGAGGAGATCCTGCAGGAGTTTCCCGACGGCCTCCTTATCGACTCGTTCTCCATCTCTCCGGACGGGAGCCGACTGGCTCTCTCCATCTGGCACTGGGGTGGCTTTCAAGACATCTATCTCCTGCCCGCCGCGGGCGGGGAGTTGCTCCCGATCACCCAAGACCGGGCGACCGACCTCGATCCCACTTGGTCGCCCGATGGGCGGTTCGTGGTCTTCTCCTCCGATCGCGATGGTGTCAACAATCTTTATGCCTATCGCCTCGCCGACGGCGCATTCTTCAAGGTCACGAACGTCACCAGCGGAGCCTTTGCGCCCGATCTCTCACCAGATGGGCAGGAGATCGCCTATGTCGGCTACTCCGTCGAGGGCTACGACCTGCGGATCCTGGACTGCGTGCCTGAATCGTGGCGAGCAGTGAGCTTCAACGACGAACCGGTGCCGGAGTGGCCCGGCTGGCCCGAGCTGGAAGGCCCGGTTCATCGCTACAGCCCTTGGCCCTCGCTCCTGCCGAAGCTCTGGCTCCCGCTCATCACCCCCGACGGCATGGGCCTGTTCACCTTCGGGAGCGACTACCTCTCCCAGCACGATTACTCGCTCGTCGCGGGCTACGATTGGCGGAATCGAGAACCGTTCTACACCTTCAACTACGCCTCCCGCCGGCTTGGGCCGAGCCTCTCTCTCGGCCTCGAGAGCGGCTCCCAAGGGGGCCGGCAGCAACTCCAGCTCATCATCCCGGTAGTGGACAGCCTGACAGAGTCGCAAGAGCTTCTGCTCGCCTATGAGCGACGAGATGGCGAAGACCTCGTCAAAGGGGCCTGGAGACTTGCGGGCCGGCAGGGGTTCGACCTCCAGCGCGAGGAGCATCGGCTCGAAGTCGAGGGCGAGCTACGGAGGACGAGCGCAGGCCCCTACCGCGGGCTCATCCTCGACTGGCGCGAGCGGCTTCGCCTGCCGCTCGAGCGCGAGAACGAGCTGGCCCTGAAACTGACCTACGGCTGGCGGAGCCCCGGCGGGGAGCTCGAGCTCGGCGGACACGAGGGCAGGTTCATGCTCCGCGGCCTCCACCGGGGCGCACTGACCGGCCCGCAGGCCTTGGCTACCAGCCTGGAATATCGCTTCCTCATCGGGAATATCGAGCGGGGCCTCGGCCTCTGGCCGTTCTTCCTCAACTGGCTGAAGGGGAGCCTCTTTCTCGACCTGGGGATGGCCGGGGAGCGGCTGAGGGCCGGCTTCGGCGTGGAGCTGAGACCCCAGCTGATCCTCGGCTATGCCCTCCCGCTGGAACTCCGCTTCGGGGTAGCTCAAGGGCTTGGCGAGAGCCGGCCCTCCTTCTATCTGGCCCTCGGGTCGGCCTCTTGAGGTGAGATACCTTCCCCAGCTCGCTCTGCTCTCCGTAACCGTCATCTGGGGCTGGACCTTCGTCTTAGTGAAGGAGGGGGCGAGTGAGCTCGGCCCGCTGAGCTTCCTCGCGCTCCGGTTCGCCCTGGCGTTCCTCGCGTTGCTCATCCTCTTCTGGCACCGGCTTCGGCGAGCTCAGCTCGGGGTAAGGGAGTTCCTCCAGGGCCTCGCGATCGGGCTGGCCCTCTTCGGTGGGTATCTCTTCCAGACCTGGGGCCTGCTCTATACCACGGCCACCAAGAGCGGCTTCATCACCGGGCTGTCAGTCGTCCTCGTCCCGCTACTGGCAGCCTTGGCCTTCAAGGATCGGGTCCCCTCTAGCGGCTGGCTCGGCGCAGGGCTCTCCGCGCTCGGGCTCGGGCTGATCCTCCTCGGGCAGGGCGGGATGGGAAGAGGGCTTAACCTTGGCGATCTCCTCACCCTGCTGTGCGCGCTCTGTTTCGCGCTCCAGATCATCCTCATCGGGCGGCTCGTCACCCGAGAGAACTACCCCGCGCTGCTCGTGATCCAGATCGGGCTGGTCTTCCTCCTCAGCCTCGCCGGGGCTCTCTCCCTCGAGCGCCCGACGCTGGCGATCTCGCCCCAAGGCTGGCAGGCGGTCCTCATCACCAGCTTCCTGGCGACCGCGCTGGCCTTCTTCATCCAGAACAGGTTCCAGCCGCTCTCCACCCCGACCCGAGCGGCGATCATCTTCTCCGCCGAGCCCGTCTTCGCCGGCCTCTTCGGGTATCTCTTGCTCGGCGAGCGGCTGGCAGGCCTCCAACTGCTAGGCGCCGGCGCGATCCTGAGCGGGATCGCCCTCTCGCAAAGGGTCTCGCTCACCCGCCCGGACTGAGCGAGATCAGCCTCAGCCGGTCAGCATTGAACTCCGGGACTAGGAGCAGGTTCCGCTCCGGGTCAACGGCGATGTCGGCCGGGCTCTCGAGGCCCTCGGCGAAGATCTCGCTCGTGCCCTCCGGTGAGCGCTTGAAGATCCGCCCCCCGGCGTAGTCGCTGATGTAGAGGTTCCCCGCGGGATCGAAGGCCAGGCCATCCCCTCCGCCGAAGCCCTCGCCGATCACCTCAGCGGAGGAGCCGTTCGGCTCGATCTCCAGGAGCTTGCCCGTGCTGAGGTCGATCACGAGGAGGTTCCCAGCCCCGTCGAGGGCCAGCCCGTTCGGGGCTTGCAGCTCGGGGAAGCGGGCCCGTTGGGCAAAGATCGTCACGCCGCCGCAGATGCAGGTCCGGACGGTGAAGATCACCCCGAGCTGGGTGTCGGAGATATAGAGCCGATCGGAGGAAGGGGCGAGGGCCACATCGTTGAGGAAGGCCGGCCGGCGGGGGAAGTCCTCCGGCCGGAGGAAGAGCTCCTTGTGCCCGTTAAGAGAGACTCGCCAGACCTTGTCGATGTCCGCGACATAGAGGGCCTCGCCGTAGATCGCGAATCCCTTCGGATCGTCCAGGCCGAGCGCCAGGTCCTCCAGGGTGCCGTCCTTCCCGAGGGCCATGATCTTCCCGTCCCCCGCCCGGCCAGGCTGGCCGACATTCGAGACATAATACTTCCCTTCAGGCCCGACGGCCACGGACTCCGGTTTCGAGAAGCCGCCGATCGATCCGCCCTCCTCGCCGCTCACCTCGGTCTGAGCGACCCGCACGCTCTTCACCCCCAGGATGACCGTGAGGGCGACCAGTGCTCCTATGACCACCAGCCAGAGATAGCCTTTCATCTTCCACCTCCACTTAGGGCTCGTTCTCCGTGTCTATCGCTCCGCCGCCTGCTCTTAAGGTATACCATGAGGATCGAGAGATCGGCCTGAGAGACGCCGGGGACCCTTGCTGCCTGGCCGAGGGTCCGCGGGCGGACGCGGGTGAGCTGCTCCCGCCCCTCAGTCGAGAGGTTCTTCACTGTCGCGTAGTCCAGCTCATCAGGGATCATCTTATCCTCCAGCCGCCGGAGGCGTTCGACCTGGAGGAGTTGGCGCTTAATGTATCCCTCATACTTCGCCTCGATCTCTACCTCCCCGACCACCTCCGCGGGCAGCGGGGGCCGGGTCGGGTCGACCGGAGCCAGGAGGTCGTAGTCCAACTCCGGCCGCTTGAGGAGTTGATACAGTGTCTGCCCCTCCTCGACGACGAAGGGGAGCCTCCCGTTCACCTTCACCCAGGTCCGCCGGAGCCGGTCCAATTCGGCACTGATCAGCCTCTGCCGCTCGCGCATCCGCTCATATTGCTCGTCCGGGACGAGTCGCAGCTCGTGGCCGAGGGCCATCAGCCTCAGGTCGGCGTTCCCCTCGCGCAACAGCAGACGATACTCCGCGCGAGAGGGGAGCATCCGATAGGGCTCGCTCGTCCCTTTCGTGACTAAGTCGTCGATGAGCACCCCGATGAAGGCCTCGGCCCGGCCGAGGATGATCGGCTCTTTCCCCTGCAGATACCGGACAGCGTTGATCCCAGCGATGATCCCCTGGGCCGCGGCCTCCTCATAGCCCGTGGTCCCGTTGATCTGCCCGGCGAGGAATAGGCCCCGGAGGGCCTTCGTCTCGAGCGAGGCCTTAAGCTGCGTGGGGAAGACGAAGTCGTAGTCGATGTCGTAGCCGTAGCGCTCGATCTTGGCCTCCTCCAGGCCGGGGATCGAGCGGACCATCGCCTCCTGGACCTCGGGCGGGGAAGAGGTGTTGAAGCCCTGCATGTAGACCTCTTCGGTGAAGCGGCCCTCCGGCTCGAGGAAGACCTTGTGGCTCAGACGGTCGGGGAATCTCAGGACCTTGGTCTCGATCGAAGGGCAGTAGCGCGGCCCGACGCCGCCGAGGGTCCCGTTCTTCCCAGGGTTCCGGTGGAGGTTTTCCCGAATGATCCTGTGGGTCTCCTCGGTCGTCCGGGTGATGTAGACCGGGAGGTCCTTGGGCAGGACCCGGGGCTCTGAAGCATAGGAGAGGGCAAGCGGCTCCTCGGCTGTGTCCTGGCGCTCCAGGACAGCCGTATCGATGGTGTGCCTATTCAGCCTCGGCGTCGTCCCGGTATTGAGCCTGCCGAGCTCCAGGCCCAGTCTCCTCAAGGATTCAGACAGCCCGACGGCCGGTGGCTCGCCCGACCTCCCCGCGGGATAGACCCGCTCGCCGATGTAGACCCTCCCGTCGAGGAAAGTCCCGGTGGTGACGACGACCGCGCGGGCCTGGAAGTGGACCCCCTCGCGGACGATCGCGCCCGTGATCTTGCCCCCGGACCAGGTGAGCTCCTCCACCAATCCCTCGACCAGGCGGAGGTTCGGGGTGCTCTCCAGGACCCGCTTCATCTCCAGCTTGTATAGATCCTTATCGATCTGGGCGCGCGTCACCTGCATCGCCGGCCCCTTCCCGGTGTTGAGCCTCCGGACATTGATCATCGTTCGGTCGGCATTCTTCGCCATCTCTCCCCCGAGGGCGTCGACCTCGCGGACGAGTTGGCTCTTCCCCGGCCCGCCGATCGCCGGATTGCAGGGGGCCCGTGCCACCTCGGTCAGGTTGAGCGTCACCAGGGTCGTGGCAAAGCCCATCCGGGCCGCGGCGAGCGCGGCCTCGCACCCGGCATGCCCCGCGCCGATCACCAAGATGTCGGACTCCTCCGTGAGCATCCCCACCAAAGCTCAAGGATAGAGGGTCGTCCGGGAGAATTCAACGCTTGGCCTGCGGGAGCCGCACTGCTAGAATTGGTTGTCGGAGCACAGGATGGGGAAGAGAGAGCCGATCATCGCGGCGAACTGGAAGATGCACAAGACGGTCGCTGAGGCCCGCGAGTATGTCCGCCGCTTCCGCGAGCTGGTCGAGGGCTTCTCCGGGGTGGAGATCGTCCTCGCCCCGCCGTTCACCGCGCTGCCAGCGGTGAGGGAGGAGCTCTGTGGGACCGCGATCGCGCTGGCGGCCCAGGACATGTGGCATGAGCCGCTGGGGGCCTACACCGGCGCGATCTCGCCCCTGATGCTCAGGGACCTCGGCTGCCAGTATGTGATCATCGGCCACTCTGAGCGCCGGGAGCACTGCAAGGAGACCGACGAACTGATCAACAAGAAGCTCCGGGCGGCCTTCGCCCATGGCCTAACGCCGATCCTCTGCGTGGGGGAGAAGCTGGAGGACCGCCGGGCCGGGTTGACCCAGGCGGTTCTGGAGAGGCAGGTCCGGGCTGACTTGGCCGGGCTGGCGAAAGGGGATGTCGCGCGGCTGGTGATCGCCTACGAGCCGGTTTGGGCCATCGGGACCGGTGAGACGGCCTCCCCCCAGGACGCCAATGAGGGGGCCAAGTTCATCCGGGCCCTCGTGGCCAAGCTCTGGGATGAGGCCACAGCCCAGTCCGCCCGGATCCAATACGGCGGGAGCGTCAAGCCCGAGAACATCGCGGCCCTGATGGCAGAAGAGAATGTAGATGGCGCCCTCGTCGGGGGGGCCTCGCTCGATCCGGCGGCCTTCGCGGAGATCGTCCGGCGGGCCAGGGGATGAAGCGGCCCGAGCGATGACTGCTCGCAGGGCAGGCTATTGACGCTGGACCTCGACTCTCTGTATCCTTCCATCAATCTGAGCCACAGGAGGGCCCTATGCGCAGGCGGGTGATCTTCCTCGGGTTGCTGTGCGCGCTCCTCACTTCAGCGACCGCGGCCGCGCAGCTGACGCCGCCCTACGACTGGCAGATGATGGAGACCCCGCACTTCCGCATCATCTTCCATCCGGAGGTCGAGGGCCTGGCCTGTGAGGCGGCCGTGGCCGCGGAGGACGCCTATCAGCTCTGGGCCGCGGAGCTTGCCACCACTCCCCCACCCAAGACCGACATCGTGGTGATCGACTTCGACGATAGCCCCAACGGCTTCGCCGACCCATACGAGCTTCACAGCTGGGAGTTCGCCAGCCAGGTGCAATTCAGCGCCTGGTCCGGCGGGCGGGTCGCCTCTAACATCGCCGACACGATCTATCACGAGTATTGGCACATCGTCGATATCGGCAAGGTGAGCGGCCCCTCGCAGGTCCTGCGCCAGCTCTTGGGGCGGAAGGTCATCCCGAACGATCTGAAGCCGCTGTTCAACATCGAGGGCTCCGCTACCTACGGCGAGTATCTGAAATACGGCTACTCGAGGGCTAACTTCGCGACCGCGGCGATGTATCTCCGCCAGATGGCCCTGGACAATGATTTCCCCCCGCTCGATCGCGCCGCCACCTACTTCACCAACACGCGCTGGCCGTCCCTCGGGACGCTCTGGTATCTCCTGGGCGCCTGGTTCATGCGCTACATCGAGGAAGAGCATGGCCGAGGCGTGCTGGCCAAGCTCGATGAGCTCAATGCGCGAAGCTGGTCCGCCACGCTCTCCGCCCTCCTGGCGGACCTGCTCGCGGATCAGCTCGGCGTGGCCTTTTATGTCGGCCCCGACTTCGGGGAGTTGATGGCCCAGGCGACCGGCGTCTCGGCAAGAGAGCTCTACGAGGGCTTCCAGCAGTGGCTGAGGAGCCAAGCCCTCGAGCACCTGAGAGAAGTTGAGGCAGAGGGGATCACCTCGAGCATCCGGCTCACCTCCCACGGCTACTGGACGGCCCAGCCGAGATGGTCCCCCGACGGCCAGTGGATTGCCTACGAGCATGACGACCCCTTCCGGCTCGGCGGCGTCCGGCTCGTCCGGCCGGATGGAAGAGACGATCATCCGCTGCTTCCGGCCACTTTCGTGCTGGAAGGAGCGTTCAGTTGGTCCCCCGACGGCCGGAGGCTGGTCTACTCCAGCTACGATCGGTTCGGTCATTACTTCAGCTACAACGACCTCTACCTCTATGACCTGGAGGCAGGCAAGGCGGAGCGCCTGACTCGCGGCGCACGGGCCTATAACCCGGTCTTCACGCCTGATGGCAGCAGCATCCTCTTCGGGAAGCAGGGCCCGGGGGACCGGACCAGCCTCATGAGACTGGAGCTGGCAACTGGCGCGGTCGAGACGATCAAGGAGTTCCCGCCCGACACCTTCCTCGACTTCTTCGCCCTCTCTCCCGACGGACGGCGGCTGGCCCTCTCGATCTGGAAGCGCCCGGGCTTCTCCGACCTCTATCTCATGTCGGCCACCGGCGGGGGACTCCAACCGCTCACGCAAGACCGGAACGAGGACCTCCGGCCCACATGGTCGCCAGACGGCGAGTATGTGCTGTTCGACTCGATCCGGGACGAGACATTCAACGTCTACGCGGTCCACATCTCCGATCGGAGCTTCTTGCGCGTGACCAATGCGGTCTCCGGGGCCTCTGCTCCCACGATCTCCCCGGACGGGAAGAGGATCGCCTTCATCGGCTACAGTAGCCGAGGCTACGACCTCCACCTGATGGACTTCGACCCCACCAGCTGGAAGGCGGTTAGCTTCCCGTCGGAGTCCATCCCCTCCTGGCCCGGCTTCCCCGAGGTCGATTACCCCGTCCGGCCCTATGATCCGTCCCAGACGATGAGGCCGAAGTATTGGGAGCCAGCGCTCTATGGGACCCGACTCGGCGCGCGCACCTCCGCTTGGGACGCACTCTACCGCCGGTCCTACTTCGCCGAGGCTGGCTACGACTGGTCACAGCGCGGGCCGTTCGCCTCCCTCTCCTACACGGACTCGGAGCAGCTCTCGCCCCTGGTCTTGAGCCTCAGCCTCGACCTCTTGCCCTACGGCAACGCCGAGCAGCTGTCACTGGAGTATTGGCCGCTCGAGGGATTCTATCAGTCCCAGCGGCTCTCGCTGGCGGTGGAACGAGCGGAGTCCGCGAAGTTGGCCTACAGCCTCTCCGCTGCGTGGGACGGCTTCGCACTCCTCGGAAAGGACCTCTTCTGGCAGGAGCTCGAGGCTTCACTTGGCACCTCGCTTTACTACGACACCGAGACGGGGGAGTGGAGTCGCGAGGCAGTCCTCGAGCTCAGGGACTACCTCCACCTTCCGGTGATCGATCTTGCTGGGCCGCACGAGCTGGCGCTCCGGTTGGCAGCGGGCTGGAGCGATCGCGAGGGGAACTTCGCCTTGGGCGGGACCAGTGGGCAGTTCCTCCTCCGCGGCCAGCCGGATGGCGTCCTGGAAGGGAGCTTGATCGCCGGCACCAGCATCGAGTATCGCTTCCCATTGCTCTCCCTCGAGAAGGGCTGGGGCTTGAGGCCTCTCTTCCTTGACGACCTGCGCGGGGCGCTCTTCGCCGATGCCGGGCTGGCGGGGGACCGGCTGCCGACGCTCGCCGAGCTGAAGGCCGGCTATGGCCTGGAGCTCCAGCTGCTCTTCACCACGGGGTTTGGCGTGCCGCAGGCGCTCAGCCTCGGCGTGGCTTACGGGCTGGGGCAGCCCGAGCCAATCTTCTATCTCGGCTTCGGCTCGGCCTTCTAGGAGGTGACGATGACAAAGGTGCTGCTTCTGGCGATGGTCCTAGGGATCTTGGTGGTGGCGCTCGTCCCGCGCGGGCCGACACTGCGGTTCATCGGGGCCTACTCGATCCCCACGGACGAGTGGTCCTTCGGGACGATGCCGGTCGGGGAGCTATCCGGGCTCGCTTACGATCGAGCGAAGGATATCTACTACGCCATCAGCGATGATCGGGGGGACACGGGCACCCCGGGCAGGCTCTATACTCTGCGAATTACGCTAGATCAGCGAGGGATTCACGCTGTTCAAGCCTGCTGCGTCACCTTCCTGGACAGCGATGGCAGCACTTCGGGCCTCCAGCCCTATCCCGCCAAGGGGCTGGATCCCGAGGAGGTGGTCCTCACCCCTCAGGGGACTTTAGTGATTTCCTCCGAGCGGGATCTGGACGGCCGCCCCTGGATCCGCGAGTTTGCGCTCGATGGTTCCCTCCTTGGGGAGATCCCGATCCCCGAGAGGTTCATGCCCTCCCAGGGCAAGGGCGTGCGGAACAACCTCGCCTTCGAGGGCCTGGCGCTGACCCCGGACGGGAAGACCCTCTTCACCATCAACGAGCAGGCGCTGGCCCAGGACGGCCCGCTCGCGACCGTCGAGCACGGGACAACGGTCCGGCTGAGCCGATACGATCTGAGCGGCCCGCACCCGAGCGTCGTCGCGGAGTATCCCTATGTGACCGAGCCGATCTTCGCCCCGCCTCAGGGGACTTACGCGGACAACGGCGTCACGGCCATCCTCTATGTGAAGGAGATCCTGCCGCGCTACGAGCTGCTCGTCCTCGAGCGGGCCTTCTCTGAGGAGATAGGGAACGACATCAAGCTCTTCGCCGTCCGCCTCGCGGGAGCGGAGGATGTCAAGGGCCTCCCCTCCCTCCCCTTCCCCTTCACCGGGAGGGCGGTGGAGAAGACCCTTCTCCTGAGGATTTCAGCGCTGAAGAGCCTCTCCGATCTCCCGGTCAGGCCGGACAACATCGAAGCGCTCGCCCTCGGGCCGCGGCTGAAGAACGGCCACTACACCCTCATCCTAGCGAGCGACAACAACTTCAATCAGGACCAGACGAACCTCTTCCTGGCCTTCGAACTTGTGCCCTGACCGTCAGTTCAGTTGTGATAGACCTTCCCCTGGAGGCGGTAGTCTCCGCTCGCCGACCTGATGTAGGCCGCCTTGACGCAGGCCGCCTTCTCCTCGCTCGCCTGAACGAGGAAGGTGAACTCCGGGCCGACGGGGGCCGCGACCTTCGCCTCGCCTCTCTCGAGGATCGCGCTGAGGTAGAGGTAGTTCGGGGCGGTCACCAGGGCCAGGAGCGCGGGCCCGAGCAAGCTCACCGCCAGGCTACCGAGGCCGGCCTCCTTCACCGCAAAGGCGCCGGGAAGCTCGATGATCGTCGCTCCTGAGCCGACGGCGATGTCGAGCGCCCGCTGGGAGGGGAGCTTCTCGCAGTCGACAGAGACATTGAAGCCGAAAGAGGCCCCCGGAACGGCGACCGGCGCCGCCGGCGGCTGGGGCGGAGTGATGAGCTGAAAGAGGAGGTAGAAGACGGAGGCCGGGGGAGCGAAGAGGCTGACCGATGTGACGACGAAGGCGGCGAGCTCCCCGGAGCGGCGACCGGCCAGGGTGATGACCACAGGGTTTCCATAGACGACGATCCCGTATTCCCCGGCGAAGTCCCTCCCTCGAAGGAGTACCCCCTCAGGGACGGTGATCGTTCCATAGACGATGTGCGAAGGCTGCCCCAGTGGGAGGGTCATGAGGCTCCAGGCATCCTGGAAGATCGTCCCGACGAGGCCGGTCGAGGAGCGGACCTCGCCGATTGGCACTCCCTTATCGAACTCCGCGGCCAGGGCCGCACCCGGCCTCAGGCCAGTCCTGCTCGTGAACTCCTGCTCTCGCTCGCCGAAGCCTGGGTCGTCGGGAAAGAGGACCGTCATGCCCGCGCTGACCGAGACGGTCTGAGCCGGGGCTTCCGTTTCGAGCCCGCCGGTGCCGATCAAGACCATCAGCGAGAGGAGACCTGCTGCTATGACCAGGCGCTTTCGCATCAAGACATCACCTCAGCTAATTCTACCACAGCGCGAGCAGGGAAGGCTTTCGCACCTCGGGATCACGAGCTCCTTGATCAATCCGACGGGGCGCGATCGGCCCCTCGCTGCCGCAGCGCCAATTAGCCCGTTGGGGAAGCAGCCGCCGCGCGATTGCAGGGGATTGTTGGGCCATGTTAAGCTAGAACCGTGAGCGCGGCAGCAGACCCGCGGCGTCCGCCAGACGCTGAGCACCCCAAGGTCTCCATCGTCATCCCCGCCCGGAACGAGGGCGGGGAGATCGAGGCGTGCCTGAAGAGCCTGATGGCCCAGAGGTTTCGCGACTTCGAGATCCTGGTAGTGGACAACGGCTCGACTGACGATACTGAGGCGATCGCCCGCCGCTACGGCTGCCGCGTGGTCCACGAGGCCCGGCCGGGGGTGGCCTTCGCCCGGCAGCGCGGGTTTGAAGCGGCCCGCGGGGAGATCATCGCCTCGACCGACGCCGATACGACCCTCCCGCCGGACTGGCTGGAGCTGATCGTCCGCTCCTTCGGGGAAAACCCCGACCAGGTCGGAGTCTTCGGGAAGATCCTCCTCCGCGGGCGGCAGGGGTTCGGGCAGTGGCTGGCGGAGTTCCTCTTTACGCTCTTCCTCAGGCTGAACTCCCTCCTCGGCCGGCCGCACTTCTGCGGCCCGAACTTCGCTGTCCGGCGGACGGCCTTCCACCGCGTCGGGGGCTTCAAGAATGGTGACCGGTTCTACACCGCCTCCGAAGACCTCCAGCTCTCCCTCAAGCTCGCCCGGGAGGGCTACATCCTCTTCCACCGAGAGCTCGTGGCCTACTCCTCCTCGCGGAAGCTGAGCGGCGGCTCGCTCCGCTACATCTGGGAGCACACCAAGAACTACTGGTCGGTCGCCTGGCTCCGCCGGACGAGATGATTGCCCTCCTCCTGAAGATAGTCGGCCTCTTCGTCTTCCTGCCGATGGAGCTGATCGCCAGGTCAGTCCGGCTCGAGGTCCAGGGGCGGGAGCACATCCCGGAAGGGGGCTACATCCTCTGCCCGACCCATGTGGGGGAGCTCGACCCTTATTTCGTCCGTCGCGCTCTCGGGGAGCGGTGGGCCTTCAAGGGGCGGAATCGGTTCCTCTTCCGGCTCGAGTTCGGCCTCTGGGTCCGACGGCTCTTCCTCGCCTACTGGGGCGGCTGGATTCTCGAGGAGTCTGGCCCGAACCTTCCGGCCCTCCGCGGGGCCTTGGCCTGGCTAGCCCGCGAGCGGCCGGTGACGATCTTCCCCGAAGGGCACCAGCACGGCCAAGGGCTGATCTACAGCGGCGCGGCCTTCCTCGCCTGCCGCTCGGGCAAGCCCCTCCTGCCGCTAGTCATCGACCGCGGGGTCTTCGTCGGGGAGGGAACGCCTTTCTATGTTTTCCCCTTTCTCGTGCTCCGCCGCTATCGCCGCGCGGCACCGCGAGTCAAGCTCACCTTCCTCGAGCCGCTCCGCCCTGATCTCGAGCGGTATCGCCGTGAGGGGCGGGAGTATCTCCAGTCCCTCTCCAGGGAGTTGGGCCGAAGGCTCTTCGGCCAGGAGCTGGAGGTGGTCGGATGATCAGGATTCCTGCGGGTGGAGTTGCCCGGCTCGAGCGCATTTGGTATGGTTGAGTTCACTTCAGCGATCTAGAGGAGACCGTCCGTAGGCAGGCTCGGGCTGTGAATAAGGTGGCAGTCTTCGCGCTGGACGGGGCGACCTTTGCGGTCATCCGTCCGGCTGTGGAGCAGGGTGAGCTCCCTCATCTTGGGGCGCTCCTGGAGAAGGGCGCTTCGGGCGAGCTGGAGAGCACGATCCCTCCCATCACCGGGGCGGCTTGGACGACCTTCCAGACGGGGGTCAACCCGGGGAGGCATGGGGCCTTCGATTGGCTGACCCGTGAGGAGGGGAGCTATCGCCTCCGGCCGATCAGCTCGCAGATGCTCCGCCAGCCCCGCCTCTGGGACTTCATCGGGCAGCAGGGCGGGAGGGTCTGCGTCCTCGGCGTGCCCGTCACCTACCCGCCGCGGGCCGTCAACGGCTGCCTCATCTCGGGAATCCTCACCCCCGAGGGGGCAGACTATACCTATCCCCCGGAGTTGGGCCGCGAGCTGGAGGCGCGCGTGGGGAAGTTCCCCTTCCAGCCGGAGCACTGGCGGGGCCGCTCCCGGGCTCGAGAGTGGCTGGCAGAGCTCAAGCGGACGATCGAAGCGCGGAAGAAGATCGCCCAGTATCTGCTGCGCAGGACTGACTGGGACTTTTTTATGCTCCACCTCATGGAGCTCGACTCGGTCCAACACCAGATGTGGCACCTCCGGGACGGGGTCACAAGGCCTCGGTATAGGGTTAGCGTCGAGGGAGACCCGATCCTCGAGATCTACCGCGCCGCTGACCTGGCGCTCGGGGAGTTGATGGCTGAACTGCCTCGCGGGACAACCGTGTTCGTCATCTCCGATCACGGCTTCGGGCCGCTGCATTGGAACATCTACCTCAATACATGGCTCCTCGAGGAGGGCTATCTCGTCCTCAAGCGGGGGTTGAGGACCGGTTTGAAGCGGGCGGCCTTCCGGCTCGGGCTGACTCAAGAGAGGCTCTTCCCCTGGGCTGAGCGGCTCCGGCTCTTGGAGCGGGGGGCCCAGCTCCGCCACGGCCAGCTTCACGATCTGCTCGGGCGGTTCTTCCTCTCCCTCGAGGATGTGGATTGGCAGCGGACTAGGGCCTATTCGTATGGCAACATCGGCCAGATCTATCTCAACCGGCGGGGGCGGGAGCCCGAGGGAGTTGTGCAAGAGGCGGAGGCCGAGGAGCTGATCGAGGAACTGCTGGGGAAGCTAAGAAAGCTCGCTAATCCCTATACCGGTGAGCCGGTGATCGAGCGGCTCTATCGGAAGGAAGAGCTCTATTCCGGAGAGAGCCTGGCTCAGGCAGCGGAGATCCTCCTTCTCCCCCGGCGGGGATGCATGATCTTAGGGACGACCGACTTCGCCGCAGCGCGGGTTGTGGCGCCCACCTTCGCCGGCTCGGGGTGGCATGAGCTCCTCGGGGTCCTCATCGCCGCGGGCGAGGGGCTGGCCCGGGGCCAGGTTGAGGGGGCCCGCCTGCTCGACATGTGCCCGACGATCCTCTATGCGATGGGCCTGCGCATCCCCCGTGGCCTGGACGGGCGCGTGCTGGAGGAGCTCTTCCGCGAGGATTATCGGCGGAGCCAGCCGCTGGAGTGGTTTGCGGAGGAGGTAGAACTTGCCCTCGAGGTCGAGGAGGAGGGCGAGGGATGGGAGGAGGAGGCCCGGCGACGGCTCCAGGATCTCGGCTACATCTGAGGTAGCGCTGTGAAGACAGTGGCCCTGGTCGCCTCGGTGATCGTCGGCCTGGGGATCCTTGCGGCGATCCTCTACTATGTCGGCTGGCAAGGGATCGCGCGCGAGATCTACCAGCTCGGCTGGCTCGGCTGCCTCGCCCTGGCCGGTAACTACCTCCTCACCTTCTTCTTCTGGGGCCTCACCTGGCGGATCATCCTGAGATCCTACGAGATCGACGCCCCCTGGCGCGCGGTCCTGCGGGCCCTCGTGAGCGGCTACACCGTGAGCTATCTCACCCCCTCGATGTATTTCGGCGGGGAGCCGGTCCGGGTCTATGTCTTCTCCAAGGAGATCGGCCTCCCCCAGCCCCGCCTCTACGCCACGGTCTTTGTGACCAAGCTCCTGGAGGCGGTCAGCTTGATCCTCTTCGTCCTCCTCGGCGTCTTCTACGCGCTCTTCGCCGGGGGGAACCTCTCGGAGATCCAGCGCCAGTCGCTCTTCTACGGCGCGATCATCTTCAGCTTCTGGGTCTTCTTGGGCGTCTTGAACTTCACCCTGAACCTCGGGCTGGCAACGCGCCTGCTCCGGGGGCTCCGCCGCCTCCTCCCCTGGAAGGGGCTCCTCGTCAAGGCCGAGGAGAAGGTAGCGGAGGTCGAACGGGAGATCAGGCAGGCCTTCCATCAGGGCTCCAAGCTCCCCGCCACGGCCCTAGCGCTGCTCACGAGCTTCGCCGCCAACTTGCTCATCTACCTCCGCCCGCAGATCTTCTTCTACTTCACCCAGGAGAGGCTCTTCTCGCTCGCCAACCTCTCCCTCGTCTACGCCCTCTCGGTTATCGTGGCCTCCCTCTTCTGGATCACTCCCGGAGGGATCGGGATCGCCGAGGGCGGCTGGATCGGGATCCTCACGCTCGTAGGGATCGGGAAGGCAGGAGCGGTGGCCTTCGCCCTGATCCTGAAAGGCTTCGAGTTGACCTTCGTCATCGTGGGGATATCATTATTGATGGAGTTCGGCGTGCACCGTCGCTGGAGGAGGTGAGGCGATGGCCCGATCTATCTTGGCAGCTCTCGTCCTGCTCCTGGCCCTCTCCGGGTTGGCAAGAGCCGACTCGCTGACCGTAATCCTGAACGGTGGCGAGGGCGGGGAGAGCCTACTGTGCGGACTAGCCCAGGACTCCTTCCTGATGGAGTATCGTCTGGCGTTCGCTAGCCCCGGGCTCAGGGAGATCGAGCTCGGCCTCCGCCCGCCGCTGGCCCCCATCCGCCGCTTGGGCATGGAGTTTCAGCCCTACCTGATGGTCAACCCCGCCCGGGGCTTGACCGCCGGCCTCTTCGCCGAGAGGATAGAGCTCTCGGGCCTGGCCTACCTGGCGACGCTGACGGACTTGGCCTTCTCCAACCGGGGCGTGATGTTCTTCCTCAAGGGCGAGTATGCCGTGGGGAACATCGGCCTCCGCGGCCACCTCCAGCTCGACTGGGGCCGGCTGGCCGTCCAGCCCTGGGCGGGGAGGCTGAAAGAGCCATACTTCCCGGAATGGGCCCTCCTCACCACCGCCAGCCGTCGCTCCGGCTACCTCCCCAACTCCAACCTCTACATAGAGATCCGCAGAAGGTTCTCCACCAATCTGACGCTCTCCGAGGGCTTCGCCACCCCGCTCGGCAGCTCGCAGCTCGTCCCGGCCATCTTGCTGAACGCCGAGGTGGGGAGCTTGGCTCTCCGCCTCCTCCGCCAATTCCCCCAAGAGCTAGGGGAGGCCTTTACCCTGATCTCGCTCGGCTTCCGCCAGGGAGTCCTCTACACCCCGGAGCAGAAAAGAGCGGCGATCGTCCAGCTCGACCTCCAGTTCCGCTGGTTCCCCCAACGGGTGGAGGTCGATCTCCTCTCGAGCTACACCACCGCGGAGTTCGCCATCCAGAGCGAGAGCCACCTGACCTCGGAGGGCCTCTCCTACAGCCTCAGCCTCGAGGTGGGCTTCTGAGTCAGGGCGCGAGCCGCCTCAGAGTGAGGAGGCTCCACATCCCGCCGAGGAGTCCGATCAGCAGGCCGAAGCCGATGGAGAGAAGCGCTAGGGCGAGGACGGTCTGGGGCTCCAGCAGGCCGGGGAACGAGCGGTAGAGCGCTTCCGTGTGGACCCGCCCCCAGTTGTGGGTGAGATAGAGCCCGAGGGTGAGGAGCAGTCCTCCTCCCAGGCCCAGGAGGGCGGCCAGGAGGACGAACGGCCTTCCCATCGTCTTTCTCGCCACTCCGGAGAGGTGAAGAAGCCGGAGCTCGCCGCTGAAGCTGGTGATCAACGCTCGGAGCGCGGCGCGGAGGCGAATGAGCGCGAGTAGCCCGAGCACGACAATGAGGGCGAGGAGGGGCCAGCGGAGCCGGCCGAGGGTGCGGAAGAAGCCCTCGAGCGCGCCGCGATCGTAAGAGATCACCGAGGCGACGCCCGGCAACTTCTCCAATCTCTCCTTGACGCTCGCGACCTCCCCCGGGTCGCGGAGCTGGACGCGAAAGAGGTCCCCGGCTAGATCGGGCAGGGAGAGCTTCACCAGCCCGGCCCGCACCTCTTCACCGAAGATGAACCTCACCTGGGCCACCTCCTCCCACTCGCGGATCTCCAGGTAGAGCTGGTCGATCTTGCTCGGCAGGAGGCCGGGAGTGAGAGGGACGAGAAGCTCGCCTCCCGCCACCTCCTCGAGGCCCCTCCCAGCAAGGATGAACAGGTCGAGCAGGGCCAGGAACAGGACGAGCAGAAGCCAGGCGACCAGGAGCGAGCCGAGCCCCTTCCTGCGCAACAGCCGGAGAAGCTCTTGCAAGAGGCTGATCATCTTCTCTCCTCTAAGCGGCCATCCTTAAAGAGGACGAGCCGGGGGCCGAAGGTTGCGGCCGGCCCCGCTTCCTCGGCCGTGACCAGCATGGTCAGTCTCCGCTGGTCGTGGAGGCGATCGAGGAGCTTCAGGATCGTGAGAACCCCCTCCTCATCGAGCCCCCGATAGGGCTCGTCCGCGAGGAGGAGGATCGGATCATTGCAGACCGCCAGGGCGAGCTTGGCTTGAGCCTGCTCCAGGAGGCTCAACTCCTGCGGCGGGCGGCCCGCGAGGTCGCTCAACTGGAGGGCCTGCAGTGTCTCCAGGCTCTTCTGCTCAGCCTCATCCTGAGGCGAGCCGAGCGCCCGGAGCTTGAGGACCAGGCTCGCCATCACTGTCGGCTGATTGAGGTTGAGCGGCTGGTCCGGGACGATCCCCATGCTCCGGCGGAGCTCATAGAGCCGCGCGGGGCTCAGGCGGGTCACATTCCGCTCATCCACGAGGATCTGGCCCCGTCGCGGCCGGAGCTCCCCCCAGAGGAGCTTGAGGAAGACGGTCTTCCCCGCCCCGGGCTGGCCGAGGAGCATGAGCCACTCCCCCCACTCCACCCGGAGATGGACATCCTCGAAGACTGCTCGGCCCTCGTCGGTGTAGAAGCTCAGCTCTGAGACCTCGATCATCAGGGTCATCGCGCCCTCCTCACCGCCCGGAAGAACCGCTCTCGCCCGCTAAGGTCGGGAAGAACCTCCATCCGTTCGTATGCCCCCGAGGCGAGGGCCAGACTGCGCACGCGCGCTCCCTGGCTCGCGCCGATCTCGAGATAGAGCCCTCCCCCAGCCTTGAGATACGGCGGCGCCTCGGTGACGATCCGTCGGAGAGCCTCCAGGCCCTCCTCGCCGCCGTCCCAGGCCGAGCGGGGCTCATGCTCCCGCACCTCGCGGGGGAGGCTCCGGGCCTCATCTCGACTGACATATGGCGGATTCGCCACGATCAAGTCAAATCGGCCCTCGACGGCGGCGAACCAGTCCGATTGAATGAGGGCAATCCGCGACGCCACCCCGTTGCGGGCCGCATTCTCCCTTGCCAGAGCCAGGGCCGGGGTGGAGATGTCGGCGGCCGTGATCTCCCCTCGGGGAAGGGAGTGAGCGAGCGCGATGGCGATCGCCCCTGAGCCGGTCCCCAGCTCCAGAAGCTTCAACCCCGCCTCCGCTAGCGAGCCCAGGTCGCGGAGGATCAACTCCACGAGTTGCTCCGTCTCCGGTCGGGGGATGAGCGCCCGGCCGTCGACCCGCAGTGGGAGGCCCATGAACTCCACCTCGCCGAGGAGGTATTGGAGCGGGACGCCAGCATGGCGCTGCCTGATCAGCTCCCGGTAGCGAGCCCGCTCCTCCGCGGTCAGAGCCCGCTCCGGCTGGAGATAGAGCATGAGCCGCTCCACTCCCAGAACATGGGCGAGGAGCTCCTCAGCCTCGAAGCAGGCCCGCTCGACTCCGCCTCGCCTCAGGTAATCGCCCGTCCAGCCGAGGACCCGCCTCACCGTCCACTCGCCTTCCATCACCTCCCGAGGTTAGCAAAGCGATTGTAAAGGTGTCAACCATTTGGTATGATGCAGCCGAAGGTATCTGCCCCTCAACTGAGGGGAGGGAGGCTTGACGGTGAAGGCGGGATTTTACGGCATTTTCTTGGCCCTGGGAGCTCTCATCTCTTGGGCGGCGCGGCTCGCCCCGCCCCTCTTCGGCCTGGAGAGCTGGGAGGTGAGCCTCATCTTCGGCAGCCTGGGCGGGCTGGCGATCGCCGGGGTCATCGACGGGACCGCGGCGCTGGTCGAACGACACCTGGCCCACGGGGGTGGGCGGAATCTCCTCAGTGGCGCGGCGCTCGCCCTGATCGGGAGCCTGATCGGTGTCGTGCTCTACCTCATCCTTGAGCTGATCGCGCCCCCCAGCCGCTTCCTCGGCCTGGCCGAGGGGCTGATCATCCTCTTCCTCGCGATCCTCGGGGGCCGGATCGGCTACCTCCGGCCGGCACCGCTCCTCCGAATCCTCCAGGGGCGGGCCGAAGTGAGCACGGCCCCTCCGAAGCTCCTCGACACTTCGGTGATCATCGACGGTCGGATCGGGGACATCGTCAAGAGCGGCTTCATCGAGGGGAAGGTGATCATCCCCCAGTTCATCCTCGACGAGCTCCACAGCATCGCCGACTCCTCGGACAACCTCCGGAGGCGGAAGGGCCGCCGCGGCCTGGACATCCTGGGCGAGCTGACCCGGAACCCGGAGATCGAGGTCGAGACGATGGAGCGGGACTCTCCCCGCCCGGTCGATGCCGACCGAGAACTGATCCAGCTGGCCAAGGAGCTCGGAGGGAAGATCATCACCACCGACTACAATCTGAACAAGGTCGCCAAGGTCGAGGGCGTGAGGGTGCTCAACATCAACGAACTGGCTAACTCCGTCAAGCCGCGCTTCCTCCCCGGCGAGGAGCTAGAAGTCGAGGTCCTTGATCGCGGGGAGGAGATCGGCCAAGGGGTCGGCTACCTCGACGACGGGACGATGGTCGTGGTGGAGAACGGCCGGCGGTTCATCGGGAAGAAGATCCAGGTGATCGTCAACTCCAGCCTCCAGACCGAGGCGGGGAAGATGCTCTTCGTCCGCCCGAAGGGTGAGCATCCCCGGCGATGGGACTAAGGGTTGGTGCGGTAGTCCTCGCAGCCGGGCGGAGCGAGCGGATGGGCCAGAGCAAGCTCTACCTGCCCCTCGACGGCCGGCCGGTCTTGGTGCATTCCCTCGAGCGGTTTGCCCGCTCTCCATTGGTGCAGGAGCTCGTTGTAGTGATCAACCCTGCGGAGAAGGAGCGGTTCGAGCGAGAGGTCCTCGACCTTCTTGCTCTTGAAAAGCAGCTCAAGGTCGCTCGCGGCGGGCGCGAGCGGCAGGATTCGGCCCTCGCTGGGGTTCGAGCATTGTCTGCGGGAATTGAGCTGGTCCTGGTCCATGACGGGGCTCGGCCGTTCTTCTCCGATGATCTGCTCGCGAAGCTCGTCGCGGCCGCCGGGGAATGCGGCGCGGCTCTCCCGGCCATCCCGGTGAAGGAGACGATCCGCAGCTTCGATCATGAGGGGGTCTCCAGCGGAGAGCTGGATCGGGGACGACTCTTCCAGGTCCAGACGCCCCAGTGCTTCTCTTATCAGCTCCTGCGCCGCTCTCTGGAGGAGGCCTGCGCCCAGGGGAGATACTTTACCGACGACGCCGGGGCGGTCGCGGCGATCTCGGGAGTGCGGGCGAAGCTTGTCCCGGGCGAGGAGTGGAATATCAAGATCACCACCCCCTTCGACCTGGAGTTGGCCAGTGTCTTGGCTGGGTTGAACAAGGCCTAGCTGGCCGTTGTGCTCCTCCCCTCCGTTCAGTAGGATTGCCCTGAGGAGGCCGATGATGCACCCGGCGATCGAGGTAGTCAAGCTTAAGCGGCTCTTTCGCAAGAAGCAGGCCCGCCGCTCCTGGCGGACGGTCGTGGCCCTGGAGGAAATCGACCTGGAGATCCAGGAGGGCGAGCTCTTCGGGGTGCTGGGCCCCAACGGGGCGGGGAAGACGACCCTGATCAAGATTCTCGCCACCCTGCTTCTGCCGACGAGCGGCCAGGCCTTCGTCGACGGGATCGATGTGGTCAAGGACCCCCGCGCGGTCCGCCGGAGGATCAACATGGTCTCGGGAGGGGAGCACTCGGGCTACGGGATCCTGACGGTCAGGGAGACGCTGTGGATGTTCTCCCAGTTCTACGGCGTCCCCGGTAAGGTCGCCCGCGAACGGATTAACGAGCTTCTCCGGGTCGTCGGCCTGGAGGAGGAGGCCAATACGAGAATCAGCCGGCTCTCCACGGGGATGCGGCAGAAGATGAACTTCGCCCGAGGCTTCGTCTCCGACCCGAAGATCGTCTTCCTCGATGAGCCGACGCTCGGACTGGATGTGGGCGCGGCCCGCGACGCCCGGAACTTCATCAAGAGCTGGGTCAAGGACCGGCCAGGGAAGACCGTTCTCTTGACGACTCACTACATGACGGAGGCGGAGGAGCTGTGCGATCGGGTCGCGATCATCGACCGCGGGAAGATCCTGGCCTGCGACACCCCGGAGAACCTCAAGCGGCGGGTGAAGAAGGACTCCATCTTCCACCTAGAGGTGGCGGGCCTGGACTCTTGGGAAGGGCTGCACGAGATTGCGGGCGTGAAACAGCTCGTCTCGACCCCGCGGGATGGGTTCACCGAGCTGAAATTCATCTTGGACCACGAGGATGTCCTCCCGCAGCTATTGGGGAAGATCACGGAGCGCGGCTCGCGCGTCCTCTACATGCGGAAGACCGAGCCGACCCTCGAGGATGTCTTCATCGAGCTGGTCGGGCGGTCCCTGGAGGTCGATACGGCCGAGCGATGAGCGCGTCAGGGCTTGTGATGAACCTGAGGGCGATATGGGCCCGGGCCTATGTGAGGGTCGTGGGGGCCAACCGGGAGCTCTCCTGGCTCTTCTTCGACACCTTCTTGCCGCTCCTGGGGACCTCGGCCTATGTCTTCATCTACAAGGCGATGAAGGCCCCGCCGGAGTTCACCGGCTTCGTGATCCTCGGCGGGGCGATGACTGCCTACTGGCTCAATGTGCTGTGGAACATGGCCAGCCAGTTCTACTGGGAGAAGGAACAGGGGCAGCTCCAGCTCTTCCTGATCTCCCCGACCTCGCCGATGGTGATTCTCTTGGGGATGGCCCTCGGGGGGATGTTCATGACGACGATCCGGGCCGGCTCGATCCTCATTTTGGGGAGCCTGATCTTCCGCGTCCAGTTCACCGTCCAGCAGCCGCTCCTGCTCGCGCTGCTCTTCTTCCTGGCGCTGGCCGCGCTCTACGGGCTCGGCATGCTATTTGCCTCGCTCTTCATGCTCTACGGCCGCGAGGCGTGGCATCTCTCGAACTTGCTGCAGGAGCCGGTCTATCTGCTTTCGGGGCTCTACTTCCCCGTCCGGGGGCTGGGCTTCTGGGTGGCCGCGGCGGCCTCAGTGATCCCGCTCACCCTCGGGCTGGACGGGATCAGGCAGCTCGCGTTCGGCGGGGCCGGCTGGGGCTTCCTCGCCCCGGAGTATGAGCTGGCCTTGCTGGCTTTCTTGAGTATAGTCTTCATCTACTTTGCCCGGCGGGCCCTCCGGTTCATGGAGGAGCTGGCGAAGCGCGAGGGGAGGTTGACCCTGCGGTGGCAGTGAGCGTCTCGCGCCGGGTGCGCGAGGGCTTTGGCGCATTCCGGACGGCCACGCGGCTTGGCTGGCAGATCGAGTCGAACTGGGCTGATCCGCTCGTCTTTGCCATCTACTCGATCATCAAGCCGGTCGCTGCCTCGCTGATCTTGGTCTTCATGTATCTTGTAATCACCCGCGGGAAGGCCGGGACGGAGCTCTTCGCCTACATCTATGTGGGGAACGCCTTCTACATTTTCGTCGGCGGGGTGCTCTTCGGGATCAGTTGGGCGATCATCGACGACCGCGAGCACTACGAGATGCTGAAGTATATCTATCTCTCGCCGATCCGGATCTACATCTATCTCCTGGGCCGGGGGATGGCCAGGCTCTTCATCTCGGCGATCTCCGTGGCCATCGCGCTGAGCTTCGGGGCCCTCCTGCTCAAGGTCCCGCTTCGCATCACTGCCATCGACTACCCTTATCTCTTCGCCGGGCTGATCCTCGGCCTGGGAGGGGTCATTGCTCTTGGTATCATCCTGGCGGGGGTCTGCCTGATCACCGCCCGCCACTCCTGGGGGATCAGCGAGTCAGTCGCGGGCGCGTTCTATCTCCTTTGCGGCGTGGTCTTCCCCCTGGATGTCCTGCCCAGATGGGCTCAAGCAATCGGGGTGGTGCTGCCACCCACTTATTGGATCGAGGCGATGCGCCGCGCGGCCCTCGGGGAGGAGGTCGCGGGCGTGAGCCAGGTCTTGGGGAGGTTCTCGAACAGCTCGCTCCTGTTGGTCTTGCTCGGGACGACCGCGGGGCTGATGTTCATCTCGCACCTGTTCTTCCGGGCTGCGGAGGGGCGTGCCCGCCGGCGCGGGCTCATCGATCAGCGGACGGACTACTGAGCCTCGCCTTCTTCAGCGAATTGATGCTGGTAACGAACTTCGCCCGGCGACGGGCCGGGCCGAGCTCCTGCTGGAGCAACTGCAGCTTTCTCTTCAGCTCCGCGCGCATCGTCATGGCCCGATTGTAGAGTGGCGGATCAGGGGGTTCAGTGACCTGGACCACGGCAGACTGGAAATGGCCTCGGGAGGGGACAGGGTTCCGGGCCGGCTCAATCCTCGCGCACCGTGGGCCTCTCCCTCTCGCGCTTCCTCTCGCTCCGGCCTCGCTTGGCGCGCAGTCGCCTCTCGTGCGCGGCAGGACCGGGGCGCGTCGGCCTGCGGGCCCTTCTCGGGCGAAGGGCGCGAGCGAGCAGTTCCCCGAACCGCCCGACGGCCTCGGCCCGATTCTGGAGCTGGCTCCGGGAGGCGCGAGCGATGAGGTGCAACACCCCCTCTTTGTCGATATGTCCCCTCAGCCGGTCGAGAACCTGGGCCTTCTCTAGATCGTTGAGGCTCGGCGAGTGGAGCACATCGAAGAGCAGCTCCACCCTCGTCTCGACCCGATTTACGTTCTGCCCGCCCGGGCCGCCGCTCCGGCTGAACCGGAATCGCAGCTCTGTAAGGGGGATTGCCACCTTGTCCGTGATCCGCAGCAGCTTCTCCGCTTCCATCTGGAGGAGACACCGCCTCTATGGTAGAATTATCCGAAACAATCGAGATCGAGACAAGGAGCATGGGCTATGCCGGTCTATGTCGTGCATTACAGCGAGATCGCCCTAAAGGGGAAGAATCGGGCCTACTTCGAGGAGGCGCTCGCCCGGAATATCGCGCTGATGCTCAAAGGCCATGGCGAGGTGAAGGTCCGGAAGAGATACGGCCGACTGCTTGTCGAGGGCGAGGGCGCTCTCGACCGCGAAGCGCTCCAGTTGATCCCGGGGATAAAGTCGTTCGCCCAAGCCGAGAGAGTGGAGCTTGACCTGGAGGCCATTGCGACGATGGCCCTCCGCCTGGCCCAGGGGGAACAGGCCAACTCGTTCATGATCCGGACGAAGCGCTCGGACAAGTCCTTCCCGCTCACCTCGCTGGAGGTCAATCGGCTGGTGGGGGAGCGGGTCGCGCGCCAGACCGGGAAGACCGTCTCCCTCACGGCACCAGAGCTCACGATTCACATCGAGATCTGCAGCGATGAAGCCTATCTCTACAAGGAGATCGTCCCCGGCCTCGGCGGCCTCCCCGTGGGGACCTCGGGGCGAGTGATTGCCCTGGTCTCCGGGGGGATCGACAGCCCCGTGGCGGCCTTCCTGATGATGAAGCGGGGGTGCGAGGTCATCCTCCTCCACTTCTTCAACGAGACGATTCACTCCCTGAAGGTCGGGGGGAAGCTCGCCTCCCTGGCGGAGCGGCTGGCCCACTTCCAGGGCGAGACCAAGCTCTATATGGTCCCCTTCGGGGGCCTCCAGCGTGAGATCATCAAGGCTGTCCCGGCGAGGTATCGGATGCTCATCTACCGGCGGACGATGATGCGGCTCGCCGAGGAGGTCGCCCGCCTCGAGGGGGCCAAGGCCCTCGTCACCGGGGACAGCCTGGCCCAGGTCGCGAGCCAGACCCTCGACAACCTGCGGGTGATTTATGAGGCCACCGGCTTGCCCGTCCTGGCACCGCTGATCGGCTCCGACAAGGAGGAGACGATCGCCCTCGCCCGGAAGATCGGGACCTACGAGATCTCGATCTTGCCTTATGAGGACTGCTGCTCCTTCATGGTCGCGCCCCACCCCGAGACCCACGGGGATCCCCAGACCATCGCCGCGCTACAGAAGGGCCTGGCCTTGGACCTCGCCGACGCGATCAGTCGGGCCGAGATCGAGTCCTTCGGCCCAAACCGGGCTTAGCCCCCGTCTGTTTGGGGGCCCACCCGAGGAGGGGTCCCTCCCCTCGGCCCAGGCCGAAAGACCGTTGGACTTGGGCCGAGATCGATGGTAAACTTATGTCGCTTGATGGGCTAAGCTTCTTGCATGGCTTAAGCCCAAGTGGCTCGAGACGGGACTCCCCAGCCGGGGCGGCTCGAGCCTCAGGCCGCATAAGATGAGCATGAGGAGATGATCGGGATGCACGAGAGAGTAGAAGCGGCACTGGAGCAGATCCGGCCGATGCTGCGGGCCGACGGCGGGGATGTCGAGCTTATTGATGTCACCGACGATGGGGTCGTCCTAGTGAGGCTTATTGGGGCCTGCGGCGGCTGCCCGATGGCCGCGATGACCCTCAAGGAGGGGATCGAGCGGCTCCTCAAGGAGGAGGTCCCCGAGGTCCAGGCCGTCGAGGCCGTCTAGAGGATAGCATAGCTCGCATCCGAGTGATAACCTCCTGGCGGGCCTTGAGCCCGGTCCTGTCCCGACTTTGCTCCGCCTTCGTCTTCCCCTAGCCTACCCGGGGTCGGTACCGGCATCTCACGGCACCTTGCCCGGGTATTAGGCCAGCTTGTGTATGTGGCAAAACCTCTGAATCAATAGGGAAAATGGGCATCACTTGCCGAGGCCGGGTCGCGGTGCTATAATCTGCTGGCTGAACCCACCCGAGGTGGAGTCGGCAAGAAAGGAGCGAAGATGCGGGGAAGGGGCAAGGCTTGGATGGTCGTTGGGATCGTAGCTCTGGGGTTACTCTCTGGCGGGGCCCTTGGCCTCACTTACGGGACCCCCTGGGGGTCGGCTGGCGGAGGGATGATGGGCGGCTGCCCCATGGGTGGGCCAGGGATGGGCTGGTATCCGGGCTTCGTGGCCCAGGACATGGCGCAGGCGGCCCAGGCCGCGCAACTGTATGTGGCGGCCTTCTGGGGCGAGCCCGATCTTGCGGTCAAGGAGGTCATGGAGTTCTCCAATCAGTTCTATGTCCAGATCGAGGAGCGGAGCACCGGCCTCGGGGCGATGGAGCTCTTGGTAGAAAGGCCCAGTGGCCTGGTCCATCCCGAGCCGGGGCCGAATATGATGTGGAACCTCAAATACGGCCATATGGCCCGGGGGATGGGCATGATGGGCCGGTGGCAGGGCTGGCAGGCCCCGCCGGCCGGGATGCCGCTCAGCCCGGAGCAGGCCGAGCAGCTCGCCCAGCAGTATCTGGATGCCTATATGCCCGGCGCAAAGGTTACTGAAGAGATCACGCCATTCTACGGCTACTATACCCTCGATCTTGAGAGAGCTGGCCGGATCTTTGGGATGCTCTCGGTCAATGGCTTCACTGGCCAGGTCTGGTATCACCACTGGCACGGCCAATTCCTGGGGATGTGGGAGCCCGAGGGGCATTGATTGAACCGAGTCCAAGCGACCGCTAGGACCCAGGCCCGCTACGACCGGCTCGCGCCGGTCTACGACCTTATGGGGGCCCTGATGGAGCGGACCGCCCAGAAGTGGCGGCGGCTCCTCTGGGAGGAGGTCGAGGGGGAGAGCATCCTAGAGGTCGGGGGGGGCACGGGGAAGAACATGCCCTTCTACCCTAAGGGCCCGAGGATCACGGCCATCGACCTGAGTGAGAGGATGCTCCAGCGGGCGCGGCGGCGGGCCGCGCGGCTCGGCTTAGAGGTCGAGCTCCGCCAGATGGATGTCCAGGCCCTCGATTTCCCCGATAAGTCGTTTGATATCGTGGTAGCGACCTTCGTCTTCTGCTCCGTCCCCGATCCCGTCCTCGGCCTGCGGGAATTAGGGCGGGTCGTGAAGCCCCGGGGCAAGATCTTGCTCCTCGAGCACATCCGCCCGGAGTGCCCCTGGCTCGGGAGGCTCTTCGACCTCTTGAATCCCCTAGTCGTCCGCCTCTTCGGGTTCAACATTAACCGCCGCACGCTCTTGAGCCTCGCCGAGGCCGGGCTGAAGCTCGACTTCGTGAAGGATCTGGACAGGCTGGGCATCTTCAAGCTGATCGGGGCCAGACCGAGCGCTTAAGGAGGAAGGTGAACAGGATGCCTGAAAGGGTAAGGGACCCCGTCTGCGGGATGGAGCTCGAAGAGGACCAGGCGGCGGCGACCTACGAGTATAAGGGCAAGACCTACTATTTCTGCGCTCTCAGCTGTCGGGAGGAGTTCGAGCGAGATCCAGAGAAGTATCTCGGCAAGGAAACTGAGGAGCATCGCAGGCGGAGGGGCCGGTTCTGGCGAGGCCTGATCGGCAGGTGCCATTAACTAAAGGAGAGGAGGTGCGATTATGTGCCCACCGTGCCCACTGTGCCGAGGCGGAGCTAGGGCAAAGCGGGTCAGGAGGGCCTAGGCCCTCCTGGCCCTTCGAGGCGGCTTGCCCGCCGAGCTGCTAAGCGGCGGCAAGAACAGGAGGTGAGCGAATGAAGAAAGGTCAACAGAAGAGGCTGCTCTGGGCCGGGGCGAGCCTAATAGTGTTATTCCTCGGGCTCCTCGGCCTCTTCCTCTCCGGGAAGATCGGCGACGAGGAAGGCGCGAACCGGTTCACGATCGGGGGCTATACCTTGCCCCGGGCGCTCCCGGATTACGCCCGCCGGGACAACTATACCCTCGCGAGCTATATGACCGCCCTAGCGATGCCAAGGGCGCTGGAGCACATCCCCTGCTACTGTAGCTGCGATGCGGCCGGCCATGAGAATCTCGCCGACTGCTTCCTCGAGGGCAAGGGGTTCACCGCACATGGGGCGAACTGCGGGATCTGCAAGGTCGAGGCGGCCAAGGCCGCTGAATTGTTGCTGAAGGGGGCTTCGATAAAGGAGGCCCGGGCCCTCATCGAGCAACAGTTCGGGAACGGCCACTACGGCCGGCCGACGCCCACCCCGCCGATCGCGGAGGATCGCTATCTCAGTGAGCTAGCACCCGAGCTCGACCGCGAGGCCTTCCAACGGGCCTTGAAGGAGTTGTTCGAATAGGAAAAGGAGCAAAGATGGGGATCCAGAGAGGCATCAACAGCAAGGAGCTTGCCGCAATCTGGCGGCCGATACTGGTGCTCGCCGGCCTGGTCTTGCTCTTTCTGACGGTCCTCAATAGTGCGATGCCCTCGGCAGCCTCGGGCGGGCCGGCGGTAGACGGAGTGATCGGCCCGGAGGAATATCAGTTCCACTACGCCGACCCGGACATCGGGATGGAGGTCTATTGGGCAATCACTGACCACGACTTCTATATCGGGCTCAGGGCCCCGGCCAAGGGGTGGCTCGCCCTCGGCCTCTACCCCGGGATCCCTCCCGAGGCCGAGGGGATGAAAGGGGCGGACATCTACATCGCCTATGTGAGCGGAGGTCGGGCCTTCGGCGGGGACCACTTCGCCGATAGCCTCTTCGGCCATCAGCCGGATACCGCGCTGGGCGGGACCGCGGACATCGCCGAGCTCGCCGGCTCCGAGGAGGCCGGCTCTACCACCATCGAGTTCAAGCGGGCGCTGAACACACTGGACAAGTTCGACGCCGATCTGCCCGTCCGCGGGCTGGTCTACCTCGCCTACGCCGAGGCCGACGACTTCGCGCGGATCCACACAGCCCGGACCGAGGCGATCTTCAACTTCGCCACCGGAAGGGTGGAGAAGTAGGGGAGGGTGGGCTGACCAAGGTCCCCGGCAGGCTGGGATTCTCAAGAGAAGGAGGAGTAAACGATGGAGGAGAAGGGGCCTCGGGCACAAGCAAGTGAGCGGCCGATCGCGGCCTTCGTCCTCGCGCTCCTAGCTGGCTTGTGGATGGTAGCGGCAGGAGGAATGATGGCCGGTTTCGGCTGGGGCGCGGGCGGGATGAGCTGGATGTGGGGCCATGGGATGATGGGCCGCTTCGGAAGCTTCGCTTCACCTTCGCCCTGGTGGCCCTGGCTCGGGCTCATCGCGGGTATCGTTGTCCTGGTCGGCGCGACGATGCTCTACGCCCGGCCGAAGCAGGCCCAGGGGTGGGGGATCGTCATCCTGGTCGCCTCAGCGCTCAACCTCTTCCTGGGGATGGGCGGCATCCTCGCGAGCCTCCTCGGCATCATCGGCGGGGCACTGGCCCTGGCCGGCGGATCGAAGGGCAGTTGAAAGAGGTGAAACCATAAGTTACGACCTGATCATCCTCGGCTCAGGCTCGGCGGCCTTCGCCGCGGCCCTCAAGCAGCTGGGGGTCGAGGTGGCGATGCTCACCGGGGACAGCCGGGCCGTTGCCGAGTGGGTCGCCGGGGAGCTCGGCCTGGATGTGGTCTTCGCCGAGGTCAAGCCGGAGGAGAAGGCGGCCAAGGTGAAGGAGCTCCAAGCCCAAGGGAAGGTCGTGGCGATGGTGGGCGATGGGATCAACGACGCCCCGGCGCTCGTCCAGGCCGATGTGGGGATCGCCATCGGCGCGGGGACCGATGTGGCGATCGAGTCAGCCGATGTCGTCCTGGTGAAGAACGACCCCCGGGATGTGGTCAAGCTGATCCGCCTCTCCCGGGCGACGATGCGCAAGATGCGCCAGAACTTGGTCTGGGCTACGGGCTACAACGCCGTGGCCATCCCCGCCGCGGCCGGGGTCTTCTACCCCCTGGGGCTGGTCCTCCGCCCGGAGTGGGGGGCGCTGATCATGGCCGCGAGCACGCTGATCGTCGCCGCTAACGCGCTCTTACTGCAGCGGGCTCGGCTGGAGGTTTAGGCTGGACTAGGGAGAGGAGTGATGAGCATAGAGAAGCTGGAGCTGAAGATCTCCGGGATGACCTGCGCCTCCTGTGTAGCCAGGATCGAGAAGGGCCTCTCCGCGCTGGACGGCGTGGTGGAAGCCAGCGTCAACCTGGCCACGGAGCGAGCTAGGGTGGGCTTCGATCCCTCCAAGACCCGGCCTCAGGAGCTCGTCAAGGCCATCGAGGAGCTCGGCTATGAGGTCGAGCTGGCAAAGCTCAGCCTCCCCATCCAGGGGATGACCTGTGCCTCCTGTGTCAGGAAGGTCGAGGAGGCCTTGAAGGGCGTTCCAGGGGTCATCAAAGCCAGCGTCAACCTGGCTACGGAGCGGGCTACGGTCGAATATCTCCCCGGTGTGGCCGGCCTGCAAGACCTCAAGCGGGCCGTCCATGACGCTGGCTATGAAGTCCTGGAGGTCGAGCCAGAAGCTGCCCTGGAGCGGGAGGAGCGGGCCCGGCGGCAGGCCTACCTCGGGCTGAAGCGGAAGCTCAGCCTCGGGCTCGCGCTCACCGTTCCCATCTTCCTCCTCACTTACGCCGATCCCTTGGGGCTCGCGGCGCTGATCCCCTGGCGGCTCAATTCCCTCTTGCAGCTCCTCCTGGCCACGCCGGTCCAGTTCTGGGTCGGCTGGCAGTTCTACCGCCGGGCCTGGGCCGCGGCCAAGCACAAGACCGCTGATATGAACACCCTCATCGCCGTGGGGACCTCCGCAGCCTATATCTACAGCATGGTCGCCACCTTCTTCCCCGGGCTATTCGCCGCCGAGGGCCTGGGGGCCCATGTCTACTTCGACACCGCTGCGGCGATCATCGTCCTGATCCTCTTAGGAAGGCTCCTCGAGGCCCGGGCCCGGGGCCGGACCTCGGAGGCAATCAAGAAGCTCATGGGCCTCCGGCCGAAGACCGCCCGGGTCATCCGTGAGGGCCAAGAGGTCGACATCCCCGTGGAGGAGGTCGCGGTCGGGGAGATCGTCGTCGTGCGCCCGGGGGAGAAGATCCCCGTCGATGGGATGATCGTCGAGGGCTACTCCTCAGTCGATGAGTCGATGCTCACCGGGGAGTCCCTGCCGGTGGAGAAGGGGCCCGGATCGGAGGTGATCGGGGGGACGCTCAACCGGACCGGCTCCTTCAAGTTCAGGGCGACCAAGGTGGGGAAGGAGACGGCCCTGGCCCAGATCATCAGGCTGGTCGAGGAGGCCCAGGGCTCGAAGCCCCCGATCGCCCGGCTCGCGGACACCATCGCCGGCTATTTTGTCCCCGCGGTCATCGGGATCGCCTTGCTCACTTTCATCGCCTGGCTCCTCTTCGGCCCCGAGCCGCGCCTTACTTATGCCTTGCTCAACTCGATCGCTGTCCTGATCATCGCCTGCCCCTGCGCCCTCGGGCTGGCCACCCCCACTTCGATCATCGTCGGGACGGGGAAGGGGGCAGAGCACGGCATCTTGATCCGCGGCGGCGAGGCCCTGGAGACGGCCCATAAGCTGGATGCGATCGTCCTGGACAAGACCGGGACCCTCACTCGCGGCGAGCCCCAAGTCACTGAGGTCATCTCGCAAGACGGCAATGAGGAGGCGGTCCTGGCCCTGGCCGCCTCCGCGGAGCGGGGCAGCGAGCACCCCCTGGGGGAGGCGATCGTCCGGCGGGCTCAGGAGCTGGGGCTCGAGCTAGCCGATCCGGAGGAGTTCGAGGCCCTCCCTGGGAGGGGAGTCCGGGCCCGGGTCGATGGCCGAGAGGTCCTCTTGGGGAACCTCCGGCTGATGGAGGACGAAGGGCTCGATCTTGGAGGGCTGGGCGAGGAGGCCGCGCGGCTCTCCGCGGCGGGGAAGACGCCCATGTTCTTAGCCGTTGATCGAAGAGCGGTGGGGATCATCGCCGTGGCCGATACCCTGAAGGAGGGCTCGAAGGAGGCGGTGGCAGCCCTCAAGGGCCTGGGCCTCGAGGTGCTCATGATCACCGGGGACGACCGCCGGACCGCGGCGGCGATCGCCAGGGAGGCTGGGCTCGAGCCCGACCGCGTCCTGGCCGAGGTCCTCCCTCAAGACAAGGTCTTGGAGATCAAGAGGCTCCAGGCCCAGGGCCTGCGGGTGGCGATGGTCGGGGACGGGATCAACGATGCCCCGGCCCTGGCCCAAGCGGATGTGGGAATCGCGATCGGGACCGGGACGGATGTGGCCATGGAGGCCGCGGACATCACCCTGGTCGGGGGCGACCTCCGCGGGGTGGTCACGGCCATCGCTTTGAGCAGGGCCACGATCCGGAACATCCGGCAGAACCTCTTCTGGGCCTTCTTCTACAATGCCATCCTCATCCCTGTGGCTGCGGGGGTCCTCTATCCCTTCTTCGGGCTCTTGCTCTCCCCGATCTTCGCCGCCGCGGCGATGGGTGCCTCCTCGGTGACCGTAGTGAGCAACGCCCTCCGGCTCCGGCGGTTCGCGCCCCCGCTAGGGCGGGGAGTGCGGGTCGCTCCCGCTCCTATTGAAGCCTAGGGCGGGCTCTGTTACGATCAATCCGATCCCCAAAAAGGATCGGCTGGGAAAGGAGCGGACAGTGAAAGGCTTCATCTCGATGAGGTGGTCGGCCCTGGTCATCGGGCTGGTCCTGGCCGGGGGGTTCTTCCTCGCCGGGCTCTTCACCCATGAGTTGATCTTCCCCCAGCGGGGCTTGGAGGAGTTGAAGGCCCGGGTCGCAGAGCTCCAGGGGCAAGTGAAGGCCCTGAGTGAGCAGGTGGCCAAGCTAGCGGCCCAAGCCCAAGCTCCGGCCCAGGCTCAGGCCCAGAGGCCCGAGGGGCCGGAGCGGGTCGAGGTGAGCGTCGACGACGACCCCGCGCTCGGGCGGCCCGAGGCCCCGGTGGTGATCGTGGAGTTCTCCGACTTCCAGTGCCCCTACTGCGCCCGGTTCGCTCAACAGACCTTCCCCCAGCTCAAGAAGGAATACATCGATACCGGGAAGGTGCGGCTCGTCTTCCGCGACTTCCCGCTCTCGTTCCACCAGAATGCCGCGCCGACGGCCGAGGCGGCCCAGTGCGCCCACGAGCAGGGCCGCTTCTGGGAGTATCACGACCGGCTCTTCGCCGGGCAGGGGGAGTGGTCCGGGAGCGCCAGCGCCAGCCAGATCTTCGCCGGCTATGCCGAGGGGCTCGGCCTGGATGGGGCGAGGTTCCGCGAGTGCCTCGCCTCCAGGCGCTACAAAGAGGAGGTGCAGCGGGATTTCAATGACGGTATAGGCTACGGCGTGACGGGGACCCCGACCTTCTTCATCAACGGGCGGAAGCTCGTCGGGGCCCAGCCGTTCAGTGCCTTCCAGCAGATGATCGAGGCCGAGCTGAAGGGAGGATAGAGAGATGGCCCAAGGAGCGGCCCTGAAGAAGGGGAGCTTGGCGGTCTTCCCCGAGGTCAAGCGGGGACTCCAGCGGAGGATGCGGACCGTCGTCGGCCACATCCAGGCGATCGAGCGGATGATTGAGGAGGAGCGCTACTGCGTCGAGATCTTAAAGCAAATAGCGGCCGTCCAGGCCCAGCTCTCGAACATCGCCCATGAATTGACCAAGAGCCACATGAAGGGCTGCCTCACCGGGGCGATCCACGCCGGCCACGGCGAGGAGGCGATCGAGGAGCTGGCCGAGATCCTCAAATACCTCCGCTAGAGCCCGCTTGACTGGGGCGCCACCGCTCTATATAATCCGGCTGTGACATATATAGTCACAGACCAAACTATAGATTAAAGGGGTGGTTCACTATGGGCAAGCGGCTCCTCTGCTCGATCCTCCTCGGCCTGTTGTTCCTCGGGCTCCAAGCCGGTGCGCGCTCCCCGGCCGAGCTGAAGCTCGAGGGCTCGACGACGGTGCTCCCGATCGCCGGGCGGGCGGCCGAGCTCTTCCAGGCCCTCTACCCCGAGATCTGGGTCACCATCAAGGGCGGCGGCTCCTCGGTCGGGATCGCGGCCCTCATCAACGGGACGACCGACATCGCCAACGCCTCGAGGGCGATGAAGCCCGCGGAGCTGGCCAAGCTCCCCACCGCGGTGGAGCACGCGATCGCCAAGGACGGGATCGCCATCGTCGTCCATCCCAGCAACCCGATCGAGGGGCTCACCCTCGAGCAGATCGCGGAGATCTACACCGATCCTTCGATCAGGAACTGGAGGGAGCTCGGCGGGCCCGATCTCCCGATCGTGGTGGTCTCCCGCGACACGACCTCCGGGACTTACGGCTCGTTCATCGAGCTGGTCATCGAGCCTGTGAAGGGCAAGGGTGCGCAACTCCGGCCGGACATCATCTATGTCGGCTCGAACGCCGAGGCCGTCGCGACCGTCGAGGGCGCGGAAGGTGCGATCGGCTACATCGGGCTCGGCTACCTGAAAGAGAGCCTGAGGCCCCTCCCGGTCTCCAAGGGCGGCGGGCCCTACATCCTGCCGACCGCCCGAGCCGTCCTCTCCGGGAGCTATCCGATCAGCCGCGACCTCTACATGTATACCGATGGGGTCCCGGATCCGCGCGAGCCGAGAGGGCTCTGGCTCGACTTCATCTACAGCCGGACCGGCCAGTGCGTCGTCCTCGAGCAGGGGTTCGTGGCCTTCTACCCCATCGATCTCGCGGTTTGCGAGGCCCTCTTTTCGGCCCTGGGGAGCGAGTTCATTAAGAGATGATCCGGCAGGCCTGGCGGGAGAGGTCGATCCGCGGGCTCTTCTTCCTCGCCGCGGCCACCTCGATCATCATCCTCTTGCTGATCATGCTCTTCCTCTTCGGCGAGGGCCTGCCGCTCTTCCGGGCTTATGGCCTCTGGGACTTCCTCGCGGGGCAGTTCTGGGCCCCTACCGCCGAGCCGCCAAGGTTCGGGCTCCTGCCCTTGCTCCTCGGCTCGCTCTGGGTCACCTTTGGGGCGCTCTTGCTGGCCGTCCCGCTCGGGCTCGGCGCGGCGATCTACATCGCCGAGCTCGCGCCCGCGGGCCTGCGCGAGCTGCTCAAGGCCCTGGTGGAGGTCCTCGCCGCGATCCCCTCGGTCGTCTACGGCTTCTTCGCCCTGGTGATCATCGTCCCCTGGGTCAAGGCGAGCTTCCATCTCCCGATCGGGAAGACGGCCCTCAGCGCCTCGCTCGTCCTGGGGGTGATGGCCCTCCCGACGATCGTCAGCCTGGCCGAGGACGCCCTCACTGGCGTCCCGAGGGGCTTCCGCGAGGCCGCGCTCGCGCTGGGGGCCACCAAGTGGCAGACGATCTGGCGGGTGACGGTCCCGGCAGCCCTCTCCGGGATCTCCACGGCCGTGATCCTCGGGGCGGGGCGGGCGATCGGGGAGACCATGACCGTCCTGATGGTGAGCGGGATGGCCCCCATCATCCCCCACTCCTTCCTCCAGCCGGTCCGGCCGCTCACGGCCACGATCGCCGCCGAGGTCGGGGAGGCCGTCTGGGGGAGCCCCCACTACCACGCGCTCTTCGCCCTGGGGATCGTCCTCTTCCTCCTCTCGCTGGGGATCAACCTCCTCGCGGAATGGCTCACCTCGCGCTACCGCGGAGTGAAGGTATGAGGCTCCGGCGGCTCACCCAGGCAGCGGCCTTCGCGTTCCTCACCCTGGCGATGGCCGCGGTCCTCCTCGCCTTGGGGACGATCCTTTACTACATCCTGGCGCGGGGGGCAGGCGCGATCTCCTGGGAGTTCCTCACCTCCTTCCCTAGGAGGGGGATGACCGCGGGCGGGATCTTCCCCGCGATCGTGGGGACCTTTTACCTTGCGGTCGGGACCCTCATCTTCTCTCTCCCTTTGGGGATCTGCGCCGCGATCTACCTCGTGGAGTATGCCCCCCAGGGGCGGGCGGTCCGGCTCATCCGCATGGCGGTGAACAACCTCGCGGGGGTCCCGTCGATCGTCTTCGGCCTCTTCGGCCTGGCCTTCTTTGTGAGGCTCCTCGGGCTGGGGGTCTCGATTCTCTCCGGCTCGCTCACCCTGGCCTTCCTCGTCCTGCCGACGATCATCCGGGCGAGCGAGGAGGCCCTCCGCGCTGTGCCCCAGGAGTTCCGGGAGGGGGCCCTCGCCCTGGGGGCCACGCGGTGGCAGATGATCCGCAGGGTCGTCCTCCCCGCCGGGCTCCCGGGGGTCCTCACGGGGGCGATCCTGGCCTTGGGAAGGGCGGCGGGCGAGACGGCCCCGATCATCTTCACCGCCGCGGTCTTCTCCGCCAGGCTCCCCAACTCCCCCCTCTCACCGGTCATGGCCCTCCCCTACCACCTCTTCGTCATGGCCACGGAGAGCATCTTCTACGAGGAGACCCGCCCGATCCAGTATGGCACGGCGATCGTGCTTCTGGGGCTGGTCCTGGCGCTCGACCTGGTCGCGATCCTCGTCCGCGCCCGCCTCCGCCGCGGGAGGCGGTGGTAACCGCGCCCGTGGGGGGATAGAATGCCCAAGGAGATGCTCGAGCCGGTGATCGTCGTCGAGGACCTCGATTTCTACTACGGCAAGGAGCAGGCCCTCCGGGGTGTCTCCCTCTCGATCCCGAGGAACAAGGTCACCGCGATCATCGGCCCCTCCGGCTGCGGGAAGAGCACCTTCCTCAAGACACTGAACCGGCTCCATGAGCTGATCCCCGGCGCGAGGGTCAAGGGGCGGGTCCTCTTCAACGGCCGGGACATCCTCTCCAGGGAGGTCGACCCGGTGGAGCTGCGGCGGCGGATCGGGATGGTCTTCCAGAAGCCGAACCCTTTTCCCAAGTCGGTCTTCGAGAATGTGGCCTTCGGCCTAAGGGTGAACGGCGATGTCTCGAACCTCAAGGAGAAGGTCGAGCAGGCCCTCCGCCGCGCGGCCCTCTGGGATGAGGTGAAGGACAAGCTCCAACGGAGCGCCTTCGACCTCTCGGGTGGCCAGCAGCAGCGGCTCTGCATCGCCCGGGCGCTCGCGGTCGAGCCGGAGGTCTTGCTAATGGACGAGCCCTGCAGCGCACTCGACCCGATCGCGACCGCCAAGATCGAGGACCTCATCCTCGAGTTGAAGGAGGACTATACGGTCATAATCGTGACCCACAACATGCAGCAGGCGGCCAGGGTGAGCGACTACACCGCCGTCTTTCTCACCGGCGGGGTGATGGTCGAGTTCGCCGAGACGAAGAAGATCTTCGAGAACCCGGCCAACAAGATGGTCGAGGATTACATTACGGGGAAGTTCGGCTAATCTCATGGCCCGCGAATCCTATCGGCGGCAGCTTGACGAGCTGAGCGACGCGGTCCTTTCGATGGGGAACCTCGTCGCCTCGAGGCTGGGGAAGGGATTAGAAGCCCTCAAGCGGCCCGAGCCGGAGCTGATCGAGGAGCTCTTCCGCGGGGACGACGAGGTCGACCGGCTCTACAGCAAGATCGAGCGGCGGTGCATCGACCTGTTGGCCCTCCAGCAGCCGGTGGCGGTCGACCTCCGGCTGATCACCACGGCCTTCAAGATCTCGACCGACATCGAGCGGGTCGGGGACATCGCGGTCAACCTCGGCCAGTATGCCCGGAACTACCACCTCAATCTCAGGCTCCTCCCCCATGAGCAGCTCTTCTCCATCGGGGACCTGGTGACGACCATGGTCTATGAGTCGCTGAAGGCCTTCTACGATAAGGATCCCCGCCGGGCCGAGGAGGTCCTCGAGCTCGATGACCAGGTCGACCGGATGTTCTGGGACCTCGTCTCACGGCTGATCGAGGACCTGCGCGGCTCGCCTGACCGAGGCGAGGAGATCGTGACCGGGGCGGTCGCGCTCCTCCTCTCGATCCGGGACTTGGAGCGGGTCGCGGACCACGCGGTCAACATCGCCGCCCGGACGATCTACATGATCGAGAGCCGGGCCGACTATATCTGAATCTGAGCCGGTCCGTCTCCGTGCAGCGGGGGCATGGCCGCGTTGAGCACGACCTCGGCGATGTTCGTAGTGTAGTCGCTCACGCGCCTGATGCTATCGACCACGATCCCCAGAGCTTCCGCAGCGCGCGGCCGCTTCGAGGCATCCAGCTCGAGCTGCCAGAGCAGCTCGCCCACCCTGAGAAGCAGTCCCTCCATCGCTGCGGCCCGGTCGATGACCTCGTTGGCTTTCGCGAGATCGAGTTGGCTCAGCGCCTGGGCCGCTCCTTCGAGACGAGTGACCACCTCCCGGTTCGCCCGCGCGATCGTCTCGCGCAGCCCCGGAGAGATCGACTGCTCCAGGGCCATGACTGCCCGGGCGATCTTCACCGCGTGGTCGGCGATGCGCTCCACCTGCTTGGTCGCGGTGTAGTAGTCGAAGAGCCTCAGCCGAGCCGCTTCCTCGCCCAGGATGTCCTGGAGCGCGATTCTCAATTGGCGCGAGAGCATGAGGAAGAGGCGGTCGACCTCGCTGTCCCGGCCGATCACATCGCGGGCCAGCTCGCTGTCCCGCTCGAGCAAGGCCCGGACGGCATCTTCGAGCATCGACTTGGCGATGGAGTAGATCCTCTCGAAGGTCCGCTCGGCCGAGACCTCGCTCAGATCAAGCAGGTTGTGGATCACTATGGACTCGCCTGACTCCTCGACGATCTCCGGGCCGATAAGGGTCCGGCTGACCTCGCGGATCACCCTGCGCTGGTCCGGGCTGATCCGCTCGCCCCGAATCTCGATGATCTCGAACCCCGCAATGTAGAGGGAGATGATCTCCCTGGCCAGGGCCTCACCTGCGAGCTGCCCCCTCTGATCGGTAAGCCTGAAGATGACCCTGGCCGGCCGAGGGCGCTCCTCCGGGAGGAGGATGAGGGCCTCCCCACGGGGCGCGAGCCGCAGGGGCGAGCCGGCCCGCAGCCCGACCTTCTCCGCCCAGCCCTTGGGGAGTGTGATCATGAACGTCGCCCCGCCAGTTATCTGGACCTTACGGACCTCCATCTATATAGATCACCAAGGCATTATATAGGAGGAGAGAAGGCCGAGCAAGCCCAAGCTTGGCGGAGAGGGCCGATGAGGAGTAGGATGGCCTCAGCTCAGGCTGAGGAGGCAGTATGGCAGAGTATCAGAAATTCCACCGCGCGAGCAGCCATACCCGTGAGCGGCTCTTCCTCACCCCTCGGACGGCCGCGAGGGGACCGGCGCCCGAGCTGCGCAAGGATTACCAGGCCGAGGCCATTCGGCTCCCGCCGGTCGAGCCGCGCGGGATGAGCTTGGAAGAGGCCATTCGCCGAAGGCGCTCGATCCGGGAGTATTCGCGAGAGCCCATCTCGCTCGAGGAGTTGGCAAGGCTGCTCTTCTACGGCGTGGGGGTGACCGGCCCTGCGGAATACAAGCGAGCGGCCCCGACCGCCGGGGGGCTGACGCCCATCGAGCTCTATCCTGTGGTGAACAATGTCGTGGGCCTGGACCGCGGGCTCTACCATTATGATCCGCTGGAGCATCACCTCCACCTCCTCAAGCGGGCCGACTTGCGGCGGGAGATCGCCCGGGCCTGCCTCGAGCAGGACTTCCTGGCTGATGCCGCGGCGGTCATCGTCCTGACGGCCGTCCACCGCCGGACGGCCTGGAAGTATGGCGAGCGAGCTTATCGTTACATCTTGCTCGATGCCGGCCATGCGGCCGAGAACATCCAGCTCGAGGCGACCGCCCTGGGGCTGGGAAGCTGCCCGATCGGGGCCTTCTTCGACGATGAGCTCAATAGACTTCTCGGCCTCGAGGGGGAGGAGCAGCTTGCCCTCCTCGCCGTGGCAGTCGGCCGCTGGCGGGCCTCATGGTGATCTCGGTTACATACATCTGCGCGAGAGGTGAGCTAGAATACGCTCGAGCGGAAAAGGCGGTCTGAGTTGCTGGCGCTACAGAGGCGAGCGGTCAGTCATTCAAGGAGGTTTGAATGCGGAGGATACTCTTGCGTGCGGTGCTCCTAAGCGTGCTGACCCTGTTACTTTGCGGGGCAGCCTTGGGACAGGGGGGAGGTCGGATCCCCGTAGGCGAACATCCGCGCTCCATCGCCGTGCTGGACTGCAATCGGGATGGGTGGGATGACTTTGTCGTGGGCAACGAGCTCTCCAACGATATCACCATAGCCGTTGCTCAAAGGAACGGCTTTTTTCAGGTAACAACTCTGCCGACCCCGGCGATCATCCCCATGGCTACCGCGGCTGGTGATTTGGACTCTGATTCCGACAAAGATCTGGTCCTAGTGGCCTGCGGACTCGCTGTTGAGACAGCTCACTCCGAGGTTACGGGCGTCTATGTCACTAAGGCGTTCAACGTGTTCACCTTTGAGAACAACGGTAGTTGCGGTTTCTCTCTTAAACATAAGCTCCGGGCTGGGGATTGTCCCAGCGCGGTCGCTCTCGCTGACTTGAATCGGAATCACAAGCTGGACATCATCGTAGTTAACTCTGAGTCAAGGAGTCTCACGCTCTTCATCGACGTCACGGGAATACCACCGGTAGAAGTGAGCCTTGCGGATTGTGCACAGCCAGTGGCCTTGGATATCGGGGACATCAACCGCGATGCTATACCCGATGCCGTCGTCGCCTGCTCCGAATCTGACACGGTCTGGGCTCTCCTAGGGACCGGTGCTCCTCCTTTCTTCGTTCTTCCTCCTGCTCAGGTCATCGCTACTGGAGAACGGCCGATGGACGTGGAGCTCGCTGACATCAATGGTGACACTATTCTGGACCTAGTCGTGGCTCACTTCGAGTCCGACAAGGTATGGACCTTCTTCGGGGATGGGACGGGGCTCTTTGGCGATGCTACTCTCCAGAACAGCCGTATCGCTGCCGGCAGCTTTAAGAAAGGCCAGCCCCACGCCACGTATCATGTCGATCAGGCCCCCTCCGCTTTGCTCCTTCGGGACTTCAATCAGGACGGAATGCTGGACATGGTCGTGACAAATGCCTATGCTGACGACGTTTGGCTCCTCTGCGGAAGGCACGATGAGAGGAGCAACAAGGGGGATTTCGTATCGGGAGGCAAGTGGCCCGTTGGCGAGAAGCCCGTAGCTCTAGCCTCGGGCGACTTCGACGCCGTCCGTGACGGCTGGCTCGATATAGTCGTAGCTAATGAGCTCTCCAATGATGTGAGCATCCTCCTAGGAAGGCCGAGAGAATGGTGCTACGAATTCCTTCCGCCGCCAGAGAACAAGCCGCCGGTCGCGGACTTCAGCTACTCCCCCGCTCAGCCGAAGGCCGGGGAGAAGGTGAGGTTCGACGGCTCCTCCTCCAGCGACCCCGACGGCCAGGTCATCTCCTGGAGCTGGGACTTCGGCGACGGGAAGACCGGCACGGGGAAGATCGTCGAGCACACTTTCGAGAAGGAGGGCCAGTATAAGGTCTGCCTCACGGTCAAGGACGACAAGGGCGCGGAGGGGCAGGCCTGCGAGGACCTTACTGTCGGGCCTCCGCCGCCCCCGCCAGCGACCAAGCTGCCCACGGTCGGGGACGAGCCGAGCGGGCTGGCCTCGGGTGACTTCAATGGCGACAGGAAAGAAGACCTGGCCGTAGTGAACCAGAACTCGAACAACCTCTCGGTCCTCCTCGGGAGCGGGGACGGCAAGTTCAGCCCTGGCGGGACGGTCGCCACAGGCAGGGGCCCGAGCGCCGTCGTCTCTGCAGACTTCAACAAGGACAATCAGCTCGATCTGGCCGTGAGCAACGCTGGCTCGAACACCGTCTCGATCCTCATCGGCGACGGAAAGGGCGGATTCCACGGCCGGGGCGAGCTTGCGGTGGGGAGCAATCCCATGGGCCTGGCCTTCGAGGACTTCGACAAGGACGGGAAGCTCGACCTGGCTCTGGCCAACTCCGGGGCCAACAATGTCTCGATCCTGCTCGGGAACGGGGACGGAAGCTTCAAGGAGGCCCGGAACACCGAGCCGATCGGGAACTCGCCGGAGAAGCTGGCCCCGGCCGACCTTAATGGTGATGGGAAGGTCGATCTGGCCGTAGCAAGCCTCAACTCCGGGGAGATCTTCATCCTGCTTGGCAACGGCGACGGGACCTTCGCAGTCGGGACCAAGCTTGCCGGCCTCAACCATCCTCGCGGCCTGACCATCGACGACTTCAACAACGACGGTAAGAAGGACATTGCCGTCGCGGTCTCCGATGCCAACACGGTAGCCCTCTTCTTGGGGAAGGGGGACGGGAGCTTCGAGGAGCCGCTCTCGGCCAAGGTCGGGGACTCCCCAAGGACGCTGGTGGCCGGGAAGTTCAATGCCGACGCCAACCTCGATCTGGCCGTGGCAAACTACACCTCCGGCAATGTCTCGATCCTGCTGGGCAAGGGCGACGGCTCGTTCGAGGAGCAGAAGCTCTTCAAGGTAGGTGAAAAGCCCAATGGGATCGTGGCCGGGAAGTTCAACGCCGATGCCAATGTCGATCTAGCCGTGGCAAACGCCGGCTCGGACAACGTCACAATCCTGCTCGGGAAGGGGGACGGGAGCTTCGAGGACCCGCCGCTCAGCTTCATAGGGAGCGCCTGGAGCGGGGTGCTCGTCGGGGGCCTGGGCTCGCTAGTCTTCTTCCCTCTCCTGCTCTGGCTCTGGGCGCTCTGGACGAGTGACGACCGCCGGAGGGCCCTCTGGGCTAAGCTCGGCCTGAGGAGGTGACTCCGTGAAAGCTAAGCTGACCGGCTTGAGCCTCGTCCTGGCGCTGGTCCTGCTGGCTGCGGGACCTCTCGCGGCTGACCCCTTGCCTCTTGCCGGGGCGATTACGATCTCAAAGACCGTCCGGCCGGAGTTGATCAATCCCCGCGGCCAAGGGGCCCCCGATAGGGCGACCGTCACGATCACGGTGAGCGGGAGCATCGCGGGAGAGCGGCTCCCGCTTGATCTCGTCTTCGTAGTCGACCGCTCGGCCACGATGGACATGGCCCAGGTCAAGGCGGCGGTCGCGCAGACGCTGGCACTGCTTGGCGCCCGGGACCGGATCGGTCTGGTCTCGTTCGCGGACGACGCCCGAACTGAGATCGACCTCGTCGCAGCCACGGCGGAGAACAAGGCTGAATTGCTCCAGCTCGTGAGCGCCTTCCCCAACCGGGGGAGGACGGCCTGTGACGCGGGCGTGGCCCAGGCAACAGCCCTCCTGCAGGCCCAGGGCCAGACCACTGCCATCTGGGCGGAGCTGTTGCTTACGGACGGGACCTGCACGCACGGGCACGAGCCCGAGGCCGAGCTAGCCGAGGCAGTCGCGTTGGGGATCGCCCCTCTGATCGTGGCCGTCGGGCCACTGAGCCAGGCCTTCCCCGCCAAGATCCGGGATGTCCCGGGGGTGAAGTTCTTCTCCTCGCCCGCCTTCTTCCTCGACTACCTCGAGCGGACGCTCCGGGAGATCGCCGGCCTCGTCGCGCGAGACCTGGTGCTGATCGAGCGCCTCCCCAGCTACATCCACTACGAGGGCGGCGCGAGCGAGCTCCCCTCCAGCATCGATCCGAGCGGGGACCTGGTCATCGAATGGCGGCGCGAGCGGCTGGAGTCCAGCACGCGCTGGCAGATCTCCTTCCTCATCAGCGCCGAGAAGACGGGCAGGATCGTCGTGGAAGCGGGCGGCGAGCTCCGCTTCAGGAATCTGCTCACCGATAGCCCTATGCCGGCCCTGCCTCTCCCTCAAGCGACGATCACGGTGAGGAACGCCGCGCCGGTCTGCGCCTTCACCTATGAGCCCGCTAAGCCGACCACGGCTGACGATGTCAACTTCTACGACCAGTCGGTCGACGCCTTCGGAGGCACGATCGTCAGCTGGCAATGGGATTTCGGCGACGGAAGCGGCTCGCCCAAGCGGAACCCCTCCCATCGCTACACGAAGGACGGCTCATACCTAGTGAAGCTCCAGGTCACTGACGAGGAGGGCGCGACCTGCGAGACGAGCCAGACGATCACCGTCGGCCTGGTCGAGGTCCTCGCCTCCCGGACGATCCTCACCTTCCCCAACGAGCGGGTCCTCCCAGGCCGGGCCTACGAGGCCGAGGTGACGATCGTTCCGAAGGTCTGCATCAACGGGATGGGGCTCCAAGAGGTCTACCCCCAGGGCTGGGGGATTGAGCTGGTCGACAGCGGCGAAGCGCGCTTCAGGCCGCCGAATGAGTGGATCTGGCAGGGACCGCTCTGTCCGCCTGCTGAGGCCGGAGTCCGCTATCGAGCAGCAGTGCCGCCGGGGACCGCTGTGGGGCGATATGCCATCTCCGGGACGGTCAGCAGCTTCTCCCCGAGGATCGACATCCGCGTTGCGGGACTCTCCACCTTGGACGTCGTCGAGCGGCTGAGCATTGAGGTGGCGATCGCCTGCCTCGATGTAGCTGCGAACGAGCCGGACCCGGCGAGCTGTTACGATGCCCAGGGGCGGGTGCTGCTCAAGCCGGACCAGATCGAGCGGGCGAAGGAGTTCTATCAGAACGGCCAGCCGGTCCCGGGGACAGGAGGCGCGCTCATCGACTATGAGATGATGCTCCGGCTCCTCGCCTACTACCAGACGGGGACACCGGTCACGCAGCCGCTCCCCTAGGGGGCGATGACGGTGATCTGCTTCGAGGTGCGGCTCATCGCTCCCTTGTTGTCGATCACCCACAGCGTGACGGTATAGGTCCCTGGCGCGGTGTAGCGATGGGTTGGATTCCGGGTGTTGCCCGAGCCGCAATTGCTGGGGCAATTCGTGCCGTCACCGAAGTCCCAGCCCCAGTTCTCGATCCTTCCCGTAGGACTCGGGTCATGGGATAGATCCGTGAACTGGACCTCATCCGCGACCGTCGGCCTCGTGGGGGAGAAACTGAAGTCGCAGATCGGCGGGGCGTTAGCCACCTGGATTGTCCTGGAAACGGTGTCGCTGTCCCCGTCGTTGTCCCACACGGTGAGCTCTAGCCCATAGTCGCCATCCACCTGATACTGGTGCGTCGGGTTCTGTTCGGTCGAGCTTGTCCCATCGCCGAAGTCCCAGGACCACTTGACAACCTGGCCGTCTGGGTCTGAGGAATCATCCTTGAATTGGATCGTGTCCGCATCGGTCGGCTTCTCCGGATCGAAGCTCAAGGCCGCCCTCGGGGCACGGTTGAGGACCTGCACCTGGCCCTGGGCGGTGGCCGTTTCTCCCTCGTCGTCGGTGACCCGGAGCTTGACGGCATAGGTCCCGTTATCGGCGTAGGAATGGGTGACCTTCGCGGCGGTCAGGCACTCCTCGAACTCTCCATTCCCGTCGAAGTCCCACTCATACTTGACGATCTCGCCGTCGGGATCGTCAGAGGCGGAGGCGTCGAAGGTGATCACCTCGCCGGTGTAGGCCCGCTCGGGGCTGACAGTGAATGAGGCCTTCGGCGGGACGCCTCTGACTCTTATCTCTTGGGAGGTGTCATCGGTCCCGCCCCGATCGTCCGTCACGCTCAGCGTCACCGTGTATGTCCCGCTCTTGGCGTAGCGATGGGAAGGGCTCTGGACCTCCGCGGTCGCGCCGTCCCCGAAGTCCCAGCGCCAGGCGACGATCTCGCCATCCTGGGCGCTTGACTGGTCCATGAACTGGATCTCGTCCTCGGTCGTGGGGTCGAGCGGCCAGTAGCTGAAGTCCGCTACGGGGAGGGGCCGCGGCTCTTCCCGGACGACCACGTCCTTCTCGGCGGTCCCTTGGGCCAACCGGTCGTCGGTCACCGTCAGTCGGACGGTGTAACTTCCGGCCTTCTCATACTTATGCGAGGCGGTTTGGCCCTCGCCGGTGAACCCATCCCCGAAGCTCCAGTCGAACCGGATGATCTTCCCGTCGGGATCGGTGGAGGAAGAGCCGTCGAAGATCACCAACTCCTCGACCAGCGGCTCGCTTGGCGAGAAGGTGAACGCCGCGACAGGTGGCCGATTGGAGGCGGAGTTCGTGGCCTTGGGCGTCCCGTTTAGCGGGTTCCCTCGGGCATCGAGGCCGCAGCGATGGGTCCCATCGTTGCTTGCCCAGTTGGCGTCCGTGTCCTCTTTCGTTGGGTCGATCCGCTCCATGCTGGCATAGGGCGGCTTCCCTTGGGCCTCGGTCCCTCCGGGCCAGGGCCCGCCGTCCCCATTGGCTGAGTCGATCAGCTCCCCTTCAGGGTCGAGGAGCCGGAGCGCTTCCCCGGAGTTGGTGAGGGCCCCCTGATAGATCTGATCGGCAGTGATGTCGCTGATCGTCCCGTCGTCGCTCCGCTCGAGGAGGAAGAACCCCCGGGCGGGGATCTTCCCGGAGAGTTTAACATCGGGGCTGCCATCATCGGACTTCAAGTGCCAGCCGGTCAGGTCGATAGCCTCGTCGGTGTTGTTGTATAGCTCGATCCACTCATCGCTCGAGCTGGCCGCGGTCCCGGCCCAGGCCACCTCGTTGATCACCACCGTCCGCTCGGGTGCCTCGTCGCCGGTCGACCAGCCCGCCAAAGATCCGGCTAGGAGCAAGAGAACCATTAGATAGCGCCAGACTCTTCTCACGCTCATCACTCCTTCCCTGGTCTTAGTTTTATTATATCCCCAAAGGGTGAAGATCCTGTGGAAGAGTTGAGGAGGTTTTTGGGAACTCCATCCCTCCGCCGGGGGACAAGGAGCCGTTGCACCGCCGCCGCGAGAGCGCTATCCTCGAAGCGAGGAGGCTAAGCGCGAGAGATGCGAGTAGTCGGGGGAGAGAAGGGCGGGGCCCGGCTCCTGGAGCTGGAGCACGAGCAGATCCGGCCGATGCGGGCGGAGGTCCGAGCGGGCCTGTTCAATATGATCCAGGACTTCGTCCCCGAGAGCCGGTTCCTCGACCTCTTCGCCGGGACAGGGTCCGTAGGGATCGAGGCCCTCAGCCGCGGCGCAGCGGAATGCACCTTCGTGGACAACCTCCCCGAGGCGGTCCGGCTGATCAAGATGAACCTGGCCAAGCTCGGCCTGACCGGCCGGGCGAAGGTCTATCAGCTCGATGTCTTCGAGGCGCTCGCGCGGTTCGAGCGCCGGGGAAGGAGATACGACCTCGTCTTCATCGGCCCTCCTTATGGCCAAGGACTGGGGGTCCGGACGCTGGCGCGGCTCGCCAGCTCGAGCATCTTGAGTGATGATAGCCTCGTGATCGTCGAGCTGTTCAAGAAGGAGCGCCCGGAGGTCGGGGAGAGCTACGGCCAGCTCGGCCTCGTCCGCGAGCGGAGGTATGGGGACAACTTAATCCTGATCTACCGCCGAGGCCAGCCTGTCCCCTCAGTAGAGCAAGACGGCCAGGACCGCGGCCGCGGCCAGGGCCAGGCCCGCGGGGAGAGCGAGCCTCCCCAGGAAGGCCCGTAGGGAGATGCCGAAATACTCGGTCGAGACCGCGATGCAGGGATGCATCGGGGTCAGGACATACCCGAGGAAGATGCTGTAGAAGATCACGGCAAAGACCGGCAGGGTCACCCCGGTTGCCCCGACGCCGAGGATGGGGATGATGATCGAGGCCGAGGCCTCGATCCGGCCCGTGATCAGCCCCAAGAGGAAGCCCCCGACCACGCCGAGGGCTGCCGGGGGGAGGGCCAGCCCGGCCAGGAGCTGGGGGGCCTCCGACCGCTGAAAGACGGCGATGAAGAAGAACATCCCCAGGATCACCAGGCTGAAGCGCCAGACCCTCATCTTCTTCCCCACTGCAAGGAGGTCCCTCCCGCTCAGCCGGCCGAAGCTGGCCACGAGGAGGAGGCTGATCGAGACCCCGGCGAGGGTCCCCAGCTCGCGGACCGGCAGGGCGAGGGTGCTCTCGAGGATCAGGTCCGTGACCGGGGCAGCCAGGAGGGCCCCCAGAGGGAGCAAGAGCCCCCTCAGCGAGAACGAGCCGGGATAGTCCATCCGGCCCTCGACTCTCCGCAGCAGGAAGAGGTAGCCGAGCAGGATCGAGAGCAGGCATAGCGGCAAGAGATACGGAATCACGTGATAGATCTCCAAGCCGGCGACCTTGGCTGAGGCGATCAGCGCCGGGCCGAGAGGATAGACCAGGAAGAGGACATGTCTGAACCAGACATTGACCGCGGCCTGGAGGGCTCGATCGGTCTCCCCGCCGCCGCGCTCGACGAGCGGCGCGGAGAGGAGCGCTCCGCCAGGCATGGGGAGCATCCCGACGATCGCGGGGGCGAAGGCGAGAAAGGCCCTCCGGCCGATCCGCATGTTCCTGACCAGCCCCTCCATCTGGCCCGAGTCCTCCAGCCCGCCGCCGATCAGGGGGATGATCGCCACGACCAAGGCCAGGAGCAAGATCCCCGGATCACGGAAGAGCCCGAGGAGTGCCGCCCCGACCTGCTCGGGCGAGAGGGCGAGGAAGCCGAACACTATCGCCGCGCTGAAGAGCGCGACATACAGCCTCCACCGCGCCAGCCCCAAGAGCACCGCTACCGCGAGGAGCAGGCCGAGCCAAGTGCGGAGTTCCATCTCAGACCGTCAGGCTCCCCAGGTCCCGGGGGTAGTCGGTTAAGACCTCGACCCCTTCCTCGGTGATCAAGATCGTATCGCTGTGGCGGTAGCCGCCGTGGCCGGGGATGTAGATCCCCGGCTCGATGGAATAGACCTGGCCGGGGCGCATCTCGCCCTCGCTGTTCCGGTCGATGAACGGCGGCTCATGCGCCGCGAAGCCGAGGTGGTGGCCGGTGTGGTGGCGAAGGTAGGGCTCCCTCCCCTGCGCGACGAGGAAGCCGTGGACGGCCCGGTCGACCTCGGCCAAGGGGACCCCGGGGCCGCTCCGCTCGAGCCCGAGCTGCTGGGCCTCGAGCATGATCTCGAAGAAACGGCGCTGCTCGGCCGTCGGCTCCCCCACGATGAGGGTCCGCTCGAGCTCACTACAATAGCCCCAGATGTCCGCGCTCGCGCCGGTGATCAAGAGGTCGCCGGGCTGGATCTTCCGGTTCAGGCTCATCGCGTGCGGGAGGGCCGTCCGCTCGCCGCTGATCAGCCCGGCCTCGGCGGGGAACCCGCCGCGCATGTGGCCGCCGTATTCCGGCCCTAGGGCCGCGAGCATCTCCCGGCTCGCCTCGTATGAGGCGCGCAGGCCGAGCTCGAGCTCGCTCAGCCCTACCTGAATGAGCTCTTGGAGCTTGCGATGGGCCAATGCGCCCCACTTGGCCGACTCGCGGATCAGCTCGAGCTCCGCTGGGCTCTTGACCAGCCAGAGGTCGTCGATCAGCTTGGGCTCGACCTTCACCTCAGCCCGGACCAGCTCGGAGAGCTTCGGCCCCTCATACCCCCAGATCCCGGGGTAGCCGTCGCTGTCGGCCACGATGCGCTTGGCCCCTTTGAGCAGGCTGGCTAAGAGCCGAAGCGGCGGCTCCGCGCCGGGATACTCGAAGTAGTGATGGACCTCGTCGATCAAGGGGCAGGCCTGGGCCGGCTCGAGCTCGAGCCGGGGGATGAAGGCTACGAGCCTCTTCTCATCGACGATCAACGCCACCGGCCGCTCGGTGGCCAAGAGATGGTAGCCGCAGAGCCAGGCGATCCGCTTGGCACTGAACAAGACGAGCCGGTCCGCCCCGCGCTCATCCAGCCGCTCCCGGACCCGCCCGATCCGGGCAAGATACTCTTTCTCTTCAATCTTCAGCCCCATCTGCGCCTCCTCAGATCAGCGCGAGATTGTAGCCCGAGGCTCATCTCAAGTCCAATGCGGTTCACGCCAGGAGAGGTTCACTTGAACGCCGAGAGCCCGGTGATCGCCTCCCCCAGGATCAGGGTGTGGATCTCGTGGGTCCCCTCGTAGGTCTTGACCGCCTCGAGGTTCATCAGGTGGCGGACCGCCTGGTAGTCCAGGGTGATCCCGTTCGCCCCGAGGATCTCCCGGGCCGAGCGGGCGACCATCTGGGCCATCGCCACATTATTCCGCTTGGCGAGCGAGATCTGGACATGATCGGCCCGGCCTTCCTCCTTGAGCTGGGCCAGCCGGAAGACCAAGAGCTGGGCCTTGGTGATCTCGGTGAGCATCTCCGCCAGCTTCTCCTGGATCAGTTGGAAGGAGCCGATCGGCCTCCCGAACTGGACCCGCTCGAGTGCGTAAGCCCTGGCCTCCTCATAGCAGGCTAAGGCCGCTCCGACCGCCCCCCAGGCGATCGAATACCGGGCCTGGTTGAGGCACATCAATGCCGGCTTCAGCCCTTGAGCCTGAGGGAGCATGTTCTCCGCGGGGATGCGGCAGTCGGTGAAGACGAGCTCGCCGGTGTCCGAGGTTCGGAGGGACATCTTATGCTCGATCTTGGCCTGGGTGAACCCCGGAGTCCCCCGCTCGACGAGGAAGCCACGAATCCCCTCATCAGTCCTGGCCCAGACTAGAGCCACATCTGCTAGGGTCGCATTAGTGATCCAGGTCTTGACCCCGTTCAGGACATAATAATCCCCGTCGCGGTCGGCCCGGGTCTGGAGCCCCCCGGGGTTTGAGCCGAACTCCGGCTCGGTCAGCCCGAAGCAGCCCACGGCCTCGCCCCTGGCTAGCCTAGGGAGCCACCTTTCTTTTTGCTCCTCCGAGCCGAAGGTGTAGATCGGCCACATCACCAGGCCGCCCTGGACCGAGGCGAAGCTCCGGATAGCGGAGTCGCCCCGCTCGAGCTCCTCCATCACCAGGCCATAGGAGAGTTCATCAACACCGGCCGCGCCGTAGCCCTCGAGGTTGGCCCCCAAGAAGCCGAGTTCCCCGAGCCTGGGGATCAACTCCGTGGGGAACCGCCTTACCTCGAAGGCCCCCTTGATGATCGGGAGGACCTCCTCATCGACGAACTCGCGGGCCGTCTTGCGGATCAGCCGCTGCTCCTCGTTCAGCAGGGAATCGAGCTCATAAAGATCGGCCCCTCTGAAGCCCATCGCCCACCTCCAGGTAGGAAGCTCGCTCAAGGGGAGTATAAGCTAAGGCGGGTGGCGGTCCCAAGGGGATTCGAACCCCTGTTTCCGGCTTGAGAGACCAGTGTCCTAGGCCGCTAGACGATGGGACCTCTAAGGGAGGCCGCGCCTCCTGGCTGGGAGAGGAGGATTCGAACCCCCACTAACAGGTCCAGAGCCTGTCGTCCTACCGTTAGACGATCTCCCAATCCGGCCCTAATCTTACCGGAGGGGGCAGTTCTTGTCAAACCCTTCCCGTCTCGACCTGAGCTTGACACCCCCGCGCGGAGAGGATTAGACTCGATCGGAAGGGGAGGGATGGGATGGCCGTCCGCAGACCATATGTCGCCGGGCTCTTCTATGCCGGGAGCGAGGCCCAGCTCCGCAGGCAGCTCGAGTGGTGCTTCTCCTGCGAGCTCGGCCCGGGGAAGCTCCCTGAGCCGCCGAGCCGCGAGCTGGCTGGCCCGGTGGCGCTCGTCCTCCCCCATGCGGGCTACCAGTATTCCGGGCCGGTCGCGGCCTGGGGGTTCGCCTGGCTCGCCAGACAGGGCCGGCCCGCGGCGGCCGTGATCGTCGGGACGAACCATACCGCCTATGGCGGGCGGGTCTCGATCATGACCTCCGGGCTCTGGGAGACGCCTCTGGGGGCAGCGGAGATCGACGCCCCGCTGGCGGAGTCAATCATGAGCCTCAACCCTGCCGTTGCCCTCCGCCCCGAGGCCTTCGCCGCGGAGCACTCAGTCGAGGTCCAGCTCCCCTTTCTCCAGTATCTCTTCGGCAAGCTCAAGTTCGTCCCGCTCGTCTCGCGCGACCAGGAGCTCGAGACCTCGAGGGAGCTGGGGCGGGCGCTCGCCGAGGCGCTGAAGGGCCGGCCGATCGCGCTCATCGCCAGCAGCGACTTCACCCACTACGAGCCGCACGAGGCCGCGAGCCGGAAGGACCGGGCCGCGATCGAGCGGATCAGGGAGCTCGACCTCGAGGGCTTCTACGAGGTTATCGCGCGCCATTCCATCACCATCTGCGGGTATGGCCCGATCGCGGCGGTGATGGAGGCCGCTCAGCTCCTGGATCTGGGAACTGTGGAGTTGCTCAAGTATGCCACCTCGGGGGAGCTCGGCGGGGACCGCTCGGCGGTCGTGGGCTACGCCAGCATCTCCTTCGGAGGGGCGCGATGATCCGGTCCATGACCGGCTTCGGGCGGGGGAGCGCCAGCTCCGGTGCCTGGATGGTCGAGGCGAGGCTGAAGACGGTTAACCATCGCTACCTCGAACTGCAGCTCCGCGGGCTGGAGGGGCGCGAGACGCTGGAGATCGCGGCGCGACGGCTCCTCGAGGGAGCGTTTGCCCGTGGCCGGATTGAGCTCGCAGTGGAGCTGGAGAGCGCTGGCGAGGGGGGCCTGATCTTCGACCTCGAGACCGCCCGGCGCTACTACCGCTCGCTGAACGGGCTGTGCAACGAGCTAGGACTCGAGGACTGGGTCAGGCTGAGCGACCTCATCGCCTTGGGAGCCCTCCGTCCCCAGGAGGACGAGGAGGAGCTCTGGCTGCTCCTGGAGAGGGCGATCAACGAGGCGATCGCCTCGGTCCAGGAGATGCGGGCTCGCGAGGGCGAGCACCTTCAGCGAGATCTGGAGGGAGCGCTGGGGCGATTGAGCCAGATACTGGATCAGGTCGAGGCCCGTGCCCCTGAGGTGAAGGTCTACTACCGCGAGAAGCTGCGCGAGCGCGTGGAGGAGCTATTGCAATCGCCGATAGTTCGGGAGCGGCTCGAGGAGGAGGTCGTGCTCTTCGTCGAGCGAGCTGACATCTCTGAAGAGTTGGTGAGGCTGCGGAGTCACCTGGCGGGGGCGCGCGCTGCGTTCGACTCGCCCGAGCCCGCGGGGCGAGTCCTCGACTTCCTGGCTCAGGAGATGGCCCGCGAGGCGAACACGATCGCGGCCAAGGCCCGCGACACGGAGATCCTCCGCCAGACCGTGGCGATGCGGGCGGAGATCGAGAGGCTAAGAGAGCAGGTGAGGAACATTGAGTAGGGAGCTGATTGCTCTGGGTCCGCAGAGCCTGGTGTTGCGCGACCGAGTTGTGCTGATCGCCCGGCCGGACACAGTCCCGCTCCAGCGGCTGATCCGGCGCTACGAGGGGGAGGGGAGGCTGATCGACCTCACCCAGGGCCGGGGAGCCCGCGCGGCGGTCATCACTGACGCTGGGTTCATCATCCTCTCGCCGCTCCGGCCGAAGACGATCGCCGAGCGGTTCCTCGAGGAATGACCCCGCGGCTCTTCGTCCTGAGCGGCCCCTCAGGCGTGGGGAAGACGACGATTGTCCGGGCCGTGCTGGAGAGGATCGGGAACCTGGAGTTCTCCGTCTCCTGCACTACCCGCCCGCCGCGAGCTGGGGAGAGAGAAGGGGTAGACTACTACTTCATCTCGCCCCAGCAGTTCGCGGCCCTGGTCCGGGCCGGGCAGTTCCTCGAGCACGCCTGGGTCTACGGCCATCGCTACGGGACGCCCTTGGCGGAGGTGGAGCAGCGCTTGCAGCGGGGGAAGAGCGTGCTCTTGGACATCGACACCCAGGGAGCGGCAGCGGTCCACCGGCGGAGGGCCAGGCTCGGCTTCCCCACGAGCTTCATCTTCGTCCTCCCCCCGTCGCGGGAGGAGCTCCTCCGCCGCCTTGAAGGGAGGAAGAGCGAGACGGTCGAGGAGCTGCGGCGGCGACTCGAGGAGGCCTGGGAGCAGACCGCGGCCGGGATGTGGTTCGACTATCTCGTGATCAACCGCCATCTGGAGGAGGCGATCTCATGGGTCACGCGGCTGATCCGACTGGAGTTATTAGGATAGGGCTGGATCTCGTGGAGATCGGGCGGATCGAGCGACTGGTCGACCGCTGGGGCGAGCGATTCCTGAAGAGGGTCTTCACCGAGGAGGAGCTACGCTCCTCTCTCGGGCGGCGGAGGAGCGCGGAGCACCTGGCCGCGCGGTTCGCGGCGAAGGAGGCCCTCATCAAAGCCGCGGGGCTGCCGTCCGGCTGGCGGAGGATCGAGATCTCGAACAGGCGCTCGGGCGAACCTTACTTCTCCCAACTTCCTGAAGGCCTGGCCCCGGAACGGGTCCGACTGAGCCTCTCCCACGCCGCTGGGGTGGCGATGGCCATCGTCCTGATCGAGGCCAGTCTCCCTAGAAGGCCCGTTGCTCCTCCCCGCGCCGGAGCTGGGCGATGTTCGTCCGATGGCGGAAGAGGGCGAGCAGGGTGAGAGCGGCCATCAGAACTACCCCCCAGAGATCATGGGTGAAGAGCCACACCGTCAGCGGAGAGAGGGAAAGGGCCGCGAGCGAGGCGACCGAGGCAAATCGCGTCCGCCACAACGCCAGAGCCCAAAGGGCGATCGAGATCAAGAGCGCCTCCCAGGAGAGGGCGGCCAGGAGGCCGAGGGAGGTCGAGACCCCCTTCCCCCCGCTGAACCTGATGAAGATGCTCCAGTCGTGGCCCACGACCGCCAGCCCCGCCAAAAGGAGCGGCCAAGCCCCGGTCAAGCCCCAATGGCTGGCCAATAGCCCGGCGGCCAGCCCCTTCCCCAGGTCGAGGGCCAGGGCCAGAGGATAGTAGCGCCGGCCGAGGACCCGTCCGACATTCGTCGCCCCGACGTTCCCGCTCCCGTGCTCGCGGATGTCGATCCCCTTCAGCCGGCCGATGATGTAGCTGCAGGGGATCGCCCCGAGGAGATAGAAGACAGCCGCAACGAGGAGGCCTTCGAGGAGCCTCAACGCCCGATCACTCCTGTCACCCGATCCCGCAGCGCCACAGCGCGCAGCCGCCGGACCGACGGCTCTAGGAGAGCCTCTTCCCCTGGAGGTGCTCGCGCATGGTCAGCATCTCGTGGCCCTGGTCTTCCTTATAGAGCTCTTGCGGCGCGAGGTTGCGCATCGAGAGCCGGACCTGCCGCTTCTCCTCGTTGATCCCGATGATGCGGGCCTCGACCTCATCCCCGACAGCGAGGACCTCGTGGGGCGTGGCGATCCGGTCCTCGGAGATCTCCGAGACATGGATCAGCCCCTCCACATCTGGGGTGATCTGCATGAAGGCCCCGAAGTCCTTGATCTCGATGATCTTCCCCCGCACGGTCGAGTTGAGGGAATACTCCTCGAGGAACTTGTGCCAGGGGTCCTCGCGCAGCTCCTTGAGGGAGAGGCGGATCTTCCGCCGAGCCTTGTCGACCTTCAGGACCTTCGCCTCGACCTCGTCGCCATCCTTGAGGAGCTCCTCCGGCCGGCTGACCCGCTCCCAGCTCATCTCGGAGATGTGCAACAGCGCCTCGACGCCCTCCTCCAGCTCGACGAAGGCCCCGAAGTCGGCCAGCTTCGTGACCCTTCCCCTGACGATCGACCCCTGCGGGTAATGCCGGTCGACCGCATCCCAGGGGTCTGGCAGGGCCCGCTTCAATGAGAGCGAGATGCGGTGCGACTTCTCGTCGCACCCCAGCACGACCACCTCGAGCTCATCCCCTTCGGAGACAACCTGGCGCGGGTCCTTCGGAAAGCCCCAAGAGAGCTCCGAGATGTGGACCAGGCCCTCGACATCCGGCTCGAGCTCCAGGAAGGCCCCGAACTCGGTGATGCTCACGACCTTCCCCTTCACCCTCTTCCCGACAGGGTAGCGCTGGGCGAGCCCCTCCCAAGGGTTGGGCCGGAGCCGCTTGATCGAGAGGGAGATCCGCCCCTTCTCCGGGTCGAAGCCCAAGACGCGGACGGGGATCTTCTGCCCCACCTTGTAGTTGTGGGCCGGGAAGGGGACGTCCTTCCAGGAGATCTCCGAGCGGTGGACGAGCCCCTCGAAGCCCCCGATGTCCACGAAGATCCCGAAATCGACGATCGACTTGACCACTCCCTCGCGGACCTGCCCTTCCTCGAGGCTGGCGAAGAGCTTGGCCTTCCGCTCCTCCTCCAACTTCTCCAGATACCGCTTGTGGGAGACGACGAGGTTCTTCTCCCAGCGGTCGAGCTCGATGATGATGAAGTCCGTCTCGCGCCCGCGCAGCTTCTCAATGTCCCCGGGGAGATCGTTGCCCAGGTGGGAGCCGGGGAGGAAGGCCCTGATCCCGGAGAGGTTCACATGGTAGCCGGCGCCGGAGACCTCGGCCTCGATCCTGCCCCGGACCGGAAAGCCCTTGTGATAGGCCTCCTCCAGCCGGGAGATCGACCGCTCGTAGAGGGCCTGCTTCTCCGAGACATAGACCGTCCCCTCTTCTTCGTCGATGTAGGTTACGAGGACCTCGAGCTCCTCGCCCTCGGTCACCTTCCCATTCCTGAAGGACGAGAGCTCGCTCCAGCGCAGGATCCCCTCGGTCTTGTAGCCGATGTCCACGGAGATCACCTGATCCGAGATCTGGAGGACCTTGCCCCTGATGATGTCACCCCGCGTGTAGGTATGCACGTCACTGTTCGCGACGAACTCTTCCATCTTCCTTGCCATCGTTCACACCACCCATCAATCGCTCAATCTCTCCTTGGACTGCCCGTAGAGACGTCTCGGGGGTGGAGGTGCCGCCCGAGATCCCGATCCGATGCTTCCCCATCAACCACCTCCTCTCCAGCTGGTTCGGACTCTCTATATGATAGCATCCAGTATAGCGCGCTGCAATCTCGGCGAGCCGGGCGGTGTTAGAGCTGTTCCGGCCCCCGATTACGAGCATGAGCTCCACCCGGCAGGCCGCCTCCCGGACGGCCTCCTGGCGACGGAGGGTCTCCTGGCAGAGGGTGTTGACCGCCTTCAGCTCCCGGACCTGTCTCGCGGCCGCAGCGACCACGGCCGTGAACTGCTCGGGGAGGAGCGTCGTCTGGGAGAGGACTCCCAGGCGATCGCCCGGCCGGAAGGATAGCTCCTCCGGGGTAAGGACGACCTCCGCCCTCCCGCCGACCGCACCCAGCAGGCCGGCGAGCTCCGGATGCTCCCGGTGGCCGACGAGCACCAGCCGATAGCCCTCGGCGGCCAGGCGGAGCGCCTCCGAGTGGGCAGCCAGCACCCGGGGACAGGTTCCGTCAACGATCTGGTAGCCTCGCTGCTTGACCTCTTCCAGGATCTGGGGCGGGAGCCCGTGAGCGCGGATGAGAAACCGCTTGCCAGCCCCCTCAATCGGGAGCTCCTCGAGGCTGGAGACGGTCCTCAATCCGAGCGCGGCGAGGCGAGCCACCTCTTCCAGGTTATGGATCAGCTCGCCGAAGCAGTAGAGCTGGCCCCGCTCGCGGAGGAGGCGCTCGACCAGCCCGACAGTCCGCCGCACCCCGGAGCAGAAGCCGTATGGCCGGACCAGCTCGATCTCCATCAGCGCCCGTCCCCGGTGTCGATCCGCTCCATCATCATCAGCGTCAGCCGAGCCTCCCGCTCCCTTCTATCAAGACCAGGTGGAAGTTCTTCAGCCAATTCCTGAAGGCGGAACGGGCGGCCGATGTAGATCTCGGCGCGGGGGAAGCCGAAGGGATAGCGAGGCGGATAGGGCCCGTGAGTGACGATCTTCACAGGGAGGAGCTTCTGCCCGGTCTTCTCGGCAAACCGGACCACGCCGATCTTCGGCGCGGCCCCCTTCGTCGTCCCCTCAGGGAAGATTCCGACGAGCTGGCCTGCTGAGATCGCCTGCAGGACCCGGCGATAATCGGTGGGCCTGAAGTTCTCGCGGTCGATGGGAATGGCGTAGAGCAAGACGAAGATCCCGATAAGGGGGTTCTCTCGGATCAGGCTCCGCCGGGCCACGAACGAGATCCTCCGCCGAGCGCCGCAGGCCACGGCGATGATGGGGATATCCCAATAGCTCCGGTGGCGCGCGATGAGGATCGCCCCGTCATCGGGGATCTTCTCGCGGCCCTCGACCCGCAAGCGGAAGAGGAGCTTACAAGCGAGCGCAACGACCGCCACGCTCACCAGGTAGAGGAGATCCTTCGCTAGTCTTCCCAGCCGGTTCATCTTTTTCCAAGGCCTCTCTCACCGCCGCGAGGGCTCGTGCAACGACCTCTTCCACACTCAGGCCGTCGGTGGCAATGATGATCGCGTCAGGGGCCGGGTCGAGCCGACCGAAGTCGTGGTCCCGCGCGTCTCGTTCTGCCAACTCCTGCTCGACCTCTTCGCGCGAGCCGCCCCGCTCGCGAGCCCGCCGCCTCGCCCGCTCCTCAAGCGAGGCCTCGAGGAAGATCTTCACTTCTGCCTCGGGGAGGACGACCCGGCCGATGTCCCGCCCCTCCATCACCACATTCCTCCCCTGGGCCAGTTGGCGTTGCTTCTCGATCAAGAAGGCCCGCACGCTCGGGTCCCTGGCGATCTCCGAGGCGCGGAGGTCCACCTCTTCATTATACAGGTTCGGCGTGACGTCCTCGCCGTTGAGCAGGACCCGCTCATCTGCCAGGTCAAGCTCCATCCCCTCGAGCGTCAACCCCTGGCACAGACCCCAGGCCACGGCGCGATACATCGAGCCGGTGTTGATGAACTGAAACCCGAGCCGCCGCGCCAGCAGCCGCCCCACGGTCGTCTTCCCCGACCCGGCGGGGCCGTCGATCGCGATCCAGATGGCCTTAGCAGCACTCATAGCTTCTCTCGATCGTCTCCGTCAAGATGGCCTGGCCGGGGAGGCCGGCCGCCCGCGCGGCCAAGGCTGCGGCCCGCTCCCGCTCGCTGAAGCCGGCAAACCAAGCGGGCCCGCTCCCGCTCATCCCCCAGAACTCCGCGCTAGCCCCCCGAAGAAAGTCGCGATAGTCCTCAAGCTCCGGGCGGAGAGCGAGCGCGGCTCGCTGGAGGTCGTTCCTCAGCAGCCCGGGGATGTCGTCACCCGAATCCACGCTCTGATGCCCAATCTTGTCGAACGCGGCGTAGACCTCGGGAGTGGGGAGGGGAAAGGGCGGGACGAGCAATACGAGATGATACAGCGGTAGCCGAGGGAGCCGCTTCACCCTCTCACCGCGCCCGCTCACGGAGCAGGTCCCGCCCTCGAAGAAGAAGGGGACATCGCTCCCGAGCTCCAGGCCCAGGGCCTTCAGCTCATCCTTCCCGAAGCCCAGGCCCAACAGCTCATTGAGCCCGGCGAGCGTGGCCGCGCCGTCGCTGCTCGCGCCGCCCAAGCCCGCGCCGGCGGGGATGCCCTTCGATAGGCGGATGTGGACCCCCTTTCGGCAGCCGGCTCGCTCCAAGATCAGCCGGGCCGCACGATAGGCGAGGTTCTCCGCGGCGGGCAGGCCCAGGTCCGGCTCGACCTCCAGGGTCACCCCCTCCGCCCCAGGCCGGGGCTCGAGCACCAGCTCGTCGGCGAGAGAGATGCTCTGCATCACAGTCTGGATCTGGTGGTAGCCGTCCTCTCGCCTTCCGAGGACCCTCAGGCCGAGGTTAGTCTTGGCATAGGCCCGGATGCGCACGCGCATAGACCACCTCGCCCCGCTTGAGGACATACTTGACCAAGTCATGGCCGAGGAAGTAGGAGATCTGCCTGTAGCTCTTAAGGTCCAGGACCACGAGGTCGGCGAGCTTCCCTGGGGCGATCACCCCCCGATCCTCGAGGGCCAAAGCCCGGGCCGCGTTCCGCGTCGCGGCGATGAGGGCCTCCTCGACGGTCATCCCCATCTTCATGACCGTCAGGGCGATGATGAAGAGCATCGAGTTGATCAGGCAGGTTCCGGGGTTGAAGTCCGTGGCCAAGGCCACGGGGAGCCCGGCGGCCAGCATCTTCCTGGCAGGAGCGTATTCGGCGTTCAGGGTGAAGGGTGTCCCCGGCAAGAGCACGGGGATCACGCCCGCCTCCCTCAGCCGTGCGATCCCCTCGTCCGAGACCTTCAGGAGATGGTCGGCCGAGACGGCCCCCAGCTCGGCCGCGAGCTCCGCCCCGCCGGAATTCTGGAATTCATCGGCATGGAGCTTGAGCTTTAGCCCCGCGGCGCGGCAGGCCGACAAGATCTTGCGGCTCTCCTCGACGGAGAAGAAGCCCGGCTCGCAGAAGACATCGCAGAACTCTGCCAGGCCCGCGCTCTTGACCTTGGGGATCATGGCGAGCACTTCCTCGAGATACTCCGAGCTGCCCTTCCCCTCGGGGAGGGCGTGGGCCCCGAGGAAGGTCGGGACGAGGTCGAGCGGTAGATCTTCGTTCAGTCGCTTGATCACCCGGAGCAGCTTCAGCTCGTTCTCCAGGTCGAGGCCGTAGCCGCTCTTCACCTCGACGGTCGTGGTGCCGGAGCGGAGCATCTCGAGCAGGAAGTGCCGGCCATTCCGGTAGAGCTCCTCTTCGCTCGCCGCCCGGACCGCCGCGACGGTCGCCCGGATCCCCCCGGAGGTGTAGCGCTCGCCGCGGCAGCGCCTCAGGAACTCCTCCTCCCTCGTCCCGGCGAAGACCGCGTGGGTGTGGGGATCGACCAGGCCGGGGAGGACCACGCCCCCTTCAACATCCAGCACCTTGCGGCCCCGGAGGGGCGGGGCCTCCTCCAGCGGCCCGAGCGCGGCGATCCTCCCCTCGTTAATCCGGATATAGCAATCCTCGAGGACCACGAGCTCCGGCCCCTGGACTTGAGGGGTGATGAGCTGGCCGATCCCGGTGATCAAGAGCTCCACAGCTCGAATATTATGTGAAGGGCGCACCAGTGCGCAAGGGGCCAAGGGTTGCAGCCCGGCGGCTAGGCCGCTATATTCAAAAGCAGGCGAATGGCGAAAGCGGCGGTCGAGCTGGAGCTGGACGGGGCCGGGCTGACGGTCGAGGCCGCAGAGGAGGTGGTCTTCGGCCTCCGTGAGGTCAGGCCGACGGAGGCGAGCCTCGCGCGGGTCGAGCAGGCCTACCGGGCCTTATGCGCCGCCCTCGCCCGCGGCGAGCGGATTTACGGGGTGAACACGGGCTTCGGAAAGCTGAGCGAGGTTCTCATCCCCCAAGAGAGGCAACCGAAGCTGCAAGAGAACTTGCTGAGGAGCCATGCCGTCGGGGTCGGTGAGCCCCTCCCCGATGCTGCCAGTCGCGCGGCCCTGCTCTTCCGGCTCAATTCGCTCCTTCTTGGCCATTCCGGTGTCCGGCCCAAGGTCATCGCCTACCTCGTCGCGCTCCTGAACCGGCGGGGCTATCCCCTGATCCCGGCCAGGGGGTCGGTCGGGGCCTCCGGCGACCTCGCGCCCTTGGCCCACCTCGCCTTGATCCTGATCGGCGAGGGCCAGGCCAAGCTCGACGGCCAGCTCCTGCCAGGGCGGGAGGTCCTGCGGCGGCTGGGGCTCGAGCCGCTCGAGCTCGAGCCGAAGGAGGGGCTGGCCCTGATCAACGGGACCCAGGTCTCGCTGGCCGTGGGCTTTGTCGCCTTCGTCCGGGCTTGGCGGCTCCTCGAGGCCGCGACCCTCCTCTCCGCGATGGCCCTCGAGGCCTACGGCGGTCAGATCGGCCCCTACGATGAGCAACTCCACCGGGCCCGACCCCATCCGGGACAACTCGCGGTCGCGGCCCGGATCAGTGAACTGCTCCAGGGAAGCGGCCTGGTAGACAGCAACGGTGCCGTCCAAGACCCCTACTCGCTGCGCTGCGTCCCCCAGATCCTGGGAGCCTCGTCCGACGCTCTTGGGTTCGTGGAGCGAACGCTCGAGCTCGAGATGAACTCCGCAACTGATAATCCCCTTGTCTTCCCCGAGACCGGCCAGATCCTCTCCGGTGGGAACTTCCACGGCGAGCCCTTGGCCCTGGCCTTCGAGCTCTTGGCCCAGGCCACGGCCGAGATCGGGGCCCTCGCCGAGCGCCAGCTCAATCTGCTGTTGAATGCCCCGGGGCTCCCGCCGTTCTTGGCTGAAGAGCCCGGCTCGAACTCCGGGTTGATGATGGTCCAATACACCGCCGCGGCCCTGGTGAGCGAGAACAAGGTCCTGGCCCACCCCGCGGCTGTGGACTCGATCCCCACCTCCGGAGGGGTCGAGGACCACAACAGCCTCTGCTCCGTCTCGGCCCAGAAGGCCCTCGAGATCGCCGAGAATGTCGAGCAGATCCTCGCGCTCGAGCTCCTGGCCCTCGCCCAGGCCCTCGACTTCCGCGAGAACTCGAAGATGGCGCCGGCCACGAGGGGGGCCTACGAGCGGGTCCGGGCCGCGATTCCCCATCTCACCGAGGACCGGGTGATGCAGGAGGACATCCAGCGAGCCCTTGGGCTCATCCGGGAGGGGCTATGAAGTCCGGGTTCGTCGGTGTCCTCGGCCAGACGAATGTCGGGAAGTCGACCTTCATCAACGCAATCTTAGGGCGGAAGGTCGTGATCGTCTCGGAAAAGATCCAGACCACAAGGAACCGGATCCGCTGCATCTACAACGATGAGGAGTCCCAGGTCATCTTGGTCGACACCCCCGGACTCCACAAGCCGGTGAACCGGCTGAGCAACTACCTCCTCCAGCAGGCCTACGGGGCGCTTCAGGGGCTGGACCTGCTCTTGTATATGGTCGAGCCGTGGGTCGAGGTCCAGCCCTACGACCGTGAGGTCTTCAAGCGGCTACGGGAGATGAAGCCCCAGCCCCCGGCGATCCTCCTGGTGAACAAGATCGACCGGGCCAAGGGGAACGAGGTCCCCGAGACGCTCAAGAACTACGGCGAGCTCGGGCTCTTCAAGGAGCTGGTCCCGATCTCCTGCAAGGAGAGGATCAACCTCGGTATAGCGCTGAAATTGGTGAAGGAGAACCTCCCCGAGGGGCCGGCCTACTTCCCGAAAGAGGAGCTGACCGACCGCTCGGAGGAGTTCCTGATCGCGGAGTTCGTGCGGGAGCAGATCTTCCAGTTGACCTACCAGGAGGTCCCCTACTCCACGGCCGTGGAGGTGGTCGAGCTCCGCGAGCGCGAAGAAGATCACCTGATCGAGATCTATGCCGACATCTACGTGGCGCGGGACTCTCAGAAGGGGATCCTGGTGGGCGAGGGCGGAAGGATGATCCGCGAGATCGGGGCCCGCGCGCGAAAGGAGATCGAGCGCCTCCTGGGAGCCCATGTCTACCTCGATCTGCGGGTCAAGGTCCGAAAGGACTGGGTGGAGGACGAGCGCCAGATCGTCCGCCTGGTCGGGCAGGATTGAGCGAAGCAGTTGGCTAAGTTGAGCGGTGGAAAAGGCCGACTGAGAGTTGTATCATGACAACTCGCGTGAGGGATGATTGAGATCACGCCGATCACTGACCTGGCCGGGCTTCGGGAGTGCGAGCGCCTCCAGCGGGAGATCTGGGGCTTCAGCGAACAAGCGGTCGTCCCGGATCATCTGATGCTCACGGCGATCCGCAGTGGCGGGTGTCTGCTCGGGGCCTACGATGGGACCAGCCTCGTGGGGTTCGCCTTCAGCTTCGTCGGGCTCGAGCGCGGGCGGCCGAAGCATGCCTCGCTCATGGCCGGCGTCCTTCCCCAAGCCCGCTACCGCGGGGTCGGCTACAAGCTGAAGCTGGCCCAGCGGGAGTTCGCCCTCGAGCAGGGGATCGAGCTGATCACCTGGACCTTCGACCCGCTCCAGAGCGCGAACGCCCACTTCAACTTCAAGAAGCTGGGGGTGATCTCCCGCCGGTATGAGGAGAACTACTACGGCGACATGCGGGACCGGCTCAACCGGGGCCTGCCGAGCGACCGCCTCATCGTCGAGTGGTGGCTCACCTCCCCCAGGGTCGAGGCCCGGCTCAAGCTCGCGGGGCGCTACCCCCTCCCCTCGGTCGAGGCCCTCCTCGCCCAGGGCGCGGAGGTGGTGAACCGGACCGAGCTGGCCCTCCTCTCCCCCTCAAGGGGGGAGGGCCAGGGAGAGGGTGCTCAACTTGAGGAGGGCTTCCGAGTCAACCTCGATTATCGGCTCGACCTGGAAAGCGCGAAGCTCCTCCTCGAGATCCCCACCAATACCCCGGAGATGCGGGAAAGGGCCCCAGAGCTGGCGAGCCGCTGGCGGCTCGAGACTCGCCCGGTCTTCGAGCACTACCTGTCTCGAGGGTATCTCGTCTCGGAGTTCATCCTGGAGGGAGGAAGGGGCTTCTACCTCCTCGAGCGGGCCTCGCCCGAGGAGCTCCTCTCCCGGAGATGAGGCTCAAGATCGAGATCGAGCGGGCCGAGCTACGGCTGATCGAGCTCCGGCTGGTCCAGCCGTTCGAGACCAGCTTCGGGCGGGAGGAGGAGCGGCCAGCCCTCATCGTCGCCCTATACAGCGATGGGGCGGTCGGGTGGGGCGAGTGCGTCGCCTCGAGCGGGCCGTGGTATTCCTACGAGACGGCCACGACCGCCTGGCATGTGCTCGAGGAGTTCCTGCTCCCGAGGGTCTTGCATCAGGAGCTGGACGGGCCGCAAGCCCTTTGGGCCCAGCTGGCCCCGGTCCGCGGCCACAACATGGCCAAGGCGGCCCTGGAGATGGCCTTCTGGGACCTCTGGGCCAAGCTTAAGGGGGTCTCGCTCGCCCACCTCCTCGGGGGGACCAAGGAGCGGGTCGAAAGCGGGGTCTCGCTCGGGATCAAAAGGACGATCCCCGAGCTCTTGGAGGAGATCGCCCGCCGCTTAGAGGAGGGCTATCCCCGGATCAAGCTCAAGATCAAGCCCGGCTGGGACCTAAAAGTCCTGGAGCAGGTCCGGGCCCATTTCCCGGACATCAAGCTCCAGGTGGACGCGAACGCGGCCTACACCCTCGCGGACCTCCCGCTCCTCAAGGGGCTCGACCGCTTCGGGCTCCTGATGGTCGAGCAGCCCTTCGCCTACGACGACCTGGTGGACCACGCCGCGCTCCAGCGGGAGCTTGAGACCCCGATCTGCCTCGACGAAAGCATCCCCTCGCTCAATGCGGCCAAGGCGGCCCTGGCCCTCGGAAGCTGCAGGATCATCAACATCAAGCCGGGGAGGGTCGGGGGCCTCACCCAGGCGATTGCCATTCACGACTATTGCCGGGAAAGGGGGCTCCCGGTCTGGTGCGGCGGGATGCTCGAGACCGGGATCGGAAGGGCCCACAATGTGGCCCTGGCCTCGCTTCCGGGCTTCTCCCTCCCGAACGACCTCTCGGCGAGCAGGCGCTACTGGGAGCATGATATAATCGAGCCGGAGTTCGAGCTGAACGAGGACGGGACGATCTCCGTCCCCAAGAGGCCGGGGATCGGGGTCGAGGTTCTCAAGGAGCGGCTCGAGGCGGCCACCCTCAGGGTGAGGAGCTACAAATGACCAGGAAGGAATTGGCGGGGCGGATCGACCACACCGCTTTAGGGCCCGAGGTCTCGCCCGAGCGGGTCCGCCAGCTCTGCGCCGAGGCGAAGGAGTGGGGCTTCTACGGCGTCTGCGTCAACCCCTCCTACATCGAGCTGGCCAGGAAGGAGCTCGAGGGCGCGCCGGTGAAGATCGTGACGGTCATCGGCTTCCCCCACGGCGCGACCCTCCCCCAGGCCAAGGCCTGCGAGGCCCGCGCGGCGGTCGAGGCCGGTGCGGACGAGCTGGACATGGTCATCAACATCGCCGCACTCAAGGCCAAGGACTACCAGGCGATCCTGAAGGAGCTGGCCGCGGTCCGGGAGGCCCTGGTCCGGGCCCCGAGGCGGATCGTCCTCAAGGCCATCCTGGAGACCGGCCTCCTCAGCGACGAGGAGAAGGTGGCCGGGGCGATCCTCGCCCAGGCCGGGGGTGCCGACTTCGTCAAGACCTCGACCGGGTTCGGCCCGCGGGGCGCGACCGTCGAGGATGTCCGGCTCTTGAGGGCCGCGGTCGGGCCGCAGATGAAGATCAAGGCCGCCGGCGGGATCCGGGACTACCAGGCGGCGGTGGCCATGATCGAGGCCGGTGCGGACCGGCTCGGGACGAGCGCCGGGGTGGCAATCATCACCGGGGCACCGGAGTAAGTTGGCCCTCGCCAAGGCGACCGGGTTCGTCATAAGGGCTTTCGACTATCAGGAGAGCTCGAGGATCGTCACCCTCCTCTCCCCACGGCTGGGGAAGATCTCGCTCTTGGCCAAGGGGGCCAGGAAGCTCGAGAGCCGGTTCGGGGCCGCTCTGGACCTGTTGAACCTCATCGAGGTCGTCTTCTACGAGGGGCGGGGGCTCAAGCTCCTCAAGGAGGCCGCCCTCATCGAGGGCTACCCCCGCCTCAAGCGGGACTACGACCGGCTCGAGGTGGCCTTGCAGGCCGCAAGGGCCCTGAACCTCCTGCTCCGGGAGGGGCAGGGCGAGAGCCGGGCCTACAGGCTCTTCCAGGAACTGCTCCAGGAATTGGACCGAGAGGGAGAGCTAGTCCGTCTGAGCCTGCTCCAGCTCGGCTTCAAGCTGAAGCTGATCGACTATCTCGGGTTCGGGCCGGAGCTCGAGGCCTGCGCCTCCTGCGGGAGGCCGCTCGCCAGGGATGAGCCGGCCTGGCTCTCGCCCCAGGCTGGCGGCTTGGTCTGCGCCGATTGCCGGGCCGCTCAGGCTCAAGCCCAGGCTGGGGCCGGCCCGCGGGCGTGCGAGGTCCCCCCGCCGCTCGCCCAGGCCTGGCGGGCGAGCCTCCGCTTCCCTCTAGCAAAGCTCTCCCGGCTCGTCCTCCCCGAGGAGCTGATCGGGCTCGGCGAGGAGCTGCTCGAGGAGTTCATCGCCTACCATCTCCAGCCGATCTGAGCTGGCTAGGCTGGGCTGAGTGAGAGCTCGCGCCCATCTCGCACTGACCTTCAGACGCGAGTTCGGACAAGAGCCTCTAGTCAAGATAGAATCGCTCTTCCATTCCCCTCCCCCACGCGGGAGGGGCAAGGGGAGGGGGTAATCCATCCCCCTCACCCAGCCTCTCCCTCGTTCGCCCATTAGAGGCTGTCGATGTCCGATTTCATGTCCGGAGGTCAGCAATCTCACGGACTTGCCCCCGCTTCGGCTCGCCCCTATCCTTAGGCAGAATGGTCGAGCTCGGGCTCCTAATCGGCGGGGAATGGGTCGAGACCGCGAAGAAGCTGGAGGTCCGGAATCCCTACAATCACGAGTTACTGGCCGAGGTCCCCCAGGCCGGGGAGGCGGAGGTCGAGCGGGCCCTCGCTGCGGCACAAGAGGCCTTCACGAGCTACCGCAAGAGCCCGGCCCATGCGCGGGCGGCCTTGCTCCGCCGCGCGGCCGCCCTTCTGGAGAAGTGGAAGGAGGAGTTCGCCCGGACGATCGCACTCGAGGCGGCCAAGCCCTGGCGGTATGCCCTGGCCGAGGCCGAGCGGGCGGTCGAGACCCTCTCCTTCTCCGCCGGGGAGGCCGAGCGGCTCCACGGCGAGACGGTCCCCATGGACGCGGCCCGGGGCTCTGAGCATAGAAGGGGTTTGTTCATCCGCCAGCCTGTGGGGGTGATCGTCGCCATCTCGCCCTTCAACTTCCCCTTGAACCTCGTGGCCCACAAGGTCGGGCCGGCCCTGGCGGCGGGGAACACGGTCATTCTGAAGCCGGCCTCGGCGACCCCTCTTACTGCCTTGAAGCTCGGCGAGCTTTTTCTGGAGGCCGGCCTCCCGCCCGGGGCATTGAACATCCTGGTCGGCCCGGGCCGGACCGTCGGGGAGCGGCTGATCCGGGACAAGCGGGTCCGGATGGTCACCTTCACCGGGAGCGCCCCGGTCGGGGAGCGGCTCAAGCGGGAGTCGGGGATCAAGAAGCTGACGCTCGAGCTCGGCTCGAACTCCGGGGCGATCATCGCCGAGGACGCAGACCTCGAGCAGGCCCTGGCGAAGTGCCTGGTCGGTGGCTTCGCCTACTCCGGGCAGGTCTGCATCCACACCCAGCGGATCTACATCCACGAATCGCTGAAGGAGCGGTTCACCGCGGAGTTCGTGAGCCGGGCCGCGCGCCTGCGGCGGGGCGATCCCCTGGACCCGGCCACCGAGCTCGGCCCGCTGATCGACGAGCCCGCGGCAATCAAAGCCGAGAGCTGGATCAAGGAAGCGATCTCGCAGGGCGCGCGGCTCCTCTGCGGCGGGAGGCGGGAGGGGAACTTCCTCGAGCCGACGGTCCTGACCGAGGTCAGGCCAGAGATGAAGGTAGTCTGCGAGGAGACCTTCGCCCCGATCGTCGTAATCGATAGCTTCGCTGATTTCGAGGAGGCGATCGAGAAGTTCAACGAGGGCTCCCGGCTGGGGAGCTACGACTACGGCCTGGCCTGCGGGGTCTTCACCCGCGACCTTAAGAGGGCCTGGCGGGCGATCGAGGAGCTGGAGGTCGGGAATGTCTTCATCAACGACTCCGCGACCTTCCGGGCCGACCAGATGCCCTACGGCGGGGTCAAGGAGAGCGGCCTGGGCCGGGAGGGGCCGCATTTCGCGCTCGAGGAGATGACCGAGATCAAGATGGTCTCGTTCAGCTTGTGAATGAAAGGAGAGAGAGCATGCGCGAAGTTAAGGTGGACTTGACTGGCTTGCACTTCCCTGGGGCACCGCTCGTCCGGGGCGAGCTCCCGGGGCCGAAGGCCAAGGAGCTCCTGGCAGCCCAGCAGGGCCTGGAGAGCAATGTCTTCAAGTATCCCCGGGTGATCCCGCTCGTCCCCGAGGAAGCCCGGGGGGCCACGATCAGAGATGTCGATGGGAACATCTTCCTCGACTTCTTCGCCGGGATCGGGGTCCTCAACTTCGGCCACTCCAACCCCCAGATTCTGGCCGCAGCGCGGGCTCAGGAAGAGAAGATAATCCACGCCCTGGACTTCCCCGCCCCGCCGCGGGTCGAGCTGATGCGAAAGCTCAAGGAGATCGCACCCGGGGAGCTGCGCGGCCACGCCAAGGTCATGTTCGGGGGACCCTCCGGCTCGGACGCGGTCGAAGGCGCAATCAAACTGGCCAAGCTCTGCACCGGCCGCCACGCGCTGCTCGCCTTCTCCGGAAGCTACCACGGTCAGACCGCGGGGGCCCTGACCCTCAGCTCCGGGCGGAGCTATCGAGAGAAGCACCTCCCCCTCCTGCCCGAGGTCCACTTCGCGCCTTATCCTTACTGCTACCGCTGCCCCTTCAAGCAGGTGCCCCAGAGGTGCGGCCTCCTCTGCCTCAACTACCTGGCCGAGCTCCTCCGCGACCCCTACTCCGGCCTAGCCAAGCCGGCGGCGATCATCGTCGAGCCGATCCAGGGCGAGGGTGGGGTGGTCGTCCCACCAGACGGCTTCCTAGTGGAGCTCCGCCGGCTGACGGCCGAGGAAGAGATCCCCCTGATCGTCGATGAGATCCAGACCGGCTTCGGGCGGACCGGACGGATCTTCGCCTCCGAGCACTCCGGGATCACCCCGGACTTCATGACCCTGGGGAAGGCCCTGGGAGGGGTCGGCTACCCCCTCTCCGGGGTCGTCTACCATGAGCGGTGGGATACCGTCGAGCCCGGGGGGCACATGGGGACCTTCCGCGGCCACCTCGTGGCGATGGCTGCCGGTGCTGCGGGGATCGATTTCATGTTGGAGAACGATCTTCCGGAGCACGCCGCTCGGCTCGGCGAGCTCCTCCTCGCGGAGCTGAGGAAGCTCCAGCAGGAAGTCCTGCAGATCGGCGAGGTCCGCGGAAGAGGGCTCTTCATCGGCCTGGAGCTCGTCAAGGACCGCGAAACCAAGGAGCCGAATCCCGAGCTGGTAAAGGCGGTCCAGCTGGAGTGCTTCGAGAGGGGCTTGCTCGTCTGGTCCGCCGGCCGTTACGGCAATGTCGTCCGGATCATGCCGCCGCTCGTGATCACCGAGGAGCTGGCCCTGAAGGGCTTAGAGATCTTGGCTCGAGCGCTCCATGGGCTGACAAAGCGCGCATCGCGTTGAGTAGCTCGCCTCATGATCCGCCGCCCTTCGCGCCAGACCTCGCGGGCCAGCCGAGTTGTTTCAGGCTGGGCAGTTCAGCAGCTTCAGAATCCACGGTCACCTCGATCATGACTCCCGCTCGGTCCTCAAGCTGGAGAAGGTCGTAGCCGGGGATCTTGACTCTGCCTCTCCTTCGGAGATATAGTCACTGACCGTCCGAGTCTCTCGGCCCAAGGAGGTGGGGAAGATGGCGAAGGCCGGGAAGCTGACGCGAAGGGAGTTCCTCAAGGGTGCGGGCGCCGCCGCATTAGGCCTGGCTCTGTCAGACATACTGCCAAGAAGGGCTTTAAGCCAGGCTGCGGGGTGCCAGCCGTATCGAGGCATTGCACCGACGGATTGGGATTATAGTGCTCGAACAGTCATACCGCGGCGTGCCGAAATCCGCGAACACTGGCTGGATGAGATAAAAGAGCTGGGTGCCGACAGCGTGGAGATAACCATTCCTGTTAGTAGAGGTCCTGATCACCAAGTCGGATACCCTACCGAGTATCCCCCCTACTGGGAGCCGTGGGACAGCACGGTGCATGATGAAGGCATAAAGCGCTATGTCAGGCAGGCACAGGCGCGAGGGTTTAAAGTCATCCTTGACATCCCGAGCTTCCTGGGAAGTAGATATCCCCGTCCCCAGCCCTTCGACCTCGACCTGTTCTATTCCAACCTCGAAACGATGGCGTTGAAGTGGGCCGAGATCGCCGAAGAGCTCGGTGTTGAAGGCTATTGTCCTGAAGGCGAGTTCGCATTCGAAGCTTCTCTGGGGCTGTCACCTTCCTTTACTAGGCCAGATGGATATGTGTCATTCCATACCCCGAGGCTCGCTGCATGGATTAAGCAGTTGATTCCCAAGGTCAGGGAGAGGTATTCCGGCAAGATAATCATTCAGGAAGATCCTTATGAGACACCGGATATCGATTTCGACGGGGCAGACTACATCGGGTTACACCTCCATGTGAAGGAGGGCGAGAGATATGTTCCCGGCCAGACAGTGCAAAACTGGCGAAGATATCTGAGAAACCGAATCACCGCGGCCCAGCAAGCCGCCCAACGCGACAACTGTAGGGTGATGATTACAGAGGCGAGTTTCGGGATGATTCCAACGAACGGATACACTTCGCCAGACAATACCGTCGTAAACGAACAACAGCAGAGAGAATTGTGCGAAGCCTTCTTCCAAGAGGCTTGGGGAAAAACGGATGGGATATTTCCCTGGTCGTGGGGTTCTGAACCCGAGTTTAGGAGATCTCTTGCAGTTACAGATCGTCCAGCCGAAGAGGTCGTCCGGCGCTACTACCAGGGCTGCTGAGCCAGCTTGGCCGGGCTGGTCCGTCCCCTTGCACCTCGAACGCTCGCCCGCTAAGATGCGGGCGGGGTATCCGAGGGGAGATTAGCGATGGAGAAGACGACAATTCTGCAATACCTGAGCGAGCTCGAGAGGAAGCTCGCTGAGCTGCGGAGGGCCGTGGAGAGGATGCCGGAGGAGCCTGGCGCGCCGGAGGCAGTGCGATTCGTGGACAAGCGTGCGCTCGCTTCCCTGATCGCCCGCTCCTTCCGCAAGATGGGTATTCAGCCTCAGCCGGTCGGGGCGGAGAGGCTCCAGGAGTTGATCGCCGCCTGCGGGGTGGAGCCGGAGGCGAACGCCTTCAGCCGCGCGATCATCGCGCTGCGCGAGGGATAGCCCTTGCCTAACCAGTTCTTCTGGGACGCGAGCGCCCTGGTGAAGCGCTACGCGCCGGAGAGTGGCACCCAGTTGGTAAACCTCCTCTTCTCCCGGGTGAAGCTCGAGCGGATGATCTCCCTGAGCCTCGCGGTCAGCGAGGTGCTCTCCGTCTTCGTGCGGAAGAGGAACGACGGGCTCATCACCGACGCCATCTTCTCCCAGGCGCTAGCAGAGCTCCGGGCTGAGGTGCTCGACTCCCCCTTCAGGCTGGCCCCCTTAGAGGACCGGCTTGTCTTCGCTTCGCACCCGCTGATCGTCCAGCACTCGCTCAACGCCACGGACGGGCTCGTCCTGCGGGCCGCCCTCGAGCTGCGGACCGCCTTGCGCCGCGCGGGGGACGATCTGGTCCTGATCGCTTCCGATCAGCGGTTGCTGCGGGCAGCGGACGCTGAGGGGCTCCGGGCCTTCAACCCTGAGACCGGCTCGCAGTCAGAGCTCGAGCTGCTCATGTGAACTCCCACCTCATTCGGAGCGCCCCTTCTCTTCTTGACTTGACCGGGCCTCAGATAGGATGCTAACCTGACGGAAAGGCAGGACTAAGTTGCGATATTATTACTCCCGTAAACGAACAACAGCAGAGAGAATTGTGCGAAGCCTTCTTCCAAGAGGCTTGGGGGAAAACGGACGGGATATTTCCCTGGTCGTGGGGTTCTGAACCCGAGTTTGCTAGATCTCTTGCAGTTACAGATCGTCCAGCCGAAGAGGTCGTCCGGCGCTACTACCAGGGCTGCTGAGGCCCCTTGAGCCAAGGGCCGTTTGCTACTGCAGGGCGAGCGCGGGCCGGATTGTCTACTGCGATGGCCTGCTCATCACCGCTCGATGGGGCCCCCCAGGGCTATGGTCAGTCGGCCTCCAGGTGGGCCAGTCCCTGGATAAACGCCTTCTGCGCGACCAGAAAGAGGAGCAGCATCGGCAGCGCCGCGAGGGTGTTGGCCGCCAGCAGCAGCGGCCAATCGGGCCCCAGCTCCGACTTGAGCGCGGCCAGCCCGACGGGGAGGGTCCGCATCCCCGGGCTCTGGGTGACGACCAGCGGCCAGAGGAGGCTGTTCCACTGCCAGAGGAAGACCAGAAGCCCCAGCGCTACCAGGCTCGGGCGGACGAGCGGGAGGAAGACCCTGAAGAGGGCCTGGAACCGCGAGCAGCCGTCGATCCGCGCCGCATCCTCCAGGGCCTGCGGGACTTCCAAGAAGGCCTGGCGCATCATGAAGGCCGCGAACGGGCCGGCGAGGAAGGGCACGGTGAGGGCATAGTATGTGTCGAGGATGCCCAGCCACTTCAGGATCAGGAAGGAAGGGATGAGCGTGACCTGGTGAGGGAGGGCGAGCGAGCCGAGGTAGAGATAAAAGAGCTTATCCCTTCCGGGGAAGCTGAGCCGAGCGAAGGCGTAGCCTGCGAGCGCTCCAGTTGCCAACTGGCCGAGGGTCACGACCGCGGCCACGAGGAGACTGTTGAGGTAGAGTCGCGCTAATGGCAGCTCCCGCCAGGCCCTCTGGTAGTTCGAGAGCTGCCAGCCGGTCGAGAGCCACCGCTCCGGCTCGCGGAAGATCTCGGCCCCCTCCTTGAGGGAGGCCAGGACCATCCAGAGGAAGGGAAGGCTCACCAGGGCCACAATCGTGCTCAGGAGGAGGTGCCGTCCGAGCCTGTTCATTTTATTCCTCCCGGAGGCGGCTCCCCCGGCCGATGTAGCGGATCTGGACCAGCGCGAGGGCCACGAGGATGAGAGCCAAGAGCCAGCCGACGGCGCTGGCGTAGCCTAGGCGGAAGAACTCGAACGCCTCGCGGTAGAGGTAGTTCACGACCAGGTTGGTCGAGTCCATCGGCCCCCCGCCGGTCAGGACATAGACCAAGCCGAAGGCCTGGAAGGAGTTGATCGTGGCGATCACGAGCACGAAGGCCGTGGTCTTCCGCAGCAGGGGGAGGGTGATGCTGAAGAGCCGGCGGATTGGGCCGGCCCCCTCGAGCCTGGCGGCCTCGTAGTAGCTTGCGGGGATCCGCTCAAGCCCGGCGCTGAAGATGACCATGTAGTAGCCGGCATACTGCCAGACGGTCGCGATGATCAGGGCCGGGAGGGCCCAATTCGGGTCGGCGAGCCAGTTCGGCCCCCAGAGCCCGATCCTCCGGAGGAGGTAGTTGATCAAGCCGGAGTGGGGCTCGAAGGCCCAGGACCAGATCAGCCCCGTCACGGCCGGGGAGAGGGCCGCGGGGGCGAAGATGGCTGCCCGGTAGAGAGCCGCGCCGCGGCCCCTTTGGAGGAGGAGGGCCAGCCCGAGCGAGGTGACTAGAAGGAGGGGGATCGAGCTGATGGCGTAAAGCCCGGTCACGCGGAAGGCATTCCGCCCCGCGGGGGAGGCGAGGATCTTCCTGAAGTTCTCGAGAGCGACGAACTCGCGGGCCGGCGAGAAGAACGACCAGTCGTGTAAGCTCAGGTAGACTGAGTAGACCAAGGGGAAGGCAGTGAAGACGAGAAAGATGAGCGCAGTTGGGAGGAGGGCGAGGAGCGCGGCTCTCATCTCCTCGTGGCTTGGTCTCGGCTTCGAGGGCATGCATGTATTCTACAACTTCCCCCGCGTCAAACGGAGATGCGGGAGCCGCATCGTCCAAGCGCCAGGCCTGAGCCTATCCAACCCGATGCACTCGTGATCGAGGCCTTGGCCCCCGGGGTTCGCGGGGGGCGGCTCCTGACTGCTGGCCTTGACTTCCCGGATTGGTCTGTGCTATAATCTAGGGTTCCAAACTCAAATGAGGAGGTGGGATGGATGTGCGGCAAGATCTGGCGTTCGGCCTTTGTCTTCGCCCTAGCCCTGGCCTTGGCGATCGGGAGCGGCATCGTCCCCCAGGCCCAGCAGAAGCCCTATACCGTCTGCTCGGACATCCCCTGGGACCCGTTCGAGATGGTCACGGCCGGGGGAGAGTATTTCGGGTTTGACCTGGATGTGATGCGGATGATCGCGATCGTCGAGGGCTATGAGATCGAGATCCAGAACATGGCCTTCGACGCGATCATTCCGGCTGTCCAGGCCGGGAAGTGCGACATCGGTGCCTCGGGGTTTACCATCACCGAGGAGCGAGAGGAAGTCGTGGACTTCTCCTGCCCCTACTGGACCTCGAATCAGGCGGTGATCGTCCGCCAGGACTCCGGCTTCACCTCGCTGGATGATGTCTTCTGCTGCGGCCATAAGATCGGGGCCCAGCGCGGGACGACCGGGGCCGACTGGGTCCAGACCAACCTAATTGACCAGGGCGTGGATGTCGAGCTTGTCCTCTACGAGACCTACCCCTTGGCAGTGCTCGACCTGTTCAACAGGCGGATCGACGCCGTGGTCCAGGACGAGCCGGCCTCGAAGGCCTCGATCGCCGCCTATCCCGGCGTGCTCACCATCCTGGGGGTCATCGAGACGAACGAATACTTCGGGTTCCTCGTGGCCGAGGGCGACCCCTATGGCCTGTTGGCCAAGTTCAGTGAAGGCATGTGCTTGCTTGGTTACAGCTGTGCCCGTGGTTTCGTCGTCCCAGGAAGCCCTTGGGACAACCTGGTCAAGGCCTACTTCGGCCCGTCCGCCGATGTCATCGAGGCCTGCTGGCTGGAGTGCAAGGGCAAGCTCCTGACAGACAAGGATGTAGTGGGCTTCGCCGCCTGCATGGCGGGGTGCGTAGCAAGGTAGGTAAAGTGACTTTCTCAGCCAGGGGAGGGGCCTGTGCCCCTCCCCTGGCCCCAGAGTCTGGAGAGGGTGATCGCCGATCGGGGACTGGGTGATCGTCTTTCGGGGCCTTCCGGGGCTTTTTCAGGCCTCGCTGCTTAACATTGCCCTTCTCTTCGGCCTGATCGGTCTGGGATTCGTGGTCGGCATCCCGATCGCGCTCTTTCAAGTCTATGGAAACCGCCTGCTGGGCGGCGTTGCCTCCGCCTGGGAGTGGTTCTTCCGCGGGGTCCCCGAGCTGGTGCTGCTCTTCCTTTTCTTCTTCGGCTCGGCCCAGCTAGGCCTGAAGATCTCCGCCTTTGTGGCAGCGACCCTGGCCCTCGGCTTCCGCTCCTCGGCCTACCAGTCCCAGATCTTCCGCGGGGCGATCCAGGCGATCCCCAAGGGACAGATGATGGCTGCTCACTCGATCGGCCTCTCCCGTTGGCAGGCGATCCGCTACATCATCCTCCCCCAGGCGCTCCGGCTGGCGATCCCGCCGTGGTCCAACGAGTTCTCCTCGGTGATCAAGGACACGACCCTGGCCTACGCGATCGGGGTGAATGAGATTACCCGCTACGCAAGGTTCATCACCGAGCGGCACTATCGTCTGGCGATGGCGGTCTACCTCGTCGTCGCCCTGATCTTCCTCCTCTTCACCTATCTGGGGAACCGCCTGCTAGGGACTCTCGAGCACGCGCTGAGGGTCCCGGGGTTTGAGGCAAAGGCCGCGCGCGCAGCCGGTGAACATGGCTAGCAATGTGATCCTCAAGGTCGAGGACATTCACAAGCGCTACGGCAGGGAGGAGGTCCTCCGCGGGGTCTCCTTCAGTCTCTTCAAGGGCGAGACGAAGGTGATCATCGGGCCGTCGGGGACCGGGAAGAGCACCCTGCTCCGGTGCATCAACCGCCTCACCCCGCCAGACAGGGGGCGAGTCTGGCTCGACGGGGTCGAGGTGAGCCATCCCAAGACGAACATCAACAAGATCCGGGCGGCGATCGGGTTCGTCTTCCAGGACTTCAATCTCTTCACCCACCTCAACGCGCTCGACAATGTCCGCCTGGGGTTGCTCAAGATCAAGCGGCTGGATAAGAAGAAGGCCACGGAGATCGCCATGATGGAGCTCGAGCGGGTCGGGCTGGCCGAGAAGGCCAAGGCCTACCCCGCCGAGCTCTCGGGCGGCCAGCAGCAGCGGGTCTCAATCGCCCGTGCACTGGCGATGGACCCGAAGGTGATCCTCTTCGACGAGCCGACCTCGGCCTTAGACCCCGAGCTGATCGGCGAGGTCCTCGAGGTGATGACAGACCTAGCCCGTGCCGGGATGACCATGGTCGTCGTCTCCCACGAGATGGGGTTCGCCCGCTCCGTAGCCGACGAGATCATCTTCATGGAGGGCGGGGTGATCGTCGAGCAGGGCTCGCCGGAGCAGCTCTTCACCAATCCGCGGCAGAAGAGGACCGGGGAGTTCCTGCGGAAGATCACCGAGCTCTACGGGGAGGCGAGCTGATGCCCCAGCTCGTCTTCAAGTGGGAGTGGCTCCCGAAACTCGCCCAAGGGCTGACGCTCACCGCCGAGATCACCGCCACCTGCATTGCCATCGGGATCGTGCTCGGGCTGATCTTGGCCCTCGGGCGGGTCTACGGGCGGCACATCTTCTACTGGCTTGCGAGCGCCTATGTCCAGTTCTTCCGCGGGACCCCGCTCCTGGTGCAGCTATTGATGGTCTACTATGGGCTCCCGAGCTGGGGGATCAGCCTCTCGCCGTTCATCTCAGGGATCTTGGCCATGGGCCTGAACACAGCAGCCTACCAGGCCGAATACTTCCGCGGGGCCATCCAGTCGATCAAGGCCGGCCAGATGCTCGCGGCCCGCTCGATCGGCCTCTCCCGCTCCCAGGCGATCAGGTATGTCATCCTTCCGCAGGCCCTCAGGCTCGTGATCCCTCCCTGGTCGAATGAGCTCATCTACATGCTCAAATACTCCTCGATCGTCTACATGGTCACGGTGATGGACCTCATGGGGGTAGCGCGGGTGATTGCCGCGCGGAACTTCCGGTTCTTCGAGGTCTTCATCATCACGGCGCTGATCTACCTGGCGCTCGTCTTGATCATCTCCTGGCTCCTGAGGCTGCTCGAGCGGCGGGTGAAGATCCCCGGCCTGGGAGCCGAGCGCTAAGGGCTCTTTGCTTCAGGCCCGGAGCTTCGGATCGGTCACATCCCTCAGCCCGTCTCCCATCAGGTTGAAGGCGAAGACCGTGAGGAGGATTGCCACTCCCGGGAAGACCGAGACCCACCAGGCGTCGGTGAGGTGGTCCATCCCCGTGCGGATCATGTTCCCCCAGGTCGGTGTCGGCGGGGGGACCCCGAGGCCGAGGAAGCTCAGGTTCGCTTCGAGGCGGATCGCCGTCCCGACCCAGAGGGTCCCCATCACCAGCAGTTCCCCGAAGATGTTGGGGAGGATGTGCTTGGTGATGATCCGAGCATCGCTCACCCCGATCGCCCTGGCGGCGGAGACATAGTCCCGCTCCTTCAGGGAGAGGGTGGGGGCGTGCGCCAGGCGGATGAACCGCGGGGCCATGAGGATGGCAATAGCGATGACGAGCTTGAGCAGCCCCGAGCCGAGCACGACCACGATCATGATCCCGAAGACCTCGTCGGGGAAGGACATCATCACATCGGTCGCCCTCATGATCGCGCTCTCGACCCTCCCGCCCTTGTAAGCAGCGAGCATCCCGAGGACCATCCCGAAGACCATCCCCAACAGGACTGAGGCCGTCCCGACGAGCAGCGAGACCCTCGCTCCCCAGAGGACGCGGCTCAGGATGTCGCAGCCGTAGAAGTCAGTTCCCAGGGGGTGCGAGGCCTCGGGAGGGGTGAAGCGGTAGTAGACATTCTGCTTCAGCGGGTTGTAGGGGGAGATCCAGGGGGCGAGGACCGCCACGAGGATCATCGCCAGGGCGAGGGCCGCCCCGGCCACCGAGGTCTTATTCCGCAGGAAGGTGCGGAGCATCCGCCGCCGCGGCGAGATCATCCTAGTCATACTTGATCCGCGGATCGACTAGTCCGTAGGCCAGATCGGTCAGGAGATTGATCAGCACCACGAACCCGGCGTAGATGACCATCACCGACTGGAGCGTGATGTAGTCCCGCTGGAGCATGGCCCCGACCATCATCTTCCCCAGGCCCGGCCGGGAGAAGACGATCTCCACTAAGAGGGACCCCCCGATGAGGACGATCGAGTAGACGCCGATGATCGAGATGATCGGGATGAGCGCATTCTTCAGGATGTGCTTGTAGATGACGATCCGCTCCCTCAAGCCTTTGGACCTGGCGGTCCGGACATAGTCCTCGTTCAGAACATTGAGGATCGAGGAGCGGCTCATCCTGGTGACATAGGCGGTCATGATCAGCCCCAGGGTCAGCCCGGGGAGGACGAGGTGGCGGAGGTTGTCCCCCAAGTTATGGAGGTCCCCGCCCCCGACGGCGGGGAAAAGCTTGAGCCAGACCGCAAAGGCGAGGATGAGCAAGATCCCCAGGTAGAAGGTGGGGAAGGAGAGCCCGGCCAGGGAGAAGATCCGCCCGAGGTAGTCCGGGAGCCGATTCCGCCGGAGGGCGGTGTAGATCCCCAGGGGTATCCCGAAGACGGCCCCGAAGATGATCCCGGAGAGGGTCAGCTCGATCGTGTAGGGGAGAGCATAGGCCACCTGGCGCGCTACGGGGAAACCGGTGATCATCGACTTCCCCAGGTTTCCCCTGGCTAGCCCGACGATGAAATCGAGATATTGCTGCCAGAGCGGCCTATTCAGCCCCATCCTCTCGCGGAGAGCCTGGACCGCCTCCTTCGAGGCGTAGTCTCCTAAGATCGCTTGGGCCGGGTCGCCGGGGGCCACCCGGGCCAATAGAAAGACGATCGTGAGGACGGCGAGGAGGATAGGGATCGAGATCAGGATCCTGCGGATGGCATAGCCGATCATCTCGTCGGAATGGTAGCGGAGCTGGGGGGCGGGCGCCAAGCCCGCCCCCCTTGTTACCTCACTTCGAGGTCAGTTCGTTGATCGGCGGATAGAGGGCCAGCGTGGAGATCAGAGTGTAGCCGTAGTTCACGTTCGGCTTGCGGGCGAAGACGAACTTCTTGATGTAGAAGGGATAGGCGGCATTAAGGCCCATGATCTCTATCTGGGCCTTCTGCCATAACCAGATCTGCTTTCCAGGAATAAGCTCCGACCGCGCGGTCTCGATGAGACTGTCGATGCTGTCAATGGAGCCGTCGCCGTCAGCGTCAACTCCACCGATGTGCGAGAAGTTTGTATCCGGCTTCGCGCCGGTCACGACGATCGAGGCGGAGTGGTAGAACCTGGTGAGGAAGGCATCGGCGTTCGGCCGCCAGGCGACATAGAGGACCATTGGGTTGACATCCTGGCGGATCAGAGTGTGCATCGAGGAGTGGTCGACGACCTTGAGCGTCACCTTGACGCCGCACTCGGCGAGCTGGGCCTGAATGTTCTGCATCGGGATGAGATACTCCGCCCGCTCGGAGGTCACCACCTCGCCGGCATCGAAGCCGTTGGGATAGCCAGCCTCGGCTAAGAGAGCCATAGCTGTTTCTATATTCTGGTCATATCTTAGCACTCCTACATCGGTGCAGCTGATCCCCCCAGCAAGGACCGGGGGCACAGGGGCACAGAGCGGCTCGGCGATGGCCGGCCCGATCGCAGCGACGAGCTCCTCCCGGCTCAGGCAGAAGTCGAGCGCCCAGCGGACCCGGATGTCATCGAACGGCTTCTTCGTCATGTTCCAGTGGATCACGACGGTCTCGCCCGGGCCGAAGGTGTCGACTACCGTGCCCGGCTTGGCCTGCATCTTCTCCACCCAGGGCTGCTCCGGCCGGCCCTCGATCACGTCCAACTCGCCCGTCTCCAGTCCCGACTCCCGCGCGGTCACATCGGACATGTAGCGGACCACGACCTTGTCCAGCTTCGGTGCGCCGCGGAAGTAGTTGGGGTTCTTCACCAGGACGACCTTCTCCATCGGGCTATAGCTCTGGAACATGAACGGCCCGGTCCCGACAGGGTTGGTCTTGAAGGCGTCGTCGCCCAGATCCTCCACGGCCTTCTTGCAGACGATGAATCCGCCGGCGTAATCGGCGATCTTCGGGAAGAAGAGGACCTCGGAGAGCGCAGTCGGGAGGGTAATCCTCACCGTATACTTGTCGACGGCCTCAAAGGTCATCCCGGTATATTCGCCCGAATAGGCCGAGCGGGCCGCATCGGCCGCCTTGGTCAAGGAGTAGACGACATCCTCGGAGGTCAGCTCGTAGCCGGGATTCCCGCCCCAGGGGTGGCACATGACCCCCCTCCTCAGGTTGAAGGTCCAGACGTTGCCGTTCACCTGCCAGCTCTGGGCTAGATCCGGCTCGAAGACGGTGATGTCCCCCGGCTTGTAGCGGACCAGCCCGTTGAAGACCATGTCCACGACCGCGCGGTCCATCGTCGCCGAGGCGAAGTGCGGGTCCAGGGTCTTCAGATCAGCGGCATCGAAGGCGATCGTCAGGACCTGCTCCTGCTGCGACTGGACTAACGGAACGAGTGCCGTCCCGATCAGCACCAGAACTCCCAGTCCGACCTTAACCAGACTGCTACCGAAAAACTCACGCATTGCTCCACCTCCTTCTAGGATTAGCCTGGGGCAAATTCAGCTCAACTCCGGGAACTGGCTTGTTCACCACCTCCTTTCGGTGATCTATTATACACCTATTGCCACCGCTCAGTCAAGAGGAGACTTGTCAAGCTCAGCCAGATCCACAGCCGTTTGATCTCCCCCACTTCCTGGACTAAGATCCCCTCATGCGGACCATTGACCTCATCCAAAAGAAGCGCGACGGCGGGCGGCTCACCCGGGAGGAGATCGCCCAGCTCATCGCGGGCTTCGTCCGAGAGGAGATCCCCGACTACCAGATGAGCGCGCTCTTGATGGCCATCTACCTCCGCGGGATGGATCGAGAGGAGACGCTCGACCTGACGGAGGCGATGGCACGCTCGGGGAGGCGGCTCAAGTTCGATGTGGACGGGTTCGTCGCCGACAAGCACTCGAGCGGTGGGGTGGGCGATAAGGTCTCGCTCGTCCTCGTCCCGCTGATCGCCTCGGCGGGGCTGTTCATCGGGAAGCTCTCGGGGCGAGGATTGGGCCATACTGGCGGAACGATCGACAAGCTCGAGTCGATCCCCGGCTTCTGCGCCGCGCTCCCGCTCGCAGAATTCAAGCGACAGGTGGCCGAGGTCGGCGCAGCCATCGCGGAGAGTTCTTCCGAGATCGCCCCGGCAGATCACAAGCTCTACGCCCTCCGCGACGCGACCGCGACCGTGAGCTCGCTCCCCTTGATCGCCTCCTCGATCATGAGCAAGAAGCTGGCGATCGACTCGGATGGGCTCGTCCTCGATGTGAAGGTCGGCCGGGGAGCTTTGATGGAGACCGAAGAGAGGGCGGAGGAGCTGGCGAGGCTGATGGTCGACCTGGGCCAGCGGGCTGGACGAAAGACGGCGGCGCTCATAACCGCGATGGACCAGCCGCTCGGGAGGATGGTCGGGAATGCCCTGGAGCTACGAGAGGCCTTGAGCGCGCTCGAAGACCAAGGGCCGCAGGACCTGGAGGAGCTGACCCTCGAGCTCGGGGCGGAGCTCCTCTTGATGGCCGGGCAGGCGCACACGAGGGATGAGGGGAAGACGAAACTCCGCCAGAAGCTCCGGGACGGCTCCGCGCTGGCGAAGCTCCAGGAGTTGGTCGCGCGCCAGGGCGGGGACCCACGAGCCCTGGAAGATCCAGAGCTGCTGCCCCAGGCGAGAGGTCGCCTGGAGGTGAAGGCCCGTCAGCCCGGTTACATCAAGGAGCTAGACGCCCTGGCAATCGGCGAGGCTGCCCATCTCCTCGGCGCGGGAAGGACTGCCAAAGGCCAGGCACTCGACCATGCCGTGGGAATAGAGCTATTGAAGAAGGTCGGCGACCATGTGGCCCTCGGTGAGCCCGTGGCTCTGGTCCACTACAACTCCGAGGAGCGGCTCGCTCTAGCGAAGAGCAAGGTCGAGGCGGCTTTCACGGTCGGGGCTGAGCCGCCCGCGCCCGAGGCGCTGATCAGGAAGCGGATCGCTTGAAGCTCGACCCGTCGAAGGCGGCGGGGAGCAGCTCCGCCAGGCTCTTCACCTCGAATTCGCCCCGGGTATTGCCCATCACCACCTGGATCTGGGGCGCGAACTCGAAGAGGACCTGCCGGCAGGCCCCGCAGGGCCGGCAGAAGCCGGTGTCGCCGCAGACGACCGCGAGCTTCACGAACTCCCTCTCCCCCTCGGAGACTGCCTTGGCGACAGCCACCCGCTCCGCGCAGATCGAGAGGCCGTTCACGGAGTTCTCCACATTCGCCCCACGATAGATCTTCCCCGAGCGGCCGAGCAACGCCGCGCCGACAAGATGGTGCGAGTAGGGAGCGTAAGCGTGGATCCGGGCGGCGCAGGCCTCACGGAGGAGCTCGCGATCCCCGATCATCTCAGGAGCACCGCCTTGCCCAACCTCTGCGACTCCCTTCCCCCAGGGCCGCGAACGGTAAGCGCATAGAGATAGACTCCATTCGCCAAGGGGGCTTCACCCCGGCCGATGAGCAAGAGCCCGTTCTCCACCCAGCCGCTATCATAGAGCCGCCGGCCAGCTAGGTTGAAGAGCCGGAGGCGGATGGCCGCGATCCCCTGGCCTTCGAGATGGAACTCGACGGCCCCGCCCCTTCGGACGAACCTCAGGCCCTGGATCTGCGGCGGGGGGAGAGTCGAATCGGCTTGTGCCTCGCCCCCGACCAGATAGCTGAATCGCGGGAGGGCACTGCTGATCAGGCCTTGCACCTCGGCCTCCCGCTCCCCACGGAGCAGCGGCCGGGCACGATAGCGGACGATCAGCACTTCGCCCGGCTCGATCAGCCGAGGCCAGAGCCACTCGCTGCCCTTTCGGACTGCCCCGCCATCGTCACGGGGCTCGATCCGCCAGCTCGCCGGCCAGGCCTCGTCCAGCCTCAGCCCATAGGCCCTGGCATGGGCTTGGATCGCCACAGTCACCGCAACGCTCCCGTCCGCTTCAATGGCGAGATTCCGCTCGGCCGTCGCCACCTCCCATGTTTCAAGCGAGGGCAGCGGCTGGCTCACCGGGCTTCCAGTAAGCTGATAGGCGACCAATCGCTCGAGCTCGTCGGCCCCGACGATCCTTCCCGCGCTGCCTGGGACCTCGGCCTCGGTGAGCCACCAGGCGATGGCCTGCTCGAGTTGGGCCGAGCTGATCTGCTCGCCCAGCTCGAGATCGATGAGCCCGCGCTCCACATCCCAATGGGCCACCACCGCGGGGACGGTCAAGGGCGCGAGGACCCGGATCTCCGCCTCGCCCTCGACTGGCCCGCCGTTGATCCGGCCATCAAGACGGTAGCTTCCCGGGGCCTGACCTGGCGGGATGATGAGCCTATACCTGATGGTTCGACCTGAGCCGGGATCGACGATCGGCCAAGCCCAGGTGAGCAGCCGGGGATCGAACTCCGCGCCGCCGTTATCCAACGCCTCGAGGCGGAAGCCAGGGGGGATTTGCTCCTCGAAGATCAAGCTCCCGAAGCGCGACGGCGGCATCACCAGCCTCACAGTCACGAGCAGCGAATCGCCTTGAACCGCCTGGTCCCCCGGCTGGATCAGGCTCGTGATCTCGCGGCTCGCCCGAGGCTGGCCGAGGCTCAAGTTCAGCCGCCCGGCGCCGTAGATGTTGTCCTTCCCCGGCAAGCCGATGTCGATGCTGCTCTCTTCCAGGGCCTCCCAGACTTGGCCCGCGGCCCACTCTGGATGCTGAGAGAGGAGGAGCGCAGCTGCGCCCGCGACCTGCGGCGCGGCCGCGGATGTCCCGGAGAAGCGGTGGAGAAAGCCCACCTCCGTGGCTGTCCAGACATTGTCGGGGGCCACGAGGTCGGGCTTGACGCGGCCGTCGCTAGTCGGCCCCTGGGAGCTGTAGGCCGCGGCCGGGCCGGTCTCCCATAGGCCTATGGGAATAGCTCCCACAGCCAGGACGCCCCGGGCATCGGCCGGCGCGGGGAGGCTCCCCCGCGGGACCGCCGGCTCAAGCCGCGCGTTCGCGCTGAAGACCTTCAAGGGCGCGGGCTTCAGCTTGTTCCGTGCCAGGACGCGGACATAGTAAGCACCCGGCTGGAGGACCAGGTAGTCCAGTTCCTCCGTCGGGGGCTCGCTGCAGGTTTGGTAGTTCTGGGATGAAGCCAACAGCTCGCCCGAGCCGCTGTAGACGAACAAGTCGTAGTCCTGGCAGGTGCGGGGCCAGTCGTCCCATGTCAGGAAGAGCTGGAGCTGGCCGAAGCTCGGCTCGACTCTCAGTTCCTCCTGGGGGCCTTGAAACTCGACCCAGCCGTCGCCATCGAGATCACGGAACGGGCCGGTCCAGTGCTGCTGCGCATGGTTCCCCGCGGCATTGACCCACAAGATCCCCAGGCGACTTGCTCGCTCGGCAATCTCGGCCACAATCCCCTTCCCGTCAGTGAAGTTCGTGTTGAACCATCCGACGGAGTGGACGATGATCTTCACCCCTTGGCGGAGGCAGTCGTCCACGGCATCTGCAAGATCGACCTCATCGCCGATCTTCTTGAGATAGAGCGTGGCTTGAGGCGCGACCTCGTGCGCCAGCTCGGCGACGGCCGTCCCGTGGTTGGTCCCCTCCTCGAGCCCCTCCCCAGTGTAGTCCGTGGCGTCGCCGATGATCCCCCTGGGGAGGACCCCTTGGCTGATGGCCCAGGAGAGGCCGGCAAAGCCCACATCGATCACCGCGATCTTCACCCCCTGGCCCTTGAAATTGTGGGCCTGGAAGAGGATGGCCCCGATCGGGCCGAGGGACTCCAGCAGCGGGATCGGGCGGTAGGGCCGCCGGATGAAGGCCACCTCCGGAAGCTCGGCTAGGGCTTCGAGCTCATCCGGTGAGAGGAGAGCACGAATGACGTTCGCGGAATGGGCCTCGACGACTACGCCCAGGCCCGAGAGCTCAGCTAGAAGGCCAGGGCTCACCGGGCCAGCCAGCTCGATGCTCACCCTCGCTCGATCGCTCCCGCCCGGCCCCTGGGCCTCAGCTTGGCCGAGGGCGAGGGCCGTCTCGATCTTGGGATGATGGGCAACGGCGGGCTTCGGCGGGGGCTCGGGCTCAGGGGCCGAATGCCCGCCGGACGGGGAGAGGGCCAAGGCCAGGCTGAGAAAGGTGAGCGCGATCTTCAGGGCCAGGCGTCGCCAGTCCATCGCTCCAGAATAGCAGCCGCTCGAGCGATCGGCAAGCGGTCACCCGCTCTTTGACCGGCACGCCGGAATCGGTATGATTGAGCTGCGATGAGAGAGCATCTCCCAAGCTGCGGGCTGCTCGCGGCAGTGCTGGCCCTATCTTTAGCAGGATGCGACGGCCTTCTCGGCGGCTGGCCGGTCCGGGCCGAGCTCGGCGAGCCCTTCACCCTCAGAGTAGGCCAGACTGCGGCCGTCGAGGGCCTGCGCGTGACCTTCCTCAGGGTCCTACAGGACTCCCGCTGCCCCGTCGATGTCGTCTGCATCTGGGCGGGGAACGCCAGGGTCGAGCTCGAGCTGGCTGCCTCAAGCCACGGCCGGACCACCGTGGAGCTCAACTCGAGCCTCGCACCGCGCGAGGCCACCTTTGGCAGCTATCTCGTGCGCTATGTTGACCTTAGGCCCTATCCCAGAAGCACGGAGCGGCCCGACCCGCCGGCGTATCGCCTAACCTTGGTGGTCTCCAGCCCCTAATCTCATATCAATAACGCTGCTGCGACGCTTCCGGTCTCCCCAGCGGCTGAAGTTAGGAGCTGGCTCTTCAACTGGCGGACTACGGAATTACAGGCCGAACCCGGCGACCGCCGCCCCACACTGGGCACAGCGGCCATCTCTCACGCCGTATCGAGCGATGCTGAAGCCCCAGCGGGCGATGAGCAGTGCGCCGCAGTTGTGGCAATAGGTGTTCTCCCCTCCCTCGCCGGGGACATTCCCCTCGTAGACATACTTCAACCCCTCTTCCAGCCCGATCTCCCGCGCCCGGCGGAGCGTCCCCACCGGCGTCGGGGGTAGGTCAAGCAGTTTGTAGCTCGGATAGAATCGGGTGACATGCCAGGGGATCGCCGGATCGACCCCCTTGAGGAAGCGCGCGATCTCCCTTAGTTCTTCCTCTGAATCGTTGACCGTGGGGATGATGAGGGTCGTCACTTCGACCCAGATCCCGAGCTGGCGCATCAGCTTGACCGTATCGAGCACGGGCTGGAGCGTCGCGCCGTAGTAGCGCCGGTAGGTGGCATCCTTGAAGGCTTTGATGTCGATGTTGATCGCATCGAGGTAGGGCGAGATCGCCCTCGTGGCCTCCTCGGTGAGATAGCCGTTGCTGACGAAGACATTCGCAAGCCCCCGCTCGTGGGCCAGCCTGCTGGTATCGTAGGCGAACTCGAAGAAGACCGTCGGCTCGACATAGGTGTAGGAGATCGATTGGCAGCGGTAGCGCTCGGCGTCGGCCACGATCTCCTCGGGGGTGAAGCTCCCGCCCACGATCTCGTCCCCATGTTCCCTCGGGTATTGGGAGATCTCCCAGTTCTGGCACTGCCGGCAGTGGAAGTTGCACCCGACCGTGGCGATGGAATAGGACGCGCTCCCGGGGTGGAAGTGGAAGAGCGGCTTCTTCTCGATCGGGTCGACGGCCCTCGAGACGAGCCGCCCGTAGACCAGGCTGTATAGAGTCCCATCACGATTCTCCCGGACCCGGCAGATCCCCCGCTTCCCGGGGAAGATCAAGCAGCGGTGGGCGCAGAGGTGGCAGCGGACCTTCCCCTCGGGGAGCCGCTCCCAGAGCATCGCCTCCTTGGCTGCCTCGACTTTGATCGGCATGGGCTCATTCCTTCCCGAGGCGCGCGAGCTCCTCCTCGACCCGCTTCAGCTCCTCGTCCAGCTCGCGGCGATAGCCCTCGAGCTCCCGCTTGTAGTCCTCGAGCATCGCCCTATACTCCTCCCGGCTGGGGAAGCCCCAGCCGAACTTCCAAGGCTTCCCGAACCAGACGCCAAACCCCGGCGGGAAGAGGCCGAAGGCGAACCGGCCGGGGAAGCCGAAGCTGCAGAAGAAGCACCGCCGATGGCCTCCCATCTGGAAGTTTCACCTCCTCGTCTCGCAGTTAAGCCTCCCAAGTTGCCAGGCGCTTGAGCGCCTCCAGTTTCTCCCGCCGGCCGAGCTTGGCTTGCTCGACCGCCTTCCTCAGGACCGCGATCGTCCGGTCGTAGCCCCGCCGGTCGACGGGGTAGGGGTGGCCGTCCTTCCCGCCGTGGGCGAAGCTATAGCGGGCCGGATCGCGCCAGTCCAGCTCGGCCCCGTAGACCAGCTCGCTCAGCAGGGCCAGGGCCCGGACGGTCTTCGGCCCGACCCCTTCCAGGCTCAGCAGCTCCTCGAAGCCCGCGGGCTGGCGCTCATAGGTCCTAAGGAAGATCTTCTCCAGCCGCTCAGGGTGGATATCCTCGAGGAGGAGCCGATGGCGCGGTGGGAGCGAGAGCACCTTCTCCCGGAGCTGCTGCAATTCCCTGGCCAGGCGCTCGGGCCGCTCGCAGGCCAGCGCGGCGCTGACCTGCCTCGCCTCGCCGCTCACCCTTGAGACCAGATTGAGCGCCTCGCCGCGGCGGTCGCAGCAGATCGCGGTATGGGGCTCCTCCACGAAGCTGAATTCAGGCCGATGGCCCCCGAGCCAGTGGTAGCGCCGGGCATAGCCCGTCTGCTCGTTCATCCCCTGCTGGACCACGGCCCAGCGGCCCTCCCGGTCGAAGATAAATAAATGATGGTAGATCTGATACCCGTCCTGGAGGGCGGAGTTATCGACCTTCGCGCTCATCCGGCTGGCGTAGACCAGCTCCGCCGGATCGACCTTCAGCTCCGGCCCCCAGCCCTCGATCTCCTCGGGCGCCTTCCGGGAGGTCGCCCCCTTCCCCCTGGCGATGAAGAGCCCCAGCTCCTTCTCTAGGCCGCGGATCCCCTCCTTCAGCGCCGCCCCGGTCGTGGTCGTCAGGCCGGAGGAGTGCCAGTCGAATCCGAGCAACGACCCCAGGGCCTGGAACCAGAAGGGGTCGGCGAGCCGCCTCATCAGCTCGAACGGCCCGAATTCGTCGACCAGGAGGATCGCGATCTGGCGGGCCAGCTCCCTCATCCTTTCAAAGAGCCAGTGCGGCGTCTCGCCATAGTGGAGCGGCAGCTCCGCGGTCCCCGTGCGCATCTCACCCCAGTTTAACGAACTTCCGGAGTAGAGCAAAGCCGCGGAACTTGACTGTCAGGCCTTGCGGGGTAAGCTAATCTTCACCAAAGTGTAACGAGGTGCGACATAGATGGGGTTGAACCGAGTGATCCTGACGGTGAACCTCACCGCCGATCCTGAGCTCCGCTATACTCAGTCGGGCCGGGCGCGGACGCGGTTCACCATCGCGGTGAACCAGCAATATCGCGATCAAGAGGGCCATCTTCAGGAGACGACTATCTTCGTTCCAATCGTGGTCTGGGGCCCGCAGGCCGAATTCTGTGCCAACTTCTTGAAGAAGGGGCAAGAGGTGGCGGTCGACGGGAGGCTGAGGATTGACACCTTCGAGACCCGGGAGGGGAAGCCCTGGAAGATCGTGGAGGTCATCGCACAGCACGTAGAGCTTCCCGGAGGGCGGCCCGCGGAGGCGAAGGAGGAGCTGCCGGAAGAGCCGGAGCCTGGAGATGAGGAAGCTCTTTCGGAAGTGGCGAGAGACCAAGCACCGCCCAAATATCACCCTACCAAACCCATGTATTGTTGGAACTGTAAAACTACTGTCCAAGCCGAGGGAATTTGGGACGATTTTGATGAAAGGTGGAACTATAGATGCACTAGATGCGGATATCTAATCGGTTCGCATCGTTAATAAAGAGTCCTACGGCAACTACCCAGCCGATGTTCGTAACCCTCCCTCGTGGACATTACTGCGCTCGATCGGGAGGAGGTCCACCGCCTCCTTCCGGAACTCGAGCTCCCTCCAAAGATCCGGAGGCTGTGGGAGGGATACTTTGAGCATCAAGAGGCGGAAGCTGGGGGTCAGCGCATGTAGATCCCACCGTTGGCATTGATCGTCTCGCCGGTGATGTAGCTGGCCTCATCCGAGGCGAGGAAGGCTATGACCGCGGCGATCTCCTCCGGCTCGGCCGGCCTCCCCAAGGGGATCTTGGCCGCGATCTCCGCGCTATGCTTCTCGAGAGCCTCGCGGGTCATCTCCGTCCTGGTATAGCCCGGCGCGACGGCGTTGACGGTGATCTTGTATTTTGCCAGCTCGAGGGCCAGCGACTTGGTGAGCCCGATGATCCCGGCCTTGGCCGAGGCGTAGTGGGCCCCGTGGTCCGAGCCGGTCATGGCCCGGAGTGAGGCGACATTGACGATCCTCCCCCAGCCGGCCTCCCTCATGTAGGGGATCGCGGCCTGGGCGCAGACGAAGGCCGCAGTCAGCCCGATCCGGAGCATCCTCTCCCAGTCCTCGAGCTTCAGCCCCTCGATAGCGGCATGCTGGGAGTAGCCTGCATTGTTCACTAGGATCTGGAGGCCACCGAGCCCCTCCGCCGCCTGTTGAATGAGCTTTCGGGCCTGCTCGGGCTCGCCGACATCGGCCTGGAGGGCCACAGCTCTCTGGCCGAGGGCCCTTATCTTCGCCACCACCGCCTCCGCCCCTTTTAGGTCGTGGAGGTAGTTCACGGCCACGGCGCAGCCATCTCTTGCCAGCCTGATGGCCGTGGCCGCCCCGATCCCCCGCGAGGCGCCGGTCACGAGCGCGACCTTCTCCTCCATCGCTCACCCCTTGCCCTTGGCTTGAGGAATCGGGCTATTATATCATCTGGCGAGATCGATCGAGAGGAGGGCCTGATCGCGATGGCGAAGATCCGAACTACCGATGTCGGAGGGTTCTACCACTTCTATCCGAAGCTGGCGACGGTCGTGACCGTCCGGGCCGGGGGTAAGCGGAACGGGATGGCCGTGGCCTGGGGGAGCCCGATCTCCTTCGAGCCCCCGATCTACGGGGTCTCGATCTCCTCCAAGCGCTACACTTACAGGCTGATCCTCGAGGCGAAGGAGTTTGTGGTCAACTTCCTCCCGATCGGGGCGAGGAGGCTCATCGCGGCCTTCGGGCGGACGAGCGGCCGGGAGTTCGACAAGTTCGAGCGGTTCGGGATCGAGACCGAGGAGCCCCTCAAGCTCGGCTCGCCGATCTTGAAGGCAGCCTACGCCGCTTACGAGTGCGAGCTCCTGGATCACCGGACTTACGGGGACCACGACTGGTTCGTCGGGGAGGTCGTGGCCGTCCATTACGAGAAGGACCTCTTCTCCCCCGAGGGGGTCCTCGACCTGGAGAGGGTCGCCCCGGCCCTCTACCTGGGGAACGACCTTTACCTTGAAATCGCGAAGAAGGCCATCTATCGGATCGGGCGGGAGGAGGTCCTCAAGCCCTGACCGACCCTGATGACTCTAACGGTCCTGGGTCTGATCCTGCTCCTCGCCTTGGGGGCCCTGCTCGTGCGGGGGCTCTACCAGCGCCGGGCCTATCGGGCCGGCCGGCTCGCGCGCTGCCCCCACTGCGGGCGATACTAGACCTATTGCCCCCACTGCGGCGAGGTGGTGGCGAAATGGTCTAGTCGGCGATAGGGCTCACTCGTTGTGTGGGATCTCGATGGTGCTCCCGCCGATGAACTCCCGGACGAGGGCATCTCCCGGGATGAGGGCGAGATCATTGACCTGCTCAAAGGTGAGCCCCTCCACGGAATCGAGTAGCTTTCTAATCCGCTCGTAGCGGATCCGGGCGTCGAGGAAGGAGGCATACTGCTCGAGGTCCTCCCGCTTGGGCCAGAGGCTCTCCGGCCCGGAGAAGAAGGGCTTCAAGACCGGGAGATCGAAGGGCATCCCCCCGTTTATGATATGGTCCGCCAGACCCTTCAGGGGGATAATGCTGAAGAGCTCCCCCGCACGGACATAGTGCCAGTGGAGGAGGGTCGCGAGCGGGGTGTGGTTCCGGTGCCGCGCGTCCCGGACCATCCGCCGGAGCAAGCGCACATCGGCGAAGCGCGTGAGCCGCCGCCCGGTCCGATCGCCCTCGAGGAGCGGGAGCATGAATTCCCGCTCGTAGAGGGGGTTCATCGCCTCGACGTAGAGGCGGAACATCACCTTCGGGTCGATCCCCTCAGTGAGGGGGGGATAGAACCCGTGGAGGCAGTCGAGGATCATGATCTGGTCCGGCGCGCGCTTGACCGGCTTAGTCCCGATCCTTCTCCCCTCCTTGAAGCTATAGACCGGCTTCTCGACCGGCCTCCCCTCGAGCAACTCCTTCAGGTGGCGGTTGAGGAGCTGGATGTCCATCGCTTCCGGGGTCTCGTAGTTCCGGTCGTTGATCCAGTCGGTGGGGTGCTCGATGAGCGGCCAGAAGTAGTCGTCGAGGTTGAGCATGAGGAACCGCAGGCCCCAGCGCTCGAGCCGCTCGGCCAGCTTGACCGTCGAGGTCGTCTTCCCCGAGCTTGAGGGGCCGCTGATCCAGATCATCTGGAGCTCGTCCCCCGCGTCGAGCCGCCTGATCAACTTTCTGGCCGCCTCATCTAGCGAGGCCTCATACTCGGCGATCGCGGCCTCGACGAGGGGCTTCAGCCGCCCCTCGCGAATGATCTCGTTCAATCCCTCGATCGTGTCGCAGCCGTGGGCCCGATTCCAGGCGAGGAGCTTCTCCATATGCTCCTTGGGGTAGCCGCCCCCGACGAACTGTTCCTGGGTGATCGCCCCCTCGCGGACCCAGTGCCGCCCCCAGCGGTAGCAAGTGTAGGCGTCGGCGGTCACGGTGAAGCCAGTGCTCTGCAACACATGCAATACCACATCCTGGATCTCCTCGACCGTCGGGGGGAAGTTGGCGACGAGGTGCTCCGGCTTGGCATTAAGGCAGATCACCACAAGGTCGGAGAGGAACTCCGCGATCCCCTCATCGGTCTTCCCCGCGGCGAAGATCCGGTCATTGATCCCCTCGAGGTAGTCCTGCTCGAACCCGCCGATTGAGTCGGCCGCGCGGCGGATGGCCCGGACGATCCGCCCCTGGTCGAAGCTCACCAGGGCATGGTTCCGCTTCATCACCTTCCCGATCTTGTTGACTACGGCCATGGTAACGGGATTATATCAGCGAGTCCGGAATAGGGCTACATCCATCGGCCCGAGCGTCCTGCAAGCTCAGGCCAGCGGAGCCGCGGAACCATCGCCCCAGCGAAGAGGTGCTAAGACCCTCGGCTGGAAGATCCAACTGGTCGAGGGAGATGCACGGGGACTCGCCCCAGCCGACAGCGGAAAGGCCGCTCGGACGGCTGCGAAGGCCGGGCTTTGCGGCTCGGAGCGCGAAAGTGTAGAATTCCCCCGCTATGGCCGCTGGGAAGGTAACCCTGCTCATCTTGCCCGGCCCCGAGGGGAAGAGCGAGGTCGAGCGGCTGGTCAGCGGAGCGAGGGCGGCGATCGCGCGCGACTTGATCGAGAAAGCTCTGCAGGTGAAGACTATCGATGAGATCATCGTCGCTACTCCCGCAGCCACCTTCGCCTCCGAATTGGCGGGCTTGCCCGTCGTCACGGAACTGCTCGATGGGGCTGACTTCCACTTCGGTCTGCGGGTCTGGAGCCTCATCGAGAAGCATCGGATCGAGAGGCTGATCTACATCTCCGGCGGGAGCGGGGCCCTCCTCTCGGAGGAGGAACTGGCCACGCTGGCCGGGCTCCTCCTCGAGGAGGAGCGGCTCTTCCTGGCGAACAACTTCTACTCCACTGACTTCCTCGCCCTCGCACCGGCCCAGGCCCTCCTCCCACTCCCGCCGCCGGAGAGCGACAACCGGCTCGGCTGGCTCCTCTGGGAGGCCGGGTTCAAGGCGGCCGAGCTCCCCCGGACCGCCGCGACCCAGTTCGACATTGACACCCCGACCGACCTTCTGATCTTGAAGATCCATCCCGGGGCCGGGCCGAATACCAGGGCCTACCTGGAGGGGCTCGACTTGGGCGCGGCTGCGGCCCGCCTCGACGCGGCCCTCCGGGCCTTCACCAATCGCGAGGCGACGGTCCTGGTCGCCGGGCGGGTCTCGGCCCAGACCTGGCGGTTCCTCGAGGAGGAGACCGCCTGCCAGGCCCAGGTCTTCTCCGAGGAGCGGGGCTTGAAGGCCAGCGGGCGGGAGGAGCGGGGCGAGGGGCGGTCGCTCTTGGGCTTCCTCCTCGAGGAGCTCGGCCCGGAGCGATTCTTCCGGACTCTGGGGAAGCTCGCGGACCTGGCGTTGATAGACTCGCGAGTCCTCTTCGCCCACCTGAGGAAGTGGCCCACGGCCCAGGACCGCTTCCTCTCGGACCTCCTCCGCGCGGAGGAGATACAGGACCCGGAGATAAGGGAGTTCACCGCCGCCGCGAGGGCGGCCCCCTTGCCGGTGATCCTCGGGGGCCATTCGCTCGTCTCCGGGGGCTTGTATGCCCTGGTCGAGCTCGCCTGGCGGGGGAAGAGCCTCGAGCGGCGGGTCCAGGTCCGGCCATTATCGATCCCGGTCCGCATGAACATGAAAGTGAAGGAGTGAGAAGGATGTATGAGCGCTATTTCAATCGGCCCCTAGCGGAGGTCGACCCCCTGATCGCGGCCCTCATCGGCCACGAGGAGGAAAGGCAGGCGAGGAAGATCATCCTGATCCCCTCGGAGGCGATGGCCCCCTCGCTGGTGAGGGAGGCCCTCGGCTCGGTCTTCACCAACCTATATGCCGAGGGTTATCCCCCGGTGAGGATGGTCCGCTCCGATGAGAGGCTCCTTTCGGACCTGGCCTGCCAGCTTGCCCACCTCCGCCGCTACGGCGACCGGAGGTTCTACAAGGGGGTGGAGTATGTCGATATCTTGGAGGCGCTCGCCCAGCGGCGGATCGCGGAGTGCTTCGCCAACCCCCGCGCCCCGGCGGATGAGATCTTCGTGAACATCCAGCCGCTCTCCGGCGCGGCGGCCAACCTCGCCGTTTATGACGCCTTCCTCGAGCATGGGGATGTGGTGATGGGGATGGACCTGATGCACGGCGGCCACCTCACCCACGGGAGCCGGTTCAACTTCTCCGGGAAGTGCTACAAGGTCGTCTCCTACACCGTCGACCCCAAGACCGAGCTTTTGGACTACGACCAGATCATGGAGCTGGCGAGGGAGCATAAGCCGAAGCTGATCATCGCGGGCTACACCTCTTACCCCTGGGCCCCCGACTGGGAGAGATTCCGGAAGATCGCCGATGAGGTCGGGGCGATCCTGCTCGCGGATATCGCCCACACCGCGGGGATGGCGATCGCCGGGGCCTACCCCAACCCCGTGGGGATCGCCGATGTCGTGACCTTCACGACCCATAAGACGATCTGCGGCCCCCGAGGGGCCTGCATCCTCACCACCGACGAGGCCAAGGCTGAGAAGATTGATAATGCCGTCTTCCCCGGGGAGCAGGGCGGCCCGCATGTCAATAAGTTCGCGGCCATGGCCGTGGCCTTCGGGATCGCCAAGACCGAGGCCTTCCGGGAATTGCAGCACCGGATCGTCGCCAATGCCAAGCACCTGGCCGAGGCCCTAAAGAACCGCGGGATCCGCTTGGCCTACGGCGGGACGAACACCCACATCGTGATGGTTGACCTCAAGTCGGTCCACCCCGAGCTGAAGGGCGAGCCGGCGGCCAGGATCTTGGACCTCGCGGGGATCGTGGTGAACCGGAACACCATCCCCGGGGACACCGTCACGGCCCTGGGGACGGGGATCAGGCTCGGGACCCCCTGGGTGAGCCAGCGGGGGATGGGGAAGGAGGAGATGGAGAAGCTCGCGGAGCTGATCCATCGGATCATCTCGAATATCAAGCCCTTCAGCTACCAGGGCCTCCGGGGCGAGCTCCCCCGGGGGAAGATCGAGCTCGAGGTCTTGGAGGAGGTCAAGCGCGAGGTCGAGGAGCTGGCCGCGGCCACGCCGGCCGAGACCCGCTCCCGCGGGACTGGCTACCCGCACTACTACTTCCTCGAGGAGGCCCGGGCTGTGACGAGGGAGCATGCCCCGGCTTCGGCGGGCAATCCTAAGCCGGCCCTGCTCGATGAGCTGACCATCCTCCAAGTCCGGGGCGCGCGGGCCCTACCCTTCCTCCAGGAGGCCCTCACCGCCGACATCGCCGCCCTCAGGCCGGGGGAGTGCACCCCCTCTTTTATCCTCGAGCGGGATGGCCGGGTGATGGACGAGCTCCTGGTCTTGCGGCTCGAGCCCGAGCGGTTCATCCTCTTCAGCCGCCCGGAGAATGCCCCAAGGGTCAAGGCCTGGCTCCGCGGCCTATCGGACGGCTACATCATCTTCGACGATGACGATCTCTTAAGGAAAGTCGAGGGTCCGGCGGTCGTGGAAGACCTGGCGACGGACCTCCCCGAGGAGGAGCGGCAGGCCCTGCTCTCCCGGATCGAGCGGGCCCTCCGCGCCGCAGGGGCGGGGGTCGACCCCCGCCGAAGGGCGTTGGAGGTGGCCCCCGATGGCGACCGGCCCCAGGCCGCGGACCTTTACCGGGATGAGCGCTATCGCCCTCTCTTCCGGCTCAGCAAGCCCTACTTCGTCGGCCAGGCGAGCCTAGAGCGATTCGCCCCCAGGGTGAAGAAGAAGGAGTTCAAATGGGAGGGCCATGAGCCGGGGCCTCTCCGGCGGACCCCGCTCTTCGAGGAGCACAAGCGCCTTGGGGCCAAGTTCGTCCCCTTCGCCGGGTGGGAGATGCCGGTCTGGTATTCCAGCGTGAGCGAGGAGCACCTTGCCGTCCGAGAGGCGGCCGGGCTCTTCGATGTCGGCCACATGGGGGTCCTCGAGGTCGCGGGAGAGCACGCTACGAGCCTCCTCGACCTGGCCACGACCAACTATGTCCGGTGGCTCGAGCCCGGGGAGTCGCAATACACCTACCTCCTCGACCCCGACGGCCGAGTGATCGACGACCTGATCGTCTACTGCCGTGACAGAGAGCGATACTTGCTCGTCGTGAACGCCATCAACGCCGAGGAGGACCTGGCCTGGCTTTTGGCCGTGAACTCTGGGGAATACCTCCTCGACCGCCGGAGGCCGTGGGTCGAGCCCGAGGGGCCGGCCCTGGTCCGGGACCTCAAAGCCCCCGAGGCGGGCGAGGACCGGCGGATCGACCTGGCCCTCCAGGGGCCCAAATCGCTGGCGATCCTCCAGAGGTTGGCCGAGCCCGAGCTGAGCCATCGCCTGGGGCGGCTCAAGCGGACCGAGCTCTTGGAAGGCGAGCTCGCCGGCATCCCGGTGATCATCGCCCGGACGGGCTATACCGGCGAGGAGTTCGGGTATGAGCTTTTAGTCCACCCCGACCGGGCGGTCGCGCTCTGGCGGCTCTTGCTCGAGGCCGGGGCCGAGTTCGGGCTCAAGCCCGCCGGCCTGGGAGCAAGAGACTCCACGAGGACCGAGGCCGGCCTCCCCCTCTACGGCCATGAGCTGGCGGGCGAGCTGGGCATCTCTCCGATCGAGGCCGGCTTCGAGGGGTATGTGAAGTTCCATAAGCCGTTCTTCATCGGGAGGGAGGCCCTCCTCAAGCGGAAGCGGGAGATGAAGATGACGGTCGTCCGGTTCAGGATGGAGAGGAAGGGAGTCCGGCCCCCGAAATACGGCGATCCCGTGGTCGACCGGACCGGGCGGTTCCTCGGGCAGGTCACCTCCTGCGCCCTCGACACCGAGGGCTTCCTGGTCGGGATGGCCTATATCGATAAGGGCGCGAGCGCCGAGGGGACCCCGCTCTGGATCTACTCCCTCCCCGAGCGAGGGGCGGAGAAGGGGCCAAGGGGACTTCGCCCGGGCGACCGGCTTCCCCTGCCGAACGAGGCCAAGGTCATCCCGAGGTTCCACATCGGCCGGCCGCTCGCCCTCCACACTGCCTGCCAGGAGTGAGCCCGATGAACACTGAGGAGATCATGGCCCTGGCCTTGAGGCTCGCCGGCCTCTCCGAGGTCCCGGCGGATAGCCAGATCTACTACCCCGGCGAGAGGATCAAAAAGATTCTCATCGGGCTCGACCTCGGGAGCGCGGAGCTCCAGCTCGCCAAGTCACTGGGGTTCGACCTGGCGATCGCTCATCACCCCCAGGGCGGGCGAGCCTCACTCAACTTCGCTGAGGTCCTGAAGAACCACATCCGGCAGATGGTCCAGGCCGGGGTCCCCCGCGAGATCGCGGAGGCGGCGATCCAGGAGCGGCTCTTTGAGGCCCGCGTGAGCGCCCATATGAGCAACTACGACCATGCTCTCTCGATCGCCCGCTTGCTCGGGCTGCCGTTCATGAACATCCATACCCCGCTCGATGAGATCGGGCGGCAGAGGCTGGCCGAGGTCGTGGGAAGAGCCCATCCCGAGCTGAGCCTCCTAGAGCTAGTCGGCCTCCTGAAGGAGAGCCTGCCTGAATTCCGCCATGCGCAGACCGAGATCGACATCCGCGTGGGGCAGCCCCAGAACATGATCGGGCGGACGGTGGTCTCCCACGGGGCGGGGACGAACGGCGGGTATCCCGTCGCCAAGGCTTACTTCGAGCACGGCGTGGACACCGTGATCTACATCCACTGCAGCCCAGGGGACTCCAAGCGGCTGCGGGAGGAGTTTCAAGAGAAGGGGAAGAACCTGATCGTCACCGGCCATATCGCGAGCGACTCACTTGGGATCAACCCGTTCATCGCCGAGCTGTTGAGGCGCGGCCTGGAGGTGGTGCCGATCAGCGGGATTGTGCCGGGTTGATCCCCGCAGACTGGCTCGCAAGCCGAGGTGATCCCCACTAGCCTCTTTGGGACAGAATTAACGCTTCCCCAGGCTCCAGAGGGGGGACTTGACAATTCCGGCCGGCCTGTGCTAGCCTCAAGCCGCTGACGAGAAGGGAGGTGGGACACGGCTAGAGAAGTGCAAGCGACGCGGCAGGAGAATTCGGTGACCAAGGGGAGCCTATATTAGGAGGTGATTCTTGGTGTTTATCGTGCGTGTTTTCCGCGTTCTTTCGGTCGTCCTGCTTTTCTCCCTTCTTCCGCTTGCCCAGCAAGCCTTCGCGCACAATCTCACCGTTGAGGTCTGGACGGATAAGCCCTCGTATCAGGCAGGCGAGGAGTTGATGATCACGGTGCTGGTCTCCTACAATGGCCAGCTGGTCAATGCGGCCATCGATCAAGGCTACATCGACATTACGCCGACTCGCGCCCCCGACTTCACTTACAGATACTTCATCACCCAGCACTTCAGGCAAGTGCGGCCCGGGCTATTCATCGCCAATGTGAGGGCTGGAGAGGCCGGGAGCCACCAGATCTATGTGAGTGCCAGCGCTGTCATCAGAGAAGGGTGCTGCTGCAGGACGCTCTACGGGTTCGCGGTCCACCCCTTCCCGGTGGGGCCGGCCTGCCCGCCCGGCTACGCCCCGTGCTATCAGCCTCCTGCGCCCTGCCCACCCTGCGGGGCGGTCACTCCGGACTTCACCGTCCGGCAGCGGGTCAGGCTGGAAGGGACTCGGCCGACGAGGGTCTCCCTCGCTCTCCCGAGCTTTGTGCTGGAGCAGCTCGCGCGCATGGCCAGGCAGCTGACCTTCAGAGAGGCTCCCTGGGAAAGGGCGAGAGATTGGGCTCGTGATAGGCTCTCCGACCTCCGCCTCTCGCTCGACCCGCGCACCGGGGAGATCGCCGGCGAGCTGAGCTCGGAGAGGATCTACAAGAAGGACTACTCGTTTCTCCTGGAGGTCCTGAACCCCGAAGGACGAGTGATCGCGACGATCTTGCTGAAGCTGGAGGTCCTCATCAGCTGACCTATACTGGTCCCTCGCGTTCCAGCCCGATCTGCCGCCCGGGCGGGCGATAAGGAGGGGGTTAGCTCCTAGCAGAGGCCTAGACCCTTGTGAATTCTGAGGCTTCGGGCCTGAGCCATCTGATGAGGAGCTCGCCAGTGATCTGTTGACCAAGGTCAGCAACCCCGATGCCGGCAATCATGTATCCTTCGCAGAGTGGAAACTAGAATGGGGCCAGTGAGCTGACGCCATTTTGAGCCCCAATTCAAGGAGGAGATGCTGATGGGCAAAGGTCCGACCGTCGAGGAACTGTTAGCCAAGGCGAAGAAGCCCGGAGAGGACGCGATGAAGCTCCACCCCTTCTATCGCGGGAAGGTCAAGATCGTCCCGAAGTGCGCGATCCGGGACTTCAATGACTTCGCGATCTGGTATACCCCCGGGGTGGCCGAGCCATGTAGAGCGATCCAGAAGGACCCGGAGAAGGTCTTCGAGCACACGAACAAGGCGAACTTCGTGGCCGTGGTCACTGATGGCACCCGGGTCCTGGGCCTGGGAGATATCGGCCCGGAGGCCGGCCTCCCGGTGATGGAGGGCAAAGCGATCCTCTTCAAGTATCTCGGCGGGGTCGATGCCTTCCCGATCTGCCTCGACACCAAAGACCCGGACGAGTTCATCAAGACCATCCTCCTCCTCCAGCCGACCTTCGGAGGGATCAACCTCGAGGACATCGCCCAGCCGAAGTGCTTCTATATCCTCGATACCCTGAGGAAGGAGGCGCGGATCCCCGTCTGGCACGACGACCAGCAGGGGACAGCCGCGATCACGCTCGCCGGGCTGATCAACGCCGTGAAGATCGTGGGGAAGAAGCTCAATGAGGTGAAGATCGCCATGGTCGGGGCTGGGGCCTCGAACATCGCCATCGCGCGGGTCATTATCGCCGCGGGGGTCGATCCGAAGAAGGTCTTCATGACCGATACCAAGGGGATCCTCCATCCGAACCGCGAGGACAAGGAGGAGCTGAAGAAGAACTTCAAGGAGAAGTGGCACATGGCCACGACAACGAACGGCGAGGGGCGCCGCGGGGGAATCCCGGAGGCGATGAAGGGGGCCGATGTCCTGATCGCCCTCTCCAAGCCCGGACCGGGCGTGATCCAGAAGGAGTGGGTCCGGAGCATGGCCGAGGACCCGATCGTCTTCGTCTGCGCCAACCCCGTCCCGGAGATGTGGCCCTGGGAGGCCAAGGAGGCCGGGGCGAAGGTCGTGGCGACCGGGAGGAGCGACTTCCCCAATCAGGTCAACAATTCCCTGGGCTTTCCGGGGATCTTCCGCGGGACCCTCGATGTGATGGCCCGGACGATCACGGACGAGATGTGCATCGCCGCGGCCCAGGAGTTGGCCAAGTGCGCCGAGGACAAGGGCCTCGACCCGGAATACATCATCCCGACGATGGACGAGTGGGAGGTCTTCCCGAGGGAGGCCACGGCCGTGGGGATGAAGGCGATCGAGCAGGGCGTGGCCCGGCTCAAGCTCTCGCGGAAGGAGCTTTTCGAAAAATCCTCGAGGATCATCAAGCAGGCCCGCGAGGAGACCCAGTTCCTGATGAAGGAAGGGTTCATCCCACTGCCGAAGTAGCCTCCCCCGACCCGGCGCGCGTGCCCGGAAGTGGTCAAGCGCGGATGGAAAGGTCCGAGCGCGCGGCCTTGCTGTTCAACGAGGGCTTCAACTGCGCCCAGGCAGTCCTTGGGGCCTTCGGGCCTGGGCTGGGGCTCGACCGCGAGCTGGCTTTAAAGGTCGCCGGGCCGTTCGGGGGCGGGATGGGCCGGACCGGCGGGACCTGCGGGGCCGTGGCCGGCGGGCTGATGGCCCTCGGGCTCAAGTTCGGCCCGACCAGGACTGGGGACGAGGGGGCCAAGGAGCGGGCCTACGGGCTGGTCCGGGAATTCTTCGAGGAGTTCGAGGCCCGGAACGGCTCGGTCCTGTGCAAGCAATTGCTGGGCTGCGATCTGAGCGCACCCGAGGGGCAGAAGCGCGCGAGGGAGGCCGGGCTCCACTCCTCCCTTTGCCCGAAGTTCGTCCGCGATGCCGCGGAGATCCTGGAGTGGCTGCTGGAGCTGGAATGAGCCGCCGGCCGGCCCAGGTCCTGGTCTATGTTGCCCGCTGGGCCGGCGATGATTGGGAGTTCTTGCTTCTGGGCCGCATCCCCAGCCGCGGGGGCTTCTGGCAGGGCGTGACCGGCGGGGCCGAGTGGGGCGAGCCCCTGCTCGAGGCGGCCCGCCGGGAGCTCCTGGAGGAGACCGGGCTCAGCCCGCTGAAGCTCGAGCAGCTCGATTTTGCCTATACGCTCCCTTTGGATGAGGAGGACCGCCGGCTCTACGGCCCCGAGGTCGAGAAGGTCGAGGAGTTCGTCTTCCTGGCCCTCGTCGAGGCCGAGGGCAGCGAGCCGCGGCTCGACCCGAACGAGCATGACCTCTGGCGCTGGTGCCGCTTCGAGGAGGCGCTAGAAGTGCTGACCTGGCCGGAGAATAAGGAAGCCCTCCGGCGCTGCCACGAGGCGCTCCTCAACCGCGCGAAGTCCTAGCGTGTCCCGGTGGTGGGATAAGTCCGGTAGACCTCGCGGAGCAGCTCCTCCTTGACGCGATCGACCCTCTCCCGCACCTCCTCCTCGGAGTAGCCCTCGGCCTCCGCCTCGGCGGCGATCGAGCGAGATAGCTCTCTGATCGGGCTCATCCGCTCCAGAATGTAGAGGTTCTCGTCGAGCTTGTAGATGTTGATGAAGTCGCCCCGGCGGATTTCCAGATCCTGCCGGATCTCTTGGGGGAGGGTGATCTGGCCCTTCGCGCCCACACGGAGCGTCCGCTTCAGGAATGCCATCTTTCCTCCTTTCCGACTCGGCGATTCCCAGTCTAGGCGAGGGACCCGCTGGAGTCAAGCGCGCACTTGCTCTGGAGAGCGCCCGGGGCCTATACTCTGTCCAATCTAGCTTAAGGGGTGAGCATGGCAGAGGAAGAGAGGTTGATCAAGGCATTCGAGCGCGGGGCGGGCCAGCAGCTCCAGATCAGGTTGATCAACTTCCGCGGGCGGGAGTATCTCGACCTGCGGAACTTCTATCTCGACGAGAACAACGAATGGAAGCCGACCAGAAAGGGGATCGCCATTCCGACAGAGCTTTATGAGGAACTGATGGCGGCCCTTCAGGAGGTCGGGGAGATACTTAAGGAAGGCTAGGCCCAGCTCTAGTCCCCTCCGCAAGTCTGGATGACTTACGCAGTCTCTTGGGCTACTCATCAGGAGTCAACAGCTCGTCCATCATGGACAAAGCTTGCTGCTGCCCGATGCCCAGTTCGATTAGCCGCTGTAGGATCTCGAGAGTAAGATCGGGGCGACTGCTGGAGACTTCTTCTAGAACGGCAAACACTGTAGCGAGGGTTGCCTCGGGAGTGAACTGCCAGCTCTCTTCCAGTGCCAGAATTCCCCTTTCGCCTGCTTGCTTTACGAACGTCTTCACTCCTGGAGCATAGTAGAGGTCCGAGATCACCGTGGCTCCCTGCTGGTACCGAACGTGGAAAGTGTCAAACGTCCCGAAGCCCGTTTGAATCATCTCTATACCTTGAACCTCTGCAACGACAGGTTCCGCGTCGTGCCCGGGCCTAGCAACCCACTGCTTGCCTACTTCAAGGGGGAAGGCGTAGGCTTGAAAGACGACCGGGCCCTCAAACCTTGACGCGACCGTGGGATAGGGGGACTGCATATCGGCATAGGCGAGGAACGGTATGGGTCCATGAGCTGTCTTGTAGATAGAGAACAAGACATAGATCCCTTCAGGAACTCGGGCCAATACCCAGTATTCTATCGAGCTAGTGATCGTATCATAAGGCGTTGTAGGCACTTCTGGAGGGCCATAGCTATATTGCCAATACAGTCCTATATCCCAAGAGGGAAGCTCGGCCCGACACTGGCCAAAGACAAGCGACACTGCCAACCACAGTGCCAGCACGGAATAGGAGATCACCTTCCTGCTGATTGTCATGTTGACCTCCTTCTGGGCTCCAAAGTCGATGAGTGACTCTACTCCTGCGCTTCTGCGGTCCAACCACCTCCTTTCACGAGCCGATTATGCACCATCACCCCCAGGTGTCAAGAGGGGGTGATGAGGATCACCTTCGCCGCCCAATTCCCGAGGGGAATTCAGTAAACTCCCGCCGCGAGAAACTGCCGCATACGAGCACCTCTTTCATGAGAAGCTCTACGAGCAAACCGTTTTATTTGTTTTACCGCCGACTCCCCCGCTTGTCAAACTCTTGCCAAAAGCATGCCCGTGATGGCCGCTGACCAAGACCGGGACTTGTTTAGTGGTGTGGCATTAGGACGGATTGACAGCAGCGAGACGCTGAGAGGAGAACTTCCCCCTCAGGCCTCCGTCGCCCACTTGAAGAACCGGAAGGTGATGAGGAGGCAGATCAGCCCCCAGCCGGCCAGGACACCGAGGTTCGGGCCGATCTCGGCCAGCCCGGCCCCGCGGATGGTGATCTCGCGGAAGCCGTCGAGGAAGAACCTCAAGGGGAGGACCCGCATGATCGGCTGGAGCCAGGCGGGCATCAGGCCGGGCGGGAAGAAAGCCCCCGAGAGGAGGACCATCGGCATGTAGAAGATCTGGGCCAGGCCGATCGCCGCCTCGTGGGTCTTGGAGAACGCAGCGATGGCGAACCCCATCAGGATGAACGAGAGCGAGCCCACGGTGAAGAGCAGCGCGAGGGCGAGATAGCCCCCCTGGAGCTTCGCTCCCAAGAGCGTTATCGCAAGCCCCACGACCACGATCCCCTGCAGCACGGTGACGATGAACTGCTGGACCGTGCGGGCAGAGAAGAAGGTCACGGGGTGGAGAGGCATCGTGCCGAGGAGTTTCAAGAGCTTCCACTTCCGCTCGAACGCCAGATCGATCGCCCCGGAGAGAAGGGCCGTCGCGAGGACTGCCATCGCCAGGTAGCTGGGAAGGGCGAAATCGACATAGCTGATCTCCTCAGTTGGCTTCGCGCTCGGGGCCACCGTCTCCTGGACGAGCCCGAGCGGCGCGGGCTGGATCCGCTCATTGAACTCGACCAAGAGCTGCTGGACCACGGCGGGGATGAGCCCCTTGAATTGCGGGTTCATCCCACCGTAGAGCAGGAGCTTGATCCGGCTCCCGCCGCGCCCCAGCGAAGCCTGAAGCCCCTGGGGAATGATGACTAGCCCGTCGAGCCTCCCTGCCTCGAGCTCGGCCCGCAGGCTCTCCTCGGCCCCCTCCTCGAGCTGGAGGACCGGCGTCTCGCGGAAGGCCGCGACCAACGCCTTCGAGAGCTCTGAGCCGTCGAGGTCGACCAGCCCCACCTTCAGGCTCACCCCGCCCTGTTCGCCCCCCAACGCAAGGACGAAGAGGAACATCAGGACCAAGGGGAAGACGAACTCCCAGAAGACGGCCATCCGGTCGCGGAAGTGGAGCTTCAGGTTGACCCAGACCTGCTTGATGAAGACGAGGCCGCGCCCTCTCATTCCCGCAGCTCCTTCCCCGTGAGGGCCAGGAAGACATCCTCGAGGTTCGGCCGCTCGAGCCGCTCGATGGCCACATCGTCGAACCGGCGGAACAACTCCCGCAAGAAGAGATTAACATCTGTGCTCTCGACCCGCACGCGTTGGCGGTCCGAGGGCTTGAGGGCTCGGACGGCCGCGAGGGCCTTCAGCCCGTCGAGGTCTAGCTCACCGGCGTAGCTGAGAGTCACGGCGCTCTCGAGGCCGGAGTTTCTTATGAGATTCTCCGGGGTGTCGAGTGCGACCATCTGGCCTAAGTCAATGATCCCCACTCGATCGCAGAGGGACTCGGCCTCCTCGATGTAGTGCGTCGTGAGGAGGACCGTCCGCCGCTGGGCCTTCATCTCCTTGATCAAGTCCCACAGCCGCCTCCGGGCCTGGGGGTCGAGCCCCGTCGTCGGCTCATCGAGGAAGACCAGCTCAGGGTCGTTCACCAACGCCGCGGCTAGTGAGAGCCTTCGCTTCTGGCCGCCCGAGAGCTTCTCGACATGGCTATTGGCCTTGTCTTCGAGCCCCACGAGCTCCAATAGCTCCCTTACCGGGAGCGCCCGGCGATGGTAACTCCCGAAGAGGTCGAGCAGTTCCCAGACCTTGATCTTGTCGTAGAACTGGGCCTCCTGGAGCTGGACGCCCATCTTCTGTTTCATTTCAGGATTCAAGCCCGGCCGGACCCGCTCGCCGTCGATGATGACCTCCCCGGAGTCCGCCCTTCGCAGTCCTTCGATGATCTCGACCGCGGTAGTCTTCCCCGCCCCGTTCGGCCCGAGTAAGCCGAAGATCTCGCCCTCCTCGATTGAGAAGCTGATCCCCTTGAGGGCCCGAACCTCGCCGTAGCTCTTCCAAAGCCCGCGGGCGGTCACCTTCTCCGGCATCGCCGCCGTTATATCAGATGGCCCGCCGCAGAGCAAGACGGGAGAGCCAGACTCCGCGGGTGTCGCCCGTTGCCCGGCCCAGGGTGATCCCCTTCCTCGCCTCTGGGCCCACTTGCTATCGCCGCGCCAGCGGCTGGGCTTTACTCTATGAATTAAGAACTCTCTTAGGCGTTCCCGAGCCCCCGTCGCGAGCGGGGGCTTCGCATTTCAGGGTCGGTCGTTGTCCTCAGACTCCCCCGGAGCTCCACCTCTCTGCGGGTGCTCCCCGCCGGCCTCAGTAAGCAGAAACTGGAGTTCCCCAGGGCAGAACGCCCCCAGGCCATTCCCCTCGGGCTCTTCTGACCCGGAAATGATGTTGGCTCTCCCGCAGTGATGGCCGAGGAACGCCTCGGCCGTCATGTAGCAGGGTCGATGGTAGAGCAAGATCCCATAGCCTCTGTTGCTGATGATTCTGTTCCTCACGATGCTGGCGCGCGCCCGGCCGGCGAGCTGGATGCCCTCACCATTCTCGGAGATGAGCGAGTCCGCAATGTTGGCCTGCGCGCTGTCCCTGACCCACACGCCGCCCTGCCTGTTCCTTGTCACCGCCGAACGGCTGAGCCTGGCCCGGGCCTCATCGGCCAGCCAGAGGCCGTAGTGGCCGTTCCCCGCCAGGGTCGAGTGAACGATCGTCGCCCAAGCTCGATCGCGGAGGGCAATCCCGTCCCGCCCGAGATCGGAGCTGCTCTCGATCCCAACGCCGTTCTCCAGGACTGCCGAATTGCTTACCCTGGCATAGGCCGAGTTCCAGAGCCAGAGGCCATAATGGCCGTTCCTGGCAATAGTGCAGCCGCTGATGACCAGACGGGCTGAATCCCAGAGCGAGATCCCGCTCCTGCTGTTGGAAGCGACCGCTGAGCCGGTCAGCTCCACCCGCACCGGCCCTTGGATCAGCAACCCGTCCGCACAGACCCCTGGTGCCACTCAGCGCAATCGCCCCGCGCGCCGCCAATCTCGAGCCCCTCGAGCCTCACCACCATCTCCTCCCCTCCCGGAGGGCCCGCGATCCAGATGGCAGGATAACCTTTCTCACGCCCGCTGACGCTGGACCTTCCCTTGCCCGAGCCCCGGAGCGTCAGGGGCTTCTCGATCAGGATGTTCTCCCGCCAAGCTCCGGGGGCTAGCGAGAGAACCCCTCCTGCCTCGAGCCGATCGATCGCCTCTTGTAGCGAGGCCCCGGGCTGGACTGCTCGACCGGGTCCCCAAGGATGCTGCCTCACCGTCTCCTCCTGTTCCAGTGAGCTCAACTATAACCTGCCGGGGGCGGACATCCCAAATCGGCCGGAATTGACCTCTCCCTCTCCGCTGCCCAAAATAGCGCGAGAGGAGGGAAGATGGAGAGGTTCTCGATCAGTGGCGTGGCAGATATCGAGCGGCTCGAGGCGGTCCCGCTCTCCGAGCGGCTCCCGGCCCAGAGCACCTACGAGCTGATCCGCCGCGGGGCGATGATCAACCCGAAGAAGGTGGCGCTCTACTTCATCCCCCGGGGCGAGGACTACGATAGACCGCTAGCGATCAGCTACGAGCAGCTCTGGGGGCGGATCAACCAGACGGCCAATCTCTTCTATGACCTCGGCCTCCGCCCGGGAGACACGGTCTCCATTTTATTGCCGAACCTGCCCCAGACGCACTTCGCCCTCTGGGGCGGCGAGGCGGCGGGGGTCGCCAACCCGATCAATCCGTTCTTGGGGGCCGACCAGATCAAGGAGATCATGCGGACGGCCAGGACGAAAATCCTGGTGGCCCTCGGGCCCCAGCCCGGAGTGGACATCTGGGAGAAGGTCGAGCTTATCCGGAGGGAGCTGAAGCTCGAGGCGGTCCTCCAGGTCGGCGGGCCTGGGGAGGAGAAGGAGGGGGTCTACAGCTTCGACGAGCTGGTGGGCAAATATGATCCCACAAGGCTTGCAAGCGGCCGAGAGATCGGGCCGGACGAGCTCGCCGCGCTCTTCCACACTGGGGGGACGACCGGCCTGCCGAAGCTAGCGAAGCATACCCACCTGAACGAGGTCTACGACGCCTGGGCCATCGCCGTGATGGGTGACTTCTCGGAGAAGGAGGTCCTGCTCTGCGGCCTCCCGCTCTTCCATGTGAACGGCGTGATCATTACCGGCCTCACGCCGTTCGCCTTCGGCGCGACGGTCGTCCTGCTCTCGCCCGCGGGCTACCGCGATCGGGCGATCATCCAGAACTTCTTCAAGATCATCGAGCAGTATCGGGCCACATTCTTCAGCGCCGTCCCCACGGTCTACGCCGCGCTCATGCAGGTCCCCTTGGCTGGCGAAGACTTAAGCTCCCTGAGGTATGCCATCTGCGGCGCGGCCCCGATGCCGGTCGAGCTCTTCCGGGAGTTCGAGCGCCGGACCGGCGTAAAGATCTTGGAGGGCTACGGCCTGACCGAGGGGGCCTGCGCCAGCTCGGTCAACCCCCGGGATGGGGAGCGCCGGATCGGCTCGATCGGGATCAGGCTCCCCTACCAGGAGATGAAGACCGTGATCGTGGACGAGCAAGGCAAGTATGTCCGCGACTGCCGGACCGACGAGATCGGAGTGGTGGTGATCAAGGGGCCGAATGTCTTCCCCGGCTACCTCCAGGAGGAGCACAACCGCGGGATCTGGGTGGCACCGGGGTGGCTCAACACCGGCGACCTGGGGAGACAAGACAAGGACGGCTACTTCTGGCTCACTGGGCGGGCGAAAGATCTAATTATAAGAGGCGGGCACAACATCGACCCGGCCACGATCGAGGAGCCGCTCTACCGCCATCCCGCGGTGGCCCTGGCCGCGGCCGTCGGGCGGCCCGATCCCTACGCCGGTGAGGTGCCGATGGCCTACATCGTCCTCAAGGAGGGGGCTAAGGCCACGGAGGAGGAGCTCCTGGAGTATTGCAAGAAGGCCATCGGCGAGCCGATGGCCGTCCCCAAGGAGATCGTCTTCCTCGAGAGGATGCCTATGACCCAGGTGGGGAAGATCTTCAAGCCCGAACTGAGATGGGACGCCGTCCGGCGGGTCTACCAGCGAGAGCTCGAGGCCCTGAAGGCCGAGGGGCTGGCCGAGGAGATCACTGTCCAGGTGGGCGAGCACAAGCTTCATGGGGTCTTCGCGACCATCGCCATCACCCTCAAGCGGGGAGTGGCCCGTGAGCGGCTCGAAGCCCGCCTCGCTGAGGCACTTAGCAAATACACAGTCAAGTATGAGCTGAAGGTAGCCTAGGGCACCGTAGTTCCACGACCCCCTATGGCCCAGGCGGGTCTCGGCTGAGACTATAGCCCTGCCCGAGCGCTGACTAGGAGGTGCTGCCATCTTGCCCTGGCATCAGTTGGCCCTTTTTCGTAGAATGTTTTCAGTATGTGCCTAGCGATTCCCAGCAGGGTTACCGAGGTCAGCGAGTCCGAGGCCCTCGTAGACCACGGCGGGGTGAAGAAGCGGGTGAAGCTCGACCTCCTCGATGAGTCAGTGAAGGTCGGGGATTACCTCCTGATCCACACCGGCTTTGCGATTCAGCGGATCCCCCCGGAGGAGGCCGAGGAGACCCTCAGGCTCTTCGATGAGTTGCTGAGAGCAGCTTTTGATGATGAAGGACCTCCGCTTCCGGGATCGAGCTAAGGCCGAAGAGCTGGCCCGACTGATCGCGCGGCTCGCCCCCGAGGAGCCGGTCAAGCTCGTTCATGTCTGCGGGACACACGAGGTGACGATCACGGAGTTCGGCCTCCGGAGCCTCTTGCCGCCCCAGGTCGAGATCCTCGAGGGGCCCGGCTGCCCCGTCTGCGTGACGCCGGTCAAGCACATCGACGAGGCCGTGGCCCTGGCCGAGCAGGGGCATATTGTGGCGACCTTCGGGGATATGGCCCGTGTGCCCGGGACTCACCAGAGCCTGGAAGACGCCCGGAGCGCCGGGGCCGATGTCCGGATCGTCTACAGCGTGGCCGACGCGGTCGAGCTGGCCCGGAAGACCGATCGGGAGGTGGTCTTCTTCGCCGTGGGGTTCGAGACGACCGCCCCGACCGTCGCCGCGGCCATGCTCGACGGGGTCCCGGAGAACTTCAGCCTCCTCGTCTCTCACAAGTTGATCCCGCCGGCGATGGCGGCGCTCGTCCAGGGCGAGCACGACATCTCCGGGTTCCTCGCCCCGGGCCATGTCTCGACGATCATCGGGATGGAGCCTTACAAGATCTTCCCGGAGAGGTTCGGGGTCCCGGTGGTGATCGGCGGGTTCGAGCCGCTGGACATCCTCTATTCCATCGCCCTGCTGCTCCGCCAGCTCCGCAAGGGGGAGCCGAAGGTCGAGAACGCCTACACTCGGGCGGTGAGGCCGGAGGGGAATCTCAAGGCCCAAGCCATCCTCGCGGAGGTCTTCGAGGTCACCGACCACTACTGGCGGGGGATGGGCCCTATCCCCGGCTCGGGGCTGAAGCTCCGAGAGGAGTTCGCGGCCCACGACGCCCGAGAGAGGTTTGGCCTCGAGGTGGAGAGCAACGAGGCCCTCCACCCCGGCTGCCGCTGCGCCCAGGTGATCACGGCCAAGGCCAGGCCCGATCAGTGCCCCCTCTTCCAGAAGGCCTGCACCCCGAGGACGCCCTACGGCCCCTGCATGGTCGGCGAGGAGGGGATGTGCCACATCTGGGCCCGCTACGGCGGGAGGCCTAAGCTATGACGATCAAGCAAGATGAGCGGATCACGCTACTGCACGGGGCCGGAGGCCAACTGATGGGCGAGCTCCTCGCCCGGCTCCTCAAGAGGTTCACCAAGACCTCGGTCGGGGGCGGGCTCGGCCTGAAAGAGCTGGACGACGGGGCGGTGATCCCCCTTTTGGGGAAGAACCTGGTCTTCACGACCGACAGCCATGTGGTCCAGCCGCTCTTCTTCCCCGGGGGGGACATCGGCCGGCTGGCCGTGGCCGGGACGGTCAACGACCTCGCGGTCATGGGGGCCCAGCCGTTGGCCCTCTCCTGTGGGCTGGTCATCCCCGAGGGCTTCCCCATCAGCGAGCTCGAGCGGATCCTGGAGTCGATGGACCGGGCCCTCGAGGAGGCCGGTGCGGCCTTGATCACCGGCGATACCAAGGTCCTCGGCCACGGCGAGCTCGAGGGCTTGATCATCAACACCGCCGGGCTCGGGCTGGCCGAGAGGGTGGTGACCGACGCCGGCCTCCGCGCGGGGGATAAGATCCTCGTGACCGGGACGATCGGGGACCACGGGATGGCCCTCTTAGCCCACCGGGAGGGGCTGGGGTTCGAGACGACACTGGAATCGGATGTGGCCCCGATCAACCGCCTGATCGCCAGGGCCCTCGAGGCCGGGGGCGAGGGGATCACGGCGATGAAGGACCCCACAAGGGGCGGGCTGGCCGCCTGCTTGAATGAGATGGCCCGGAAGGCCGGGGTGGGGATCATGGTCCACGAGGGCGCGATCCCGATGCGGGAGGAGGTCCGCGGGCTGGGCGAGCTTCTGGGGATCAATCCCCTGGAGATCGCCAACGAGGGGAAAGCCGTGATCGGTGTGGCCCCCGAGCGGGCCGAGGCAGTCCTCGAGGCACTGAGGTCCCATCCCCAGGGGCTGAGGGCCGCGCTCATCGGCGAGGCCACCGCCGACTACCCCGGGAAGGTGATCCTCGTTACAGAGGTCGGGGGGAAGCGGTTCCTCGAGAACCCGATCGGCGACCCCGTCCCGAGGATCTGCTAGGACTCTGTTGAGGGGAGCTCGGTGAGCAACTACCTATCCCCTAGCGGAAGGAGGTGCCTAGTCGCTTTCTCAATCGCTAGATCTGCGATCTTGACCGGGAGGTCTGGGGCTAGCGGCAGTCTCGTGTTTCCCGATTACATGAATAGGGTCTGACCCTGGACACCCTGCAATTTGAGCAGCCGGTTTGCTCTTGAGTGATGTAGGATTACAAGACTTGGTCTTATCCGTTCGCGCGGGCGCTTGACAGACGGGGGGGGTAGGGATGTATAATCAAGCCAACGGAGGTGAACAGAGATGAGTGGGATTACCAATAGGGGTAGAATAATCAGCTTGCTAGCAGAACTCCTGATCGTCTGCGTCCTGGGGTTCTCAGCTGGGGTAGGTGAGGGCGGTGAGGGCCTATCCGCGGTAACTATGTCTCTACAGTTTGATCCCGAGATCTCAAGCTCATGTGCTGTAAAGGGCTTGGTCAGCCCTGTAGTCCTTGGAGGAGATCCTTCGGCCGCGTTTGCGGGGATAACGATTAGCGATCCGGACGGGGTGGAGATGCGATTGGATGTGGGATCTATTTCAAGCTGCTGGGCTGGGGTGGTAATAATCGAGGCGAAGATCGATCCTAGCAATTCTGGTAAGCATTTGCGCGCGACCCTGGGATTTGAGCCGTCAATCGCGGAATCATGCCTAGGAAGTGGTTTGCTCGAGCCGAGGATAGTGCCAGCGGACGAGTCAGCCACTGTGGACCGCATAGTGGAAGAGGACAGCTTAGCGCGATTCGAATTTGATGTCTCGGCTCTTTCAAGATGTTGGGCCGGGGTAGCGACAGTTAAGGCGGAAGACCCTGAACTTCCCAAAGTGCAACCCCAGAGGATTGATTACTGTCAGGGGCAAAGCTGTGAGTGGGTAAACTGTGGTAAAGTAACGTGCGATGGAGTAGAATGCACTGCAATCGACTCCGATGGCTGGGAAGTCTCACGACGCTGTGTGAAAAGCCCATATCCAGGCCTGCGATGTTGGCAATTAGACTGCCAAGGCGTCTGCTGGTATTGTTGCCCATGTGGGGGAGGGAGGATTATCTCCTATCCTAAGTCATATAGAAGAGAGGGTGATTCTTGCTGAGCATCAGCTGATGTTAACTAGACTGGCCAGGAGCGTCAAAGCCCTTATGCCTTTTGGTTCACCTTGTCTGTCAAACCTCTGCTACGCAGGGGGCTGGGGCAGAGGTCGCAGTCAAGCCAAGCCTTAAGTAGCATCGGCCAGCTAGTGAATTAGGAGGTCGACAAGTCCCTCCCTCGACATTGGCTGGACTGGATTTGCTCCGGCCATCGAACTGCACCACGACCGGGCTAACCTTCTAGAACTGGGGCGTCTGGGAGGTGAACTCATAGAAGCTCGCGTAGCTCCGGTGGAAGCTGAGCTTGAACGAGCCGGTCGGGCCGTTCCGCTGCTTCCCGATGATGATCTCCGTGGGGTTGACGTCGGCCTTCTCCCCTCCCTCTTCTTCATCGTAGTAGCTCTCGCGGTAGATGAAGACGACCACGTCAGCGGTCTGCTCGATCTCGCCGGAATTGTGCACCACAATCCCGTTGGCTACAAAATTATGTGCGCCCGCTACCACCAAATCCCAGACAGGTTCTTCCCCCTCGGGCACGATCGAGAGCACCCGCTCCCATAGGATATCACTCTTAGCCCAGTTCTGGAGTTGTAGGTCACCGAGCCGCTGGGCGATCTCTTGGGCCCGGCTGCGGGAGATGCGTTTCCCGACGGCTCGATACCCTAGGGCGGCATGAGATAGTCCCAAGCGCTTCCGCTGCTCATTAATCAGCAGGGAAACGAGTGGGGGCAGCGCTTCTAAACCGCTGTTAGTGCGCCGGCATCGCGGGGATGCCGCGAGCTGGTGGGCCAGCTCGGCCTTCTTGGCATGCAGGGGGATGAGCTTCGCGAATCTCGTGAGATTCTCCTCACTTCTCGATAGGTAGACTGTATAGAGAGGGCAAGTAGCCTTTACACCTTGATAGCCGGCGGTCAGCGCCGATACCAGACCAAGCCGGGTCAAGAGATATCGGACATCTTGGGCCAACCTCCAACTGGTCGTGGTCAACTTGACATCCCAGTAGCATCCCGGCCTTTGCACTAGGGAGCCATCGGTGGCGAATAGACCGCTCAAGTATTCCGCAATCCCCCGGTTATCAGCGGTGAGAACCCAGTCGGGCACGCTCTTTCGGTCATATCGTTCGCCAAGAACCCCTAGCTCCCCCAGCCAATTTCGGAGGGGATTCCCGTAGGGCTGACCGTAGCCATCGGGGTTCTTCTTAACAAAGGTCAATTGTTGGCTGCTAAAATGAGGCCGCCTGGACACCGTGACATCGAAATGCTCTTGTGCAATTGTTATGACATCTTGGATCAGGGTGGGATCGCTGTTGGCAAAGCCGACCTCCCGATGGCGCAAGTATGTGCCATCACCGGTCAAATAGCCCAGAAGGCGACAAAGCTCGGGATCGCGGTGCTCCCCCGGGAGGCTCACGGAGCGGGCGGTGGCGATGAGTGTCCCAGGGGCCAGTTCCCGGAGGGGCCGCCAGCCCTGCTCAGTGAAGAAGGGATGGTTAGCGGTCGCTCGGATCTCTCGCCCCGTTTGGGTCCTCAACCGATAGACTCGATTGACCCCCTTGGGGATGACATCGAGGACCAGGGCCGGCCTCAGCCTTTGATCCTTGCCTAGTGCGATTACACTCATGCCAGGGCGGGCTCGGCACACCTCGACCAAGTTGCCTGTCTGACTGTCAATCACCCGGGTGTCGCTGGTCACGCATTCCCTCAAGTCCGAGAGCCGGGGGCGATGGGCCTCGCGCCGCTCGACGGCCCTCGAGAGCTGGGAGCAGGCGACCACGGGGATCGAGAGCTCGCGGGCCAGGGCCTTGAGGCTCCGGGCGATGTGCGAGATCTCCTGCTCCCGGACATCGGTCTTCGTCCCGCTCTCGACCAACTGGAGGTAATCGACGAACAGCAGGTCTATATCGTATTCAGCCTTCATCCGCCTCGCCCGGGCCTTCAGCTCCATCACCGAGATCCCCGGCGTATCGTCGATGACGATCCGGCTCTTGGCGAGCTTCCCCGCGGCCACGACGATGTCCCGCCACTTCTCCGCGGGGAGATAGCCCGAGCGGAGCTGATGGAGGTTGATCTTGGCCTCGCCGCAGATCAGCCGCTCCAGAAGCTGCTCCTTGGTCATCTCCAGGGAGAAGAGGCCCACCCCCTTCCCGTCGCGCAAGGCCGCATTCCGGGCGATCGAGACGGCCAGGCTTGACTTCCCCATCGACGGCCGCCCGGCAATGATGATCAGGTCCGACGGCTGGAGCCCGCCAGTCATCTCGTCGAACTTCTTGAACCCCGTGGAGAGCCCGGTCACCGTGTGCTTATCCGGGTCGCGATGGAGCCGCTCGAGATTGCTGATGTGCTCGTGGATGAAGTCGCTGATCAGGTGATACCCCGGCCTCGTCCCAAGACGCGAGATGGAGAAGATCGACTCCTCCGCGCGGTCGAGCAGCTCCTCCAGCTCTTCCTCCTCGCTGTAGCCGAGCTCGGAGACGGCCTTGCCCGCCTCGATGAGGGCGCGCAAGGTCGCCTTCTTCCGGACGATCTCCGCGTAATACTCGACGGAGGTCGTGGTGGTGACGCTCCCGACCAGCTCGCTAAGATAGACCCGGCCCCCGACCCCCTGGAGGAGCTGGAGCTCTTCCAACCGGTCGGCCACTGTGATCAGGTCGGGCGCCCGCCCCTTCTCCGCCAACTCCAGAATCGCACGATAGATCACCTGATGCTGCTGCCAGTAGAAGTGCTCCGGGCTGAGGTAGTTCAGGAGGATGGGGAGGACGGTCTCCGGCTCCAACAGCGCCGCGCCGAGGACGACCTGCTCCGCCTCGCGGTTCTTCGGCAGCGGCCGAGGGAATTCGCGCTCCAGCGCCATGGCAAGCTCATTATAGTCATGGCCCCCTGGCGGTTCAACCGCCGGTTTGAACCACAGCGGTGCTTGTGGTATATTCACCCAACAGGAGTTGGTCTTCTGGAGATAAGGGGAAAGGAGGAGAGAATGTGGAGCTTCTGACGATCAAGGAGCTCTTGGAGACGGGTGTGCACTTCGGCCATCGGGTGCACAAATGGAACCCAAAGATGGAGCCGTTCATCTTCACCGAGCGGAAGGGGATCCACATCATCGACCTGGAGAAGACGATCGCCCTCTTCGCCGAGGCCTACTACTTCGTGCGGGATCAGGTGGCCCAGGGGAAGGAGATCCTCTTCGTCGGGACGAAGCGCCAGGTCCGGGAGACGATCGAGGAGGAGGCCAAGCGCTGCGGGGCCCATTATGTGAGCCGGCGCTGGCTCGGCGGGACGCTCACCAACTTCGGGACGATCCGGACGCGGGTGAAGCGCCTGATCGAGCTCGAGGAGATGGACTCCCTCGGCCAACTCGACAAGCTCCCCAAGAAGGAGGCCCTCTCCCTCCGCCGCGAGGTGATGAAGCTCCGGCGGAACCTCGAGGGGCTCCGCCACATGGAGCAGCTGCCGGGGCTCATCTATGTCATCGACCCAACGGTCGAGGAGAACGCCATCCGCGAGGCCAGGCTGATGAAGATCCCCATCGTGGGCGTGGTCGACACCAACTGCGATCCGGACCTCGTCGACTATCCGATCCCGGGGAACGATGACGCGATCAAGGCCACGAAGCTGATCACCTCCCGGATCGCCGATGCGGTCCTCGAGGGGCGCGAGGGGGCAACCGTGGCCGCCGCTGCTGTTGAGGCCGAGGAGCCGGCCAAGGATGGCTCGGACGAGGAGCTCGAGGAAGAGGCTGCGCCAGAAGCATAAGACGAGGAGGATCGGACTTGGCAGAGATCAGCAATGAGATGATCATGGCCCTCCGGGCGGAGACCGGGGTGGGGATCATGGACTGCAAGCGGGCGCTCCTCGAGAGCAACGGGGACGTGGAAGCGGCCAAGAAGCTCCTGCGTGAGCAAGGTAAGGAGCTCTTCTCGCGGGCGAGCGAGGCCGTCGAGGGCCGGGTCGCCTCTTACATCCACCATAGCGGGAAGGTGGGGGTCCTGGTGGAAGTCGACTGCCAGACCGACTTCGCCGCGGAGAGCGCCCCCTTCAAGGAGTTCGTCAAGGACCTGGCGATGCACATCGCCGCGGCCAAGCCGCGCTACATCGGCCTGGAGGATGTCCCGGAAGAGGTCCTAAGGCAGGAGCGCGAGATCTACCGCCACCAGGCGGAGGCCGAGGGGAAGCCGCCCCAGGTGATCGAGAAGATCGTCGAGGGTCGGCTCAAGAAGTTCTACGCCGAGGCCTGCCTCCTCCACCAGCCCTATGTGAAAGACCCGCAGAAGACGATCGAGGACCTCCTGGGCGAGCTGGCGGCGAAGGTGGGCGAGAAGGTCGTGATCAGGCGGTTCGCCCGGTTCGAGGTCGGGCGGAATGAATGAAGGGTAAGGGCGCCCGCCGCCTCTTACTCAAGGTCAGCGGCGAGGCCCTGGCCGCTGAGAGCGGTTCGGGAATCTCCCTAGTGGCCCTAGAGAGGCTGGCCGGGCTCCTCGCCTCCGCCGCGAAGCTCGCGGAGCTGGCCGTGGTGATCGGCGGGGGGAACATCGTCCGGGGCGCAACCTCCGGCTTGGAGCGGGTGGCCGCGGACCAGATGGGGATGCTCGCCACGATCATCAACGGCCTAGCCCTCCAGAGCAAGTTGGAAGAACATGGGATAAGAGCAATCTTGCAATCGGCCATCCCAACGCCCTTCACGGAGCCGCTCGACCGGCGAAGAGCGATCCAGGCCCTCGAACGGGGCGAGCTCGTGATCTTCGCCGGTGGGACGGGGAACCCCTTCGTGACGACTGATACGGCCGCGGCGATCCGGGCGAGCGAGATCGGGGCAAAGCTTCTCCTCAAGGGGACGAAGGTCGACGGGGTCTACACCGCCGACCCGGCGAAGGACCCCTCGGCCAGGAAGCTTGACCGCCTCTCTTACCAGGAGGTCCTGGCCCGTGACCTGGGGGTGATGGACCTCGCGGCGATCGAGCTCTGCCGGCTGAACAAGATCCCGATCCTGGTCTTCAACCTCTTCAAGGCGAGGGAGCTCGAACGGGCGGTCCGGGGCGAGAGCGTCGGGACCATAGTGACCTCCTGCAGCTGAGCCTGCCGAGGGGTGCTGGGCTTGAGCGTGTCGACGCGGCTCCAGTGCCCGGGGAGAGCTCGAGGGTTTATGGTGTTTGAATCCCATCCAGAGGGTGGTCATCCTGCCAGGTGCAGGCAGGGTGAGAGGGAGCTAAGATGTCCAGGGTGATCACTCATACGGACGATCAAGAGCCAGCCCTGTCCCCGTCGCAACTGCCCGACTATGGCTCCTCGACACAGGTCACCATGGCCGGCCAGAGAAGCGGGGCGACCGCGCTTCCTCTGCAAGAGCTGTAGATACTTCTTTCTCTCCCGCCAAAGGGACCCTCTTCTACGGCTGTCCAAGCCGAGCGGAACAATCTCGCTACGATAGACTCAATCAAGGAGGAAACAACTCTCCTGAGTTGAGAAGACCATTCGACCTGTCCAGGAAGCGAAGGAACCTTTTTATTATAACTCCGGTCAAGAGACCTCTTTACGTCCACCTCCCACGAATATCGACGGAGTAATAGTATAGCGCTACATGCTGTCCTGCCGGATCGCTTCGTGGCAGTAGCACTCTTGAAGGTCGAAGTCCTGATATCCTAGGATAGGACAGATCCAGGACTGATCCCTGCGAAGGCCGAGCTGGGGAGAGATGACGAGGAGGTCTCCCGCTCCATTGAGATAGTAGCCAGCGCAGAGGGCAACTGGCACTGCTGCTTCAAGCTGAGAGAAGAGCAAGATCACCGCGTCATCCACGAGGAACAAGCCGAAGCGTAGCTGTTCTGCCTGCCACCCCGATAGCTTCCCTTCAATTTGAAAGATGGTTATCCCTATGGTGATGCTGTCCAGCTTGGACATTACATTCCAGGACATCGCTTGGGGATCCTGTTCGCTCCTGAGGGCCCTGGTTGCTTGGTCTGCCATGGCCAGAAAGAAGGACCGGACTAGCTCTGAGGTGATCTGCATCAAGTCGATCTGTTGCTGGAATGCGCCAAGCCGTTCTAGCGCCAATGTCTGCAAGTCCAGCAAACGCTCCGCCTGATGCGAGGAACCCGTTGGAAAAGGTAGGATTCCACCCAGCAAGACCGCCAATAATATCAACCCTATCCTTAATGGTTTCATTCTCGCCTCCTTCCGATAGGTTCAGCACCTATATAGACTGCACCTTTCCTCTACCCAAGTTCTCCATTCTCCAGCGTAGAACCCGGTGCACTCGTAAAAACGGCACTTGCATATGCAGAATTCCCAGGGGTCGCACCACCATACATAGCTTGAGCAACCCCACCACAGAGCACACAGATCATAGAAGTAGCCAGTAATAGGAACACACTCTGCAGGGACATACTGCGGTGCTTGCGAACCCGGACCAGCCGCGAATGAGGGATTTGCTTCATGAGCGGCTGTGGATCTTGAGGAGAGCGAGAAGTCGTTACCCCAAGAGATCAGCAGAATCACAAGCAGCACCGCTGCCAAACCGCTCTTGCCGATCCACCCTATCTCTGTCACCTCCAAATTAAAAAATAGCACAGAATGTCGCCTTTGTCAAGAGTTCTCTCTCAGTAAGGCCCAGAGATAGCAATAGGCACACAGAGAATACACCTGAAGAACCACGCTGCCGTCTTGCTAATGAATAATTATTGAGGAGACCGGTTGTGTAATCTGCTTCCTCACGTCTAGTGGGCAAATGCCTTCGGGACCTCGAAGTAGTCTCCCCGGCGCTTGGGGGCGTTCTTGAGGGCCTCCTCCGGCGGGACTGACTCACGGGGCTGGTCCTCCCGGAACGGGCTCCCGCGCGAGAGGACATGCTTGAGCAGCTCGACCCCCTCTGTATCGACCTCCTCGAGCTTCCGGAAGTAATCGAGGATCTCACCTAGCTGCGCCCGGAAGAGTTCGACCTCTTCCTCCGTCAGCTTGAGCTTCGCCAGCTTGGCGATGTGCAGGACCTCTTCTCGGGTGATCATTCTAGAATCTCGCCCACTCGAACCGCCCGCCGAACCGCCGCGAAAACTCGGCCACCAAGGGGTGGTCCGGCTCGGCCTCGATCAGCTTGAGCGCCTCCTCCCGCGCGAGCTTCAATAGCTCGAGGTCCCTCAGCAGGTCCGCGGCCTTGAAGGTGGTGTCCAGGCCGTGCTGGGCCGGGCCCAACAGCTCCCCCGGGCCGCGGATCAGGAGGTCCTGCTCGGCAATCTTAAAGCCATCATCGGTATCGCGGAAGGCCTCGAGCCGCCGTCTCGCCTCCTCGGTCTTGGGGCTGGCCAAGGCGAAGCAGAGGGCCTCCTGGCCGGCCCGGCCGATCCGGCCCCGAAGCTGGTGCAACTGGGCCAGGCCGAACCGGTCGGCGTGCTCGATGATCATGATCGAGGCGTCGGGGACATCGATCCCGACCTCGACGATCGTGGTGGCGACCAGGACATGGAGCTCCTTTCGGCGGAAGGCCTCCAGGACCGCCCGCTTCTCCGCGTCACTCACCCGGCCGTGGAGGAGGCCGACCTTGAACTCCCGGAAGGGGCCGCGCGCAAGTTCCTCGGCCATCTCCGTGGCCGCGCGAAGGTCCAGGAGGCGCGCCTCCTCCTCCGGCTCCTCGATCAAGGGGTAGATAATGAACGTCTGCTCGCCCTTCGCCAGCCTCCCCTTGATGAGCTGGTAGACCTCCTCGCGCCGCTCCTCCGCGACCCAGTAGGTCTTGATCCGCCGCTCATAGGGGAGCTCGTCCAGGATCGAGATCTCGAACTGGCCGTAGAGGATGAGGGTGATCGTCCTCGGGATCGGGGTAGCGCTCATCACCAGGACATCGAGCTCCTGGCCCTTCTTCTCCAACTCGGCCCGCTGGATCACCCCGAAGCGGTGCTGTTCGTCGATGACCGCCAGGCCCAGCCTCCGGAAGCGGACCTCATCCTGGATCAGGGCGTGGGTCCCCAGTACGAGGTCGACCTCCCCGCGCTCGATCCCCTCCCGCATCGCGGCCTTCTCCCGCTCGGGCAAGCTCCCGATCAGCAGGCCCACCCTCAAGGGGAGCCGGGCCCGCTCGACCAAGTCGGTGATCACGCGGTAGTGCTGCTCGGCCAGGATCTCGGTCGGGGCCATCATCGCCGCTTGGTAGCCGCTCGCGTGGGCGATGAGGCAGGCGATCAGGGCCAAGACGGTCTTCCCGCTCCCGACATCCCCCTGGAGGAGGCGGTGCATCGGGCGGGGCGCGGCCAGGTCTTCTCTGATCTCGGCGAGCGCCCGCCCCTGGGCCGCGGTGAGCCGGAAGGGGAGGGCGGCGATGAACTCCTCGAGCTGCTCATCCGAGATCGTCAGGCTCCGCCCCGGCCGGTCCCGCACCCGCCGGCGCTCGAGGGCCACCCCGATCTGGAAGAGGAAGAGCTCCTCGAAGGCCAGGCTCCTCCTGGCGAGCTCGAACTCCTCGAGGCTCTCGGGGAAGTGGATCTTGAAGAAGGCCTCCCGCCTCGGGAGGAGGCCCAGCCGGAGCCGGACCTCCTCGGGGATCAGCTCCTCGATCTCATCTTGGTAGAGCGCGAGGTTCTCCCGGATCAAGCGGAGGAGGGCCCCCTGGGGGAGCCCCTCGGTCGCGGGGTAGACCGGGACGAGCCGGCCGGTCAGGAAGTTCTCGCCCGCGGGCTCCCAGACGGGGTTGGTGAGCTGGACCGCCCCGAAGGCCCGCTCGACCTCCCCAAAGAGGGCGAGTTTCATCCCGACCGCGAACTGCTTCTTCAGCCAGGGCTGGTTGAACCAGACGGCGTAGGCCACCCCGCTTATGTCCTGGACCGCCACTTTCAGGATCTCCAGGTCCCGCCGCGGGCGGATGGTGTCGATCGCGCTCACCCTCCCGTGGATCGTGGCCCGCTCGCCGTGCCTCAAGGAGGCGATCCTTTTAATCTGGGAGCGGTCCTCGATCCGCCGAGGGAAATAGAGCAATAGGTCCTCGATCTTCTCGATCCCCAGCTTGTTCAATAGCTTCTCCCGCCGCTCGCCCACCCCCTTGGCGTAGCGGACGGGCGAGCCCAGGCCCCCCTTGGCCTTTCGCGCTTTAGGAGATACAACCCCGACCTCGACCGCGCGGAGGAGGTCCTCCAGTTCCCGGATCGCCTCCCTTCTCTTCATGAAAGGCATCGCGGCGTAGCCCTGGGCCTGGGCCCGGAGCGCGGCCGCTAGCTCCGCGTCCGCGGGCTCGAGCTCCGCAGCGGCGCGCTCGATGAACCCCTCCAGGCCGCCGAGGACCGCCCGGTCCTGATACCCCTCCCGCTTCTCCAGCTGGAGGACCTTCGCCAGGCGGGCGAGCAGCTCTTCCCTCGCTTGTCCGGCCATCGAGGCTATAATATAATCCTAGCGCTTCCAGCGCCAAGGTGGACAGGATGAGGCTCATCTTCATCGGCTCCGGTGAGATCGGGGTCCCGACCCTCGAAGGGCTCGCCCGGGCTCATGATGTTCTGGCGGTCTTCACTCGGCCCGACCGGCCCGCGGGGCGGGGCCAGCGGCCCCAGCCGACCCCGATCAAGGAGGCCGCCTTGAGGCTCGGCCTCAGCCTTTATCAGCCGGAGAGCGTCAAATCCCCCGAGAGCCTCGAGCTGATCCGCGGGCTTGAGCCGGAGTTCATCATCGTCGCCGCCTATGGTGAGATCCTCTCCAAGGAGCTCTTGGTCATCCCCAAGCGGGGGGCGATCAACCTCCATGCCTCGCTCTTGCCCAAATACAGGGGCGCGGCCCCGATCCAGTGGGCGATCATCCGCGGGGAGCGCGAGACCGGGATCACCACCTTCCTCATGGACGAGGGGATGGACACCGGCGAGATCCTCCTCCAGCGAGCGATCCCGATCGAGGAGGAGGACACCGCCGGCTCGCTCTATGCCAAGCTCGCCCAGCTCGGGGCGGAGGTGATGCTCGAGACACTCGAGGGGCTCGAGCGGGGGACCCTGAAGCCCAAGCCGCAGGACCACTCCCAGGCCACCTACGCCCCGAAGATCAAGAAGGAGCTGGGCCAGCTCGACTGGGCCAGGCCGAGCCGGGAGCTGTTCAACCTGATCCGGGGGCTCAACCCCGACCCCGGGGCCTTCACCTTCTTTCGGGGGAAGCGACTGAAGGTCCACCGGAGCCGGGTCGTCCCTGGCGAATTCCCCGGAAGCCCCGGAGAGGTCTTAGATGTGAAGCCCGGGCTCATCGTCCGGGCCGGGGAGGAGGCCCTCGAGCTCCTCGAGGTCCAGCCCGAGGGGAAGCGCGCGATGAGCGGGCCGGACTTCGTCCGAGGGTATCGGGTTGAGGTAGGAGAGCAGCTAGGATAGACCATCGCCCCGCAGTTAAGAGAAGAGCCACCCGTCCTTCGCTAGTTTTGTTTCAAAGAGCTCCTCTTGCCGACCTTGCGAGCTCTCCTGATTGCATCGGTCCGTGGTGCTCGGCTAAGATCACCCGGCACAGCAGGAGGAAGATAGGAAGATGAAGGAGTACTTGCTCGGGGTTGATGTGGGCACCCAGGCGACCAAGGGCACGTTAGTGCGGCCATCCGGTGAGGTGGTGGCTGTGGCTGCGGAGGAGTATGAGGTGCTTCATCCCCGGCCACTGTGGGCCGAGCAATGGCCGGAGGTGTGGCTTCAAGCGGTTGGCACGGTAATCCGGGCCTTGCTCACGAGGGCAGGGGTCTCCCCTAAAGAAGTTACCGGTGTTTGTATAAGCGGCCTTTACGGCGGTAGTGGGATCCCCCTGGATGCCAAGATGAAGCCGATCCGGCCTTGCCTCATCTGGATGGACCGCCGGGCCACCGCTGAGGTGGAGTGGATCAAGGCCAATGTTGATTTAGATAAGCTTTTCCTGGTTACCGGGAACTGGGTGGACAGCTACTTCGGCTACACGAAGATCCTGTGGATCAAGCGGCATGAGCCGGCCAACTGGCGCAGGATTTCCCTGTTCTTGCCCCCCAACTGCTACATCAACTTTCGCCTCACGGGCCAAGTGGCGATCGACCACTCTTCTGCTGGGAACTTGGGCGGATTATACGATATCAGAACCCATGCGTGGTCCGAGGAGATGGCCCAGGCCTTGGGCCTCCCGCTCGAGCTTATGCCGGAGAAGATCGTGGCCTCCGGCGAGGTGATCGGTGAGGTCACGAGGGAGGGAGCCCAGCTGACCGGCCTTGCGCCGGGGACACCGGTGCTGGCCGGCGGGGTAGATGCCCCCATGGCCACCCTAGCTGCTGGGGCCCTGACCGTGGGGGACAATGTGACGATGATGGGCACCTCCACATGCTGGGGGGTGATCCACGCCGGCGAGGGGTTCGCGCGGGAGTTGGTCTCTATGCCCCATGTGGTGGAAGCGACCGAGAAGTTCTACACCTGGGGCGGATCGGCGACCTCCGGGGCGCTAGCCCGCTGGTTCCGGGACGAGCTGGGCCAGGCCGAGGTCGCTCGTGGGCTCGGGGAGGGGGGCAAGGATCCCTACCAGTTTCTCGACGACCTGGCCCGAGCTGTTCCACCCGGCTGCGAGGGGCTCCTAGCGTTACCGTATTTTATGGGCGAGCGGGCCCCCCTCTGGGACCCGAGCGCGCGCGGTGCCTGGGTCGGGCTCACCCTCTCTCACACTAAAGGCCACCTCTTCCGAGCCCTGCTCGAGGCCGCTGGGTTCGCCCTGCGCCACGCTATCGAAGTCGGGGAGGAGATTGGCCTCCCGATCAGCAAGGAGACCATGGTGGTCGGCGGGGTGGCGAAGTCCCCGCTGTGGCTCTCGATCATCGCGGACATCACCGGCCGCGCCATTCGCACCCCGGCCACCGAGGGGATCGAGGCCCCATTAGCTGATGCGCTGTTGGTCGGGCTAGCCATGGGGCTGGTGGACCGCTACGAGCGGATTCGGGAATGGATAAGCTATGGCGAACCGGTGCTCCCCCATCCCGAGCGCCATGCCATATACGACCGCTGGTATGCCCTATACCGCCAGCTCTACCAAGCCCTCCGCCCGCTGTTCTCCAAGCTCCAAGAGCTCCCTGGGGATCAGGCGAAGACGCGGTAGGTGATCCCCAGCATCCGAGCTACCCATACCAACTCCTCAACCCAGTCGCCGTATACGCCGTGGATGTGGTTCGAATCATACTCGGCGAGGAACTCCTCGGGCCCCACAGCGAGGCGGGCAAAGGCGTGGGGCCAATTGACCTGGATTGCCTCGGCCTTCCGCTCGGCCTCTTCATGCGGCAACTCGACGAACTCTCCGGGTAGGATCGCTAGCCAATACTTGCCATTCCGGCGGGCCAGGCGGGCTAAAGTGACCTTCCCCGGGGCGGCAATGTGCCGCACCGCGGCCCCTCCGGCAGGGAAATAGAAGCCTTGGGGATAGAACTCTACCCTCGGGAGGTTCACATCAGGGTCATAGGAGTGCCCCGCAAAGTAGGTGGGATGGGTGCCGGAATTGCAGAGGTCGAACACCCCTAACTCCTCGTCGTAGTGCCGGAGGTCGGCGAATAGGACCGGCTCACCGGTGATGTGCTTCAAGATCTCCATCGTCAGGGCCCCGTCCATGTCCGCCTCGGTGGCCGCGACCAGGGGCTCTTTTGGGCCGTTCCAGTCGTAGGGATCGTTGAGGAACGCTTCGGCCACATCCATGGTCACGAAGTGGTCGGTGAGCTCGGGCTGGCTCTTCACCCCAAGGAAATCGAGGCCCATCTCTTTGCTCATCTCCCGGAGCGCGATATAGCTCCGGATCTGGAGCTTGAGCTTCTCCGGGGTGAGCTGCTTGCCATCATAGCGGATCTCGCCCACTTTCTTGGAGAGCCACTGGAATGCATGTTCGACCTCCTCCTCGGGCACCTCTTGGGCCCGGCGGACGATCTCCCACTGGTCAATGTGCTCGATATCCACCCCAAAGAGGCTCATCCACTGATCGGGGTTAGCGACCGCCGTATACATGCCCATGGGTCGGCCGCCGAACAGCCCGAATCTCTCGCCCTTGAGCCGGGCGAGGGCCGAGCCAGCGCGGATGAACGCGAGGACTTTACGCAGGACTTTGGGGTCCCGGATGTCGCCGGAGAGCCGGCCGTGGAAGACCCCGATCTGGTCCAGGGCCCCGGCCGAGGCCAGCATCCCGACCATCCCCGGATACTGGGGATTGATATTCGAAAAGAGGAGGAACGGCCCGGGCGCGAACCGCGAGGCCACCGCCGCGAGGTGCGGGAAGCTCCAGACCGCGAAGTTGAAGATCGTGACCTCACAGCCCTCGTGAGCCAGGCGCCTGGCCTCGTTCCGGGCGAGCTCCGCGGTCCAGATGATCTCTCGGCCTACAACAGGCTCCACCTCACCGGTGGCTCGCAGCGCCTCGGCCAGGCGGGTTTGGAACTCCCGGTTCACTGGCTCGACCTCTCGATGGACGGCCTCCCGGCCGTCAGAGAATGTCAAGATACCAACCCTGCGTTGCATCATCGCATACCTCCTTGCTCATTATTCTCCCTCCAACCTCGCGAGAAGCTGCTCCTCGGTCAGCTGGACATGGCAGATGGCCTTCCGATTATACGTGTATGCCACATGAATGATCCCCTGCTCGTCTTGGATGATGGCCGGGTAGCTGAACTCCCCAGGGCCTTCCTCAAGAGCTAGCCGGTAAGGCCAGGTCTTCCCCTCATCCTGGGAGAGGGCCAGGACCAGTGGGGTGCGTGGTCCCCACACATCGAAGCCGGCGGGCATCACCTCAGGCCAACCTTGGTGGAGCTTGGCCAGCCCGGGGACCGGTGTGGTCGGGTTGAACGCGAGCACCAAGCTTCCTGAGTCGAGGCGTTCCATATCGATCCCGCTATTGTTGTTGGGCAGAGGTGTAGGCTGGGGCCTGGTCCAGCTCTTCCCCAGGTCAGGGGAGTAGGCCACAAAGATGTATCGCTCCTGGCTCCGCATGTAGGCCATGAGCCTCCCGTCAGCGAGCGGGACCAAAGCCGGCTGGATCAGATGAGCCCCTGCTTCCTTCCCCAGATCACCCACGATCTCCCAGGTCGCTCCGTTGTCCTCCGAGCGGAGAAATGCCGCGCTCCATTCGCGCTCCCACTCCACTGGAATCAGCCAGACCTCTCTGAGGTGGAGGGGCTTGTTCTTCCCGAGGAGCCCCTTCTCCTCCCAGAAGAGCTCGAGGTCACGCCAAGTCCGGCCGAGGTCGAAACTCCGCTTGAGGAAGAGGTAGGTCTCGCCGCTGCACCATCTCGGGCCGTAGTTGATCCCAACGAGTAGCCACACGGCCCCGTCCGGGCCGAGGAAGATACGGGGGTTGGCGGGGGCCCGGCCGGGCACATCCACCCAAACCTCCGGCGATGACCATTCAGAGCGCTCAGGGTCAAAACGCGCCCCGAGGACCACTGAGTCCGGCGCTCCCTCCCTGCTCCCGGCGTAGAATGCGAGGAGTAGCTCCCCGCCCGGCAGCTCGCAAAGGCTGGGGGCGTGACAGGTAGGATGCGAAGGGGGAGCTGGGATGTAGCGCCGGGTTAGGTCGAGGGCCTCCAATGCCTTTGCCTCCTCCTCGTCAGCCTTTGATCCCGGAGGAGAGCGCGATCCCGCGGATGATCCGCTGGCGAAGGATGAGAAAGACGACCAGAGATGGGAGAGAGGCCATGAACGCCGCGGAGGTGATCAGCCCGTAGTTAATCTCAAATGCCCCCTGGATCAGCCTTAACCCCACAGGGAGCGTGACCTTCTGCGCGCTCCGTAGGCAGATCAGAGACCAGAAGAATTCGTTCCAGGTGTAGTTGAAGATATACATGCCGTATGCCGCGAAGACCGGGGTCGAGTTCGGGATGATGACACGAGTCAGGACCCCCCAGCTCGAGCAGCCATCGATGCGTGCCGCGTCTTCCAGATCGCGGGGGATGTTGAGGAAGAACTGCCGGAGAAGAAAGACCCCGATGGGGAGGGCGATCATCGGAAGGGCAGCACCGTAGATCGTGTTGAGGAGCCGGAAGCTGTTCATCATGAAGTATAGAGGTATCACACTAACCTCCATAGGGAGAAGCATGAACACGAGGATCACCAGGAAGAGCGCGTCCCGCCCGGGCCACTGAAGACGGGCGAAGGAGAAGGCCGCTAAGGTCGAGACGATCAATGAGCTGGCCGTCACCAAGGTTGCGAGGATCAGGCTGTTCAGCAGCCAGCGCCCGAAAGGCCAGCTCGCGAAGAGCTTGCCGAGATGAGCGGTGGTCAGACGCGAGGGGAGCCACTTCGGTGGGATGGAGAAGATGTCGGGATTAGGTTTGAACGCGGTCTCGGCCACCCATAGACTAGGGATGATCCAGAGGAGGGCGATGCCGAACATCACAAGATATGGTCCCCAGGCTCTGAGCCTTGTCATCCTAGTTCCGATTTGAGGCCCAGCAGCTTGACTCCGATGAGGGTGAGGACCAGCATGATGACCAAGAGCACTACTCCGGAAGCCGCGGCCTTTCCGATGTTGAAATACTCGAAGGCCGTGCGGTAGAGATAGAGGGCCAGGACCTCTGTAGACCTCCCCGGCCCGCCCTCCGTCATCATCAGTGCCTGGCCGAAGGTCCGGAAGGCGGAGATGAGCGTCAGGACTAGAGAGAAGAGGAGAGCCGGTTTGAGAAGCGGGAGGATGATGTGGAGGAATTTCTGGTGGAAGACCGCGCCGTCGATCGAGGCTACCTCGAAGAGTTCCTGGGGGATCTCCCCAAGGCCGGCCTGGAAGACGACCATGCGATACCCGGCCAACCACCAGGCAGTGGCGAAGGCGATCGCGGGCAGGGCCCAGGCAGGCTCCGTCAGAAACACGGGAGCCGCGATCTTCAGGGCCTTGAACGCATGTGTCACCAAGCCGAAGTCGGGATCGAACATCCACTTCCAAGTGATGGCCACGGTGGAGACGGTGAGGAGGTAGGGGAAGAAGAGCACGGCCTGGATGAAACCGACCCCACGCCGGGTCCGTCCCCAGCTCCAGAGCATCAAGGCAAAGAGCAGCCCCAGGCCGAGGATCAGGGGCACAGCGATCGCGGCAAACTTGAATGTGTTGCCCAGGGCGTTCAGGAACCGCGCGTCGCCGAAGAGCTTGATATAGTTCTCCAAGCCGACGAAGCGAGAACCCTGCATCGGGCTCCACTCGAAGAGGCTGAGGTAAATCCCATATCCGACCGGCCAGGCGAGGAAGATGCCCCATAACGCAGCAAACGGGAGCACATACAGGATCCCCTCGAGCCCTCGATGGCGATAGAGGAATCCCCTGATCTTGGCTCTCATGGCTTGATCACTTATCTGATTTGAAGAAGCCGGGGGTGGAGGCCAAGGCTCCACCCCCGGCCCTCTCCCAAGCTTACCCGCCCTGTAGGATCCGATTGCACTCTGCCTCTGCCTCGGCTAGGGCCTGTGCGGGCGTGAGCTGTCCGTTCACCGCCAGTTCGATCCTGGTCTCGATCGCGCTTTCCAGCTCCGAGCCGCGCGGGTGGTTGATCGGGAACTTGACCAGACCCTCCTGGATCATCTCATTCAGTAGATGTCCGGAGCGGGTCCAGTAATCTGAGGAGAGAAGAGCTGGGTCTTCAAGCGCTGTCCGATTCGCCGCAATGTGGCCACCCGACATGGTCCAGATGTGGGAGTGTTCGACGACGAAGTGGGCGAGCTCCATCGTGGCTTCATAGACAGCGGGCGAGGTTCCAGCAGGCTGGAGCGGGACAGAGAGCTGGTGGCTTGCTCCCCAGGTGTAGGGCGTTCCGAAGAAGTTGGGGACCTTAGCATAGCCCCAGTTGACGCCGCTGTCCCGAGCTGTGGGGTAGAACCAGTTCCCGGCGAATAGCATCCCCAGTCGGCCGGCGGTGAACTGGTTATAGCCGTTGCCGCCCACGATGTTCCAGCCGAAGCCGTTGAAGATGTCTACGAGGAACTGTAGGGCGGTGAGACCTATGGTGTTGTTGAACGTGGCCTTGGTGTATCCCTCGTCGAAGAGCGAGCCGCCGCCCATCTGGTAGAAGAAGATCTCCCAGGCCCGGCGGAGCTTCCGTGGGAGAGAGTCCTCGGCCGGATGGAAGGCATAGTAGCCGGCGGCCTTGATCGCCTCGGCCGCCCTGACGAACTCGCTCATTGTCTGGGGCGGCTTCTCCGGATCGAGGCCGGCGGCCGCGAAGATGTCCTTGTTATACCACAGCCCCCACCCGTGGGTGTCGAGCGGGATGAGGTAGTGGTGGCCACCGAACTCCCCGGCCTTCCAGGTGGCCTCGGGAAAGTCCGCGGCATTGATCCCGCCCATCTGGATCAGGTCTCCAACTGGCGAGGCCTCAAGCGGGGTCAGGTAGTCCGCCACTTCCACAAGCCTGTTCACGTGGCAAATCCCGAGCTGCGGAGGAGTGCCGGCGATCACGGAGAGCCGGAGCTCCGCGTAGTATTGAGCCCAGCGCCCTTGGACGAGGTCCACCTGAATATTGGGGTGGGTCTCGGTGAATAGGGTGACGATCTCTGCCATGGCGTTGGCATCGGCCTCGTGGAACAGGGTGTTGAATTCGATCCTCACTACTTGCTGAGCGGCCCCGCTGGGGACTGCCATCCCCAACATCAGAAGCAGCACTCCCGTCATTGCCAACGTTAAGGCCTTGCGCATTTCGTTCACCTCCTCTGGAAGATGCGCATTCCCACGTCCTCTTACTCTGGATGCTTCCCGGCAACCACCTCCTTTCTGCCGCATCGGGCAGCCACTTCGCTCAGTTGGGCCAGGGCCTGGCGTAGCTCGGCCAGTTCCGCGGCGCGGAGAGGCCGCAGTGGCGATAGGGTAGGCCCGACGGCCCAACCCAAGAGCTCTAGCCCCTGCTTAATGAACGCGAGTGGCGTGCCGTAATGCACCGCTTCACAGAGTCGCCGCACGATGTCCTGATAGGCCCTGGCTTGGGCGATGTCCCCGCGGACGGCGCGATACAGCCGGACATATAGCTCGGGCATGAGGTTCGCCGGCCCTGAGACGATCCCCGACGCACCCATCTCTAGCACAGGGAGGCAAAGCGTGTCCGTTCCCACAAACAGGGCCAGCGAGTCGGCGCGGGCCAGGTAGCCCTCCCAGGCTTCCCAGTCCGACCGGCTCACCTTTGCCCCGGCCACATTTGGGGCCTGCGCGGCGATGCGGCCGAGGAGATCAGCGCTCAGCGGATTCCCCGTAGCGCACGGGATGTCATAGAGGAGCATGGGGAAGCCTCCAAGAGCATGAGCGATCTTAAGGAAATGAGCTTCCAGCTCGCTCTCATCTAACCGATAGCGAGCTGGGGGAGAGACCGCCACGGCGGTCGCCCCTATAGCTTTAGCGTGCAACGAGAGTTCCACAGCCATAGCTGTGCGGTCGTGTCCCGTGTGGACGATGACAGGGAGCTTCCCTCGGGCCTCCTCCAGAGTCGCTTTCGCAAAGACCTCGCGCTCCTCAGGGCTCAGAAGGCCCCCCTCCCCCGTGGTCCCCAGGATGAAGAGGCCGTCAACGCCTGCTCGAGCAAACCGGTCGATCAGCCCGGCCAATATCCCTCGTCTCGGGGCTGCCCCGGCCTCATCCCAGGGGGTCACCATGGCCACCCACACACCGTGCAGTCGCTGCCCGGACAAGCTCATGTCGACCCCCGCACCCGGAGTTCCACCGGGACTCGTATCTCCCTAGATCCTCCGGCACCAGGATCATCGAGCCGCTCGAGGAGGAGCTCGAACGCGCGCTGGCCGATTTCATAAGGATCCTGGGCGACCACCGTGAGAGGCGGGATCACCATCTCTGCCAGTTCCAAGTCATCAAAGCCCACGACCGCGACCTTGTCCGGGATCGGGATCCGGCGAAGAAAGAGCTCGCGCAGCACTCCCACTGTCATCTGGTTGTTGGTGCTGAAGATCGCCGTGGGAGGCTCCGGTCGGGAGAGGAGCTGCGCCGCGGCCCGCTGCCCGCCCTCGATTCGGTAGCCGCCCCAGGCCACAAGCTCCTCGACGAAGGGGATCCCTGCTTCCTCCAGAGCCTGGCGGTAGCCGGCGAAACGCTCCTCGGTCGTCGTCGCCCCGGGAATCCCGAGCACGATCCCGATCCGGCGATGGCCCCGCTCGATAAGGTGTCGCGTGGCTTGATATGCCCCGCCCACATTGTCGGAGAGAACCGCATCCGCGGGAACCCCCGCCGCCCTGCGGTCGATGAACACGAACGGCATTCGACGCTTAGCTAGCTCCTGGATCGCTGGGCTTGCTCCATCACGGACTGGGGCGATGAGAAGCCCGTCCATCCTCCGCCGCAGCAAGAGGCGCATGTAGGCATTCCCTTTGATCAGATCCTCATCACTGTTGCAGACAAGGAGGGAGTAGCCAGCCGCTACGGCGGCGTCCTCCACACCCCGGACGAGGGTAGCAAAGAATGGGTTGGTGATGTCCGAGACGAGGACCCCGATGACATGGGTCGTCCGGGTCCGCAGGGATTGGGCCACTGAATTGGGCTGGTAGTCCAGTTCCGCCATCGCCCGCCGCACCCGGGCTAGCGTGTCCGGGGCCACCCTGCGGGTCCCGTTGATCACATAGGAGACAGTCGCCACCGACACTCCCGCCTGCTCCGCCACCTCCCGGATAGTCACCATAGTTCTGTTAATCGTTTAACACTCTACCAGATACCCCGCCTTCTGTCAAGAGGGGGGCCTGTTCGTAACTGTTCGATTGAGGGTGGAAGAATAGGACCAGCCGAACACTTCTCCCTTGACGCCGGCCGATCACCTCTTCCCCTCAGCTAATGTAAAGCCCAAAGAGGCCGCTTTTCTCCTTTCGCCGCTCGAGCCGGATATCCAGCCGCTTGATGTAGAGCTCGTTCACATTGTGGACCTTCGCCCCGAGGAGGTGGCCTCCGATGACCGTCCCATCCCGCCGCCCGAGGACGGCATGGCAGTGAGGGAAGGGCTTGCCGTCCTTGAGAGAGAGGTTGCACTGGAGCGAGAGGAGCTCGGCCGACTCTGGGATCTTGTGCTCCTCGTAGGCCGAGCCATTCCAGTAGCCGAGCCGGGCCTCTCGGACCATCCCGATCCCCAAGACCAGCCCCGCTTCGACCCCTAAGCGAGCGAGCTCCCCCAGGAGGTCCGCGCCGTCCTCCAGCTTCACGATCAGGTCAGCACCGGCTTCCGCCTTGAGCATCGTCAGTCATCCTCCTTGCCCCAATGATACCCGATCGGGTTGCTGCCGGAGGGGCGATCCCCTAACCTTGGCTTAGGCAGAGATGGAGCTCAAGGAGGCGATCCTCGAGGTCGCGCGCCGGCTGGGGCAGAAGTATGGTAGACTGGAATGGCGCTCCCACGGCGATCCTTTAGATGTCCTGATCAAGACGATCCTCTCACAGAACACCAACGATGCCAACCGGGACCGGGCCTATGCCGGCCTGAAGGCGAGGTTCCCCACCTGGGAGGCCGCAGCCGCTGCCCCAGTGGAGGAGCTAGCGGAGGCGATCCAGCCCGGCGGGCTCCACCACGAGAAGGCCCGGAGGATCAAGAAGCTCCTCCAGGAGCTGGCCGCGGAGAAAGGAGGCTATTCGCTCTCCTACCTCGAGCCCTTGAGCACCGAGGAGGCCCTGGCCGAGCTGCTCTCGTTCGAGGGCGTGGGGAAGAAGACCGCCGGGGTGGTCCTCCTCTTCTCCCTGGGGAAGCCCTACTTCCCCGTCGACACCCACATCGGGCGGATCGCGCGCCGGCTCGGCTGGATCGAGGGGGGCGAGCCGCATGACAAGCTCAATCCGCTCATCCCCGACCGGCTGAAATACCAGCTCCACCTCCAGCTCATCCGGCATGGGCGCGAGATTTGCCGGGCCCGGCGGCCACGCTGCGCCGACTGCGTTCTGAGCGACCTCTGCCCCTCGGCCTTCCAAGCAATTTCATCCTGGGCTAGCCCGTCAAGAATCGGCAATGCTGGGGAGTGACCGCTCTCAGAACGCAGATGGGGAAGGCAGCCTGTGGCCACCTTCCCCATCTCTCCTCAAGAAAGGGGGATTCCTACTCTCCCATGTCCGCTCCCCGCACGGGGGAGACCGATCCGTCCTACTTCACCATGAAGGGCATGACGACCGCAGCCAAGCCGACCAGCAGCGCGAGCAGGGCCATGGTGTTCGCTGCGTTGATCTTCTTCGCGTTCTCGTCGAGCTGCCGCTGCATCGTGTCGATCTTTGCGGCCGCCTGCTGCACTGCCACCACCGACGGCTCGACCTCTGCCTTAACGGAGCTGACGATCTCGCTCTTGATCGCCTGGACATCGATCGGCTTCTGGAGCTCCTGGACCTTCATGCGCGTGCTCTCAACCTCCATGAGCACCGAGCCAAGCTTCTCCTTCAGCTTCTCGATCGAGCCGTAGAGGTCCTCGATGTTCATCTGGTGGACATAGACCTCGAGGTTCTTGATCCCCGCCTCGCTCTGATCAGCGCGGACGAGGAGCTTCCCCACCACATCCTGAAGGTTGTTCAGGACTGCGGGGAGGCCGGAGAGGGTCCTGACCGTTTCGGAGAGCTCGAGGAGGCGGTCCTCGTAGAGCTTGACCCTGATGTAGAGGTCTCCAACAGTCCCCTGGAGGCTGACCACGGCCGGCTGGAGGCTGCTCTGAGCGTTGCTCAAGTCGGCCACGGCCTTCTGCAAGACCGGGACTGTCCCGGCCAGGTCAGAGACGGTCTGGCCCAGCGCGACTACGACGGGCTTGAGCTCGGAGAGATCCTGGACTTGCTCGGCTAGGATCCCTAGCCGGCCCTCGCTCTTCTCCAGCCGGGCGGTCATCCCTCCGACGGTATTCTGGAGGGTGATCACGGTGCTGGAGAGCGAGCCGAAGCTCTCCCTCAGGTCCCCCACATCCTCGCTCAACTTGGCGGTCACCGCCTGGAGCTCGGAGATTGTCCCTTCGAACTTCTTGTAGTTGAACTGCAACTCCTTGTAGAGCCGCTCCAGGGTGAGGACCCGTGGCTGGAGGTCCGCCACGCCCTTATCGAAGTCCTCGGAGAGCTTCAGCACTTCGACCGAGAGGGCCCGCACCGTGGACTCCAGGGCCTTCATGGTGTCCTGAAGCTGAGCCACCTTACTCTTCAGGGTTGAGTCGTCCTGAGCCTGGGTCGCCACGGAGAGCGACCCGCCGACGAGCGCTAGCAGCAGTAGCAGGAGCAGCGACCTACGCAACAAGCTGAATTTGAGCATTCACATCCCCCCTTTATGCTTGGCCCCATTCTAGGGGGCAGCGCTGGGGCGATCGGTGATCGAAATCACTGTAACATTCCCAGAATCCGGAAACGGTTCCCCCGAGATGGTGATCTCCGTCCCCTCCCTCAGGCTCACCTGGCAAGTTGCAGGAGACCTGCCCGGAAGGGTATAAAGGCCCGCATGGACTTGCAGCTTGCGGGGAAGCGGGCGCTAGTAGCCGCCGCCAGCCGGGGCTTGGGGAAGGCGATCGCCCTCCGGCTGGCCGAGGAGGGGGCGAGCCTGGCCCTCTGCGCCCGGGACGGGCGGAGGCTGGAAGAGGCGGCGGAGGAGATCCGGCGGAGGACGGGCGCGGAGGTCCTAGCCGTCCCGGCGGACCTGACCGACCCTGAGCAGATCAAGCGGTTCGTCCGGGAGGCCGAGGCGCGGCTCGGGGGAATCGATATCCTGGTAGCCAACGCCGGTGGGCCGCCGCCCGGCCCGTTCCTCGAGTTGGGCGACGAGCAGTGGGAGGCCGCTTTCCGACTGACGCTGATGAGCGCCGTCCGCTTGGCGAGGGAGGTCATCCCGAAGATGATCGCCCAGCGCTGGGGCCGGCTGATCTTCTCCACCTCGGTCGCGGTGAAGCAGCCGATCGAGAACCTTGTGCTCTCGAACTCCCTCCGCCTGGCGGTGATCGGCCTGGCGAAGTCGCTCGCGAATGAGCTGGCGAGATACAACATCACCGTGAACTCCGTCTGCCCGGGGCCTACGGCCACGGACCGGATGAAAGAGCTGATCCGCGCCCAGGCCGAGCGCCAAGGGATCAGCTACGAGGAGGCCGAGCAAAGCTGGCTGCGGGACATCCCGATGGGCCGGCTGGGCCGGCCGGAGGAGTTGGCGGATCTCGTGGCCTTCCTCGTCTCGGACCGCGCGAGCTATATCACCGGCGCGGCGATCCAGGTCGATGGCGGCTCCGTCCGCTTCCCGCTCTAGTCTAGCGGGATCACCCCGAGCTCCCTCAACCGGGCGAGGGCGAAATCGGCGAGCTCGGCGCGGTAGCGGAGGCCGCCGAGGCCTGAGCGGATCAGCCTCTCACGGATCGGCCCCTGGAGCTCGGCAGCCGAGACGAGCCGGACCGCCGCGATCTCGCGGGTGTCCCGCGGCCGAAGCGCCCCGCCCCTCCGCCGGGCGAGGAAGACATGGGAGGTCCAGCGGACTTCCTCCCCAGCGTGGACGAAGGTCGGCCGAAGCCGTAAGAGATACCTCTCCAGCTCGACCTCCAGGCCGGCCTCCTCCAGGGCCTCCCTCCGGGCCGCCTCGAGGAGCTCCTCGCTCTCCCGGACCAGCCCGCTCGGGGGCCGCCAGACCCCCGGGGGATGGAAGGGCTTCCGAATCACCACAATCCTCCCATCGATGAGGATGAAGAGCGTGACATCCTGGGCCTGGGAGCGGCCGTCGGCCAGGCTCGCTCGGAGGAGCCGGAACTCCTCAGCCTGCATTTGGAAGGGCTCGGGGAGGGCCACCTCTTCTGGCCGACCGAGCGACTCCCCCAGCGCGGTCTCCATCCTATCCTCCATGCCCGCGGGCTGACTGATGGGCCGACGGAGAGCTTAGCTTACGGGGCATCTTTGGGCAAGTGCTCGAGTTGTTCCCGGCCGAGCGCGGGCATTATCATACCCTGAAGATGGGAGGCGTGACGGGGATCGTCCTCGCGGGGGGGCGCTCGCGGCAGTTGGGGAGGGACAAGGGCCTTCTGTGCTTCGAGGGCGAGCCGCTGGTCGTCCGAGCGGTGAGGCTCCTTGAGGGGCTCTGCCCCGAGGTCCTGGTCATAACGGGCGAGAGGAGGCGGTATACGGACCTCCTGGATGTCCCGGTGGTCGAGGACTTAGTGAAGGGGAAGGGGCCGCTCGGGGGGATCTATACCGGGCTGATGGTCTCGACTTATGAGTATAGCCTGGTCGTCGCCTGCGATATGCCCCTGCTCTCGCCCTCCGTGCTCTCATTGCTCCTCGAGAGGATTCCCCTCTCACCCCAAGCGGAGGCGATCCTCCCCCGCGTCCGCGGCTACCTTGAGCCCTTCCCTGGTGTCTACCGCCGGAGCTGCGCCGCGAAGATCGGGGGACTCCTGGCGAAGGGCTCCCTGAGGGTTCACAACCTCTTGGAGCTGATCCCTAAAGAGGTCGTCGCCGAGGAGGAGCTCAGGGCCGTCGATCCCGGGCTCCGGAGCTTCACCAACTTGAATACGCCGGGGGAGCTCGAGATAGCGGGGCTGGGCTAGGAATGAGAGTGAGGTGAACGAGATGAAAGAGGTCCTGACTGTCTGCCCTTATTGTGGGGTCGGGTGCAACTTCTACCTTCAGGTCGAGAACGGGAAGGTGAAGGGCCTCCGTCCCAGCAAGGAGCACCCGATCAACCGCGGGAGCCTCTGCCCCAAGGGGGCTACAGTCCATCAGGTGATCTACCATCCCGATAGGCTGACCAAGCCCTTGATCAAGAAGGGCGGCTCCTTTAAGGAGGCGAGCTGGGATGAGGCCTACTCCCTCATCGCCGCCAAATTCGCCGAGCTCAAGGAGAGATATGGCGGGAAGAGCCTGGGCTTGCTCTCATCCTCGATGGCCACTAACGAGGACAATTACCTGGCCCAGAAGTTCGCCCGGGCGGTCCTCGGGACGAACACCGTCGATCAGTGCGCCCGGCTCTGCCATGCCTCGACCGTGGCCGGGCTAATAAGCTCGTTCGGGAGCGGGGCGATGACCAACTCCATCGAGGAGCTCGGGGGCGCAAAGTGCCTCTTCCTCATCGGCTCGAACCCGGCCGAGGCCCACCCGATCATCGCCAATAACTTCATCAAGCCGGCCGTCCGCGCCGGGGCGAAGCTCATCGTCGCCGACCCGCGGCGGACTGAGCTGGCCAAGCGGGCCGACATCTATCTCCCTTTGAGGCCGGGGAGCGATATCGCCCTCCTCAATGCCATGATGAACTACATGATCGCGGAGGGGCTCCATGATGAAGGGTTCATCCGGGACCGGACCGAGGGGTTCGCGGAGCTGAGGGAGGTCCTGAGCCGCTACACCCTAGAGCGCGGGGCGGAGGCGAGCGGCCTCCCGGAGGAGCTGATCCGCGCCGCAGCCGAGACTTATGCCAAGAACTCACCCGCGAGCATCGTCTACTGCATGGGGATCACGCAACACCACATCGGCACGGGGAATGTGATCTCCATCGCCAACCTAGCGATGCTCACGGGGAATGTGGGGAAGGAGGCCTCCGGGGTAAATCCCCTGCGAGGGAAGAACAATGTCCAGGGGGCCTGCGATATGGGCGTCTTGCCGGAGTTCCTCCCTGGCTATCGGAGCATGGGCGATGGCGCAGCCCGGGGGGCCTTCGAGGCGGCCTGGGGGGTGAAGCTCCCCGACTATGAGCCGATGATCTGGTGCACGAGGATGTGGGACGAGATCCTCGCGGGCCGGCTGAAGGGGCTCTACATCATCGGTGAGAATATCGCCATCACCGAGGCCAACCTCTCCAAGGTCGAGCGGGCCTTAGAGATGCTAGAATTTCTGGTGGTCCAAGAGGTCTTCCCCACGAGGACGGCCGAGTTCGCCGATGTCATCCTCCCCGCCTGCAGCTTCGCCGAGAAGGATGGGACCTTCACCAGCACCGAGCGCCGGGTCCAGAAGGTGAGGAAGGCGATCGAGCCATTGGGCGAGAGCAAGCCCGACTGGCTCATCCTCTGCGAGCTGGCCCAGAGGCTGGGCTACCCCATGGCTTACGACTCCCCGGCGGAGATCATGGAGGAGATCCGTCGGCTCGTCCCGACCTATGGCGGGATCACCTACAAGCGGCTTGAGGAGGGGTTCGGCCTCCAGTGGCCCTGTCCGAGCGAGGACCACCCCGGGACGAAGTTCCTCCATAAGGACCGGTTCACCCGGGGGCTGGGGCGATTCCAGCCGGTCGAGCACCGCCCTCCGGCGGAGGAGCCGGATGAGGAGTATCCTTTGGTTCTCACCACCGGGAGGATCTTGATGCAATATGGCGCGGGGAGCTTCACCCGGCGGGTCCCCGCGCTCGAGCGGGCCAACCCCGAGAACTTCATCGAGCTCAACTCCGAGGACGCTGGCCGGTATCACATTAAGGAAGGAGATAAAGTGAGGGTAATCAGCCGACGAGGGGAGATTATCGCCAAAGCCAGGATCACAGAGATAAGGCCGGGCACGGCCTTCATGCCCTTCCTCTACCAGGAGTCGCCGGCCAATCGCCTCACGATCGACACCCTCGACCCCATCTGCGGGATCCCCGAGTTCAAGGTCTGCGCAGCCCGCATCGAGCCGGTTGGCTAGCCCTCCCCTCCGACCCCCACATAGGGGGGCCCACTCCTCCAGGGCGGTGAGGGCCTTCTTGGCCCGCTCGAGGTCATTGAGCCGGAAGCCGAATTGGACTCGCGATGCCCTCCCACTCCCGACTGTCCCCAAGGGATAGATCGACTCGATATTGACCCCGGCGTTCGCGATCGTCCGCGCCACCTTCGCCAATTGGCCCGGCTTGTCAGGGATGTCCACAAAGAGGACATCGGCCTCCTCGAACTTGGCCCCCTTCTCCTTGAGGCTCCGCCTCGTGAGCTCGACATCGTAAGGGACCAATGCGACGAGGGCCTTCTCCGGCTCGGTGATGCTGATCACGGCCTTGAGGTTGATCCGCCGCTCCGCGAGATACTCCAGGAGCTCAGCCAGCCCGCCGGGCCGGTGGGGGACGGTCACCCGGAACTCCTTCATCGGGGCTCACCTCCTCTTTATTCTCCAAGGGGCTAGTTCATTCATCGCTCAGATTAGATCAGAACAGCCCCACGACTCGCCCATCCTCGTCGATGTCGACATTCATGAAGGCCGGCTTGCTCGGGAGCCCTGGCATCGTCCGCATCTCCCCGCACAGAGGATAGAGGAAGCCGGCCCCGACTGAGGCCCGGATATCCCGGACCGGGAGGCGGTAGCCCTTGGGTGCCCCCTTCCAATCGGGGTTGTGCGAGAGCGAGAGATGGGTCTTGGCCATGCAGATCGGGAGCTTGTCATACCCGAGCTTGGTGTAGAGCTGGATCTTCTCCTCCGCCTCGGGGGAGTAATCGACCCCGTCGGCCCCGTAGACCTTGGTGGCGATCGTCTCGATCTTCTCCTTGATCGGGATATCCAAGGGGTAGAGGAACCTGAAGTTGGGGCGCTTCTTGCAGGCCTGGACGACGGCCTCGGCCAGCTCAGCCCCGCCCTTGCCCCCCTCGGCCCAGACCCGGGACTCGACCCCGGCCTCGGCCCCGAACTGCTCCGCGGACTTTCTTACCAGCTCGAGCTCGCGGTCGGTGTCGGTGGGGAAGCGGTTGACCGCCACGACTACGGGGATCCCGAAGAGCTTGGCGATCTTAATGTTGGCCTCGAGGTTCACTAGCCCCTTCTCCAGGAGCTTCAAGTTCTCCTGGGTATAGGCCGGATCGAGCGGCCGCCCGGGGACGACCCTCGGCCCGCCGCCGTGCATCTTGAGGGCCCGGACGGAGGCGACCATCACCACGCAGTTCGGGATTAACCCGGAGTAGCGGCACTTGATGTCGAAGAACTTCTCCATCCCGCAGTCGGCCCCGAACCCGGACTCAGTCACCACATAGTCGGCGAGCTTTAAGGCGATCTGGTCGGCCACGATCGAGTTATTCCCGTGGGCGATGTTCGCGAACGGGCCGGCGTGGACGAAGGCCGGGCTCCCCTCGAGGGTCTGGAGCAGGTTCGGCTTTATGGCGTCCTTCAAAAGGACGGTCATCGCCCCGGCCACGCCGAGGTCCTCGGCGGTGATCGGGTTCCCGGACCAATCGGTCCCGATCACAATCCGCCCGATCCTCGAGCGGAGGTCCTTCAGGCTCGTGGCGAGGGCCAGGATCGCCATCACCTCGCTCGCGACCGTGATGTCAAAGCCTGACTCCCTCGGGTAGCCGTCCTCGCGCGTCCCCAGCCCGATGATAATCTTGCGCAGCGCCCGGTCGTTGACATCGACGACGCGGTTCCAGGTGATGGAGTAGGGGTTGATGTTGAGGTAGCGCATCCCCATCTTCTCCCACCGCTCCTTCCCGTAGTTCCGCTCGTGGAGGAGCCGGGCGTCGATCGCCGCCGCGAGCTGGTTGTGGGCCGCCCCGACGGCGTGGATGTCCCCGGTTAAGTGGAGGTTGAAGTCCTCCATCGGGACGACCTGGGAGTAGCCTCCCCCGGCGGCCCCGCCCTTGATCCCGAAGGTCGGCCCCTGGGAGGGCTGGCGGATGCAGGTGAAGACCTTCTTCCCGATGTAGTGGAGCCCCTGGGAGAGGCCGATCGTGGTGACCGTCTTCCCCTCGCCGAGGGGCGTGGGCGTGATGGCCGTGACATCGATGTATTTCCCGTTCGGCCGGTCCTTGAGCCGCTCGCGGATCTCGAGGAGGACCTTGGCCTTATACCAGCCGTAGGGCTCGAGCTCCTCCTCCAAGATCCCGACCTCCCGGGCCAGCTCCAGGATCGGCTTGAGCTTGGCCGCCTGAGCGATCTCCAGATCCGATGGGACTGTCCGAACCCCAGCCATTCAGACCTCCTTCTGGTGGCTCATTTTTCCTTGACCTGTCTGATCCCTCCTCTAGGCCACCTCCTCGTCTTAGTTCAGTATCATAGCCCTCGCGCCGGGGCGGGGGCAAATTCATTGCTCCGGCCCCGGCCGGGCTCGGGCGGGCCGGAGCACGCGGGGCCCGCCGGACCAGTCCCGGACTCCCCAGATCTCGGCCAAGGAGTCCAGTCGCCCCAGGGCCTTCAGCCGCTCGTAGATCAAGTGCCAGGCGCACTCGAGCGAGGGGTCGACCTCGCACCGGCCTTCCTGGGAGCCGCCGCAGGGGCCGTTGAGCAAAGATTTTGAGCAGCGGGTGATCGGGCAGATCCCCCCGGTCCGGCCCAAGAGGCAGTCCCCGCAGCCAGAGCAGAACTCAAGGAAGGCCCCTTCGGCGCCCTCCCCGCCGATGAACATCGTGTTCTGGGCGGGGAAGACCGGGACCTCCGGGAAGGCCGCGGAGACCATCTGGACCCCCACGCCGCAGGCAAGGGAGAGGACCGCTTCGGCATCGCCGAGCGGCCCGCTGAGCTGTTCCCCCAGCTTGGCCGCGACGAGCTTAGCATCGCACTGCCTCGCTAAGGTGGCCGCTCTCGCGGCCTTGCCCGTGGCTTCCAGCTTGGGGAGGTAAGCCTCGGCCTCCTTCAAGCCCCGCGGCGGCTGGAAGCAGCCCTGGCAGCCGAGGACCAAGATCCGCTGATAAGGGGCCAGGAAGGCCAGGACCTCCTCCAGCGGCTTCTCCGCGGTCACGATCATCTCTTTCCCCCTTTCTATCCTTCTCGCTTCAGGCTTCAGATTGGGCCGAAAGAGGATTATATTCGCCCCGGCCGAGGGGGGCTTCTACGGGACCTTGGGGGAGGAGCCGCTGGCCGCGCGGGCGGCTTCTTTAGGGAGGGCAGCCCAGGCGGCCCTGGCCCTGGGGACCTGCGCCTCCTTCGGGGGGATCTTCGCCGCAAGGCCGAACCCCACAGGCTGCATCGGGCTGGGCGAGCTATTCGCGCGCGAGGGGATCTCGACCCCGCTCGTCAACCTCCCCGGCTGCCCGCCCCATCCCGACTGGTTCGTCGGGACGGTCGCGGCCATCCTGCTTTCGGGCCTCGAGGGCCTGGAGGAGGCGCGCCTCCTGGACGAATACCGCCGGCCGAAGCTCTTCTATGGGAAGCTGATCCACGAGCACTGCCCCAGGCGGGCCTACTTCGACGAGGGGAAGTTCGCGAGATACCTGAGCGATGAGGGCTGCCTCTACGAGCTGGGCTGCAAGGGGCCGATCACCCATGCCGACTGCCCCTTGAGGCTCTGGAACGGCGGGACCAATTGGGTTATCGGCTGCGGGGCCCCCTGCAACGGCTGTGTCGAGCCGGGCTTCCCGGACCTAGTCTCGCCGTTCTACGAGAAGCTGAAGGAGGCCTAAATGGGCAAGATCGTCATCGACCCGACCACCCGGATCGAGGGCCACCTCGCGATCGAGGCCATCGTAGAGGGCGGGGTGGTGAGGAGGCGAGGAGCTCGGGGACCCTCTTCCGCGGGCTGGAGTTGATCCTCCAGGGGCGGGACCCCCGAGATGCCCCGCTCATCACCCAGCGGATCTGCGGGGTCTGCCCGATCGCCCACGCCACGGCTTCGACCTTCGCCCTCGATCGGGCCTTCGGGGTGGAAGGGAAGATTACCAAGAACGGTCGGATCGTCCGCAACCTGATCTTGGGCTCGAACTTCATCCAGTCCCATGTCCTCCACTTCTACCACCTCGCGGCACTCGATTATGTCGATATCACCAAGGTGGCCGACTACAGCGGCAGTGATCCCGGCCTGCGAGCAGTCAAGCGATTCCTCGAGCGGGGCGAGCTCGGCCCCTTCCTCCCAAGGTATGAGGGGGACTACCGGCTCAATAAGGAGGCGAACCGCGCGGCCGCGGCCCATTACCTCCAGGCATTCGATATCCGCCGGAAGGCCCATGAGATGCTCGCGGTCTTCGGCGGGAAGGTCCCCCATACCGTGGGGATCGTCCCCGGCGGTGCCACCCAGGTCCCGACGGTCGATAAGATCACCTCGTTCCTCTGGAGGCTCAACGAGATCCGGGGCTTCATCGATAACATCTACATCCCCGATGTCCTGACGATCGCTAAGGCCTACCCCGACTACCTCGAGATCGGCTCGGGGTGCAAGAACCTCCTCTCCTACGGCGGCTTCCCTCAAGAGGATGGGCTGTTCTTCTGGAGTGGGGCCACCTCTCGGGATCTGAACCCCCAGGAGCTCGACCCCTCCAAGGTCACCGAATCGGTCCGCTACTCTTGGTATGCCTCTTCCCGAGACCCGCTCCACCCTACGGAGGGGATGACCAAGCCCCACTTTGGGAAGGAGGGGGCCTACTCCTGGATCAAGGCCCCCCGCTACGACGGGAAGGTCTACGAGGTCGGCCCGCTGGCCCGCCTCCTGGTGAACTACGCCGAGGGGCACCCCCGAGTGAAGGGGCTGGTGGACTGGGCCCTGGGTGAGCTTGAGGTAAGGCCCCAGGCTCTCTTCTCCGTGATGGGACGCCATCTCGCCCGGGCCTTGGACTGCAAGCTGGTGGCCGATGCGATGGCCGAGTGGGTGATGGAGCTCGAGCCGGGCGGGCCGGTCTATACCGAATATGAGCTACCGGATTCGGCCCAGGGCTTCGGGCTGGTCGAGGCCCCCCGCGGGGCCTTGGGCCACTGGCTCAAGATCGAGGGCAAAAGGATCGAGCACTACCAGTGCGTGGTCCCGACCACTTGGAATGCCTCCCCCAGGGACGAGAAGGGCCAGCCGGGGCCGCTCGAGCAGGCCATTGAGGGGACGAAGATCCGGGACGAGCGGAACCCCTTCGAGATCGTGAGGATCGTCCGGTCGTTCGACCCCTGCCTCGCCTGTGCCGTCCACTTAGTGGGGCCGAGGGGGCAGGCGCTCGCCCGCCTCGAGGTGAGCTAGTCTATGCGGATCGCGGTCCTCGGTGTGGGCAACATCTTGCTGAGGGACGAGGGTGTGGGGGTCCACCTCATCCGGGAGTTGCGGCGACTCCCGCTCCCCGAAGGGGTGGAGGTGATCGACGGGGGGACCTCGCCCGAGGCGGCCTACCTCGCCGCGGGCTATGAGAAGCTCATCATCGTCGATGCCGCTCCCTTGGGGCTCAGCCCGCCGGGGACGGTCTACCGCCTCACCCTGGAGGAGGCGATCCGCCACCTCGGGCAAGGTGGCGACCTGCGTAGGTTGCACCTCCTCTCGGGCCACGAGCTTGATCTCTTCCAGTGCCTCTCGGCGTTGGGCCCCGAGGAAGGGCCGAAGGAGGTAGTGGTCCTCGGGATCGAGCCGAAGGAGCTCGGCTGGGGCTTGGAGCTCTCACCCGAGCTTCGGGCCAAGCTGGGGGATCTCTGCCGAGCGGTCCTGCGGGAGTGCGGGTTTGAATCTGAAGATGGTGCCGGTCCAGCTCCTGCGGAGGTTCGCGCTCTTCTCCGGCCTGACCGAAGAGGAGCTCGCGCGTCTCGCCGCGATCGGCCGTGAGGAGGTCCACGAGCCGGGGACGGTCCTCTTCCGTGAGGGCGAGCCGGCCCGGGACTTCTTCCTGGTCCTGGCCGGTGAGGTTGCCCTGGAGATGGGGGTCCAGCTCTGGCCCGGGGCATCGAAGCGCCAGGTGGAGGTCGAGGCCGTCCCCAGCGGGGGCAGCTTCGGCTGGTCGGCCCTCGTCGGCCCCCAGAGGACCCGGACCCTCTCCGCTCGGTGCCGGGGCGAGACGAGGCTGATCGCCCTCCCCGGGGAGGAGCTCCGCAAGCTCCTCGACTCCGACCCCAAGATCGGGCATAAGGTCCTGGGTAAGCTCGCCGAGCTCATCGCCTCCCGCCTCCGTGAGACCCGCGGGAAGCTCACGGAGTTCCTCCGCGGGGAGGAGCTGGCGAGCGGCTTCACCCCCGAGGAGGCCACCCTCCTCCGCCGGGTCCAATATTTGATCGACTTCCGCTGGCTCGCCGTGGCAGGTGTGGTCGCCGTGGCCCTCTTCGCCAGGCTCGTCCTGGGGATCGGCTTCCCCCTCCATATCGTCCTCGCCATCGCCCTTGCGATCGGGCTCTACAACCTCGGCCTCCTGCTTTATGCTAGAGTAGCCCTCCAGCGGGCCGGCCCGGGGCTCGGGCTCATCCCCAGAGCTAGGAGGTTCATCCTCCTCCAGAGCGGGCTGGACCTCTTGGCCTTCACTGCGATCTTCCGCTTCACCGGGGGGATCGAGAACCCCTTCATCCTCTGCTACATCTTCCATATCATCATCGCCGGGGTCCTCCTCCCCTACCGCGCGGCCTATCTTGTCACCACCCTGGCCGCTCTCCTCATCTCCGCCTTAGCCGGACTGGAATACTTCGAGGTCATCCCGCATTACCATCTTGAGGGCTTCCTCCCCTTCGAGCTCTACCGCCGCGGGCCGGTAGTCCTGGGGATCTTGGTCGCGCTGGTCACGACCATCTATGTCTCGACCTACATTGCCACCTCGATCGCCGGGGAATTGCGCAAGCGGCAACGGGAGGTCGCCAAGCTCAAGGACCGCTGCTTCCTCGATATGAAAGAGCTGGAGGAGGCCAACCGCCGGCTGGTGGAGCTCGACCGGCTCCGGACCCATTTTTTGGCCATCGCCTCTCACGACCTCAAGGCCCCACTAGCTGTGGTCCAGAGCTACCTCGGGGTCCTCCTCGGCGGCTTCGTGGGGGAGCTCACCGACCGCCAGCGGGAGATGCTCTCCCGGAGCAGCACAAGGATCAAGGAGCTACTGAACTTGATCAACGACCTCCTGGACGCTACGCGGATCGAGGCGGGGCAGATCGTCCAGGAGATGAGGGAGATCGAGCTTCCTCCAGTGGTGGAGGCCGCCTTAGAGAACATCCGCTCCCAGGCCGAGGAGAAGGGGCTGAAGCTCGAGGTCGCCCTCCCCGAGGGGCTCGGGCCGGTCCGGGCCTCAGCCAGAAGGCTCGAGCAGGTCCTGACGAACCTCCTCCACAATGCCATCAAGTTCACACCCCAGGGCGGCGAGGTCCGCTTGGAGGTCGAGGACCGCGGGGACCACCTCGAGGTGGCGGTCCGAGACACCAGTGTGGGGATCCCGCCTGAGGAGTTGCCGAGGGTCTTCGAGGAGTTCTATCGTGGTAAGGGCGCGGAAGGGAAGGGCGCGGGGCTGGGGCTGGCGATCGCCCGAAAGATCGTCGAGGCCCATGGCGGGAGGATCTGGGCCGAGAGCCCCGACCCCGCCACGGGAAAGGGGAGCCGGTTCACCTTCACCCTTCCCAAGGAGGGGCGATGAAGGCCGGGAGCAACCTGGAGAAGATCCTCGAGAGCGGCCAGTTCGCCGTCACCTGCGAGCTCGGCCCACCGCGGGGGACGAGCCGGAGGGCGATCGAGAGTAAGGGCGAGCTCCTCCGGGACTACTGCGATGCCATCAATGTCACCGACAACCAGACGGCGATCGTCCGGATGGGGAGCCTCCCCTCACGTGTGATCCTCCGGGAGATGGGGCTCGAGCCGGTCTGGCAGATCACGGTCCGCGACCGGACCGGCTGGCGATCCAGAGCGATGTCCTGGGGGCCGTGGCCCTGGGTGTAAAGAACATACTCTGCCTCTCGGGGGACCATCCCCGGCTGGGGGACCACCCCCAGGCCAAGGGTGTCTGGGACTTAGACTCGATCCAGCTCATCCAGACTTTGAAGCAGATGCGGGACGAGCGGAGGCTCCTCTCGGGGAACGAGATCCGCGGGGAGGTCCCCATCTTCATCGGCGCGGCCGCGAACCCCTTCGCCGACCCCTTCGAGTTCCGTGTGGTCCGCTTGGCCAAGAAGGTTAAGGCCGGGGCCGACTTCATCCAGACCCAGGCGGTCTTCGACCTCCCCAGGTTCAAGCGGTTCATGGAGCTGGTCCGGGACCAGGGGCTGGACGAGCAGGTCCACATCCTCTCGGGGGTCATCCCGCCCAAATCGGCGGGGATGGCTCGCTAGATGCGGGACTATGTGGCCGGGGTCCGTGTCCCGGATGAGGTGGTCCGGCGGATGGAGGACGCCCGTGACGCCAAGGAGGAGGGGCTCGCGATCTCACTGGAGATCATCGCGCAGATCCTCGAGATCCCCGGGGTCCACGGGGTCCATATCATGGCCGTCGGCTGGGAGGAGGCCGTCCCGGAGATCGTCTCCCGGGCCAAGCTCCTCCCCAGGCCGATCATCTAAAGGAGGGCTGATGGAAGAGAAGATCCTGGTCGTGGACGATGATCCTGATGTGCTCGAGGCGCTGAAGGTGGTCCTCGAGAGCAGGCCGTATACCGTCATCACCGCGCGGGACGGGCTCGAGGGGCTGGAGAAGGTCCGCCAGGGGAACCCGGACTTGATCATCCTCGACCTGCTGATGCCAAGGCTGGACGGCTTCGGGGTGGTGAGGGCCCTCAAGGAGGACCCAAGATACGCGAAGTATAGCGAGATCCCGATCTTGATCCTCACCGCCGTCCGGGAGGAGGCCTCCCGGAGGCGGTATGAGCTCGAGACCGGCCTGGCGATGGACGTGGACGACTATGTGGAGAAGCCGATTGCCCCGGAGGAGCTCCTCCGGCGGGTAGAGAAGCTCCTGACGAAAAGGAGGAAAGGAGGATGATGCGAGAGCAGAGGCAGGTGCGCCCGAAGATCTTGGTCATCGACGACGACCCCGACTTCGTGGAGGCCACGAGGGTGGTCCTGGAGAGCGGGGGCTACCAGGTCCTCGCGGCCTACGACGGGAAGGCGGGGCTGGCTAAGGTCCGCGCCGACCGCCCGGACCTGGTGATCTTGGACATCATCATGCCCGAGGAGGACGGCTTCAAGGTCTGCGAGGCGCTCAAGGCCGACCCGGAGCTCTCTAAGATCCCGGTGATCGTCCTGACGAGCCTGTCCGAGCGCTGGAGCGAGGTGACCCTCTCGGTCACCCAGGGGCTCAAGCTCGAGGCTGAGGACTACATCGACAAGCCGGTCGAGCCGGAGGAGTTGCTCCGGCGGGTCGAGAAGCGCCTTAAGGCCCAAGGTCAAGGAGGTCAGAATGCTCGTCTCTGAGAGGAAGCCTCTGGAGGAGGTCTTGGAGTTGCTCGAACGCGAGGGCCGGCGGCGGCTCTTCCTCCTGGGCTGCAACGGCTGCGCCGCGGCCTCGGGGACCGGCGATGAGCGGGCGATCCTCGAGCTGAAGGGGGAGCTCGAGCGGGCGGGGAAGGAGGTCATCGGCTGGAAGGTCCTCGACTTCCTCTGCCAGAAGGGGCTGATCCGGGCCGGGCTTTCGCCCTATCGGGCCGAGCTGGCTGAAGCTGAGGCCGTCTTGGCCGCCACCTGCGGGATCGGGGTCCAGGCCGCGGCCGCGGTCCTGGCGGATGAGGAGGCGCGCCTCCCCGTTTACCCCGCCTGCAATACCATCTCCCTCGGCGGGTTCCGCGGGGAATGGCCCGGCGCGGAGCGGTGCCTCGAGTGCGGCCAGTGCTTCCTCGGCCTGACCGCGGGGATCTGCCCCCTCACCGCCTGCACCAAGCAGCTGGTGAATGGCCCCTGCGGCGGGGCCAAGGAAGGGCGATGCGAGTTCGAGCCCGACGCCCGGCCCTGCGGCTGGGAGTTGATCTAAGAGCGATTGAAGCGGCAGGGCCGGCTCGACCTCTTGCGGGAGAGCCCGCCTCTCTTCAAGGACTACGCCAAGATGCAGCCACCGAAGAGGCTGCGGCAGACCACCAGGTGGGCCCTCGAGCTAGAGCTGGAGGAAGAGGAGGTGGCGGGAAGATGAAGCTGCGTGAGCTCTTCCGCGAGGGGAAGTTCGTCGTCACCTCGGAGGTCGGCCCGCCCAAGGGGACCGATACCAAGGAGATGCTCGCGAACGCCGAGCTCCTCCGCCCCTGGGTCGATGCGCTCAACATCACCGACCAGCAGTCATCGGTGATGCGGCTCGCCTCGCTCGCGGCCGCTCATCTCTTAAAGGAGCGAGGGCTCGAGCCGATCTTTCAGCTCACCTGCCGGGACCGGAACCGGATCGCCCTCCAGTCGGACCTCCTCTCGGCCTGGGCCCTCGGCGTGGAGAATGTCCTCTGCCTCACCGGGGACTATGTCTCCCTGGGGGACCATCCCAGCGCCAAGCCGGTCTTCGACCTCGACTCGGTCTCGCTCTTGGCCACGGCCAAGCGGCTCAATGAGGGCTTCGACCTCGCGGGGAACGAGCTTCAGGGCAAGCCGGACTTCTGCCTCGGTGCGGTCGTCACCCCTGGGGCCAATCCCGTGGAGATGCAGCTCATCAAGATGGAGAGGAAGCTCAAGGCCGGGGCGGAGTTCTTCCAGACCCAGGCGGTCTACGAGCCGGAGAAGTTCGCCCGCTTCATGGAGGAGATGAAAAGCGCGAAGCGCCCGGTCATCGCCGGGATCATCCTCCTCAAATCGGCCGGTATGGCCAGGTTCATGAACAAGAATGTGGCCGGGGTCCATGTCCCGGAGCCTCTTATCGAGGAGATGGAGGAGGCCAAGGACCGGGTGGCAAAGTCCATCGAGATCGTGGCTCGGCTGATCCGGGAGATCAGGCCCCTCTGCCAGGGGGTCCACATCATGCCGATCGGCTGGGAGAGGCATGTCCCGGCGGTCCTCGAGGAGGCCGGGCTCGGGCCGGGACGATAATTTGATGGGGCTCTGGCGAAGCTTCTGCGCCCTCCGCTCCTCCCTCCGGGGGAGGCTCATCTTGAGCTTCCTGGCCGTCGTGATCCTCGGGATCGCCATCTCCGCCTGGGTCGGGATCCGCCTGATCGGGGACACCGTGCTCGCCCAGGCCCAGAGCAAGGTCCAGCACGACCTGGCCGCGGCCTGGATGGTCTACAACACCAAGCTGAAGGAGATAAGGTCGGTCGTCGAGCTGACGGCCGAGCGGTTCTTCATCCGGGAGCCCTTCCGCGGGGGCGAGCTCGGGCCGGCCCAAAGCGAGCTCGAGCGGGTGCGGCGCGAGCGGGGGCTCGACTTCCTCACCCTCACCGATCGCGCGGGAGTGGTGCTCATCAGGACGAGGGAGCCCTACACCACCGGGGACGACCACTCCGGGGATGAGCCGGTCCGAAGGGCTCTCGCCGGCGAGGCGGTGGCCGCGACCGTGCTCATCCCTCGAGAGCAGTTGCTCCTCGAGGGCGCGGGCCTGGCCGAACAAGCCGGCATCGAGCCCGTCCCCACCCCGCGGGCCAAGCCGCAGCCAGAAGCGGAGGTGACCGCGGGGATGGCCCTCCTGGCGGCCGCAGCGGTCTGGGACGAGGCCGGGAGGGTCCTCGGGGCTTTATACGGCGGGGTCTTGCTCAACCGGAGCTACGAGCTGGTCGATAGGATCAAGGAGACGGTGTATAAGGGCGAGCGCTACCTCGGGAAGGAGGTGGGGACGGCCACGATCTTCCAGTGGGACCTGCGGATCTCGACCAATGTCCGGACGGCCGCGGGTGAGCGGGCGATCGGGACACGGGTCTCGGCCGAGGTCTACGACCGAGTGCTCGCTGAGGGCCGGCCCTGGACCGATCGGGCCTTCGTCGTCAATGATTGGTATGTCACGGCCTATGAGCCGATCAAGGACATTAATGGAAAGATCATCGGGATGCTCTATGTCGGGATGCTCGAGGCCCCCTTCGCGAAGATGCGGGCCGAGGTCGTCTGGGCGATCGTGAGGTATTCCTCGCTCAGCCTGGCCTTGGCCCTGGGGCTCGCCTTCCTCCTGGGGCGGCGGATCACCAAGCCGGTAGAAGAGCTGGCAAGGGCTAGCGAGGCGATCTCCCTCGGGCGCCTCTCCCAGCGGGTCGAGAGCCGCTCGAAGGACGAGCTCGGCCGGCTGGCCGCCTCCTTCAATCGGATGGCCGCGAGCCTCGAGCGGACCCTCGCGGAGAAGGACCGGGCGAATCAGCGGCTCCAGGACTTGAATCTCCGGTATCTTGAGCTCCTCGGCTTCGCGACCCATGAGCTGATGCAGCCCCTGGGGGTCTTGAAGGGCTACCTCACGCTGATGCGGGCGAGCGCGACCGGGGCCTTGGAACCTGACCGCCAGCGGCAGGCCGTGGCGGCGATGCTCCGGAACCTCGACTCATTGATCAACATGAGCCGGATGTATCTCGAGCTCTCGCGGATCGAGAGCGGCGAGCTCGAGGTCCACAAGGAGCGGGTCCGGGTCTACCAGGATGTGCTCGCGCCGGTGATCGAGGACGCCCGGATGGAGCTGGAGCGGCGAGGGATGAGATTGACGCTCGAGGATGAGCGGGCCTGGAGCGCGCTCGAGCTCGAGGCCGATCCAATACTGCTAAGGGCGGTCTTCAGTAACCTGATCGGGAATGCCATCAAGTATGGCCGGGAAGGGGGCGAGATCCGCTGCGGCTTCAAGGACGAGGGGGCTTCTTATCGCTTCCATGTGTGGAACGAAGGGCCGGGGATCCCCACCGATAAGCTCGGGGCGATCTTCGAGAAGTTCGTCCGGCTCGAGCGAGAGGCCGGCCCGCAGGGCCGGCGAGGGACCGGCCTCGGGCTGTTCATCACCAAGGAGATCATTGCCCGGCACGGCGGGGCGATCTGGGCCGAATCGGTCGAAGGGGAGTGGGCGGATTTCATCTTCCGCCTCCCGAAGGAGAACTGAAAAGGAGGAGCGATGAAAGGGGAGAGGATCTTGGTGGTCGATGACGAGCCCGATATGGTGGAGATGCTGAAGTTGATCCTGGAGAGCGCCTCCTACGAGGTGATCGCGGCTTACGACGGCCAGGAGGGGGTCGAGAAGGCCAAGGCCGACCGGCCGGACGCGATCATCCTAGACCTGATGATGCCGCGGAAGGACGGCTTCCAGGCCTGCAAGGAGCTGAAGGGGGACCCCGCGACCGCGGAGATCCCCGTCCTGGTCCTCACCGCCATTAGCGAGAAGCTCTCGCACACGAAGTATGCCAAGAGCATGGGGCTCGAGCTCGAGGCTGAAGACTACATCGATAAGCCCGTGGACGCCAACATCCTGCTCGCGCGGCTGGCGAAGCTCCTGCGCCGGAGGTCATAACCCCGCCGCCTCCCTGGCCGCACGGACGGTGTTGGCCAGGAGCATGGTGATCGTCATCGGCCCGACCCCGCCGGGGACTGGGGTGAGGTAGCCGGCCACCTCCTTGGCCTGGTCGAAGTCCACATCCCCGACGAGGCCCTCCTCGAGCCGGTTGACCCCCACATCGATCACCACTGCCCCGGGCTTGATCATCTCCCCCTTGATGAGCCGCGGGACACCCGCGGCCACCACCAGGATGTCGGCCTCGCGGGTCACGGCCCCGAGGTCCTTGGTCCGGGAGTGGCACATCGTGACGGTCGCCTGCCGGGCCAAAAGGAGCATCGCCACCGGCTTGCCGACGATGATCGACCGCCCGACCACCACGGCCTGCTTACCCTCGATCTCCACCCCCGTGGAGTCGATCAGCTTGATGACCCCGGCGGGGGTGCAGGGAACGAACTTGGGGAGCTCATCCCAATACTTGGCCGAGAGGAGCTTCCCCAGGTTCAGTGGATGGAAGCCATCGACATCTTTTTCCGGGCTCACATGCTTGAGGACTTCAGCGGTATTAAGATGCTTCGGCAAGGGCAATTGGACCAAGATCCCGTGGATCGCGGGGTCGCGGTTCAGCTCCTCGAGCTGGGCGATCAGCTCCTCCTGGGGGATGTCCGCCGGGGGCCTGATCCCCTTTGAGATGATCCCGATCTCCCCGCAGGCCTTCTCCTTCATCCTCACATAGACCTGCGAGGCGGGGTCCTCACCAACTAAGACCGTCGCCAGCCCGGGGGTGACCCCCTTCTTCGCCAGCTCGGCCACCTCCTCCTTCAGCCTCTGGCGGATGCTGGCCGCGACCTGCTTCCCGTCAATAATCTTTGCGCCCAATGCGACGCCACCTCCTCTCGCTCCGGCTTCTCCTGGGATGAAATTAGCAGCGCCCCGGCTCGAAGATCAAGTGGACCTCGCCCCGCTCGGGCTGTTAAATAGCGAATGACGATGTATCTCTACGAGAGGCAGGCGAAGATCACCACCCAGATCGGCTCCCTCCCCTTCCACGAGGTGAAGGCCGCGGTGGCCTACAGCCTGGAGCATGACATCCCTTTCCTCCCGGAGCTTGTGGCAAGAGGGGAGGCGATGCTCGAATACATCAAGAAGCCCGGGAGCTTGAGCTGCCTTGCGGAGTTCAAGCGCCACCGCTTCGAGACCGTCAAGGTCCAGGTGATCGGCCCGGCCACGCTGATCCAGAGCGGCTATGAGGGGGGCGAAGCCCTCGCTAGGATCTATGAGCACATCTTGGGCATCTTGGAGGGCCTCGAGGCCGAGGAGGTCATCCTCTTCTTGGATGAGCCCGCACTGGGCTATGCGGGGTTCGACTACGAGCGGCTGTGGGAGGCCCTCTTTGCGAGCCTACCCCGCCCGGTGATCCGTGGGGTCCATGTCTGCGGGAACATGGAGTGGGATAGACTCTTCGATGCGGAGATCGAGATCATCAGCTTCGACGCCTCGCGCTACGATATCACCAGATACTACGAGAGCCGGAAGGGGAAGCGGCTGGCCTGGGGGATCACTCAGCCCGAGCAGATCAAGGACTTCCGGAAGGGGGACCTGATCACCCCGCCCTGCGGCCTCCCGCCCCGAGCCTTCACTGAGGAGAGGGCCGGGGAGATCCTGGCCCTCCTCCGCCGGGCCGCCGAGCTGTATAGAGTCATGTGACTTGCCCTATCGGGACGAGGGTGCTATCCTCGGGCTGGGAACCCTCAAGCTGAGCCGGACCGGAGGTGAACGGAGATGGAGATGAAGGGCTGGACCCACCGGGCCGGGCTGGGGCTGGTCCTAGCCCTTGCCTTGCTGGTGGCCCTGTGGCCTTCGGCCCCGAGCCAGAGCGAGCTAGCCGCCAGCGAGACTGGGGCCGAGTGGGCCCTCACCTTGACGATAGACGGGGCCGAGGCCAAGTTCACCCTCGAGGAGATCGAGGCCCTCCCGAGCCGAGAGGTAGAATTCCATGAGCATATCTATCGTGGCACCCCCCTGCGGACCCTCCTCACCCAGGCCGGGGTCGATATCGGCAGGCTGGAGGCGGTCAAGGCGATCGCCGCGGACGGCTATCGCCTCGAATACGAGCGGCGGCTTGTCAAGCGGTTCGACTTCATCCTGGCCTATGAGGCGGATGGGAAGCCCCTCCCTCAGGGAGAAGGCCCTCTTCGGATCGTCTTCCCCGGCGGCCGGAGCGCCCAGATGATGAAGATGGTCGAGCGGCTGATCGTCAAGCTGGGCGAGTGGCGCCTCACCTTGGTCGCTAAGGAGGAGAGGGAGTTCACCCTCCCCGAGCTTGAGCGGCTCCCCGCGCGAGAGGTCCAGGCCGACTCGAAGATATACAAGGGCATCCCGCTCGAGGCCCTCCTCCTGGCGGCCGGGGTAGACCTCGGGGCCGTCCAGACGGCGAGCGTGATGGCCTCTTCCGGCTACTTCGTGGACTACGGCCGCGAGGCGCTCTCCGAATCGGAGCCGCTCCTGGCCTATGAGCTGGACGGCGGCCCGCTCCCCGCGGAGCTGGGGGCACTCGCCTGCCTCTTCCGGGGCGAGGTCCAGGTCAAGGCCGTCGAGCGGGTGATCGTGGCCTTCAAGGCGGAATGAACATGAGGAGGTGAAGCGATGGAGAGGCTGAGGCAGGCACGGGCGGGGGTGGATCTTAGGCTGCTAGCAGGGATGATCATCTTCGGCTCGCTCTGGGGGGCCTTGGAGGCGACCCTCGGCGCGGCCCTCATTGCCTTACATATCCCGCGGTTCGGGGCGATCATGGCCAACTTCGGCTTCCTGCTCATGGCCGCGGGGGTCGCCATCTACAAGCGGCCGGAGCTGCCGTTGGGGATGGGGATCATAGCCGCCTCGTTCAAGCTCATCGATGCCACCGCTTTAGGGGTCTCGCCCCTCGCGCAGATGATCCTTAACCCGATGATCGCGATCGTGATGGAGGCCCTGGGCTTCACCCTGGCGGTCGCGCTGCTCTGGCGCTGGTTCCCGAGGAGGCTCGCGGCCCAGGCCGGGGCCGGAGCACTGGGGATGGCCCTCTACTACATCGGTGTGAGCGCCATCTACCTCTATATTCTGCGGCGGGGGCGAAGGGAGCTGCTGGAGGAGGGCTTCTTAAGATACATCTTAGCCCACGGCGGGCCCGCGGCGGCGATCGCCCTCTTCTTTAGCCCGCTGGGGTATCGCCTCGGCCGGCTCATCACCCGCGGGCTGGAGCGGCTCGCCGCCCGTCCCGGCCTGCTCTACGCCGGCGCGGTCGGGCTCGTCCTCCTCTGCTGGGCCGCGATTGCCTGGAGGTTCTTCTAAAGTTCGATCCTGCTAGGACAGGCCAGGAGGGGAATGGGGAAGGCACCATCGACATCGGTGGTGAAGGTGCCAGAGGCCGGCCTGAGGGCCTTCTGGGCCTCCCGCCTGGCGGTGAGGGAATACACCAGCACCGACGGGAGGGCGGTCAGGGTCAAGTTCCCGGGCTTCGAGAACGAGGAGGCCGGCCCGGACTTCCTGAACGGGCTCATCGAGGTGGACGGGCTCGAGCGCCAGGGGGACATCGAGCTTCACCGGCTGGAGAGCGATTGGCAGGCCCATGGCCATGAGCGGGAAGAGAGCTACCAAGATGTCATCCTCCATGTCGTCTTCCAGGCCGACGGCCCGCAAGCCAGGACCCTCTCTGGAGAAGAGGTTGTCACCATCTCGCTCGCCCAGAACCTCGGGGAGCACCTCCCCTCCCTAGTAAAGGCCGCGAGGGAGGAGCAAGCACGGGCCCTCCCCTGCCCCGCGAGCCCCTCTCTCAAGCTTGAGGAGCTAGAACATACTTTAAGGGAGCTCGGGGAGGCGCGGCTCCGCCGGAAGGCCGCGCGGTTCGAGCAAGCCCTCGATGAGCACGGCGACCTCGATCAGGTGATCTATGAGGGGCTGGCCGAGGCCCTCGGCTACCCCGGGAATAAGGGGCCGATGCGCCAGCTAGCTCGCACCCTCACCTTCGCCCGGGCTAGAGAGGAGCCGGAGCTAAGGCGGCTGATGGAGCTTTTCACCTCCGAGGCCGCAAAGGTCCCAGGCTGGACCAGCCGGGGGATGAGGCCGGCGAACCTCCCTCTCCCGCGGATTAGGGGCCTGGCCTCGCTGGCCTTCAAGTTTAGGGAGGAGGGGCTCGCTAAGCCCCTGCTCTCGAGCCTCGATGAGCCAGAAGCTCCAGCACTGCTGCCCAGGCTCTTCACTGTCAAGGGGCTGATCGGCCCTGGGCGGGGAAGAGTCATCGCCGTCAATGTGGCCCTCCCGATCGGGCTGATTGCCCTCACGGGAAGGGAAGCCGAGGTCTTAGCCGCCTGGGAGGCCCTCCCTCCGGAGCCGATGAACAAAGTCCTGAAGAGGATGAAGAAGAGGCTCCTCGACCACCTCGAAGGCGGGGGGAAATTGCTCAGGAAGGCCCACCTCCAGCAGGGGCTGATCGAGCTATATCAGCGCTATTGCTCCCTCACGCTGTGCGAAGAGTGCCCTCTTGTTTCTTCTCAACTCTAGAGACTTAGGACATATCCACCAATGCTAGGGGAAGCCGATCCCGCTATTTCGTGAGCTAGCTCTGAGACCTCTATATCCAGCATTTTGTGTATTTGCAATAATTGTATTCATCTATAGCCTTGAGCGGATTGGACCCGATAGCTCCCTCCCCTCCCAGGCTATCAACTTGCTCTTTTGTAATTCGCATGAAAAGGTAATATCGATACCCATTCTTACCGCTTTTCCCTAGGGAGAGGCCATATGCCCTTGCTATGGCCCGATCCCATAGAGGGGAAAAGCGGGGTGCGAGAAGGTGTAAACACTTAGCCGCACCTACAGGGCCCAACACTCTTTCAAAATCCTCGAAGACTCTTCTCACTCTCGCTTCATCCTTATCGCAGAGAGTCTCAATAGAACGGGCTCTAAAGCCCTCAAGAAGTTTTTGATATTTGTTGAAAAGGGGCTCAATGTCGGAGAAGTGCTGGTTGTCGAAGCGCTTATAACGGTAGTAGACTTAGTTCCATGTCTGAAGAAGCACAGCCAGAGCTTCGGCTACACTTAATGATATAGCTTTACATAAGGTCAGGTCTACCAGCTCTATTGCTGCACGGTAGAAGAGATCGCGCGATTCATTGGCCTCGAAGGTTCGCCGTGCGACTTCGATCTCATTGAGTGTGGGTATATGAAAACTCACGATCCGCTAAGCTTTGTCCGCTGACTTTAAAATAGCAGCGAATCGCAAGAGGGTCATTCTCATTACTCCAGGATCCTTAAGGTATCGTCCTTCTCCCGCCACTCGAACCGCTTGACCCCCTCGAGCCTAAGCTCGCCCTCGAAGAGCCTCTTCAAGATGAGCTTACCGTCCTCGTAGCGGAACTCGATCACCCCCTCGGCCAGCTTCTCCTCGCCCCCTCTTGACGGTGATCTCGCACATCGCTCCCTCCTCCTTCTAGTCTAGAGGCCCGATCAGATCGAGAGGCCCATCCCTCTCTTCCGGTCCATCGCCCTCCTCCCTTTGGCCTGGAGCTTCGGCTGGAGCACCTCTAAGATGAATTTGAGCGCCTCATCCCTGTCCCGGTCGACGATGATCTCCTCGAGGCGCAACACCTCCTCAGCGCTCAAGCTGAGAGTCAGGGTCCCCTTGGCCTCGGCCGGGCTCCCTTCAGGCATACATGACCTCCTTGAGCTTGAGGGCCGCGCGCTTCTTCTCGATGTGCTCGATCATGAGGTGAGCGGCCTTAATCGGGTCCGACTCGAAGGCGAACTTCCCCCCGACCATCCCCTCTAGCTCCTCAGTCAGGAGCTTATTGAGCTTCTTCGAGCCGTAGATGGGGAAGGGGAAGCCCAGGACGGTGAAGACCCCCGAGGCCACGAAGTAGAACGCGATGGCCACAGCTTTTTCCGACATCCATTCCGGCGCGGCCCCCGCGACCGGCAGGTCAGCGATGTCCTCCCCGAGGCCCCCCTCGGCCACCATGTGGGTGAGGGTCATCAAGATCCTGGAGTTGTCGACGCATGAGCCGACATGGAGGACCGGCGGGATCCCCACGGCCTCGCAGATCTCCTGCAGGCCCCGGCCGGCGAGCTCGAAGGCCACCTCCGGGCGGAGCAGGCCATGCTTGGCGTCCGCGATCGCCGAGCAGCCGGTCGTGACCACAAGAACATCGTGCTTGATCAGCTCCTCAGCCATCTCCACATGGGCCCAGTCGTGGGTGATCTTGGGGTTGTTGCAGCCCACGATCCCCGCCGCGCCGCGGAGCCGGCCGTCGATGATCGCGTCGTTCAGCGGCCGGTAGGTCGCGCGATAGGTCCCGCCCAGGAAGGTGAAGACCGACTCGGCGGTGAAGCCCGCCACGAGGTCCATCGTCTCCTTGGGGATGAACGCCTTCCCCGAGCGGCGGGTGAAGTTCTCGACCCCGAGGCGGACGATCTCCTTGGCGATCTCGAGGGCGTGTTCCTCAGAGAACTCGATGTGCTCGACCCCGGGGAACTTGGCCTTGGGCGAGGTGGTGACCAGTTTGGTGTGGAAGTGCTTGACCAGGTCGGAGAGGGCGGGCATGATGCACTGGACATCGACCATCATCAGGTCGACCGCGCCGGTCATGACCGCCAGCTCCTGCTGGAGGAAGTTTCCCGCGATCGGGACCCCGTGGCGCATCAAGATCTCGTTGGCCGTGCAGCAGATCCCGGAGATGTTGATCCCCTTCGCGCCCTTCTGCTCCGCGAGCCTGAGGAGCTCGGGGTCCCGGGCCGCAGCCACCACCATCTCCGAGAGGGTCGGCTCATGGCCGTGGACTACGATGTTCACCTTGTCCTCTTCGAGGACACCCAGGTTCACTTTAGCCCGCAAGGGCTCGGGCGTCCCGAAGAGGATATCCTGGAGCTCGGTGGCGATCATCGACCCGCCCCAGCCGTCGGCTAGAGCGCAGCACAGCCCCTGCTGGATGATGTTCCGGTAGTCGGTGTCCACGCCCATAGTGGTGCGATGCATGATCTCCACGACCTCGCGGTCGATCCCTCGGGGCAAGATCCCCAGCTCGCGCCAGCGCTCGACCCGCTTCTTAGGGGCTCGCAAGGCCAGCTCGAGCTCGCCCTCCTGCTGGCCGAAGTCCGCCAAGGCCCGCTCGGCCAGGGCTTTGGCGATCTCGCGGTCGCTCGCCCCGTCCAGGCCGATCCCGTAGGCCCGGGCCACCTCGCGGAGCTTGGCCGGGTCCTTGACCTGGTAGTCGCTCTCCGCCGAGGCGGCGAGGAGCAGGGCATGGGCCACATCCCGGCCGTGGTCGGAGTGGGCCGCCGCCCCGGCGGCGATCATCCTCGCCAGGTTCCTCGCGGCGATCGTGTCCGCATCGGCCCCGCAGACCCCTTCGCTCGGCCCCTTCCCGAAGGGGTCGATCCGGCAGGGGCCCATGTTGCAGATCCGGCAGCAGATCCCCAGCTGCCCGAAGCCGCACTGCGGCTGCTGCAGCTCATACCGCTCCCAGGCGGTCCGGAGGTGGGCCTCCTCAGCCCGCTTCAGCACCTCCTGTGTCGCGCGATCGATACTCCTCTCCTTCGCCATCATTGCCTCCTTCCTTGATTATCTTTGAGCGCAGCCTTCATCCTGAAGGCCTGAAGATAGGAGTCGCTGTAGATCTCCTTGTTCAGGATCAGCTCGGCCGTGGCGATGGCATTCAAGAGATCCTCATCCAGGACATTGCAGACCGCGGCGTCGAGCCCGAAGGCCATGGCCATCACCAGGAATGTCCGGGTGATCAGCCCCCGCTCGGCGGCCTTGGAGCAGATGTTACTCAATCCCACGGAGATGTGGGGCGGGGGGTCAGAGAGCATCGTATACTGCTGGATCGTCTCGAGGACATTCTTGGCCTGGTTCTGCATGAACTTCAGCGGCATGAGGATCGGGTCGAGGAAGATCCTCTCCGGGGTGAGGCCGGCCTCGATCGCCGCGGCGAAGATCTTGGCCCCGTTCTCGACCCGGCGGGCCACATCCTGTGGGCTCCCGCGCTCGTCCATCGCCACCCCGATCAGGCTGGCGTTATACTCCACCGCCAGGGGGAGCAACTGCTCCAGCTTCCGGTCGTCGGCGGTGGTGGAGTTGATAAGCACCGGCCGGCCGTCGAGGGCCTTAAGGCCCCCCTTGATGACCTCGACGGTCGTGCTATCGACCGAGATCGGGGTCGGGACGGCCTCCTGGACGGTCTCGACCAGCCAGGCCATGTCCTCGGGCTTCTTCGAGACCGCGCCGATGTTCACATCGATGTAGTCGGCCCCGGCCGCGGCCTGCTTCCTCGCCCACTCCTGGACCGGCCGCTTATCCTTCTCCAGGATCGCCCGCTTGATGTCCCTGAAGCTCGCGTTGATCCGCTCACCGATGAGGATCATCGGCCCTCACCTCCCCGCTCGCCCATGAGCTGCCGGATCACCGCTTTCGTCGCCCGGACCGCCTCGGGATGGCGCATGATCAGGATGTCGGCCCCCGCGAGGAGGTAGACATAGGCGGTCGTGGCCTCCCAAAGGGGCCCGCGCTTCTTGGGGTCGCCCCATTCGGGGACCTCGGCCTTCGCCTCCTTCACCCCCCAGACCTCGATCCCGATGTCGCAGAGGATCGGCATGGCCATCACCTTGTCCCCTTTCAAGCCGGCGATCCGGGTCCGCTCCATGATCGAATAGATGTATTCCAGGCCGTAGCCTAAGGCCCCGGTTGAGGGGAAGATCACGATGTCCTCGAGCCTGAAGCCGGCGTCGAGCGCGAGGATGTTCACCTGCTTGGCGATGTTGATGTCCACGGGCGACTCGGCGATCAGCTTGTGCTTGTAGGCAGTGCAGAGGGCCGTGAGGGTCTTGTAATTGTCCTCGGTGATCGTCCCGAGGAGACAGTTCTCGCCCGCCACGGCCTCGGCCACCAAAGGGAAGACCTCGTTATCCTTCTCGTCGTTCCCACAGCCCCAGATGATCAGCGGGACCCCGACCGACTCGAGAACCCGTCTGGCCGCCTGGGCTGCTTCCTTGGGGGACTTATTCGCCCCGTTGGGGTCGCAGCCCTTCAGCCGGAGGCAGATGAGCTCGGCCCCATACTCCTCGACGCATTTTCGGGCCCACTCGCCGGGGTCGTGCATCACCTCGGCGAACGGCTCCTTCACGGCCTCGGGCCACTCCTCCCCGGGGATGTCCCAGACCTCCATCGCCACCACCGGGGGATGGGGGATCGCCCCCTCGAAGTGATAGAACGGGAGAGTCGTCTCGCCCCCAACGGTGACGGTCGAGGTCCGGGTCCCGCCCTCTTCTTTTGTGGCCCCGATCTTGACGGTGTTGATCGGGTTCGGCCAGCTCTGCTTCACCTCGGGGATCTTTACCTCCATCTCTGCTCAACCTCCTTGGGGGTCGATCGTTCCTCTCGAGTCAGGGCTTCCAGCGACCGGGCCAGCCCTCGCTTCGCCGGCGAGCCCGCCGAAAGGTTGCTCAGAGGCCGGCCCGCGAGCGCTAGCCTCAGGACCTCCTCGTCGTGGGGGACCACCCCGAGGAGGGGTAGGCCGGTCTGGGCCAACTCCGCCTCTAAGGCCGGTGGGAGCTCGCCGGCCAGATCGTTCACCAACAGATACCGCCCCTTGATCCGCAGCTTGAGCGCGGCGGCCAGCTCGCTGATCCGCCTCGCCGAGCGGATCGAGATCGGGTCGGCCCGGGCCACGACGATTAAAGCATCGACATCCTGGGTGGTCCGGCGGGAGAGGTGCTCCATCCCCGCCTCGTTATCGATCACCACATACTTATAATTCCCGCGGAGCACATCGATGTATTTCCGCAGGATGTGGTTGACCATGCAGTAGCACTTCGGCCCCTCGCCGTGGCCCATCACCAGGAGGTCCACGCCCTCGTCCTCGACTAGGCACTCCTGGAGCCCGAGCTCGAGATACTGCTCCTTGGGGAGGCCGGCGGGGAGGTCGGCGATCCGCTCGAGGGTCTCCTCGCGGAGCTCGCCGACGGTCCTGGCGACCTCGAGCCCCAGGAGCTCATGCAGGTTCACATTGGGGTCGGCATCGACCGCCAGGATCGGGCCCGCGCCCCTCTCCCGGAGGAGCTCGATCAGGAGGGCGGCGATCGTGGTCTTCCCCGTCCCGCCCTTGCCCGCTACAGCGATCGTGAATGGCATCAACTCAGTCAGACCCGCGCCTCCAGTCCCAGCCGCTTCGTGACCGTGGGGAAGAGGGAGAGGTCGGTGTGGGGGAGGAACTTGGCCGAGATGAACTCGTCGTAGTAGTAGGGGTAGGTGATGAGGTCGTAGTATGTCACGCTCTTCGAGATCTCATAGGCTCGGGCGTAGGCCTCCTCCGAGAGGAGGGCCATCTTCGCCCCGATGATCGAGGTGTTCCCCACGAACCGGACCCGCTCGAGTGGGATATCCGGGATCAGGCCGATCATGATCGCCTTCTCCCGGTCGAGGTAGTTCCCGAACCCCCCGGCGATGAGGAGCTGCTCGATGTCCTGGAAGTCGAGGCCCATCGACTTGAGGAGGATCTTGGCCCCGGCGAAGATCGCGGCCTTGGCCCGCAGCAGGTTCTCGATGTCCCTCTGGGTGAGGACGATCTCCTTCCCGGTCTCCGTCCGGCCGGCCGGGACGAGGACGAACTCGAGCTGGCCGTCCCGCTCCCGGACCCGGGGGGAGCTATCAGGGAGGAGTTGCCCTGAGCGGTCGATGTAGCCGGCGGCGAAGAGCCCGGCTACGGCGTCGATCAGCCCCGAGCCGCAGAGCCCCTTGGGCTTGGCGTCCCCGATCGTCTTATACCGGAGGTAGCCGTCCGGCGAGATCTCGACCCGCTCGATCGCCCCCCGGCTCGCCTTCATCCCGCACTTGACGCCGCTCCCCTCGAAGGCCGGCCCGGCGGAGGTGGAGCAGGTGAGGAGCCAGTCGCGGTTCCCTAGGACAATCTCCCCATTGGTCCCGATGTCGATGAACATCGTCAGCCTTCTTGTCTGGTAGAGCCCGGTGGCGAGGATCCCCGCGGTCGTGTCCCCCCCGACCCAGCTCCCGATGCTCGGCATGGTATAGAGCAGCCCGCGGGGGTTGATCTTGATCCCCACCTCCGCGGCCCGGACCGGCGGAGGGGCGGTGGCCGCGGGGATGTAGGGGCTCTTTCGGATCCTCGTGGGGTCGAGCCCCAAGAGGAAGTGGAGCATCGTCGTATTCCCGGCGCAACAGAGGGCGGTCACATCGCTCAGCTCGGCCTTATTCCTCGAGATGAGGGCCGAGATCAGGTTGTTGATGTCCCCGACGATCGCCTCGTTCAGGGGCTTCAGTCCCTCCCGCTCGGCGTAGATGATCCTCCTTGTCACCTCCTCCCCGAAGGGCATCTGGGAGTTGTAGCACGCCTCGGCGTCGATCGTCCTCGAGGTCGAGAGGTCGACGAGGTGGGCCACGACGGTCGAGGTCCCGACATCGACGGCCAGGCCGAAGTTTTGCCCCGCGCGATCCCCCGGCTCGACCTGGATCAGCTCGACCGTCCCGCCCCGCCTCCCTAAGGTCACGGTCACCTTCCAGCCGCTCGCTCGGAGGAGCTTGGGGAGGGACTGGAGGACCTTGAGCCCGGTCTGCATCGGCAAGGCGGGGATGTAGCGCCGGATCTCGCGGTAGAGCCGCTCTTGGTCCGCGAGGTTATCCTGCAAGCTCGGTGGCGGGAGCTCGAGGTAGAGCTTCTTCACCAAGGGGTCGTGGCGGAAGAGGGCCTCCTCCTCGGAGGCGGCATAGAGGGCCCGGAACCGCTGGGCGTCCTCATCGATGAGGATCTGAGCCCCCTCGGCCCGCGACTCCGGCGGGATGAGGACCTCGACATCCCCGAGGACCTTAGTCTGGCAGGCGAGGGTATAGCCCCGCTGGACCTCCTCTCGCGTGAGCAAGGTGGTGGGGGCGGCCTCGACCTCACCGCCCTTGATGATCACCCGGCAGCGGCCGCAGATCCCGTCCCCGCCGCAGATCGAGGCGATGAAGATCCCCGCCTCCTTAGCGATCTCGAGGAGCGTCTTCCCGCGCTCGGCCTCCACGGCCTCGCCTGTGGGGTAGAAGGTGACCCGGACCTTCTTCATCGTCTAGTTCGGACTCCACTCGTTCCGCAGGAAGGCCGGGATCCCCGCGGCATCCTCAGGTCCGACGATCACCTCCCAGCCGGTCTCCTCCTGGATCTCCATCTTCAGGACCGCCACCAGGCCGGGGATGATCAGCTTCTTGTGCCGGACCTTCTCCATCGCTCCATACTCCTTGACCGCTTTGATGATCCGCTCGGCTGTGAACTTGTCGTCGGCGTAGGCGTTGAGGACCCCCAGCCCTTCGGTGTTCACGACCGCGATGTAGGCCGGGACCTTGCTATTCTCCACCTCCCCCTCGACGGTGAAGTAGGTGAGGGCGAAGTTGGTGGTGACCAGGACCGGGCTCTCCTCATTCGGGGCCCCGACCTCATAGAGCTTGGGCTCGATGGCGTTGGGGACCTGCGGGTCGGTGTAGATGTTCTGCCGGACGGTCAGGAGCGGGAGGAGTTGCCAGCTCTCGGCCCTGTTCAGGACCACGAGGCTCCCATACTTGCAGATGTAGGCCGTGGCTTCGGCGGCCTCTTCCATTGGCGAGTTGGAGTTGGTGAAGACCATCGTGGGGTAGCCCAGCGGGCGGAAGGTCTTCTCCAGCGCGAGCCTCCGGATGAGGACCAATCTGGTCAGGTTCTCCAGGAGCCCCTTCCCCCCGGGGTCGAGGACCAGGTCCTCGACCCCCTTCCCTTTCACTCGTTCGACGAGCTCGACCAGCCCCTCCAGCGTCGGGGCCCGGACCGCCAGTGGGACCTTGTATTTCGCCGCCAGCGCGCTCATCTCCTCCCAGTTCTCGGGGGTGGCGGCCCAGATCAGCGACCGGCCCTCAGCTACGGCCTCGAGGGCCGGCGCGAGGGCCTTCGGATCGGGGCAGAGGAGGACCAGTGGGAGCTTCGTCCTCCCCTTGACCCGCTCGACCGCCGCGGCATAGCGGTTCCCGTCGCTCCCCTGGGCCTGGTGCTCGACCGCCACCAGGTCCACGCCGATCTCCTGGCCCACGCGGACGAACCTCAGGCCGTTGATCTTCTCCACCCGCCTGTCCAGCTCCTCATCGCTCAGGCCGGCCTGGACCTTGACCGCGAGCCCCGTCGGATGATGAAACTTCTCCTCATGGTGGAAGAGGACCGTCTCCCCGCCGAGCACGAGCTCCTTCTCGCCCGTTCCGATCCGGACCGTCCGCATCGGCGGGGCCTGGGCCTCCCCGAGGGCGGCCTTGGCCTCGGCGGAGGCATGAGGGCACTGCTCGAGGGCCACTTTCTTCGCCGCCACCTGCATGGCGAAGGCCATACATGTGGGGAAGCGGCAGTCCCCGCAATTGGTCTTCGGCAGGAGCTTGTATATGTCGATGCCAGTCAGCTTCTTCACCGCGGTTCCCTCCTGGACTGGACTAGATGATCGGCTCCATCTCCAGGGCCGGATGGCCCACCTTCCGGAGGAACTCCAGGAGCTCCTCGGTGGTCGTGGCCTCCTCTTCAGTGGCGATCTTATCGATCAAGTCCGGCTCACCGATCTCCTGGAGCCTCTTCTCGAGCCGCTCCCGGATCTCCTCCTTCAGTTCCTTCGGCATCCAGACGACCCTCCTGATCCCCCCTCAGCGGAGATGAACTTCTCGCTGGTGATGTAGAGCTTCCCGATCCCCAAAAAGCCGGGGGTCTGGACCCCGCCGCCGATCTCGCCGGCCATGGTGGAGAAGGTCATCCCGATCGGGGTCATCCCCATGTATTCCCGGTTTACGAGCATCACCCCGTTCGTCTCGGGCAAGACCGCGGCGATCACCTCGAAGCAGCCGCAGCTCGTTTGAGGGTCGGTCATGATGGAATACATGCTCACGCGCTCGAGGTTCCCGTTAGAGGCCTGGGCGACATACTCATTGACCCCGGCGAAGATCCCGTGGACCGGGTCGAGGACCTCGCCCTTCTTCACCGGCTTGTTCGGGCCGTGGGGGTCCATCTCGTAGCTCGCGCCGCAGTCGAGCCAGGTGTAGGCCCCGCAGAGGCCCAACCGCTGGGGGGTGACGATGCAGACATGGTTCGGGGCATAGGACTGGCAGAGGATGCAAGAATAGAATGTATCGACACTTTCGTCCTTGAGCCCCATGACTCGCTCGTCCCGCTGGCGGTAGATCTTCCGCGCCTCCTCGATCAGCCGGTCGACTTGGGCCTGGTCGGTGACGATCTTGACCTGGACCTTATCGACGATCGCCCCGAAGTCCTCCTTGAACTTGGCGACGAGGACCTCGCCGTAGTGCCGCAAGCGAAAGCCCTTCTGATAGGCCTCCTTGCTGATCCTCACCCAGGGGATGTCCCGCTGGCCGATGTGCATCACCCCGTTGATGCAACTGATGAAGTGGTGGATCCGCCGCTCGAGCACCGGCTCGAAGTCCACCTTCAGGTTCCGCCCGGCCACATCGACGATCAAGCCCAGGGGCATCGCCTCGCCCTCCTTGGCCTGGTCGATGTCCGGTCCGATCAGCTCGATCTTGCCGTCCTCGACCTCCTCCATCGGCCGGGCCCGCAGGAGCTCGAAGGCCGTGGAATATTTCCCGCCGAACTCGACATAGAGGTTCTCCTTCCGGACCCGCTCGCCCTCGAAGCCCGCACCATAAGGGACGGGGATGGGGATCTTAGTGATCTTGAGCTTGAGGCCCCGGACCTCCACGGCCTTGGTCACGATCTTGTCCAATGGGACCCCGGAGACGACATGCTCGTAGGTGCAGATCCCCCTGGGAAGGATCTGGGGGATGTTCACATCCGAGATAACGGGGAAGCCGAAGTTGATCGCCCCCGCGGCGGTAGCATACTTCTCATCGGTGAGGAGCTGGCCGCCGTCCGCGTGGGGATCGTGGTCCGCGTCGAGGGCCAGGACGAAGGCATGGACCCTCTCTTTGTTGTAAAGCAAGATCTTCCGCGCCGCCTCCAGGTCCCCGGGCTTGACCCCACCGAAGGTCATCGCCGCCCTCGCGGCGAAATTGAGGGCATGGACCGCGGCTGAAGTATCTTTCCCGTAGGGGACAAGGAAGGTGTCCCAATTCATCTCCACGCCCTCTTCATGCAACTGCTCGGCCATCGAGCGGCCGTTGGTGTTCGAGGCCATGAAGACGAGGATGTTCCTCTCCTGGAGGGAGCGGGCCAGCTCGACCGCCTCCTTAATTCGTCGGCAAGGCCCCGACGCAGGCGGCGAACCCCGGCATCCGGCCGTCGACGAGCTTGATCCCCTGCGTTCTGAGAATGGAATCGTCGGTGAACCCGAGCCAGGGCTCCTTCGGCTCCTCTCCCCTCAAGTATTTGAGGGCCTCGATGATCTCCTCCGCGATCAGGGTGGCGATCCCCGCGTCCAGGGCGTTCCCAAGATAAGGGAGCCAGAGCCGCTCCTCCGGGACCGGCGGGAGGAGGGATTTAGCCCAGTCGAGGGCCTTCTGGGCGTCGGCCAGGGTCTTGACCTCCAGCCCGGTGAGGGCGAGGATCAAGGGCAAGTAGTAGGCCGTATTGGGGAAGCCGATCCCCTTCTCCGGCCCGAAGGCCTCGACCGCCTGGCGGAGCCCCTCCTCCGCCTGGGCCACATACTTGTGCGCGCCGCGGATGGCCGCACTGGCGATGATCCTCGACATCTTTCAACCTCCTTAACTCACGAGCCTCATCGTCTCGATCAATTCCTGGTATTCCCGCTCGGGGAACCGCTCGCTCCGGCCCTCGATGAGCGGCAGGACCTCCGAGAAGCCGAACGACTCCCGGAGGAGCTGGTCCTTGAGCCCGGCGACGCTCACGCCCTTCGCCACGAGCGAGCGGATGAGCCCGGCATTCTCGATCTCCCCGACCAGGATGAACCCCACCACCCGGTCGCCGCGGAGGACCAGCCGCTTATAGACCCGCGGCGCGGGCTGGACGATCAGCTCCTCATCGAAGTCCCGCTCGCGCAGGCCCGCCAGCCCGGCGGAGATGACCGGGAGGTCGAAGAGCTGGACGGAGTTCATCCCGATCGAGCCCCGGTAGACCGCCTCCTTCGCCGCCATGTTCAGCCCCGCGACCCGCCCCTGCTCCACGGCGCAAGGCCAGAGGGCGTTGGTCCAGTGCTCCCCACGGACCACATCGTAGCTCTGGGCCACATCCCCCGCGGCATAGATGTTCGGGATGTTCGTCCGGCAGTGCTCGTCGATGATGATCCCGTAATCATACCGGACCTCGGTCCCCTCGACCGGCTCGAGGTTGGCCCGGACTCCCTTCCCGACGACGACAAGCTGGCAGGGGAGCTCCTCGCCTGATCTCATGAGCACGCCCGTGACCTGGCTGTCGCCCAGGATCTTCGCCGGCTCCATCCCGGTGGCGACCTTGATCCCGTGGGCCTCCAGAAGCTCTCCGTAGATCTCGCTCGCCCGGGCGTCGATCATCTGGGAGAGGAGGTGGGGCGAGCCGACGGCCACGGTCACCTCGACCCCGCGGGCCCGAAGGCCGACGGCTGCCTTCAGGCCCACCAGGCCCCCGCCGAGGACGACTGCCTCCTTCACCTCGGGGAGGAGCCTTAGCATCTCCTTCGCGTCCTTAAGCGTCCGGAAGCCGAAGACGCCCCTCTTCTCGAGCCCCTCGATCTCGGGGAAGACCGGCACGGCCCCGGTGGCGAGGAGCAGATTGTCGTATTCCAGTTCCTCGCCGTTATCGAGGATCACCCGGTTGGCCCGGGGCTCGACCCGGACGGCCCTCCTCCCGAGGCGGGCCTCGATCCGGTTCCGCTCGTAGAAGTCGGGCGGGCGATAGTAAATCCTCTCCTCGGGGAGCTCGCCCGCGAGGTAGTAAGAGATGAGGGGACGGGAATATAAGGGGTTGGGCTCATCAGAGATCATGACGATCTCGCAGGTGGGATCGGCCCGGCGGAGGGCCTCAGCGGCGCTGATCCCGGCCGCGCTGCTCCCGATGATGATGTTCTTCAATACGGGACCACCTCCTCCTCTAGGAGCCGCTTAAACTCCACGAACTCCCCGGCGAAGAGGGCCTCGGTCGGACAGGCCTCGACGCAGGCATATCTCGCCCGGCCGGCCTTCCCTTCCCGGTCGGGGCAGAGGTCGCACTTCAGGGCCACCTTGAGCTTGCTGGGGGTGATCGCCCCGAACGGGCAGGCCATCACGCACATCCAGCAGCCGACGCACCTCTCCTGGTCGACGAGCACGACCCCGTCTTCATGGTGCATCGCCCCGGTGATGCAGGCATCAACGCACGGCGCGGGGTCGCAGTGGTGGCAAGCGAGCGAGATGTTCAGGCTCACGCTGCCGAAAGGGGCGGCCTGGACCTCGCGTCGCCCGACGGGGGCCTCGCCCTCCAGGACCGCGCGGAAGAGGTCCTTGCTCGAGGAATGCTCGACAGCACAGGCGAGCTCACAGGCCCCGCAGGCCAGGCAGCGGCGCAGGTCGCAGAAGATTCTCTCCATCTTCTCCTCCAATTCGGCCCTACACGGGAATGGGGCACCAGCCGGGATTATAGCATTGGGCCTGCTGGTGATCAAGTCCGGAGCTGAGGGCGATCAGCGGGCCGAAGGCCGCCTCTCAGCTCCCGAGATCGCCTCCGTCAGGGAGGTGAAGATCGCCCCAATCTCGTGGCGGAGGAGGCCATCGGGCTCAAGCTGGGGGAGCCCGCCCGGGCTGAGGATGCGCAGTTGCTCGCTATAGCTGAGGGAGCCGAGGAGGGGGAGATCCGGGGGCAGGCCCCGCTCGATCGCCTCCCGCTCAAGGGGCTCACGGACCCTGTTCCCCACGGCCAGGACATGGCGGAGGCCGATCTCCCGGGCGAGCTTTGAGATCCTCGCGGCGGTCTGGAGGCTCCTCGGATCGGGGTCGACCACCACGATGAGGCCGTCGACCCCCTGGGCTGTCCCCCGCCCGAGGTGCTCGATCCCGGCCTCCATGTCGACGATCACCAGCTCATCCCGCTCGAGAAAGAGGTGCCGCAGCAGGCCGCGGAGGAAGCTGTTCTCGGGGCAGGCGCAGCCGCCACCGCCCTTCCGGATCGCCCCGAGGACCATCACCCTGATCCCGTCCTTGTAGACGGAGTAGCGGTCGGGTATGTCCTCCACCCTGGGATTGAGCTTGATGAGCCCCGCGGCTTCCCCCACCCGCTCCTTGATCAACTCCTGCAGCTCGGCCAGGGGGGTGATCTCCGCCTCGATCCCTAGAGTAGCGGCTAGATTGGCGGCGGGGTCGGCGTCGACCGCCAGGACCCGGTAGCCGCGGGAGACGGCCTCCCGCGCCAGGAGGGCCACCAGGGTCGTCTTCCCCACCCCGCCCTTACCCGAGATCGCCAGCTTCATCTAATCTTGATCAGCTTGGAGCAGAGCATCCTCCCGAGAATCGCCAGTCCGTCGATAGGAAGATAGCGGCCGGCCGCGGCATCGAAGAGGACGGTGGCTCTGGGGGCGAACTCCTCGTCCCCGCGCCAGTAGACCACGGCCATCCGGATGTGAGGCAGGACCCTGAAGGCGAAGGCGGCGTCCCCAAGCTCCAGGGGCTCCCCCCCGAGGGCGAGCGCGGCCAGCTTGAGGCCTTCTAAGTCGTTCCCGAAGGCCCGGACGAGGCTGTCCCCCGAATACCCTTGGAAGGCCCGGTAATAGAACTGGCCTTCGGGGAGCTCGCGGAAGGCGAGCCACTCCCCCGAAGGAGGGGGCTCAGTGGCGGTGGCGCGCCACTCGGCCCGCCGGAGGTAGTCGAGCAAGAGGGCCTGGATCTCCGCCGGTGCGGGCTGGCCCCTTTCCAACTCGTAGACCACTAGCTCAGGGTGGGTGATCCGATGCTCGCAGTCTAAGAGGCGGAGGAGCAATTCCCCATCACGGTATTCCGCCCCGGAGAGGGCAGCCAGCTCTTCCGCCTTTCGGCTCCTCAACTCGGCCCGAGCCGCCTCGATTGAAGGCTGGAGCGACCTGCGCCATCCCTCCATTCCTCGCCCATGGTAGCGCAGCCGGGCCGAGGGTTCAATGGTGTGAGCTTATCTCACCTTGGCTAGCTCCCGTCTCTCCTTCTCCTCCGGGCTCTTCCTCGCGGCCGGCCCGACAGGGAGGACCGGCCTCCCCCAGGTGGCCTCCAGCACGACCGCGAGCGAGGTATACCAGGCGGAGAGGGCGCAGAGGATCCCCTCAAAGCCGGCGATCCGATGGACGATGGGGACGAAGACCCCGATGGCTAAGAGGAAGAAGAGGATCGTCAAGGTGACGAAGACCACGGTCACGGCCTTCGAGACCCTGAGTGCCCCGAAGGTCATATACCCGGTGAAGATCCCCCAGGCGATGAGGAAGACCGCCAGCCCTTCCTTGGGGATGGGGGGAAAGATCCCCATCTGGACGAAGATCTCCATCAAGGCGAAGCCCATCCAGAAGGCCCCGTAGGAACTGAAGGCCGTGGCCCCGAAGGTGTTCCCCGCCCGGACCTCCCACATCCCGGCGAGGAACTGGGCCAAACCGCCGTAGAAGAGGCCCATGGGGAGGACCATCCCCAGGCTCTCCGGGGGGATCAGCCCGGCGTTCACGATGTTCAGGATGAAGGTGGTGAGGGCAAACCCTCCCAGCCCCAAGGCCGCGGGATTGGCCAAGTCCTTATTCATGAGAAGACCTCCTTGATAGATTCCGGTGCTGCATCAATCTCGCTTCGATGACCGATCTCCTCCCCCCTTGAGAGAGGGTTGAGGTGCGGAACCTTCTCCCATCAAAGGGGAAGTTCACTCTGAAGCGCGAGGGACGGCTCAGTCAGTAGCCCATCTTCTTCCGGATCTCATCGACGATCGCCGGGTCCCTTAGAGTGGTCGTATCCCCTAGCTCGCGGCGCTCGGCCAGATCTTTCAAAATACGGCGCATGATCTTCCCCGAGCGGGTCTTCGGGAGGTCTGGGACGAAGATGATCTCGTCAGGCTTGGCGATCGGGCCGATCACCTCGGCCACTTTATTCCGCAGCTCCTGGACGAGCGCGGGGCTCTCCTCATACCCCGGGGCGAGGATCACAAAGGCCGTGAGGGCCTGCCCTTTGAGAGGGTGGGACTTCCCCACAGCCGCGGCCTCCACGACCGCCGGGTGCTCGACGAGCGCGCTCTCGACCTCCATCGTCGAGAGCCTGTGGCCCGAGACATTGATCACATCATCGATCCGGCCCACGATCCAGAAGTAGCCGTCCTCATCTTTCTTGGCCCCGTCGCCGGTGAAGTAGATCCCGGGGACCTGGTTCCAGTATTTCTCATACCTCGCGGGGTCGCCGTAGATCGTCCGGAGCATCGCCGGCCAGGGGCGCATGATCGCGAGGTAGCCGCCTCTCCCGGGCGGGACGGGCCTCCCGTCCTTATCGACGATCTCGGCCTCCACCCCGGGGAAGGGGAAGGTCGCCGAGCCGGGCTTGGTCCTGGTGATCCCCGGCAGCGGCGAGATCAGAATCATCCCGGTCTCCGTCTGCCACCAGGTATCTACAATGGGGCAGCGCTCCTTCCCGATCACCCGGTGATACCACATCCAGGCCTCGGGGTTGATCGGCTCCCCGACGGAGCCCAAGAGCCTTAGTGAGGAGAGGTCGTGCTTGTTCGGCCACTCCTCCCCGTCGCGCGTGAAGGCCCGGATCGCCGTCGGGGCGGTGTAGAAGATGTTCACACTGTATTTCTCCACGATCTCCCAGAAGCGGTCCGGCTGGGGGTAGTTCGGGACAGACTCGTAGATCAGCGAGGTCGTCCCTACCGCAAGCGGGCCGTAGACGATGTAGCTATGGCCTGTGACCCAGCCGATGTCGGCCGTGCACCAGAAGGTGTCCTCCTCCTTGATGTCGAAGATCCACTTCATCGTGGCATAGACACCGACCAGATACCCGCCGGTGGTATGGACGACCCCCTTCGGCTTCCCGGTCGTCCCGGAGGTGTAGAGGATATAGAGCATGTCCTCGCTGTCCATCTGCTCGGGCTCGCAGTAGGCCGGGGCGTCGCGCATCAGCTCGTCCCACCAGAAGTCCCTCCCCTTCTGCATCGGGACCTCTCGCCCGATCCGCTTGACTACCACGACCTTCTCGATCGAGGGGCAGGCCGCGGCGGCCTCGTCGGCCCGCTCCTTCAATTGCTCGACCTTCCCGCCGCGATAGTAGCCGTCGGCGGTGATCAAGAGCTTGGCCTTGGAATCCTCGGTCCTCTCCTGGAGAGCTTTGGAACTGAAGGCGGAGAAGACGACGCTGTGCGGGGCCCCGATCCGGGCGCAGGCGAGCATCGCGATCGGGAGCTCCGGGATCATCGGGAGGTAGATCGCCACCCGGTCGCCCTTCTTGACCCCCAGCTTCTTCAGGACATTGGCGAACTTATTGACCTCGCGGTAGAGCTCGAAGTAGGTCAAAGTCCGGGTATCGCCCGGCTCGCCCTCCCAAATGATCGCGGCCTTGTTCTTCCTCGGCCCCTTGACGTGCCGGTCAAGGCAGTTGTAGGAGATGTTGAGCTTCCCGCCGACGAACCACTTAGCGTAGGGCGGGTTCCACTCGAGGACCTTCTTCCAGGGGCGGAACCACTCCAGCTCTTGGGCGAAGTTCGCCCAGAACCGCTCCGGATCGCGCCGCGCCTCCTCGTAGATCCCCGGGTCAGTGATGTTTGCCCGCTCGACGAACTCCTCAGGCGGGGTGAAGGTCCGCTCCTCCACGAGCAGGGCCTCAATGTCCTTCAGTTCCTCCATGCTTCCATCTCCTTTCTCTGTGCTAGCGATACACCAAGGATGGCCCGAAGGCTATCAATCGTTAGCTTCTCTGTTTCAGGCTTTTTGCTCGTTGCATTATAGCTAGCCTTATGGGAGGCCACAATGACCCTCAGCAGGGTGCTGACTGACCGAGGTCAAGAGGCCTCCGGCTTTGTCGCTAAGCAGAACCCCAAGTATATTTGGGGTGATGGTTCGGGTGGGGATTCTCGGGATCGGCTCCTATCTTCCGGCGCAAGTGATGACCAACTCTGACTGGGAGGCCTATTGCGGCGCGAGCGCCGAGCGAATTACCGAGCGCACGGGGATCAAGAAGCGCCGGATTGCCGCCCAGAACGAGACGACGGTCGATCTGGCAGCCAAGGCCGCTGAAGATGCCCTGGCCAAGAGCGGCGTAGCGCGAGGCGATCTAACCGAGCTGATCGTGGCTACCGACACTCCGGAGGCCTTCGCCCCGGACACCGCGGCCTACCTACAGGCCCGGCTGCAGCTGGGCGAGATCCCGGCCTATGACCTCGCCGGGAGCGGATGCGCCGGGTTCATCCTAGGCCTCTCCCTCGCGGCCTCGCGCGTCCGGGACAGCGGAGGGAAGGCCCTGGTCATCGCGGTCGAGCTGATCAGCCGGATCATGGACTGGCATGAGCCGCGGATCGCGCCGCTCTTCGGGGACGGGGCCGGCGCGGCGATCGTGGGGGAGTCCGAGCACCTAGAGATCCTGGCGACCTACAATGCCACCGACGGGAGCGGGGCCGACGCCCTCGGGCTCGAGGTCGGCGGGACCCGAGCTCCGGTGACGCCGGAGCGGGTCGCGCGCGCGGAGCACAAGCGCGTCGTCCTCCAGGGCGAGCGAGTCTACCGCAACGCGATCAAGCGGATGGTCGAGACGGGGCAAAGTCTCCTGGCTAGGACGGGCCTGAGAGCCGAGGACATCGGCCTGCTCATCCCGGGTCAGGCCAACATTCACCTGATCGAAGCGGTGGCCAAGGGGCTGGGAATCCCCCTAGAGCGGGTGGTGATCAACCTCGACAGGTATGGCGACACCGGCTCCGCGGCCTTCCCGATCGCCCTCGACGAAGCTCTCCGCTGTGGCAGGATCAAGCCCGGGGACCATGTGCTGATGGTGGCCTTCGGGATGGGGTTCCACTGGGGCGGGGCAGTCATCCGCTACTAACGAGCCCGGCCGGATTTCAGATTGAGCCCCCCTCCCGAGGAGGGTATACTACCCCCGATGAGGCTCTACAATACCCTGACGCGGCGGGAGGAGGAGTTCGTCCCCCAGGAGGCGGGCGTGGTGAGGATGTATGCCTGCGGGCCGACGGTCCATGACCGGTTTACCATTGCGAACGCCCGGGCCTTCCTCACCTTCGATGTGCTGCGCCGGTATCTCGAGTTCAAGGGATATAAGGTCCTCTACACCCAGAACATCACCGACATTGAGGACCGGATCATTAAGAAGGGCGAAGCCCTCGGCAGCTCAGCCCAGGAGGTGGCAGAGCGGTATACCCAAGCCTTCTTCGAGGACCGTGAGCTGCTGGGGATCTTGCCCCCCACCTACCAGCCCCGGGCCACGGAGATGGTCCCCAAGATCATCGAGTTCATCCAGGGCCTGCTCGAGAGGGGCTTTGCCTATGTCGTGGACGGGGATGTCTACTTCCGTGTCCGGCGGTTCAAGGACTACGGGAAGCTCTCGGGGAAGAACCTCGAGGAGCTCGCGGCCGGGGCGAGCGGGCGGGTCGAGCCCGACCCCCGGAAAGAAGACCCCCTCGACTTCGCCCTCTGGAAGGTCGCTAAGCCCGGCGAGCCGGCCTGGGACTCCCCCTGGGGGAAGGGCCGCCCGGGGTGGCACATCGAGTGCTCGGTGATGGCCCAGGCTACCCTAGGAACGACACTGGACATCCATGGGGGCGGGCAGGACCTGATCTTCCCCCACCACGAGAACGAGCTCGCCCAGTCCGAGGCCCTGACGGGGAGGCCGCTCGCGCGGTTCTGGGTCCACAATGGCCTGGTGATGGCCGGCGGCCAGGAGATGCACAAGTCCCTGGGGAACTTCGAGTATGCCAGGGATGTGGTCGCCCGCCACGGGAGGGAGGCGGTCCGGCTCTTCTTCCTCTTGAGGCACTACCGGAAGCCAATGGACTTCTCTCACAAGGCCCTGGCCGAGGCTCAAGCCGCGGTCGAAAGGGTATATAACTTCCTGGAGGAGATCGAGGCTCAGGGAGCGCTCGCCCCCACGAGAGCCGAGCCCCGGTCTCCGGCAGAGCAAGAGTTCTCCGCCTACCTGGCGACCGTCCGGGCCGAGTTCGAGCGGGAGATGGACGCGGACCTCAATACCGCGGGCGCGCTGGGGGTGCTCTTCGAGCTGGTGAGGCGGACGAACACCTTCATGCAGGAGACGGCCCCCCACGACCGGTCGCTCTTGCGCCGGGCGGGCGAGCTGATCCGGGAGCTCGGCCGGCCGCTCGGGCTCTTCCAGGAGGAACCGAAGGTTCGGGCTAAAGTCACGCTCAGCGGAAGAGCCAGGATCATTGCTGGAGCTGAAGAAGAAATCATCGCCGGAAACGTGGAAGAACTCATAAACCTGCTCGTCGAGGTCCGGGGCGAGCTCCGGGCGAAGGGCGAGTTCGCCCTGGCCGATCGGATCCGCGCCCGACTGAACGAGCTCGGGATCGAGCTCCGGGACAAGGAGGGAGGGACTCGCTGGCGCCTCCGGCTCAAGGGGAAGGAGCAGTGAGCATGAGCCTCCCGAGGTCCTTCTCTTCCCCCGCGCCGCGATCTGCCGTGAGCCGGTAGAAATACGGCCCTGCGGGGAGCGGCCTCCTTCGGTTATCATCGCCTCTCCACAGGAGACGGTCATCGATCACTACTCGCCTCGCGACCAGCCTGCCGGCGGGGTCGTAGACCTCGAGGTTCAGCCAGGCCGCGCCGTAGACCTGGATCGTGAGCGGCTCGCCGGGGCGATAGACTGCGGGGAGGCGGTTGGTGGCGTCACTGAAGACGATCCCGCGATGAAGGGAGAGCCCTTCGACCTCAGTCGCGACGGCAACGATGACCTCTCCGGCCTTGGCCAAGGCTGCCTGGATCGGGGCGAGTAGCTCCTCAAGAGACTGGCCCGAAGAGCCGGAGAGGTTCGCCGCAAGCGCGAGCGTTGCCTGGGCCGCTTCCTCGAGATGCTGAGCGGCGAGCGCGAGCGGCCCCAGCCGGACCCGGTCTAAGCTGAGCCGAGAGAGCGCGAGTAGCTCCGCCTCCGCTTCCCGGAGAGCCGCGATGCCAGCATCGAGATTGAAGCTCTGCAGCGCAGGCCCGACCTTAGCTAGCGAATCAGCTAGCTCAAGGAAGATCTGCCCGACAGCTCGGCCGCCACGGAGGATCTCCTCTTGAGCGAGCGGGCCAGGGGGGTCCGCCCCAATCGATACGAGCTTCGCGCCCCCATTAGCTGAGGCAAGCCTCGCCCCGTCGAGCCGCCGCAGCCCTTCCTCCAGGGCCGCGAAGAGGTCGGACCCGATCGCGAAGTTCAGCCCCTCGCCGACGGCACGGAGGGTCTTCCCGATGACAAGAGTGATCTCGTCGGTAAGGGAGGAGATGGCTGTTCGGGCCTGAACGGTCACGACGACCTGGAGGGAGTTGTTCCGCTCGTCGCTCTCCTCGATGTCGTTCAAGGGCCGATCGGCCTCGACTGCAATCCGGTGCTCCCCCTCGACCGCCTCCCACTCGGCTTGGACCTCGACCGTCCTTCCTGCCCGGAGTTGCCGCACCCGCTGGCGGGAGAGGGGGAGGTCATCGACCTTGAACTGCACCTGAAAGGCCTCGGCATCGCCTTCCCCCAGATTTCCCACCACCGCGCTGATCTGGACCGGCGCTCCCGGCTCGGGATCGGCCGGCTCGACTCGGACCTCCTTCACCACCAGGTCCGGCTGGGCAGGCTGGGCGATGCCCAAAGGGACGAGCGCGAGAACCGCTAAGACCAGAACAGTTAGTGACTTCTGCATCGATGAGACCTCCCGTGCCGAGCTCGATGGTGGCATTATAGATTTCGAGGCCAGCCGGTTCAACCCGGGTTGACTCAGAGGGCGGACCCCTGGCATCATCTCCCGGAGATGGGGCAGACGATTGCGGAGAAGATCTTGGCGAATAAGTCCGGCGAGCGGGCGGTCCGGCCGGGCCAGATCGTGAACGCGAAGGTCGATGTGGCCATGTCCCACGAGAACGCGGCCCTGGTGAAGAAGCACTTCGAGGAGCTCGGCCTCCCGAGGGTCTGGGACCCCGAGCGGATCGTCCTCTTGTTCGACCACCGCGTCCCGGCGGAGTCGGTGAAGACCGCCCAGGGCCAGCGGGAGGTCCGCCAGTTCGCCAGGGCCCAGGGGATCAGGCACTTCTATGACATGAACGCCGGGATCTGCCACCAGGTCCTGCCCGAGCGGGGCCATGTCCGGCCGGGCGAGCTGATCGTCGGGACCGACTCGCACACCACTACCGCTGGGGCCTTCGGGGCCTTCGCCACCGGGATCGGGGCCACGGAGATGGCCGCGGTCTGGGCCACCGGCGAGCTCTGGCTCCGCGTCCCCGAGACATTTAAGATCACGGTCACCGGCCGGTTCCAGAAGTGGGTGGGGGCCAAGGATTTAATCCTTCATATCATCGGCCGACTCGGGGCCGACGGGGCGGATTACAAATCGGTCGAGTTCTACGGCCCAACGGTCGAGAAAATGAGCTTGGCCTCGAAGATGGTCCTGGCGAACCTGGCGATGGAGATGGGCGCGAAGGCCGCCATCGTCCCGCCGGATGGGAAGACCCTCGAGTATGTTAAGTCCAGGACGGATAAGCCCTTCAAGCCGGTCTATGCCGACCCCGATGCCGAGTATGAGAAGGAGTTCGAGTTCGATGTCTCCGGCCTGGAGCCGCAGGTGGCCAAGCCCCATCAGGTCGATAATGTCGTCCCCATCTCCGAGGTGTCGGGCCTCAAGGTCGATCAGGCGCTCCTCGGCTCCTGCACCAATGGGCGGCTCGAGGACCTCGAGGTCGCGGCCCGGATCTTGAAGGGCAGGCGGGTCCACCCCGATGTCAGGCTCCTGGTGATCCCGGCCTCCTGGGAGGTCTACCTTGAGGCGATGAGGAAGGGGATCTTGGAGACCCTCATCTCCGCCGGGGCGGTGGTCGTCAACCCCGGCTGCGGGCCCTGCCTTGGGGCCCATCAGGGGCTCCTCGCCCCGAGTGAGCGGTGCATCTCCTCGACGAACCGGAACTTCCAGGGGAGGATGGGCTCCCCCGAGGCCGAGGTCTACCTCGCCTCGCCGGCGGTCGTGGCCGCCTCGGCCCTGGCGGGCGAGCTCGCCGACCCTCGGGGCCTCCGGCTCTGACCTGATCTCGAGGGGAGGGGCCAGAGATGGCTTTCCGACCGAGCTACCTCAGTCTGAGCCCGGGGGAGTTCGAGGCCAGGGTGGCCGAGCTCTACAAGCTCCTCGAGAGCTGCACCCTCTGCGCCCGCCGCTGCCGAGTCGATCGGACCAAAGGGGAGAGGGGCTTCTGCCGCTCGGGGATGGAGCCGCTGGTCTCGAGCTTCTTCCCCCACTTCGGCGAGGAGGACCCCCTCCGGGGGAGCCGCGGCTCAGGGACGGTCTTCCTCGCGAATTGCAACTTGAGGTGCGTCTACTGCCAGAACTGGGAGCTGAGCCACCTCGGCGAGGGTGAGCCGATGACCCCTGAGGAGCTGGCCCGGGCGATGCTCCACCTCCAGCGGCTGGGATGCCATAACATCAACTTCGTCACGCCTACGCACTTCGCCCCGCAGTTGATCGAGGCCGTCCGCCTGGCCGCCAAGCACGGGCTGAGGCTCCCGATCGTCTGGAACTGCGGGGGATATGAGTCGGTCGAGGCTTTGAGGCTCCTCGAGGGGATCGTGGACATCTACATGCCGGACATCAAGTATGGCACCGAGCCGCCGGCGAGGAAGTATTCCGCGGCCCCGGACTACTTCGAGGTCGCCTGCGCCGCGGTCCGGGAGATGCACCGCCAGGTGGGAGACCTCCAGGTCGAGGACGGGCTGGCGGTCCGCGGGCTCCTGATCCGCCATCTGGTCCTGCCCAATGGCCTGGCGGGCTCGAAGGAGGTCCTCGAGTTCATCACCTCCCTCTCCCAGGAGAGCTATGTGAACATCATGGACCAATACCGGCCGTGCTATAAGGCCTTCGACTACCCCGAGCTAGCCCGGGGGATCACCCTCGAGGAGTATGAAGAGGTCGTCAGGCTCGCCTGGAGCCTCGGCCTCCGCCGCGGCTTCCCCGAGGACCGAAGGCTCTGGATGTAGCTGCCGCGCGGCGAGCAGGCCAGGCGGGAGCTTGGGTTGCTTTCAGGGCTGATTTGCCCGAAGCTTGGCGTGGCGAGATGGCGAGTGTCAGGACCTACATGCTCCTCGAGTTAGGCGAGCTTCTCGGGATCATCCTGCTCATCGTCGTTATCACGCAGTTCATTCGCATCCCGGTCTGGCTGGCCGTGGCCATACCCGCGGGCAAGCTTCTCAAGTTCTTATTGGTCTACCCCTCCGTCCGTCGCGCCGGGAGGCAACCGGTCGCCACAGGCCTGGAGAGCCTCCTCCACAAGCGCGGCGTGGTCGTGGACCCGCTCGATCCCGAGGGGTATGTCGAGATCCGCGGGGAGCTATGGCGGGCACGGAGCATCGGCTCCTCACTCGCCCCTGGCGCTCAGGTCGAGGTCTGCGGGCTCGACAGGACCAGGCTGCTGGTGAAGGAGGCATCTGACCCTGAGCGGCCCAGGTCGGCCTGATCTTGCGGCCTCCGCCTTGCCCCTGCCACTCGGACTGCCGGGCCGAGCCTCCGCTTACTAACGGGCAATCGCTGGGCCTAAAGCCGCCCGATTGGCCAGGGCGCAGACAAAGCTCTATCATCCCACGGCCGAGTCTGGTTGAGATGTGCCGACTGATGGCGAAGCTGACCGCGACCCCCGAGCCAGCTCTCTATGAGCTGAGCGAAGCCCCGTTCAGCTTGAGGAACCTCAGCCGGAACGGGAACAGGTTCAACAAGCCCCGCGGCCCGCACCCCCACGGCTGGGGCGTGGCCTATAGGGCAGCCGGAAGGATACTCATCACGAAGAGGGCACAGCCGGCGTTCGAGGACGAGAGGTTCACTGAGATCGTCGCCGGTATCGCGACCGACCTGCTCCTCGGCCATGTCCGGCTCGCCTCGCCGGGGACGAGGATCGATGAGAAGAACGCCCATCCGTTCAAGAAGGACGAGCTAGTCCTGATCCACAACGGCACGATCCGAGACTTGGCCGAGCCAGGGGGGAACGATTCCGAGGCCTTCCTCGAATGGCTCAGCAGGAGATGGGATCGCACCGAAACCGGCTTGGCTGGGCTCCTCCGCGAGGCCGCGACCTCGCTCGACTACACCGCCTTGAACATCATCCTGACCGACGGTCGGCGGCTATTCGCGTTCAGGCAGACCTTGGACGAGCCGCTATTCCTCGCATACTATACGCTCTACCAGCTCCGTGAGCCGGGCAAACTCCTGGTAAGCTCCGAGCCGCTCGACGATCGGCCCTGGGAGAGCCTGCCCAACGGCCATCTGCTAGTAGCTCAGAGCCCGAGCGAAGCGGACATCCTGGCGCTGAAATGCTCTCCCCCCGTAGCGAAGCCAGGATCGAAGGGGTAGATGAGGCGTGCTAGTTGAGCTCAAGCCTGCCGCGGGATCGGTGTTGACGGCCGGAGCCGCTGCCCGATAAACTCTTGCCGTGGTCTCTTGCCCAGTCTAGAGTTGCGAGGCATCCTGGCGAAGCCCATTGCGCGAATAGTTCGTCCCGAGGTCGAGATCGTGAGAGATGAGGAGGATATCCATGCGCTATAGCTACGAAGAGATGCATGCTCTTTCCATCAATGATCCCGAGCGGTTCTGGGCAGCGGAGGCGGAGAAGCTCCATTGGTTCAAGCGGTGGGACAAGGTCCTGGACGACTCTCGGTCCCCCTTCTTCCGCTGGTTCTCCGGCGGGGAGACGAACCTGTGCTATAACGCCGTCGACCGGCACGCGCTCGGGCCGAGAGGGGAGAAGCCAGCGATCATCTGGGAGAGCCCCGAGACCGGAGGGAGCCGGACCATCACCTTCCGCGAGCTCTATGGGCTTGTCAATCGCTGCGCGGCCGTGTTGAAGAGCAGGGGCGTGAAGCGGGGCGACCGGGTCCTGATCTACATGCCGATGGTCCCCGAGGCGCTCGTGGCGGTCCTGGCCTGCGCGAGGATCGGGGCGATCCATTCGGTCGTCTTCGCCGGGTTCTCCTACGAATCCCTGGCCGATCGGATCAACGACTCCAGCCCGAAGCTCGTGATCTGCGCCGACGGGGGCGTCCGGAAGGGGAAGGCCATCCCTTTGAAGCAGATCGTGGACCGGGCCCTCGCCGCCGCCCAGGTGGAGGTCCCCCATGTCATCGTCCTCGACCGCGGCCTGGGGAAGGGCTGGCGGACCGACCGGCGGCGGGACCTGAGCTGGGAGGAGGAGCTGGAGCGCGTGGGGCCGGCCCAGGTCGAGCCGGAGCGGATGCTCTCGACTGACCCGAGCTACATCCTTTACACTTCGGGGACGACGGCCAAGCCGAAGGGGGTGGTCCGCGACACCGGGGGCTACATGGTGGCATTGCACGCCTCGATGTGGCAGATCTACGGCTGCGGGCCGGACGACATTTATTGGTCCACCTCGGACATCGGCTGGGTCGTCGGCCACAGCTACATCATCTACGGCCCGCTCCTCTTCGGGATCCCCACAGTCGTCTTCGAGGGGACGCCTGACAGCCCGAACCCAGGGATCTGGTGGGAGGTCGTGGAGAAGCACAAGGTGACGGTGATCTTCTCCGCCCCCACGGCGATGCGCATGCTCCGGAAGTTCCCGTCCCAATGGATCGAGGAGCACGACCTCTCCTCGCTCCGCCACATCTTCCTCGCCGGGGAGCCGCTCGATGAGCCGACCTACCATTGGGCCCGGGAGGCCTTGCAGAAGCCGATCATCGACCACTACTGGCAGACCGAGAGCGGCTGGCCGATGATCACCAATCACATGGGCCTGGAGACCCTCCCCGTCAAGCCGGGCTCCCCCACGAGGGAGGCGATGGGCTGGCACCTCGAGGTGGTCGATGAGCGGGGCGAACCCCTTCCCGCAGGGACACGCGGCTATCTGGTGGCCCGTCCGCCCCTCCCGCCCGGGGCGCTCATGACCATCTGGGGCGACGATGAGAAGTATCTCGAGAGCTACTGGACCAGATTCAAGCAGCATGGGAAGCTGCTCTACCTCACGGGAGACTACGCGATCAAGGACGAGGACGGCTACTTCTGGCTCCTCGGCCGAGCGGACGAGGTGATAAATGTCGCCGGCCATCGGCTCGGGACTAGGGAAGTCGAGGAGGTTGTCTCCAGCCACCCCCAGGTCGCCGAGGTCTCGGCGATCGGCGTGGCGGACGAGGTGAAGGGCGAGGCCCTCGCCGTCTTCGTGGTCTTGAAGAAGGGCGTGGACGAGTCCGAGGGCCTGAGGCAGGAGGTCATCGGCCTGATTCGGGAGAAGATCGGGGCGATCGCCGCCCCGAAGATCCTCAAGATCGTCCCCCAGCTCCCCAAGACCCGCTCGGGGAAGGTGATGCGCCGGGTCTTAAGAGCGCTCTGCGAGGAGCGGGAGCTGGGCGATATCTCGACGATCGAGGACGGAGCGAGCGTCGAGGAGATCCGCCGGGGGCTGGAAGCGATGGGCCACAAGGTATGAAGCCGCGGCTTGGGGAGAGCCGATCAGATCCGATACTGCTCGACGATCTTCCGCTCCTCGCCGATCTCGACGTTGATCTCGAAGTAGTCCTTGATCCCGGAATGCTCCAGCTTCCGCTTCAGTAGGTTATCGAGCTGGAAGATCCCCGCGGAGTTGGACATCCGGACGCGGATCTCGACCGGCCGCTCCTTCCCACGGCGGAGCTGGACCTTATCGATTGCCATGGCCGAGACGGAATGGATCGTGATCCCGCCCGTGCGGAAGGGGATCCTCGCCCGGCCCTGCTCCATGTCCAGTGCATCGGCTACCTTCAAGACACCCGCCTCGAGCGTGAGGGGCTCGATCTCCGTCTTGTGGGCGTAGACCGCGTGCAGGACCTCGGCGGTGATGATCGCCAGCTCCCGCTCTTCATAGAGCCCGTCCAGTAGCTCCTTGATGACCGGCGGGGCGACGGAGATTGAGAACTCCTCGTGGTGCTCCCGGTGGACGATATGCCCGATGTCGTGGAGCGCCGCCGCCAGGACCACGATCACCTCGGCGTCTGAGCGGCTGAGCTTATGGTCCTTCACGGCGCTCGGCTCGATCCCGCTCGCCATCAGCAGCCTGAGGATCTTCAAGGCGATGTTCGCTACGATCTTGATGTGCACCGGGCCGTGATCGTTGATCCCCAGCCGGTCGATCACATTGATGTTCGAGCAATACCAGTAAGTCTGGAGCGCCTCGTGGGCTCCGATCCGTTGCTCCAGCGAGGCGAGCTTCTCGTTCCCGTTGTGGGGCAGGTTGAGGATCATCCCAGATACTCCACCAGCAACTCCAGGGCCCGCTCGGCCGAGCGGCGCTTGTTCTCCAGCCGATCGCCCTGCCAGATATGCCGCACGCACAGCTCCTTATCCGGGGCCGCGAGAGCAACATAGACCAATCCGACCGGCTTCTCCGGCGTCCCCCCGCCCGGGCCGGCGATCCCGGTGGTCGCGAGGGCCAGGTCTGAGCCGAAGAGCCTCCTCGCCCCTCGCGCCATCTCCCGGGCTGTCAGCTCGCTCACCGCGCCCTCGCTCTCCAACGTCTCGCGCCGGACTCCAAGCAGCCGCTCCTTCGCCCTGTTAGAGTAGGCGATCACACCACCTAGGAAGTAGTCCGAACTGCCGGGGAGATTCGTCAGGCTATGGCCCAATAGGCCGCCGGTGCAGGACTCGGCCACGGCCAGGGTGAGGCCCCGCGCGCGCAACAGCTCCCCCACCCTCTCTTCCAGGCCCATCCTATGCCGATCCCCCGCCCCGCAGGTCCTGGGGGACGACCGCATCGCTGGCGGTCACCTGGCGGAGCCGCTCCAGGCCATTGATCTCGCGGAGGACCTCCGTGACTGCCGGAGGGACGAGCTGCTCCCAGGGCTCGCCGTTGACCATCCTCCGGCGAATCTCGACCCCCCAGTAGAGCTCCCGCTCGACCATCTCCGTCCGTCGGACAGGGATGCCCTCCTCCTCGAAGAGCCGCCGGATCAGCGGGTTGTTGGAGTAGACCACGCTGAAGGGCGGGACGATCGTCTTGATGTGAGCCACATAGAGCGAGTTCCGCTGGATGTCCTCGATCGGGAGGACATAAGTGGTGATGGGAAGGTGCTTGATCGCGCGGCGGACCATCAGCACCCGCTCCCCAGCAGTGAAGGGGTTGTCGAAAGAGTGGCTCCACTGCGCGCTCCCGATCCCAATGATCAGCTCGTCCACCTCGCTGGCGATCTGCTCGATCACCGCGTGATGGCCGTTGTGATACGGCTGGAACCGCCCGAGAAATAGACCCCGCCTGATGCTCAATCATCCACCTCCAAAGACAGTGTATCATACCAAGAACTTCGAGCCAAAGCTATCGACAGCCACCTGCCGCCTGGGCAGGACGGTCGCTGAGCCACGCGCCCGACTCGGACGATGACCGGCGAGATTGATGCACCGGAGAGCTTCGGCTACGATCGGCAGTATGAGGGCCGTCGTCGAGGAGGTCGAGTGCCGCTCCATCCTGACCAGGTCCGGGATCCCGGGGATCGACTATGCCCTCAACCCCTATGTGGGCTGCGAGCACGCCTGCGTCTACTGTTACGCCGACTTCATGCGGCGGTTCACCGGCCATCGCGAGCCCTGGGGGAGCTTCGTCGATGTGAAGGTCAACGCCCCCGAAGTCCTGAGGCGGCAGCTCCGGAGGCTCCCGCGGGGGCTGATCTCCTTCGGGACCGTGACCGACCCCTACCAGCCGGCCGAGGCCAGATACAAGGTCACGCGCGGCTGTCTGGAGGAGCTGCTCGGGCGGGGCTTTCCCGTCTCGATCCTCACCAAGTCGGCCCTGATCTTGCGGGACCTCGATTTACTAAAGGCCCTTGAAGGGCTCGAGGTCGGGTTCACCGTCACCGTCCTCGATGAGCGGGTCCGGCGGGCCTTCGAGCCCTACAGCTCGCCCTCCCGGGCCCGGCTCGAGGCCCTGGAGAAACTAGCCGAGGCCGGGCTCAAGACCTGGCTCTTCTTCGGCCCGGTCTTGCCCTACTTCTCGGACTCCTGGGAGCATATCGATGAGCTGTTCGCCTCCGCGGCGGAAGCAGGAGTAGACTATGTCCTCGTCGACCGGCTCAACCTCTACCCCGGGGTCTGGGGAAGGGTCCGGCGGCTCTTGCGGCGGGCCTTCCCCGAGGCCCTGCCCGCATATGAGGAGTATCGGCGGAATAGCATGATCTGGTGTGAGGAACTCAAAGCCAAGGCTGAAGAGGCTGCCAAGCAGCATCGGGTTGGGCTCCGACTCGCCTTCTGATCTGAGATGGCAAAGCTCAAGGTGCTCTACTACCGCGGGCCCGGCCAGGTCACGGTCTACGAGCACGAGCTGCTCTACGACGATGGCAAGCTGATTGTCTCTCAGGCCCCCTTCCGGCCGTCGGCCTCCCTCCGCGCCCAGGTCCCCCAGCTCGCCGCGCAAGAGTATCGTGCGACCTGGTCCGTAGCCTTGGGGGAGTGGCACGACCTGGGGAGGGTCTATGACCTTGCGGGCGGACTGGTGGGCTACTACTGCGACATCATCCGGCCAGTGAGGCGGACAGCCGCGGGGCTGGAGGTCGAGGACCTCTTCCTCGACCTCTGGGTCTCCCCCGATGGGCGTTATCTCATCCTAGACGAAGAGGAGTTCACCGCGGCCCGAAGCCGGGGCTGGCTCGACGGCCCGACCGCCGCCAGAGCCTGGGAGGAGCTGGCCCGGCTGATCGCCGAAGTCCGGGCGGGCCGGTTCCCGCCGGAGAAGGCTCGGGATTTCTGACTTGACCCTCCTTGCGGCCCTTCCTATCATCCGGGGGATGGCCGGGCTCTCCTTCCGTTGCGCCGCCTGTGGGCGGGAGTATCCGCTCGAGGCCGCGAGCTGGAATTGCGCCTGCGGCGGGCCGTTCGAGCTTGCGGGCGGGCCGGCCTTCTCTAGGGCCGGGCTCGAGCCGGGCGAGTGGAGCCTCTGGCGGTATCGGGCCTTCCTCCCCGTCGAGGAGCGGGTCTCGCTCGGGGAGGGGCTGACCCCGCTCGTCGCGCTCGAGCTCTTTGGGCTGGAGGCCCACTTCAAGCTCGAGTTCCTGATGCCCACCGGCTCGTTCAAGGACCGCGGGACGGCCGTGCTCGTGAGCTTCCTGAAGGAGCGGGGGATAAGGGAGGTTGTCGAGGACTCCTCGGGGAACGCCGCGGCCAGCCTGGCGGCCTACTGCGCGCGGGCCGGGATCAGGGCGAGGATCTTCGTCCCGAGCTACGCCTCCCCGGCCAAGCTCCGCCAGATCGAGGCCTACGGGGCCGAGCTCGTGCCGGTCCCGGGCTCACGGGCCGACGCCGCCCGCGCGGCGGAGGCGGCCGCCCGAGCCGGGAGCTACTACGCCAGCCACTACTGGAGCCCGTTCGTCCTGGAGGGCCTGAAGACCTTCGCCTACGAGCTCGCGGAGCAGCTCGGCTGGCGCGCGCCCGACAATTTGATCTTCCCGAGCGGCCACGGGACCTTCCTCTTGGGGGCCTACTTTGGCTTCCGCGAGCTGGCACAGGCCGGGGCGATCTCGCGGCTCCCGCGGCTCTTCGCGGCCCAGGCCGAGGCCTGCGCCCCCCTCGCCGAGGGCTTCAGGCTTGGGCTGGCCGGCCCGGCGGAGATCACACCGGGGGAGACCATCGCGGAGGGGATCCGCATTGCCAGGCCGGTCCGCGGCCCGCAGGTCTTGAAGGCCATCCGCGAGAGCGCCGGCGGGGTCGTGACCGTGAGCGACGCTGAGGCCGAAGCGGCCCAGCGCGAGCTGGCCCGGCATGGACTTTATGTTGAGCCGACCTCCGCGGTCGCGGTCGCCGGGCTGCAGAGGCTGGTCGAGCGGGGCTCGATCAGGCCGGGGGAATTGACCGTCGTCCCCCTCACCGGGAGCGGGCTGAAGGGCGGGAGCGGATGAAATGAAGGTCCTGATCGCCCCTGGGCCGTTCAAGGGCTCGCTCTCCGCCCCACAGGCGGCGGAGGCGATCGCTCGGGGCTTTAAAGCGGCGCTCCCCCAGGCCGAGCTGGAGCTGGTCCCCCTGGCCGACGGGGGGACCGGGACGGTCGCGGCCTTAGTCGCGGCCACGAAGGGCCGGCTCTTGACCGCCCGGGTCCACGGCCCGCTCGGTGAGCCGGTTGAGGCGAGCTGGGGCCTCCTCGGGGACGGGACAACGGCAGTTATCGAGATGGCCGCGGCCGCGGGGCTTTGGCTCGTCCCGCCGGGGAAGCGGAATCCGCTGAAGACCACCACCTACGGCGTGGGGGAGCTGGTCCGCGCGGCCCTCGCCCATTCCCCAAGGCGGATCATCATCGGCCTGGGGGACTCAGCGACGGTCGACGGCGGGGCGGGCCTGGCCCAGGCCCTAGGGGTGGGGCTCCTCGACTCCCGGGGCGAGGCGATTCCCCGAGGGAACGAGGGCCTGGCGCGGCTGGCCCGGCTCGAACTAGGGGGGCTCGACTCCCGGCTTAAGGGGGTCGAGGTCCTCGCCGCCTGTGATGTGGAAAACCCCCTCCTCGGGCCGGAGGGCGCGGCCTCGGTCTACGGGCCGCAGAAGGGGGCCACCCCGGAGATGGTCCCGCTGCTGGAACGCAACCTCGAGCACTTGGCGGGGGTGATCACCCGCGAACTGGGCCGGGAGGTGGCGGCCCTCCCCGGGGCCGGTGCGGCTGGAGGGCTGGGTGCTGGCCTGGCCGCCTTCTTGGGGGCCGAGCTTCGCTTGGGGATCGAGCTGATCAAAGAGGTCCTGAACTTCGAGGCCCGGCTCGCCGACGCGGACCTAGTGATCACCGGCGAGGGGCAGGTCGACCGGCAGACGGCCTTCGGGAAGGCCCCGCTCGGGGTGGCCCGCTCGGCGAAGCGCTCGGGCAAGCCGGTGATCTGCTTTGCCGGGGCCATCGGCTCGGGCGCGGAGGGGGTCTACGCCCAGGGCATCGACGCGCTGGTCCCGATCGTGCCGGGCCCGATCAGCCCAGAGGAGGCCCTAGCCCGGGCCGAGCAACTCCTGGAAGAGGCGGCGGCGCGGACGGCCAGATTGCTCGAGCTGGCCTGGCAGAGGAGGCCGCAGGGATGAGAAGGGTCCTGATCACGAGGAAGCTCTTCCCCGAGGCCCTGGCACTGCTCGAGGATCAGGGGGTCGCCTACGAGATGAATGAGGGCCCGCCGCTCCCCAAGCGGGAGCTGCTGAGGAAGGTCGCGGGAGTGGACGGGCTGATCTGCCTCCTGAGCGACCGGATCGACCGCGAGGTGCTCGAGGCGGGGAAGGCCCTGAGGGTCGTGGCCAATGTGGCCGTCGGATACGATAACATCGATGTCCAGGCCGCGAGCGAGCTCGGGATCATGGTGACCAACACACCGGAGGTCCTCACTGAGGCCACGGCCGACCTGACCTTCGGGTTGATCCTGGCCGTGGCGCGGCGGATCGTCGAGGGGGATCGGCTCGTCCGGGAGGGAGGGTTCAAAGGCTGGGAGCTGGACCTCCTGCTCGGGGCCGAGGTCCACCACAAGACCCTAGGGATCGTGGGGTTCGGGCGGATCGGTCAGGCGGTCGCCCGCCGGGCCCGGGGCTTCGGGATGGAGGTCCTCTACTACGATCCCATCCGCAGGCCGGAGCTGGAGCGGGAGCTCGGGGCCCAATTCGTTCAGCTTAAGGAACTGCTCAGCCGGAGCGACTTCGTCTCGCTCCACTTGCCGCTCACGCCCCAGACCCGCCATCTCATCGGGAGGGAGGAGCTCGGGCTGATGAAGCCCTCGGCCTTCTTGATCAATGTCGCCCGCGGGCCGATCGTCGATGAGGCGGCCCTGGTCGAGGCCCTGAAATCAGGCGAGCTCGCCGGGGCCGGGCTCGATGTCTTCGAGCACGAGCCGGATGTCCACCCCGAACTCCTCAGAATGAGCAATGTCGTCTTAACCCCGCACATCGGGAGCGCGGGGCGGGAGACGCGCCTCCGGATGGCCCTCATGGCCGTGGAGAATGTGCTCGCCGCCCTCGCGGGCCGGAGGCCGCCGAACCTCGTCAACCCCGAGGTCTGGCCTTAAGCGGGCCGGGCCAAGCCGGAGTCGGGGTGAAGTCCGCCACCACCGACCCGCCGATGAACTCCCGGAGGACCGACTCCTCGGGGACCAGCTCGGGCGGGCAGGGCGAGAGCCAGCTCAATAGCTGGAGCAAGCGCCGCGCCTCGGGATACTGGGGCGAGTCGGGCTCGACCTGCCGGAGGAGCGGCTCGGCCAAGGGCTTGAGGACCGCCAGCTCGTGCGGCAGGGCGGAGTTGAACATCGCATCGGCATTCTCCTGGTAAGGGAAGACATACTGCTCCTCGCCGTGGCGGACGCTCGGCCACTGCTCGAGGGTCCGCTGGGCATCGCTCCCCCGCTCCCGGCTGTCCCGGACGATCCGCCGGATCAGCCTTGTATCGGTCGTGGGGATTCGCGTCAGCCGGTCGAGCCGGAGCTGCGCGACCGCTGAGACATAGATCCGGAAGACGCTCTCCTGAGGGACCTGGGGGACCAGCGCCGGATTGAGCCCATGCAACCCCTCGATCAGGAGGATATGGCCCCGGCCGAGCCGGACGGTCGGGCCCGCCTCGCTTCGCCCCAAGAGGAAGTTGTAACGCGGGATGGTCACCCTCCGCCCCTTGAGCAGGGCGAGGAGATGTTTGTTCAACAGCTCCAGGTCGAGGGCCTCGAGGGCCTCGAAGTCCGGCCGCCCCTCCGCATCCCGGGGCGAGCGCCCCCTCGGGAGGAAGTAGTCGTCCAAGCTCAAAGGGAAGGGCCTCCGGCCGTTCGCTAGGAGCTGGACCGCCAGCCGCCTCGAGAAGCTCGTCTTCCCCGAGGAGGTCGGGCCGGCGATCAAGACCAGCTTCACCGGCTCGGGCCGGGCGCAGATCTCGGCTGCGATCTCGGCGATCCTCTGGGAGTGCAGGGCCTCCCCCACGAGCATCAACTCCCTCCCTCGCCCGCCCGCGAGGGCTAAGTTGAGCCCCCCGACATCGTGGACCCCCAAGAGGTCGAGCCAGCGGCTGTATTCGTTGAAGACTCGCGCGAGCTTGGGATACCGCTGGACCGGGGAGAGCTGGAGCTGGTTCCGCTGCGGCAAGCGGAGGATGAACCCTGGGGGATGGTGGAGCAAGGCGAAGTGCTTGATCTTCCCCGTCGAGGGGAGGAGCGGGCCATAGGCCGGGATGGTCGCCAGCCCGAGCCGCCGAAGGCAGACTTCCTTTGAACTGTAGGCTTGGAAGAGCCGGAGGCGGTCCTCCTCCCCGGCCTCGCGGAAGAGCCTCAAAGCCTCCTCCAGGGCCAGGGTCTCGCGCTGGATCGGCTCATCGGCCTCCACCAGCTCCGCCATCCTCCGCTCGAGCTGCTCAAGTTCCCTGGAGGTGAAGGGCCTCCGGCCTGAGATCTCGCAGAAGAGCCCGCCGAAGGGGACGGAGTGCTCGACCTCCAGCTTCACTTGGGCCTGGGGGTAGAGCTCCCGGATCGCCGCCTCAAAAAGGAGGATCGCGCTCGGCTGGTAGAGGCGATAGCCCGGCTCATCCGCGAGCGTCACCGGTCTGGCGGAGCAGTCGTGCTCGACCGGCCAGTCCAGCTCCCGCAGCTGGTTCTCCACTAGGCCGGCCACCACGGGCAGCTCGCTGTCGTTCGCCCGCTCGAGGAACTGGCCAATGGGCGTGCCCAGCGGGGCGCAGAGGGTCTGCCCGTCGGGAAGCCGGACCTGCACATCCTGCCGCGGCTCACAGGCTCTCACCACAATCTCCTGGCTGGCCATGGGGCGCTATTCTATCATTCCCGCACGAGGCCGGCCATCCTTTACGGACGGAGTGCGAGCTGCTACAATTCGCTGAGGCATCCGCGCGATGGACAAGATCATCATTAGGGGGGCAAGGCAGCATAACCTGAAGAATATCGACCTCGAGCTTCCCCGGGATAAGCTGATCGTGATCACCGGTGTCTCGGGCTCGGGGAAGTCCTCCCTGGCCTTCGACACGATCTACGCCGAGGGCCAGCGCCGCTATGTGGAATCCTTGAGCGCCTATGCCCGGCAGTTCCTCTCCCAGATGGATAAGCCCGAGGTGGACTTCATCGAGGGGCTCTCCCCGGCCATCTCGATCGACCAGAAGCGGAGGAGCCACAACCCCCGCTCGACCGTGGCCACGATCACCGAGGTCTACGACTACCTGAGGCTGCTCTTCGCCCGGATCGGGAAGCCCCATTGCTACAAGTGCGGCCGGCCGATCGCCCCCCAGACCTCCCAGCAGATCATCGACCGGATCCTGGGCCTCCCCGAGGAGACGAAGGTCCAGCTCCTCGCCCCGCTCGTCCGCGGGCGGAAGGGGGAATACCGGAGCCTCTTCGAGGAGCTGAGGCGGGAGGGCTACAGCCGCGTCCGGGTCGACGGCCAGCTCCGCGAGCTGGAGGAGGAGATCATCCTCGACAAATACAAGAAGCACGAGATCGCCGTGGTGGTCGACCGGCTCATCGTCCGGCCCGGGCTGCGCGAGCGGATCGCCGACGGCGTGGAGACGGCTTTGAAGCTTGCGGAAGGGAATGTGATCGTCTCCATCGCCGGGGGAGAGGAGCTCTTCTTAAGCGAGCACCTCGCCTGCCCGCATTGCGGGGTGAGCTACGAGAAGATCGAGCCGAGGCTCTTCTCCTTCAACAGCCCTTACGGGGCCTGCCCCGAGTGCGGCGGGCTGGGGGTGAAGCTGGAGATCGACCCCGAGCTCGTGATCGATAGGGAGAGGAGCCTCTTCGACGGGGGGATCATCCCCTGGGCCGGCTCCCAGAGCCGCTGGCTCTTCGGGCTCCTCAGCGGCCTCTGCCAGAAGTATGGGATCGACCCGAATCTCCCGCTCGGCCGACTCCCCAAGGAGAAGCTCGAGATCCTCCTTTATGGGACCAACGGGGAGCTGGTCCGTTTCCCCTACACCAACCAAGAGGGCCGGACGAGGATCTTCGAGGTGGTCTACCGCGGGATCGTCAACACCCTCGAACATCACCTCCACGAGGACCAGACCGAGGCGAGCTATGAGGAGTTAAAGCAATACATGAGCAGCCGGCCCTGCCCCGCCTGCGGGGGGAAGCGGCTCCGCCCGGAGAGCCTGGCGATCACTGTCGGCGGGAAGAACATCATCGAGGTGACCGAGCTCTCGGTGAAGGAGGCCTACCGCTTCTTCGATGAGCTCGAGCTCACGGAGAGGGAGGAGCTGATCGCCCACCAGATCCTGAAGGAGATCAAGGCCCGCTTGAAGTTCATGATCGATGTCGGCTTAGATTACCTCACCTTGGACCGCCCGGCGGGGACGCTCGCGGGCGGGGAGGCCCAGCGGATCCGGCTGGCCACCCAGATCGGCTCCCAGCTCGTCGGGGTCCTCTACATCCTGGACGAGCCGAGCGTCGGGCTCCATCAGCGGGACATCCGTAGGTTGCTCAATACGCTCGAGGGGCTGCGGGACCTAGGGAATACCGTGATCGTGGTGGAGCACGACGAGGCCACGATCCGGGCCGCGGACTTCATCGTGGACATTGGCCCCGGGGCCGGTGCGAGCGGCGGGGAGATCGTCGCCACCGGCTCGCTCGAGGAGATCGTGGCTTGCCCGCGCTCGATCACCGGCCAATACCTGAGCGGGAAGCGGACGATCCCGATCCCCAAAGGGCGCCGCTCGCCCAGGGGCTGGCTGATCATCAAGGGGGCCAGGGAGCACAACCTCAAGGGGATCGATGTCAGGATCCCTCTGGGGGTCTTCGTCTGCGTCACCGGCGTCTCCGGCTCGGGGAAGTCGACCCTGGTCGAGGAGATCCTCTATCGCGGCGCGGCTCAAAGGCTGCGCCTCAAGTCGGAGCGGCCCGGTGAGCACGACGCCATCCTCGGGCTGGAGCAGATCGATAAGGTGATCGACATCGACCAATCCCCGATCGGAAGGACCCCCCGCTCGAACCCCGCGACCTACATCGGGGTCTTCGACCTGATCCGGCAGGTCTTCGCCCAGACGCCAGAGGCGCGGATGCGCGGCTACAGGCCCGGCAGATTCTCCTTCAATGTCAAGGGCGGGCGGTGCGAGGCCTGCCGCGGCGACGGCCTGATCAAGATCGAGATGCACTTCCTCCCCGATGTCTATGTCCCCTGCGAGGTCTGCAAGGGGAGACGCTACAACCGCGAGACGCTCCAGATCAAGTATAAGGGCCGCTCGATCGCCGATGTCTTGGAGATGACCGTCGAGGAAGCCTTGAGCTTCTTCGAGAACATCCCCCCGATCCGGAGGAAGCTCCAGACCCTCTACGATGTGGGGCTGAGCTACATCCAGCTCGGCCAGCCGGCACCCCAGCTCTCGGGCGGGGAGGCCCAGCGGGTGAAGCTGGCGGAGGAGCTCTCGAAGCGCGCGACCGGGCGGACGCTCTACATCCTCGATGAGCCGACCACAGGGCTGCACATGGACGACATCAAGAAGCTCTTGAATGTCCTCCACCGGCTCGTCGAGCTCGGGAATACGGTGGTAGTGATCGAGCACAACCTGGATGTGATCAAGACCGCCGACTGGATCATCGACCTCGGCCCCGAGGGCGGAGATGAGGGTGGATGGGTCATCACTGAGGGGACGCCAGAAGAGGTGGCTGAGGCGGCAGGATCTTACACAGGGCAGTTTCTGCAGAGGGTCTTGAGCACGAGGACCCTAGCTGGGGCCAAGAGGGCTTGATCCCCTAGCCTGCGCCCCCTTGCGGCGGCGCTCAACAAGAGAGCAGCTCAACCCTGTCCTCAACAGCAAGGCCAGGAATCCGTCATCGAGGCAGTATCCGCTTCAATTCTCCTAGCCCCAGCTCCTCCAGCTTGGCGGGGGTGGGCCCGAACTCGTCCCAGCCGCGAAGGCGATAGTATTCGTCGATCATCCTCTGCAAGAGGTCATTCGGGATCGGCCGCCCCGAGCTCGCGCCCCGCGGGAGCGGCCCCTTCAGCCTCCTCGGGAGGTCATCGTCCCTGCGGGTGTAGCCGGCCCGCGCGGCGAGGATCTTCAGCAGGTTGTAGTTCCTCTCGCCGATGAGGAGCATCTCCTTCGCATCGACCTCAAGCCCGGTGAGGGCGTTCAGGATCGCTCGGATCTGGGGATAGTTATACCCCGGCTCGGTCATCGAGGGGATGAAGACGCACATCACCAGGGAGTTGGTGAACGACCGGAGGTCCTCGTAGATCTTCACGACTCGGGGCTTACCCTCCCAGGAGAAGCGGTCTAGCCTCTCCGTTACGCCCAGCTCGGGGGTCGGATTCTCGACCTCGAGCATCGTGTCGTGCATCCCTTCGAGGTGGGTCGCACCCCGCGGTGAGGTGGCGTAGCTCAGGGCGAGGCCGACCTTCCCCCGCGGCTCGTGCATCGGGACCTCGACGCCCTTGACATGGACGGCGAAGTCCCCGCCGTATTTCTTCTCCAGATAATCGAGCCCTTTCGCCAGCTCCGCCCCGAGCCCCTCCCGGCGAGCGATCAGGTCGATGGCCCTCAGGATCGCCCGGGCGTCGCCCCACTTCAGGTCGGACTTGAGGAGCCCCCGCTCGGTCGCCTCGATGGCCCAGGCGATGGTCACCCCGGTGCTGATGGTGTCGAGCCCGTAGGCATTGCACTTCTGGTTGGCCAGGGCGATGGCCTCGAGATCGTCATTGAGCAAAAGCGAGCCCAATGCCGCGACGGTCTCGTATTCCGGGCCGCCGTAGCGCGGGTCGACCTCTTCATTGTCGAACTTGGCGGAGACCACCCGCTTGCAGCCGACGGGGCAGCCGGCGCAGCTGTCAGCCCGCACTAGGATCGTCTCGGCCATCACCTCGCCGCTGATCGCACCCGCCCGGTCGAAGACCCCCTCCTGGAAGTTCTTCGTCGGGAGGATCCCCTGCCCGTTGAGGGCCATGACTCCCCCGGCCGTCCCGCAGCTCCGGAACCTTCGGATCCAGCGCTCGCTGGCCAGGGCGAGGGCCAGTTCCTTCCGCAGCTCGAGGAAGCGGGCCCGGTCGTGGATCGGCTTCTCCGTGTGGCTCAAGACGGCGATGGCCTTCAGGTTCTTGCTCCCCATCACCGCCCCGAAGCCGGGCCGGCCCGCGGACCGCGTCCGGTCGTGGATGATGCAGGCGAACTTCACCAGCCTCTCCCCCGCCGGGCCGATCGTCGCGACCCGGACCTTCCCATGCCGGCGCTGGAGCTCCTCCTCGACCTCGGCCGTCTCGAGGCCCCACAGGTCATGGGCCTCGTGCAATGCCGGCTTACCGGCGATGAGGGTCAGATAGACCGGCCGAGCGGCCCGCCCCTTGATGATCAGGCCGTCGTAGCCCGAGTGGCCGAGCTCCTGGCCGAAGAAGCCCCCGGCGTAGGAGTCGGAGGCAGCCCTCGTCTTGGGCGAGAGCCCGAGGACGACATGCCGCCCGCCGCCCGCTATGCCCAATCCTTGGAACGGCCCGGTCGCGAAGACCAGGAGGTTCTCCGGCCCGAGGGGGTCGAGCTCTCGGAGGTCCTTATCCTTCAGCTCCTCCAGCAGGATGCGCGCCCCGATCCCTCGCCCGCCGAGGTGCCTCTTAAGCCAGCCCTCGGGGATCGGATAATCTTCGAACCGGCCCGAGTTCAGGTCTACAAGAAGGTATCTCCCGAATGCGCCATCGATAGCAGCCATCACCGGCCGATTATAGCCTGGACGGGGCTTGGGGTGAAACGACCTTGTGCCCGCGGCCCGGAGGGCTTATAATCATCAGCGGATTCGACCTTTCGGATCGGCAAGGCTTTAAGAAGCACCTACATTTTCGGGGTGGCGGCGCAGATGAGCAAGTATGTCTTCGTCACCGGCGGAGTCCTCTCCGGCTTGGGGAAGGGGATCACCACCTCCTCGATCGGACTCCTCTTGAAGTCCCGGGGGATCAAGGTCACGGTCATCAAGATCGACCCCTACCTCAACTGCGATGCCGGGACGATGAACCCCTACCAGCACGGGGAGGTCTTCGTCCTCGAGGACGGGAGCGAGCTGGACCTCGACTTCGGGAACTACGAGCGGTTCTTGGACCTCGACCTGACCGGGGAGCACAACATCACCACCGGGAAGGTCTACCTCAAGGTGATCGAGCGGGAGCGGCGCGGCGATTATCTAGGCCAGACGGTCCAGATCATCCCTCATGTCACCGACGAGATCAAGCAAAGCATCACGACTGTGGCGGAGCGGTCCGGGGCGGAGGTGACGATCGTCGAGCTGGGCGGGACCGTGGGGGACATCGAGTCAATGCCCTTCCTCGAGGCGGTCCGCCAGCTCCAGCAAGAGCGCGGGAGCGCGCACTGCGCCTTTGTCCATACGACCCTCGTCCCGATCCTCGGCCCGGTGGGGGAGCAGAAGACCAAGCCGACGCAGCAGTCGGTCCGAGAGATCCGGGCGATCGGGATCCAGCCGGACATCATCATCGGGCGGAGCGAGGAGCCCCTCAAGGAGCACATCAAGGAGAAGATCGCCCTCTTCTGTAGCGTCCCGGTCGAAGCGGTGATCAGCTCCCCTACAGCCCAGCTGGTCTATCAGGTCCCGCTCACCTTCGAGGAGCAAAGCCTGACCGAGCTGCTGATGGAGAAACTCCGGCTTGCGCCACTGGCGGAGGACCTCACCGCCTGGCGGGCCTTCTTGGACCACGCGCTCCACCCCCAGCACGAGCTGACTGTGGCACTCGTCGGGAAGTATACGGAGCTGGCCGATAGCTACCTCAGCTACACCGAGGCACTGATCCATGCGGGCGCGGAGCTCCGGACGGCCGTGAACATCAAGTGGATCGAGGCCGAGGAGTTTGCCCCCGACCTGCTGGAGGATGTCGCGGGGGTGATCGTCCCCGGCGGGTTCGGCGAGCGGGGGACAAAGGGGAAGCTCCAGGCAATTCGGCTCGCCCGAGAGCGCGGATTACCGTTCTTGGGGATCTGTCTGGGCTTCCAGCTGGCGGTCGTGGAATTCGCCCGGAATGTCCTGGGCTACAAGCAGGCCAACAGCACTGAGATCGACCCCCAGGCCAACCCGGCGGTGATCGACCTCCTCCCGGAGCAACGCGGGGTGAAGGAGAAGGGCGGAACGATGCGACTGGGGGCCTCGCCGGTCCTGCTCGAGCCGGGCTCGCTGGCCCACCGGCTCTACGGCCGAGAGGAGGTGAGCGAGCGCCACCGCCACCGCTACGAGGTCAACCCCGAGTTCGTCGCGGAACTGGAGGCCGGTGGCCTCCGCTTCTCCGGGAGGTCGCCCGACGGGCGGATGGAGATCGGCGAACTGCCGGGTCATCCATTCTTCATCGCTTCCCAGTTCCACCCGGAGTTCAAGTCCCGCCCGACCAGGCCCCATCCGCTCTTCCTCGGGTTCCTCAAGGCATGTCGCGCACGAGGCTCCTCTTGATCCTCCTCTCCCTGGGAGCCCTCGCTGGAGGGCTGCTGGCTGGGCTCCGGCCGGCGCCCCCGCCAACAAGCTCGGAGGAGCCAAGAGTCGAGATCAGCGCCCCGACCCTGACGAAGTTCGACGAGGCAGGTCGGCGCCTCTGGGAGCTTCGCGCCCGGGCGATCAGCCTCGACCAGCAGGCGGAGCGCACCCTGGCCGAGGATGTCAGGATAGCCTTCTTTCGCGACGAGCGAGTCACGCTCGAGCTGACCGCGCCGCGCCTGTTACTCTTCAACGAGAGCGGTGACCTCGAGCTGGAGGGCGGGATCTCCGCTCAGGGCGAGGGGGGCCTGCGGTTCTGGACCGAGCGGATGCGCTGGGATGCGCGTGAGGCGGTCTTGCGAGGTGACCTGGAGGTCGAGGTGGAGAAGGAAGAGAATCGGCTGAGCGGGAGGGGCTTCGAATACTCCCCCCAGGAAGGGAGGTTCGTCGTGGAGGAGGAAGCTCACTTGATCCTCCTCCCCGGCGAGGAGTGATGCTGGAAGCAGAGGAGCTGGTCAAGAGCTACTCCGGGCGGCGGGTCGTCGACCGGGTCTCGCTCTCGATCTCGCCAGGGAAGGTCTTCGGTCTCCTCGGGCCGAACGGGGCGGGGAAGACGACCACCTTCCAGATGATCATCGGCCTGATCGCCCCCGAGGGGGGCCGGCTGATCTTGAACGGCGAGGAGGTGACCCGCCTCCCATTCCACGAGCGGGCGAGGCGGGGCATTAACTACCTCCCGCAGGAACCCTCGGTCTTCCGGAAGCTCTCGGTCAAGCAGAACCTGCTGGTGGTCCTGGAGGCGCTCGACGCCGGCCCGCGAGCACGCGAAGCGCGGGTGGCGGAACTCCTGGCGAAGTTCGAGCTCCTCCCCTTCGCCCGGCGGCGGGCCGACTCCCTCTCCGCGGGCGAGCGGCGGCGGGTCGAGATCGCCCGAGCCCTGGCCACCTCGCCCTCCTTCCTCCTGCTCGATGAGCCCTTCTCGGGGATCGATCCCCTAAGCTGCGAGGAGATCCAGCGACTCATCCTCTCCTTAAGGGACGAAGGCCTGGGGATCATCGTGACCGACCACAATGTCCACGAGACCCTCAAGGTGACAGATTATGCTTACTTGATAAACCAGGGGAAGATCCTGCTGTCCGGCCCTCCGCAAGAGGTGGCCGCCGATCCGCTGGCGAAGAAGTTCTATCTCGGCGAGCGGTTCAGGTATTAGGCCCTGCTTCGCTCCGTTCACCCTGAGGGAGGCGCGACTCGAGCAGGGCCTTGGCCTCCTCCGCCCGCGAGGCCTCGACGAACAGCCGGGCTTGCTTCAGGCTCCACGGCTTTAGGTGAGTCATCAGGGTGTAGAACGACTCACCTTGAATGTAGTAGCGGATCCCGGCCCCCTCCAAGGCCATCTTCACGAAGGCGATCTCCTTCGCGCTCCCAAGATTGTAGATGAAGACAAAAACAGATCGCTCATTTCCCATATTGGCCCACTGTCCTGATGAAATTATCGCTCCAATAGCAGATCCTCTACGATTGCTACAATTTCATTCACCCGTAACCTGTGATACTGCACATCGGGATAACTCTCTACCCAGTATAGATCCATGTCGCGGATGATCCCCTCTCTGTCGATTACGAAAAGACCTCTACCGATCAAAGAGCGGCGATATAGCTTACTAATGCCCGGATCCCATATGACAGGGAACTGGATCCCTTTCTCTGTCAGAGAGGAGGAATCTGGAGGCTGGGCACTAGTAGCTATGCCGAGCAAAACCACCTTCCCTTGATAAGGGCGACCACCTAACAAGACGTTCAAATCCTCCACTCGCCATATGTCCTGATAATCCTCGCAACAACGGGAGCCTGGAGGGATGGAGGGGTTCCAAAAGACGAGCACGACCACCTTCCCGTGATAATCAGATAGTTTGACACTCTGCCCTTCGAAGGTCGTGGCCTCGAAATCGGGAGCCTTCTGCCCGGGGGCCAGGATCGCGGGCGGCGGAGCAATCCCGACCTGCTCGACCTCGATACGACGCCCATCGGGTGGGACAGATTTTATCCTGTAGAGTCTCTCCCCGACTTGGAGGGGCTGATTCGGCCCGTATATCTCGTAAGAGTCAGGGAATAGCTGCAACTCCCCATCGCCGTCTGTATCAATGGCTATTGCTGCCTCATCAAGGTCATCATATAAGCCGTCGGAGGAGAGATCGCTTATGGCAATAGGGTAGAGCCTCCCTTCCAGCTCTATCAGGCCTCGCCGATGGCAGTACCCTCCGTAGATGAAGCTGTATCGGTGCTCTTCATAATCATAATATCCCGTGACTACGGCATGGTAAGGTGCCCGAACCATATTATCATATTCGACCCGGACAGTGGAGGACCAGCGGAACCCCTTCCATTCCCAACGCGCATCAGGAAGGCCATCCCCATCGTTTGTGAGGTCCTCATCGTTATTTGCATCTACCCAAACTCGCGGTGCCTCCCCTTGGCAGATCAAAACCGTGATCGTGCGGTCCTCCCCGTTCCCTAATATCATCGCCCCGTAGGAACAGGGCCCCTCTCGAGTGACTTGGACAGGGAGGGCTAATAGTGGTTCTGGCGAAGTATCCTGGAGAGATAGGGGAATTGCTGAAACAGCACCAATAGGCCAGTCAATCAGGTCGCTGAGAAAACCAATCGATTCAATCGATGAAAATAGTGATGAAGGACCTGCGCCAATAAGCAGTGGCATTAGCGTTACAAAGTTTAGAAGGATTATGAGCTTCACCAATCGCTGCATAAGCAGAAACTCCATATATTAGAACAAGGCCATGAGCCAGGAGTATAAAACCAGCAATCCGCATTGACTGAAGCTTGCCCGTATCCATTTCTTGACCTCTCCCGGGTGCAACCATTATAATCGGCCTTGCACTCTGCATGCGCAGTAATGGTCAATGGCAAGGGCTGCCCTTTGTCCGTGTAGTGCTCGGCTACAGCGTAGACGCTGCAGTGATAATGCCCCCATTCAGTCTCGGTGCAATCACAGGCACAGCCTGTGACGGAACAGCCATAATCTATTGCGGCTGGTTCTACGCCACCCTGAGAGGCCCTCAATACCCCAACTAACAAACTAATTAGCGTAACTACACTTAGACTTCGTATAATCATGCTACCTCACTCATTTAAAGTGTATCACACATTCTCCAGAAAGTCAAGAACCCGAATTGTCCCATTAGAACTGCTACCGAGAGGGGCATCGTTGCCTCATGAACTGGGTTACCCAAAAGAGGCAACGATGACTCGGGTTGGTCGAGATGCTCTCCTACCGAGATATCTGCGGGCTAGTCGGCAAGAGAAGACCAGGATCTTGGACGAGTTCGTGGTCATCACCGGCTACTACCGCAAGTCTGCCATCCGGCTGCTGCGGCGGGGGCCGAACCCCAGGAGCTTTGACCGGCGCCGGCGCCCCAAGGTCTACACCAACGAGGTGAAGGCGGCCCTCCTCCAGGTCTGGGAGGCCTATGGCCGGATCTGCTCCAAGGCGCGCCTACGCAGCTCGCACCCTTCCTCCCAGAGGCGGTGCTAGAGCGGGCAGGGGAGCTTAAGCTGCCAGCGGAGACCAAGCGGCTGCTGGTCCGCCTGAGCCCGGCGACCATCGATCGGCTGCTGCGGACCCACCGCTATCGCCGGCCGCGGTGCCGCGCCAAGCCCCGGACCAAGCTCTGGCAAGCCATACCCATCCGCAGCGAAGCCTCGGGGGATGGAGCCCGCCCGGGCTTCTTGGAGATGGACCTGGTGGCCCACTGTGGCGAGTCCACCGCCGGCGAGTTACTCCATACCCTGAATGCGGTCGATCTGGCTACCGGCTAGTCCGAGCCGCTGGCCCTTCCCAATCGGAGCCAACAGGCGGGAAGGGAAGCGCTGGAGAGGATGCGAGCGCGGCCCCCCTTCCCCCTTTTGGGGATCGATTCGGATAACGACCCCATGGGCCTCCTCCGCTACTGTCAGGAGGAGGGGCTCAGCTTCACCCGCTCCAGGCCGTACAAGAACAACGATCAAGCCCATGTGGAGCAGAAGAACTGGATGGCGGTCCGCCGGCTCATCGGTTACGAGCGATACGAGTCTGTCGAGGCGCTGGCGCTGTTAGAGGCCATCTACAGCGACTGGCGGCGGTTTGTGAACCTCTTCCAGCCGGTGCGGAAGCTCCTGAGGAAGGAGCGGGTGGGGAGCAAGGTGCGCAAGCGGTATGATCGGCCCAGACCCCTTACCAGCGGGTGCTGGCTTCTCCGGATGTGCGGGAGGAGCGGAAGGAGCAGCTGCGGCAGGAGTATTCAGGATGCTGCAGCGACGGATCGAGGAGAACCTCGAGGCACTGTGGAGGCTCCATGGGTAACACTTATTGTGAGGCATCGTCACCGGCCTCGGTAACAGTTACTTTAGGGCATGACACCCCCACTCCATAGGCCCTTTCAATTAAGCGCTGCTAGAGGTCCGTCGCCCTCCCCTGCCTTCCTTCGCGCGCTTGCAATGATCGATCGTCGCTCAGAGCTTCGCTACTAAGTTCTCGCTCTCAGTGATTACCCTTCTCCTTCCGGTAGAGCTGATAGTTGAGGACGAACCAGCCGAACCCGGCAATGAGCAGCAAGGAGACCACCTGAGCAGTCTTGAGGGTCTCGAGCCAGGTGGTCGCCGTCCCGCTCGGGAGACAGGTCGTCCCTCCCAAGAGGCAGAGTGCGTCCCCGCGGAAGAACTCCACGACGAACCGGACGAGCGAGTAGGCGATGAGATAGAAGGAGACGACGAACCCGTCCTTATACTCCCGCTTGCGGAGCCACCACCACATCAGGCCGAAGATGATGAGGTTCCCGACCATCTCGTAGAGCATCGCCGGGTGGAGACGCCAGGTGTCCCAAGGAGCCGTCTGGTGCGCATAGGTATAGGCTGGCGTGCCTCGGGCGAACTCGAGCCCGAAGGGGGCATGCAAGTAGGTCTTGATCCCGTAAGCATCGCCGTTGAGGAAGTTCCCCAACCTGCCCAGGGCCTGGCCGAGGATCACCGAGGGGGCGATCGCGTCGGCGAACCGCCAGAACTTAACCCTCTTCCACTTGGCGAAGATCAGGAGAGCCAGAAAGCCCCCGAGCAGTCCGCCGTGGATCGCCAGGCCGCCCTCCCAGATCTTCCAGATGTTGCCCAGGTTCCGGCTATAGGTCTCCCACATGAAGGCGACATACCAGAGTCGGGCAAAGATGATCCCCAGCGGAACGGAGATCAGGACGAAGTCGAGGATGTCGTCCATCTTGAGATCTAGCTTCTTCCGGTTGACCTCGGCCTTGGTAAGGAAGATCGCGGCCACGATGGCAATTACATACATCAGGCCATAGTAGCGGACGGTGAACGGCCCCAAAGTGAACGCTATCGGATGCATCTCGCCTCCTTCATCTCCCGGGCATTGCCCCGTTCATTCGATCGCTCCTGACGCTTCTCCGCCGCGAGCAGGAAGCGCCAGGGCCACCTTAGGCCATGCTAAGGGTCCAGTTTAAGCGATCGCTCCCGGTTAGTCAATATCCCTTCAGCCTCCTATAATCATCTCATCATGAAGCTCTCCCGCCCGCGATGGCTCTGGGCAATGCTTGCTGGGATCGGCGCGGCCCTCAGCCTCCCAGGCTTCGGACTCGATGTCTTATGCTGGTTCGCGCTTGTCCCGCTCTTCTTCGTCCTCGAGGGAGCCAGCTACAGGTGGAGCTTCGCCTATGGCTTGCTCGCGGGAATCGCCTTCTTCGGGACGCTCCTCCACTGGCTCCACACGCTGCGGGACTGGACCGGCCCGGCGATCCTGCCGCTCTACCTGCTACTGATCCTCTACTTGAGCCTCTATTGGGGCGCCTTCGGTCTGCTCTACACGCTGTTGAGCCGGCGACTGAGAACGGCCTGGCTGGCCCTGGCCGTCCCGGCGCTCTGGGTCGGCCTGGAGTTCGCCCGGGCTCTGGGGAAGCTCGGCTTCACCTGGGGCGACCTCGGCTACGCCCTCTACCGGCGGACGGAGTTGATCCAGCTCGCCGCGGTCACGGGGGCTCTGGGGCTCTCCTTGAGCATCGTCTGGGTCAACTTCTCTCTCTATCTGGCGCTGAAGCGGCGGGACTGGCGACCGCTGGCAAGTGCTGTGCTCGTCATTGCCCTCCTCTTAGGTTACGGCATGGCCGTGCGGCCGACCGAGCCCGAGGGGAGAGAGCTACGACTAGCGATTGTCCAACCGAACATACCCCAGCTAGTGAAGTCCGATCCCGGCGGAATCGAGGCCCTCACCGGCAGATACATGAATCTCTTAGCCCAGCTCGACCTCGAGCGGGCGCAACTATTGATCCTTCCGGAATCGATCCTCCCGGCCTACCTCTTGCGTCAGCCGGAGCACCTGGAGCCGTTCCGCCAGTTCGCCCTGGAGACCGGGGTCTACCTCCTGTTCGGGACGCTCGACCGCCGCGAGGGGGAGTTCTACAACACCGCGGCCCTGCTCTCACCTCAGGGCGAGCTCGTGGCCACATACGACAAGGTCCAGCTCGTCCCGTTCAGCACGGAATATCTGCCGCTGAGAAGCCAGCTGGAGCGCTTGGGCCTCCGGAGGCTAATCCAGTCCGTGGCCCCGGCCGACCTCACCCCAGGTCGAGTGCTCTCACCGCTAGAGTCGCCTTTAGGGAGGATCGCCACCCCGATCTGCTTCGAGTCGACGCTGCCGCACATCTCCAGGGGCTTCGTCCGGAAGGGGGCCGAGCTCTTGGTGACGATCACCAACGACGCCTGGTTCGACCGGAGCCTGGCCCTGGAGCAGCACTTCGCCTTCGGGGTCCTCCGAGCAGTGGAGAGCCGCCGCTACTTTGTCCAGGCCGCGAACACCGGGATCTCAGGGATCATCTCCCCCAGCGGAAGGATCATCACCAGATCGGGGATCGAGCGTGATGAAATCCTCTACGGGACGGTCAAGCTGCTGGGCCGCCGGACCTTCTACACCCGCTTCGGGGATTGGGTCGCTCACCTCAGCCTGCTCTACCTGCTGATCGCCTTGATCACCACTGCACTCCGGGTCGCTAGGGCCCCAAGAGGCTGCAGCCAGCGGCTCTCTCGCTGAGACGCGGCGTCGATGGATGCTAAAGCGAGGACGAAGATGTCTGAACTGAGATCGAAGGATTCTGGACCCAGCCGGGCCCGGTAACCCCGAGGTCCACGAGGAAGCTCAGGTATGGGTTTTCCTCCGGAACGACCCCTTTGCCCGTGACCACGGCCGCGCCCTCGTCGGGGAGGCAGTCGGTCGGCCCCATGTCATCGCCTTGGACTGAGCTCAGATAGGTCATCCCATCATCCCCGCCCAGGCTGGTGAGCGGGACGCTGATAGTGAGGACATTCCCGGCGAGCGCGGGAGTGGCGTCGCCGACATCCGTGAAGCCCGCCGTCTCGTAGACATCGTAGTTTCCCGCCCCGTTCCGGAAGAAGAGGGGGATGAAGAAGTCAACCCCGCTGGCCGAGGAGGGGAGGCTGGGGCAGAAGAAGGAATTGGCGGATGGCAGGCCGGTCGAGCCATCCTCGTCAGTGTCGAGGGTGATAAAGCCGGCGAGATCGCCGGGCCCTACAAGCGAGCCCGGCGCGGGGAGCGCGGGCGGCGTCGTGGTGTCGAAGGTGACGGTCAGGACAAGCGCACTCGAGCTCCTCGAGGTCTTGATGCTCGTGACATCGTAGTTCACGGTCGTTCCTGCGCCCATGATGTCCACCGCATCACCCATGGGGTCGATCAGCCCGGCGGTCACCGGGGGCTTGAGGGTGATGACCGCGAAGCCGGTCATGTTCGGGTAGCCGGTCCTGACCGCGGTCACCGTGGCAGTGGTGACCGATGCGACGGTCGCCGGGGCGGTGTAGACGCCGCTGGTGCTGATCGTTCCCGGGCCGCTCGTCACGCTCCAGGTCACGGTCATCGGGACGCCGGCTTGGTTGGTAGCGGTGAGCGTGACTGATTCGCCCGCTTCCAAGATCGCTGAGGCCGGGGTGATCACCAGCCTTGCCACCTGAGTGCACCCCGCCAGGATGAGCGCTACAATTCCTAAAAGCGCCAAGATATAGACCATCTTCCTAGGCATCGACGCCTCCTTCCAGTCTATTCAGCCCTAAAGCTGCAGCGTCAGGCGCTGCTTGCATCACGATCGCTCCCATCGAGCGAGAACTATGGCTGTGATCACTATAGGCCCTTATCCAGTCAGGTTCGGAGGAAGGGGGTCAGCCGGTGCCTGGGAGTTCGTCACCGGCTGCCGTGATCGGTGTCGACGGCCGACCCTATTGATCGTTGACCAGCTGCTGGTAGAACCGCTGGAGGAACTCCTGGCGGTCCTCGGCCTTGATCAGGTCCGAGCGGCCGTGGAGGATGATCCCCAGGGCGAACGGGGAGGGCGTGGGCGAGAGCCGCCCCTCGAGCCTGATCTTCCCCTCCCTGATCTCCTGGAGGATCTGTGCAGCCCCGGCGATGTCCATCGCATCCTCGAGGACCTCGCGGTAGGCCTCCTTCAAGACGGGGAAGTCCCGCTCGTCGTCCAGCTCCTCGACGGCGTTCTGGAGGATGAGGGCCTTCATCTGCTGGCGGCCGACCGATTTCCGGTCGCCCATGTAGTTCTTGAGGATCATCAGCGCGCGCGTGGCGCAGTGCCGGAAGCGGCGCTTGAGGATCTCCGTGTCGTAAAGCGCATCCTCGAGGGTCTCTCGCAGGTCCCGCTCCAGGAGGAGCGCGAAGGCCTCTATCACCTTCACTTCCCCCTCATACCCCAGGGCGAAGCCGTGGTCCGTGACCATGATCTCGACATCCCTGTCCTCCCGCCGGGCGATGACCCAGGCGATGGCCCGCGCCAGGGCCTCGTTCACCCGCCGGCCGAAGAGGGCGTGGAAGATCGCCAGGCTCTTCTCCCCCTCGCGGTAGCGCTCGACCAGGATCTTGTAGCGGTGCGGGATCACGGCATAGCGATGCTGCTTGGCCAAGTAGTTGTAGACCGACTCCACCCCGCGCCGGTCCAGATGGAGGTAGCTCCGGATGAACTCCTTGAGCTCCTCGGGCGAGCGGCCGTCCTCGAACATCCGGCTCATCATGTAACGGAACTCTTGGATCTCCAGCGCCAGGTCGAAGGAGAGCGGGAGCATCTCGGAGAACCAGGAGGGGACGGTCGGGCTCTTCCCCGCCGCCGGCTCGACCTGGGCAGTCATCCCCCGCGAGTATCTGAACTGATAGGTCTCCCCCCCGAGCACGAAGATGTCGCCCTTGCGAAGATACTCGAGGAAGGACTCCTCGATCTGGCCGATCCGCCGCTCGCCGTGCTTGACCGTCACATAGGACTCATCGGGGATCGTCCCCACATTGGTCATGTAGATCACCCGCGCCAGGCGGCCCCGCTTCCCCAGCCGCCGGCTGGCCTTGTCGAACCAGATCTTGGCGTAGACCCGGCGGTCCTCGAGCGAGACATACTCCCCGGCCAGATACTCCAGGACGCGCTCGAAGTCCGCGCGCTCCAGATCCTCGAAGTTGTAACTGCGCGTGACCAGCTCCCAGAGGTCCTCGACGTAGGTCGGGCCGTCGAGGAGGATCCCGAAGATCTGCTGGGCCAGGACATCAAGGCAGTTCTTGGGGATGTGGAGCCGGTCGAGCCTGTTCTCCACCGCCCCCTTGAGCATTACCGCGCATTCCAGAAGATCATCTTGGTCCGTGACGATCGCCCGGCCCTTCACGCGGTCGTGGAGCTTGTGCCCGCTCCGGCCAACGCGCTGGAGGGCCCGTGTGACCGACTTCGGCGAGCCCAGTAAGATGACAAGATCGATGTAGCCGATGTCGATCCCCAGCTCGAGCGAGGTCGAGCTCACCACGGCCTTCAGGCCGCCCCGCTTCAGGCGCTCCTCCAACCCGAGCCGGAGCTCCCGCGAGAGTGAGCCATGGTGGGCCCCGATCAGCTCGACCAGCTTCGGGCGACGCTCCTTGAGCTGGTAGACCACCCGCTCGGTCCGCGACCGGGTGTTGGTGAAGATAAGCGTCGTCTGATGTTCCTCCACCAATTCCGCGAGGAGCTCGTAGAGATTGTTGTAGAGCTCCCCGGCTGAGCAGTCGATGAAGTCCTCTACCGGGCACTTCACCTCCAGATCGAGCCCCTTAGCGAACCTAGCATCCACGATCACGCAATCCCTGTAGGGGTCAGCGCCGTCACCGGCCACATCCGCTAGCTCGCGCCCGAACCGCCGCCCGACGAGGAACTTCGCCACCTCTTCCAGGGGGTGGATCGTGGCCGAGAGGCCGATCCGGACTGGCTCGACGAGCTCCGAGAGCCGCTCGAGTGAGAGCGAGAGGTGGACCCCGCGCTTGCTCTCTGCCAGGGAGTGGACTTCGTCCACGATCACCCACCTTATCTTCCGGAAGGCCTTGGAGAACTCCTTCGCGCTCAGGGCGATGGCGAACGACTCCGGCGTCGTGATCAGGATGTGCGGTGCCTTCAGCACCATCCGCCGCCTCCGCTCGGGCGGGGTATCGCCGGTCCGGACCTCGACCCGAATCCCAAGGTCACGACCGGCGAGCGCGGCCAGCTCCCGCAAAGGTTCATTCAAGTTCCGCTCGATATCGTTCCCCAGGGCCTTGAGGGGCGAGATATACAGAGCATAGATCCGGTTCTCCAGGCTCCCCTTCTCCGCCAGGGCGACTAACTCGCTGATGATCGCGAGGAACGCTGCCAGAGTCTTCCCCGAGCCGGTGGGGGCCGAGATCAGGCAGTTCTTCCCCTCGTGGATCAGGGGGATCGCGAACTGCTGCGGCGGGCTGAAGTCGGGGAACTGCCTGGAGAACCACTCCCAGACCAAGGGATGGAGCGCCCGGCGGACCTCTTCAGCAGTGAAGGGCTCGCGGCGGAAGGCGATCATTGTCGCTCGATTCTAGCCCCCATTGAGAAGAGATTCAACCTCGGTCCCCAACCTTCAGAGCCCTTCACTGAACCGGAAGACCATCGTCCAACCTCGGGCGGCTCTTCAACAAGCGCTCAAGCGATGCATGACTTCCCGCTGCGAACGGGAATGACTTGCCCAGCGGGCCCGGGAGACTTATACTCAATCCAACCGGGCATTCCTAATCGGAGGTGGAGATGAAAGGGCTCATCTTGGAGAGAGTCCTCCTGGTGGCCGTGGCGCTCCTGCTCCTCTTGGGGCCGGTGGGCTGCAATCTGTTGGACCTCTTCGGCTTCAATGGCAGCGGGATCGAAGTCCTGCAGTCGAGCAAGCCGCGCGAGACCTCGCCTCAAGTCGACCAGCACGAACTGGAAGAACTGGTGACCGGGAACAGCGCCTTCGCACTCGACCTATACGCAGCCCTGCGGGGAGAGGGAGGGAACCTCTTCTATTCTCCCTACAGCATCTCTCTGGCCCTCGCGATGACCTACGCCGGCGCGCGGGGAGAAACCGAACGGCAGATGGGAGCAACGCTGCACTTCACGCTCTCTCAGGACCGCCTGCACCCGGCCTTCAATGCGCTAGACCTCGCGCTCGCCAGCCGCGGCCGGGCGGTCAGCGAAGGGTTCAGGCTGAACCGTGCGAACTCCCTCTGGGGCCAGCTCGGCTACCCCTTCCTCGAGTCGTTCCTCGACACCCTGGCCGAGAACTACGGCGCGGGCCTGCGGCTCCTCGACTTCCAGAACAGGCCGGAAGAGTCGCGCCTTGTCATCAACGACTGGGTCAGCGACCAGACGGCGGGCAGGATTCAAGACCTACTCCCCGAGGGCTCGATCGGATCGGACACCCGGCTCGTCCTCACGAATGCCATCTACTTCAAGGCAGCCTGGAAGAACCCCTTCAATGAGAGCCTGACCCAACCCGGGCCGTTCCACCTGCTCGACGGGAGCCAGGCCACCGTGCCCCTGATGAGGCAGACGGCGACATTCGGGTATGCCGCGGGGCCGGGCTATCAGGCGGTCGAACTCCCCTACGACGGGGACGAGCTTTCTATGGTCGTCCTTCTCCCGGAGGAGGGCCGGTTCGAGGAGTTCGAGGGCTCGCTCGAGCCCGACCGGCTGAGCGCGATCCTGAACGAGCTCCAGCCCCAGAGCGTCGAGCTGACGATGCCGAAGTTCCGTTACACTTCGAGCTTCAGCTTGAGGGATACGCTCGCAGCCATGGGGATGCCGATTGCCTTCAGCGAGCTCGCTGACTTCTCCGGGATGAACGGCACGGGAGGGCTCGCGATCAGCGATGTGATTCACAAGGCCTTCGTCGCGGTGGACGAGGCCGGGACGGAGGCGGCCGCCGCCACCGCGGTCGTGATCCGGGAAACCGCCGTCCTCCCCTCGATCGAGGTCAGGCTCGACCGACCGTTCATCTTCCTCATCCGGGACATCCCGAGCGGCTCGATCCTCTTCATCGGTCGGGTGCTGAACCCTCCGCTCTAGCGAGCCTGCGCGGTCCGCTTCTATCACCGGAGAGGCAAGGGGTTCGGAGTCTGATAGGAAGATGAAGGAACTGGGGGCAGTAGCGATCCTGATCGGCCTGATCCTCGTGGTTCTCGCCCCTCCCGCCGGAGGAGCGGGGCTGGAGGAGGCGATCTTCACCGTCACCCTGAGTGGAGCCCTGGCCGCGGGCGTGGAGCTCTCTTGGGAGTTGACGGACCAGGCCCATCTTCGGGCAGGGCTCGCGCTCATGTGGGAAGAGGGGTTCGTCCCCGGGGCCTGGGGCCGAGCGGCCTTGTTCTACACTGTCAACCCCGGCGCGAGGCTCTCCTTCTGCGCCGGCGGGGGGCTGACCGGCTTCGTGGTCTTCACCGAGGAGCGGCCTTCGGTGATGGCCCTGCTGGAGGTCCCTCTGGGCGCGCGATACTCCCTCAATGAGCGATTCGGGCTCCTCGGCGAACTCCGGCTAGGGCTCCCCTGGCTCAATCCGCTCTTCGGGAAGGAGATCCCGGCCTTGATCACCCCGCTCGGGCTCACCGCTGGAATCGCCTACAAGCTCAGCGCAGAGCGATAGGGGCTCTCGCAGCGCCCGCTATCCCATTGGGAAGAGCACGAGTAGCCCGAGGCCGGCCGTGTTGATGATCTGTGGCGAGGCCTCAAGCCTGGCGGCCGCTTGCCCTTCCGAGCGGGATCGGCTAGACTGCTCGGGCATCCCAACATCACGAGACTGGAGGAGGCAAGATGGCAGATCCCCGGGTCGAAGCAGTCGCGAAGATCCTGGTCGAGTATTCTGTCGAGGTCAAGCCGAACCAACTGGTCCGGATCACCGGCGCTCCTGAGGGCGCGCCCCTATTGCTCGCGGTCTACCAAGAGGTGCTGAAGCGCGGGGCTCATCCCTGGCTCCAGCTCGGCCTGGAGGGCGCGGAGGAGCTCTTCTACACCTATGCCAGCGAGGCCCAGCTCGACTATGTCCCGCCGTTCATGAAGGAAGTGATCGAGCAGATCGACGCGAACATCGGCATCTGGACCGAGGTGAACACCAAGCAGCTCACCAATGCCGATCCGGCCAAGCAGGCCCGCCGGGCCGCGGCGATGCGCCCGCTCAATGAGAGGTTCCTCGAGCGGGCGGCCAAGAAGGAGCTCCGCTGGACCGGGACGGTCTACCCCACCCAGGCGTTCGCTCAGGATGCGGAGATGTCCCTCCGCGAGTTCGAGAAGTTCGTCTACAAGGCCTGCCTAGTCGATGAGCCCAACCCGATCGGGGCCTGGCGGGCGATCTCCCAGCGCCAGCAGCGGCTGGTCGACCGGCTGAACAAGGCCAAGGCAATCCATGTGACTGGGCCGGACACCGACCTCAAGCTCGAGGTCGCGGGCCGGAGGTGGGAGAACTGCGACGGGCACGAGAATTTTCCTGATGGAGAGATCTTCACCGGCCCGGTCGAAGAGAGCGTGAACGGCCACATTCGCTTCAGCTACCCCGCCTGCCTCTACGGCCGCGAGGTCGAGGATGTCCGGCTCACCTTCAAGGATGGGAAGGTCGTCGAGGCCAAGGCCGCGAAGAACGAGCAATTCCTCTTGAAGATGCTCGAGACCGATGAGGGGGCCCGCTATGTCGGGGAGTTCGCCTTCGGGACGAACCCGGGGATCCAGCGGTTCACCAAGAACACCTTGTTCGACGAGAAGATCGGGGGGACGATCCACCTGGCCCTGGGGAAGGGCTACCCCGAGACGGGGAGCAAGAACAGCTCCGCGATCCACTGGGATATGGTCTGCGACCTCCGCGAGGGCGGGGAGGTCCGGGTCGACGGGACCCTCTTCCTCAAGGACGGGAAGATCCTCGTCTAGCTAGCCAGATGGAGACCGGGCTGAAAGACAAAGTCGTCCTCATCACCGGCGCCTCCGGGGGGATCGGGCAGGCCACGGCGAGGGCCTTCGCCGAGGAGGGGGCCAAGCTCGTCCTCCACGGCCATTCACGCATGGCCGAGCTGGAGAGCCTCCGGCGTGAGCTTCCGGTGGAGACCATCGCCGTCCGGGCCGACCTCACCAAGGAGGGCGAGGTCGAGCGCCTCTTCCGGGAGGCCTATAGCCGCTTCGGTCGGCTCGAGGTCCTGGTGGCGAACGCCGGGATCTGGCCGGAGGAGGCGAGGCCTCTTCACAAGATGAGCCTCGAGCGGTGGGAGAGGACGATCGCGGCCGACCAGACCTCGGTCTTCCTCTGCGCCCGGGAGTTCTTCCGACTCTTAGAGCGGACCAGACCCGAGGCGGCTTCGCTCATCATCGTCGGCTCGACCGCCGCGGTCTTCGGCGAGGAGGGCCATGCCGACTACGCCGCGGCCAAGGCCGCGATCACCTACGGCCTCACGAGGTCGTTGAAGAACGAGATTATTAGGATAATCCCCCGCGGAAGAGTGAACGCCGTCTGCCCGGGATGGACCCTCACGAGGATGGCCTCCGGGGCCCTGCGCGATCCTAGCGCCGTGGTCCGGGCCCTCCAGACCCGGGCATTGAAGAGGATCGCCCGCCCGGAGGAGGTGGCCCGAGCGATCGTCTTTTTGGCCTCGGACAGGCTCGCGGGCCACATCACCGGCGAGATCTTGACCGTCTCCGGGGGGATGGAAGGGAGGGTCCTCCACCTCCCCGAGGAGATCGACCCTCGCGCGGCTTGACCCCGACGAGGGCCGCTAAGCTCTCGGCCACATAGGTGGGCCTGATCGGGCTTTCCTCCAGTTCATCGGGGCTCGTGACGCCGGTCAGAACCAGGGCCGACTCGAGCCCGGCCCGCCTGGCCCCAAGGACATCGGTCTCCAAGCGGTCGCCGATCACAAGACAATCGCGAGGGTCCTTGACCCCGGCGGCCTCCAGGGCCACTCGGAAGGCGACCTCCGCGGGCTTTCCCACCACCTCTTCCGGGGGGAAGCCCATCCCTTGAATCGCCCCGACGACCGCCCCCGCGCCGGGGACCTCCCCCTCGGGAGTGGGATAGGTCGGATCGGCATTGGCGGCGAAGAACCGCGCCCCGCGGCGGAGGGCCCGCAGGGCCAAGAGCAGCTTCTCATAGCTCAGTTCACGGTCCATCCCCGTGACGAGGAAGTTCGCCTCCTCCGGCCCGACGAGCCGATGGCCGGCGAGCTCGAGCTCCTCTTTCAAGCCCTCCTCGCCGATCATGAAGACCTTTGAGGGCCCGCTAAGCTCGAGGAGCCTCCTCCCGAGGATGTAGGCGCTGTTCACCACCTCCTCCGGGGCGACAGCGAACCCCTCGCGTTGGAGCCGCGCGGCAAAGGCCCGCCTCGACCTGGTGGAGTTGTTGGAGAAGACGATCACCCTGCCCAGCTCCCTCAAGCGCTGGAGGGCCTCGACCGCCCCGGGGAGGGGCTGGCCCCCGCGGATGAGGACCCCGTCCAAGTCGACAAGAAACGCACGGTAGCGCCCCAGCTCTGGTCTGCCCATGATCGGCCCATCTTAGCAAAGCAGGATGTCGTCCCGAAAGTTGCCCGCACACATCGCCCCATCTAGAATCGGGCGATCTCCGTCCGCTTCGGGGAGGTGACCATGCGCCGTCCGCTCTTCACCCTCATCGAGGCCGTCCGGCTCGACCGCGACCTGCGCCTGATCATGCTCTCCAACTTCTTCTGGAGCTCCGGGTTCATGCTCTACAGCTTCCTCTGGCCGATCTATGTCCGCGACCTCGGGGGGACGGCCCGCGAGATCGGGCTGTTAAGCTCGCTGATGTTCCTCACCATGACTGTAACGCTGATCCCCGGCGGCGCGCTGGCCGAGCGCTGGAACCGGAAGTGGTTGATCCTGATCACCTGGATCATCGCTACCCCTGCCCCGCTGGTCTATGCCCTCGCGCGGAGCTGGGAGCACCTGGCCCCCGGGGTCGTGATCTACTCCTTCTTCCTCGGCTGGCCGGCCTACGAGGCATATATCGCCGCCGCCTCGGCTCCAGGCCGGCTGTCGCGGGCCTACGCCCTCACCAGTGCCGGCTTCTCGCTAGGGGCGATCCTCGCCCCGCTCATCGGCGCGGCCCTCCTCCCCTCCATCGGCATTCGGAGGATCTTCTTCCTCGCGTTTGCCCTCTTCTCCGCCTCGACTGCCACGCTCTTCTTCCTCTCGCCTCAGCAATCGCCTGAGCCGCCGCGGAGTGGAGACGGGCGAGGCAAGCTCGCCTCGCTCCTTCGGGACCGGCGGTTGATGACCTGGCTCTTCGTCTTCGCGCTCGCAGCGCTGGGGACTTCGGCCGCCAGGCCGTTCATCCCCCCGCTGCTCCAGGACCGGTTCGCGCTGGCCCGCCCGGCGATCCTGATGATGAGCGCCCTCCTCTCCCTCGGCGAGGTGGTTCTGGCGGTCCTGCTCGGCTGGATCGCCGACCGCTGGCGGCGGAGCCGGGCCCTCGGCCTGGCCTTGGCCTCTACCTCATTAGGCTTCATCCTCCTCTTCACTGGCCTCGGGCCATATCTCGTCCCCCTGGCGATGGTCTCGCTCGGGGGCGACCGGGTCTCGCTCTCGCTCAGCCGGTCGATCGTGGGCCATCGGGCCCGGAGCGGGGCGAGCGGCCCTGCCTTCACCCTTTACTGGGTAGTCCTGGGGATAGCCCAGACCCTCGGCCCCTCCCTCGGCGGGACCCTCTACGCCGGCTCGGCTCTCCGGCCGTTCTACCTCGGCGCGGGGCTTACCCTCCTCTCCGCAGGCATCCTCTGGAAGCTCGGGGAGCTGCGGTCCGACTAGAGGTCGAAGTAGAGCAGGAATTCGTAAGGATGGGGCCGCTGCTGGACCGAGGCGGCCTCCGCGCGCTTGCTCCGGATCCAGTGGGCGATCTGCTCCTCGCTGAAGACGCCTCCGAGGTGGAGGTAGGCCTGATCGGCCTCGAGGGCCTCGAGCGCCTCCTCCAACGAGCGGGGGAGCGGGGCGGCGGAAAAATCCTCTCGCAATGGATCGAGCCCCTCACGGACCCCATCGAGGCCAGCGAGGAGGATCGCCGCGAGCGCGAGGTAGGGGTTAGCGGTCGCGTCCATCGTCCGGAGCTCGATCCGCCTCTCCGCCTGGTTTCTGACATAGCCGGGGATGCGGACCGCGCCGCTCCGGTCGGCCACGGCAAAGCGGGGCTCGATCGGGGCCTCGAACCCGGGGACGAACCGGCGATAGGAGTTCGTGCTCGGATTGGTGAAGGCCATCAGGCTCGCACCGTGCCTCAGCAGGCCCGCGATGTAGCCGAGAGCCAGCTTGCTCAGGCCGGCGTGGCCCTCAGGATCGGCGAAGCAGTTCGCGCCATCCCGAACGAGGCGTTGGTGGAGGTGGAGACCGCTCCCCGCCTCGCCGTGGAGCGGCTTGGGCATGAAGGTCGCCTTCAGGCCGTGCCGGAGAGCGACCCGACGGACGGCGTCCTTGACGAGCATGATCGCGTCCGCGGCCTCCACGAGGCCCATGAAGTTCAGCTCGATCTCGGCCTGGCCTGCGCTCCCGACCTCGTGGTGGTGATACTTCACGGAGAGCCGCTGGGCCTCAAGGTGGGCGGAGATCTCGTTCCGCAGCTCCAGGAGGCCGTCGCGGGGCGGCATGGCGTGATAGGCCGATGTGCCGTCCTCCCCGCCCTCGGTGCAGGGCTCGAGGCATAGCTCGATCCTCCGCCCGGAGCATGCGACCCGGCTCTCCTTGAAGAGGTAGAACTCGAACTCCGGCGCGACTCGCAGCTCATCGGCCAAGCCCGTTCCCCGGAGGTAGCTTCCGGCCCGCTTGGCTGTCCCCCGCGGGTCGAAGCGGAGGGGCTCGCGGCCCGCGTCGGCCTCATACAAATCGCAGATCAGGCTGAGCATCGGCTCCCCCGCGAGGGGGTCGATCCGGGCCGTCCCCAGGTCGGGGATGAGGACCATGTCGCTCTGCTCGACCCCGGCAAAGCCGTAGTTCGAGCCGTCGAAGCCCACCCCTCGCTCGACCGCCTCCTCAGTGAACTGCGCCGCCGGTATGGTCACATGCCGCCAGCGGCCGAGAAGGTCGCAGGCCCGCAGGTCGACGAACCTCACCGACTCGCGCTCGAGCAGCTCTTTGACTTTGCCGAAATGGTCCAAGCTCACCTCGCTTGCCTAGTCTAGTAAAGGAAGGGAATTATAGCATCGCCAATCGGGGGCCGCAAAGGGGTTGGCGAGCCGCGGCCTGCTGATTAGAATCGGGCGGGATGGCCCGGCTGCTGGTCCGACCGCTCCACTGGCTCGAGCCCGAGCGGGCCCACCGGCTCGCCCTCTCTTCTTTGGAATGGCTCGGACGCCACCCGCGGCTCCAGCGGGCTGTCCATGGCCTCTTCAGCTATGAAGACCCCCGCCTGGAGCAGGAGCTCTTCGGGCTGCACTTTAAGAACCCGGTCGGCCTGGCCGCGGGGTTCGACAAGGACGGCCGGGCGATCCAGGGGCTCGCGGCCCTCGGGTTCGGCTTCCTCGAGCTGGGGTCGGTGAGCGCCCGCCCGTCGCCGGGGAATCCCCGGCCGCGGGTCTTCCGCCTGCCAAAGGATAGGGCGATCATCAACCGGATGGGGCTCCCGAGCGCGGGGGCCGACCGGGTGGTCGAACAGCTAGCTCGGCTCTGGGCCCACCCGGTCCCCATCGGGCTCAACCTCAGCTTCACCAGCCAGCTCCGCCTCGGGCGGGCGGAGATCATCGAGGACTACCTGGAGAGCTTCCGGAAGCTCTATCCTTATGCTGATTACTTTGCCATCAACCTGAGCTGCCCCAACCTCCCCGAGGCTGAGTTCAAGCCCACCTCGCCCGAAGACCTCGAGCCACTCCTCGCGACAGTTGCCCAAGAGCGAGCCCGACTCGGCGGTGGAAAGCCCGTCCTGATCAAGGTCTCGCCCGACTGGACCGAGGCCGAGCTGGACCGAGTCCTGGAAGTCGCAGGAGGCTATATCGACGGCATTATCGCCGTGAATACGACGACTTCCCGCGCGGGCCTTTCGACCCGCGAGCCGGAGCTCGTCTCGCAAGCGGGGGGCCTGAGCGGCCGCCCCCTGCGGGAGAGGGCGACCGAGGTGATCGCCCGCATCTACCGCAAGACTGAGGGGAAGCTCCCGATCATCGGCGTCGGGGGGATCTTCACCGCCGCTGATGCCTGGGAGAAGATCCGGGCCGGCGCGAGCCTGGTCCAGATGTACACCGGCCTGATCTATGAAGGCCCGGGGATCGTGCGGGAGATCAATCGCGGGCTGGCCAGGCTGCTCGAGGAACATGGCTGCCGGAGCATCGCCGAGGCGGTGGGGTTGCAGGCTGAGCCTCGCTAGGGACCCGGCACGCCCGGCCCACAATGCGAGAATGGCCGTTCTCACCTCGCCTACCCTTATCGCACATGGCTGATGTCCCAGAGCTTGATGATCCTACACCGGGGCCGCGGGGTGAGGGGCCTTCGATCAGTGCTGCTCCACACTATCTATCCGGAACCTCCGTTGGCGAAGCGGCGGGCGCGCGGGCCATTGACAGGGGGCAGGCCCGTGCGTAAGCTAGGGGGAGTTCAGCTATGGCCACTCGAGAGGTTTGTGAGCTCAAGGTTATCCTCAGCGATTGGGACGCCCGGATCAGAGGGAGGCCCTATCGCCTCCTGGCCGTCCCAGGAGAGCTTACCCTCCACGATCTAGCGGAGCTCATCGTCAGCGCTTTCGATTTCGACCTCGATCATTGCTTCGGGTTTTACGATAACTACAAGAGCTGGATTCACTCAACCGAGTGCTACGACATCTTCAAGGACATAGAGGAAGAGGAAGGCGTTTGGCTCGAGCCCAGCCGTTGCGGGAGCGTGATTAAGACCAAGATCAGCGACATCTTCACCCCGGCCAAGAAGAGGTGGCTCTTCCTCTTCGACTACGGCGACGAGTGGCACTTCATCGTCGATCTCATGGGCGTAACCCGCCCGGAGAAGGGGGAGAGATATCCCCGGATCCTAGAATCTGTTGGCGAGGCCCCGCCTCAATATGAGTGCTACGACGAAGAGGAAGAGATGGGCGAGGGGCCTTAGCCGCAGCCTTCTGCGAACCTGAGCTTTAGCAAGCGAAGTCCTGCTCATCAGCTATAAGGAGCGTGATCCTGAATGAAGCGTCTGATCATCATGGGCGCGGCCGGGAGAGACTTCCACAACTTCAATGTCTGCTACCGCGACAAGCCCGAGTGGCAGGTGGTCGCTTTCACCGCCACCCAGATCCCGAACATCGCCGGGAGGAGGTATCCGCCGGAGTTGGCCGGCCGGCTCTACCCTGAGGGGATCCCGATCGAGCCGGAGGAGCGCCTCCCCGAGCTGATCAAGGAGCACAAGGTCCAGGAGGTCGTCTTCGCCTACAGCGATGTCTCGCATCACTATGTGATGGAGCGGGCCGCGATCGCCCAGGCCGCGGGCGCGGACTTCGTCCTGCTCGGCCCGGAGTCGACGATGCTGAAGGCCCAAAAGCCCGTGGTGGCGATCACCGCCGTCCGGACCGGTGCGGGGAAGAGCCAGACGACCCGCCGGGTGAGCGACATCCTAAGGGCATGGGGGAAGAGGCTGGCGATCGTCCGCCACCCCATGCCTTACGGAGACCTAGTAAAGCAGGCGGTCCAGCGGTTCGCGAGCTATGCTGACCTGGACCGGCATAACTGCACCATCGAGGAGCGCGAGGAGTATGAGCCCCACCTCGACCGGGGGAATGTCGTCTTCGCCGGGGTCGATTACGAGCGGATCCTGCGGGAGGCCGAACGGGAGGCCGATCTCATCCTCTGGGACGGGGGGAACAACGACTTCCCCTTCTACAAGGCCGATCTTTGGATCACCCTGGCCGACCCTCACCGCGCGGGCGACGAGCTCACCTACTGGCCGGGGTCGGTCAACATCCGCGCGGCCGATGTGGTGGTGATCAACAAGGTCGATACCGCCTCTGAAGAGCAGGTCCGCCAGGTCCGGGAGAATGTCCGAAAGGTCAATGCCAAGGCGATGATCATCGAGGCGGCCTCGCCGATCTCCGTCGATAACCCGGCCCTGGTGAAGGGCAAGCGCGCGCTGGTCATCGAGGACGGCCCGACCCTCACTCACGGGGAGATGAGCTTCGGGGCCGGGCGGATCGCGGCCGAGCGGTGCGGCGCAGCCGAGCTGATCGATCCCCGGCCCTTCGCCGTCCGCTCGATCGCCGAGACGCTGGCCAGATACCCCCAGGCGGAGAGGCTCCTCCCGGCCGTCGGCTACGGCGAGCAGCAGGTCCGAGACCTCGCGGAGACGATCGCGCGGGCCCAGCCCGAGGTGGTGCTCATCGGGACCCCGATCGACCTCCGGCGGCTCATCAACTTCGATGTCCCGGCAGTCCGGGCCCGCTATGAGCTGAAAGAGGTCGGCCGCCCGACCCTGGAGGAGATTCTCAAGAAGCTGCTCTAACCCACGCCCTCCCGAGGCTGCCCGCCGCGAGCGAGCCCCCTCCCTGACAGAGATCACCTGAGCCTTGAACCGCCTTCCTTGAGCGGCCTTAGAGATCGGTCCTAGATTAGCCACGAATCGAAGGGAGGTTAAGGACGATGAAGCTCGTCTTGAGTTCTGTTTTAGCAGCGATGCTCCTCGCCTCTGCAGGGCTGATAGCGATCGCGCAGGAGGCGGCCCCGCCCACGATCCCTGGGCCGGCGTTCGGTCTGGCTCTCTCCCTACCGCTGATCACCAGCCCGGCGGGCACTCTGACCACGGCGCTCACCTTCATCCACCTCTACGCTGAGGCGCCTCTCACGCTCGACATCGCGGCGCGGTTGGGCACGAACTTCTATCTGAGCGCGGCGTTGCTCCGCACGGATCTCACCTCGGTGGAGGGGGCGCTCCTGCTCTTCCTCAACCGTGGGATGGCCCGGTTCTACCTCGGCGGCGGGCTGGGGACCTTCCCCTACGAGATGGTCACCACGCTCGGGAATGCCTACGGCCCGGGGATGCTCCTCGCGCTCCACGAGCTCGCGGGCTTCCGGGTCACCACCGGCCCGTTCTCGATCTTCGCCGAGCTGCGCTATCGAGTGATGCCCAGCTCGCTCTGCTGGCTCGATGCGGACGGTGACGGGAGCTACGAGGGCGTCTGCGACGGGAGCGGCGCGCTCTCGAGCCTCGAGATCTCGATCGGCGGGATGGTGAACTTCGGCGCGGGCTTCCCCTGCGTCTGCTGCACCTGCCCGGGGTAGGCGGATCAGGATCGCCGTCTCCGCTGGGCCTGGCTGAGCACGGGGCCTGACTCCTCGGTCTCCGCATGCAGACCAGGAGGAAGATGAGCCGGCACCGTGCAAGGCGACCCGGATAGGCTTGGCCAGCCCCAGGCCCCGAATATTAAACCAACGCCTCCAGCGTAAAGACTGGGTCGATCCTCTATTACTCCTGCGGCTTGTGCGTGCACCCCTCAGCGCTTGGTTGCCTTCCGCGCTCTGCGGTTAGCGCCGACGGCGCAATTCCAGGGTCTGTCTGCAAACTAGAGCCATAGGAGTATCGCTGCGATCACCCACCTCGCCCGGTAGTTCGCTGCCCGCTTCTCGTAGCGCGTTGCCAAGCGCAATTCCTTGGATCGATTGACCAGCCGCTCCACCAGGTTCCGCTGACGGCAGATCTCCCGATTGAATGGGCCCTCGGGCATTCATTCTCCTGGCGGTGGATGGTGATCCTCATCCCGTGTGCCCGAGCATAGCGGCGAATCTCCCCGCTGCTGTAGCCCCTGTCCCCGACCACCCGCCCCGGCCGCAGCCTGGGTCGACCTCCTCCCCGACGTGCATTGCCCCTTGCTCCATCAACTGCGGGAAGACCGGGGCTTCATGGCACTCTCCCGCGGTCAACACCAGGGTCATCAGCTTACCTTTCCCTTCCCCTCCGAGGTGCACCTTGGTGCCAAACCCGGCCCGACTCCGTCCCAAGGCTTCCCCCTCCGCGTCCCCCCTTTGGCCCCCGCAGCATGCTGATGGGCCCAGACGCTCGCGCCATCCACATACTGGATCTCCCAGCCCAGCCGCCCAGCGGCATCCGCTTGCCCCTGGAGTTCGGCCCAGAGTTGCTCCCAGATGCCGGCCTTCCGCCAGCGGTAGAAGCAGCTGGCCACGGTCTGCCAGGGCCCGTAGCGCTCAGGGAGGTCACGCCAGGGGGCGCCGGTGCGCAACAGCCAGAGGATCCCGTGAGGATCGTGCGGTGATCGCGCGCCGGTCGCCCCGTCCTCGGCTTCTGCGGGGGGAGTAGCCGCTGAAGCCTCTCCCACTGCCTATCCCTCAGGTCTCCTCTACCCGTGCCCCAAGTCTACCACAAGCCAGAGTTTCCAGACACGCCCTAGTCTTGTCGGCGGACGTGCTGGCAGGACTGACCCGCTGGGGCAAGCAGTTGCTGGGAGGTAAGCCGCGCCCAGGAGAGGTGCGGCAGCAGTGGGGATGGAGCTTGATCTCGCTGGCTGAGGGGGTGAGAAGCTGGCTTGCCCAGCTGGGGCAGTTGATCCTGTGGGGCTTGCAGTTTCTCTCCCCCCCATCTCCGTCCCCCCTGCTGAGAGGGGAGGCTATCTTGACTCTGGGAAAGGCTTGGGAAGAAATCGGGGCAACCTGCTTTCAATCCCCCGGTTGTGGAAGGTAAGTCGCCCACATGCTTTCTAGCCAGGGCCTTCCCTAGCGCGGCCTTAGTGGAAGGCGGTTTTCCTTCATGAAGGCCATGACCTCGTCTGCCCGACAGAAGGCAAGGCAAGTGACGGTGTCCGCGCCGCCGTAGTAGATGGCTACTCGACCCGTGGCAGCATCAGCCAGAGCCGCACAGGGAAAGACCACATTCGGAACATCGCCGACTTGCTCGTAAGTCTCCTTGGGGTGCAAGAGATAGGGCGCGGTGCGGAAGAGCACCTTCCAGGGCTGTTCCAGGTCCAGCAACGCCGCCCCCATCGAGTAGACGAACCCGTTGCACGAGGTCAGCACCCCATGGTAGAAGAGGAGCCAGCCCTCGGTCGTCTCGATCGGGACCGGACCAGCGCCGATCTTCGTGTTCTGCCAGCCATAGGCAGGCTCCATGACCAAGCGATGCTTACCCCAGTGGATCATGTCCGGGCTCTCGGAGTAGTAGATGTCCCCGAAGGGTGTGTGGCCGCGATCGCTGGGGCGGCTGAGCATGGCAAAATTCCCGTTAATCCTGCGGGGGAAGAGGACACCGTTACGGTTGTAGGGCAGGAAGGCGTTCTCCAGTTGATAGAAGGACTGGAAATCGTAGGTGTAAGCCACACCAATGGTCGGCCAGCCCCCGAACCCGTTGCACCAGGTGATATAATAGCGATCCTCGATCCAGCAGACCCGCGGGTCATAGCCGTATTCCCACTCTAGCGGGCTGATGCCCTCAGCCGGTTGGAATCGGATGCGCTCGTTCTCGATCTCCCACTTGAGGCCGTCCTGACTCCGCCCGACATGGAGCTGCATCGCCCGTCGCTTGTCATCACAGCGAAAGACCCCGCGAAATTCGCCTCGGTAGGGCACGACCGCCGAGTTGAAGATGCTGTTCGACGACGGTATCAGGTCTCGCGGGATGATCGGGTTCTTCGAGTAACGCCAGACCACATCCTGGCAGCTGTGAGGGCGCTCTTCCCAGGGGATATTGGGCAACTCAGGACCGATGATCTTCATGCCCGCCACCTCCTCTCATCAGGTCATTGCCCCGTCACCTGGCTGCAGGCCACGAGATGACCGCTCTCCGCCTCCACGAGCGCGGGCCTCCGACTGTCGCAGCAACCGGCCTGGTCAGTGATCGGGCACCTGTCGTAGTAGACACAGCCGCCGGGAAGCCCCGCGGCCCTTACCCTAAGGCCGGCCTCCACTTCCTCCCATTTCTTATCGAGCCGCGGCACAGAGGCCATGAGTAACCTCGTGTATGGGTGGAGTGGGTTCGAGTATATCTTCTCCGTGGAGCCCATCTCCACGACACAGCCGCGGTAGAGGATCACCGCCCTCTCGCTGATATAGTAACCCAGGGAGAGATCGTGCGTGATGAAGAGGATGGACAGGCCGCGCGGCTTGAGATCAGCGAGCAGATTGAGGACATCCATCCTGGTGGAGGCATCGAGCATGCTGATGATCTCGTCGGCCACGAGGAGCTTAATGTCCAGAAGCAACGCGCGCGCGATCAGGAATCGCTGAAGTTGGCCCCCACTGAGCTGGTGGGGGAACTTGTTCAGGACATCCGGGGGGTTCAGCCCGACGGCCCGCAATGCCCCCTCCACCTTCGCGCTCCACTGCGCTCCCGTAAGCCCGGGGAAGAATTCATGCCTCACAATCCCAAAGATCCGATCGGCCTTGAAGATCGGGTTGTAGGAGCAGAACGGATCCTGGAAGACCCCCTGCACATCGCAACAATACTTCTTGAGCGCGGCCCCCTTGAGCGTGGAGATGTCGACCCCGTTGAATCTGATCATCCCCGAGGTTATCGGCGTGAGGCGCAAGATCATCTTCCCGATCGTGGTCTTGCCGCTCCCGCTCTCCCCGATCAGGGAGACAACCTCACCATCCTCGATATCGAAGCTCACATTGCTTACGGCGTGGAGCTCCTTCCCCCCGAAGGTTCCGACCCTGTAGACCTTCGATATCCCTTCAAGCTCGAGCATGCTCTTCGAACGCCTTCCAGCAAGCGACAAAGTGATCCCTGTCGATCTCAGTGAACGGTGGCACCTCTGTGCATCTGTCGAACGCCACGGGACACCGCTCTCTGAACCGGCATCCGATCGGCGGATCGAGCAGCAACGGCGGGCTTCCGGGGATGCCCGTCAGCCGCCTCTCGGACTGCTTCACCCCGACTTTCGGCAGCGATGATATCAGGAGCCGCGTGTATGGATGGCGCGGGGAGTGGATGATCGTGGCCGTAGCCGCCTTCTCCGCCAGTTGCCCGGCATACATGATGAGGATGGTATCGGCAATCTGGTAGAGGATGGAAATGTCATGTGTAATGACCATCACGCTCTTGCAGCAGCCCTGGTCCCGAAATGCGACGAGCATCTCGGCGACAGCCTTTTGGCTGGAGACATCCAGTGCTGAGGTGATCTCGTCGGCGATGAGGAGAGAGGGGTTCAGCAAGGTTGACAGGACCATGACCATCCGCTGCTTCATCCCGCCTGACAGCTCTATCGGATACATGTTCAGAACATCGTGCGAGAGGTTGACGAGGTCCAGCCTGCTCCTCAACTCCGGCAGCTTCGCGCGAAAGTCCACCCTCCTCGAGCGGAGCAGCTCCGCGGCCATCCTCCCGATCTTGCGCGTCGGGTTCATCGCGTTCATCGCATACTGAGGGATGATGGAGATCTTCTTGAAGCGGAAGTCGTTCATCCTCTCCGTGTCCCAGATAGGCAGCTCTTCGCCATCGAGGGTCACGCGACCCTCTACGAATCTCATCGGCGGGGCCAGGCGGACCAAGCTATGGCCGAGTGTCGTCTTGCCGCAGCCCGATTCGCCGGCCAGGCCCATGATCTCCCCGTCGGCGATGCTGAACGTGGCCCGCTCGAGCGCTCTGACATCGCCTTTGAGGGTCTGGTAGTAGACGGTGAGGTTTTCCACCCGCAGGCTCATGCGGCTACATCTCCCTCAGTTTGGGGTTGAACACCTCGTCCAAGCCGACATTTGTGACATATAGTGCGCCCACGATGGCCGTGATCGCGAGACCTGGGGGGATGAACCACCACCATACGCCGAGCAGAAGGGCGCCCCAGAGGACGGCGTTATTCATCATCAAGCCCAGCGAGACGGCGTTGGTCGGCCCGAGCCCGATGAAGTCCAGTGTGGCGGCGATCAGTATCGCCCCGCCAAACTGGAGGATGAAGACCAGCAGCAGATAGGACATCATGTTCGGGGCAATCTCGCTGAAGATTATCCGCCAGTCCTTCATCCCGCTGAGCCGGGCTAGGTCAACGAAGTCCCTGGCGCGCAAGGAGAATGTCTGGGCCCGGATCGCCCGCGCCGCCCAGGGCCAGGCTGTGCAGCCGATGAACAGGCTCTCCACGAGAATCCCGCGGACAGTGAGATACGCTGCTATGATCAGAAGTATGGCCAGGGTTGGAATGACGAGGACGATGTTCGTGATCATATTGAGGATCTCGTCAATGATGCCCCCGCGGTAGCCGGCGGTGAAACCGATGACTATCCCGATGAAGGTCCCCAATGCCCCGCCAATAGCCCCCACTAGGAAGGTCGCCCTGAGCCCGTGGACAAACTGAGTGAAGACATCCTGCCCGAACATGGTCGTCCCGAACCAGTGTTTCGCCGAGGGCGGCTGCGCCCCCTTGGGGTTCACATAGTCATAAGGGGCATAATGCGTGAGAAGAGGCCCGACGAAGGTGAGTAAAAGAAAGAAGAGGATGATCGTGAACCCAAACCGCACCTTGTTGTTCCTCAGGGCGAAATAAAGGATCTCATGCTTCTTCTGCTTCTTCATGCTCCCTCCCCGACCATTCCCAGCCGCGTGCGCGGGTCGACGATCACATAGGCAATATCAATGGCGAAATTCGCCAGCAACACGCCCATAATGATGAAGAGGAAGCATCCCTGGATGAGGAAGTAATCCTGGTTCTGAATGGCCTGCAGGATCAGGTAGCCGATCCCGGGGTATGAGAAGACGACCTCCGTCACCAGGGCGCCGGCGACGATGACCCCCAGGTCGAGGGATAGGCCGGTGATCTGGGGCAGGATAGCGTTTCTGAAGGCATACTTTCGCACCAGCCTTCGCGGTGCCCCGAGCGCTTCGAGGTAGTGGGAGTAGTCCGCCTCGAGCTCGTAGATGATCATGTTCCTCATCCCGATCGCCCAGCCACCAAACTTCACTAGGAACAGGGAGACGAATGGGAGGAACCAGTGCTTTAGGACGCTCCCCACGAAGGCCCAGGAGAGATGGGGCGTCATGGCGAAGCTGTAGGCCCCGGCAATGGGGAAGATGTCCAGGACGATTGCGAAGACCCAGGAGAGGAGGATCCCAAGCCACATGTAGGGGGTCGCGGTGAGGATGTAGCCCAGCGGAGAGACGGTGTTGTCCAACCACCTAGATCGCGCGGCAAGAGCGCCGAACTTGTTTCCCGCGAACCAGCTCAGCAGGATCGCCGGGAGAAGCAGCAGGATATCATAAGGAACGGCGCGCATGATCACCTTGATCACCGGCTGAGGGAAGAGGTAGACACTCGTCCCGAAGTCGCCGTGGAAGAGGGCGTTCCAGAAGTTGAGATACTGCTTCCAGACGGGGACATCCAGCCCGAAGGCCTTTGTGTAATAGCCATACATGACCTCAAGACCCTCCGCATGCAGCATTCCTCTGGAGAGCATCGTTTGGACCGGGTCTCCGGGCATGAATCGCGGGATCATCCAGTCGATAGTCACCGCGAGAAAGAAGGTCAGGCTGTAGACGAGCAGCTTTCTCCCGAAATACCGGCTCATCTGAACTCTTCTCCGCTTAGGGCTGGATCAACCCCGCCCCTCCCCAAGGTTACAGGGAGGGGCGGGGCTTGAACAGCCTTACCAGGCTAGCTCCAGCTTACGGGCATGCACCAGTCGGCTGCAACTGGGTGAGCGTGAGCAGACCGCCCATCTGCCAGTAGCCGGACCAGGTGCTGGGAAGACGCTTGACGGAGACACCGGCAACCGGGATGGGGTTGTTGTTCGTCTCCGTCGGCCAGTTCGTCCAGCAGGTATTGGTCCACTGGGCCCACAGGCCGTTATACCAGAGGGGGATCATCGGCATCTCTGTAAGCATCAGCTCCTGAATCTGGCTACAGACCGCCTTCATCCCCGCCTCATCAGATGAAGGAGTCGCGGCCAGCTGGTCCACGAGGGCGAACATCTGCGGGTTGTCATACCGGCCGAAGTTGCCGCTGCCCATGATCTCCTGGATCGGGTGCCGGAACAGGAGGTTATATAGCGTCCAGGGGGTGTTACTCATCCCGGCCCAGTTGTTGAGTGTCATGTCGAATGTCCCGGTGGTGAGGGCCGTGTTCCAAGCTCCGTAGTCCGGGGTCTTGTCCTGGACATTGATCCCGGCAGCGCGAGCGCTGCTAGCGATGATCTTGATCGCCTCCATCCAGTCCGTCCAGCCGAACGGGCAGGTGACCTCCAGTTCGATCTTCGAGCCATCGGGGGCCTCGACGAAGCCGTCGCCGTCGATATCCTTGTAGCCAGCGCTGGCGAGAATGGCCGTAGCCCTACTCGGGTTGTAACTGAACCCAAGCCTAGCGACCACGTCTTGGTCCACGTATTTCTCCAGGCTCGGCAGGAGGCCAGTGGGGTTCGCGACCTTCACTAGGTCAGCGAAGGCGACCCGAACGATCTCGGGGGTGTTGATGGCGAACGCGAGCGCCTTCCTGAAATCCGGGTCGTCCATCGGCTTCTTCGTCGTGTTCAAGAACAGGACAGCCGTATTCGCGGAGAGCATGTAGGGAGGGCCGGCAAAGTAGGTCTGGACATAACCCCACTGCGTCAGGTGGGCAATGCCCGGGAGGAAGTTGTTGCTGAGATCCACGTCCCCCTTGATGACCGACCCAAGGGCAACAGTGTTGGTGCTGAAGCGCATGTCGACGATTCTCCGCGGCGCGGGGTTCAGGCCAAGTAGCCTCGTCCCCCACCAATCGTCGTTCCTCACCCACACGTTCCGGTCTTCGCTGTGGGATTCATACTTGTAAGCACCCGAGCCGACCGGATTGGGGTTCATCCCGCTGGTGATCTCCTGCTCCGTCCTTCCTTGCCAGATATGCATGGGCACGATCGCGATGTTGTAGAGGTTGTTGTCCCACTCCTGGTAGAGCGGGTTAGCGGTGAACTCGAATGTCACCTCGTAAGGCCCCGTCTGCGTAACCTTCTGCAAGTAGTTCCAGGTGGGACTGAACCAGATGGCAGGATACATCTTGGCCAATTGGAAGGTGAAGACAACATCGTTAGCCGTCAGCGGGTTGTCGTCAGTCCAGGTGATCCCTTCCCTGACCTTCAGCTCGTAGGTGTTGGCGTTGACCCAGCGCCCACTCTCCGCCAGCCAGGGGATTAGCGTATCGGTCAGGGGGTCATACATGAACAGCGTCTCGTAGACAAGTCCAATCGTCCCCGTCGTGTTCGCCTTGCTCCAGGTAATGAAGGGGTTCCAGTCTGACGGCGGCCCCCAGGCCGCGCCGCTGACGTAAAGTGTCTCATTGCGCGGGAAGACCTGGCCCAGAACCAGCACGCTCGTCAGCCCCAGAACCAACAACACCGCGAGCAGCCTGCAAACCCTACTCCAAGACCACATAAAGCCCTCCTTTGCTCAGTGAGATTGACAAAGCCTCAGTTCTGCACCCTCTTTACATCACCTCCTTTGTTCGTGAGACTCACCCAGCAAAGGTGGCCGCCAAGGCTGGCCAGCTTGGGTGCAAGTGTCTGATTGGATAAGACGATTTGCCCGGCAGCATCAGCGCGGTATGCCGTGCTTACCGATCGCCTTGCCAGTCTTGGGAGCAGAGAGGAAAGACTCAAGCTAGGGAGGAAAACACCGGTGTTGGATCTGCTTACCCCTTGGACCCCGCCTGCCAGGCTCGCCTCCCTCATGGCCGCTCTTGGAACCGCTCCCAAGTCCGAAGTATAGCACCCCAGAAGCTGCCTGTCAAGTCCCCCTCCAAACCGGCGGCGGCCAATCCCCGTTCAAATCGCCCCCATGAGCCGGGACGCCAGCTGTAGCCCGCAAGTGGTGTGAGCTAAGCCCCGGTCCTCTTGAATGAGCTTCCCTCCCTGGCCGAACGTATGGATCAGCTCGGTCTGGTGCAAGACCTGCGCACCATCAGCTCCGTAGGGAGAACGACCCGTTGCACTGCTATTCCGTTCTGGACTCTTCTCTTGAGCCGATCGATCAGGACCTCAACGGCGAGCTGGGCCAGCCCCTCGATCGGCTGGTGCACAGTAGTCAGGGCCGGTTCGAGCGAGGCTGCAGAGGGCAGGTCGTCAAACCCGATCACGGAGATGTCCTCGGGGACCCGCAGGCCCGCGCCCTGGATCGCCTTGACCGCACCGATCGCCAACGAATCGCTCGCCACGAACACGGCCGTGGGCCGCTCCTCAAGAAGGCGGGCCATCGCAGCACGACCCCCGGCCTCGGTGAAATCGCCCTCGACAATCAGCGCATCTGGCACAGGCAGGCCGTTGTCTCCCATCGCTTTCAGGAACCCGGTGAGGCGGTCCTGGGCCGGGGTCATGTTGAGGGGACCGGTGATCGTGCCGATGCGCTTGTGCCCAAGATGGATGAGGAACTCCGTGGCCATCCTCGCCCCGCCGATGTTGTCCACATCAACATAACTGACCCGCGCGTCCGGATGGCGCCCGATCGTGACAAACGGGATCCCCGTGTCAAGGAGCCTGGGAACCAATCCGTCATCCAGGCAGGTGTTAGCCGTGAGGACGCCGTCGACATAGCCGTTGTGGACGATTCGATCGTGCATGGTCTTGGAGTCTACCGAGGCCGTGAAGAGCGAGAGAATGAGCTGATACCCACTCCTATTGCAGGCATCCGTAGCCCCGCGAAGCATCAGCGCGAAGTAGGGGTCGGTGAAGAGCCTCGAGACCGCCTCAGGGATGATCATCCCGATGATGCGAGTGCGCTTCGTGGCCAAACTTCGGGCAATGGCATGCGGGCGATAGCCGCACTGCTTGATCGCCCGCTGGACGCGCCGCCTTGTCCTCGGGTCAACGCTGGGATGGTCGTTGATGACCCTCGACACGGTCGAGCGCGAGACACCGGCGATCCTCGCGACGTCCTGGAGCGTTGGCACGGCCTCAGCCTCCTTGGAACCGATCCCAAGTATACCACCGCGGGCGATGATAGTCCAGTCCCTTCTGACTTCACGGCTCTTGGAAGAATTCGCGGATGATCGCCTCGGCTGGCTTATCGTGGGGAGTGTAGCCCGTATCCTGCGGGCCGCCTTGATCAGGGTCCGTCGACCAGGCCCACCAGAAGACGCCTCGAAACCAATCGTGCTGGCGCCAGAAGGTCTGGAAGAACGCGAGATAACAGTCGGCTTGCTCCTGGAGGTCAATAGGCCCCTGTGCCTGCCAATCCCAGGGGGCGATGTTGGTCCCATCCAGGCTGCGATAGCCGATCTCAGTGAAGATGACTGGTCTCCCCCAGCGGGCGCTGAGGCCCCGAAGCCGGCTCAGGTGGGGCCCCCAAGCTGCCTCCAGTTCCTCGACAGTCGGATCCTCCTCGTCGGTGAGAGGGTAGTAGGCATCGACGCCGATGTAATCGAGCGCATCCCAGAACTTGATCCGAAACTCTTCACCGCTATGGTTAGCTGCGTAGATCAGCAGGCCATGGTAGAGTTCGCGGACTCGGGAGACGATCTCGCGCCAGTCGGCCTCCCGCACAGTCGTCCTTTCCAGCTCGACTCCCACACAGAACATCTCCACTCGTTCTGCTTGGGCAAGTTGGGCATAATGCTGGATGAAGCGGCTATAGGAGGCAAACCAAGCCTGCCAATCGCTCTCTTCAGTGAAGGAGATCTCGCCGCGCCAATGGGCCGGATCATCATCGAGATCGAGATGCGGCTTGAGCAGGACTTTGAGCCCCAGGCGCCTCGCTACTTGGATGGCATGGCGCAGATCATCGTCAGTAGGCGTGCGCGAGCCCGTGAGACAGCCGATCTCTGTCGAGTGGATATTCTCCTGATAGCAAGTGACGATAAGCGCCAGCCACTCCGCCCCGGTCTGGGCGAGGAGCTCCAAAGAGCGATCGGCCTCTGGAGTGCTATAAAGCCCATGCCACCAAGCCGCGAAGGAAAGACCTTTAATGAGGGCGGGCTCGAAGCTCGTTGGAGTCACATTCATTGCCAATAGGCATAAGATGAACAAAAGCGATGCGAGCCTGGCTTTCATGCCCCCCTTATGTAGTCAAGCCGAACCCGAAGGGGAAGAGAGGCTCACCCGGGCCGGTGAGCTTCCTTCTCAGGGAGTCGAACGGGAGTTGGTCCATCGATCGCGGCCAAGTGTAAGGCAGCCTCCCTGTGAACGGGTAGTCGCCAAAGAGCACATCGGCAACTCCCTGTCCTTCCGTGCCTGGAAGCCAAGCCGCCACAAATGCGTCCACTTGAGGGAGCAGGTCGGTGATTATCATCGGCCGACCTGAGATGAGGATGACCACTAACTTCTTGCACTTAGCGCGAACCCGCGCGATCACTTCCCTGTCTTGTGGTGAAAGGGCGAGATCCGCTCTGTCTCCAAATCCTTCCGCATAGGGCATCTCCCCTACTACAGCGATCCCCACTTCAGCTCCTCCTGCCGGGATGTCCGCGAACTGTCCCTCTGGATCGAATCGGACCACGCTCGGGTTGTGCACGGTGGCCCTGATCCCATCCAAGATGGTGATCCCAGGAGTGATATCGCCGACTTTCCCTTGCCACTCGATCGTCCAGCCACCGCACTGCAACCCGATGTCGTTAGCCGCCGCCCCGGCGATGAGGAGCAACGGGATGTCCTTAGGAATGGGCAGCGCCCGGTCGTTCTTCAGTAGCACCAAGGATTGCCGGACTGCTTCTCGGGCCAAAGCGCGATGCTCCGCTGACCCGATCGATGGAAGTAGGGCATCGTTAGCGAAGGGGTGTTCGAAGAGCCCGAGCTGGAATTTCACCGTGAGGACCCGGCTTACCGCGTCATCGATCCTCCCTATCGGGACATCGCCGCGCTCGACTGCGCGAGTTAGCCCATCGAGGAACCGCTGGTAGTCGCATGGGACCATGACCATATCCAAGCCGGCATTGATGGCGATGACAATGGCATCGTAGTAGTCGCTGGAGATGGGGTCAATCCCTTCCCAGTCCGATACAAGGAATCCCCGAAAGCCGAGCTCTCTCTTGAGGATCTCGGTCAACAAGTGCTTATGAGCGTGCATCTTGAGGCCGTTGAAGCTGCTGAGGGAGACCATGATGCACAGGGCTCCCGCCTCGATGGCCGCTCTGTAAGGCAGAAGGTGGACGGCGCGCAAAGCAGCCTCATCCAGCCGCGCATCTCCTTGATCGAGGGCATAGCGCTGACCTTGAAACTCTGTAGTCGAACTGCCCCAGGCAGTCGCTCCGTCGCCCACAAAGTGCTTTGGAGTAGCTAGCACGGCTGTTCGGCCGGCAAACTCCTCCCCCTGCAAGCCCTTCACGTAGGCGACCGCCAGGGCTGCCACCAAGTGGGGATCCTCACTGAACCCCTCGTAAGTGCGGCCCCAGCGGATATCCTGGGGAACGGCCACAACAGGCGCATAGTTCCAATAGATGCCCGTGGCGACCATCTCCTCAGCTGTCGCCGTGCCAATCAGCTGAACCAGTTCGGGGTTCCGAGCTGCCCCGAGCCCTATATTGTGTGGGAATACGGTCGCTCCCCAGACAGCCGCATGGCCGTGCACGGCATCGACGCCATAGAGCAACGGGATGCCCAATCGTGCGCGCAAGGCCTGCTCTTGGAAGCTGTTTACCATCTCCGCCCAACTCGCCGGTGTATTGGGAAGAGGATACCCTCCTCCCCCGCTCAGGAGCCCGCCAATGAACCGCGCGGTGATATCCTTCTTGGAGATGCTATTCTTCTCCACTAAGGTTATCTGGCCGAGTTTCTCGGCCAGCGTCATGCGGGAGAGGAGATCCTTCACTCTTAGGCTGATGAGGCCCTGGGGATCTCGCCCGGACTGGAAAGGAGCGGCGCACCAGTTCATCATGAGAGGGATCACCTCCTAACGGAATGAATATCCTAGAGCGAAGCCCCCCTCTCTGTCAACCCTCGGCCCCTGCTCAGCCTTCTTCGCCGACCATAGTTTCTACCGCATGATCCCTACTGCTGCCAGACACAGCCCTGCCCCAGGTGCAGCTAGGACGTCAGCGATCTCAAGTTGATGGACCCGCCGCACTCTTGCCGCTAGATCCGGCGAAACAGCCCCCGGCTGCGGTAGAAGTAGTCCACGCCGGAGATGACCGCGAGGAACAGCGCGAGGCCGATGAAGAGGTCCTTGGCGACCTCCCCGGCCCCGCCCCAGTGGAAGTAGCTGTTCCCCAGGATGGTGAAGACCAGCCCGATGTGCGAGAGGGTCTTCAGCTTCCCCAGGGCCGAGGCCCGGATCACCAGGTCCTGGGAGACGGTCAAGATCCTCAGGCCGGTGACGAGGAACTCCCGCGCGAGGATCGTCATGACGATCGCCGCGCCCCAACCACCGAACTCGCCGAGCTGCATGAAGGAGAGCAACGCGGAGGCGATCAGGAGCTTGTCCGCGATCGGGTCGGCGAACTTCCCGAAGTCCGTCACCTGGCGCCAGTTCCGGGCGATGTAGCCGTCGACCGCGTCGGAGAGGGCCGCGAGGGCGAAGATGAAGATGGCCACGATCTTCCCCCAGGGAGGCGGGATGAGAATGAAGGTCATCAGTAGCGGGATGACGGCGATGCGGAGGAGGGTGAGCCGATTCGGCAGGTTCAGCGCCATCTCAAGGCGAGTATAAGGCTGCCTCGGCCTCTTGTCAAAGGCCCTCGGGGCTGTATAATGTCGAACACATTCTCTGAAGGAGGCCGGATTGAGGAAGATCATCGTCCATGGCGGGGCGGGATCGGTCTCGCCCGAGATGCAGAGAGCCCGGGAGCCGGTCCTCGAGGAGGCAGCCCGCGCGGGCTTGGAGGCCCTCGTCGCCGGTCCCGAGCGAGCCGTCGAAGCGGCAATCAATATCCTCGAGGACTCGGAGCTGTTCAACGCCGGTTACGGGGGCGCGATCCAGCTCGACGGCGAGGTGCGGCTTGACGCCTCGATCATGAACTCGGCCCTCGAGTGCGGTGGCGTCATCTCCCTTCCAGGGATCAAGCGGGCGATCTCCGTGGCCCTGCTGGTGATGCAGGAGTCCCCGCATGTCCTGCTTTCAGGCGAGGGGGCGCTCCGCTTTGCCGAGGAGTTCGGGTTCGCCCCCGAGGAGCTACGGAGCCCAAGGGCGCTGGCGAAGCTGCGGGAGTTGCAGGAAGAGCTGGCGGGGCTCTCCTACCGCGAGCAATTGGCCAGACTGCGCCAGCAGCTGAGGTTCCAGCCGACGGGGACAGTCGGGGCCGTGGCGCTCCTCGACGGCCGCCTAGCGGCGGGGACCTCGACCGGCGGGCGCTACACCATGCTCCCCGGCCGGGTCGGGGACACCCCGCTCATCGGTGCGGGGACCTATTGCAACGAGTTCGGCGGAGCGTCAGCCACCGGCGCGGGGGAGGATATCATCCGGGTCTGCCTGGCCCGGGAGGTCGTCCGCTACATCGAGGAGGGGGCCCATCCCCAGGAGGCGGCGGAGCGAGGGATCGCGCTGCTCGCCCGGCGGACCAATTCCTCGGCTGGGGTGATCGCGCTCGACCGCTTCGGCAACCATGGCGCGGCCTTCAACACCGAGCAGATGGGCTGGGCCGTCTGCGAGAGCCGCTGAGCGGCGAATGTGATCTGCATTACGTCAATCGCCCCCCGCTCTTCGGTATAATTTTCAGGGGTCGAGCACGCATCTCGATCCACAAGCTTTACCTCTCACCCCCAGATCAAGAGGCTGCTCGACCCCCTCTCACCACCGACCAATCTCTTAGCACCAGCCTCGGGCCGGAATCAAGTTGGCCCTCCGCCGCACGACGGATAAGCTATCTCCGCAATGAGAGCACAAGGGGCGCTCGGCCTCTGCCTCACCCTTCTCCTGGTCCTCACCGGTTGCGCGGGGAGAGGACAGAGCTACGATGTCGGGCCGGTCTTGCGCGACCTGGAGGAGATGCTCCGGCAGCCCTCGAATCTTGCGGCCCTATATGACGAGTATCAGCGCGCACCCCACTTCAGGGGCTTCCTAAGCGAACTGCGCACGGCCCTAAAGGGAAGCCCCCTCGAGGGGGCCGATCTTCGAGAGATCCTGGAGAGAGCCCTCGAGCTCGTGCGCGTGCGCCACCTGGAGAAAGTCATCCTTCAAGAGCCGCTCCTCCTCTCCCAATACGGCGCGGGGATCTTCGTCGTCCTCCTCACCCTGGAAAGGACTGAAGTCGAGCGCTTCTCCGTCGGCCTTAAGCGGCTCACTGAGGCGGCGGTCGCGCGGGAGGCCGGGGTGAGGCCGCAGGTGCTCCCCGGCCTGGAGCGAGCGCTCCGGGCCGTCCGTCTTCGGCAACCCTTCCTCGGGGCCAGCCCGCCCTACGCTGCCCAGACCCACGAGGACCGGCTGGGCGAAGTCGCGGGAACGATCGAGTTCGCCCTCAGGCTCTGGGAGAGAGGCTGGCAGATCGCCGGCCTCTACGAACAGGGCCGGGCCAAGATCGCCCGCCGGTTCAACCACCTCCAGGCGGTGATCGACCTGGTCGCGGCCGGTCCATCTCTCTTGCCAGAAGGAAGCCCTACCGTGCTCTTCCTGCAAGTAGAACAACGCCTGGACGGGACGAGCCACGAGCTCAAGCAGGCGGCGGACCGGGTCGAGGCCACAGCTTACTATGTCCAGGAGAAGGACTGGCGCGAGGACTTCGCCCTCCCGCTCGACTCCAAGCCGGTGGTCGCGCTCGTCATCGAGGAGAGCAGCTCGGAGCTAGAGAGAGTGTGGAGGGAGATCGAGAGCCGGCCCGGCTTTCCCGCCTGGTCAGTCCCTATCCTGGTGGCCGATGGGTCAGGAAGATTGAGGACGGCCAACCTCAGCGAGCCCGAGGCGCAGGGGCTGCTCCGCGCCCTCGGCCTCTTCTAGGATCTTAGATCCGGCTCTTTCAGTCCTCCGCCCAGGCGGGCATCGCTTGCATGAAGTGCTCCGCCCGCTCCTGCGACTGCTTCTCGGTGATCCCCTCCTGCCAGCTTGAAAGCCACATGGCGATCCCGGCCTTGACCTCCTCGCGGGACTTCAAGTTGCCCTTGGCATCAGTGCAATACTTGCAGTAGTGCTTCGAAGGTCCCTGTGCCTCGGGTGAATCCAGGGGCATCGAACAAGATAGGCAGCATTTGGCCATAATTGGCCTCCTTCCAAACCTTAGGCTTGCTACTCCGGGTCTGGCACCACTATAGTAAGTATATTGCACTCAGAGGAGACGGTCAACGCCGGTCGCCCAATCCACAAATATGACCAGCGAGCACATCCTGTCTAGGGCCTGAATCCCATCGAGAGCTTGAGTGTAAGGATACCGGGCCATGTCCGAGCAATAAGCCTCGTAGACCGGGGAGAGCCCAGTGCGTTGATCACTACTAAGCCGATCAGAAAGGCCGAACGGATCGTCCTCCGCATTTCGAACCCCTTCCACTAGATATTGCCCCTGTCACTATCCGCTCAAAGAGGTGTCATCAGTGGGTAGCGGTCGAGATTCGCTCCTCCAGGGATCGCAAAGGGGGTGTCTCCGATCCCATCAGCCCCGGGTTGATCTTGATTTGGACCACTGTATTCATCCTTGCCTTCGTATTCCTGCCAAAAGTTTCCTCCGATGGGATAGCCGCCGTCCCAATGATTTGCTCCACTATCAAATGGACATGCACCTCGAAATATGTCGTTCCGGAACTGATTGCGATAGAGAAGATTTCCTGCCGACCTCGACAACTGGATGCACGGGCAGCCAAAGCAGTCGCCCACTATATTGTCGGTTATCTTATTATCGAATGATTCCGATAAGCTGATATGTGGCCCATTCATTACTAATGTGTTACCATAGATCGTGCAACTCAGCGATTTCTCAAGCACTATGGCCGCGATGTTCCACTCAAGCTCGGATTCTTCGATCCGACCGTTCTCCACATTCGTGAAACGGATGCCTTCAAGGTCCTTGCCGGAAATTCTGCAGTTCCTGATGACAAAGTGGGCATCAGTGTTCTCAATAATCACCCCAAATTCCCTGCCAGTTATCTCCCAACCCTCGATGAAGTAGGGATCTGCGTCAGTGCCACTCCCTCTTGTGACACCATTTTCTAGGGTGAAAGCTTCATTTCCATCAATTTTGATCGGGGCATGGGGAGTGAGCGCCTGTGTATTGACCATATCCAGAGCATATCCATATGTTAGTGCTAACCCCGTAAGCAACACCAAGACCATCAGTTTGCGCAGCCTGCAATTCATGCGTGCTACACCTGGTTCCTTCTCTCCCGAGACCTCGCTTCTAGGCATTCCCAATCGGCGAATCTTCATCCTACCCCACCTCCTTGGTTAATTATAGAGCGGAAATGGCCCCAGCTGACAATTGAAGGGCTTCTGTCGGCAGTTCATCAGAACTAATCAGATCTTTCAGCTCTAGCCTGCTGGGCTGACAGCCGTGCGAGTGGTTGTCATATGAGAGCTGCAAGCGCTGCCAGAATCAACTGAGAGGAACATCTGTCCCAATATGGAACGAACGTGCCTCCGGAGATCATTCCTCAGTCATGGGTGACGCTCAAGCAAGCCTACCAGCTAGGCCATATTGAAGAGACGTTCTCAAACTCCAGCGTATCCTGGCCGAGGAACGCCGAGGGAAGGGGCAACTGTAGCACGCAAGTCGCAGTCAGGTTGAGCAGGAGCAGTTACTGTAGCCGAACGATGAGTCCTGCGTCAGAGCCGCCCGCCCATGGTCAGGGCGAGAATGGCCTTCTGCACATGGAGGCGGTTCTCCGCCTGGTCGTAAATCCAGGAGAGCTCGGGGTCGTCGCACAGCTCGTCTTCGGCCTCGTTCCCCCGATCCACCGGCATCACATGCATGAGGTAGCCCGGCTCGGCCAGCTCCTTCTGCCGCTTTCGGGTATACTTCCAGTCCTTGAACTTCCCCGCCAGCTCGATCTCCGCCTCCTTTCCGAGCTCGTAGCGGCGGGGGCTCATCCAGCCCCGAGGGAAGACGATCGTGGCCCCCTTGAGGGCCTCGTCCAGCTCGTTCGTCACCTCGAACTTACCGCCGCTCTCCTCGGCGTAGCGCTCGGCCAGGGTCAGGACCTCCGGGTCGAGCTCATAACCCTTGGGGTGGGCCAGGACCACCTCCATTCCGTAGCGCGCGGCCAGGACGAGGTCCTCCTGGACCGAGCCCCAGGACCGAACCCAGGGGGAGTAGGCCCACATCACCACGAACTTTACGCCCTTGAGGTCCGGGCCGAGCTTCTCCCTCATGGTGTAGAGGTCGGTCAGGGCCTGGCAGGGGTGCCAGATGTCCGAGGCCATGTTGATCACCGGTATTTCAGCATGCTCCGCGAACTTATACATGATCTCGGTCCCCTCGCCGTAGCGCGAGACCTTGTCCTCGAGGAGCCGGATCCCCAGCCCGTGGGCGTAGCGGGCCATGACCCGGGCGGTGTCCTTGATCGTCTCCCCCGCACCAGGCTTGTCCTCGAGCGAGAGGCGGAGGTCCGTGGCGGCGATGAACTGGGCATGGCCGCCGAGCTGGGTCAGCGCGCTCTCGAAGGAGAGCCTAGTCCGCGTCGAGGTGTTGAAGAAGAGCATCAGGAAGGTCTTGTCCCGGAGGCAGTGGTGCGGCAGCCCGGAATAATACATGGACTTCAGCTGGTCGCTCACCTTAAGTGCGACCTCCAGCTCCTCCTTGGTCCAGTCCTTGGTGCTGATCAGGTCCTTTCCTTGGAGCTCGAACCAGCTCATCATTCACTCCTTTCGATTCCCCTCACCCCGGCCCTCTCTCCAAGGGGGAGAGGATTGTAAGGATGAATCCTCTCCCGCGAGGGGAGGGGCTTGCCTAGCCCGGGGTAGGGAGCCTACATGATCAGGGCCATCAGGCCCTTCTGGGCATGGAGGCGGTTGGCGGCCTGCTCGATAATCACAGAATTCGGGCCGTCGATCACTTCGTCGGTCACCTCCTGACCCCGGTCGGCGGGGAGGCAGTGCATATACAAAGCGTCATTGGTGAGGGCCATCTTCTCCTCGGTGGTGATCCAATGCTTATTGGCCTCGAAGATCGCCTTGGCCTTCTCCGGGTCCATCGGCCTCTTCCCATCGGCCGGCTGGGCCGTCCAGGCCTTGGGGTAGACCACATCCGCGTCCTTGAAGGCCTTGTCCATGTCGTGGACCACCTTGAATGAGCCGCCGAACTTCCTCACATTCTTCTCGACGAAGGAAAGGACATTCGGGTCGAGCTCGAGCCCCTTGGGATGGGCGAGGGTGATCTCCATCCCGAAGAACGAGGCCCCGATGATCGCCGACTGGGGGACGGCCAGGGGCTTCTCCACCGAGCCGGCGTAGGCCCAGCTCATCACGAACTTCTTCCCCCGCAGCTCGCCCAGCTTCTCCTGCATGGTCATCACATCGGCCAGGGCCTGGCAGGGGTGATACATGTCGTCCTCCATGTTGATCACCGGGACTCTCGACCACTCGGCGAACTCCCTCACGATCCGGTTCCCTTTCCCGTAGAGCCAGCCGGTATGCTTCCCGTAGATCCGGATGGCAATGCCGTCGCCCATCTCGGCCAACACCCGGGCCACATCGCTGATTCGCTCGGTGGTGTAGGCCTGCTCTTCACCCTTGAGGGCCGGGGTGTAGACCGCCCCGGGCTGGAGGAAGTGGGCATGGCCGCCGAGCTGGGTCATCCCGGCCTCGAAGCTGTTCCTGGTCCGCAGGGAGACATTGTAGAAGAGCATGAAGAGCGTCTTCCCGTCCAGCAGCTTATGGGGCTCCCTGCGGATCTGTTTCCGCTTGAGGTCATAGGCCGCCTCGAGGATCGCCTCGAGCTCGTCCCGAGTGAACTCCATCAAGGTGATGAAGTCCCGTCCCCTTAATGTGGTGTTAGACATACATACCTCCTATCTATGCCGAGTCTTGGCGGAGCTGCCGATTGCTTGGCAATGGCAGGAGAGGGGGGTCACCCTCACCCTGCCCTCTCCCTCCGAGGGAGAGGGCTAAGACCACTGTCCCCTGCGGGCCCCAGGACTTGGCAGCTCTCATATATTAATCCTTGGTGATCGTCGTCCCGGCCCGGCCATCGAGGGCCAAGAGGGCCTTCCCCAGGGAGGTGATGATCGCCCTCTTCCCCCCGGCCTCGAGGAAGCGGATCGCCGCCCGGACTTTCGGCTCCATCGAGCCGGGAGCGAAGTGCCCCTCGGCATGGTAGCGCTTGGCCTCCTCGAGGGTCATCCGCGAGAGGGGCCGCTCCTTCGGGGTCTTGTAATGCAACTTCACCTGCTCGACATCGGTGAGGATGAGGAAGGTCTCGGCCCCGACATCGACCGCCAGCCGCTCGCCCGCGAGGTCCTTGTCGATCACGGCCTCGACGCCCCTGATCTTCCCGTCCTCCTGGATCACAGGGATCCCGCCCCCGCCGGAGGCGATCACGATCGTATGGTTCTCCAGGAGGGTGCGAATTGCTTCTTTCTCCACGATCGCCTTGGGGTCCGGCGAGGGGACGACCCTCCGCCAGCCCCGGCCGGCGTCCTCCTTCACGACATAGCCCTTCTCCTTGGCCAGCCGCTTGGCCTCGCTCTCGGTATAGAACGGCCCGACGGGCTTCGAGGGGTTCTTGAAGGCCGGATCGGCCTTGTCCACGATGACCTGGGTCACGACCGTGGCGATCGGGACATCCTCTCGGCCGTTCTCTGTTAGGATGTTATGCAATGTCTGCTGAATCATATAGCCTATTAGGCCCTGGCTCTCGGCCCCGCAGACATCGAGTGGCATCGGCGCGGCCACCTCCTTGGCCAGTTCGTTCTGGAGGAGGATGTTCCCCACCTGCGGCCCATTCCCGTGAGTGATGACGAGCTTATACCGCCCGGAGACGACCATCTCGGCCAACTGCTCGCAGGTGGTCCGGACATTCGCCATCTGCTCCTCGAAGGTTCCCCGCTGGCCCGGCTGGAGGATGGCGTTCCCTCCCAAGGCGACGACGACCAACTCCTTCTCCAATTGCGGTCACTCCTCAGTTCAGTCGATGGATGGAGGACTCAATTATATGCCATGCCCGCGGCTTGTCAACTGCCTCTACCCCCTCACCCTCCCCTCTCCCGCGCCGGGGAGAGGGGGGAAGCATAAGTCTTCAGCAGTATTTGACGAAGAACCAAAGCGCGCTGTCTTGCTAGCGCCCGCGATTACCGCGCCCAGTCTTAATCGTGGTGACCACTTTGGGTTGTTCCCTGCACACCGCATACCTTTTTATCTTCTCAAAAGTCTCAATCTGTTTCCATGTTAATCCCCTTCCTGAGTCGATGTCTTTTAAGAAACTTTTGATGATACTGGTCTCATTTTGATAAAGCCAGGCTTTATACTTTTCCAGCAGAGATGTAAGAGCTTCCTTCGCGTCAAGACATAGGACCTCAAACTTCCTTCTCTTGCAGCGTTCGCAAGATAGGTCCAATTGGGAAAGTATACTCTTAGCTTGGTGGCAGAGGTCTTCTCCAGGCAAAAGCTTCTCACGGAGTCTTTTCCTTACCTCATATAGCTCCGCTACAGGCTGCCGGTGCCGGCAGCAGGGCCATTGAATGTAGAGCAACTCTCTAAAACGAAAACGCTCTTTCCCCATCCTAACCTCCTCCGTCAAGCTATTGTTGCACAACCTGTGGCCCTGTCTCAAGTGGGCAGTAACCAGTTAGCTGCGGTGCACAGTGAGGGAAGTCCAAGAGAAAGAATCGCTCCTCGCATGACTGCTGTCGCTTCCTTGCAGCTCACCTACTTCCTGAGCAGCCCCGTCCGCTCGTTGAATTCCGTGATCAACTGGTCAATCTCGTCTACCTGGCGGTGGACCCTCTCCCAGTAGTCGGGGAAGTCGGACCACTGCCGCTCGAGCTCCTCAGCGGACTTCCCCATCTGCTCCACCCAGGTGAAGTATTTCAGGTTGTGGATCCTCTTCCGGTCGTAGTAAGAGAGCTCGAGCATGTGGGCGGTCGACTGGCCCAAAAGATACCGGTGGTAGGCGATCGCCGCCTGCTCCCTGGTGTAAGGGCCGTGCTGCTCCCGCAGCTCGCGGAGTCTGGACTCATAGAGCTCCATCGAGTCGGTGAAGACCGTGAGGACCACATCCTTCCCGGTGAGCTCGTAGTATTTGGCGAACTTGATCGCCCCGAGGAGGTTCCCCACCGAGGAGATCCCCAGGAGCGGGAGCTTCTCGATAAGGCTCTCGGACAAGCCCTGCTCGAGGAGATACTCCTGCCCCTGGGGCTCGTTGAAGAGGCGGATCAATTGCATACAGTGCTCATCGTCGATGGCGATGACCATATCGGTATTCCGGACATTGTGGATCCAGGGGACATGCTTGTCCCCGATCCCCTCGATCCTGTGGCTCCCGAAGCCGTTGTAGAGCAGGGTCGGGCACTGGAGGGCCTCGCCCACGGCCAGCTTGCTACTTGGGTAAAGCTCCTTCAGGTAGTCGGCGCTCCCGAGGGTCCCCGCCGAGCCGGAGGAGAGGACCACCCCGGCATATCTCCCATCCCTCAGCTCGGCCTCGAGGACCTCCGCCATCGCCGGCCCGGTGACGGCGTAGTGCCAGAGGTGGTTCCCTAGCTCATCGAACTGGTTGAAGATCACCACATCCTTCCGGGTCTGCTTCAGCTCCTTGCACTTCTGGAAGATCTCCCAGACATTCGACTCCGTCCCGGGGGTGGCGATCACCTCCCCGGCAATACGGGAGAGCCACTCGAACCGCTCTCTCGACATCCCCTCGGGGAGGATCGCGATCGAATCGCACCCCAAGAGGTGGGCATTGTAGGCCCCGCCGCGGCAGTAGTTCCCCGTCGAGGGCCAGACGGCCTTCTGCGAGGTCGGGTCGAACTGGCCGGTCACGAGCCTTGGGACGAGGCAGCCGAAGGTGGCCCCGACCTTGTGCGAGCCGGTGGGGAACCACTTCCCCACTGGACCGATGATCCGGGCTTCGATACCCGTGAGCTCTTTAGGGATCTCTAGGTAATTGACGCCGTTGAAGAGCCCGCCGTGCTCGAGCGGCTCGTTCTTCCAGGTGATCCGGAAGAGGTTCAATGGATGGAGGTCCCAAAGCCCGAGGGCTTTGAGCCCCTCTTTGATCTTCGCCGGGATCAAGGCGGGGTCCCGCATCTGAGCGAAGGTGGGAATGATGATCCCCCGCTCCCGGGCCCGCTCGACCGCCCGCCGGAGCCGCTCTTCGTTCATCGACAGGTCGATCATTTCCCCTCCAGTTCCTTCAGGACACGCTCAACATCCTTCATGCTCGGGCCGATCGGATAGGGCCTTCCCACCACCCGCCGGGCCGCGGCGATGTCCTTCAACCCGCTCCCGGTGATCATGGCCACCACCCGATCGCTCTTGCTCAGTCGGCCCTGCTCGGCCAGCAGGCGGAAGCCGGCGTAGGCCGCGGCGGCCGCGGGCTCGGCGAAGACACCAGTCCGCTTGGCCAGCTCGCCGATGGCCTCGAGGATCTCCCGATCGCTCACCGAGATGAAGAAGCCCCTGGCCGCATGGATGTATTTCACGGCCTTGACGATGTCCCGCGGCTTCCCCACGGCGATGCTGTCCGCAAGGGTCTTGGCCTCCTGGTCCTCGATCGCCACCTCAGCCCCGGTATAGCGCTCGAAGGCCCGCTTGATCGGGGCGGCCCCCTCGGCCTGGACCCCGATGATCCTGGGGACGGCCTCGATGAAGCCCAACTCCAGGAGGTCATGGAAGCCCTTGTAGACCCCGCTGATCACCGAGCCATCGCCCACGGGGACGAGGACCAGGTCGGGGACCTCCCAGTCGAGCTGCTCCGCGACCTCCAAGGCCCCGGTCTTCTTCCCCTCGACGAGGTAGGGGTTGATGGCCGCGCTCCGGTTATACCAGCCATAGCGCTCGGCGGCCTCGAGGCAGAGGTCGTAGGCCTGGTCGTAGCTCCCCTCGACGGCCAGGACCTTGGCCCCGTAGATGAGGAGCTGGGCGAGCTTGGCCTCGGGGGCGCTCTTCGGGACGAAGATGATCGTCGTTAACCCGGTATTTGCGGCAAAGCCGGCGAGCGAGCTGGCGGCGTTCCCCGTCGAGGCGCAAGCGACGACTTTCTTACCTTTCTCCTGGGCCTTGATCACCACGATCGCGCTCGCACGGTCCTTGTAGGAGGCCGTGGGATTCACCCCGTCGTCCTTGATGTAAAGCTCTTTTACGCCGTATTCCCGAGCGAGGTGATCAAAGCGATAGAGCGGGGTCCAGCCGACCTTCAACGGCTGGATATAGCGCTCGTCCTCGACCGGGAGGATCGGGAGGTAGCGCCACATCGAGTAGTTCTGGCTCCTCTTCAGCGCCTCCCAGGTGAAGGCCCGCTTGATCTTATCGTAGTCGTAGAGCACCTCGAGGGTCCCCCGCCGGGGGCCGCACCTCGGGCAGGTGTAATCCAGCTCGGCCGGGTCGTAGACCGAGCCGCAGGAGATACACCTCAAGCCGGCGACCTTCACTTGATCCTCTTCCAGAGCCGCTCCGCCGCCCCCCGGGCCTCGCGATAGGCGGCCTCCTCATCAACCCCCAGAATCCGCCGATCCTTCATCACAACCCTGCCGTCCACGATCGCGGTCAGCACCCGCGGGTTCCCCACCAAGCCGAAGAGGAGGTGGCCCATGAGGTTCCCTTCGGTTAGCGGCGTGGGCGGGAGGTAGTCAACGATGATCAGGTCGGCCTGGTAGCCCGGCCTGATCTTGCCGACCTCGACCCCGAAGAGCCGCTTGACGATGGCGTAGTTGTTCTCGAAGAAGACCTTATGGGCCAGGTCGAAGCCCATCGCCTTGGGGTCCCGGCGCGCGAGCTTGTGGACCAAGGTCATCGCCCGGAGGTCCGAGAGCATCTCATACCCGAAGCCGTCGTTCCCCAGGCCCACCAGGATGCCTTTGTTCAGCATCCCCGGGATGTCTGCGACCCCTACGGCGTTATTCATGTTCGACTGGGGATTATGGACCAGGATCGCGCCCGCCTCGGCTAAGATGGCCTTCTCGTTCTCGTCGAGGTGGACCCCGTGGGCCAGGACGGTCTTGTCATTCAAGATCCCCAGGTCCCGGAGCCGCTCCACGACCCTCTTCTTGTAGCGCTTGAGCGAATCCTCCTGGTCCTCCGGCCCCTCGGCGAGATGGATATGGAAACCGGCCTCGCGGTCGCCCAGCTCGCGCTTGAGCCGCTTAAGGGTCTCATCCGAGAGGGTAAAGGAGGCATGGAGGCCGATGAGGGCGCTCAAGCGGTCGTCCCCCTCGGCCTGGGCATAGTCGAAGAACTCGATGTTCTCGGCGATCCCCTCCCGGGCCCGCTCGGGCCCGTCCCGGTCGGAGGTCTCGTAGCAGAGCGAAGCCCTCAGCCCCAGCTCATCGACCACGGCCCGCTTGATGGCCTTGAGGCTCCCGCGGATGCTGTTGGGGCTCGCATGGTGGTCCAAGATCGTAGTGACCCCACTCTTGATGAACTCGATCCCCCCGATCAAAGCGCTGTAGTAGATCCTCTCTTGATCGAGGGCCTTGTCCAGCCGCCACCAGAACTGCTCCAGGATCTCGCCAAACCTTTTCGGAGAGACCCCGGGGAGGGCCAGCCCCCGCGCCAGGGCGCTATACAGGTGGGTATGGGCGCAGACGAAGCCGGGGAGGAGCAATCGTCCCTTGACGTCGATGGCCTCGGCCCCTTTTGGCGGCTTCGGGCGGTCGCCCATCTTCCCGACCCGGGCGATCTTATCCCCCTCGATGAGGACGAAGCCGTCCTCGATCAGTCCGGCCCCGTTGGTCCAGATCCTTGCGTGCTCGATCAGGATGGCCTTCATCAGCTATACCCCTCGGCGAAGGTGTCGATCATCAGCCGGACATCGTCCCCCAGGGGGTAGAGGATCGGGCAGGTGCAGCCTCTCTTTACATACTCGCGGACCTTGGCCCGGCAGTCCTCCGGCGTCCCCGAGGCGGTGATCCGCTCCACCAGGTCCTCGGGCACATACTTCATCGCCCGATGGACCTGCTCCCTTGTGGCCGGCCAGCCGAGGATCGACTGGATCTTCCTCACCACCTCTTCCTTTACCCCGCTCGCCTTGGCGATGTGCGGCTGCTGGGCCAGGTATTGGGTCAATAGCTCTTTAGCGTTCTCGATCGCTCGCTCGCGGTCGTGGTCCACCGAGCAGACGACGAGCTGGGGGCGATCGATCTCCTCCAGAGTCCGGCCGGCCCTTCTCGCCCCCTTCTCGAGGTGCTCGAGCGCCAGGTCGTTGTATTCCGGGGGGACGCAGTAGTTCAAAAGGACCCCATCGGCGATCTCGCCCGCGAGCTCCATCATCTTGAAGCCCGTGGCCCCGATGTAGATCGGGACCTTCCGCGGCGAGCGGTCGCCGTGGACGATGTCGATCTCGATCTCCCGGACCTTCACGAACTCGCCCTGGTAGGTGACCTTCTCCATATTCAGCAGCTTCTTGAGGACGGTCACGACCTCCCGCATCGCCGTCAAGGGCTTCTTCCGCTCGATCCCCACCTGCGAGGCCAGCGGGTCCCACCAGGCCCCGATCCCGCACATCACCCTTCCCGGGGCGAGGTCATCCAGGGTCACGAAGGTCGAGGCGATCAGCCCGACATTCCTGGTCCAGTTGTTGATCACCCCGGTCCCGACCTTGATCCGCTCGGTCACGGCCGCGAAGGCCGCGATCGGGACGACCGCGTCCCGGACGAGCCTCGATTCGGCCTGCCAGACGGCCTCGAACCCCTTCTTCTCGGCATACTTGACATACTCCATCCCATCCCGCAGGGGATGCTTGTCCTGGAGATAGAGCGCCACCCGATCCTGCCCCGCCATAATCCTGAACCTCCTTCCTCCGAAGCATCCCATTATAGGCTTCCGAGCTTTCCCGGACAATCGGCCGCGGCCTGTAAGCGACAGCCGCGCGCCGGTGCTGGCGTCGCCAGTGGGAGTTCTCCCCGGCGAGGCCTCCGTGCGCCGCAAACTGCGCAGACGCTGCCCCATAGGTTGCAAGATGCGGCCTCGAGCAGTGGCATTCTACTTTGTCGGCCTCTGTCGAAGGTGCTATATTACTGCCAGTTAAGGCTCTCTACAGCTCTGATGGACGCCCGGCCGGTCTCGAGCGAGCTGGCGAGGGGTTCGTCCCCCGGGACGAGCACTGCTTTGGCCCTGAGAGGAGGGGAGCGCCTCATCGCGCTCTAGGTCGAGGGGTGGCGACACGAAAGCGGGACCACAACGGCGACTTCGACGGCCAACGGCAGAAGCCTGTCCTGGTGAAGATCGTCGGCGAGTGAGCCCAGGAGCCGAAAGGAAGAGAAGGGGCTTCGAGAGTGAAGAGGCTCTTGCTGCGGCTCGGCGAGGTCACGAACATCGCCGCCATCCTGGTGACGATCGCCTCCTTGTTCGCTTCAGTCTGCTGGATAACCTCAGGCAGGGCCGGGGGCGCCTCCGGCGACCTCAAGACCGCGGCCCTCGGCTTCATGATCCTGCGTCTGGAGGCAGCGACGGCGGCCTCCTCGGCCCTGGTCCAGGCTCAGTCATACCTGACACAGGCGAGCATGTATTACGCCAGGGCGGACGCTGCCGACGATGAGGAGCTGAAGTCTTACTTGAACCAGCTGGGGGACCAATCGCTGGAGATGCCCAACTTCCAGGCCTCCCTGGCTAAAGAGGAGGAAGCGAAGGCACAGTCATACTATGACAAATATGCGGAGGCCTTGGAGTCGGCAGCGCGGTGGGCTAGAGTAGCTGATCGGCGCTCAACGGGCGCACTCATCTTCAATGTCTCTGCCATCCTCGCCTCCTGCGCGGTCCTCTTTAAGCGGAGAGGGCTGCTATACGCATTCATCCCGGTCTTCCTCCTCGGCTGCTCCTATCTGGTGAGTTCGCTCCTCTGAGGCCTGCCAAGGGTCCGAGTGCCCTGAAAGACCCTGCTTAAGGGACGGACTCGTTAGGCCGGACTGCTGGGAGGCGGGCCTACGCAATCCTCATGAGATGAGAGTGGCAGCTTGACCGGTCCTCATCCATCGGGCTATGTTCTATGGAGGCGCGCCTACGAGGAGGTGCAACGATGGAGAAGTCGATCACCATCATCGGGGCGGGGATCGCCGGGCTGGCCGCCGGCTGCTACGGGCGGATGAACGGCTACCGGACGAAGATCTTCGAGATGCACACTCTGCCCGGCGGGCTCTGCACGGCCTGGAAGCGCCAGGATTACACGATCGACCTGTGCATCCACTGGCTGGTCGGCTCGAAGCCCGGCGCGGTCTTCCACCGCATCTGGGAGGAGCTCGGGGCAGTCCAGGGCCGGCAATTTGTGAACGCGGAAGAGTTCATGCGCTACGAGGACCCAAGCGGCAAGACTCTCACTCTTTACTGCGACATCGACCGGCTGGAAGAGCACATGCTCGAGCTCGCGCCCGAGGATCGCGAGGCTATTCGCGAGCTCACCGGTGGCATCCGGGCCTGCCTCGGGCTGGAGATGCCGCTCGACCTCGAGGGGGTTGGTGAGCGGCTGAAGTTCTTCCTTAGGGTGATGCCGAAATACCTCCGGCTCGGGCGGTGGCAGCGGCAGTCGGCCCGGGAGTTCGTGGCCAAGTTCAAGAATCCCTTGATCCGGAAGGGGCTCCTCGCGGCCTGGCCGCCGGCCTTCCCCATGACCTTCCTGCTCATGACCTTCGCCTGGCTCGATGAGAAGAACGCCGGCTATCCCGTCGGCGGGTCTTTGGAGTTCGCCCGGTCAATCGAGAAGCGCTACCGCGACCTGGGGGGCGAGATCAGCTACAACAGCCGGGTCACGAAAGTGCTCGTGGAGCAAGATCGCGCGGTGGGGGTCCGCCTGGCCGACGGGAGCGAGCATCGCGCCGACTACGTCATCTCCGCCGCCGACGGACACACGACGATCTTCGAGCTGCTTGAGAGGAAGTATCTGGACGAGAAGATCAAGGGCTACTATGAGAAGCTGCCCCTCTTCCCCGCGCTCGTCTTCATCGGCCTGGGGGTGAACCGCTCCTTCCCCGAGATCCCGCACCTGGTGTCGGGGCTGGTCCTCGAGCTTCCCGAGCCGGTCAAACTGGGAGACCGCGAGCATGGTTCGCTCATGGTCCGCATCCACAATGTCGATCCGACCCTGGCCCCGCCGGGGAAGACGGTGCTCACGGTGATGCTCCCCTCCGACCTGGCCTATTGGGAGGAGCTGCGCAAGGACCAGGCGCGATACCAGGCCGAGAAGGAGCGGATCGCCGATGAGGTGATCGCCCTGCTCGACCGGCGGTTCCCCGGCCTCGCGGCTCAGGTGGAGGTGCGCGATGTAGCGACGCCCTCGACCTTCGTCCGCTACACCGGGAACTGGCAGGGGAGCTTCGAGGGCTGGATGGTCACCCCGCAGACCTGGAACATCAGGATGAACAAGACGCTCCCGGGCCTGGCGAACTTCTACATGGCCGGGCAGTGGGTCGAGCCGGGCGGGGGCCTCCCGCCGGCCGCCGCATCGGGACGGGGCGTGATCAAGATGATCTGCAAGAATGACGGGAGGAGGTTTCTTACCACAGTGCCGTAGTGAATGGCCCGAGATTGCACCACCTTAGCCTACCAGCGGCTGATCGAACAGGTCATAGGCTGGGCTCGCGGCGAGAGGAGAAGCCATCGCCGATATGCTAAGATGTAGGAGCTCTCGCCGAGGAGGGAGATCAGGATGAAGAGCAGATGGGTGCTTGGGATTCCAGCAGTTGTGGCGGTCGCCGTCCTTGTCGTAGTCCTCTGGCCGACCGGTGACCCCTTCGCCGGGGTCGAGACGGTCGCGATTCAAGGGCCGGACTGGGGAAGGTCAGCTCAGGACGAGCTGATCCAGGGTCCGTTCATCGAGGGATTGGAGATCACGCTGGACGAGAAGAATATCAGGATCGTGGGGAATGTCAACGAGGCCGACGCGGTCCTGGCGATCAGGGACCTCAAGCTGGGCAAGATCGAGCTGACCATCGAGGGCGGCCAGGTCCGGGGTCGGGCGAGCGCAACCTGCGTCCTGAAGAACCTCAAGACCAACGAGGAATACCTCCTGGACTTCTACCTCACGCTCGAGGACAGCAGGCTCGAGGCCCGACTGGAGACAAGGAAGTTCTGGCAGTTCTGGAAGTAGGGTCACCGAGATAGTAGAATCATCACAATGCTAGCAAGCTATTAAGGAGGAGCTATGGGAGTCCCAAAGGATCGTAAGTCGAAGTCCAGAGTGAGGAAGCGGCAGATGCACCTGAAGGCGGAGCCGGTCGCGGCCTCGGAGTGCCCGCACTGCCACGAGCCGAAGCTCCCGCACCGCGTCTGCCCCGAGTGCGGCTACTACAAGGGCATGGAGATCGTCAAGCCGAAGGAGAAGGAGAAGAAGGAGTAGGCGGCAATAGTTGAAGTCGAGGAGGCCTGGAGGCCCCTGGGGAGAAAGGAGTGAAATAATGCGAGGTTTCGAGGGCGCGGAAGGTAGGCGCAGTAGCTTGTTGCGCTCTATCCTGGTGAGACCAGTCAGTCTTAGCTTGATTTCTGTCACTTTATTGATCGTGCTGCTGCCTCTAGAATCTTCCGGCTACTACCTCTGCGTATCGACGGAGGAGTTTGGTAGCTGCATAAGGGACCGTATAGTGATGGTCTGGGGCCAGCACAAGGAGTTCTGTGAAGTGGACCCCTGGAGTTGGACAGATTTTGGCCTCTGGCTAGGGAGGTGGCAGCCTCCGGCTGTGACTCCTGCCAGGCGGCCTCGAACTCCACCGGCGTGAGATACCCTAGCGCTGAGTGGATTCGCTTCTTCTGGTACACCTCCTCGATGAAGTGCCCCATCTGGGCCAGGGCATCGGCGAAGTCCGCGTACTCCGCCAGCTCCACCTCCTCTTCCTTGATCGTGCGGATCACCCGCTCGGCATAGCCGTTCTCCTCCGGCTTCCCTTGGGCAGCCATACTCACCTGAACGTGGTACTTTGCCAGCAGGTCCACATAGGCGCTGCTGGCGTACTGCACCCCTTGATCGGAGTGGTGGATGGCCGGCACTCGCCCTGTGGCAAGTGCGCGCTGCAGGGGCACCAATGTCAGGTCCTGGTCCAGCCACGGACTCAGCCCCCAGCCACGGATCGCCCGCGTGTAGACATCCAGCAGCACCGCCAGGTAGGCGCACCCCTTCCCCAGATGGATGTAGGTGATATC
>JANLFV010000020.1 GCA_024653345.1 Candidatus Acetothermia bacterium
ACGCCGGGGCCGATCTCTGCCCTCCGGACTACCCCTGGCCGGAGGGGTTTGTGAAGGGGTCCTAACCCTGCTCTATCTCACACTTCTGGCACAGCTCAATGATGATCTGCCGGAGATCGCGGGGTCATGAGACTCCTTGTGTTAGGGTCTTGGTATCTTGCTCCTGGCGATCTTCTCCTGCCCTCTCAATGCTGAAAAGAGATGCCAACGAATAGGTTCTCAGGAATCCGGCCACTCAATGTGCTTCGACTTCTCCCAAGGCCTGGGCGAGCCGCTCCTCGAGGATCATCTCCGAGCGGAAGTGCTCGAGCTGCAGGTAGTATTCCGCCGCCATGTTCAGGGCCTCCTGGGGGACCAGTCCGACGATCTCGCTCCCGACCACTGGGACGCCGTAGCGCGCGGCCTCGCGCTTGACGAGCTCGAAGGCCCGGTGCAAGGGGGTCTTCCGGTAGTCGACCAGGTTCATCGAGACCTGGACGAGCCCGCGCTCCTCGAGCTCGAAGGCCAGGGCCTTGACATAGCGGAGGCCGCCGCTTGAGCCGCGGACGGCCTGAGCGATCCGCTTGGCGACCTCAAGGTCATTCGTGCCCAGGTTGACATTGTAGGCGATCAACGGCGGCCTGGCCCCCACGGCCATCACCCCGGCGGTCGGGTGGACCCGCCGCTCGCCGAAGTCCGGGGCCCACTCCGGCTCTTGGATCTTGGCCGGGAAGCCCTCGAACTCACCCCTCCGGATGTTCGCCAGGTCCTGCCGTTCCGGGCGGGTCGCGGCCTCGGCATACAAGTAGACCGGGACCTTGAACTCCTCGCTGATCCTCTGCCCGACCCGCCTGGCGAGCTCGACGCATTCAGCCATCGTCGCCCCACGCAAGGGGACGAAGGGGAGAACATCGACCGCTCCCATCCGGGGGTGCTCGCCCCGATGGTTACTGAGGTCAATCAACTCCACTGCTTTGGCGGTCAGACGCAGGGCCGCCTCCTCGACCGCCTCCAGCGGGCCGGCGAAAGTGATGACCGTCCGGTTATGGTCCGGATCGGGGTCGACATCGAGGAGGGCCGCCCCGCGGACGGCCCTCACCGCGGCGACGATCGCTTCGATCTTCTCCCGGTCCCGGCCCTCACTGATATTCGGGACGGCCTCAATCAGCTTCATCGGCCCCCAGGGTCGCAGGCTCTAGACTGCTCGATCTGCCATCCCTATGATCCTGCCGGCGCTCCACCCTCCACTCTCGCGTTCAATCGGTCGATGACGATGGCGGTGAGATCGTCCATCAGCCCGGCCTTGGAGTAGAGGACTACATCCTTCTTCCGGGTCACCCAGTCGTAGCCCCTCTCCTGGGCCACCTCGGTGATCACTGCGATCATCTCCTGCTGGACCTTGCCCGTGAGCTGGAGGTCGAGCTGCTGGAGCTCGTTCTGGATCTCCTCGACCCGACGCTGATACTCCTGCTGGGTGATCTTCTTCGCCTGGAGTTGCTCCGCTAGCTGCTGGAGCTCCTTCTCCTTCTTCTCCCTCTCCGCGCTGAACTGCTGCACGGCGGTGGCTGTGCCCTTATACTTGAGGAAGACCTCCTCAGCGTTTACGTAGGCGATGCGCATCCCGCCGGTCGTGCTGGCCTGGACCTTCTGGGCGAGGGACTCCACCTGCTTCTGCAGCGCGGTGAGGTCCGAGCTCTTAGCCAGGCCGCTCACCTGCTGCTGGAGTTGCTTCACCTGCTCAGCCAGGTTGGCATCCGGCGCTGCCGCGGAGCCCTTGGAGAGCCATCCTCCGAAGAAACCCGCTACTAGAGCCACCACGATCAACACGATCCACAGTGCCTGTTTCATCTTGTCTCCTTTCTCATTTCTCGCTCTAGAACATGTTCCCGAAGCCGAAGTCGATCTTCGGCTGCCAACCGATCTGGCCGTCCACGACCGGCCAGGCGAACACGAGTCGGACCGTTCCCACAGCGGGGAGCTGGGCCCTCAACTCGAAGCCGAACGAGCGCTTGAGGTCCTTCCCCTCAGCGATGCCGAGATCGGCGAAGATCACGCCCACAGCCCCTTCGGTCAGCACGGCCCGATACTCCGCGTTCACCAGGAAGAACTTCTCCGTCCTGAAGGAGCTGATCCCTCTCAGGGTGCTGACATTCCCGAGGAGGAACTGCTCGTGCGCGGGCGTGGAGAATCCCTGGCCCCCGTGGAGGCGGACTGCGACATTCTGGTCCTTGAGGGTCGGGAAGTGCTGGACCAGGGCAAAGGTGAGCTTGGTGAACCTCGTCCCGGCGGTGAAGGCCCCGGCCTGCTCCAAGCTGAGGCTTCTTATTCCTCCCTCCCTGGGGAACTCCAGATCGTTCCGGTCGTCGTTGCTCAAGCCCAGGGTGACCGAGCTGGTAGTCTCGGGAGCCGTGCAGCCGGGCGTCGCTTTGGGACATCTGATGGAGTTCTCGTAGCGATGGCCCAGGGTCAACTGGGAGCCTCGCCCGAGAGGATAGCCGAGGGAGGCCTCGAAGCCACTCTTGTAGAGAGTGTATTCTCCGCCATCGTCTTCCTTGACTTCCTCTGACTCCTGATAGAGGCTGGCCTTGAGGAAGTCGTAGTTGGGGAAGAAGGTCGTGGTAGTATAGTCAAAGTGCCAGTTGGCCTGGCTGCCGCCGACGAGGGTCTTGTCGTAGCCGAGGGAGAGGTCCTGGCCTGTCCCGAAGATGTTCTTCCAAGAGAGCGAGAGCTTCCCGACCAGCCCGCCTCCGGCGAAGGTGAGCCCTCCGTTGAAGCTCCCGAGGTTCTTGTTCTCCGTGAAGGTGAAGATCAGGTCTATCTTGCCCGGCTCAACCTCCTCGAAGTTGACATCGATGCTCTGGAAGTAGCCGAGCTGCTGGAGGTTGCGATAGGTGTCTCTCAGGCGGTTCTCGTTGAAGAGATCACCCGGCTGCACTCGCAGCCTCCGGCGGATCACATACTCCTTGGTCCGCGTGTTCCCCTCGATCCTGATCTCGTTGATCGTGCCCTCGCTGATGTTGACCCTCAGGGTCTCGTCGGCGATCCCGCCGTTGGCCAGGTCCATCATGGTATATCCGTTCTGATGGTAGAGGTCGTAGACCCCCTGGAGGGCCTGGAGGAGGCTGAGGTTATCGACTTCCCCCTCGGGCAGGGGACCGAGGGCCTCGGTCAATTGCTGAGAGGAATAGAGCGTGGCCCCGCTGAAGTCGATCTTCCTGATCACCTGGGGTCGCTCGAGGAATTCCCTCTCCCTCAAGTTCCACATCAGGATCACCCTATCCGGCGCGCTCCCCGAGGAGAAGGAGATATCATCCGGGCCGGTCTTCTCGAAGTAGATGGAGTTGTTAATCCTCTGGAGCGAGGCCTGGATGTTCTGGACCTTCACCGGCTCGTTCAGGCGGATCTTGATCAGGCCCCGGGCGAGCTCCTCCAGTTCCTCGCTCAGGCCGGTGACCTCGAGCTCCTCGATCTTCCCCTCGATCAGCGTGATCTTGAGCGTCTCACCCAGCTCGACATCTCCGATCGTCACTAGAGTGTAGCCCTTCTCCTGATACGCGGCGAGGATGGCCTTCAGGCCGGCTTCGAGCTTCTTCACATTCAGAACCTTCTTCTCCTCGACCCCGTTCTCGCTCAAGATCTCGATGATCCGGTCTGTGCTGAGGATCGGGCTGGTGAAGGGGATCTTGAACCCGAAGAGCTTTATCCCCTCGCCGTATTGCTCGTTCCCCGCGATCTCGATCTTCTTCACTACGGGGTTTTCCTGCACCAGGTAGAAGACCTCGATCCCCCCGTCCAGCGAGCGGTAATCGGGAAAGACCTGCTGGAAATAGCCGAGGTCGAGGATCTTCTGGCTGCCGGCCTTGATCTCGTCCTCGGTGATAGTGTCGCCGACTTTGAACGGGAGCGCCTTCTTGATCTCGTCCAGAGTGACATGCTCGTTCCCCTCGACCACGATCCGCTCGACCCTCATCCCACCGGCGGCCTCTTGGGCCCGGCCGGGCGGGGCGAAGAAGAGGAGCGAGGTAATCAGGGCGCATGCGAATGCCAGCTGAGCCAGCTTGGACTTCACAACCACATCCCTCCTTCACTCAAGCTCTCTTCCGAACTGCGGTATTGGATTGCCTCTGCCAGGTGTTCTTCGCCGATCTCCGCTCTGCCATCGAGGTCGGCGATCGTGCGCGCGACCTTGAGGATGCGGTGATAGGCCCGCGCGGAGAGGGCAAATCGGTCCACAGCGCTGGCCAAGAGCGCCTCTCCTGCCGGACTGAGCCGACAGAAGCTCTTGATCTCCTTCACTCCCATCTGAGCGTTGGTGAAGATGTTCATCCCTGCGAACCGCTCTCGTTGGACCTGCCGTGCCCGCTCGACCCGTGCGCGGATCGCCGCCGACGGCTCTCCCGTAGGTTTACCGATCAGCTCTTCCTTTGTCAAGCGGGGGACCTCGATGAAGATGTCGATCCGGTCGAGGAACGGGCCGGAGATCTTCCGCCAATAGCTGCGGACCTCTTGGGGTGTGCAGATGCAGTTTCCTCGCGCGTCCCGCCGGAGGCAAGCGCAGGGGTTCATCGCGGCGATGAGGGTGAAGTTGGCCGGGAAGGTCACGGCCGTCGCGGCGCGGGAGATCGTGATCCGCCGATCCTCCAGCGGCTGGCGGAGCGTCTCCAGCACATCGCGGCTGAACTCCGGCAGCTCGTCGAGGAAGAGCACGCCGTGATGGGCCAGGCTGATCTCCCCCGGCTTCGGCACCCCGTGGCCTCCCCCGACCATCCCGGCATAGGAGATGGTGTGGTGGGGTGAGCGGAACGGTCGCTGGCAGACGAGCGGCCGCTCGGGGGAGAGGAGGCCCATCACGCTGTAGATCTTCGACACCTCGAGCGCCTCCTTGAGGGAGAGGGGCGGGAGGATCGTCGGGATCCGCCGGGCGAGCATGCTCTTCCCCGAGCCGGGGGGGCCGATCATCAGGACATTGTGTCCGCCGGCAGCGGCGATCTCCAGGGCCCGCTTCGCCTGCTCCTGGCCGTGGATCTCGTTGAAGTCCGGCCCTCCAGAAGCCTCGGCCTTGAAGTAGCTCTCGCGGTCGAACTGGAAGGGCTTGATGAGAAGCTCGCCGTTCAGATAGGCGATGGTCTCCTGGAGGCTCTCGGAGGGGAGGACCTCCAAGCCCTCGATGAGAGCTGCCTCCAGGGCGTTGGCGGCGGGGAGGACCACCCGCTTGATCCCCGCCTCCTGAGCGGCGAGGGCGATCGGGAGGACCCCCTTGACCGGGCGGAGCCGCCCGTCGAGCGAGAGCTCCCCGAGGAAGAGGCAGCTGTCGGACTCCTCTATCTCCAGCTGGCCCGTGGCCTGGAGGATCGTGAGCGCCAGGGGGAGGTCGAGCCCCACCCCCTCTTTCCGCACATCGGCGGGGGCGAGGTTGATCGTGATCCGCTTCGGGGGGAATTCGTAGCCGGCATTGTTGATGGCGCTCCGGATCCGCTCGCGGCTCTCCTGAACCTCCTTCTCCGGGAGCCCGACGATCACGAAACTGGGGAGGCCCCGGGCCACATCGCACTGGACCTCCACCAGGGAGGCCTCGAGCCCGAGCAGTGCTCCGCTGATGGCCTTGGCGAACACCCTATCCCTCCAGGCCGAAGGCGTCCTTATATAGCCTTATCTCTTCCCCCGCGATCACCACGACATCGAACCGCAGGTCGACCTCCGGGCGATGCTGGGCGATATAGTGCTGGGCCGTCCGGATCAAGCGCGCCCGCTTCTGGGGAGTGAGGGCCTCTTCGGCCGGGCTGAACTGCTCATCGGCCCGCGCCTTCACCTCGATGAAGCTGAGGCAGTCCCGGTCGCGGGCGATGATGTCGATCTCTCCCCCTCGCCAGCGGTAGTTGCGGGCGATAATCCGATACCCCTGCGCCTTGAGAAAGGCCAGCGCCCGCTCCTCGCCCAGTCTGCCCGGCCACACCACGCGACTACTCCTCGAGCATATGATAGTGATCCCGCCCTGTCTCGGTCAAGCCCCGCGCCATTTGACAGCCGAGTGACGATCCACTAAGCTCACTATCGGGATGGGCGGGGAGCTGAGTCTCCTGATTCTCGCAGCAGGAAAGGGCAAGCGGCTGCTCTCCCAGAGGGTCAAGGTCCTCCACGAGCTCTGCGGCCAGCCGGTATTAGAATATGTGCTGCAGGCGGCAGACCCGCTGAAGCCTCAACGGACCTTGGTGATCGTCGGCCACCAGGGCGAGCAAGTCCGGGAAAGGTTCGCCGGGCGAGGGCTGGTCTTCATCGAGCAGCGCGAGCAGTTGGGGACCGGCCATGCGGCCCTCCAAGCCCGCTCCGCGCTCGAGGGCAAGGGCGGGGAGATCCTCATCCTGCCGGGCGACCTTCCCCTGCTCCGGGCAGAGTTGCTGGAGGAGTTTCTCGCCTTCCACAAGGCACATGGCGGGCGGCTCTCGCTCCTCACGATGGAGCCCGAGGACCCGGCGGGCTACGGGCGGATCGTCCGCGATCGCGAGGGGAATCTCGGGCGGATCGTCGAGGAGAAGGATGCCTCGGAGCAGGAGCGCCAGATTCGAGAGGTGAACAGCGGCGTCTATCTCGTGAGGAACGACGGTCTCTTCTGGGAAGCTCTACAGGGCCTCGGCGTTGCCAATGCTCAGGGAGAGTATTACCTCTCGGACATTGTCTCCTTCTACCGCGGGCAAGGCCAGCCCGTCCGCGCTCTGCTGGCCGGGGAGAGTGAATCGCTCCTGGGAGTGAACTCTCGAGCTGACCTCGTCCGGGCCGAGGGGGCCCTGCGCCGGCGGAAGCTCGCCGCAGTCCTGGCCGCCGGTGCGAGGGTCATCGCCCCCGAGACGGTGCTCATCGACCAGGAGGTCATTCTCGAGCCCGACGCCCGAGTCGGGCCCGGGACCTCTCTCAAGGGGCGGAGCCGGATCGGAAGAGGGGCGGTGGTCGAGAACTCTCTCGTTGAAGGGTTTGAAGTGGGCGGAGGATGCGGGATTATCGGGAGCACTCTCTGCTTCAAGGAGGAGCATGGACCTGAAGCTGATCGCGGGCAACGCTAACCCGGCACTGGCTGAGGAGATCTCCGACTGCCTCGGGACCCCCCTCTGTGCCACAGAGGTCACGAGATTCCCCGACGGGGAGACTTTCGTGCACATCGAGGAGAACATCCGCGGGGCCGATGTCTTCGTGATCCAGCCGACCTGCCCCCCGGTGAACGAGAACCTCATGGAGCTCTTGATCATAATCGATGCGGTCAAGCGGGCCTCGGCCGAGCGGGTCGCTGCGGTGATCCCCTACTACGGCTACGGGCGGCAGGATCGGAAGCACACCGGCCGGGTGCCCATCTCGGCCAAGCTCGTGGCGAACCTCATCGAGACGGCGGGGGCCGATCGCGTGCTGACCCTCGACCTCCATGCCGGCCAGATCCAAGGGTTCTTCGACATACCTGTAGACAACCTGATGGTCGACCCGATCTTCATCCGCTACTTCCGCCGGGAGGGGATCGCCGAGGGGAGGGCGGTGATCGTCTCCCCGGACCTTGGGGCGGTGAAGCGGGCGCGGGCGATCGCCGAAGGGCTCCAGCTCCCGCTGGCGATCATCGAGAAGCGAAGGGTGACGAGCGAACGGGTGGAGAGCCTCAACCTGATCGGGGAGGTGCGGGGCCGGCGGGCGATCATTGTGGACGATATCATCTCCACGGGCGGGACGGTCCTGGAGACGGTCGAGCTCCTCCAGCGGGAAGGGGTGAGGGAGATCTACGCCGCTTTCACGCACGGGATCTTCGCCGGGGACGCGCTGGAGCGGCTCCGGGCCTCCCCGATCAAGAGGATCGTCGTGACCAACTCGATCCCCCCGCCGGACGACGGAGCTGGTATAATAGAGAGAATTCCCGTGGGGGAGCTCTTCGCTGAGGTCATCGCCCGCATCCATGAGAACCGATCGGTCAGCGAAGTCTTTCCCCATCTTTGAAGGAGGAGATAACCGATGTATCGGCTAGCGGCAGCACCGAGGACGGAGGTGAATCCGCGCGCCCTCCGGCGGCAGGGCTTCATCCCCGGCGTAGTCTATGGCCGGGGGGTTCACCGGCTGATTCAGGTGGAACAGCGCGAGCTAGAGCAGCTCCTCGCCCAGATCACGCGCAGCTCGCGGATCACCTTGACTGTCGACGGCGAGGAGTGGGAGACTTTCATCAAGGAGATTCAGTATCATCCCCTCACGGACCAGGTCATCCACATCGACTTCTACCTCCCTCCGGCAGACCAGGAGATCGAGCTGGAGGTCCCGGTCTTGCTGCGGGGCGACCCTCAGGGGAGGCGGTTCGGCGGGGTTCTCCGGCGACTCCGCACGGAGATCCTTGTCAAGGGGCTCCCGGCCAAGATTCCCGAGCGGATCGAGCTGGATGTGAGCGGCCTTGGCCTGGAAGAGGCGATCCGCGTGGGGGAGATCGCCCTCGAAGGGGTGAAGGTCCTCACCCCGCCCGAGTTCCCCATCGCGGTGGTGAAGGTCCCGCGCCGCGAGGTGGTGCAGGAAGTCGCGGCGGAGGCCCCAGCCGAAGGTGAGGAGGCCCCAGCGGAGGGCGAGGCGGAGGCTGAGCCCGAGAAGGAGCAGTGAAGGCGGTCTTCGGGCTAGGAAACCCCGGGAGACAATATCGCCAGACCAGGCACAACCTGGGCTTTCTCGCGATCGATCGCTACCTCGAGCGGCTCCGCGCGCAGGCTTCGTTCCCCAGACTCTTTGGCAGGCTAAGGCTCCGCGGCCGACGGCTCGACCGGGCACTAGTCTACCGAGGCAAGGGCGACCTGTTGCTGGTCAAGCCGCTCACCTACATGAACCACAGCGGCCTGGCGGTCAAGGCGATCATCAGCCGCTTCGGGTTGAGGCTGGAGGACTCTCTGGTCGTCTGCGACGATGTGGCCCTTCCCTGGGGGAGGTTGAGGGCCAGGGCCAAGGGTGGCGCAGGCGGCCACGGCGGGCTGGCCTCGATCATCGCCGAGCTGGGGACCGAGGAGTTCCCCAGGCTCCGGATCGGGATCGGGAAAGAGGGCCTCCAGGGCGATCTCGCCCCTTATGTCCTGGGCCGGCTCACCCCGGAGGAGCTGGCCCGGCTCGAGCCGGTCCTCGCGCGGGTGGCCAGGGCGATCGACCTCTTCCATGAGGGAGGGATCGAGCCGGTGATGAACGAGGTCAACCGCGAGGAATCTTGACCTATGGAATGCGATTCCTAGACCTCCTCTCTCATTTAAGATTGCTAGAAGGCTAAGCTTAGCCCGAATTCCATCGCTTCCAGACCCTTCAGCTCGAGCCTAATCTTGCTCCGGAGCTCTAGCCTGGTAATGGTAACCAAGAACTCAAAGCTCCATGAGCTGATCTCCAGCACCTCATCATCCCTGTTGAAGTCGACTTCGGTATTGAGATATCCAGCCATCTTCGGCAAGGGCAGGTTAATCCCGAGAAGGCCATATTGTAAGCCTTGCCTGAGCTTGGCCAGCACCATCAGCCTGATCTTGCTCTCCTGGAGGCCGATCGCGGCATAGGCAAGGAGGGGGTCGCCGTCACTGGGGAAGAGGTCCCCATTTTGATCGGTGAGGGCCAAGATGAATTGTTCCTGGCCTGGAAGCTGGAACGTGAGCGTGTAGAGAGCAGTCAGAGAGCTGATGACCAGGCTGGGGAAGGGGAGAGGGATCAAAGGGGCGAGGTCTTCAGAGGTGAAGATGAGGCGGGCTTCGAGCTCGGGCGAGAGAGCGGCCCGCAACCCGAACAGACCCCTTAGCGGCTGATCTCTCCTGAAAGTGAGCCGGCTATCTAGGCTGAACGGCTCGCCCAGCTCCAGACCGGTAAGCTCGATTGTCTCCGAGGTAAAAGCAAATCCTCCCCCTTGGCAAACCTTGCCGAGGGCGCTATAGCCCTTCACCCGGCTGACTGCATCCTCTAGGCAGATGTCGGTCTTCATCAGCAACCGAGGGCCTTCAGGCATATTCCAACCGAGTCCTAAGGAGAGGCCGAAGCCATATTCGGGCGGCTGGAGAGGCTCGGGGTAAGGGTGGTTGAAGTGGATGTCCTCCAGCAATGCCAAGAGGTCGAAGTCTAGAATATCTAACTCAAGACTAGCCTTAAGCCTGTTCTCCACGAAGCGCGATCTGTCGGTTAATCGTTCCCCAGAGCTGTTGTAAGGTGTGGCGAACCAGAGTTCATCGTGGAGGATCAAGGGGGAGACGGTCGCGTCGAACGCCAGGATGTCGTGCTCGAATCCGGCGATTCCTAGGGCAAGATCGTTGTGGATCGTCAGGCCATCGAGGGGGAGGTCCAGCCTGAGGAGGGCTTCCAGGTCGAGGTCGAACTCCGTCCACTGCCGGGAGCTCGTTTGGGGCTCCAGCGTCAGATCGAGGCTGAAGCTGCCGCGGATCGCGCCGCTGTCATCAGCGAGCGCACTGGCGCTCAGGAGATGAAGGGTGACAATGAGCAAAATGCCGAAAGGCATCAAGCCCTCTCGCACCTGCTTCCTCCTCCTTCTTGCTTCCTTGGCTCTGTAGAAATCCTTGAGCTGGGAGGGGTCACCGCCTACAGTGAGACGGTGACCTATGATGAAGAAACCTTGAGGTTTACCCGGCTCTGTATGGACCTGGCAAGCCGGCAGGCGCCGCCCTACTCCTCCAAATTCTCCAAGCACACCTTCCTGACACCCTCTATTGCCTGAAGCTCAAGATGGGCGTGACCTACCGCGAGATGGTCGATTGGCTCCAGGAGATGCCCCGCATCCAAGAGGGTTTAGGCTTGAAGCGCCTCCCCACTTCACCACGATCCAGAAGGCCTTCCAACGGTTAAGTGCGGCGATCTGGCGCCTGGTGCAGTGGGTCAGCGCCACCCTCCTTCCAGGGGATGGGATCGCGGCCCTGGACGCCACAGGTTGGGACCGCTCCTACGCCAGCCGCTACTACACTTGAGATCCGAGCGCTCAAGGCCACGTTGCTGGTGGATACCGGTGCGCAGACGGTCCTGGACGTCCATCTGACCACCACCCGCAGGCATGACACCCAGATCGCTCCTTCTCTGACCGAGAGGAATCGGGAGCGGTTTGAGGTTTTGGCCGCGGACAAGGGCTATGATGATCGGAGCTTGCGGGACCGGCTCCGCTCCCGGGGGAAGCGCCCGCTGATCAAGCACCGGGAGTTCAAACCCTATGACAGAGCTGCCAACGCCCACATGGACGCGACCCTCTACCACCGACGGAGCCTGGTGGAGACGGTGATCTCGGTGCTGAAGCGCAAGTATGGCTCAGCTGTGAGCAGCCGGGCCTGGTGGCGGCAGTTCCGGGAGCTGGTGGTCATGTGCCTGGTCTACAACGTGGAGCGGGCGGTGAAGCTGGGGATGGCCTTACTTGACCGGCTCCTCGCCCGACTGCTATACTCCCTTCAGCCGAGGATTTCTACAGAGCCGGTCCGTCCGCTCTCCCGGAGTCTAGCAGGCAGAAACGCCGGGCCTAAGGTGACAGGCCTTGAAAGTATTGTAATGCAAGACCTGACCCCACTGACGTTGACGTGGCGTGGAGTTCTTGTCCCGTGGCTCTGACCGGATTGCTTGTCCAACGGGCACATCCCCACGTACAGGGCCAAGCTCGCTTCCGAGTCAAACCGATCAATGGTTCCGATCTCTCCGGCCAGTTCAGCGCTTGTGGTCTCCCCGAAGCCAGGGATGGAGTCGAGCCGGCAGGCCATCTCCGACTCCTGGGAGATCTCCTCGATGGCCGCATCCAACGTGGCGATCTCCGTCAACAGCTCCAGGATCCGCCGGGCATCGGAAACGATCATCGGCCCCACGTACTCCACCTCCGGGGAGAACTTGGCCCGCTTCTGCCACTCCCCGATGATCCCCCCGTACTTCTTCCCGATCCCCGGGATCTCAAGCACGCTCTTCTTGCGCATCCGGCCAAGCTTCCTGAGATCATCCCGCGACGAGAGGAACCGCAGGAACCACAGGTTGTCAACGCTTCCGGTGATGGAGAGGAGCTCGGGGCAGACGGCCTGGAGGTCGCTTTGCATCCGGTTCACCACCCGCACTTTCTCGTTCACAAGCTGCCGACGGCGCCGAGAGAGGCGCTTGAGCTTCTCGTTCTCCGCAGGAACCCGGGGCGCCTCCTGGAGGACGTCCGTGGCCAAGGGGAGATGGTCCTTGAGGTGAAAGAGCTCCAGGATCTTCCGGGCGTCCAAAGCGTCGGTCTTGGCCGGCCCGGGGAAGCCTCCCTGAACCGGGCGAGCTTCAGGTTGGAGACGCTTCCCAGCCGGTAGCCTCGCTCTTGGATCATCCGGGCCAGAGGGCGGCCGTGGCCGTTGA
>JANLFV010000021.1 GCA_024653345.1 Candidatus Acetothermia bacterium
GCCACCTCCCTAGCCAGAGGCCAAAATCTGTCCAACTCCAGGGGTCCACTTCACTGCCTTCCCCACGCTGCGGGGGACCCGCAAGCACAATCTCACCCTGCTCACCCACGCCATCTTGCACAAGCGCACCCTCTGCCAAGCCCAACTGGCAAGGGCTCTCCCCGGCATCACCAAGCACCAGCACAGGAAGAAGCGGCTGCACCGCTTCGGCACCAACGGGAGTGTGCGCCCACTCACCTTCGGGCGAAAGCTGGTCCCCATGATCTTGAAGCGCTTCGGTTTCGGGCAGGGTCGGGTCGCAGTGAGCCTGGACTGGACACCCTTGCGAGCCGGCGAACAGGCGCTCTTCGCTTCCCTCCCTCTGGAAGGGCGCGGTCTGCTCTACCACCTCTTTCAAAGAGATCCGCTCCGGCACGAGCCAGAACGATCTGGAGGAGGCCTTCGCGCTAAGGCTGGTCTTGGCCCTGCCCCAAGGGGTCCGGCCGGTGCTGGTGGCGATCGGGGCTTCGGGCGGGTGAACTTCCTCCTCTTCCTGCAAGGATTGGAGAGGGCGTTAGGCCGCCGGACGAGCTTCATCATCTGCCTACCGGCCAAGGTGACGGTGGAACACGGGGGTAGGCGCTGCCTGCTTGGGGAGTGGCCCCTGCAGCCTCGGGAGTTGGCTCTTCCTGGAGGGGGCTTTTCTCCGTCAGGATGCGGCGGTGAGGGTGAACCTGGTCTTGTGGTGGGAAGAGGGTTGTGATGAGCCCTGGTATCTGGCCACGGACTTGGACGATCCCCAGGAGGCAATCCGGCTCTACGAAAAGCGGGCCTGGATCGAGGAGATGTTCCGGGACCTGAAGACCCACCTGGGGCTAGAGGAGAGCCGGATGGCAACTGTTGAGCGGCTGGAGCCGTTGATGCTGGGGTGGTGTTGGCCTACCTGGTGCTAGCACTGGTAGGGCTGTTTGGCGCAAGCCGGGGCTTTGCGGCGCGGGTGATCTCCTGGGGGAAGGCGAGCTTCATCTTCCTGGAGTTGGAGTATGTGCAAGGACACGATCCTCCTAAGGGCTTGCTGGGTTGGAAGTCGGTTGGAAGGAGGTGAGATGAAACTGGGCACTTGCCAGCGTCCCGCCTGGTTGACCTGGGCCAGAAGAATCTGCAAGAATCGGAAGAACCTCTCCAGCTCGCTCATGAGTATGCCTCCTTGGGAGAAGAATGTGCCCAAGAAGAGACAAGGTGGGGAGGTGTTAGTCAAGTCCCGGCAGGCGATCCCCGGGAATCCGCTCACGCCCGCGCCCATCCCTTCAGCCCTCCTCCAGCCATGCATCAGGCTATCTGGCTGACGGGCAGGCTCCATTGGGTGGTGGGGCCACGGAAGGACAGTGAGCTGTTCCTGAGGCTGCTGGAGGAACTGCGCTGGAGCTACCGCTGCCACCGGCGGTTGCACCTGGCCTTGGACAACATCTGGGGAGCAAGCTGGTGCGCCAGTGCCTGGCCAGCAGTGGGGGGAGGCTCTGCCTCCATCCGTTGCCGCCCTGGAGTCCCAAGGCCAACCCCATGGAATCGATCTGGTGGGGCCTGCATGAGGCGATCACCCGCAACCATCGCTGTGCAGACTTGAGAGATGTGCCCCTATCGAGCGAAAGCGTAATCATGATGAGCCCTCACCTACGGCATCGAACTTCCGCATTCCGGGTCTGGAGCAGGCAGAAGCAAATGCTAGCATCAACCAGGTGGCCTTTCTCCATTCGGGGTTCCCCGTAAGAAAAGCTACGGTGAGCACGCAGAAAATAACCACCCAGAGCCACCTCTCATGCCGTGGAAGCCGCGGCACACTGGCAAAAGCCATCCCAACAAAAAGCAACCAGAGAATCAGGCCGACAATGCCTTCTTCTACCGCAGTAGCAAGGAACACGTTGTGTGGCGCTTTCCCCATGCCTAGAATTGGCTCAACGGCGAGTCTAAATGCTCCTGCTCCCACACCCCAAAGAGGATGACTACCGAACGCATGGAACCCTGCAGCCCAAATTGTCAGTCGCTCATTGAGCGTGCCGCCACGAATTTCTGGCACAATCGTAGCAATCCTTGCAAGATTCGTTTGCGGCACCCAATTCAAGAGTAAGACCGTTGCTGCCACAAGCAAGACGGTCGTAGCCAGACGCCACTTCCACCTCGCAGTCTGCAGAGAATAGAGGACGAACAAGAGACCCACCGCACCTCCAACCACAGCTGCCCGGGAAGCTGTTAACAGGATAGCCATGAGAGCGGCGGGAATACAGGCCAGGTAGGGAATCTTGATTGCCAGGGTTGGTGCTCTGAAGCCGACGTAGGCCGCAATGGGAATAGCCAGGTCTAGGTAGAAGCCCAGATCGCTCGGATTGAACCCTTGTGCGGCGAAGCGTTGCGAAACCACCTCTATGCCCTGCATATACCCTTGGATAGTGCCCAGGATAGCCACCCAGGAACCCCAAACATAGGCTTGCAGCAGGTGCATGACGAAAGCTCCTCTCCCGTAATGATAGACTAGACACGTCATCAGCCAAAGGCCAGTATAGGTAACCATCCTCGCTAGAGACAAGTCCGGCCCTATGCTCCAAAGAACGCTTGCCCATCCCCATACAACGAATAGCAGGCCAGCTTGTAGAAAGGCATTATACCCCAGTTTGCCTTTAGCTAGCACCCCAAACAGGCCGCTGAGCCCAGTGGCTAGGCCCCACAGCTTCGCTGCTGTCCCTAAACCGGGCACGACAACAACATTTTCCCACGGCACTAGAAACACGAAGATCCAAAGTGAAATCCTTACCACGCGGGTCATCGTCCTACCCCCAGGACTTCGCCGTAGAGCGCGAGCGCACAGGGCAAGGTATAGGAGCTCAGCTCCATGGATAAACGCGACTGATTCTCCAGCAGCCAAAGGATTGCATGTGCCAGGGCTTTCGCATTACCAACCGGCACAAGCAATTCGTCACATCCCCGCAAGATCTCCCTCGGACCGCTGGGGCAGTCAGTTGATACCACCGGCGTGCCTAGTGCCAATGCCTCGATTAGGACTGCGGGCAAGCCTTCCCGACGGGAACTGAGCACAAACACTCTCGCCCGCTTCATATATTTATAGGGGTTATCTACGAACCCGGGCAGGACCACATCATCCTCAAGGCCCAGCTCTCGCACCAGGACTTCCAGCTTGGCACGTTCGTTACCTTCGCCCAAGATCATAAGGCGAGCAGCCACTTGCTTTCGCACCAAGGCGAAGGCGCGTATGAGCGTGGGGAAGTCCTTTGCTTTAACAAGCCGACCCACCCCCAGGATCACTGGTGGCTCGCCTGGCTGAAACCAGGGATGGTCCAGTGGCTCCTCAGCTTTTGCGAAGAGCTCTGGAGTGATAGCTGGATTATATACGACCCTTATAATTCCAATAGGCAACCCCGTTCGGGCTGCAAGATCCTCCGCCACTCCGCGGGAGACTGCCACCACTGCGTCAGCCCATGGATAAAATCGCCGGACAAACCAAGGCATCAGCTTTGCCCGCAGGGATCGGGAATTTTCCGTTGCAATGCTTAAGATGCTATGTTCCGACACCACCAGGCGTGTCTTCACACCTGCCAGCCTCCTCGCCCAGATGGCAATCAAGTTAGCATGGGTCATTGCGGAAAGCATCCCATCCGGTCTCTCCTTCCGCAGGTATCGCACGAGCCCTGGAAGGCTGTGCAGCACCCTCTTTGAGCCCAGATCCACCACCCGCACACCATCATGAACCTCCGAGAGGTATGGCCCCTCTGCCCTCGCCAGCACCAGGTCCACCTGCAGCCCGCGCTCTGCGAATCCCCTTGCCAGGTTCACCATAGCCCGCTCCGCCCCGCCACCTCGGAGAGAGGGGAGGAACAGCGCCACATGGGCTTTCATGCTCTAACCCTCCGTAAGAGCGAAAGCAGCTGCGCACGCCCTCCACCCACATTGAGGACCAGCGCCGCAATGCCGTAAACTAAGCACCCGAGAAACACCTGCTCGGCAAGGGGTAAGGCTCCCCTGTAGGTAAGGGTCGGCCAGAGTGCTCCCGCCATGATGCCTGTGGCCAGCATGATCTTAGCTGCCTCGGCGTAAGGGAATCGCATCACGAATACCTTCCGCCCCAAGCCTGCACTCAACCCCAGGGCCACAAGGTAAGCCGCCGCAGTAGCGTAGACCGCTCCCAGAATCCCGAGGCTTGGAATCCACCAAAGGTTCAAGACGAAGTTCAACGCAGCCGCCGGCCCAACCACCCACACCTGGCCGATAGTGCGACGCCCTAACTGGAAGGCTAAATCGAAGTGATAGGCGCGAACCCCGGACATAAGGATGGCAAAGGCCACCCAGGGCAGGATAAGCGCCCCTTCTTCGCGGAACCCAGCGCCTAGAAGGACCCCAGCGATGTTGGGAGCCAACACGGCCAAACCCACGGCGCCGGGCACCGCTACAGCTAACAGGAGCGTGGCGTTCTTGCGGACCTGCGCCTGGGCAGCCTCCGTCCCCCTATGCTCTAGCGCCCGGACGGCCAGGGGATAGGCGGCAAGGTTGACAACCGTCATGAGGAGTATCAACGGCTGCTGGCCGAGGTCGTAGCCCGCGGCATACACTCCTGCAGGGCCCTCGCCCAAGAACCATGCGATGATGAACCGATCCGAGGTGCTGATCACAAATCCAAGGGCAAAAGTGGTGGTGAGGGGAAGACCGTAACGGAGGAGCCCTGGGAGCAGGCGGCTGGAGGCCAGGGGCCTCACGCCCTTCCACTCCGGCCAAGATAGTCCGACCCCGGCAAGGAGCGCCCCCAAGAGAAGTCCAGTAAGGGGGCCGTAGGTCCGCAAGCCTGAGAGCACGAGAAGGGCGCCTAACCCCAGGGAACTCGCCGCTTTGAGCCCGGACATGAGCCCATAGCGCAGGGGCTGGAGCTTGCTCCGCGCTAGCTCCAAGTTCAGCTCAAACCAGGCCTCGGCCCAGAGCAGGGGGACCGCGAGACCGATCAGGCCCCGCCAGGTGAGGTCAGGCCAGAGCCAGGCGAGCAGGGGGCCCATGAATCCCACGAAGAGGCCCACGGCGGAAAAGCCCGATAGAATTGCAGAAAGAAGTTCCCGAGGGTTCTCCACATGCGCGGGAAGGAAGCGAAGTAGAGAAACCCTCAGCCATTGAAAGAACACGAGGTTGCAAAGCCCCACCCCGGCGAGGACCAAGGAATAACGCCCGTAGTCCATAGGTGACAGCAGTCTTGTGTAAACTGCGATAGCCGCGAAGTTGATCACTCCCGGCAGGCCTCGGGCGAGAAGGTAGAGGGCCGTATGCTGTAGAAGCATGGTCTGTCAACAACCACTCTGCCAATCTAGGATTCGCAGCATCGCCGTCGTCAGGTCTTGAATCGTGCAGATGATCAAACCAGCCCGAGCTCCTTTAGCGCCTCAAAGATCGGCGGCAATGGCTGCTGAAAGAGCCAATCCACCTCAAGCCAAGACCCGGGAATGACATGAGATCTGCAGATCCTTCGTTCATCGCCCTCTTGGCGCTCATAGTGCCCTTCCGGGCCCAGCAAGTAGAAATCCGCCCGCCGCTCGCCCAGATCCAAGAGCCAGTATTCTCGGACCTCACCCATCTCCTACTCACCGAAAGCGGATCCGGTTCACGCCTTGGAAGATCCGGCCCCGTCTTCATCTGAAGCGGCCAGCTCAGCATCACCCCGAATCACAGACTTTGACAAAGATACCCGCAGTTTGGATGAGAAAGTCTTCCAACTCTTGATGCCTGCTTGACGCCGGTGTAAACACCATCGCCTCTCGATCGACCCACTCCGCCCAGGTGTCCTCATCGCACCACCCGAGGAACTCCTCTTAAGCGAGTTTCTCAGCCGGTGGCTCGAGCTTTCTGATCCCTGCCCCCTTGAGAGCTCGCTCCCTGTGGCCTTCTTTCATTTCTAGTCCTTCAGCTAGAACTCAGTCAATTCCCGCTGGCGGAGCCCCTCCAAGTCCGATATGCGTGTCCACTGATCCAGTTTGATCTTCCACTACTCCATGGTGGAGTTATCTCAATGTCACCTGGACCATGATCACCCCTGTCCTCTCTTCTAGTGGCTCTAGGGCCTTCCCAAGGATCGCCCCGGTGCAGTGGGAAAGAACAGCACAGCGCATCGCATAGCCTGGCGTAGAGGAAGTTGTAAGGAAATCAGCGACCCTGATCGGGCCGTTCTCTGTAGTCGCCTTGACGGGAACCCTTCCCGCCAGGGCCAGCAGAGGGCGAGAGTCCTCCCAGATCTCGGCCCGGGCATCGAAGTTATTGCCCAGGGTGATCGCCGGGGCGGTGGAGATCACGCCGGCGACCCTGGTGGAGCGAGGCTCCCGCGCCTTGCGGTAGAGCCCTGGATTTAAGGGATCGATCTCCACCACATCGCCAGGCTCAACCGCTTCGCTTGCATCGATCCGCTCGGCGACATCGGCTCCACTCCCGGCCTGAAAGCAGCCGCTGGCGAGGCCGCAGTGGTAGGCCCGGTCGGCATAGACATCCCCGTCCTTCTCCACGCGGAAGACCGTGTTGTCAGCAGGGTCCTTGAGCACGAGCAAGTTCGCGGTTGAGCCCTTGACTTCTAGGGTCGCAGCGGGGCTCACTGTGCCGATGCCTACCCTCCCTCTGGGGAAGTAACTGGTCGGATTGTCGCCAGTCCCAAGATACAGCACTTCTCTCAGATCGCCAGTGCCGCTCCCCCCGGTCTTGAGGGTGAAGAATCGAATAGGGAGGGAGTTCCCGTCCTTGTCCCGGTATGCCAGGAAGCCGAAATAGCGGTTACCCGCGGCATTACCCCCGGCAAATACCAGGCGACCGGCGAGAGCACTGCTGTCAAAGAAGTCGAACTCACTATGAGTTCCCCCAGGGGATTGGAAGAAAGCACGAAGGTTACCCGAAGGTGTGAAGAGATGAATGCGACTGCTCGGATCAGGATTGTCTGTCCCTACGCCCAGCTTTCCTGACACCGTCCAGTCTCCCTTATGGCTATATGCGAGCGCCCGGACCTGTTCCTCCTTCGCCTCGGGACTTGCTCCCTCTGCACCGGGAGCCAGCGAAGGCGCTTGGCCTAGGCCTGCACTCCCCGGCACCAAGGCGAGCTTGCCCGCCTGGCTCTTCGCCAGCTCCCCTTGGGAGTCCCAGGCGGTGATGACATAGAGGTAGACGCCATTCGCTACCCGCTCGCCGGCCTCGGTGGTCATCGCCCAGTCCAGAGCCCGCCCCATCACCGGGCCGGAGTCATAGAGCCGCTTCCCAGTCAAGTTAAAGACCTCAGCCCGCATGACGGCTGCCTGCTCGTCTTGGACCGCGAACCGGATCACATCGGAGTAACGGATCGCCGTGACGACGCCCTTCTCTGCCGAACTGGAGCTGAATGTGATCCCCGCTACACTCGCCACCGCGATGCCCAACACCATTGTCAACATCAACAACCTGAATCTAGTAACCTTAAGCATCTGACACCTCCTCCCCGCCTTCTAATCTCTCGATCGAGACTTTATTCCTTGAATAGTCTAATCGCACCTGATAACCTCTAAGACAAGCGGTCCCAATGAGGACATCTTGCGATCTGGTCAACAGAATATCCACCTCCATTACAGTTCCATCCCATTCTGCTCGGCCAGCGAAGAGTAGCTCATCCTCCACAATGGTCCCATCAGCCAGCTCCGCATGTATCACGTCGATGAGCTCCAGACCCAGAGAGACCGCCAAGGAGATCGGTAGGCTCAGAAAGCCATCAAAACCGGTGTCCAGGACCCCCTCGACCGTGATTTCCTCACCACGTTTGCCAATGACCTTAATTGTCAAGACGGGGGTCCCAGCCTCCTCAATGGTCCCCTCGATCATCGGCGCCCCTTGAAAGTATAAGCAGTCCGATAGCCGATCCGGCCCAGGAAGAAGATCTTATCTGGGTGCTTGGCTCGGGCCTTTTGGGTGGCCTCAATTGCCGTATCACCGGTGAAATAATCCCCGGAGTCCACTTCAATGGCGATGAACTGGCCAAAATGCTCCTTCACAACCTTTTCTGGGAGAGAGTCCAAGATCCTCTGTCCCTTTGCCGAGATTTTGTGGACGCTCGGCGCCTCCATCAGCTTCTCTGCCATAAGTCCCTCCTTTCGCTCAAACCATACCGAATAGTTTCGGCCTGAAGTGTCACGCTGACCTCCCCGGACTGAACCAACTTTCGCGAGGAGGCATGGAGAAACTCCACACTGACCGGCTCTCCATCCTCTCCATAGCTTACGATCACGCCCCCCGGTTCCTCCACTGCATCGACGGGTGGATCGTCACGGAGGATTAGGAGCAGTATATCGGCCTCTACATCATATCGAATCTGCATCTCCCTCCCCCTTCCAGTATCTTTCTACCCTGCTGGTCCAATATGCGGGGAGGATCTTCCGCTCCCCCTCCCCTTCGATGAAGGGAACGCGCAATAAACCTCGGCTCCTCCTGTTCTGAGCAATCAGCGCATCTCGATCCCCAGGCACAATCTGCTCGGGGTTCATCACCAAATCCTCAATCTCTTCACGTGTAATGCCAAGCTTCTTCTCCCACTCTCTCTGCCGCTCTTCTGCATGCCCTGTCCACTTAATCTTCAACACATTGCATGTTCATCTATTTCAATCTCCGGGTAGATCGATACTAACTGTCACATTATTATAGCATGTTTCCCATCACCGGGCCGGAGTCGAACAGGCGCTTCCCTCCAAGGTCGAAGACCTCGGCCCGCATGACGGCCACCCTCTCGTTCTGGACCGCAAAGCGCACCACATCGGAGTAGCGGATCGCCGTGACTACACCCTTGTCTCCTGCCGAACTGGAACTGAATGTGATCCCCGCTACGCTCGCAACAGCGAGGCCCAGCACCACGGCCAGCGCCAATAAGCGAAACTTAGCCAGTCGAAACATATTCACCGTTCAGCTCCCTGCTATATTTAGCCATTCATCTCTTGAAATTCCACCCCGCTTCAGAATACGCCGCAGAAGATCGACACCAATCTCCTTTCGCGGATTTGGAATGGTCAAGACCAAATCCCCCTTAACCATATACGGATGCCTCCCTCCTCGATATGGGCCTTCAAATCCCAACTTTCTCAACCCCCTGACCAGGTCTACCCAGGAGACCGGCGTAAGTCTAGCCACCGATCTCTAGCTCCTCCAGCTCCTCTATCCGATGCCCGTCGATTGGGGGAATCGACAAGCCTTTCCTCAATCTGACGATGATCCATCCCTCGATAACCTCCTTGAGATTTCGGCGGCATTCCTCTAGAGTCCTGCCACTGGCCCAAACCCCCTGGAGCCCTGGTATCTCGCCGTAGTAAGGTTCCTCATCTTCGATAATTTCGTATCTGGCCCGAGCTAGAGCAGCCTCAATATAGTCAGTAATCATCTCTCCTTCACCAACCTCGTCTTAATCTTAGCTTATAAAGAGCATTATACGGCAGATCGTCTCTCAACCCTGGGCTTTGTCCACGGGCAATTCGGAGTCCGGCAGCCGCTTCCCATTCAGGTCGAAGACCTCAGCCCGCATCACGGCCACCTTCTCGCTCTGCACCGCGAAGCGCACGGCATCGTCATAGACCGTGGCCTGGATGGAGCTCCCGCCCGCGGCCTTGGAGATCACCAGGCCTCCGACCGCTGACAGCAGGGCGATCAGCACTGCTACCAATCCTAAGAACTTGACTCTATGCGATTTAAACATCTAATGCCTCCTTGTCCCCTTATCAGCACTCTTCCGGGTTCAGCACCTTCGCCAATCTCAGTCCTGAGGAAGCTTCTACCCGGCCTCAGTAGATCACAATGACCACCTTAAGCGGGACTCACCCGCATGAACAGCGCTTCCATCGTTCCCAACCGTCGCTCGATTGCCCGCTTCAGGAAGAGGAGCATCCGCATGAAGCGCAAGCCCTTCGCCCAGACCTCTCGTCCACCTCGCCCGCGCCGCGGCCAGCTGAGCACCGCCCACTTCAGCCATACCCACAGGTTATGCAGCACGACCGCGATCCCCACCAGAAGATAGCGCAGCCCTACCCGTGTTGAGGCCGTCCGGGCCCGCGCCTGCTCCCAGACCCGGTGACTGCTCTCGATCCCAAACCGCCTGCGGTACTTGTCCCATAACGCCGCAAGCGCGAAGGGAAAGCGATGGATCACAAAGGCATACCGCTCCCGCCCCTCCTTGCCCCACCGCCCTTGCCAATACTTCCCTACCACCGCTACCCCCACCGAGATCGCCCCCTCCTTGGGGCTGTGCACCGTGTGGAGCCAGACACCCGGCCCCTTACGCCCGATCAGACCCCGGATCCCACCCTGCTTTCCCTTCCTAGGCCCAGCCAGCACAAAGGGCAGATCTCGCTCCAGCAGCCAACGGAGCACCGCCACGCTGTAGAACCCGCAGTCGAGGTAGAGGCAGCGCAGGTGAAACCCCAGCCGAACCCAGAGCCCCCACAGCCGGCGCAAGACACCCACCAGCCCCTCACTGCGGCGCACCGCGACCACGGCCAAGGTGTAGCGCTGGTCCTTCTTGATCACATACAGGCTGGCATAGCCGAAGAAGGTGCTCGTCCCCTCTCTTGGCTCACCCTTGAGGAGGAAGTCCTCTTCGCCTTCATGGGGCTCGCCGTAGTAGGGGATCAGCTTGAGATCCAAGGCGACCTCAAGGGGCCGCCGGCCGAAGCCCTTGGGAAGGGTGCGAGCCAGTGCCTCATTGAGCTGCTCCTCCAGTCGTTCCAGATCCAGCGGAGCCAAGGCGCCCCGCACGGTGTTGGCATGAGGCGCGTCGGCTAGGGCGGCGCAGGCCTGCTCGATGGTGGTGCGATGGGCAGCGGCGTAGAGCAGGACGGAGAAGATCTCGCTGGGACCGTAGTCGGCCTCTGGGGACCGGGACAGGCGCACGTGCCCTTCCAAAGCGGCCAAGGCGTGATCGAGCACCTGGGGAGCGGTCAGATCGGGCTCCGCCCTCTTGCCTGGCGTAGCCGGTCGTGTTACCTTCTTTGTCGGGCGCTGAGCACTCATACAGTGACCTCCTTTAGCACTGATCTCTGGAGGCACTATGAGCGACTCACGCCCCTCTTTCACTGGCAGCCCTTGAAGTGGACCCCTGGAGTTGGACAGATTTTGGCCTCTGGCTAGGGAGGTGG
>JANLFV010000022.1 GCA_024653345.1 Candidatus Acetothermia bacterium
CTTGGACCTTACCCCTCCCTAACAGAGGTGTCCAATCCGAGGGGTCCACTACAGCAAGTCCTCCAGCCGGGGCAGCGCGAGGTAGCCTGGGAGAAGGCAGCGATGAAAGACCATTGGAATGGGATCTCCTGGGATTCCCAAGTGAAGAGCTGCGAGTTTAGGGTCAGAGATTTGGGAAATGGGAGAGTCTTTGGCCCATATCGTGGCCCGAAGCTGGCCTCCATCGATCTCCTCATCAACCAATACCTGGAGATCCAGCGACAAGCCCTCGCCCCCTCGTGCTTACCTTGTCCTAAGGGGTCAGAACAGGGACGTAGCTTTCTACGGCTTCCGGAATGCCACCCAAGAGGAGATTCGAAAGCTGTTCGATTGGGCTCAGAGTGATGTAGTGACCTCAAGTGGCGTGCTGCCTGGACCCGTCGTAACCCAGACTGTTCAAGCACAACAAATCAACAAGTTTGATATACCCGCGCTCCTTGAGATCTTAAGCTTATTAGTGGGGCAGGGTTATTCCATCGAGGACATCCTTGAAGGCAATCTGCCTCAAGAGTATGAAGATTTACGCCCACAACTGCTCGACTTTCTGAGCTTAATAGCTAGATACCTCGAGACAGGAAAGACTACCATAACTATCGGCTTTAGCTTTAGTTACTTTCTTGGTATCTCATTTGCTATATCCTTCGATCTTTCCGGGCTAGCATCAGATCCGCTTGTAAAGCAACTCCCTCCTTTAGAGGCAGCCAAATTCTATTTCTCCTTAGTTATGAACTTCTTCCGCGCTAATCGCGGCGCTTATGAGAAGTGGCGAGGACTGTTGGAACAACTAGAGGCAGCGATACCAGATGCTGGGGATAGAAGGGAATTTCTGGTCGCCCTTACCCTTGTCTTGGGGCGGCTGGTAGCATACGGACCTTTTGGGGAAGGGACACGTCTGCTGGGGGAACATCTTACCGAGTTTGTAGAGAGACTGCAGTGGATCTTTGCAAATGCTGGGGAATTCGGCGCGCAACAGTGGCAGGACATCCTGGCCAACATTGGGTATTTCCTAGGTCAGCTTGCGTCAGTTCCATATAGCGATACAGATAAATACATCGAACATCTGGCAAACTGGGCTGCGGGACTCATCGTTTATGGAGGGATGCTGGAACAATTGGCCAACGGAGTGCTTACCCGGGTATACGGCCCTGTCTCTGATGCCTTTAACTAAACTATGAGTTCAGCCAATGTAGCATATTGTGGGCACCATCCAGGACCCTTATTAGGAATGATGGCCGAGATGGGTGGCCGGGAGATGTTTGGCTTTGTGGGCGTGGAAGGCTATTTGAGTCTCGACGAGGTGGACGAAATCGTTAGTGGTTTTATTGATGCCCTCAATGAAATTCGCACGTATTCTCATGCCATTCTTGAGTCTATGCGGACACGGGAGCCGGACTTCCTCGGATTTATCGCCTTGCGGGCTGAGCCTGGAGCGGCAGAAGAGCTGGCCAAGGAATTAGCCGATGCCGATCTTGGAGTCCCAATTTGGGTATTCGTGTATGAGGACGGTGAATACAAGCTTTACTATGCCAATATGTCCGAGACAGAGGCTGAACAACTCGCTTGCAGTGCCCGCCCGGCATGGTGCAATGATGGAGAACCTGATGAATCAATCTGTGTTGCAAACTGTGGGGAAGGAGCGGATAGCAGTGCTGGTAATGGCGCCGACGGCAACAAGAGCGATCCGCCACCAGCATCGATCGGCGGAAGTGGTGGATGCAATGGATGCTATCCCATATAATAATTGAGGGATTAAGATGAACAGACAAAGAATAGAATTAAGCTGGCTCGCATATAGTGTGCTGCTGTTGGGAGTTCTAGGGCTTGTGGGGCTAGGGGGTGGAGGTGGAGTGGCAACCTCCACCCCCGGCCAACTGTGGGTTGATGATGACCCAGGCTGCGGGGACCACAGCCCCTGCTTCTCCTCAATCCAGCAGGCGGTAGATGCCGCAGCTACAGCCGCGACCATCTGGGTCCGCCCAGGCCTCTATGAGGAGACAATCACCATTACCAAATGGGTCAATCTAGTAGGTGAAGTAGGTAGCGGACAGGTGGTCATCCGTTCCCCGGATCCCGAGCAGCCGGTGATCCAGGTCCTGCAGGTGCCACAGGCAACAGAGGTAGGCGAGTCAAGAGGCGTGATAACCGTTGGGCTCCTACCAGGAGGGCTCTTGAGGAACCTCACCATCATGGGCGGCCGAGTTGGAGTGCTTCTCCGGAGGACCGACTATCGAGTGCAGTTCAACCAGATCACCGGGAATCGAGACGCGGGCATCCTGATTGAGGGTGGGAGCCCCCTCGTTTGGGGGAATGAGATTTCATGGACGTCGGGGGTATGCGAGGCGCGGGAATACAGGGGCGTCGTCTGTGAAGGCGGGGATGGCATCCGCGTGACCGCGGTCGAAGATGATCTGGAAATCAGCGGAAATACAATCTCCCACGGCAATGGCTGGGGGATTAGAGTCCTGGGTTGGAAGGGAGTGCTAGACCCGCAGAGTGGGGCAGTCAAGGTCGAGCGAAATTCGATAACAGAACATGGGACTCTCCTTGAAGGAGGAGGGATTTCGGTCGAGGGGATAGCGGAAGCAGAGATAGATCATAATCATATTGAAGGAAATGGATGGGCATTGATGTTGTGGCAGTGACAGATATAGTGATCAAGCACAATTATGTCTCCGAGGACGGGGGTCTTGGCATAGGTGTGCACAATAGCTTAAAATCTGAGGTGAGCTATAATCAACTATGGAACAATGGTTCAGGTATCGTCCTCGATTTCGTGGCGCAATCGAACGTCGCCCATAATGAGATCAAGGGGAACAATGGTGGTATTTCTATTCGAGGCTTGCGACTCGATAGAGGTGAAAAGCAGATCTCTCTTCAATACAATAAACTACAGAATAATGTGCAGTGGGGGATACGAATATTGGATATCCCAGCTGGAGGGAAGGCCGAGATCTATCGGAATGAGATCCTCACCAGCGGTTGGGGAGTCTGGCTGCTCAATGCGGAAGCGATGACCACGATGGAACAGAACACCTTGGAAGGGAATGAGCACGGCGTCGTCGTGGACAGAAGCCGAGTGATGCTGAAGGAGAACCGTATCGTGAAGAACGAGGGCTGGGGCGTGGTGTTGAGCAAAGATACTCTTAGAATCCCAGGAGGAGGCACCCTGTGGTGTCTCAGCGGAGAGGTCGATTGGACCAAGTGGGCTGTGCGTGGGGCTGATAATGAGATCCACGGCAACGGCCAGGGCGATCTCTGCCCCGAGGATTACCCCTGGCCTCCGGGGTTTGTGAAGGGGCCTTGAGCCTATTTCTTCTGGCACTCCATTGGCTCATGACAGAGGATAGAGGGGCCGAGGGCTTGAAATTACCGGCCCCAAAGGCTAAGGAGGTGGCGAGAGATGTTCATCTTCAGAAGGCGTTCCGAGTCTATTAGGCTAGGGTTGCTACTGCCTTTGGCAGTTGCAACCGGGGTAATGACCTCAGCAGTGTCCCGGGTGGCCTCGCTGCTCGTCTGCCCTCAGGGCTGCCCATTCTCCAGTATCCAAGCGGCGATAGATGCCGCCGCGCCCGGGGATACCATCCTCGTAGCCCCAGGGAGATACGATGAGGTGTTGATGATAAACAAGAGGTTGACACTCCAGGGAGCTGCACCGGACTTCGTGGAACGCATAAAGGAGCTCTGGAGCACGAACAATCCGCAGGAGATTATAGCACTTCGAGAGAGGGAGGAAGTAGCTATCTACGGGCCTGGATCCATCCCTGGGCCGGTAATCAGCGTCCAAGAGACTACTGTGACTATCAGTGGCTTCACTATTGGCAAGGTCTATGCCCATGCGGAAGAACTCTCCGATGACGACTATGGAGTTCTTGTCCAGCCCGGAGCTCAAGCAATCATCGAGAACAGCATTCTTGTTGGGGGCATGGGGAGTATTTTAGTCAATTCGGCTATGATATCACTCTCTAATGCAATCGTCGCTAGTAATTCTTTAGGCATTGAGGTCCATGGGGCCTCTCAAGCTACCATTACAGACAGCTGGATAGAGAATATAGGTGCTGCTGCCCTCACCTTTGACGGGTTCAGTCAAGTCCTGCTCCTGAGGAGCAGGATCGCCAACAACTGGGTTTGGTGCATCATCGTGGGAGATTCGGCTCAGGTGCAGATTCAGGATAATGAGATCCTAGGGAATGGCATAGGTATAGAGATATATGGAGAGAAGGCCCAAGTTCAGATCCTGAATAATCAATTCTCTGGCAATATAGAGGGCGTCCGCGTGGAATATGGCCAGGCGATTATCCAGAGCAACCGATTTGAAGGGCAGAAGGAGAGAGGCATTTGGGTATCCTCTCAAGCCCGCTTGATCGAAAATATTGTCTCTAAGAACGAGGGCGATGGGATCCGAATATCTTGCGATGCCCAAGTGGAGGTGGTCAGAAATGAGATCGTCGATAATGGGGGTTGCGGGATAGTTATATCTGGGCCCTCATGCAGTGGCCACCCCTTCCCCTTCGCAGGGAGTATAGTTGGGAGAGAGAACGAGGTTCATAACAACGCCAAGGGGGACCTCTGCCCCCCGGACTATCCCTGGCCTCCGGGGTTTGTGAAGGGGCCTTAAGATGGTGAGCCTACGCGGCCTGGCGCAAGGGAGTGGGATCAGACATCGTGCCAACACCAATGATCCGCCTGTCTTTAGGAATCCCCCGCCACTATCCTGCAACGAGAGCGGGGAGATTTGTGCTGTGGGTGTTGAGCCCTGAGCTTTGAACATACCAAGATTGGAGGAGCTATCCTAGAGGGCTGATCGTGGCGTTAGAGGGGCTTGAGGAGGTGTGCTATGAGATGGCTCTTGCTAATAGGCCTCATTGCGGGGATAGTCTGGGGTAGCGAGGCCGGGAGGCAGGTGCCAGTGATCGAGGTTAATTGCCCCGATCCTTCCGGCTGTTTAGGTCTATTGGGGGAAGCTATCGCTGCAGCCCCGGAAGGGGCGGTAATTCGGCTCAGTGAGCTAAGCAAGGGCATATACTATGAACATCCCCTGGTTATCGATAAGAGCTTAACGATCCAGGGCACCACCTATCCCTGGAACCTTATTAATTATAGCCGTCGATCACGGATATTTCCTGACCGTCCGCTCCCCTGGTCACCCGATAACCGTCACCCTAGATAGTCTTGTCATTCGAAACAGTCTCGTAGACGTCGGGACGTGGTCCAAGGAGGGGACTGGGACGGCCATATTCCTGGAAGGGCCAGCGGAAGGGGTTCCGGAAGACCTGAGGCTAATTATCAGGGATAGCGGCATTGATGCTACCGGTTTCATCGTTAAGATGCGGGGGAAGACCCAGCTCATCATAGAAGGGAGCGAGCTTGTGTCAAAGAACTGGGGGTTCTGGGCAGAAGGAGGCGGTAAGCTGGTGCTGGATGGCAATGAAATCGTCATCGAACCGGACTACTTCCCATGTGATAAGGTTGGATTGTACCTCAAAGATGTTGAGGCACACCTTCAGGGGAATATGATCATGCCATCGACAGTTGGGACCCCGAGGAAGCTGGGAATTGGCATAATGGCACTTGGAGGGGAGTATCACCTTATAAAGAACAGGATCGAGGGCTTTTCGAGAGCAGTGGGACTAGCAATGAAGACAAACGCGGACTTTCAAGAGAACTCTATAAGTGAGAACAGTATAGGCATACTGCTTTTTCTGCCTTCTTGTCTGGGGGCAGGCATGACCCCAGAGTTCAAATTCGAAGGGACGATCACCGGCGCTGGCAACCTGTTCCTATACAACGAGCAAGACCTCTGCCCTCCAGACTACCCCTGGCCGGAGGGGTTTGTGAAAGGGCCTTGAGACCCTTTGTTCCGGCTTCGCTCAGACTCCATGATGCCAACGGGGCAAGTTGTCCCTGCTTTGCCCCATCAGGGGATTGTGTTGATTTGCTTGGGTAACACACCATCCTAAGCCTTAGGGGCTATTGAAATTGATAGCCAGACATGCCAGAATCGGTCTGAGCGGGGTTATCCTATGGGCTTCAATGAGGGGTTGCTTGTGGCAACGCGAGCCAGACAGAGCCTCCTCTGCGTCGGGCTCGATAGCGACCTCGAGCGGCTCCCGCCGCACCTCCTCCGAGAATTCGGCGAGCGGGCGGTCTTAGAGTTCAACCGCTGGATCATCGAGGCCACAAAGGACCTGGTCTGCGCCTACAAGCTGAACCTCGCCTTCTATGAGCAGCTCGGGCCAACGGGGCTGGGGATGCTCGAGGAGACCCTCGCCTCCATCCCCGAGGGGGTCCTCAAGATCGCTGACGCTAAGCGGGGGGACATTAGTAGCACCGCTAAAGCTTACGCCAAGGCCATCTTCGACTACTACGGCTTCGACGCGGCCACGGTCAACCCCTACTTGGGGCTCGAGGCCCTCGAGCCCTTCTTGAGCTACAGCGATCGCGGGGCCTTCGTCTTATGCCGGACTTCCAACCCCGGGGCGAGGGAGTTCCAAGACCTCGAGTGCGACGGGAGGCCGCTTTATCTTTGGGTCGCCGAGGCCGTGGCCCGGGCGAGCGAGCGCTTCGGGAACCTCGGCTTAGTCGTGGGGGCCACCTGGCCTGAGGAGCTAAGGAGGGTTCGCGAGCTCGTGGGGGATGGGCTCCCGATCCTGATCCCCGGGGTCGGAGCCCAGGCGGGCGACCTGGAGAGGGCCGTGAGATATGGGACGAACAGCCGAGGCGAACTCGCGATCATCAATGTCTCCCGCGCGGTGATCTTCGCCTCTGCCCGAGAGGACTTCGCTCAGGCCGCCCGGGCCGCAGCCCAGAGGTTGAGGGACGAGATCGAGCGCTCTCGCCCGCGGCGGAGTTGAGGTTGACAAGGCCAGAGGGATCTGCTATCAAATATCTATGTTGGCCGAGCAGATCCTCGCCTATCTCCCCATGCAAAGACCTGTGGCCATCCTCTGTTGCGGCCTCCCCGGCTCGGGGAAGACCTGGCTCGCGGGCCTGCTCCGGCTCCAGCTCGCCCGTGAGCCCAGCTCAGGCGGCGTCGAGCACCTCCAGACCGACCGGGTCCGGCGGGAGCTCTTCCCCGTGCGACGCTACACCCCCGAGGAGACTGAGGCCGTCTACCGCGAGCTCCTCCGGCAGGCCGAGGCGGCCCTAAAGGAAGGGAAGAGCACGATCTTGGATGGGACCTTCTTGATGAGCCGCTGGCGGGCCGAGGCCTACTCCCTCTTCCGGGAGCTGCGAGCTCCCTTTATCACCGTTTTGGCCGTGGCCGATGAGCGGGTGGTCCGGGCCAGGTTCGCCCGGAAGCCGCTCTTCCCCGACCCCAGCGACTTCTCCGAGGCCAGCTTCCGGGTCTACCTCGAGATGCGGGAGAAGCTCTCGGCTGATCCTGACTACTCTCTCCCGAACGCCGACAGGGATGTGCGCGTCCTGGTGGTGGATACCGAGCGCGGGGAGGTCTATGAGCCTTACCCCCAGCCGCGGCTTGAGGGGTTCTACGAGACTCTCGAGGGCCTGGAGGCCGTGATCTTCGACATGGACGGGGTGATCGTGCGGAGCGAGGAGGCCTGGCTCCGGAGCGAGCGAGAGTTCCTCGAGAGCCAGGGGATCTTCATCATCTTCGAGGAGTTCCAGCGCCGGCATGCCCCCTACCTTGCGGGCCGGAACCAGACCGAGGCCGCCCGGTTTTACAAGGAGACCTTCGGGCTGAGCCTCCCGGTCGAGGAGATCCGCCGCCAGCGGATGGCGATCGTCCGGCGCTACTTCCGCGAGGTCGAGCCGGTCCTCGGGGCCAAGGAGTTGATCGCCACGCTCTTCGAGAACGGCCTGAAGCTCGGGCTGGCCTCGGCCGCACCGCTCGAGCTGATCGAGCTCGTGCTGCGGGACCACGGCCTCGAGCGCTACTTCCAAGCGGTGGTCTCCGGGGACCAGCTCCACGAGGGGAAGCCGAACCCGATGATCTACCTCCTCGCGGCCCGCGAGCTGGGGGTCGAGCCCGAAAGGTGCCTGGTCTTCGAGGACGCCCCGAACGGGGTGAGGGCGGCCAAGGCCGCGGGGATGAGCTGCGCTTATCTCATCAACCCCGCCGTCCGCTGGGCCGGTGAGCTGATCCCCGACTTCGTCCTGGAGGGGTTCGATCAGCTCGACCTCGCCCGGCTGGGGCAGGCCCGGGCCTCAAGGAGGCGGAGCCTCACCAAAGCCAACGAGTGAAGGCATGGAAGAGGTCCGGGAGTCGGCCCGCTGGGTCGCGGAGCATAGTGAGCTAGTCCGGCTCGATCACGCTGCACTCGCAGGGTTCGCCCGGGAGCTTGCGGCCCGCCTGGCCGCGGGCGAGTTGAAGATTCCTCGATGGAACTACCGTTATCACTTCCATGACGGGGGTGAGCGGACGGTCGCCTACCTCTTGGTCCTGGACAGCCTCAACTTCTGCTTCTGGGCCCCCGAAGGGAAGAGGAAGTGGAAGGTCGACTACGCCGGGGAGGCCCTCTCCGGCTACTTTGCTCTGGCCGGGGCCCTCAAGCGGGCCTTCGAGGCCGGGCTCCCGCTCGACGATGCCCGCTATCTTGCCCGGCTCTCGACGCACGAGCTGAAGAAACTCCTCGCTGGCCGGGGCGAGCTCCAGCTCCTCGACCGCCGCGCTGGGATCCTCAACGAGCTCGGACGGGCCTTGCTCGAGCGGCATGAAGGGCGCGCCTCGCGGCTGGTCGAGGCGGCCGGCGGGAAGGCAGTCGAGCTCGTCCGGCTGGTGGTGAGGGAGCTCCCCTCCTTCCGCGATGAGGCGGAATACAAGAAGCGAACGATTCGCTTCTACAAGCGGGCCCAGATCCTGGCCGCCGACCTCTGGCTGGCCTTCGCCGGGAAGAGCTGGGGCCGCTTCGAGGATATCGGCCAGCTCACGGCCTTCGCGGACTACAAGCTCCCGCAGGTCCTCCGCCAGCTCGGTGTCCTGCGGTATAGTCCAGAATTGGCGGAGAGGATCGACCGGCTCGAGCCGCTCGAGGCCGGCTCACCCGAGGAGGTCGAGATCAGGGCCAACACCATCTGGGCGGTCGAGCTCCTCCGGGAGGAGCTGGCCCGCCAGGGGCGCGACCTGATGGCGATCGAGCTCGACTGGCTCCTCTGGGGGATGGGCCAGCGAGAAAAGTTCAAGCAGCGGCCGCATCACCGGACGGTCACGATCTTCTACTGATGTTCGAGTTCGAGATTGCGGCCAGGGATGGCGGGGCGAGGGCGGGGCGGCTCATCACGCCCCACGGGGCGATCGAGACGCCCTCGTTCGTGGCCGTAGGGACCCAGGGGACGGTCAAGGCCGTCTCGCCTGAGGAGCTCCGCGCGATCGGGGTCCAGGTGATCATCGCTAACACCTATCACCTCCACCTCCAGCCGGGAGAAGACCTCATAGAGAAGCTTGGGGGCCTCCACCGGTTCATGAACTGGAACGGGCCGCTGATGACCGACTCCGGGGGGTTCCAGGTCTTCTCCCTCGGGGCGGGGAGGGAGCATGGGGTGGGGAAGATCGCCCCGATCTTCCCCGAAGAGGAGGCGCGCCTCCGGGATCGGGGCGGCCACTTCAGGGCCGCCGACGGCGGGAAGCCCTTGGTCAAGGTCGATGAGGACGGCGTGGAGTTCATCTCCCACCTCGACGGCTCGCGCCACCGCTTCACCCCCGAGAAGGTCATCCAAATCGAGCGGAAGCTCGGGGCCGACATCATCCTCGTCCTGGACGAGTGCACCTCCCCGCTCCACGACTACGCCTACACCAAGGAGGCGCTGGAGCGGACCCACCGCTGGGCTCTCCGGGCCCTCCGGGAGTTCGAGCGGGCGGACGACGGGAGGCAGGCACTGTTCGGGATCGTCCAAGGCGGGGCCTACCGCGACTTAAGGGAGGCGAGCGCGCGGTTCATCTCCTCGCTGGACTTCCACGGCTTCGCCATCGGCGGCTCGTTGGGGAAGTCGAAGCAGGAGATGCTCCAGGTCCTGGAGTGGACGGTCCCCCTCCTCCCGGAGGGGAGGCCCCGCCATCTCTTGGGGATCGGCGAGATCGCGGACATCTTCGCCGCGGTCCAGCGAGGGATAGACATGTTCGACTGCGTCGCCCCCACGCGGATGGCCCGGAACGGGGCGCTCTTCTCGAGGGAAGCTGAAGCCTTCCGGCTCCACATCCGGAATGCCCGCTACCGCGACGATCCCCGCCCGGTCGAGGCGGGCTGCGGGTGCTACACCTGCCGGAACTACTCTCGGGCCTATCTCAGGCACCTCTTTGAGGCCAAGGAACTCCTGGCGATGCGGCTGGCCACGATCCACAACCTCTATTTCCTGGAGGAGCTGATGCGCCAGGTCCGGGCGGCGATCCGGGAGGGCCACCTGGCCGAGCTCAAGAGGGAGTGGCTTCCCTAGCCATTCCTCGGTTTATATTTGCCTGATCCCACTCCCTCAGGGGGCGGCTGATCTCTGCTTGACTTTGGGGCTTGGATAGTATAGTAGCAAAGGCGAAAGGGCCATGCCTCCGGCTTGGGAGGCGAGGAAGCTGGCGAAGCAGGGGGAGCTGACGCGGAGGGAGTTCCTCAAGGGTGCGGGCGCCGCCGCATTAGGCCTAGCTCTGTCAGACATACTGCCAAGAAAGGCTTTAAGCCAGGCTGCGGGGTGCCCGCCGTATCGAGGCATTGCACCGGTGGATTTTGATTACACATACGACACTTATGCCCAGATGAGACCCCATCATGAAAGGTGGCTCGAGGAGATAAAGGCAGTGGGTGCGGATAGCGTGGAGATCATGATTCCCATTAAGAGAGGTCCTGACTATCAAGTAGGATATAATCATTATGGCACACCGCAATGGCTACCGATGGACCGCGACCAAGGAACTGCTCTGAATATGAATATAAAGGATTTTGTAAGGCGAGCCCAGAGCAAGGGTTTCAAGGTGATACTTGATATTCCGAGCATGTGCCCATCTGAAGAGCCTCGTCCCCAGCCCTTCGACCTCGACCTGTTCTATTCCAACCTCGAAACGATGGCGT
>JANLFV010000023.1 GCA_024653345.1 Candidatus Acetothermia bacterium
TTGGACCTTACCCCTCCCTAACAGAGGTGTCCAATCCGAGGGGTCCACTACACTTCGCTCAGCCCATGGTCGGTGTCTACAGTCTCTCCTGGCTCTCTGCTCCCCTTTCTCATGGTGGGAGACTCTTCCCCACCTTCCACCGGGTTGATCTGTTCACAGCCCTCGGCCTCGGATTCCATCTCTCCCCAAGCCTCTCAATCCACGGCCTGCTGGGCTTCCCCATCGGCTGGGATCGTGTTTACACTGCCATCGTTATCGGATTCTCTCTCCGGCTCTAAGGAAGATTCTCGGGGATACGGCGATGACTCTTAGTCGAGCATGTCGATGCCAGATGGGGTAGGAGTTCAAGCTCCGCGGCGAGGCTCTTGGGCCGCCCTTGATCGGCCAGATAGGCAGCTATATGATTGGCCATGGTGATAACCATGATGAAGACGGTCTCGATCACGGAGGCGAAGAACAAGCTGACCCAACTGGTCCGCGAGGTGGAGCAGGGGCTTGAGGTGACCATCACTAAAGATGATCGGCCCGCCGCTATACTCATCTCCTGGGATGAGTATGCGGCGATAAAGCGCCGAATAGCCGCCGCCCGCCTACGAGAATTGCGGGATGAGCTGGAAGGGTCCGGCTTGGATGCCGCGGAGATCTATAGAGAATCTCGCAGGCAATTGGAGGAGCGACCTTGATCCCCATCGTCGCCGATGCCAGCGCCCTCCTCCCCGCTTGGCTGCCAGCAGAGCGCTATCAGGCCCATGCCGATCGCTTAATCGATCTCCATGCAAAGGGGAAGATCCAGTTATGCGGCCCGTCGCTGCTCCCTCAGGAGATCCTAAACGGCTTGTATCTCGCTGTCCGGGGCAAGGCCGGCAGCCCCTCGCGGCTGACTCGGGAAGGGGTAGGGGAGCGCTGGAAGCTCTTCCAGCAGCTCCAGATCCAGATCAGGGATATTGCCGATCTAGCCGAGAGGATCCTCGAGCTCTCCCTCACCTACAAGCGGCCTAGCATCTATGACATGGCTTATATAGCCCTGGCAGAGAGCTTAGGAGCGGTCATGGTCACGGCGGATGAGAGGCTCTTGAACGCCGTTGGGAAAGAGCTAGCGTGGGTCCAGGCTCCTTGGGAATTCAAGCTGCTCGGACCCGGACGGAGCCGCCTATGAGGGGAATTTGACCTGGTTAGCATCTCCTGTAGACTCAGGATAACAGGAGCAATTGAGGAGGTTTACTATGCCTGGCAAGGAGACGAAGCACAATGGGTTGACCATCAGGTGGATCGGGCACTCGACGGTCCAGCTCAAGGACCCCAAGGGGAGGGTCATCTACATCGACCCCTTCTCCAAGGTCCTGAAGGGGGACGAGGAGAAGGCCGACCTGATCGTGAGCACCCACGCCCACTTCGACCACTTCGATCCCGGGGCGATCAATCGGCTCATCAAGCCGGGGACGGAGGTCGTGGCCAAGAAGGGCTGCAACCTCAAGGAGGTCAAGGCCGCCAAGGCCCAAGAGCTGGAGGTCGGCCAGGAGCTGGAAGCTCAGGGCATCAAGCTCAAGGCCGTCCATGCCTACAACACCCACCGGTTCCGCTCCCCCGGGGAGCCCTTCCACCCCAAGGGCTTCGGGATGGGGGTGATCCTCGAGCTCGCGGGGAAGCGGCTTTACTACGCCGGGGACACCGACTCGATCCCGGAGATGGCGGCCCTCAAGCAGGAGGCCCTGGACCTGGCCTTCCTCCCGATCGGCGGGACCTACACTATGGATGTCCCCGAGGCGGCCGAGGCAGCGAGGACGATCGCCCCGAAGGTCGTGGTCCCCACCCATTACAACCTCCTGCCGGAGACGAGGGCCGACCCCGAGGACTTCAAGAGGAGGCTGGCCGGGACGGGGATCGAGGTCCGGGTCTTATAGAACCAGGAGGTGAGCGAGCCGATGCCGCCGGAGTTCACGCGGTTCCTCTTCCGGGTGAAGGACCCCGAGATCGAGCGTGAGGCCCGAAGGATGGTCGAGCACTTCGGGATCGACGACATCGAGATCCGCCGGGACGACACGATCAAGGACGCCTGGCTCGAGGACTACGAGCGGCGAAAGACGATCTACGGCCTGGAGGAGATCGAGGAATACCTCCAGAAGCTCGTCTCCGGGGAGCTCGACTGATATATCTCAAGCACTTGAAAAGCCGGGTCTTCCATGCTATCGTATTTTTCGAGGAGGCTCATGCTCGGCTCAGGGGGCCGGGCAGAGAAGAAGGCTACGCGATAAGATTTGCTTGTCATTCAACCGATAACCCCTACGACAAGGCTTCCTTCCCCGCCCGACCCCGCCGGACAAGGCAAGATGAGAGTCCAATCTCCCCGTGGCCTGTCGCTAAGGGCACCGTCTGGCAGGGGAGCGTTTCATGAATATTGGATTGCAAGACCTGACCCCTCGCCGGGTGCGCTGGGAAACCAAGGGCCCCGAGGCTTACTGCGCCCCGGGGCCCCTCCTATTCCCTCCTGGTCTGCCCCCTCACCTCACCCTCTCCCTCGAGGGGAGAGGGCTGGGGAGAGGGTGGCATCTACTCTACTACCTCAAGATTACTAGCTTGCGCACCTCGCTGCGCACGACGCTCCCGTCATAGCCCTTGACGGTCACGACATAGAGGTAGACCCCGTTCGCCAGGGGCTTGCCCACCGACCCCGCTGCCAGGGGGACCACCAGGGCGCTCCCCTTGCCCGTGCGGTCCACCAGCGCTCGACCCGCGAGGTCGAAGAGCTGGAGCTGGATCGAGGCGATACCCGAGCCGTAGGCCTCCACGCGCAGTTGGTCGCCCTGCAGCTCGGCCCGGATGCCTCTAGTTCCACCGGCCCGACACTGGCCGAGGTCACCACACCACAAGCAAGCCAGATGTTGAAGTAGGGCGCGAATGCTGTCACTTGAGGCTGGCCAGCCGCGACCTGGGTCAAGACAGAGAAGCTAGCCCTCCTGCCGTTCTTGATCGTGCGGGGGAGAGTAGGACTGACCCGCACGATGGTGAACTTCTCATCGGGCTGGGGCGCGAAGGCATTTTGAGGTACAACAAGTGGCGCACCGCTGTTGTTGATGATGACTACAACGATGGTTCTGGTCGCGGCCCTCCTGGCAGTCGGCCGGGACGTGACCCTGCTAGGGATCGAGTAAGCCGTCACACCGAAACAGCCATCTCCACCGCGCAGGAGAGGGGTAGGATCGTTGAAGTCATCGATCCCGTCGCCGTCTGTGTCTTTCTTCGTCGGATCGGTCTCGGTGACGCCGCGATCCTTGGGGTTCTCGTCGCCATCGAGGTCCTCGCCATTCCGCCCCGACTTAGAGATGGTGGTGCAAGCTGTCCCGGTCGGCAAGGAGGCGCTCCCGTCGCAGAGGCCGTCATTGTTGCTGTCAGGGTCATTCGGATCGGTCTCACCTGGATCCACCTTCCCGTTGTGGTTCCCATCCTCCCCGTCAAGCAGGCCGTCATTGTCGCTGTCGGAGTCGAGCGGATCGGTGGTCGTGCTGCGGTCTTGGTCACCGTCGCCGCCCATCTCGAGCGTGTCGATCAAGCCATCGTTGTCCGTATCAGTGATCCCATTGAGACCACACATCACCCCCGGCGGCACCTCCATCCTCACCCAGGGGTCGAAGTCCACATTTCCTTGAGTCGCGTCGCATCCGGTGTTCCCCGGCCCGGCGGTGCAGCCCCACCAGTTGTGCTCGGCGTTAACTACTACGGATGTCAGGTTGTTCTGCATCCCTACCCCATTGCCCACAATGTTGTTGCAGTGAAAGACGTTGCCAGCGCCTGCGTCATTCTTAATCCAAACGCCAAACTGGGTGTTATTTTGGATGTTGTTGCCAGTCACAGTTGTATTGTTGACACCTTCTCCGATTGTCAGACCACCGGGATTAGCATCATTGCCTGTGTTGTTGTTAATGGTATTCCCGCTTACGGTCACGTTGCCAGTCCTCACCAGCACTATCCCCGATCCCCCGTTGCCCGTTGTGGTATTGCCGTCGATGGTAACACCGCTCGAATCTAGTAGGGCAATGCCATTGGTGGTGCGGCCGGAGACGGTGTTGCTAGAAACGGTCCCGCCGCTTAGCCATGCTAACTGCATTCCGTTGTCAGTCCCAATGCCAACCGTATTCCCGGACACGGTCAGGTTGGTGAGCATGTTCGCTGCATTCCCACCAGCACTCCATATGTTGCCGGGCCCCACGGTGTTGTTCGTAATCTGAACATTGGAGCTCTTGCTGTATCCGATGCCGATCGAGGTGCAAGTGTTGCCATGGATTACCGTGCCGCTATTGTCGGTCCAAGCAGCCGGCGAAGGCCACGCCCCCACGTAGATGCCCTTATCGGCGATGGTGTTGTCCCGGATCACATTGACTGTGCTCGGATAGGGATAGCCGACCTCGGTGGGGGTTGAACCATCGTAGACGGAGATGCAGGCCCAATGATCGGTCTTGCCCGTCAGAGCTGCGACTTGGTTGTTCTCGATGACGTTGCCGCTGGAATGCCAAATGTACACGGCGTGCCACACGTCGTCGAACACGCAGTTCCGGACGATGTTGTTGTTCTTTCCAAGGTTGTATGAATCTCCAGGGGCCACGCCGCCGATCATCACGCCCGCCGTGTTATATGTATTCGGCGTGAAGTCGTACGGCCGCCGGATCTTGAATCCCTCAATGGTCACGCCGGATGCCACGATCATCACCGCGCTCGGCGAGGCCGATGTGCCAGGATTGAACCCACCCGTTTGGTTCGGAGGTGAAGCCGTCCAGACCCCGCCCGTCAGTCGCTGGATCCTCCACCAGTCCATCCAGCCGGGGAAAGTGCTCTGGAGGATCGTGTTCGCCGGATCGGAGTCCACCGCCCGAATCGTGAGGTTGTCCTTCCATACTACAATCCCTTGGGCATAGTAGTGGCTGCCCCAGCCAGGCGGGGTGACCTCAATCTGCGGATCATAGGTTCCCGGATAAACCAGGATAGTGTCGCCTGCGGCGGCGTCGTTGATCGCCGCCTGAAGAGTGGTATAGCAAGGGTTATTCTCGCCACAAACCCCATCGTCATCAACGTAGAGCGTAGCCTGCGCCCACGCCGGCACCGTCCCGAGGACCAACAACGCAAGCGCGAAGATACCTACTCCTAACGCCCATCTCCTCATCCCGGGGTCCCTCCTTTCATGGTCTCATTCTTTTCTCGACTCCCTCCACGCTCGCCTAATCGCAACCTCGATCTCCCACCTCCCTTCCTCTTGGGCCCAGCCAGCTTGAGCCCCCGGTGCGGCTCAGAGCCCCAACCATGCCAAGAGACTATAACACATAATGGCCAGTGAAGTTAAGAGCGGCTCACTAAGTGCTCTCTGGATTGAAATCGAGGGCAAGCGACGCCAGACTAGGTGAGACGTGAGGGGTCAGGTCTTGCAACACAACATCTATGAAAGACTTTCCTGACGGACGGTGTCTTTGGCAACAGGCCACGGACACACTGAACTACCACCTGGCCTTGCCCGGCTGGCTCGGGCAAGGGGGAAGCCTTGTCGCGGGGGTTATCGGTTGAATACTGCGGGCAAGGAGGTCAGGTCTTGCAATGCAGCATCCGCTCAACCTTTGAGACCTCGGCGGGCTGATGAAGAGGTGAGGACGGGGCAGAGCAGCACGAGAACCAGCTTATAATCGCAGTCCTGGCTTCTGCAGCGCGGCTGGGCAGGTTTCCCGCTGAGCTTATGTTGCTCTGTAGGTCGAACTTTGGGCAGAAGGCAAGGGGAGGTGTGCCTGCCGCAGGGCGCGAAGAGGCGATCAGCCAGGAGCTGAGAACCAAAGGACTTGGAGGAGCATGAAACGGTCTCAGAAATTAGCCTTCCGCGCTCAGCTATCAGCTGAAGGCAGGGACTCATCCCCCAAAGGAAAGCTAAGTCCTGCCATTGGACAATGAGAGGATCGGCTGCTAGAATCTGGCCGTGGGAGGAGATAGAGGCCATGGCTACCAAGACGGTGGAAGAACTTTACAACCAGGTGGTGCGGCGCCTCCCGGTGAAAGAGCGCCTGCAGCTAGCCGCCTTGATCCTCAACGGTGTCATCCCGGCCTTCGTGGAGGAGAGCGAGGCGTGGAGTGAAGAAGATCTGCGTGACCTGACACGAGCCTCCTTAGAATATGCCGCGCAAGCCCGGTGGTGTCAGGCTCAGGTCTTGCAATCCAACACACCGTCGCCCATATCCTCATCCCTGGGGCCGCTGGGGTTGAGCAGAGTCGGCAGATGCGCGGGTGTGCAAGTTGGCAGGGAAAGGCTTTCAAGGGGTAAGGCCTCGTCCGGCTCCGCCTTGCTCACTGAGTCCCGGGCCGCGGCTCGGGGTTGATCTCATACCCATAGGTGATCTCCGCCCCCTTGGCCAGCATCGCCCCGACCGAGCAGTAGCGCTCCTGGGAGAGCTCGATCGCCCTCTTCAGTTTATCCTCAGGAATTCCGTCTCCCCAGATCCGGTAGGTGAGATGGATCTTGGTGAAGGGCTTGGGGTGCTCCTCGGCCCGCTCGGCCTGGAGGGCGATCTCGAACCTCTCCCACCCGACCCGCATCTTCCTCAGGATCGAGACCACGTCCATCCCGGTGCAGCCGCCGAGGGCGATCAGGACTAGCTCCATCGGGCTCGGCGCGGTATTCGCCCCGCCCTCGCCCCGGGAATCCAAGGCGAGGGCGTGCCCGCTCGCCGAGGTCCCGACAAACTGCATCCCCTCCACGAATCTGACCCTTGCCTCCATCAGATCGCCCTCATCCCAGGAGTTCAGTCCGCAGCGCTCTCGCTGCCCCCGCGACCGTCGAGCTGGAGAAGTCGAACCGGAGCCCGGCCGTCCCGAACAGCTGCGGGAGGGGGCGCGAGCCCCCGAGGGCCAAGGCCCGGCGATAGGCGGCTATCGCACCCTGGGAATCCCGCCTCGCGTTCTGCCAGACTCCCAGGGCCCCCAGCTGGGCGATCCCATACTCGATGTAGTAGAAGGGGACTTCGAATAGGTGGAGTTGGCGCTTCCATTGGTGTGCCAGCGCCTCCTCGTAGCCCTGCCAGCTCTCGATCCCCCCGAAGCGGCGGCGCAATGCCAGCCACTGCTCTCGCCGCTCCGCGCGGGAGTGGCCGGGATGGGTGTAGAGCCAGTGCTGGAAGGCGTCGATGGTCGCCACCCAGGGGAGCAGCCTGATGATCCCCTCGAGGTGCTCCCGCTTCGAGCGGGCGGCCTGCTCCTTCTTCTTGTAGAAGACGGCGATGTGCTCTCCGCCGAGGAGCTCCATCCCCATCGAGGCGACCTCGGCGAACTCCAGTGGCGAGCCGCGGTAGAGATGGAGCGGCTGCTCCCGGGCCGCTAGGGCGTGGAAGGCATGCCCGGACTCGTGGAGCATCGTCCGGAGGTCGTCGTCCCGCCCGACGAAGTTGGCGAAGATGAACGGGAGCCGCTTCTCCGCGAGCGTGAGGCTGTATGCTCCGGGGGCCTTCCCCTTCCGGCTCACCAGGTCGAGGAGCCGCAACTCCCTTAGCCGCTGGAACTCCTGGCCGAGCTCCTCCCCGACGCGGCGGAAGATCTCCTCGCAGCCCTCGACCAGCTCCTGGGCCTTGGTGAACGGGCGGAGCGGCGGCCGGGCCTGGGGATCGACCAGCAGGTCCCAGGGCCGGAGGGGCTCGAGGCCCATCTCGGCCTGGCGGCGCTTCTGCAAGTCCCGCAGCAGAGGGACGACCTGCTCCTCGACCGCCTGATGGAAGCGGAGGCAGTCCTCGGGGGTGTAGTCGAACCGCTCGCGCTTGCGGAAGGCGTAGTCGCGATAGTTGCTGAAGCCGGCGTTCCGGGCGATCCTCTCGCGGAGCGCCAGGAGCTCATCGTAGATCTCCTCGATCTCCTCGCGATCCTTCAGCCGCCGCTCCTCGGAGAGCTCCCAGGCCTCCCTCCGGACAGCCCGGTCCGGCTCCTCGAGGTAGCGGGCCATCTGCTGGAGCGTCTGCTCCTGGCCCTGGAACTGGACGGTCATCGCCCCGACGATCTTCTGGTAGCGCTGAGCGAGCTTGGCCTCCTCCATCTCCAGCGGGACGTTCTCCTGGCGGAAGAGGGCCACCTGATTGGCGATATTCCGGTCCAGGACATAATAAAAGGAGGCCGGGGCCTCGGCGAGCTCCCCGCGGGCCGGGCTCTTGGTGTAGCGCTCCCGCAGGCGCTGGAGGCGGGGCTTGGCCCGCGGTTCGATCTCCTCGATGAAATGCAGGTAGGCCCGCTCCCGCTCCGGGTCGTCGGTCTGGCAGGTCATCCGCGCGTAGCGGATCGAGCCCTCCTCGTCGAGCGCCGCCTCCAGCTCGGACCAGGCCCGGAGCCAGCGCTCCAGCTCCTGGCGCGTGCCGATCTTCTCTCGCTCTAGCACGTCGAAGAGCGGCTCCACCTTCTCCCAGTCCCCCAGGTCTAGTCCCGGCGGGATGAACTCCCGCGGGTGATCCTGGGGCAGGCTGCGCAGATCGTGCTCCTCGGACATCAACATACCTCCTCAATCTCAAGCTTCCGCCACGCTTGCTGCCTAGTAAGTATAGTCCGCGCCGATGTTGCAGACAACGCGGTGCCGCGGCATAATCAACCGTGCCCCCGCGGGGGATGGCCAGGGAGGTCCCGAGTGAGTTTGCTCTCAGCGGACGATCGAGAATACCTGGAGAGGGAGTTCCAGGCGAAGCTGAAGGATAAGGTGGTCCTCGACTTCTTCAGCGACGGAACTGAGCCTTCCCGACTTACGGAGCAGATCCTGGAGGAGCTGGCCGCGCTGAACGGGCAGATCTCCGTCCGGCGGCACAACTTGCCCGAAGATAGCACAGCTCGCCGCCTGGGAATCGACAAGGCCCCGGCGATCGTGGTCCGCCGGCCTGGGGGCGCCTCCGGGGTCAGGTTCTACGGAGTCCCCGCAGGATACGAGTTCGGCTCGCTCGTCGAGGATATCATCGATGTCTCGCGGGGGACGATCGATCTCCCCCGGGATGCGCTGGAGGAACTCCGCGAACTGGAGAGCGATGTGCACATCCAGGTCTTCGTCACCCCCGGCTGTCCCTACTGCCCCAGGGCAGTCCGGACGGCCCACAAGCTCGCCCTGGCGAGCAAGCATGTGATTGCGGACATGGTGATGGCTACCGATTTCAACGGGCTGGCTAATAGGTATGGCATCTCCGCCGTGCCCCACACGGTGGTCAACGAGAAGTTCAGCTTCGTCGGGGCCCTCCCGGAGCGGGAGTTCCTGGCCCAGGTCCTGAAAGCGGTGGGCCACTGATGCTCTCCAGCGGGTCGCTCCCCCATTCTTCAGCGCTACATCCGCGAATGCCCGGCCAACAGAGGCCGTCCGGAGAGAGATGAGGAGCTCGAGAGGCTCCTGCAAAGCTATCTTACTCTATCCTAAAAGAGGAGGTTCAGTATGCCGGAAGTGAAAGTCTACAGCACGCCCACCTGCCCCTGGTGCTCCAGGGTCAAGCAGTTCCTGGACGAGCGGAACATCCCCTACGAGGAGTATAACGTCGCTGAGGACATGGCCAGGGCCCAGGAGATGGTCCAGAAGAGCGGCCAGATGGGCGTCCCCGTGATCGAGGTCGACGGGGAGATCGTCATCGGGTTCGACCGGCCGCGGCTGGAGGAGCTCCTCGGCCTGGCGGAGTAGCTTAGGGCCAAGCGCCGGCCCCCTCTGTCGCTTCTGAAGAGGGCCAGATGGATCATTCCCCGGCGGGCAAGGCGCAAGATGCGCAAGCGCAGCCCGATTAGCCTGACCCTGTGGTCCCCGAGCCAGCCCGGAAGCTGGGGATCCCCCTCGACCTCGGAAGGTGGGCTAGGCCGAGCCGGACGACGGACTCTTCGATGTCATCGTGATCGGCGACTTCGCGAGGTGGGAGATCCTCACCAACCTCGCCCGGGTCTACCGGGGAAGCCATCCCTCTCATCCCAAGGTCAAGCTCTATCGAGCGAGAGAGGTCCGAGTCGAGGCGAAAGAGCCGCTGCTCCTCCAGGCCGATGGCGAATTCCTCGGGCGGACGCCGGCCAGGTTCGAGCTCATCCCGGGTGTCATAGGGGTGCTGATCTGGGCTCATACTGCCCCTCGAGCCGCCAGTCGGCCAGCTCCCGCCGCGGCAGGCCCTTGTAGGCGAAGGCCTCGCTCGGGCCCGAGCCGAGCTGCATCGGGCAGTGCTTCCACAGACAGAGCCAGGGAAGGCCTTCTTCAATGGCGGTGAAGTGGACCCCTGGAGTTGGACAGATTTTGGCCTCTGGCTAGGGAGGTGG
>JANLFV010000024.1 GCA_024653345.1 Candidatus Acetothermia bacterium
TGCCACCTCCCTAGCCAGAGGCCAAAATCTGTCCAACTCCAGGGGTCCACTTCAAAGCTCTATTAGCGGGTAGCCCTTACGCGGGATCTGCCCGAGCATAACCTACGCAAGGGCAATGTGGCGGTAGTGGTAGCGCATCTGCCGGCGACCTCGGCGGCCGAGGGGAAGGCCCTGGCCGTGGTCATAGTCCGGGTCTAGCCCCAACCTCGGCGGTCGAGCCGTTAGCCGAGGAAGGAATCCTCCAGGTGCGCTACCGCAGGGAAGGTTGTGGAATCTGAATATGAGCCCACTGGCTTGGGGCCTTGACGGCCGTTTGTAGAACATTGTAGAATGAAGGGTGTCAAGGACGGTAGTGTTGGACTCGGATGGCTTGATCAAGCTGGCCAAATGCGGCGCGTTGGCGCCCCTGGCCCGAGCCTGGCGGTGCTTCATCCCGCGAGCCGTCTACTGCGAGACGGTGGAACGGGGGAAGCAAGAGTCCTATCCCGATGCGGCGGAGATCGAACGGATCGTGGCAGAGAAGATGGAGATCCGCTGGGTAGCGCGCCATCCGCAAGCTGAGAAGATCCTGGCTGGGCGGCGCTCCCTGGGCGTGGGCGAGCGCGAGGCCCTCCGGCTCTACTTCGCGCTGCCAGCCGATGGGATCGTGAGCGACCACGTGGCCTTCTTAGAACTCCTGCGCGAAATGGGCCTCCCGGGTTGGCCCCCAGCCGCTGTGCTCGTCGCCTTGGCCAGCGAAGGGCACCTGTCGGCACCGGAAGCGTTCGAGTCCTTGGAGAAGCTGAAGGGGCTTATCAAACCGGAAGTCTACCGGGAGGCCTTGGAGGACCTGAAGTTGTTGGCCGGCAAGCAAGGAGGGGCCTGATGAAGACCACGCCTTATCCATTGAGGTTGCCTAAGCACCTGATCGAGCTGGCGGACTTGCGGGCGCAGGAGGAGCGAATCGATCGGGCTGCCGCACTGCGCCAGCTGCTCTATGCCGGGGCAGAAGAGTATGTCCTGGAGTTGCTGAGCCGCGGCCGGATCAGCCTCTCGAAGGCGGCGGAATTGCTGGATGTGAGCACGCTGGCGGTAGTAGAGAAAGCGCGTGAGCGCGGGCTCCGGTTAGGTGGGGAGATCGGGGCTTATCGGCAAGCGAGGGCGACGATCAAGCGCTAGGATAGGAGCCTACATGGATGATCTCCCGCTCCACACCGGCACGGAGGTGAACTACTATGTCGTCTGCCGCCGGAAGCTCTGGCTCTATTCCCACCACCTCGAGCTGGAGAGGTCGAGCGATAGGGTGGCCCTGGGAGCCCTCCTCCACGAGACGAGCTATGAGCGGCTCCCTAAGCGAGAGGTCCTGATCGATTCCCTGATCAAGGTCGATATCCTCGAGGGGAGCGGGAAGGTGCTGGAAGTGAAGTATTCCCAGAAGATGGCCGAGGCGGCCAGGCTCCAGGTGCTTTACTACCTCTACTACCTGAAGCGGAAGGGGCTGACCGGGCTGGTGGGGGAAGTCCGCTTCCCCCGCCAGCGGCGGATCGAACAGGTCTATCTCACGGAAGAAGCGGAGCGACAGGTCGAGGCGGCCCTGGAGGAGATCGCCAGGCTGAACGAGCTCGAGGCCCCGCCCCAGGCCGAGTGGACCCCAATCTGCCGCCCCTGCGCCTATGCCGAGTTCTGCTGGGGGTAGACAATGAAGCAGCCGATTTACATCTTCTCCGACGGGCGGCTCGAGCGGCACCAGAATACCCTGGCCTTCGAGGACGGCGAGGGGAAGAAGAGATATGTCCGGTCGAGGGGATCTCCGAGCTCCACATCTTCGGCGAACTGGATTTCAACAAGCGCTTGCTGGAGTTCCTCACTCAAAACGAGGTCTTATTGCACTTCTTCAATCGCTACGGCTACTACATCGGCTCGTTCTATCCCAGGGAGCACTACAACTCGGGCTGGCTGATCCTCAAGCAGGCCGAGCACTACCTCGATCAAGAGAAGCGGCTGGACCTCGCGAGGCGATTCGTCCGCGGCGCGATCGGGAACATGGAGCGGGTCCTGGAATACTACCTCCGCCGGGGTGTGGCGGAGCTACGGGCCATCTTGGAGCAGCTCGAACTCATCGCCGCCGCGCTCGAGGCCCAGGACTCGCCCGAAGCGTTGATGGCGATCGAGGGGAATGTCCGCGAGGTCTACTATGGGGCCTTCGATCTCATCTTGAAGCAGGAGGAGTTCTCTTTTGCCAAGCGGACAAGGCGGCCCCCGCAGAACCGCTTGAACGCCCTGATCAGCTTCGGGAACTCCTTGCTGTATGTCGCAGCCCTCAGCGAGATCTATCGGACGCACCTCGACCCCCGGATCGGCTTCCTGCACACGACCAACTTCAGAAGGTTCAGCCTAAACCTCGATGTGGCTGAGGTCTTCAAGCCGATCCTGGTGGACCGGCTGATCTTCTCGCTCGTCAACAAGGGCCAGCTCAAGGCGGAGCACTTCTCCGAAGGGGTGGAGGGAATCTTCCTCACCGAGGCCGGGCGAAAGATCTTCGTCCAGGAGTGGGAAGAGAAGCTCCGGACGACGATCGACCATGCGCAGTTGAAGCGGAAGGTCTCTTACCGCCGGTTGATCCGGCTCGACCTCTACAAGCTGGAGAAGCACCTCCTGGGCGATCGGCCCTACGAACCGTATCTCGCGGGGTGGTAGCTCGTGTTCGTGATCATGGCCTACGATGTGAATGTCGAGCGGGTGAATAAGGTCTTGAAGATCGGGCGGCGGTATCTGAGCTGGGTCCAGAACTCGCTTCTGGAGGGCGAGCTCACGGCGGCCCAGCTCGAGCGGCTGAAGGCCGACCTGAAGAGGGCGATCAAGGAAGAGGAGGACTCGGTCGTCTTCTACCTTCTGCGGCGGGAGCAATACATGGAGCGGCAGCTCCTGGGGCAGGACAAGGGCGGGCAGACACTGGTGCTGTGAGCCGAGGAGGCACGCCTCCCTGTCGACCCCCGGTCGTGCAAGATCCCTTGGGGATCGACAGCCGGGCGGAGTTAGGGGATTGAGCGCTTCCCGACCGCCGGTTGGCGAGGGGTTCCAGCCCAGAGAGGGGGTTGACTCCACCGTTAGCTCGGGCTATAATTCCAGGTGCAGCCCCTATTACTGCGGGTTGCTAGGCTACCTATGAGGGATTGAAACTAATAAGGGATGCGAAGGGACTCGCAGGGAAGAAAAGTTGCTAGGCTACCTATGAGGGATTGAAACTACGAGTTCACGTGCAAGGTGGAGTGAAGAGAAGCCGGAGGTGAGAACAACGTGAGACGGCGATGGGCAGTGGCAACGTTGGCGCTTGTGGTTCTGGCGGTGGTCGGGGCGGGGCAGGGGGTGATCCCCCTCCCGGAGGGGGCGGTGGCCCGGCTGGGGCTGGGAACGATCACCAGCAACGTGGTTTTCTCCCCGGACGGGCGGCATCTCGCGGTGGCCACCTCGCTCGGGATCGAGCTGCGGGATGTGGGGACGCTGGAGCTGGTCCGGTTCTTCCACGGCCATACCAGCTCTGTCTTCTCGGTCGCGTTCTCCCCGGACGGGCGGCTCCTCGCCTCCGGGTCCGAGGACAAGACGGTCAAGCTGTGGGAGGTGGCCACA
>JANLFV010000025.1 GCA_024653345.1 Candidatus Acetothermia bacterium
CGTCAGTTCGTACTGTGAAGCATCCTGTTCAGTCAGGCAACGAGCGAGACCCACGCCCACAGTTGCCAGCGATCCCTCCGGGGAGGCGGGTACTCTGTGGGGACCGCCGCTGCTAAAGCGGAGGAAGGAATGGGCAACGGTAGGTCAGCATGCCCCGAATTATCCGGGCTACACGCGGGCTACAATGGTCGGCACAATGGGTATCGACCCCGAGAGGGGTAGGCAATCCCCTAAAGCCGATCGTAGTTCGGATTGAGGGCTGAAACTCGCCCTCATGAAGCTGGAATCCGTAGTAATCGCGTTTCAACAGAACGCGGTGAATACGTCCCTGCTCCTTGCACACACCGCCCGTCAAACCACCCGAGTAGGGTCTGGATGAGGGTGTATCACTTGATACATTCGAATCCGGGCTTTGCAAGGGGGGTTAAGTCGTAACAAGGTAGCCGTAGGGGAATCTGCGGCTGGATCACCTCCTAGTGTGCAAAATCGGCTGGAAGCTGATAGGATCGTCACTTGACCTGTTGCTGGGATTTATGGGCTTGTAGCTCAGCAGGTAGAGCGCCGCCTTTGCGAGGCGGAGGCCCTGGGTCCGAATCCCAGCAAGTCCATTGGGTGCACCTGCTGGAGCGAGGCTTCGCAGGGAAGGGCTGATATCAGGATGAAGCCGTGTATACGCTTTGCAGACCAGACGCTCACTGAGATCAGTGGAACGATCAAGCTGCTGATATGCCAGCCGGGGGATGGCTCGGCTCGAGCGCTGATGAAGGGCGTGCCAAGCTGCGATAAGCCCCGGCGAGGCGCATGGAGCCTTTGAACCGGGGATGCCCTAATGGGAAATCCCAGCTTTATGCTGATCCGTGAGGATCGGGAACGCCCCGGATTGAAACATCTTAGTAGGGGCAGGAGAAGAAATCAACCGAGATGCCGTCAGTAACGGCGAGTGAACGCGGCAGAGCCCAAACCGAATCCCGAAAGGGAGATGTGGTGTGATAAGCTCCGCCCATAAAGGTCTGGCAAGGGAATTCGAAGTGGCCGGGAACGGCCCGCCGAAGAGTGTGATAGCCACGTAGGAGCAACCGAGCCGGATCCGG
>JANLFV010000026.1:0-596 GCA_024653345.1 Candidatus Acetothermia bacterium
GGAGTCCCTAGTCTCTGCACTAGGACAAAAGGTTCAACGGGCTTGTGTTAGGGACAGTAGAGCTCTCATTAATCCATTCATGCAAGTCGCCAATTAAGCGACAAGGTACTACGCTACCTTAAGAGGGTCATAGTTACCCCCGCCGTTTACGAGTCCTTCGTCCGGTTGAACCCGGTATTCAGATACTCGCACTGGGCAGGAATCAGTGACTATACTAGTCGTTTCCGAGTTGCAGTCACCTATGTTGTTATTAGACAGTTAGAGCTCCCTGGTCACTGCGACCTGCCTGATCTCCAGGCAGGCACCCCTTCTCCCGAAGTTACGGGGCCAATTTGCCGAGTTCCCTTAACACAATTATCTCCGACACGCCTTCGCCTTCTCAGCGAGGGGCACCTGTGTCGGTTCTCGGTACGGACGCCGTCTCCCTTTTCACGGGCTCCAGGAATTTGTCAGGTTACCCCATCACACATTCACCTGCTTCTCACCATTACGGTACTCCACAGGCTTCTGATGCTTAGACGGGACGACGGTCCCGCCTGACATATCCCGAAGCGTCAGGGCTTTCGCTACAGACGGACGGTACAGGAATATTAACC
>JANLFV010000026.1:606-817 GCA_024653345.1 Candidatus Acetothermia bacterium
CCTGTTTCCCTTTCGGTACACTCGAGTTACGGTGCACCTTAGGACCGACTAACCCTCGGCTGACGAACATGGCCGAGGAAACCTAGCCCCTGCGGCGGTTGGGATTTTCACCCAACTATGCTTCTACTACTGCCAGAATTCTCAATTCTGCACGGTCCACTGGACCTTACGCCCCAGCTTCTGCCCATGCAGAACGCCTCTCTACGAGATC
>JANLFV010000027.1 GCA_024653345.1 Candidatus Acetothermia bacterium
TTCTTGACACTCTCGAAATAGTTAGTTATATTAACCCCGTGACGTAAAAGGGCTAACCTGGTCTCGGAGCACTTGAGCAGCCGCAACTTAGGACATCGGTATGAATGGGTGCGGTCATGTCTTGTTTTACCCAAAATCCCACTAAACCAAAACTCCTGGATCAGGTCCGCTCCGCGATTCGGACGAGGCACTACAGCCCGCGCCCAGAAGATGCGTATGTCCAGTGGATCAAACGGTTCATCTTCTTCCACAGGGTCCGGCATCCGGCGGAGATGGGCGAGCCGGAAATCAACGCTTTTCTGACCCATCTGGCCTTGAAGGAACAGGTCAGCGCCTCGAGGCAGAATCAGGCTCTCGCCGCCTTGCTGTTCCTCTACCGCCATGTTCTTGGCCGCGAGGTTGGCGATCTCGGCCAGGTGATTCGCGCCCGGAAGCCGAAACGGTTACCCGTAGTCCTGACGCGCGAAGAGGTCAAGCAGGTGCTTGATCACCTGCGAGGCGACAAGTGGTCGATGGCGTCGCTGATGTATGGGGCGGGGCTGCGGCTCAAGGAATGCCTGCACTTGCGCGTTCAGAACATTGACTTTGCTCGAAACGAAATCCTTGTTCTGGGCGGCAAAGGTGGGAAGGATCGAGTGACGATGCTGCCCCAAGCGCTCAAGACGCCGCTGGCAGAGCATCTGCGCAAGGTCTTTCTCGTGCACTGCCTTCACCTTGCGCAGAT
>JANLFV010000028.1 GCA_024653345.1 Candidatus Acetothermia bacterium
CCAGACTGTAGGGCGCCCGCCGGAGCTGGGCGGTCACCCGCCGGCTCCCGTACGTCGGGAACTCCTGGGCGATCGCCTCGACCGCTCTCCGTAGCTCCCGTTCATCCCCGTCACGCCGCGCGTGGTAGTAGGAACTGCGGGAGAGCCCCACCACCGCGCACACACGGGCCACCGCGTACTGCCCTCGGGCGGTCAGCATCCTGGCCAGCTCCCGTCTCCGTTCTGTGCTGAGCTCAAGAGCAGCGATGCTTTTTTTGCCAGCTCCAGTTCCATGGTCAGTCGCCCCACCATCCGCTCGAGCTCGGCAATCCGGCCCTGGCAGGGGTCGCGCCCCCTCCCCGCCTCGAACACCCGTGGAGCGCGCTCCAGGAACTCCTGTCTCCACCTGCAGAGCAAGGATTCCTTGATCCCATGCTCCCGGCACAACTGGGTGGGAGTCTTGACTCCAGTGAGCACCTCCAGCACTATCTGAGCCTTGAACGCTCCCGAGAACTTACGTCGCTGTCTCATCGTGGTCCCCTCCTTGGACCTTACCCCTCCCTAACAGAGGTGTCCAATCCGAGGGGTCCACTACA
>JANLFV010000029.1:0-240 GCA_024653345.1 Candidatus Acetothermia bacterium
GCGCCAACGTTGCCACTGCCCATCGCCGTCTCACGTTGTTCTCACCTCCGGCTTCTCTTCACTCCACCTTGCAGGTGAACTCGTACGGCTCGCTCGCGAGGCCCGCTGAATCAATCAAGACCAGCCGCAGCTTGACCGTCTGGGCCTTGGTCACGATCACCGTGAACCCGAACGAGCCCGAGGTCCGGCCGCTCACCCCGGGATCGAAGCTCAGCCCCGGCTTGACCTGGATCGTGGCCG
>JANLFV010000029.1:248-551 GCA_024653345.1 Candidatus Acetothermia bacterium
CTACCCCCTTCCCTGCTTGTTGCACTTACTTCATCGCCAGCCGAGCCTGCTCGGCCGGCGTTGGCGCCAGGGCGATCATGTCGGGTGTGCCTGTCCGGCGTTCGGGAAGCGCAGGTTCGCGCCTGCCGGGTCCTGCGGTCGGCCAGGCCGTCGGGGTGGAGCGTAGGGAGGGGCAAGGTCGGATCGGTGGCGACGGCAGCTCGAGCGGGACCGGGGGTTATGTGTTCTTGGTTGCCGCGGTTACATGCACCACCCCGCCGCCGCTGGCATCATAGTGCTCCGTCCCGTCCGTGTCAATGAGGA
>JANLFV010000002.1 GCA_024653345.1 Candidatus Acetothermia bacterium
TCCTTGGACCTTACCCCTCCCTAACAGAGGTGTCCAATCCGAGGGGTCCACTACATCTTCATCTTCCCAAGGGGAGCGGTAATTGCCCGGTCCTCTTCGCCCTCTCCAGGCTCCCATCTCGACGGATGTGGATGACCTCAATATCTTCCCGTTCATTGAGTAATGTCCGGGTGATCAACAGATGGCGGTGGCAATGGCTCGGGTCCTCCTCGCTGCACATGATCGCCGTCGGGAGCTCTTCTGCCACCTGGATGAGCTCCTCGATCCCTGATCTATAGGCCCCCTGGCGGGCGATCCTGTCATAATCTGGCTTATCCCCATTGTAGCAGGCCGGATCATCGGGCCGGCCGCCGAGCGAGTCTCCCAGGTAGCGGTAGCCGATCCCCAGGCGCGCTAGCGCCTCTTGGAGCCCCTCGCGATTGAATTGGGGGCTATGCCGACTGTAAGGGACGCTGCGCACATCGACCACCAGCTTTATTCCGTTCGCTTGGAGCAGCCTGGCGAACTCCTCGAAGGCCAGATTGCTGTGGCCGATGGTGTAGATCGTCAATCAGATCTCCTCCCAGTTCTCTCCGACCTTGATCTCGACCTTTAAGGGGACCCGGAGGGCCATGACCTGCTCCATCGTCTCCTTGATGATCGGCGCGGCCCGTTCGACCTCCCCGGCATCGAGCTCGAAGAGGAGCTCATCGTGGATCTGGAGGAGCAGGTCCGCCTTTAGCTCCCCGGCCTTGATCTTCTCGTAGACCCGGAGCATCGCCAGCTTCACCAGGTCCGCGCTCGAGCCCTGAATTGGTGTATTAATGGCGTTCCGCTGGTCATAGCTCCGGAGGTTATGGTCCCGGCTGGTGATGTGCGGGAGATACCTCCGCCGGTTGAGGATCGTCGTGGCATAGCCCCTCTCCTCGGCCTCGCGGATCTTCTCCTCGATGAACTCCTTGACCCTGGGGTAGCGCTCGAAGTATTTATTGAGGTATTGCTGGGCCTCCTTCTGGGGGATCCCCAGCTCCTTGGAGAGGCGGAAGGCGCTCACGCCGTAGATCGTGGCGTAATTGACCCGCTTGGCGATCTCCCGCTGGGCCTTGGTCACCTTATCTTTCGGGACCTCGAAGAGCTCCGCCGCGGTCCGGGTGTGGAGGTCCTCCTCCTCGTGGAAGGCTCGGATCAGGTTCTCGTCCCCCGAGAGGTGGGCGAGCATCCGCAGCTCGATCTGGGAGTAGTCGGCCGCGAGGAGCTTCCTCCCCTTCGGGGCGATGAAGGCCCGCCGGATCTGCCCCCCAAGCTCGGTCCGGACCGGGATGTTCTGGAGGTTTGGATCACTGGAATTGTGGACCAAGATCCCTTGAGCCATATATTGCTCGCCTTCGACGGCGATGTCATACATGAGGGTCGGGAGTTCATAAGAGATATCCCGAACAGTGACCTCGTAGTAACCGCCGCTGGTGGCCTCATGGAGGAACGGTGCTCTCTCCGGGGCTATACCCTGTCTAGCCAAAGCCTGGACAAGCCACTCCGCTCGGGAGAGGGTCATCGTCCGGCGCCCTTGGGCCATCTTAGAGGTGAACTGGTATACGGCCTCTGGGGGCTTCCCCTGGGGAGAGCGATGAGCATCGTAGATATATGGTTTTAGAGCCTCAATGGTGAATGATGTGGGGAGAGTGAGCAACTCGGTCCTGCTCTTTGGGGAGTCCTTGGCGAGGAGAGCACGACAGGCTCGGCGCTTCCTCATGGAGATGAAGTTGATCCGTTGATAGAAGATCTGTTTTGAGCGATCGCCGACGATACGAAGGGTCCAGCGGGGGGCGTAGCCTCGGGGATCGGCCGACCCGCCGGTGATGGCCGTGGGGACCCCAAAGACTGCCAGCAGTTGTTGCACATCTTCGAGCAAGGCGCGGCTGCTGGAGCGGACCATGATCTGATCCGAGACCGAGCCGTCACCCTCAAAGTAGCCACGGAGGAAGCCAGCGACGATCTCCTCCGGGGCGTGGAAGATCCCCTGAGGGACACGGGCCTCCCTGGAACGTCTCCCCAGCCCGAGCTGGGCGAAAGCCCCGGCGATGTCCACCCCCGAGACCTCCAATACCGGGCAGGAGCGCGTCAAGCGCCTCCGAGGGGCTTTCCCAAAGGTTTCCTGGATGATCCTGGCGAAATGGTCCATCAGTGGCTCCTCATCCCATCCGAAGGCCAGGACCAGCTTGGCCGGCTTGCCGTTATAGTTGCTACGGGCGATATGCCCGTCCGCCAAGCAATAGCCGACTAGCTCCGCCAGTTGGGGGGTCCAGGCCCTTGGGAGGGCAGGGCTTTTCCTCGTGCGATAGGCTGCCGTCCGTTTAAGCTCGAGCGAGGTCTTCGCCCCGAAGAGCCCTGGGGTGAAGCTCATGTAGAGCGGCATACCGGGTGAGAGCTCATCGGCCCGGACCCAGTGGCCTCGGCTGCGGAAGCGGTGCTCCGGGCTGCATCTTAAGGTGATCCCGTTGGAGAGCGTCAGGCAGATCACCGGCTTCTTTCCCGTCATCTGCCAGGCGAGCACCTGGCGGGGGCCGAAGGGTGTGCGGACAAGATCACCGGGCCTGACTTGCTCGATCCCGACCAAGCCCTCCTGGGTGTTAACTAGGGTCCCGGCGGGTAGGCAGGAGAGCCTTCCAGTCGCGGTCACCGATTGGTTGAACGATGTATGGACCCTCCCGGTCCTGGGGTTGATGTATTCCGGGAGCTTCCGGATGTAGGTGTTGAGGAGCTTCTCCAGCTCGCGGTAGGTGACGATCTTCTCCGGGAGCGGGTGCTGCAAGGCCAATTCCTTGAGGACGAGCGAGTCGGTCGATGGGCCGGTCTTGGTCTTCTTGATCACCGGTAGCTTCAGCTTCTCGTAGAGGATCGCAGCTACCTGCTTGGGCGAGGCGAGGTTGAACTCCTCCCCCGCGAGGTGGAAGATCTCCCGGCGCAAGTTATCCAAGAGCACTTCGATCCCCTTGGCCTGCTCCTCCAGGATCTTCGGGTCCATCAGGACCCCCGCGAGCTCCATCTCCACCAGGACCTCGATCAGGGGGAGCTCGACCTCGGTGAAGAGCTGGTAGAGCCCCTTCTCCTTGAGCTCCTGGACCATCAGGTCCCGCAGACGGAGGACGATCTCCGCGTCCTCGCCGGCGTAGCGGGTGGCCTCCTCGACCGGGACCTTCCGCATGTCCTGGTCGGAAAGCTCCTTGTAGCTCGTCAACTCCCGCTTGAGGTAGCGGGCGGCCAGCTCGCCCAGGTCCTTCCGGCTCGTGGGGTCCAAGAGGTAGGCTGCGATCATCGAGTCGAAGGCGATCCTGCGGAGCCTGATCCCGTAGCGGCGGAGGACCTTGGCGTCGTATTTCAGGTTCTGGCCGAGGACCCCCTTCCGCTCGTCCTCGAGGAAGGGCTTGAGTTTCTCCAGGACATACTCCCGCCCGAGCTGCCCGGGCGCGCCGAGGTAGTCGTGCCCCACGGGGATGTAGAAGCCCTCGTAGGGCTCGAAGGCGAGCGCGATCCCCACGATCTCGGCTTGCATCGAGTCCTGGCTCGTGGTCTCCAGGTCGAGGGCGAACTCCTCCGCGGCAGCCAGCCTATCCAGCAGACCCTTGAACTCCGCCTCGGTTAGGATCGTGTGGTAGCGGCCCTCGCTCGTGGCCTTCTGGGCCAGCCCGAGCTCCTTGAGGATCGACCGGAACTCCAGCTCCTCCAGGAGCTGCCGGAGCCGCGCCTCGTCCCTCGGGCCGGGCCGGCAGGCCAGAAGCGGCTCCGGGCCGAGCTCGAGCTCGACCTCCCGGAGGCCCACCAGCTCGCGGCTGAGGAGGGCCAGCTCACGGTGCTTGAGGAGGCTCTCCCGGACCCGGGCGTTCCCGACCTTCGCGGCGTTCTCCAGGACTCGCTCGAGCGAGCCGAACTCTTCCAGCAGCTTTTGGGCCGTCTTCTCCCCTACTCCCGGGACCCCGGGGACATTATCGACCTTATCTCCCACGAGGGCGAGGTAGTCCCGGACCAGCTCGGGCGGGACCCCCAGGTGCTCCTTCACCCCCGCCCGGTCGAGGAGCTCGACCTCCTGGCGCGGCGGGCGGGCCGGCTTGAGGACCCAGACCTGCTCGTCCACGAGCTGCATTAAGTCCTTGTCCCCGGAGACGATCAGGACCGGGAGGCCCTGCTCCGCGGCCAGCTTAGCCAGCGTGGCGATGATATCATCGGCCTCGTAGCCCTCCTTGGCGAAGGAGGGGATCGCCCAGGCCTCGAGGAGCTCCTTGATCTTGGGGAGCTGGACTGCCAGGGCCTCGTCCATCAGCGGCCTGGTGGCCTTATACTCCTCGTAGCGCTCGTGGCGGACGGTCTTCCCCCTCGAGTCGAAGGCCACGGCCATGTATTCCGAGGGGTAGTCGTGAAGGAGCTTGAGTAGCGTCCGGGCGAAGCCGTAGATCGCCCCGGTGGGGAAGCCCGAGGAGGTGGCGAGCTCCCGCATCACATGATAGGCGGGATAGACGATCGACCCGGCGTCGATAAGGAGGAGCCGCTTCTCAGGCTTTTCGGTCAAGGCTTCCCTCCCTCAACAGGTGGCAGAGGGCAATCGCCAGAGCATCGGCCGCGTCGTCCGGCTTGGGTGGCTCTCGCAGGCCGAGGAGCCGGGCGACCATTCCCTGGATCTGCTGCTTCGTCGCCCGGCCGAAGCCGGTGAGCTGGAGCTTGACCTCGAGCGGGGTGTAGCTAACCACCGGCAGGCCAGCGGCCGCGAGCAGGACGACCCCGCGCGCTTGGGCTACGGAGATCGCGGTCTTGGCGTTCCTGGCAAAGTATAGCTCTTCAACGGCCAGCTCTTTCGGACGGAATGAGCTGACCAAGCCCCGAACCTCGTCATAGATCGTCTTGAGCCTCTCGGGGAGCGGCTGATCCGGCGGGGTAGTGATCACCCCGCCCTCGATCAGCTTGAAGGAGGTCTCCCTCCTCGCGCTCTTGGTCTCGACGATCCCGTAGCCGGTGGTTGCCAGCCCGGGGTCGATCCCCATGACCCTCATAGCCATTTCGAGAGCTGGGCGAGGCGCGGGTCGACCTTCTCCTCGCGGAAGGTGAGCTCGGGGCAGAGCGGGCGATGCTCCTCCCTGTTCAGGTTCGCCCCGCAGGAGGGGCATAGCCCGGCGCAGTCCGGCCGACAGAGCGGCTTCGGGCCGAGCGAGCCGAAGACTAGGCTCCGGAGATAAGGGATCAGGCTGATCTGCTCCGCCTCGTCGGGGTAGGCGAAGTCCTCATCCGCCAGGCCGACCTCCCGCTCCTCGCGCAGCGTGATCCTCTCCTCCTTCTCGATCGTCTCAGTGAAGCGGTCCAGGCAGCGGCTGCAGGCTCGTTCCACCTCGGCCCGCAGCTTTAGGGCCAGGTGGACCTTCTCCGCGCGGTAGACGGCCTCGCCTCGAAAGCCGACCCGGGCCCGGAGCACCAGCGCTGCCTCCTGACCTTCGCGGGGCAGAAGCTCGGCCTCCCCGGCGAAGGGGAAGGTCTTGCCCGCGTGACGCTTCAACTCCTTGATGGAGAGATCCATTTCCGATCACCTCTTATGATAGCATCGGCCACCTGAACTGCTCGCTTCACCTCGAGGACATCGTGGACCCGGACGATGTCAGCGCCGTTGGCGATCCCGAGCACGACGGTCGCGATCGTCCCCGGAAGGCGGTCCCCCGGCGGGAGGTCGCTCAGCCGGCCGATGAAGGACTTCCTTGAAGGGCCGATGAGGATCGGCCTTCCCAAGCGCTTCAGCTCGGCGAGGCGGCGGAGGAGCTCGAGGTTGTGCTCGACGGTCTTCCCAAACCCGATCCCCGGGTCGAGGATCAGCCGCTCCGGGGCGATCCCGGCCGCGGCCGCCGCGCTCAACCGCTCTTGTAGGAAGGCCCCGACCTCCCCGACGAGATCGTTGTAGTGAGGGTTCGCCTGCATCGTTCTTGGCTCGCCCTGCATGTGCATCAGGACCACGGGGACATCGTATTTGCGAACGACCTCGGCCATCCGCGGGTCGAACCTCATGGCGGAGATATCGTTGATCATGTCCGCCCCGGCCCTGAGGGCCGCTTCAGCCACGGCGGCCTTGTAGGTGTCGATGGAGATCGTGACCCGCGACGCGCTTCTCAGCCCCTCGATCACGGGGATCACGCGGCGGAGCTCCTCCTCCAGCGGGACAGGGTCGGCCCCGGGGCGGGTCGATTCGCCCCCGACATCGACGATGTCCGCGCCGTCCTCCACGAGCTTCAGGCCGTGAGCGATGGCCTTCTCGTGCTCCAGATACAGGCCGCCGTCGGAGAACGAGTCGGGGGTGACATTCAAGATCCCCATGATCAGCGTGCGCTTCCCCAGCTCGGCGAGCAGTCCCATTCTGAACCTATGATAGCACAGCCTCGGCGGCTGGGCAACGGGAGAGGCCGATTTGACTTTGCTCTTCGGATGAGCTATACTGCCCCAGGCCCAAGGTCACAGGACAAGCCAGAGGAGGTAAAGCTCCATGCCGATGTATGACGTCAGCCATCTCGGGTTGAAGTGCGCCAAGTGCGGAGCCGAGATCAAGGAACTCCCCTTCCAGCCTTCACAAGACCGGCCGGTCTACTGCTCGCAGTGTGCCAGAGAGCGGAAGCCGCGGTATGGCGGGGATCGAGGCCGAGGCGGCTACTCCCGCAGAGGACGCTAATTCAGCTCTACCGAGCGGAGGCCGCCAGCGATGGCGGCCTCCGGTTCCTTCCACCAGGAAAGCCCTCGGGGCTTGGCAAGCGGCCTCGTTCCCGCCTCAAGCAAGTCAGGATGAGCGCTGTCGGTGTGCAGCGAGGTCGGGATAGCGTGCCAAGACGAAAGGTCGTCGTGAACGACCTGATGCAGAGAGGCTATATTTACTATCTCACCGAGCCAGTCGGCCAGAACTTCCACCCGGAGTTCAAGCCCGAGCTCACCCCCAAGGAGCTGCTCGAGCTCGGGGTCTTCGGCGGGAAATACATGACCGATTGCAGGGAGGAGTTCCCCGCCGACTGGTTCGCGAACGCGAAGCTCTGCCATGAGCGTCACGACCCGGAGCTGAACTACTTCGGCGTCAATGCCTCCCTGCCGCTATCTGTCTGGCGAGAGAGGGGCTGGATCTACCCTGAGGACCCCCGAGGCTGGTTCCAGTGGTATTGCAGATACTACATGGGCCGGCGCGGGCCGGACGACGAGCGCCAGATCAAGAGGTGGAAGGCGATGAAGCGCCATGTCGCCCAAATCCGGAAGCACTGCCGCCCGGGGGATCTCGCCTGCCGGCGGAAGCAGCGGCAGGCGCTGCTGAACTGGGCCTACGACAGCAGAGGGATCTAATTCTCGAGCGAGATGATCCTCGGGAAAGCCGGGGGGTTTCGCCTCCCCTCTAGCGTTCAATAAGGCCCTTTAGCCCTCCGGGCAGCCCGAGCCCACAGCAACCCAGGATCAGGCGCGCTTTGGCCCAGCCGGCCCAAGGGCCAGCTCACTCCTCCTCGGCCCACTCCCTGATCTTCTGCTTGATTTTCGCCTCGATCTTGTCCCCCACCTCCTTCCACTCGTGGTCCTCCTCGGCCCACGAGCGGAGCTTCTCCTTGATCTTCCGCTCGATCCGCTCGCCCACCTTCTCCCAGTCCCGCTCCCGCCGGAGACGATAGAGCCCGCGCGTCGCGCCGATACCCACCCAGGCCAAGAGCAGCGTGATGAGGAACCACAGCCCGGCCGCCTGCCAGTAGCTGAGCGGCTTGAGCAGCCCGAGGTGCCCGACGACGATCGAGTTGAACAGCATCTGGATGATCCAGCTGAAGAAGAAGAACGCCGCCACCCCGCCGCCGAAGAGCCCGCTGATCCATCTCATCTTTTCCACCCCCTAGGAGCAGCTAAACAAGCATAACGGCTGCTGAGAGGCGGAGTCAAGCGATGCCCCGATTTGGCCCGCGCGGCGGCGCCGGGCTAGAATCCCGACCCTGAGAGGCGCGCTTATGGCAAGGGCGAAGAGGATGACCGGGCTCGTCCCGCTGATGGTGAGCCACTTCACCAACGACATCTACTCCAACTTCCTCCCGGCCTACATCCCTCAGCTGATCGCCAAGTTCTCGCTCTCGCTCACCTTGGCGGGAGGGGCCTCCTCGGTCTACAGCTCGATCTCCTCCTTCACCCAGCTTCTCTTCGGCTATGCCGGGGACCGGCTGGGGCGGGCGAACTTCGCCCTCCTTGCCCCGCTGATCACGGCCGTCTTCATGAGCGCGGTGGGGCTGATGCCCTCTTATCCGCTAGTGCTGTGCCTCCTGGTCTTGGCCGCTCTCGGGACAGCCAGCTTCCATCCGTCATCCGCCTCCCAGGCCGGCGGGCTCTCCCAGCACCATAAGGGGATGGTGGTCTCGAGCTTCATCGCCGCGGGGTCGCTGGGCTATGCCTTGGGGCCGCTCCTTGCGACCGGCTTCATCGGGGTGGCCGGGTTCGAGAGGACCTATCTCCTGGCCCTTCCGAGCTTGCTCCTCATCGCGGTCCTCTGGAGAAGAACCCGCTGGCCCGCCAAGCCGAGGCCGGCGGAGAGGGCCAAGGGATCGGCCAGGGCCCTCCTGCCCCTCCTCCCGCTCTGGCTGGTGGTGATCCTCCGCTCGACCGTCCAGATCTCCTTCACCACCTTCCTGCTCGTGCTGCTCGAGCAGCGCGGGCTCTCGCAACTCGCGGGGAGCCTCGTGCTCGGCCTCTCCCTCTTCGTGGGGACTTTGGGGACTTTGGGCGGGGGCTATCTCTCCGACCGCCTCGGCAGGAGGTGGGTCACGGCCCTCTCGCTCGCCCTGGCCTATCCACTCTACTTCGGGTTCTTGCACACCGGCGGGGCAGCGTCGTTCTCGCTCCTCGCGACCGGCTGGGCGCTCGCGGCCGCGTCGAACCCGGTGATCCTGACGCAAGCCCAGGAGCTCGCCCCCGCGCAAGCGAGCATGGCCTCAGCGATCACGATGGGCTTCGGCTGGGGGATCGCCGGCCTCTTGGTGAGCCTCGTCGGCTGGCTGGCCGACCTCCGCGGGCTCGCGGCGAGCCTGAACTGGACGATCCTCGCCCTCCCACTCGCTGCGGTCGTCTCGCTAACGACTAGAGAACAGGGGAGAGAGACCGGCGAGCCTAGGTGAGGGCCGTGACTCCGGAGTAGATGAACCAGCCGGCGAGGCCGATGAGGAAGAGCCCGCAGCCCAGGATCAAGCCGGCGTAGAACCTCGGGCCGATCAGCCTCTTCCCCTGGGAGAGGGCGACCGAGACCGCCGTGAGCCAGACGAGGTCCGAGAGGATATGGCCGGTGTAGAAGAACGGGAGCCCGACCCAGCCCCGCTCGAGCGAGAGGAGGACATAGCTCGCCCCGATCGTGAGCCACCACACGATCCAGTAGGGGTTGACGATGCTGGCGACCAGGCCGTTGATGATCGGGCCGAACCGGCCGGGGAGCTCCGCGCGGCCGGTCTCAACCGGCGCGATCCGGCCGCGGACGACATCCCGGATCATCCCCCAGCCGAGGAAGATGAGGACGATCCCCCCGGCCGAGCCGACTGTGGCCATCACCAGATCGTTCGAGACGAACCGTCCCAGCCCGAAGGCCAGGGCCAGGACCGCTGCCAGCTCGAGCAGCCCGTGGCCGAGGGTCACGAGCGGCCCCGCGAGCGGGCCGCAGAGGTAGGTCCCCTTGATCGTAGCCACGAGCAGCGGCCCGGGCATCAGCGCCCCGGAGAGGCCGACGACAAATGAGGTGCAGAGCAAGCTCCAGAGTGACACTTCACAAGACCTTCCCCGGGTTCATGATCCCATTGGGGTCGAGGAGGGCCTTGATCTTCCGCATCAGCTCCAGGCTCGGGCCGTGCTCCCTCTCCATGAACCTCCGCTTCCCCAGCCCGACGCCATGCTCGCCTGTGGCCGTCCCGCCCAGCTCTAGGGCCCGATGGACGATCGCCGCGTTCGCGGCCTCCGCCCGGTCGAGCTCATCCCCCTCCCCAGGGTGATACAAGAGCTCGGCATGGAGGCCTCCTAAGCCGGCGTGGCCGAAGAGATAGCCCTTCAGTCCATGCTCCTGCAAGGCCCACTTGGCGTATTCCACGAGCTCGGGATAGCGCGAGAGCGGGACCGCGACATCGACCACGATCCCGGCCACCTTCGGGAAGGCCTTCCGGATCGTGTCGTGGATCAGGTGGCGGGCCTCCCAGAGCCGGTCCCGCTCCTCCCTTCCCAGGCCCGTCTCGAGCCGGTGAGCGCCGGCGCAGATTTGCCTCACCAGTTGGAGGTCATCCTCTAGCGCGGCCCGGCTGCTCCCCTGGAACTCCAAAAACAGCGTCGGCCGCTCCGGGAGGCCCAGCTTATTGAACTTATTAATGAGCGCTACAGTCTCCTCATCCATGAACTCGAGGGCCGCGGGGACCAGCCCGGCCCCGACCAGCTCGGCCACGGCCCTCGCGGCTTCGGCGAGCGAGGCGAAGCTCACGACCGCGGCTAGGAACTCCGCGGGTAGGCCGGAGAGGCCCAAGGTGACCTCGGTGATCACAGCTAAGGTGCCCTCCGAGCCGATGAAGAGCCGCTTCAAGTCATAGCCGGAGGAGCTCCGCCAGGCCCGGGAGCCGAGCTCGACGATCTCACCCGTGGGGAGGACGACCTCCAGCCCGAGGACATGGTCCCCGGTCGAGCCATACTTCATCGCCCGGATACCCTTGGCGTCGTTCGCCACCATCCCCCCGATCGTGGCCACCGCTCCCGGATCAGGAGGGAAGAAGAGGCCATACCGCTCGAGCCGCTCGTTCAGCCTCACGAAGTCCAGCCCGGCCTCGACCCGGACTTGGAGGTCCTCCGGCCTGATCCAGAGGACCCGGTCCATCAGCCGCATGTCGAGGACCAGGCCGCCTCGGACTGGGATGGGGTTCCCCTCGAGGCTCGTCCCACCGGCCCAGGGGGTCACCGGGATCTTCCTCGAATTAGCGAGCTTAAGAATCGCGCTGATCTCCTCCGCCGAGCGGGGCCAGACCACCGCCTCCGGCCGGGAAGGGGGATGGTGGGACTCATCCCGCGAGTGGAGTTCGAGCTCCGACTCCCCGGTCGAGAGCCGCTCCGGGCCGACGATCGCCCGGAGGCGGTCAAGGTCTTCCGCCTCAAGCATTATGCCAGACAGCTAATTCCGCAGCGTCTTCCCCGTGGAGAGGAAGTGCTGGATCCGCTCCTGGGTCTTCGTGGTCCCGCAGAGCGAGAGAAAGGCCTCCCGCTCGAGATCCAGGAGGTGCTGCTCGCTCACCTCGGCTCCCTCGGGGAGGTCTCCGCCGGTCATGACCCGCGCGAGCTTCCTCGCCATGAGGGCCTCGTGCTCGGTGATGTAGTTCCCCCACTCGTAGTTCTTGATCCCCATGAGGAGCGCGCCATAGCCGTTCCGGCCCAGGACCTTGATCTTCCGCGTCTGGGGCGGCATGAACCCGAGCTGGTGCATCTTCAGGACCTCGGCCTTGGCGTCAGCGAGCAGGCGGTCGCGGTTCATCGTGATCCCGTCATCCACGCGGAGGAAGCCAAGCCTCTTTGCGTCCTTGGCCGAGGTCGAGACCCTCGCCAGGGCGATCGTCTCGAAGGCCCGCTGGACAAACGGGAGGAGGTCCACATTCGCCCCCGGGGGGATCCCCTCCATCGCCCGGATCAGGACCTCTTTCGAGCCCCCGCCGCCGGGGATCAGGCCGACCCCGAACTCGACCTGGCCCATGTAGAGCTCGATATGGGCCCGAGCGCGGGGCGCGGCCATGGTGATCTCCGCCCCGCCGCCGAGGGTCATCCCGAACGGCGCGGCCACTACGGGCTTCTCGAAGTATTTGATCGCCATGTTCGCGTCCTGGAATTGCTTCACCACCCGATCGAGTCCCTGCCAGTCGCGCGCCTGGGCCACGCCGAGGATGAGCATCACATTCGCCCCGGCGGAGAAGTGCTCCCCCTCGTTCCCGATCACCAGGCCGAGGAAGTTCCGCCGCACCTCCTCGAGCGCGGTGTAGATCATGTTGATCACATCTTGGTCGATCGTGTTCATCCTCGTCCGGAACTCGAGGCAGGCCACGCCGTCCCCGAGGTCGAGCAGCGCCGCCCCCTTGTTCTCCTTGACCAGGGCCTTGGCCTGCTTCAGGTCGGAGAGGATGAGGACCCCCGCGGGCTGGGGCAGCTCGCGATAGCTCCCGGAGAGGTCGAAGTAGAGCCTCTTCGAGTCCGCGCGCTTGTAGAAGCTCTCCCCGACCTTGAGGAGGTCTTGGACGAGCTTGGGGACCTGCTGGCCCTCACGCTCCAGCCTTTCTGCAGTCTCCCGGACCCCGAGGGCGTCCCAGGTCTCGAACGGCCCGAGCTCCCAGTTGAAGCCCCACTTCATCGCATTGTCTACGGCGTAGATCGTGTCCGAGATCTCGGGGACGAGGTTCGCGGCGTAGCAGATCATGGCTGCCAACGACTTCCACGCCAGCCGGCCTGCGGGGTCCTCAGCGAAGGCCACGGCCTTGACCCGCTCACGCACATCCTTGATCCCCTTGGCCCGGACGAGCGATTCGTATTCCGACTCCTCCTGCGGGCGGTAGTCCAAGGTCTTGTAGTCGAAGACATGGTAGACCTTCCCGCCGTCCTTCTCCACGGCCTTGTAGAAGCCCTTCCCGGTCTTCCGCCCCAGGAGCCCTTGGGCGATCATCCTCTGCATGAACTCCGGGAGGCGATAGAACTCGCGCTGCGGGTCGTTCGGGAGCCGCTCGAACATGTTCTTCGTCACATCGGCGATCACGTCCAGCCCGACCAGGTCCACAGTGCGGAAGACAGCCGACCGCGGGCGCCCCAGGGCCGGGCCGAAGATCTTGTCCACATCTTCCGGGCGATAGCCCTCTTGGACCATCGTCCTGATGAGGTGCATGATGGAGAAGACCCCGATCCGGTTCCCGATGAAGTTCGGGGTGTCCTTGGCCAGGACCACGCCCTTCCCCAGGGTGCGATCGCAGTAGTCCTGCATGAACTGAACGATTGCTGGATCTGTTCGCTCCCCCGGGACGAGCTCGAGCAGCTTCATGTAGCGCGGCGGGTTGAAGAAGTGCGTGATCAGGGTGTGCTTCTGCAGCTCCGGCGAGAAGCCCTCGAGGATCGCCCTCAACGGGATCCCGGAGGTGTTCGAGCTGACGATGGATTCCGGGGCGCGATGGCTCTCGATCTTCGCGAAGAGGTCCCGCTTGATGTCCAAGCGCTCGAAGACCGCCTCGACGATCCAGTCGGCCTGGCCCAGCCAGTCGAGATTGTCCTCGATATTCCCGGGGGTGATCAGCTCGAGATCGGCCTGGTCGAATAAGATAGGCGGCTTCGCCGCCTTCAGCCGCTCGAGCGCCCCCAGGGCGATCCGGTTCCGGACCGCCCGGTCCTGGAGGGTCAGGCCCTTGGCCTTCTCCTCCGCGGTCAATTCGCGCGGGACGATGTCGAGCAGGTAGGTCTTCAAGCCGACTCCCGCCAGCAGGGCCGCGATCCCGCTCCCCATCACTCCAGCTCCGATCACTACTGCTCTCTTCATCTTGACCTCCTAGACGCGCTCGAAGATGGCGGCCATCCCCTGCCCGCCGCCAACGCACATCGTCACGAGGCCCCGCTCGGCATCCCGTCGCTTCAGCTCGTAAGCGAGGGTCACGACCAGCCGGCAGCCGGAAGAGCCGAGGGCGTGGCCGAGGGCGATCGCGCCCCCGTTCACATTCAGCTTCTCTTGCGGCAGGTCGAGCTGGCGGATCACGGCGAGCGACTGGGCGGCAAAGGCCTCGTTCAGCTCGATCAGGTCGATCTCGTCGAAGCTCATCCCCGTCTTTCTCAACACCTTCGGGACGGCCTCGACCGGCCCGATCCCCATGATCTCGGGAGGGACACCAGCCGCGGCGGCGGTGATGAAGCGGAGGAGCGGCTTGAGCCGGAGGCTCCTCGCCCGCTGCTTCGAGGCGAGCAGGACCGCCGAGGCCCCGTCGGTCAAAGGTGAAGAATTCCCCGCGGTCACCGACCCGCCCTGCTTGAAGGCCGGCGGGAGCTTGCCCATCGCCTCTAGAGAGGTGTCGAACCTGATCGTCTCGTCCACCTCGTGGAGGACCTCCTCCCCGTCCAGCTTCACCTTCAAGGGGACGATCTCCTCCTTGAACCGGCCCTCCCTGGTGGCCCGCGCGGCCTTCATTTGAGAGTCATAGGCGAACCTGTCCTGGTCCTCCCGGCTGATCCCGAACTTAGCCGCCACATTCTCCGCGGTAATCCCCATCGGGGTGTAGACCTCTGGCAGCTTCTCCGCGAGGTCGGGGTTCGGCCTGGCGGTGAAGCCGCCCATCGGCACCATGCTCATGGACTCGACGCCGCCGGCGAGGATCAGGTCCGCGTCCCCGTGGGCGATCTCGTAGGCAGCGGAGACGATCGTCTCCAGCCCCGAGGCGCAGAACCGATTGATGGTCACGGCCGGGACGGAATGGGGTATCCCGGCGATGAACTGCGCGACCCGCGCGACATTCAGGCCCTGGTGGGCCTCGGGCATGGCGCAGCCGATCCGGATGTCGTCCAGCTCTCTCGCATCCACTCCCGTCCGCTCGAGGAGGGCCTTCATGATCCAGCCCAGCAGGTCGTCCGGCCTTGTCTGCCGGAGCCGGCCGCGGACGGCCCGCCCGCTCGCCGACCGGACGGCGCCCACAACCACTACCTCCTTCATCATCTCCTCCTTTGCGAGCCTATCCGCCGAGGTAAGCGCAGCGGACATGCTCATCTTCGCAGAACTCCTTGACCGTCCCCTCCTTGACGATCCGGCCCGTCTCCAACAGGTAGAGCCGGCTGGAGTGCTCCAGGGCAAAGACCACATTCTGCTCGGCCAAGAGGATGGTCATCCCGTTCTTGGTGATCTTCTCGAGGGCCTGGGAGATGGCCCGCCTGACGATCGGGGCCAGGCCGAGGGTCGGCTCGTCGAGCAAGAGCAGGCGCGGGCGGCCCATGAGCGCCCGCCCGATCGCCAGCATCTGCTGCTCCCCGCCGGAGAGGGTCCGAGCGAGCTGCCGCTTCCGCTCCTTGAGGAAGGGGAAGAGGCCGTAGACCATCGCTAGGTCCTCTTGCACACTCTTGTCCCGATGGCGGCGATAGGCTCCCAGCATCAGGTTGTCGTAGACGGACATGAAGGGGAAGAGGTGGCGCTCCTCGGGGCAGTGGATGATCCCGCGGGCCACGGTCGCCGCGGGATCTTGGGGCAGCTCCTCCCCGGCGAAGAGGACCTGGCCGTGATACTCCTTCAGCCCCGAGATGGAGCGGAAGAGAGTGGTCTTCCCCGCCCCGTTCGAGCCGATCACCGCGACGAACTCCCCCTCCTCGACTTCGAGGGAGACGCCGCGCAGGACATGGGCCTTGCTGTAGTAGACATCCAGGCCTCTGACCTCAAGCATCGTTCACACCCCCGCCGGCCAGATAGGCCTCCTGGACCTGAGGGTTGGCCGCCACCTCGGCCGGGGTCCCCTCGGCCAGCTTCTCCCCAAAGCAGATCACGACAACCCGATCGACCAGCCTCATCACCCCGCGCATGTTGTGGTCCACGAGCACGACCGTCCGGCCGCTCTCGCGGAACTTCCCGATCACCCCGGAGACCTCCTCTACTTCAGCGGCGGAGAGGCCGGCGAACGGCTCATCGAGCAGGAGCAGCTCCGGATCGGTGGCGATCGCCTTGGCGATCTCCAGGCGCCGGAGCGAAGCGTGCGGCAGAGCCCCGGGCAACTTCCACAGGTCCTCGCCCAAGCCGACGAGCTCCGCGGCCTGGAGGATCTTCCGCTCGCGGGCCTGGCGGTTCTCCCGGGCGAAGATCCGGTTCTGGATCGTGGAGATCTCGATGTTCTCGAAAACCGTCTTGTGCCGCAGGAACCGCGAGAGCTGGAAGACGCGGGCGATCCCGCAGTTGACCACCCGATAGGTCCGCCAGCCCGTGATGTCCCTCCCCTTGAAGATGATCCTCCCCGAGTCCGGCTTGAAGCTCCCCATGATCAGGTTGAAGACGGTCGTCTTCCCCGCGCCGTTCGGCCCGATGAAGCCGAGGATCTCGCCCTCTTCAACGGCGAAACTGAGCGTGTTGACCGCCACCAGCCCGCCGAAGGTCTTCCTCAGTCTCTCCAGTTCCAGGACGCTCTTCACTTGGCCCTCCTCGCCGGGGGGCAGACCCGCGCCCAGAGGGAGTAGAGTGCCGGGAGCAGGCCCCGCCGGGCGAAGAAGATCAGCAGGATCAGGATAACAAGGAAGATCAGGACATTCCACTTCTCGAGGAACCCGAGCGAGGGGGAGAGTGCGGCGAGCTCCTTGAACCACTCCTGGCCGCCGACGAGCAGGTAGGCCCCGACGAGCGGGCCGCTGATCGTCCCCATTCCCCCGGCCACGGCAGCGACGATCAGCTGGACCGAGAGGGTGAGGGTGAGGATCGTCGAGGGGATGAGGCTCTCCCAATAGTGGACATAGAGGGCGCCGCCCAGCCCGGCGATGAGCGAGCTGATGATGAACGAGAGGATCTTATACTTCGCGGTGTTGATCCCCGCCGCCTCGACCGCCTCCTCGTTCTCCCGGATCGCCTCGAAGACCTTCCCCACCTTAGACCGGGCGATCAGCAGGAGCACCACGGCCGTGAGGAGCATCAGGCCGAGGGAGTAGAAGTAGTTGACCCGCTGGTGGGCGAGGAAGCCGCGCGCCCTGCTGAGCGGGGTCAGCCCGAACTGCCCCAGCTCCCCGCCGGTGAAGTTGGAGAAGATCAGGACGAACTTCATCGCCACGATCGGCAGGATCAGGGTCATGAGCGAGAAGTATGGCCCGCGGAGGCGGAGTGCGGGGACGGCCACGAAAAGGCCCATCAGGACCGCGGCGATTACGCCGGCGGGAATGGAGAGCCAGAGGGGAAGCTTCAGGTGGAAGTTGAGCAGCGCGCTGGTGTAGCCGGCCGCGCCGATAAAGAAGGCATGGCCGAAGCTGATCTGCCCCGTGTAGCCGGAGAGGATGTCCCAGCTCATGGCGAAGACGGCGAGAAAATTGGCCTGGGTCAGGACGCTGATCCAGTGCGGGGCATTGACCCTCATCAGCAAGGACGGCGAGAGGACCAGCAGCACGACGAGGCCTGCGTAGAACAGATACTTGCCGTGCCGGAGATAGCTCACCGCAACTCCCTTCCGAAGAGGCCGCTCGGCCTAAGGATAAGGATGAGGACGAGGAGGATCAAGGAGGGGAGCCCGCGCCAGTTCGGCCCTAAGCCCGGGGCATAGACGGTCAGGGTCTCCAGGAAGCCGACCATATACGCGGCCAGGAGCGAGCCCTGGATGTTCCCCAGCCCACCGAGGATCACGATGGCGAACGCTATGACCAGAGGGTCGCGCCACATGGTGGGGAGGATCGCCAGCTGCATGGCGAAGAAGACCCCCGCCACGCCCGCGAGCGCCCCGGAGATGGTCCAGGTGATGACATACACCTGCTCCGGATCGATCCCCACCAGGGCCGCCCCGATCCGGTCCTGGGCCGTGGCCAGGATCGCCTTCCCCCGCTTCGTCAAGCGGACGAAGAACCACAGCAGCCCGATCGCCAGCCAGGAGACCCCGAAGGCGAGGATCTTGGTGTTCCCGAGCTTCACCCCCAGGACGGTCGTATCTCCAGGGATCAAGGGGAGGAGAATCCCTGCGCTCTCGCCGAAGAGGACCCGCACGAGCTCCTCCAGTCCCAGGGCGAGGGCCAGGGTGACGATCATCGTCACGACGCTCGACTGCTGGACATAGCGGATGAGGCCGGTAGTGAAGAGCGTGGCGAAGGCCGAGGCCACAGCGAGGGCCAGCCAGGGATTGAGCTTGAAGATCACCGCCCCGACATAGGTGACATAAGGCAGGAAGATGAGAAGGAGCCCGGGCCCATCGCCCCTGATCCAGCCTTGCCTCCTGCCCCAGGCGAAGAGCGCGGCCAGGAGCAGGGCTACCGGAATGGCCGAGCAGAGCTCCAGCCTCAGCAGCGGCCGGCCGAGGTAGTAGAGCAGTGCCGCGATCAGGATTCCAAAGGAGTAGGGGTGCAGCCTGGGGTAGCGGTAGGCGATCAGCCCGAAGGTCAGGCCCGATGCCAGGGCAAGCCCGAGCGATGGCAGGAGGCTGAGCTGCCCGACGGAGGCGGCCAGGTAGTAGCCGGCGTGGGCGGCAACGAGGGTGGCGATCGGCCGGGCATAGCGCGTGAAGCCGCTGTAGATCGCGAGGGCAAGGAGTGTCGCGAAGGCCATCGCCAGGGCAGCGGAGAGGCCGATGCTCAGGTGGAGGTAGACCCTGGCGGCGAATGCAGTGTAGGCTGCGGCCATGAGGAGCGCCCCGTGGGCCAGGTTTAGGACCCCCCCGACCCCGAAGATCATGGTAAAGCCGATGGCCACGAGGGCGTAGAGCGAGCTGATCGCGAGCGAGAAGAGGATTATCTCAGCCATGCCGTTAGCCTAACCTCTAGCCGTCAGCTCGAGAGCAAGAGCTAATCGCTAGAGGCCGAGGGCCTCAATATCCCCCCCGCTTGAGGACATCCCGGGCGATCACCAGTCGCTGGATCTCGCTCGTCCCCTCGAAGAGCCGGTTGATCCGGGCGTCGCGATAGAACCGCTCGACGGGGTATTCCTTGATATAGCCGTAGCCGCCGTGGATCTGGACGGCCATGTCCGCGGCCTCGCCCAGCCACTCGCTCCCCAAGAGCTTGGAGATCGAGGCCTCCCGGATGAACTCCTTCCCGCTGTCGAAGAGCCAGGCCGCGCGATAGACCATCGACTCGAGCGCGTAGATCTTGGCGGCCATGTCCGCGAGCATGAACTGGATCACCTGCTGCTGGGCGATCGGCTTCCCGAACTGGATCCGCTGCTGGGCATACTGGGTGCAGACCTCGAGCAATTCCTTCATCCCCCCGAGGCAGCCCGCGGCCAGGCTCGTCCGGCCGTAGTCGAGGACGGTCAAGGCCAGCTTGAAGCCCCCGCCAACCTCGCCCAGGACGTTCTCCTTGGGGACCTTGACATCCTTGAAGCTGAGGGCGGCCGTGGGGCAGCCGTGGAGCCCCATCTTCTCCTCCACATGGTCGACGGAGAAGCCGGGCATCCCCTTCTCCACAATGAAGCCGGTGATCCCTCCGCGCGGGCCGAGCGTGGGATCCGTCACGGCGAAGGTGACGATCACATCGGCGATGCTGCCGTTGGTGATGAAGATCTTCGTCCCATTCAGGACATAATGGTCCCCCCGCTCTTCGGCCCTCATCCGGATCGAGCCGGCATCGCTCCCGGCCTCCGGCTCGGTGAGGGCATAGGCCCCGAGCTTCTTCCCCGCGGCCATCTCCGGGAGGAACCGCCGCTTCTGCTCCTCATTCCCGCCGATGAGGATCGTCGTCTCGGCCAGGCTCTCGTGGGCCCCGACGAGCACGGCCACGGCGGAGGAGCCGCGCGAGAGCTCCTCGACGACGATGCAGTAGCCGATCTCGCCGAACCCCGAACCGCCATACTCCTCGGGGACAACGGCCCCGAAATAGCCGAGCTCGCCGATCTCGGCCAGCAGCTCGGGCGGGATGCGGTCCTCCTTGTCGATCTTGTCGGCGAGGGGCTTGATCCGCTCCTCGACGAACTCGTGGACCGAACGGCGTAGCAGTTTATGCTCCTCGGTGAACTCGAACTCGATCATCGCTCTCTCCTTATCTGTCCTTGAATTGCGGCTGCCGCTTCTCGAGGAACGCTCGCGTCCCCTCGCGCATGTCCTCGGTGTCCGCCACGCGCCCGAACTGCTCCGTCTCCAGCTCCATCCCCGCGGCGAAGTCGGCCTTCAAGCCCCCGACGGTCGCCCGGAGGCCGGCAGCGAGGGCGATCTTCCCCTTTCGCATCAGCATCCCGGCGAGAGAGCGGGCCTCGCGGAGGAGATCGTCCTCAGGGACGACCCTGTTCACCAGGCCCCACTGCTCGGCCGCGCGGGCCATCACATTATTGCCGGTGAGGATCATCTCCAGAGCCCGGCCGCGCCCGATCGTCCGGGCCAGCCGCTGCGTCCCCCCGAAGCCGGGGATGATGCCTAGGTTGATCTCCGGCTGGCCGAAGACGGCGTTCTCCGCTGCAATCCGGAAGTGGCAGGCCAGGGCCAACTCCAGCCCGCCGCCGAGGCAGAAGCCGTGGATCGCCGCGATCACGGGGATCTCCAGGTCCTCGATCTTATCGAGGAAGGCCTTCCCCTTCCGCACCAGTTCCTTGGCCTCAGCCCCGTTCTTGATCCGCTCGATCTCTTTGATGTCCGCCCCGGCGATGAAGACCCCGTCGAGGAGCGAGTTGATGATCAGGGCCTTCTTCTTCGGGTCGGCCCGGACCTGCTCGATCGCCGCGTCGATCTCGGCGATCGTCTCCGAGGAGAGGGCGTTGACCGGCGGCCGGTTGAGGGAGATCAGCGCCAGGGCCCCCTCGTCCTGGTAGGATAGGCTCTTGTAAGCCATCGAGTTTCCTCCTTCCTTAGAATCGTTGCTCCGCCAGCTTGGGTGGCTCACCAGACAACCCTGCTCAGCGGAGCACGGGCTCCAGAACCTCTTCTTAACTTGCTTGCCTGCCCGGCGTCAAGTCTGCCCCTGGGCCTTCTGCAGCTCCTGCTGGCGGAGCTCACGCTTGAGGACCTTGCCCACCGCCGACTTGGGGAGCGAGTCGCGGAACTCGATCAGGCGGGGAATCTTGTAGGCGGCGAGCCGCTCGCGGCAGAAGCTGGTGATCTCCTCCTCGTTCAGTTCCTCCCCGGCGCGGGGGACGATGAAGGCCTTGACCGTCTCGCCCCTGTATGGATCGGGAACCCCGATCACGGCCACCTCGGCCACCTGCGGATGCTGATAGAGGACCTCTTCGACCTCGCGGGGGTAGACATTGTAGCCCGAGGCGATGATCATGTCCTTGGCCCGGTCAACGATGTAGAAGTAGCCCCGGTCGTCCATCCTGGCGATATCACCGGTGTGGAGCCAGCCGCCCTTGAGGGCGTGGGCTGTCTCTTCCGGCTTGTTCCAGTAGCCCTTCATCACCTGCGGGCCGCGAACGACCAACTCCCCGACCTGGCCGATCGGCAAGTCTTCGCCCGTGACGGGATCGACGATCTTGGCCTCGGTGTCGGGGAAGGGGAGGCCGATCGAGCCGGCGATGTCCCGGCCATCGAGGGGATTGGAGTGGGTCACCGGCGAGGCCTCGGAGAGGCCGTAGCCCTCGACGAGCCGCCCGCCGGTCAGCTGCTCGAACCGCTTCTTGACCTCGACCGGGAGCGGGGCCGAGCCGGAGATGCACTCCTTGATCGAGCTGACCTTGTAGCGCTTGATGTGGGGATGGGTGTTGAAGGCCACATACATCGTCGGGGCGCCGGGGAAGATCGTCGGCTGATACTTGTTGATCGCCTCCAGGACCTCATCGATCCGGAACCGGGGGAGGAGGATCAGCGCCCCGCCGAGCGCGACCGCGAGGTTCATCGCCACAGTCATCCCGTAGACATGAAAGAAGGGCAGGACCGCCAGGACCCGCTCCCGCCCCTCCTCAGCCTGGAGGAACCAGGCGCGGGACTGGAGGGCGTTGGCGATGAGGTTCTTGTGAGTGAGCATCGCCCCCTTCGGGACGCCGGTCGTCCCCCCGGTATACTGAAGGAGAGCCACATCTTCCTCCGGATCTATCTCCACCTCCGGCGGTCGCCGGCCGCGGTAGTGGCGGAGAAGGTCCTTCAGGCTGTAGAAGTCCTTCTCTGGGAGCTTGATCTGCTTCCCCTCCAGCCTCTGCTTGAGCGGATAGAGTGCGCGCTTCACCCGGGGAAGGAAGTCGGCGACGCTAGTGAGGACGAGCCGCTTCAGGCCGGTCTTGGCCCGGACGCCCGCGGCCTTGGCGTAGAACGCATCTAGCGTGATCATCGTCTCTGCCCCCGAGTCCTGGACGAGCTCGACCAACTCCCGCTCGGTATACATCGGGTTGGTTTGGACCACGATGGCCCCCAGCTGGAGGGTGGCGTAGAAGGCGATGACGAACTGGGGGATGTTGGGGAGGTTGATCGAGACCCGATCGCCCTTGCGGACGCCGAGCTCGTGGAGCGCGGCGGCGCAGGCCTCGGTCAGCTCGGCAAACCGGCGGTAGCTGATCCGCTGGCCGAAGTAGATGATCGCGGGATTGGCGGGGAACCTCCGGGCTGTCTCCCCCAGGAGTTGGGAAAGGGAAAGACGCGGATAGACGAGGGAGTGGGGGACCTGCTTAGGATAGCTTGCCAGCCACAGCTTTTCCAGTATCGATCACCTTCCTTGGGCCTGAGGGGGAGGCCCCTGATGAGGGCCTCCCCCGTTCTAGCGGCTATCAGCGCATCCAGGGCGGCAGGAGGAAGCTGGTGTTCGCCCAGATGAGCGGCCAGATGACACCCTTGTTCCCACGAGCGTCGAGCTGCGTCTCGACCGGATAGATCAGGAGCGGCCCATACATGGAGTCGTGCGGGAAGGCATACGGGCCGTATTTCGGGTCGTCCGCGGCCGGGTTCATCCCGTAGAACTGGATCACGCCCGAGGCGCCGATCCAGCGGGTCTCCTCCAGGGCCGCGACCACGGCATTGGCATCGGTCGTCCCCGCCCTTGTGATGGCATCGGCGAGGAGATAGACCGAATCGTAGCCGATGCAGGCGGTGTAGACCGGGGCCTTCCCATACTTCTCGACATAGGCCCGATAGAATGGCCTCGATCTGAAGGTGATCGCCACATCCGTGCCCGGACCGACGTCGGTCTGGACGATCCCCGCGGCCAGGCCCTGGGTGGCCGCGAAGGCCTCCGGCCCCTGGAACGGTGCGTTGATCCCGAAGAGCGCGACAGGGACCCTGGCTGTGGCCCAAGCGGCCACGAAGGGGACGGCGATCGCCGGATGGTCGAAGACCGTGATCGCCGCGGAGGCGTCGCCCATCTGGGAGAAGATCGGCCCGAAGTCGGTCGTCCCCAGGGCGACGCGGATGCTGGCCACAACCTGCAGGCCATACCGCGGCAGCATCGCGTTCAGGAGATCCTCGACCGGCCTGGTCCAGAGCATGTCCTGAAGGACCAGCGCCACCTTGTTGTTCCGCAACAGCCCCTTGCGGACTAGGTAGCCCGCGATGTAGTCGGCGGAGAACTCCAGGAGGTGGACCGCCAGGAAGTTCCCGTTGAGCATCGTGCGGAAGACATACTTATAGGTATTGTAGTCCTGGGCCACCGCCTGCGTCGCCCCCTGGTAAGTCGAGCCGGTGATGATGAGCGGGACCTGTAGGCGTGCCACATCCGGGAGGACGGCCATCACCACCTCGGAGCGGAAGAGCCCAATGAGGAATTGAGCCCCCTTCCGCACCACTAGCTCCTCGATCGCCGCCTTCCCCGTGGCCGGGTCCTGCTTGTCATCGGCGACCTCCATCCTCAGCATCCGGCCTAGCACCCCGCCATTGGCGTTGATCTCCTCGATCGCCAGCGCTATCCCGTTCGCGTTCCCCTCACCGACGAAGATCCCCATCGTCGAGGGTGCACCGATCACGATCTCCTCGGGGTCACCCAGGACCGCCGCCGTTGATCCGACCAAGCCACCCAACACCAGGACCAAGACCGCCAGTCTCAGTATCCTCTTCGTGTTCACTGCTACCCCCTTTGCTGTCTAGCTTTCTCGCTCTGATCTCCCTTAGCACCAGGCTCTTTCCCCGCGTCTCACCTCCCTTCCCCGAGCAATCCTCGGCTCCGTCTGGCCCGGCTCCCGAGCTCAGCGGAGGCAAGGAGCATCTTCATATTTATAGCACGATAGGAGCGGATTGTCAATAGGACCTGGCGGCCCCGGGAGGGTTTGAGCCGACCGAAAGGCCGCGGGCGCGGCGGCGGTCGCGAACCTTGACAACCCGGCAGACCGCCGGTATAATCCTCTTAGCAGTCGGAAGCCTTGACTGCTAAGAGGTGCGGAAAGCCTCTGTGAAAGGAGGGATACACCATGGCAAGACTGCCGAGCATCTGGGAGGAGCCCTTCCGCCTCACCACGAGGCTAGGGCGCTGGATGGACGAGTTCTTCAGGGACTTCGAGAGCCCCTTCCTCGGCTGGGAGTCCCTGGGGAGGACTGACATCTACGAGGACGAGAAGGGGGAGGCGCTCGTCTACGAGACGGAGCTGCCCGGGGTGCGGAAGGAGGAGATCGACATCCGCGTCGAGGACAACCGCCTGATCGTCTCGGGCGAGGTGAAGCGCGACGAGCGGATCAGCGAGGAGAACTACCTCCGCATCGGGCGGCACTACGGCCGGTTCCAGCGGACCTTCCCCCTGCCGGAGGAGATCGGTGATCCCAAGAAGATCCAGGCGAAGTTCGAGCACGGGATCCTCAAGATCACCGTCCCGCTGAAGGAGTCCCTGAAGAAGGCCAAGGTCATCGAGATCAAGGTCGAGTGAGCCGAGGGGCGGGCAGCTTCATGCTGCCCGCCCTTGCAGAGGAGGGGATCATGGAGTATGATGGCACTGCGGTCTTAGAGCAAGAGGAGGAGCGCCTCGAGCGCGGGAAAATGGAGAGCCCAGCTACAGATAGCCTGGTCGAGATCTATTTGCGGGATGCGAGCAAGGTCCCCCTGCTCACCCCCGAGGAGGAGGTGGAGCTGGCGAAGCGGATCAAGCAGGGCGACCGGAAGGCCGAGGAGAAGATGGCCCTCGCCAACCTCAAGCTCGTCGTCTCGATCGCCAAGCGGTATGTCGGGTTCGGCCTCCCGCTGCTCGACCTGATCCAAGAGGGGAATATCGGCCTGATGAAGGCCGTGGAGCGGTTCGACTACACCAAGGGCTACAAGTTCTCCACCTACGCCACCTGGTGGATCAGGCAGGCGATCGTCCGGGCTCTGGCGACCCAGTCCCGCCTCATCAGGCTCCCGGAGAACATTCTGGAGCTGATCCAGCAGATCAACCGTCTGGAAGAGGAGTATCTCTCGAAGCACGGTCGGCTCCCCTCGGAGGAGGAGTTGGCCGCGCGCCTCCAGATCACCCCGGAGCGGGTCCGCGAGGTGAAGGAGTTGGCCTTCACCAATGTCACCTCCCTCGAGACGCCTGTGGGGGAGGGGGAGGAAGAGACTCTAGGGGACTTCATCGCCGACGAGTTCACGCCCTCACCGGCGGTCGCGGCAGCCCGAGACTTGCTCAACGACGAGCTGGAGGACTTCCTCCAGCACCTACCTGACCGGGAGCGGCAGATCCTCGAGCTCCGGTATGGCCTGCGGGACGGCCGGCCCCGGACGCTCAAGGAGATCGGAGAGGCCCTGGGGATCTCGCGGGAGCGGGTGAGGCAGCTCGCAGAGGAGAGCCTCGCCCGGCTCGAGGGGCAGACTCGCCGACGGCTGGCCGGGCTGCGCAGCCTCTCCTAGCGCTCCGGCGTGAGATTCATCAGGTCGATCAACCGCTCCGCCAGCTTCCTAAAGACGGTTCCCGCCGTCTGCCCTCCCCAGTAGGGCTCGACCCCCACCTCATCCAGGACCACGAGGATCGCGAACTGCGGCCTCTCGGCTGGGAAGAAGCCGAGGAACGACGAGACATACTTCCCCTCGACATAGCCCTCGCCGGGAAGGGCCTTCTGGGCCGTCCCGCTCTTCGCGGCGATGGAGAACCCCTTGATCCTCGCTGCCATCCCGGTGCCGCTCTCCACCACCTCGACCATCATCCCCTTCAAGGCCGCGATGCTCCACGAGCCGGCCACCTGCCTCGCGATCTCGGGCTTGAGCCTCTCGACCTTCCCGTCGCTCCTCCTGATCTCCTTGATCAGTTGGGGCTTGAGAAAGATGCCCCCGTTGGCCAGAGCTGCCCCCGCAGCGAGCAACTGGATCCCAGTGACGGAGATCGCCTGGCCGATGGCGATCGCGGCCCGATCGGGCGCCGACCATTGCGAGACCGGCCTCAGGCTGCCCCCGACCTCGCCGGGCAGCCCGAGGCCCGCCTCCTGGCCGAACCCCAGCCTTCTCAGGAAGTCGTAGAGCTGCTCCTCCTCCAGCCGGAGGGAGACGCGGATCATCCCCGTGTTGATCGACCGGCTGATGATATCCTTCAGCGTGACCGGGCCGTAGCTGTGGTTGGGAGCATTGCGGAACCGATGGCCGCCGACGATCACCGGCTCGTTCCCGCTCACCCTCTCATCTGTCGTGATCACGCCATACTCGAGTGCCGCCAGGGCGACGAAGACCTTCATGACGGACCCTGGCTCGAAGGGCCAGCTGATCGCGTAGTTCAGCCGCTCCTCCGGCGTGGAGTGGGCGAAGTCGTTCGGATCGTAGCGCCGGGCCTGGGCCAATGCCAACAGCTCACCGGTCTCTGGGTCCATCACGGCGATGAAGCCGTTCTTAGCCTGGTATTCTGCCACACCCCAGCTGATCTTCTCCTCGGCCAGATGCTGGACCCGAGCATCGATGGTCAGCACGAGGTCCGCCCCGGGCCGACCGGCCTCGCGCACGCGCTCGGCGATGATCTCGCCGTCCCCGCTCCGTAAGAGCCTGAGCCTCCCTGGAGTTCCCCTCAACAGCTCGTCGAATCCCAGCTCCAGCCCTTCCAGACCCTGATTGTCCAGGCCGGCAAAGCCGAGCAGGCTCGAGGCCAGCTCCCCCTGAGGGTAGACGCGCCGCCACTCGGGGATGATGATCAGCCCCTTCACCTGGGCCTCGCGCGCCTCCTTCTCGACCCGCTCGGCCGTAGCCGGATCCACCTTCCGCTTGATCCAGACGAAGTAGCTCTCTTGGGCGAACGCGTCCCGGAGGAATGAGTCACTCAGCCCGAGATTCCTCTTGAGGATAGACTTCAGGGCCTCGGCCTTCTCCAGGTGCTGCGGATCGATGGCGAACGAGTAGCTCTGCAGGTCGCTGGCCAGGAGGAGGCCATTCCGGTCATAGATCCGCCCTCGGGGATAGGGCTCGACCAGCTCTCGCTCCTGAATCCTTTGGGCTTGGGCCACCCAGAAGCCATGCTGAAGGACTTGCAACTGGAAGAGCCTCCCGCCGGTTGCCGCCAGGAGGAGGAAGAGGAGCGCAAGGGCCAGCTTGAGCCGGAGTGTCATCTCTCTGGCTGAGAGAGGCGGAGGTAGCGGAGCGGGGGCTCGACCAGCCCCAGGACTGTCCTAGCGTAGAGGCCAATCCGCTCGAGGGAGAAGGCCTGTTCGACCTTGAGTTCGAGGGCCTGGTTCTGGGCCTCGAGCCTCTCCACAGCCGCCTGGCGGACAACGAACTGGCTTCGCAGGTCCGTCAAGCGCCACCCCTGCCAGATGAAGAGGAGGGCCAGCGCGGCCGCGATGACCAGGATCGAGGCGAGCGCCGCCCGCGCCAGGGTCAGCGATTCCGCAGCCTCGGGCCGGGCCTCACCGAGATACTCCCAGGAGCGGTTGAAGACCGGCGACCCTCGCCGCGACCCGAACCCCCGCCGAGGCTGGGGGAAGGAGAGCGTGACCATGCCCACAGTCCGCTTGGCCATCGCCGCTCAGTCTAAGCCTGGCACGGGAGGACATAGAAGGACAGCTGTCGAGCCTCTCAAAGAACTAGAAGACCTTGGGGGTGGCGCGCGCGGCGGCGCGGAGCTTGGCACTCCGGGCCCGGGGATTGGCCGCGATCTCCTCGGGCGTGGGCCGGATCAGCTTGCGGAGCTCGGCCTCCCCGCGCTCGGCCAGCCCGCGGAAGAACTGCTTGACGATCCGGTCTTCCAGCGAGTGAAAGGAGATCACGACCATCATCCCTCCTGGGGCGAGCCGGCTGAACCCGGCCTCTAGGCCCGCCCGGAGGTTCCCCAGCTCGTCATTGACTGCGATCCTCAAGGCCTGGAATGTCCGCGTCGCTGGATGGATCTTCACCCTCCGCCGCGCGGCGCGCCGCGCGGGAGCGGGGATTGCCGCTGAGACCAGCTCAGCTAGCTGGGCAGTCCGCTCGAGCGGCTCGCGCTCGCGCGCCTCGACGATCCTGGAAACAATCCGCGGAGCCCAGCGCTCCTCGCCGTATTCCCTCAGGATCTTGATCAGCTCATCCCGGGTGTAGCTGTTGACGATCTCCGCGGCTGTCAAGGTGTTGTGCTCCCGGTCCATGCGCATGTCCAGCGGCCCGTCGCTTCTGAAGCTGAACCCCCGCTCGGCGGAGTCCAGGTGCATCGAGGAGAGGCCGAGGTCGAAGAGGAGGCCGTGGACTTGGGCGACGCCCAGCCGGTCGAGGACGGCGGCCAGGTCGCGGAAGTTGGCCTGGACGAGCCGCACTCTCTCCTCGAACGGCTTCAGCCGCTCGTGGGCGCACTCCAGGGCCTCGCTGTCCCAGTCGATCCCGATGAGCAGGCCGGTATCGAGCCGCTTGGCGATCTCGTAGGCGTGGCCGCCGCAGCCGACGGTGGCATCGAGGTAGATCCCATCATCTCTGATGCCAAGGAGACTGATTACCTCCTGCAGCAGGACCGGCTTGTGAGGCAACGCGCGCGACTGGCTCATGCAGTGCTCACCGCTCTCCTCTTGCACCTCTCGTTCTCCTCTTTGGCTTCCGCGCTTCGAGCGCCTTTGCCATCCTCCGGAAAGCCTCCTCCAATGCGGCATTTGCCTGCTGGCGCAGCTGGGGCGCGGCCAAGGCAAGCTTGGCCCGATACTCCGCTTCATTCTTCCGCAACTCCTCAAGGCCGGCAAGGAGGGCCTCTGCCGTAGCCTCGGTCGCCAGCACCAAGGGAATCGGCAGCTCGGTGACCTTCTCAACCGTGCGGGCGAACTCCTCGACCTTCAGGTCGTAGCTGAGCGCGAGGAATGGAACGCCGGTGATGAAGGCGAACTCCAGAGCATGGAGCCTCATCCCCACCATCAGCCGGGTCTGACCGACTATGGCCAGCGCCTCGGCTAGGGGCAGCCCCGCGAGGTCGATGACTAGGCTCCCCACATTCATGGCTCGGCGGACCTCTTCCGCCAGGCGGAGGTCTTCCCGCGGGAAGAGGGGGAAGAGGGTCGGCCGGAGGCCGAACCGGCGGTGGGCCTCCTCGAGCCCGGCGGCTACCGCAGCGATGAAGCGGCCCCGCTCGCCCTCCAGCGGCTCTCGAAGGGAGATGCCGAGGAGGTCGGCCGCCTGCGCGCGCGGTGGCGCCTCGAATGGCAGGCCGAGCGCTAGGTCATGCCCTCGGAGGAGTTGGCCCCGGTCGGCCCCCCACTCTTGCAAGAGCTTCAGGCTCAGCTCATCCCGGACCATCACGCACTCTGCCCGCTTCAGCTCACGGACTGCCAGTTGCCTCAGGAAGCGACGTCGGAGTGGCCCGACCCCCTGCCCAATCAGAAAGACGGGGACCCTTCTCAGCCGTGCGAGGCGGAGAAGCCCCAGGTAGTAGAGCGCCGAGCGGAGGCTGGTGGTGTCTTGCAAGAGCCCTCCGCCACCGAGGAGGAAGAGCCTCGCTCGTCCCAACTCCCGCCAGATTCTCAGCGGATTCCAGCGGCTGATCGCCCTTGTCCCATACGCGCGGGCTGTCTCGCCAGGTGCTTGGGAGAGGACTACTGGCTCCACATGAGGAAGGCGCTCGCGTAGGCTTCTCAGCAGCGCATAGAGGAGTGCCTCATCGCCGAGGTTGCCGAATCCGTAGTAACCTCCGATCAGGACCCGCTCCGCCACAGCCGCTCACCCCCGCGCACTACCGCCCAAACGATGATGCCGATCAGCAAGCCGAGGAGCAGGCCGTTGACCGTCCGGAGGAGCGAGAGAAGGAAGGGCGTATGGATGTGGGCGAAGGTGTTGACGATCGAGGCCTGGCCGACCAGCCCCAGAGCCAGGAAGACGATCTGGTAGTCACCGAGCCTCCTCCGACGGGCTCCCCAGAGGAGCAGGAGCGGATGGCCGATCAAGAACTCCTTGAATCGCGGCCGGGCGTAGAGCAGCTCCTCGAGGAGCCCACGCACTCGTCCTTCAAGCCCACTGACTGGGACGATCGAGAGGTTGTCGCTCCGCAGCAGGGCGACGGCGAGCACTCCGGCGCCGAGCAGCAAGAGCAGAAGCTCTCCCAGCGTCGGCCTGCGCAGCAGGAGCCTCCTCAGCCGGGAGAGGCCGCATCGGGCAGATTCGAGGGAGAAGACGATGACGAGCGGGAGGATGAGCGCGGCCTTCACGCCGCGGAACTCCTCCAGCTTGAGGAAGAACTCCCAATCGCTGAGGATCGTCCCCACCCATAGTCCGCCAAGCAGCGCTATGGCAGAGAAGGAGAGGAGCTGGGCGATCCCCTGGGTCAGGGAATCCCGTGCTTGGCCGCAGCGCGGGGCGCAGAGGAGGTAGCCCGCGACCGGGGCGAGGACTGCTGTGGCCCAGGCGGCCGCGAGGCGGAAGAGCCTTCCGCCCGAACAGATTCCCGCCGCGATCACGGCCAGGCCCAGCAGGAGCAAGAGGGCGTTAGCTGACAGCCTCAGCGGCCAAGCCCTGTTCAGGGCGAGCAGACCCAGGCTGAGCGGACCAAGGAGGATGACGGCCAAGAGCGGCGGCGCCAAAGTAAAGTCGGCCCGTGCCTTCGGGATGCCCAGTTGGAAGCCATCTTGCTGCAGGAGGGTCGTCAGCCGCTCTAAGTAGACCAGGTTGCGGTCGGAGGGCGCGTTGAAGGGAAGCACGAGAACGAGCCGGATGTTCCTCTCTCGGACCGCACGGCGGAAGCGGGCCAATGCGGCACTCACGGTCAGCTCTTCCAGTTCCTCTGGCTTGATCATGTGCGCTCGGACGAAAGCGCGGAAGCCCAGCCGATAAAGGTCTTCATCGACCGGCGCGGGCGCAAACTCCAGTGACCCCACCAGAGTTCCGTTCCTTTCGAGAAGGTCGGCGATCTCCTCCACCTGGTCCTGTGTGTATCCGTCCTGCCCTTGATCTTGGAACAGGACCAGTCGCGGCCCGAGCTCGGCCAGTCGAGCAAGAGACTCCCTCAGCTCGTCGGCGTCATAGCACGAGAGGTTGGGGAAGAGAAGGAGCGGCTCCAGGCCGCCTCGGCGGAGCTCGACTACCTCGAGTTGATCTGTGCTGAAGGGATCGACAGCGACGGCCGCTATGCCCCGGCGGGCCAGTTCCTCGAGCGAGCCCTCGCCAATACCCCAACTGCTGAGCTCTTGATAGCTGACGGCGACGGCCAGGGTTCGGTAGCTCCCCTCCCAGTTGATGCGCGCGGCAGCGACATAGGTCGAGGCCCCGAGCGAGAGGAGCAGTAGCAAGATGAGCAGAGATTTCATCCTAGCAATCTGTGGGTCCACTATACCGATCGGCCTTGGCGAGAGCAAATGGCGTGCTCACCGTGGGAGCGAGTTCCACCCTGGCCTCGACAGCGGTCCTTGAGCCCCCGCCGGGGTGCGGGCAAACTGGCGCTAGGCAAATCTCGCATAGGGAGGTCAGACGATGCGGAAATTGCTCTGGCTCCTGGTCGTTCCGGCTCTTCTCAGCTCGGGCGCAGCGGCCCAGCCGCGGAATTTCTCCGAGGGCCGAGGGCTGGGGATCGGCCTCCAAGCCCCTTGTGCGATCAGCATCCGCTACTGGATGAGCGACGAGCGCGGCCTGGAGGGGAACTTCCTCCTTCTGACCGATAACGTCTGCCTGGCGGGCAAGGCCCTCTTCCGCCTCGGGGATACGAGCAACTTCGATCTCTATGCCCTTGCGGGGGCATGGTATCTCAGCCTCTATGACGAGAGCAGGCTCCAGGTCTTCGCGCTGGCGGGGATGGAGCTATCCATCTCCCGTAATCTGGCAATCAATCTGGAGTTCGGCGAGTCGCTCGGCTTCGATCAACGGTATGAGTTCCTGATCAGCACTGGGATCCACTTCTACTTCCAGAGATGAGGGAGTGTGACCGTGATCACCTCGGTCCGGGACGGAGTTCAGCGGCCCCCTCAACGGGGGTCCTTCAATGGCCTGAGGGAGTGGCTACGCTGGAAGTGCCGATTCTGTAAAGGAGGTCCTGCATGAGGAAGCTTCTGTTCTTGGTCCTGGCGCTCGTCGCGATCGCCGCGGCATTCTCGGTCTTGGGATTTGCCCAGGAGGATTACTCCGCCGGCCGGCTCTTTGGGATCGGGGCCGAGGTGACCGCCCCCATCCGGAGCCCGGTCGATCCCGCTTGGCCGAACATGTTCCCCGCCACTGGCCTCTCCACCAGGCTCTGGCTCGCTGATCTCTTCGGGATCGACGTGAACTTCTGGGTCTTCCCCGGCTTCCCCTCGTTTGCCATCCGGACGCTCTTCAAGTTCTTCAACACCTCGATCGTCGACATCTACACCGGTCTGGGAATGGCGTTCTTCAACGGAGCGACCCCCTTCCAGCTGGTGAGCGGGATGGAGGTCTCAATCTCCCGGAACCTGGCGCTGAACTTCGAGGTCGGGGTCTTCGGCTTCGGGGCGACGAGCGGCGGGGTGAGTGCGGGCCTGGGGGCCCACTTCTACTTCTGATCCGCTGAGCCGCTCGCGATCAAGAGCGCGGTAGTTGCTGCCTGAGCCACCTCTTCCCTCGGGGGGTATTGACAGCCTCCCCCGCGGGGTGTATCTTTGCTCCGGTGAGAGGATGAGGGAAGGGGAGGCTTTGCTCTTCTGCCCCCGTTGCGGGGGCCGGCGCCTCCGTCTGCGGAGCGAGGTCTACGCTTGCTACGACGCTCGGATCGTCGAGGGGCGGGTGAGCTGGCAGAGCAATCGGCTCGTCCTGGTCAATCCCGATCGGGTCACTCCCAAAGCGACGATCATCTGCCTCGACTGCCTGGCCCGCTTTGAGGAGTTCGAGCTCCTGGAGAACGGCGAGATAATCCTGAGGAATCGCGGGGGGTGAGAGGATGCGCGGAAGATGGGCTTGGGCGCTGCTGCTCGGCCTCCTGGTGCTGGCAAGCTTCACGGTCTTGGCCCAGGAGGAGCCGAGCCAGGCCGAACTGGAGGCGGTGCTGAAGCAGACCGGTGCCGATGAGGTGATCGTGAAGAAGCTCGGCTGGGTCCTCATCGGCAAGGGCGTGATCGACGATCAGCTACTGGCCTTCGGCGTGACGCTGAAGATCGCTGCCGAGCTCGAGGAATACCCGGGGCTGAAAGTCGATCGCTGGCTCAAGGAGAAGCTGGGCCGGGAGCCGTCCAAGGCCGAGCTGAACTGGATGGACATGGTCAAGGGGAGCCTGCAGACCAGCTACCCCGACCTCTACGGCTCGCTGCGGGAGGCCCTCAAGAACCTCCGGACCAAGCCGACAGTCCAGCCCGGCTCGGATCTCAGCTCGGTCCTCACCTCGCTGCAGACCCTCAATCAGCGGCTGACCAGCCTCGAGGACCGCGTGACCGCGCTCACCCAGCAGAGGGACGCGTCGGCGGAGGAGTTGGCAGCCCTGAGGCAGGAGTTCGAGAGCCTCAAGGAGAGCCTGCCCGACCCGGCAGCGCTCAGCGGCCTCTCCGCCAATTTGCCGCAGATGGCGAGCCTCCAGGACGAGGTGAGCCGGCTCAATCGCTCCCAGAGCAGCCAGCGGGGCTTGACGATCTTCCTGATCATCCTCGTGTTTCTGCTCTTGACCTGGCTGGTCTTCTTGAGGGCGCGGGAGATTTCGCGAGTGCTCTGAGTCAAGGCTCCGCGAAGACCTTCAGCACATCCAGCTCCCTCACCTCGAGGGAGAGCCCGAGGAGGGCGGCAAGGCTCGGAGTGGTCCGCCCGCTGTCGCCGGAGAGGAGTTCCTTCACATAGAGTCCGCCATCGCAGCGGACCTCGATGAGCGCCTCCCGTTCGCTCAAGAGCTCCCCGCGGGCTTCCCAGACCCTCCTGCTCCTCACGAGGTCGGCCCGCCGATGGGCGACCCGCCGAGGGGTCCGCTGGGCGATCGGCCCGACCAGGTCACGCAGGGCAGCTTCGAGTTCTTCAGCGCTCACCGGGCGGTCGAACTCCACCCTGGCCCGATAGAACTTCTCGGCCCTCCCGCTCTTCAGCCGCTCAATCGCTCCCCGTGTCACGAACCTCAGGTCACCGACTTCCACCTTGCTGGCGGCTCGCTCGTTGATCTGGTCCGTCAAAGCCTGGAGATCGAGGCTGCGAAGCCGCGGCTCGCGGACCTCGATGATGAACGGCCGGCCTTCGCCGAGCATCCGAGCGTCAATGTCCTCTCGCCCTGAGCCGTGGAAGGCCGAGCTGCTCCCCCGCGCGGCCTCCAGAACCGGCGGGCTGATCAGCTCCTCGACGCTCTCGGGATACTGCTTCCCCGTGAAGTCGCACTTCTCGCAGCCTCGCCCGCGGCAGGCTCGGCAGGGCCAGTGGGTCTGAGGGATGCCCCGCACGAGCTTCTTGTAGCGGCCGTAGATGAAGAGGGGCGCGATCTTGAGCTCCACCCGGTCCCATACAAGATCGAGGAGGAGGGCTACCTCGGGGTTGTGGAGGTCGACCGCCGCGCCGCGGGCTTGCAAGGCCGCCTCGAGCCGCTTCCCCACCTCGCGGTTGAGGTCGTGCTTCAAGAGCTCTGCTCCTTCAAGCCCGTGTCTTCGCTGGAGCTCGGCCTCTTGCTCCTCGAGGAACTCCGGCCAGTGGCTGCCTACGACGAAGCTCCTGAACTCGAGCCCCTCGAGCTGCGCGAGGGCGCGGCTAGACCACTGGTCAACCTTCAGGAGGTGGCCGAGGCAGAGCTGGCAATAGCGCGGCTCCTCATAGGGCCGATCGTCCTCCATGGCGAGCATGATGCGGATAGCCCGGCCCCGGTCGCGGTTGCTCAGGCCATGGCTCCGTCGCCCGAATTGCCGCCCCAGACAGGAGTCGCACAGCTCGCGCTCGGCGAGGATCTCCCTGGCTAGGTCGAGGATCTTCGACATCAGACGGGATTATACAGCTCCGCTTACCCGGGTGCAGCCGGCAGGCCGCTGCGGACCGCACCTCGACAGGGGAAGTCCGGGCCGCGCCGCTCGAGTGTTACCCGTGCCACATTAGCGTTCGGCTACCGGGAGTTATAATCCCGACTAACATGACCTTGGAGAGGGTCCTTCTGGGGGTTGAGCTGCTGCTAGTGGTCGCTTGCTTCTTCGTGGTCATCACTGGTCTCGAGGACGCTGGGCCGTCCACCACCCTCGCGCGGGCTTGGGTCAACTGGCCAGCACCGGGGTCGGAAGAGACCGCGGAGCAGCGCGGCCTCTATCTCACTGCGCCGGCCTTGGCCAAGCTCGATCGGGACGGGAAGGTCGAGGAGTTCATCGCCCGGATGAGAGGTGTCGGCCTGAACACGGTCGTGATCGATGTGAAGGACATGAACGGCGGGGTGACCTATCCCACCCGGGTCCCCTTGGCAAGGGAGATGCGCGCCCTCGCCACCCAGCTCGACCTGTCCCGTCTGCTCGCCCTCTTCCACGCGAAGGGGATCTACACGATCGCCAGGCTGGTGGCGTTCAACGACCCGAAGCTTGCCAAGCACCTCAAGAGCCCGAACGCGCCGTGGGTCTCGCCGGCTGATAGCCGGGTCATCGAATACAATCTGGCCTTAGCTGAGGAGGTCCTGGCCCTCGGCTTCGATGAGGTGCAATTCGACTATCTCCGCTACCCCGATGATGGCGAGCTTGGCCCTGTCTATGAACCGCGCTATGCCGCGATCAGGGGTTTTCTCCAGCTGGCGCGTGAGCGACTGGGCGGTAAGATCTCGATCGATGTCTTCGGGCGGACGCTGTGGGAGTGGAACAAGAAGCGGATCGACCCGATCGGCCAGCAACTGGAGGAACTGGCTCCGTTCGTTGACTGGATCTCGCCGATGGTCTACCCCTCCCACTATGAGCAGAGCCTGCGGGATAAGCCATACGAGACGGTGAGACGGGCCCTGGAGGCCGGCCTGAAGCGCGGGCTGAAGCTGAGGCCGTTCCTGCAGGCGTTCCGGCTGGCGATCCCCGCAGGGATGAGCTACCATGACTACATCCGGGCCCAGCTCCAAGCGGCGAGCGAGCTGGGGATCAACAGCTACCTCTTCTGGAATCCCCGCTCGGACTATGCCGACCTCTTCGCGGCCCTGGGAGGCGATTGATGGAAGCCCCTTCCAGCAGGGGCTGGGGGACTTCCCCTTCGGCGGGCCTGGACAAGCTGGCCGAGATCCGGTAAACTCGTGCGAGAGCTCTCAGATGAATCGGTTGAACTTGCTGAACGGCCTCGTAGGCCTAGGGTTTTTTTCTTTCTTGGATCAGACGCTGCGGAACTTCCTGTTCACCCGGTCTCTGATCGCCGCGGTCGTGTTGGCTGTCGGCTCGCGGCTCCTTCAGGGGACGCGGTTCTCCTGGCTCTTTCCTGGCTAGTCTCCCGGTCTGCCCCCGGCGGCTAGAGAGATATAATCGGCGCTATGGGGGCCTTCCCCCTCTACGCTCGGGTTGATCTTCCCCTGACCTGCGGGTGCTACCTCTTCGCCGGCCAGGATCGGCCGAGCTTCGATGGCAGAGGGAACCGGCCCGCGAGCCCGAGCGAGCGCCCCTCGGGCTAGCGCCGGCCGAAGCTCCTCTCGAGGTCCTCCAGCGTGTATTTCACGATGATCGGCCGGCCGTGCGGGCAACGGTAGGGGTTCTCGAGCCTCTGGAGGTTCCGAACGAGCTCCTCCATCTCCTCCAGCGAGAGCGCGGTATTCTTGACGATCGCGGCCGCGCAGGCGAGCTCGGACGCAACCTGCTCGACGAGTTCAGCGAACTCCGGCTCATCGCCGGCCTCGAGGAGTCGCAGGATCTTCTGGAGCGCCTCCCGTGCGCTCTCCTTCGTCAGCCGCTCGGCCAGCACCTGGGGCCACTCGCGGAGGATAAAGGAGCCTCCGCCGAAGGCCTCCAGGCCAATCCCCAGCCTCTCCGAGAGCCGGTCGATCCACGGGGTAAGCAGCTCGGCCTCGTCGGGCGAGAGCTCGATCGTGAGCGGGATGAGCAGCCTCTGGCGCGGGATCTGGCCGGCCCGAAGTTGGGCCATGAACCTCTCGTAGAGGACCTGCTCGTGGGCCACATGCTGGTCGATCAGCTCCAGTCCCTCCTCCGTCTGAACAAGGATATAGGTGTTATGGAGCTGGCCGAGGATCTTCCAGGAGGGCTTGCACTCCTCCGGCTCGAGCAGGGGCTCCGGGCCGCGGGGCCGTAGTGCGGCGAGCTCCCTCTTCAGGTCGAGCCCGACCGGCTGGCCAGCGCGCGGCTGGCGGAGGTCGAGCCTCCCCCGGCGGCTGGCCTCGGGCCGAGGTCGGACTTCTTCAAGCCGGGGGACCGCCTGACGGGAGAGGAGCCCCGCCCCCAGGGCTCGCCGGAGCTCGGCCTGGACGAGCTGGCTGTCGGAGAACCGGACCTCCTCCTTGCGGGGATGAACATTGACATCGACCAGCTCGGGCGAGATCTCGATGAAGATGAACGCCGGCGGGAATCTCCCGCTCTTCACCAGCCCCTCGTAGGAGCGGGAGAGGGCGTAGTTCAGGCCCTGGTCGCGCACATACCGTCCGTTGACGATGATGAACTGATCCTGCCGGTCCGCGCGAGCCTCCTCGGGAGGGCCGACCAGGCCGTGGACTCGCACCAGATTCCCGCCGCTCTGAACCTCGATCAACCTCCGGGCGAACTCAGGGCCGTAGAGCGTCGCGACGCGCTCGCGCAAGTCTTGCTGGGGCGGAGCTTCGAGCACAAGCCGGCCGTCGCTCGCCAGCCGGAAGTGAACGAGCGGCCGGGCGAGGATGAACCGCTTCATCACTCTCGTGATGTGGAGCCCTTCGGTCCTCTCGCCGCGGAGGTATTTCCGCCGCGCGGGGGTGTTGTAGAAGAGTTCCTGCACTTCCACGGTTGTTCCGGGGGCTCGCCCACTCGGCTCGACCGAGATGACCTTGCCACCCGCGACCTCGAGGCGGACCGCCTCGTCGGCTCCTCGGGCCCGAGTCGTGATAGTCGTTCGGGAGACCTCGACGATCGAGGCGAGTGCCTCGCCGCGGAACCCGAGGGTGCTGATCCTCTCCAGGTCCTCCTCTGTCGCGATCTTCGAGGTGGTATGCCGCCGGATGGCCAGCTCCAGATCCTCGCGGGACATGCCCTCGCCGTCGTCGGAGACGGTGATCTTGGCGAGCCCTCCCTGGTCGATGGAGACATATATCCGGGCTGCTCCGGCATCGAGGCTGTTCTCGACCAGCTCTTTCACCACGGAAGCGGGCCGCTCGATCACCTCGCCCGCGGCGATCTTGTTCACTAGATGCGGGTCGAGCACCCTGATCCTGCCCATTCGAGCTCTAGGATAGGACCTAATCCTAGGGAGAGCAAGTAGGCCGGCTTCTGGGGCTTGATCTCGAGCCAGTCTTGTGCTATACTGACGCCGATCTTCCCGGGTAGCTCAACCGGCAGAGCGGGTGGCTGTAGGGAGGCATGGAGCAGGTGGCTGACAGGCGAGCATACGCTGATCGGCGCGGATACTTGATCGAGGCCGTGCGGAGCCGCCGGAAGAGGATTCGCAGGATGGCTCTGCAGTATGAGGGTGCTAGATGTAGCATCTGCGGCTACGATCGGTGCGAAGGAGCGCTGGAGTTTCACCAACTAGAGGCCACAAGTAAGGACTTTGGGATCTCCGACAAGGGGTATACCCGGAGTTGGAGAAAGGTCCGAGAGGAGCTAGATAGGTGCATACTCCTATGTGCCAATTGCCATCGCGAAGTCCATGCCGGAATGCAGCTTCCACGGGAAACCGTGGTCGAAGAATCGGGTGAATTCAGGGGAGCCTACCCCGAAAGGAAGGGTAACCCTGAGCGAAGCCTGCCGAAGGGACTTGGAGTAGGCAGGAACGTGCAGAGACTAGAGGCTGAGGATCCCACCAATAATGCCTCGCGAGCGCCCGACACCCTCTCCCTGGTCCTCCAGGGCGGGTGAAGAGATAGTCCGAGCCCAGCAGAAATGCTGGGGGAACTCGTAACCACTAGGTTGCAGGTTCGAGTCCTGCCCCGGGAGCCAGGTCAGTATTGGTTCAACCCTTTGTTGTGTCGGGAGTATTCCCCTCTCGAACATCTTTGGCCCACTCTATCTCGTTGGCTCCAGCTTCCTCAGCTCGACTCGGTGACTACCGTGTCTCTCAGCCAACTTTAGTAGACCCCGTGCCACCTCGGGGACGCTCAGCCGCGCGGCAGCATCGCGGTAGAACTGCTCCAAGACCTCCTCGGCCCGCTGCGCTAGCTCGAGCAGCTCGGCATCTCTTCCCTCAGCAGAGGGCCGGAGCTCGAGCCGGTAGCCATCGGCCCTCATTTCGTGGACCGGCTCCAGCAGCATCTCGCTGATGTTCTCCCGCCGCTCGCGCTCCAGCCGCTGCCGGTGCCTCTCCGCAGCCCTTGCCAGCTCCTCGAGGACGCTCTTTGTCTTATCACCTCGAGCCGCACGTGCCCAGTCTCGATATAGCTCTGCAGCCCGGCCTTCAAGCTCGATGCCGAACCGGAGCAGCGCCCCGAAGGTGGTGAGCTCCATCTCCCCTACCACCACCTGGTGATCACGACCTTCTTCTCGGTGAAGAAGTCGATCGCGTCCCGCCCCTGGCCGTGGAGGTCGCCGAAGAAGGAGTCCTTTCGCCCGCCGAAGGGGAAGAAAGCCATCGGGGCGACGATCCCCACATTGATCCCGATGTTCCCGCACTTGACGCGATACTTGAACTCCCGCGCGGCGCTCCCGCTGGTGGTGAAGATCGAGGAGGCATTGCCGTAGGGGTTGGCATGGATGATCTCGATCGCCTCATCCAGGTCCGCCACTCTGATGATGCTCGCCACTGGCCCGAAGATCTCCTCCCGCGCGATCGCCATCTCCGGCCGGACGCGGTCGAAGACCGTCGGGCCGATGAAGTAGCCCTCCTCGTGGCCCGCGACCCTGATGCTCCTTCCGTCAAGGAGGAGCCTCGCCCCCTCCTGCAATCCTCGGTCGATGTAGCCTAGGACTCGCTCTTTGTGCTTCTTGGAGATCACCGGCCCCATCTGGACTGTCTCGTCCAGGGGGTCCCCGACCTTCAGCTTGCCCGCCGCGGCAGTGAACCTCTCCTTTAGGGGCTCGTATACTTCGCCGACCGGCAGGAGGACCGAGCCGGAGAGGCAGCGCTCCCCAGCGCAGCCGAAGAAGGAGGTGATCAGTGGGGGGATCGTCCGATCGAGATCCGCATCGGGCATGACGACGATGAAGTTCTTCGCCCCGGCTTGGCACTGGACCCGCTTTCCGTGCTCCGCGGCCTTTCTGTAAATGTATCGCGCGACCGGAGTCGAGGTAACTGAGGAGATCCCGACCACATCGGGGCTCTCCAGGAGGTGGTCCACAACGCCCTTGGCTCCGTTCACGAGGTTGAGCACCCCCGGAGGGAGATCGAGCTCGTCGACCAGCTGGAAGATCTTGTTCTGAACGATGGGCACCTGCTCGGAGGGCTTGACGATATAGGTGTTGCCCGCGGCGATGGCATAGGGGGCAAACCACCAGGGGACCATCGCGGGGAAGTTGAACGGCGGGATCACGGCGAAGACCCCCAGGGGCTGCCGGACGACCTCCTCGTCGATCCCGCGGGCGATGTCCTCCAGGCTATAGCCCATCATCAGGGAGGGGATTCCCGTGGCGACCTCAACATTCTCGATCAGGCGGCGCATCTCACCGCGGGCCTCGTCCAGGGTCTTCCCCTCCTCAGAGGAGATCGTCCGGGCAAGCGCCTCGAAATGATCCTCCAGGAGGCCCTTGAGGCGGAAGAGATACTGGATCCTGGTCGTGGGCGGGGTCTCCCGCCACTCGGGGAAAGCCTCACAGGCCGCGCGGATCGCCGCCTCGACCTCTTCGTCGGTGGAAAGAGGGACCTGAGCGAGCACCTCTTCCGTGGCGGGATTGCGGACCTCGAGCGATTCTTGTGACTTCGACTCCCGCCACTCCCCTCCGATGTAGTTCTTCAACCTATCCATGAGCGGACCTCCTTAGTCTGCCTCATGATCGGCCATCTCCAAGACTTCGTCCAAGGCCTGGAGCCCTCTGTCGATCTCCGCCTCGGTGATGATGAGCGGCGGGGCGATCACGAAGTGGTTATACCAGCTCGATAGATAGACGCCGCGCTTCAGCATCTCCGCGGAGAGCCTCTCGGTCAAGAGCGGCTTCAGGGCGGCCTTGTCGGCCTTGGTGCTGAACGGCTCCTTCGTCTCCCTGTTCTTGACCAGCTCGACAGCCCAGAAGTGGCCGAGCCCCCGGACATCGCCGATGCTCTTGTGCTTGGTGAAGAGCCGGCGGAGCCCCTGGGCGAGGTGCTCGCTGACGCGCTGGGGTAGGCCCGTCGCGAAGAGCTTCTTATACTCCGCAATGGCCGCGGGGATGGCCGCGAGCGTGAGCGGGTGCATGCTATAAGTGTGGCCATGGGCAAAGAAGCGCTCCTCGAAGTGGCCGCGGATCTTGGCTGTCGTCGCGGTCACCCCGACGGGGGCGTAGGCACCAGTGCAGCCCTTGGCGGTGGTCAAGATATCGGGCTTGACATCCCAATGGTCGACGGCGAACCGCTTGCCCGTCCGATACCAGCCGCTCATCACCTCGTCCGCGACGAGCAAGACGCCATTCTCATCCGCGATCTGCCTCAGTCTAGGGAGATACTCCGGCGGCGGGACGATGATCCCGTTCGTCCCGACGACCGGCTCGATGAAGATCGCGGCAACATTCCCCTCCTCCTTGATCATGTAGTCAACGTATTCGGCGCACTGGATCTGGCAGCCGGGATGCTCGAGCCCGAAGGGGCAGCGGTAGCAGTAGGCGTCAGGGGCGAAGATCACGCCGGGGAGCTTGTTCATCGGCTCGGCGAACCACCGCCGGAAGTCCCCGGTGAGGGCGATGCTCCCCCCAGTCGAGCCGTGGTAGGAGCGGTATCTGGAGATGATCTTATACTTCCCTTGGGGCGCGAGATACTGGCGGACGATCTTCAGGGCCGCCTCGTTCGCCTCCGTCCCCGAGGAGGAGAAGAAGAACTGGTCCAGTCCCTCAGGCATGGCCTCGAGGAGGGCCTCGACCGCGCGGGCCTTCGCCTCGCAGACGAAGCCCGGGGCCACATAGGGGAGCCGCTCGGCCTGCTCCTTGATCGCTGCGATCAGCGCCCTGTTCCCGTGGCCGAGGTTCGAGCACATCAGCTGTGAAGAGAAATCGAGGTATGCCCTGCCCTGATCGTCGTAGAAGCAGGCCCCCTCGGCCTTGGCGATGAAGAGCGGCCTCTTCCAGGCCTTCTGGGCCCGCCAACTGCCGTAGCTGTGGCTTGTGATCAGCTCCACTAGCTTCTCTATATCGGTCATTTTGGACCGGCTCCTTCTCGATAGCCCTCCGGCGAGATGCTAGCCTCCTGTAGATCCACGGTCCGGGCGGGAGATTCTACCCCGATTCCCGGAGGGCGTCAACTGACGCCCTCTCCGGGAGGAAAGGCGCTGCCGGCCTGCTCCCTGATCGTAGTGACCCCAGGGCGTTTGTTCAGGGCAAGATGGCTGTGCTATACTCGGCCGAAGATTGGGAGGAGGTAGAACGGCGATGAGGATCGTCCGCGGCGCACTGCTCCAGGCGACCTGGACCGGTGACAAGGAGAGCATGATCGAGAAGCACCTCGACTACCTGGCCCGCGCGGCCAAAGAGGGGGCCGAAGTCATGTGCTTCCAGGAGCTCTTCTACAGCCCCTACTTCTGCCAGGTGCAGAATCCGGAGTTCTACAGCTGGGCTGAGCCGATCCCCGAGGGGCCGACGACGAGGCTGATGCAAGAAGCCGCGAAGGAGCACGGGATGGTCCTGATCGCCCCGATGTTCGAGGAGGAGGCGCCGGGGATCTATTACAACACCGCCGCGGTCATCGACGCTGACGGAGCCTACCTCGGGAAGTATCGCAAGACTCATATCCCTCATCTCACGGGCTTCTGGGAGAAGTTCTACTTCCGCCCGGGGAATCTGGGCTATCCCGTATTCGACACGGCCGTGGGCAAGGTCGGGGTCTACATCTGCTACGACCGCCACTTCCCCGAAGGGGCAAGGGTCTTGGGCCTGAACGGGGCCGAGATCGTCTTCATCCCCTCGGCCACCTCACGCGGGCTATCGCAGCATCTCTGGCGGATCGAACAGACGAGCCACGCGATCGCCAACGGCTACTTCGTCGGGACGATCAACCGCGTCGGCAAGGAAGAGGAATTCGGGCCGAACGACTACTACGGGCAGAGCTACTTCTGCACCCCGCGGGGGGAGTTCGTGGGCGAGGTCGGGGATGCTTACAAGGAGGAGCTGATCGTCCGGGACCTCGATCTCGACCTGATCCGCGAGGTCCGGAACACCTGGCAGTTCTACCGCGATCGCCGGCCGGAGACCTATGGCCAGATCGTGGCGCCGTAGGCTCGGCTCCGGCGCGGCAGGCACTCTAGCCTAGGTCATTTGAACAGGAGGTGGGGAGATGGCAGATCTGAGCATCGACTTCGCGGGCGTCAAGGCTCCAAATCCCTTCTGGGTCTCTTCCGGCCCGCCCTCGAACACCCTCTACCAGCTCAACCGGGCGTTCGAGGCCGGCTGGGGCGGGTTCGTCTGGAAGACCCTCAGTGACCCGCTCCTCAATGTCACCAACCGCTATGGAGGTATCCACTACGGCCGGACGAGGGCAATCGGGATCAACAACATCGAGCTGGTGAGCGACCGGCCACGGGAGGAGAACCTGCGTGAGATCAGGGAGGCCAAGCGCCGCTGGCCCGATCGGGCGCTGTTCGTCTCGGCGATGGTCCCGAGCAAGCGCGAGGCCTGGCACAGGATCGTCGAGGAGATCCAGGAGACCGGCGCGGACGGGATCGAGCTGAACTTCGGCTGCCCCCATGGGATGCCGGAGCGGGGGATGGGCGCGGCCGTCGGCCAGGTCCCGGAGTATTGCGAGATGATCACCTCCTGGGCCAAGGAGGTGGCGAAGGTCCCGCTGATGGTCAAGCTCACCCCGAATGTGACGAACATCGTCGAGCCGGCCCGCGCGGCCGTCAAGGGGGGCGCGAGCGCGCTCTCCATGATCAACACGGTCTACAGCATCATGGGCGTCGACCTCGACACTCTGGAGATCCAGCCGAGCGTCCGCGGGAAGGGCACCCCCGGCGGCTACGCCGGCCCCGCGGTCAAGCCGATCGGGCTCTACATGGTCTCGAAGGTCGCTCGAGAGAACCTCGGCGTCCCGATCTCCGGGATCGGGGGGATCGAGTCCTGGCGGGATGCGGCGGAATACATCCTCCTCGGCGCCACCAGCGTCCAGGTCTGCACCGGGATCATGAAGTATGGCTTCCAGATCGTGAAGGGGATGATCTCCGGCCTGTCGCGCTGGATGGACGAGAAGGGGTTCGCCAGGATCAGCGACTTCTCCGGCCTGGCCGCGAGGAAAATCGCGCCCTTCGGGGAGCTCGACATCATGTATCGGACCGTCGCGGAGATCGACTACTCCAGGTGCATCTACTGCCGAAGATGCTACACCGCCTGCGAGGACGGCCTCCATCAGGCGATCGAGCTGGTCCAGAAGAACGGTCGGGCCGTGCCGCGCATCAAGGAGGAGGAGTGCGTCGGCTGCCGCATGTGCAGCCTGATCTGCCCGGCCCAGTGCATCAGGATGGTCGAGCGAGACCGGGGCTTCCCCAGCCAGAGCTGGTCCGAGATCGTGGCCGCGAACCCCGGGATAGACAGCGACTGGAAGGTGATGCGCCGCTGGCGGAAGGAGCACAACTGGCGCACAAAATGAGGGGGCGCTGATGGACACAGTGATCAAGGGCGGGCGGATCGTCACGGCCACCGAGACCTATGAGGCCGACATCGGCATCGAGAAGGGCCAGATCGCCCTCCTCGGGCGGAATCTCGAGGGGGACGAGACCATCGATGCCAAGGGGATGTTCGTCCTCCCCGGCGGGATCGATCCCCACACCCATCTGGAATTGCCCTTCATGGGCACCGTCTCCGCGGACGACTTCCGGACCGGGACGATCGCCGCGGCCTGCGGCGGGACGACCACGATCATCGACTTCGCCATCCAGGGGAAGGGCCAGACGCTCCGCGAGGCTCTGGAGATCTGGCTGAAGAAGGCCGAAGGGAAGGCGTCCGTAGACTACGGCTTCCATGTGGCGATCGGGGCGATGGACGACGCGCGGATGGCCGAGATGGGCGAGCTGGTCAGGGATGGGGTCTCGAGCTTCAAGATCTTCATGGCTTACAAGGGGACATTCATGGTCGATGACGAGACCCTCTTCCGCGCGCTCCTCCGGGCCAGGGAGGTTGGGGCGCTGATCACCGTCCATGCAGAGAACGGCGATGTGCTCAACTACTTGATCAACAAGCATGTGGCCGAGGGCAAGAAGGAGCCGATCTGGCACGCCCTGAGCCATCCCCCGGAGGCCGAGGCCGAGGCCACGCATCGGGCGATCGTGCTGGCCGGTCTGGCCGGTGCGCCGATCTACTTCGTCCACATGAGCGCGGCCGAGGCGCTCGAGGCGCTCAAGGCCGGACGGGCTAAGGGGTTCAAGGTCTTCGGCGAGACCTGCCCGCAGTATCTCCTCTTCTCGATTGAGAAATACAGCGAGCCGGACTTCGAGGGTGCCAAGTATGTCATGTCGCCTCCGCTCCGGGAGAAGGGGAACCAGGAGGCGCTCTGGCAGGGGCTGGCCGGCGGCGACCTCCAGGCGGTCGGGACCGACCACTGCCCGTTCAACTTCGCCGGGCAGAAGGAGATGGGGAGAGACAACTTTGCCGCGATCCCCAACGGGATGCCGGGGATCGAGACCAGGCTCCCGCTGATTTACCACTTCGGGGTGAACGGCGGCCGGTTCTCGATCAACCGCTTTGTGGAGCTGGTCTCGACCGGTCCGGCGCGGCTCTTCGGCCTCTTGCCGCGGAAGGGGACGATCGCCATCGGTGCTGACGCCGATCTCGTCATCTGGGACCCGAACAAGAAGCATAAGCTGACCAGGGAAAACCTGCACATGAATGTGGACTACAGCCCATACGAGGACATCACCGTAAAGGGCTATCCGGCCCTAGTTATGCAGCGGGGCGAGGTCATCGTGCGGGAGAATCAGTTTGTCGGCCAAGTCGGCGCGGGGGAGTTTCTAAGGCGCGCTCCCGTCCGGTTGTGATAGGATGCCGCTCGTCCGCTCCAGGCGCTAGGTGGGCCACCGGTGCAACAACTCCCTCATCTCACAGTAGACCTCGATCTTGCTCACCTGTCTCGCCCAGGGCTGCCTAAGCAGGGCGTCAAACGAGAAACCCTCTGCCGGCACGGTGCGATACCAGTATTTCTCCGTTCCATTCCATTGATAACCGTGATCCCTTAGCTCGTCCTTTACACGGTAAGCACCGAATACTCTGATCTCAAGCCGGGGCTGGTCCAGCGATGGGACCGCCGGAAGCTCATCCCATGAGAGTGAAGTGAGACTCATGTGTTTGCGGATGTCGTCAAGATATGGGCTCTCTCTAAGGCTCTCGGTCACCAGTGCAAGCGAGTCCTTGGCTCTCGTGACCGCGACGTAGAAGAGTCGCCTCTCTTCGTCCTCGATGGTTTCGATGCTATCACCGAAAACTCGCAGAAACACCCAGTTGGGATGAATAAGTGGGTAGCTCCGCTCGACTGCGTCCAACACGATAACCGCCTGCTTCTCTCCCCCTTTATACTTGTGAGCAGTTGAGATACCTACCCGGCCACGGTCTTCCTCGGGTAAGAAGGAGCGGAGGTGTTCCAAAAACCGCTGGAGATCGTCTGGTTTTCCACTGCCGCGTTCGGCGTAGTTGACATACCAAGGCGCGCCGTTACGCCTAGACAGGATTACCACATCCTGGCCCTGATCAAGAAAGTATCGAAGCAACTATAGAATTGCTGGTGTAATCTCGTCGCCCTTGTGACGATCCTCCTCGGATGGTGACGGCTTGAACTCGTCAAGCTTGCAGAGCCGCACCCATCCTTCCTCCTTACGGCAAGCCTCCGCTTCCACTCCTCGGCCGAACATGATGGCGTTCCCTAATTCCACTATTGATCTGGCGGAGCGGTGGTTGATGGGAAGGACGCATTGCGATGTATCTCGGAAGTAGCGGTCGAAGTCCCTGAAGAAGCGGAGCTCGGATCCTGCAAAAGCATTGATTGCCTGCCAGTCGTCTCCGACACAGAAGAATCGAATTCTCTGATTGACCGAACGAATGGCGTCAACGAGCTCGAAGAACATCTGTGAGAAGTCCTGGAACTCGTCGATCATCATGAACCTCAGGTTGGCTAGATTGCCGCGTTCTCTGCCTCTATCTCGCACGAACTGGGTCTGGCCACTGCGGATCAGTGACACGGCACGCCACATGAGGCCGTCGAAGTCTTCCTTCTTTCTCGCAGCAAGTAGCTGCAGATAGCCTCGGTAAACTGAGATGGCAACATCCAGGAACAACTCCTCGGCGCTGGAACAAGGACTATGCCGAGCAACCATTCTCTCCAGCTCTTCGGGGGACAGGTTGCGCTTCCTGCACCGCCCGATGAAGTTCGTCATCGCTTCCGTGAAGCGGTCGATTGCTCGATGCTTGATACGGTCCCAGATCTCCTTATCTGATAGTTGCCGACAGGGGACGCCGGCCTGCTCCAGCTTCTGCAAGAGATGATGAACGAATCCATCCACACCTCTCTTTGCTAAATCCTGCGACGAGAACTCGATGAGGGTCCATCCCTGGCGCTGTGCCCAGAACTCTCGCTTCTGCTGCGCCATCTCGTCATAATCGGGATTGCCCTTCACCCCAAAGCACTCAATGACCACGCCGCCCCTGGGTGGCTTGAGTATCGTGAAATCCGGCCGGTAGTTGACCCCGTTCCAGCGGAAGTTGCGCTCGTAGCGGTAGTCGACCCCGTTTTCGAGGAGCGCGTTGGCAATGACTTTCTCTCCGAAAGACTTCCCATGCTCGCCCCTGAGCGTCTCGCGCGGGAGCGAGCGGCGGTAGGCCAGGAGTTCGTCCATGGCCAGATGGAAGCCGCCGGCCTCGATCCGCTCCCAGTCCTCGCGGAAGTGAGCAAGCATCAGGTCGCGAATGCGGCTTCCCCACTTCTTGGACCTCACGTGCTGGTCGATGACTTCTTGCGCTTCGCGGCTCAGATTGAACCGATCGGCTGAGGGCTGATCATACAAGAGTTCCTCTTCAGGATGGACCAAGGCATAGGCCAGTTGGTGGAAATCCATCACGTGGGGCAAGTCATCGCCGATTGCCGCGCGAAGCCGCTTCCTCATCTCATCCGCTGCGCTTCTGTTGAACGCCAGGAGCAGCAGCTCGCCTGGGGACACCCCGCAGTGCTTCTGCAGGAAGATCGCTCGCGTGACGAGAGTCCTGGTCTTGCCACTGCCCGCCCGTGCCACGACTAGGATATCGCCTTCAGAGGCCGCAATCGCAGCAGCTTGTTCGGGATCAAGGTCCACGTGGATCTCACGAGAGGCCCAGTCCTGGACAAACCTAGCCTTGAGATCGTAGTATTCTTCATCGCTGATCAACTGCCTATCAGGATCACCAGTGAAGACTTTGTCCGCGGATAGGAAATCCGAATCAAAGGCGTCTCGAAGCCTTGCGCGGAACGCTCTCCTGCGCTCTTGCTCCTCCAGTTCGCGCTGGCGCTCAGCCTCGCGTTGCTTGTGTTCCTTCCAGGCCACGCGTTCTGAGAATAGGATGGGTAATCTCGACCACTCTTCAGGGGACAGATTCTGCTTCAACTGTGCAACGATCTCCTTCTCACTCATCCTACAACGCAAGGGTGTGTCACCAAGTTGTGCGGAGCCATCAACGATGCTCGGAATGAGGACAGTCAAGTAGTATTCCTTATAGAGGTCCCAACGGCCCCAGTAATGGATCAACTCATCTATGAGCTCCAGCGCAGTGTATTCCAAGGGCTACCTCCGTCGTCCAGCTCACCGCGCCTGGTTGAGCAGCTCCAACCATGCATATTCACGGTGCCGTGTGCCCATGACCCCTTACTTAACGAAACGCCCTTCTGTCCAACATACTAACGTGCGCTTCAGCTAGAATCAAGGGTGGGGGCCAGTGTGCGCCTGCAAGACCGAGCACTGCTGGATCAATTTCAGCTGTCGAGTGCAGCGCGAGAGGTGGAAGGCGGATCTTTGTAGAAGCGGGCCGGAAGATAGATGCCCCTCTCAAACCAGCATCAGGGAAAATCGCCGCGGCCTGAGGATCGCCTCGATGTCCTGCTCATTCTGCGTGATGACCGTCGCCCCGATCCGCTGAGGTTGCAGGGCAAGCAGCGCAGCATTCGCCAGGGAGTAGGTCTCGTGTAGGTCATAGCCCCTCTCCACCTGGGACTGTCGGAACAACCGCCGCGGTAGTGGGCGAGCATCGGGACGACGGCTCTCCCTAGCCGCTCCACCAGTTCCCAATCTCCAGCGGAGAAGGACCTGGCCTCAAGCTCCATGAGAACCACAGCACTCAGGCACTTCGCCAGGCCTTAGGCAAAGAGTAGATCGGCATGCTTGCGGGCATTGAGCCAATCGATGATAACGCGGGTATCGAGCAGTGCGCTCTTCACGCGCAGATCTCCCTGATCGTTCCCTTGCGCTGACAAGGGGAGGTTGGTAGCATCTCGGACAAGAGCAGGGATGGGACTTATGAAAACAGACTTTGAGAGAGAAAAGCGCTGGTGGGACGCAAAAGCTCCTAAAGAAGAGCAGGACCTGGCCGACGAGGCCATCAATAGGGCACTGCGCTGGCGCGAGATCGAGAGGCATCTCGAGGGGGTGGAGACGATCCTGGACGTCGGGGCCGGCACAGGCGCGTTCTCCATCCCTCTAGCCCAACGCGGTTTTTCGGTCACTCACCTGGATTTCTCTCCCGCGATGCTCGAGATTGCCTATCGGAAAGCTCGCCATCTGAGGAACATCCGCTTCGTTGAGGCAAACTCTGTGGCCCTGCCCTTTCTGGATGGCTCTTTCGACCTGGTGTTGAACATGGATGGGGCCATCTCCTTCTGCGGCTCTGAGGCGGAGCAGGCCATCTTGGAGAGCTGCCGGGTGACCAAGAAGAGGCTGATTATCACTGTCTCCCATCGGGCCTGGATGGTCGCAGTTATGGTTTCCTCAAGCCTGGGAGTAGCAGGCCGTCTTCTCCCAGCGGTCTATTCAATGCTGGATCGAGGTGAGTGGCACCAAGAGCAGTTTCCTGAGAACCGGATGCTGGCGAAAGGAATGACTCAGGACTACTTTGGAGCCTTCAAGGCCTTTCTGCCGGGTGAGTTGGTGGAGATCTTGGAACAGGCCGGCATGAGAGTCCTGCGAATCGGCGGCCTCGGCTCTCTCGCTAACCTATGCGGGAAGGAAACAGCCGAATGCACCCTAAGAGAAGGGGCTCTATTTCAGGAATTCTTGGCGCTCTGCGAGCGTTTCGATCGGGAGATCTTGCCTGATGGCCCGGGGACGCGCCAGCGAGCCGGGCTGATCGCCGTAGCGGAACCAGTGAGATGATGGGGACAGCCTGGATCACAACGAAGGCGCAGGCTCTGGAGTTCGTCGAGCAGGTCGGGGATTGCTTGCTCTTCCCGCTGAAAGGGCAGGCTGATCTGTTCAGCAATGTTGCTGGCGAGACGATCGACGAGCGGCGGACGAAGGCCTGGGGCTGGTCGGACGAGCTCCATCTGGAGAAGAGGCTCTTGTTGAGCTTGGCGGTCAGGCGCCGGGTGACGCTCACCTCCCAGACACGCTTTGCGGAGGTCTATCCGGAGCGCTCTCGGGAGCCGCTCACTGATCACGAGGCAGCGCTCCTCGCATTGGTTCGGGAGGCCGGCCCGCTGCCCACGCCCGAGCCATATCGAGCGACAGGTCTGGAGCAGCGTCTCTTGGACAAGGCCCTCACGGGCCTGCGGCGGAAGATGCTCCTGGCGATCGCCGGGAACCGGCATGAGTCGGCTACCAAGCATGTCTACCTCTACGGCCTGACCGAGCGCTCGGTCGGAACGACACAGGCGGCCTCGAGGCGGTGACCGAGGTCCTGCCGAAATCCGGTGATGCGGCAATCCCTCAGCCGCACAACTGGTCAGCTTGAGCGTTGGGTGGAGCGCCGAGGATTGTTGCGGAGCGCATGGCGCTCAGTTACAATTCCGATGAGGTGATGCAGAATGTCACGGAATGCTAAGCTCGGGATCATCATCGGCTTGAGCTTGACCCTCGCCGTGGGCACGGGGATCGTCCTGGCCCAGCTCTTCGGGATGGGCGAATACCCCGGCGGCCACTTGAAGACAGTCTACCAGATTCTTAGCGAGGAGAGCCCCAATCCGGCCAGATTCTCGCTGGAGATCGAGCCGCTCGCGGACGGGAACTACAAGATAACCTCGACGACCGAGGCGATCGAGCCCCAGGACCAAGTGGAGCTCGGCCTCTTCAGCCTCTTCTTCCTCGGGTTCAGCCTCCGGCCGGAGTCGGAGCAGCTCGACCTCACCCCGCTGCTGGCCCTGGGCGAGCGAGAGATCGAGCCGAATAAGTCCTATGTCCTCGAGGGCGGCGCACGGCTGGTGACCCAGGAGAGGACCGAGATCGCTGGGGTCGAGGTGGTCATGGGGATCTATACCCATCCGAGCTACGCCGATCAGCGCGCCCTCATCGCCCTTCCCAATGTGGCGACGCGGAAGATCCTCCCCTTCCCCCCGCTACTCCAGGTGGAGAAGCAGGAAGGCGGGCAATACAAGACCACAGCGAAGGTCGAGCTGACCGAGTTCCTCCATGAATAGCCTGAGGCTGGCCGCAGGGGCCGGGCCGTCGGGGAGGGCCTTGATCGAGCTCCGCGAGGTCTGGAAGACCTACCGGATGGGGAAGGTCGAGGTCCACGCCCTTCGCGGGGTGAGCCTCGCCGTTGCGGAGCACGAGTTCCTGGCAGTGATGGGCCCCTCCGGCTCGGGGAAGTCGACCCTGATGCATCTGATGGGCTGCCTCGATCTCCCTACGCGGGGCACGATCCTCTTCGACGGAGCTGATATCTCGTCTCTCAAGGGGTCCGAGCTGGCCGAGATCCGGGGGCGCCAGATCGGGTTCGTCTTCCAGACCTTCAACCTGGTTCATACGCTCACGGCCCTGGAGAATGTCGAGCTCCCGATGATCTTCCAAGGGGCGCCGCGGGCCAGTCGGAGGGCCAGGGCTGTGGAGCTCCTCGAGCGGGTCGGTCTCTCCGACCGCCTCCAGCACCGCCCGAACGAGCTCTCGGGTGGCGAGCAGCAGCGGGTGGCGATCGCCCGAGCTCTGGCGAACGACCCGAAGATCGTGCTCTGCGACGAGCCGACGGGGAACCTCGACTCCGCAGCAGGAATGAGGGTCTTGGAGTCGCTGAGGGACTTGAACGAGGAGGGCCGGACGGTGATCCTCGTCACCCACGACGCCGAGGCGGCGGGCTACGCCCGGCGGAGGGTCCAGATGCGCGATGGCCGGATGGTCGAAGCGGCTGAGGAGGCGCTCCGATGATCAAGGACTATCTCGGCTTGGCCGTCAGGAGCATGAGCCACCGTCAGAAGAGGAGCTGGCTCACCATCATCGGGATCCTCATCGGCATCACGGCTGTGGTGGCGCTGGTCTCGCTCGGCCAGTCGATGCAACGGGCGGTGAACAAGCAGTTTCAGCAGTTCGGCTACAACTTGATCACCATCTATCCCGGCGGGCTGCGGGGCAGCTATCGCGGCCCCTATTCGGCGACCTTTGAGCTCGATACGGACCTGATCGCCAGTGTAGACGGGGTCGAGGCGGTGGAGGCGATGCTCTACAAGAGCGCCTATATAAGGGGAGGCGAGCCTCCCGACGAGATCGAGGGCTTTCTTCCGGTTGTGGGCCTCTCACCGGGGATCACGAAGGTCTTCAGCCAGTTCAAGCTCGAGCAGGGGCGGTTCTTCACCGAAACCGATCACTACACTGCCATCCTCGGCCAGAGTGTCCCGAAGGACTTGGGGATTGGAGTGGGCGAGCAAGTGGAGATCGAGGGGCAGGCGTTCGAGGTCGTGGGCCTGCTCGCCGAGAGCGGCCTGGGGAATAATAACAGTGGGATCTTCATCCCGCTTGAGGCCCTCTGGGAGATCCTCGGGGACCGGGGGAAGGTCTCGATGGTCTGGGCCAAGGTCGGCCAGGGCTACGATGCTGAGGTGGTGGCCGAGCGGCTGAAGGCCGGGCTGAAGGAGGCCCGGGGGAAGGAGGACTTCACCGTGCAGACGATCGAGGACCTGCAGAAGCTCATCGGCCAGGCGATCGGGATCTTGCAGGCCTTCTTGGGGGGGATCGCCGGGATCTCGCTCCTGGTCGGCGGGATCGGGGTGATGAATACGATGTATACCGCTGTCCTAGAGCGGACGCGGGAGATCGGGGTGATGAAGGCCGTCGGGGCCAAGGACAGCCATATCATGTGGCTCTTCCTCATCGAATCAGGATTCATGGGCCTGGTCGGGGGGGCGATCGGGACCGCCCTGGGGCTGGGGATGGACATCCTCGCGGTGGTGATCACCAAGCGCTTCATCCAGACGAATGTCCTGGAGTTCGGGATCTCGGCCTGGCTGGTCATCGGGGCCCTGGCTTTCTCCTTCGTGATCGGGGCTCTCTCGGGGCTCCTCCCCGCGCGGAGCGCGGCCAAGCTCAAGCCGGTCGAGGCGCTGAGGTATGAGTAGCTACTTCAGGCCGTGGATCGGGAAGACGGTCTCCCTGAGCTTGCGGATGGTTCTATCTAGATCCTCCAGGACATCCGTCGGGGTCGAATGCCGATCCGGCTCATCGCGAAGCCTATCAAGTCGAACATCGTAGCGAGACGCCAGCTCGCGCCAGGACGCGGGGACCTCGTCGGGGATCTCTACTCCGTTCATCTTCGCCCAGGCGAGCGTCCAGGCCCGGGTGACATTACCTATGTTATATCCCCCGCCACCGAGGGCCAGCCAGGGCACTCCTAACCCCTTGAAGAGCTCGATCGCCCTGAGGAAGCCGTTAGTCGTGAATGAGAGGGAAGTGAGCGGGTCGCCACGGAGCCCGTCGGCCCCGAGCTGGGTCACCAGGGCCTCCGGCTTGTAGGCCTCGAGCAGCGGGAGGACCACCTCCTCTAATGCCCTGATGAAGGCATCATCCCTTGCGCCGGGGAGGAAGGGGATGTTCACCGCATACCCCTTCCCCTGGCCCTCGCCGATCTCTTCCACGAAGCCCGTCCCGGGGAAGAGGTAGTAGCCGCTCTCGTGGGTCGAGATCGTCAGGACCCTGTCCGTGTCATAAAACGCAAATTGCACCCCATCCCCGTGGTGGGCGTCGATGTCCACATAGGCGATCCGCGAGAACCCTTGGAGCAGCTTGTTGATCGCTAGGACGACATCGTTGATGTGGCAGAAGCCGGAGGCCCGCGCGGGCATCGCATGGTGGAGCCCGCCGGCGATGTTGAACGCGGGCCGCGCCCGGCCCGCTAACACCTCTTCAGCCGCCACGAGCGAGCTCCCCGCGGCCAGCGTCGCCCAGCGGTAGACCCCCGAGAAGACGGGGTTATCCCCCGTCCCGAGGCCGTGCTCGAAGAGGTTGGGGGTCCAGAGGCCGCTGTCGCAGAGCTGGAGGACCTCGAGATAACCGCTGTTATGGAAGGAGAGGGCCTCCTCCTCCGTCGCCTCCCGGGGCTCCACCAAGTAGATCCCCTCCATCTTCGTTAGGCCGTAGGCCTCCATCAGGGCGAAGGTCAGCCCGAGCCGGTAGACCTTCAAGGGGTGGCCCGGGCCGAAGTCCAGGCTCTGGAACCGATCGACCTTCACTAGACAGGAGCGGGCCATCGGCTATTGTCTCGCCTTCTCCAGGGTGATCCAGGCCGGCCGGCGGGCGAAGCCCAGCTTCTGGTTGATGTGGAGTATCCCCACATTGTTCGAGTTGTTCCAGGTCTTGATCACCCGGAAGCCGTGGGACTTGGCGTATTCGATCGTGCGGAGCTTGAGGGCCATGGCGATTCCTCGCCCCCGATACTCCCGCCGGACGCCCGTCAGGCCCTGATACAAGTCCTTAGGCTCCTCCTTGCTCCGCCAGAGGTCGCTCTGGCCGACATAGACCGGGCTGTCCTTGGCGATGAAGTAGGCGTCGGGAATCGCGTTAGGATGCCGAATGTTATACTCGAGGAAGTGCTCGAACGGGGGCGGAGTGTAGGGTGCTGGGCTGGGCACATCGACCATGATCAAGTTGGATAGCTCGTAGAGCTTCTCCAGGCACTGCGGGTCGCGCTCCCGCTCCTCCGCGAGAGTAGTTATCTCTATCCCCTGGGCCTCGGCCCGCTCCGCTTCCCCGGCGAACTTGGCGAAGTCGAACGCGCTCACATCGAGCCAGGACTCCCACTCCCGCATCTTCTCCCGGAACCCGCGCCGCTCCGCGAAGGCCAGCCCCGCAGGGCGATCCTCGCGGACCTGGGCCCAGACAATCTCGGCGGGGAGGGCTTCAAGTTCCTCATTGAGTCTATTGTAAAGGGCTCTCCCGACCCCCCGGCCCTGATGGCGCGGCTGGACCGCGACCGTGAGCCAGAACCGGCGAGGATGGAACATGTGCGGGCTGTGGCGGTATTGGCCATAGCCGACGACCTCGTCCCCGAGTTGGGCCACATATCGCCTCAGGGTATATTTGGTCCGATCGAAGTGCTCATCGTCGTAGCGCCACTCCTCAGCGCTGTAGCGATACTCGGGATAGATCGCGCGGTCGATCTCACACAGCGCCTCATAGTCCTGCGGCTCGAACTGTCGTAGCTTGATCATTGTCGCCCCCTTTGGCTGGCGAATTGTATGAAATGCGCGGCGGGTCTTCAACCACGCCGGCGGGGACGGCCGTCAGTGGCGAGCTATCGGTCCCCGCCATATAATTCCAGGACCGAGGCCTAGGGCCTGTCTGCTTCCGGAAGGAGTGCTCATGAACTTTCTCTCATTCCTCGACTCGGGCACCGTCGCCTGGGTCCTGCCGCTGTTCATCTTCCTGGCCCGAATCGTCGATGTCAGCATGGGGACAGTGCGTGTGATCTTCATCGCCCGCGGGTTGAAGCTCCTCGCGCCGCTGCTCGGCTTCGTCGAGGTGCTCGTCTGGCTGCTTGCTATCGGGCAGATCATGCAGAATCTCACCAACTTCGTCTCTTACCTAGCCTATGCCAGTGGGTTTGCTCTGGGCACTTTCGTGGGAATTATCATCGAGGACAAGCTCTCGCTGGGGCTGGTGCTCTTTCGGATCATCACCCAGCGTGAGGCGGAGGAGCTGATCGAGTGGCTCAAGTCAGAGCACTACGGCGTGACCGTCGTGCCCGCGCAAGGGGCCAAGGGGCCTGTAAGGATCATCTTCACCGTAGTGAAGCGGCGCGATATCCCCGCTGTTGCCGCCAAGATCCAGGAGTTCAATCCCCATGCATTCTACTCCGTCGAGGATGTCCGCTTCGTGAGCGAAGGGGTCTTCCCGTTGCCGAGGGCTCGCTCGCAGCGCCTTTCGCATCGGCTCCTCAAGCTGGCCCGGAAGGGGAAGTGAACAGCCGCGGCTGGGGCAGGGAAATCGGCCGGCCCGGGGGAGGCCGAGTTCACCCCGGGTGGCCGCCGCGGAGGCCAAACGCAGGGCGCTCAGCGGCCAATTCTGGAGCAGCCGACACCTAAGGTGTGTCATCGTATATCCTAGGCACGCCGCTATCATGTGCCAACCATGGATGGTCATGGAGTCATGTGCATGCAATGGCCTTGGTGCCTAAGCTATGAGGCGCCATGGCAGGATCTGTGCCGACGTAACACAAGAGGACTTCTGTTACAAGGACGTCGCCTCGGCGGCGGAAACACCTTTCACATCGCGCTTCTCGGAGGTCGGCTCCGGGAACGGCTCTGAACGCCTTGCGATCACTTGAAACACAGCGTATAATTTGGGCGAATTTGTTACATCGACCGGAGGGCGGGATGAAGGTTGTAGAGCCTATCAGGAATCCGAAGAAGTTGGCCCAGATTAAGAGCATGCTCAAGGGAGAGGAGAATCCTAGGAACTATTTGCTCTTCTCTCTAGGCATTAACTTCGCCTTGCGAGTCCAGGACCTGCTCGGGCTGAGGGTCCGGGATGTCCTCCGCGACGACAAGACCATCAAGGATTTCCTCTTCGTGCGGGAGAGGAAGCGGGGGCGGCAGAGGCGGATCAAGATCAACGCCCGAGCCCGAGAGGCATTGGAATACTACTTCTCCAAAGTCCAGGCCAAGCCCGACGACTACCTCTTCCCCAGCCCGCGGGACAGGAACCGTCCCCTCTCCCGCGTGCAGGCCTATCGCCTCATCAACCAGTGGGTCGATGCCGTCGGGCTGACCGAAGGCCGCTACGGGACCCATACGCTGCGGAAGACCTGGGGTTACCAGGCGCGGAAGCATCACGGCGTCCCCATCGAGCTGATCATGGAGAAGCTCGGCCACGAGAGCCCAGCGGTCACCAAGAGATACATCGGGATCACGGACGACGAGATCGAGGATGTCGAAGATGAGGTGGTGCTCTAGAGCCGCCTGGAATGCTGGGCTTCGGCGACCGCCGCTCCTCGCCGGCTAGAGCCTATTCCAGCCGACCTTCGTCGCGTCGGCCTCGCCACCTAGCTCGAGATACGCGCTCTCGACATTCAACCGATGTGGGCCGATGTTCTCCTGAGGGTGGCGATAGGGCATGTCGGCGCATAGCCTGACCGCTTCGCCCACGGTCAACCCCTCCCGAACGGCCTGCAAGACCCTGGCCCGCAGCTCGGCGAGGTAGGCGCGGTCCTCCTCGAGCCGGCTGCGGATCTCTCTCTTGGAAGCGGTCGGCTGGCCATGGCCCGGGATGAGGACGCGAACCTCCCAGGCCGAGAGCATTGCGAGCGTCTCCTCGTAGGCACTGAGGCTGTGGCTGACGAACGGGATCTCAAGATCGCTCAGCATGTCGGCAGCCCAGAGGGTCGCGCTTTCCGGCTCGTAGACTACAGCCTGATCTACGGCGTGGCCCGGCGCATGGACCAAGCGGAGCGCCAGCTCGCCCACTGCCAGCTCGAGCATCTCGCCGAAGGTCTCGTCAGGCTCGGGAAGTGAGAAAGGTTGAGGCCGGTCGATCCCATGCTCCGCAGCCCACTCCTCGATCTGCCAGGGGATCTCATCGGCGGCTCTCCCGCTGATCGCGGCCAGGTAGTTGGCTTGCGCGATGATCTTGACCCCGGGGAACCGCTCGGGGCCGAGGAGATGGTCCCAGTGGCTATGGGTCAGAACGATCACTTCGGGTGGCGCTCCTCGCTCCTCGAGGAACCGAGCGAGCGCTTCGATCTCTTCAGGGAAAACCCCGGGGTCGACGAGGCAGGCCCGGCCCTCGCTGAGGAAGACCCCGCTGTTGCTAAAGTAGAGCCTGCTCTGTGCTACCCAGAGGCTCGGCGTGAGGCACTTCAAGGATTGAGGCAGATTAACCTACCTCGCTCTCTATCGTCAGACGGTCGGGGCGACCTTACACCTCGCGAGAAGCTCCTCCCAGCCCCGGTCAATCTCCGCTTGGATCTGGGCGAGCACGTCCTTCTTCTCCTCCGGTCGGAAGAGATGGGAGAATCTCCCCTGGAGCTTGAGCCAGTCGCGCACAGCGATCGGCTCCTCGGGGACATAATTGAGTCGCCACTCGCCCTCATCGATCTCGTAGAGCGGCCAGAACCTCGCTTCCACCGCGAGCCGCGCGATTTCAGTGGTGAACTTCGCCTCATGCCGCCAGCCGCGGAAGCAGGTAGACATTACATTGATGAAGCTCGGACCCTCCTTGGAGACTGCCCGCTCGACCTTCCGCGAGAGGTCCTGCCAGTGGGAGATTGAGGCCTGCGCCACGTAGGGGATGTGATGCCCGGCGACAATCTGCGTCAGATCCTTCCGATGGCGGTGCTTTCCGAAGCTCTCCTTCCCCGGCGGCTCGGTGGTCGCGGCGGCCCCGAGCGGCGTGGCGCTCGAGCGCTGGATCCCGGTGTTCATGTAGGCTTCATTGTCGTAGCAGACATAGAGGAAGCGATGGCCGCGCTCGAGGGCCCCCGAGAGGGCCTGGAGCCCGATATCGTAGGTCCCGCCGTCGCCGCCGAAGGCGACGAACCTTATCTCCCCGTCGACCTTTCCTTTCTTCTTCAGCGCGCGATAGGCCGTCTCGACCCCGGAGATGGTCGCGGCCGCGTTCTCGAAGGCAGTGTGGACCCAGGGGACATTCCAAGCGGTATAGGGGTAGAGCGTCGTCGCCACCTCGAGGCAGCCGGTGGCATTGGCCACGACGACCGGCTCCTTGATCGAGTTGAGGACTGTCCGGACTACAATGGGGATCCCGCAGCCGGCGCACAGCGCGTGGCCCCAGCCGAACCGGACTTGCTCCTCCTCGCGCTTCGCCAGGGTCTTGATATTGGCCAATTCTCTCTCCTCACTCCCTCAGGTCGATGTAGTGCATCTCCTTGCCGAAGGTCTTCTCCTGAATCTGCATGAAGACCGCTTCGAGCTGCTTGGCCGTGGTGTCGCGTCCGCCGAGGCCGTAAGTGTAGTTATACAGCCGCGGCCTCCGCTGGGCTTCGTAGAGCGCCGAGCTCACCTCGAGGTAGAGCGGGCCGTAGTTGCCGAGGGAGAGAGCCCGGTCGAGCACGGCCACCGCCCTCTTCCCCTCCAGAGCTGCGGCTATCTCCTCGCGCGGGAAGGGGCGGAAGAGCCAGAGCTTCAACAGGCCAACCTTCTCGCCGCGCGCCCGGAGGGTATCGACGGCCTCCTTCGTGGTCCCCGCAGTCGAGCCCATCACCACGATCACATATTCAGCATCATCAAGATAGTATGGTTCGAAGAATCCCTGATACTCCCGCCCCGAGAGCCTCGCGAACTCGGCCTGGACCTCGAGCAGGACTTGCGGGACGCTCTCCATCGCGTCCACCTGCTGGCGCTTCAGCTCGAAGTAATACTCCGGGAGAGCGAACGGCCCCTGGGTCGTGGGATGGTCCACATCGAGGAGGGGATACCTCGGCTTATACTCCCCGACGAACTCCTTGACCAGCTCGTCCTCGAGTAGCTCGACCACATCGGCCGTATGCGTGAGGGTGAAGCCGTCGAGATTCACCCAGACCGGCAACAGGACACTGGGGTGCTCGGCGATTCGCTGGGCCATGATCATGAAGTCGTAGGCCTCTTGGGCATCCTCGGCGAAGAGCTGGGCCACACCCGCATCGCGGCCGAGCATGGCGTCCGAGTGGTCGCAGTGGATGTTGATCGGCCCGGAGAGGGCCCGGTTGGCGATGGCCATGACGATCGGGCAGCGCATCGCGGAGGCGATGTAGACGATCTCGATCATCAGCGCCAGCCCCTGGCTGGCCGTGGCGGTCATCGTCCTGGCCCCGGCGACCGAGGCGCCGACGCAGGCCGACATCGCGGAGTGCTCCGACTCCACGGTGATCAGCTCTGTCCGGACCTTCCCGTTCGCCACGAACTCCGCGAAGTAGTGCATGATCTCCGACTGGGGAGTGATCGGGTAGGCGGCCACGACATCCGGCTCGATCTGGCGCATCGCCTCGGCCACCGCTTGGTGGCCGGTGAGGACCCGGAGCTGCTCACTTGCTCTTGTTGCCATCTCTCCTCGCTTTCGCCCTGACTCTAGCTTGCTCGGGGACCTCCTCCTCTTCGGGGACCATCTTGATCGCCTCGGTGGGGCAGGTGTGGGCGCAGATCCCGCAGCCCTTGCAGTAGTCGTAGTCGAACCCGGCCATCTGCCCCTCCTCGACGAGGATCGCCGCCTCGGGGCAGCGGACCCAGCAGAGGAGGCAGTTCACGCACTTCGCCTCGTCCCAAAGGGGCTTCTCCTCGCGCCAGTCCCCGGTCTTCTTCTTCGTCCGATCGGGGGCGGCCTCGATCACACCCCCGAGCGGGAGATCCTTATAGCTCTTGAACAATGCTAACCTCCGTTCGCGCTCAGCCGCTCATAGCCCTCTTGGAGGGCAGCGAGGTTGGCCTGGACCTTCTCCGGCGGGGCCTTCTTCCCCAGCATCTTCTTCAGCTCTTCCGCGAGCGGCTCCAGCGGGAAGTCGACGGCCCGGGCCAGCGCCCCCAGGGTCGGAATGTTAGCGTAGCCCACCCCACTGGACTCAGCGATCTTCTCCGCATCGATGGTGAAGATCTTCCCCTTGAAGTTCGTCTTCCGCCGGACCTCGGCCGGGGAGATCTTGGTGTTGACCAGCAAGATCCCCTCGGGCTTGAGCCCCTCGGTCACCTTAACGGTCTCGGAGTTGAGGAGGGAATCATCGACCACCACGACCACATCGGGCTCGTAGATGTTGTAATGGACGCGGATCTTCTTGTCGTCAATCCGGTTGAAGGCCTTCACCGGGGCACCGCTCCGCTCCGGGCCATATTCGGGGAAGGCCTGGACGTAGTTTCCGCGTGCCAGGGCCGCCAGGGCCAGGAGCTGGGAAACGGTCTTTGCCCCCTGCCCCCCGCGTGCGTGCCACCTGATCTCTAGCATCGTTCCCTCCTCGCCAGAATCGCTTCCCGTCGCATGATAAGCCTCGGGGTAGGCGGCTTCTATGACCCTGATCAGAGCTGGCGATGATTCAAGTCAGAAGCACATCACCCCAGGAAAATTGGAGCCGGCGAGAGGATTCGAACCTCCGACCTACGGTTTACGAAACCGCCGCTCTACCTGCTGAGCTACACCGGCTTGCGATGGTGATTATAGCGGGCTAGCCCGAGGATTTCAACCCTAGGCCCGTTTGACGCCCCGCATTGCGCCAGCTATCATGCTCAGAGTGAGGGAAGATGAAGCTCTCGAAGAAGGGCGAGTATGCGCTCCGGGCTTTGATGGACCTAGCCTTCCATTACGGGAACGGGGTCGAGCCCTCGCAGGAGATCGCCGAGAACGGCCAGATCCCCAAGAGCTTTCTCGAGCAGATCCTGATCGCGCTGAAGAACGGGGGGATCCTGGAGAGCCGCCGCGGGCCCGAGGGGGGCTATCAGCTGAAGCGGCCCCCTGAGGAGATCACCCTCGGGGAGGTCATCAGGCTGATCGACAGCCCCCTTGCGCCGTTCCACGATGCCCAGCGCCTGAGGGAGTTGGTGAAGCGCGAGGGGCGCTACCGGGGGCTCTACAGCGTCATTCTCGATGTGCGGAACGCGGTGGCCGAGATTCTGGATAAGACGACGCTTGCTGATCTCTGCCGCCGAAGCGGTCGGTCGCAGTAGGGGCGATCATTTTGGTGAGAACTCGACTAAGTCGATCAAGGTGGTAAGCTACGGCCGAGCTGGAGAGGAGAAAGATGAGAGGGACGATCGGCAAGGCGCTGTTCCTTAGCCTCCTCTTGCTAGCCCTAGGCGGGTGCAAGGGCGAGCGGAGGCCAAGCGCCACGGGGCCCGAGCTTGCAGGGACGATCACGATCTCCGGCGCATGGGCCCTCTACCCGATGGTCGTCCGCTGGGGGGAGGAGTTCCAGAAGCTCCACCCCCAGGTGCAATTTGACATCTCCGCCGGCGGCGCAGGTAAGGGGATGGCCGATGTCTTGGGGAAGCTAGCGGACATCGGGATGGTCTCGCGCCAGGTCTATCCCGTCGAGCTGGCAAAGGGCGCTCGGGCCATTGCCGTAGTCCGCGACGCCGTCCTGCCGGTCGTCAATCGGGCCAATCCTGTCCTGCAGCGCCTTCTGAGCCGGGGCGTCAAGCACGAGACCTTCGTCGCCATCTGGGTTGACGGGACGGTCAAGACCTGGGGCGAAGTGGTCGGTGACCCGGCTGCGACTGACCCGCTTAATGTCTACACCAGGTCCGACGCCTGCGGCGCGGCCCAGACCTGGGCTGAATACCTGGGATACGACCAAGAGGACCTCCGCGGGATCGGGGTCTATGGCGACCCCGGCCTGGCGGAGGCCGTGGCTCGCGACCCACTCGGCATCGGCTACAACAACCTGAACTACGCCTACGACCCGGGGACAGGGGAGCCAGCCCAGGGGATTGTGGTCCTTCCCATCGATGCTGACGGGGACGGCTTGGTCGACCCCGAGGAGGGACCCTATCGCACTAAGGCCGAGGCAACAAGGGCTGTGGCCGAGGGCTGGTATCCCTCGCCCCCGGCGCGGGACCTCTATCTCGTGACCCTGGGCAAGCCCGCGGGCCTGGTCCAAGCCTTCCTCATCTGGGCCTTGACGGACGGTCAGGCATTCGTCTCCGAAGCGGGCTACATCAGGCTGAGCGAGGAGCGGATTGCCCGGCAACTGGAGGAGCTCAAATGATGCCAGGCAGGGTGAGAGCGTCGCTCCGGAGGTGGAACGATCTGCTTGCCAGCCGGCTCATGCTGGTGGTCGCCGTCTTCTCCAGCTTGCTCGTGATTCTGATCATTGCCGCCCTCTGTTTCAAGGCCAGGCCGATCCTGGCCAGCTATCCGCTCCGCGAGCTGTTCTCCTCCTCTTGGCAGCCGCTGCGGGGGCAATTCGGCTTCCGGCCCTTCATCGCGGGGACGCTCTGGGTGACAGTCCTCGCGATGATCATCGCGATTCCTCCCTGCCTCCTTGCCGCTATCTATCTTGCAGAATATGCCCACGGCCGGGTCCGGGCGATCGTCCGGCCGCTCGTCGACCTCCTCGCGGGGATACCCTCGGTAGTCTACGGGATGTGGGGTGTGTTGTTCGTCGTCCCCTTGGTCAAGGACTATCTTGTGCCCTTCGCCAGGGAGCATCTCAGCTTTATTCCCTTGTTTTCCGCCACGAACTCCAGCGGCTACAGCATCCTCGCCGGGGGCGTCGTTCTAGCGGTGATGGTCTTTCCGATCATCATCTCCGTTTCAGAGGAGGTGCTCCGGGCCGTCCCGCAGGAGCTCCGCGAGGCCTCGCTCGCCGTCGGGGCCACGCATTGGCAGACGATCAAGCATGTCGTTCTCCGCAGGGCGCTGCCGGGGATCGGAGCGGCGATCATCCTCGGCTTCTCGCGAGCCTTCGGCGAGACGATGGCCGTGCTGATGGTCGTGGGGAATGTCGCGCAAATTCCGTCCTCGATCTTCGATCCGGCCTACCCCCTCCCGGCCCTCATTGCCAACAGCTACGGGGAGATGATGTCCATACCGCTCTATGACTCAGCGCTCTTGCTCGCGGCGCTCATCCTGCTCCTCATCATCCTGGTCTTCACCATCCTGGCGCGGATCGTCCTGCTCCGCGCGATGAGGAGGGCTAGGTGAAGAGGCTCCGGCTCCGGCGGAAGCAGCTCGAGGAGCGGTTCTTCAAGGGCCTGATGCTGCTGGCGACTCTTCTCATCGGCGCGAGCTTGGCCGCGATCTTGATGACGATCCTGATCAAGGGCCTGCCGGCCCTGAGCTGGGCGATGGTCAGTCACCTCCCGAAGGGAGGCTACTACTTCGGTCAGGAGGGAGGGATACTCAACGCGATCGTCGGGTCGCTCTATCTCGCCGGGGGGGCGACGCTGTTGGCCTTCGGGTTAAGCCTGGCTGTGGCTCTCTTCCTCCAGACCGAATACGCGGGCCCGACGAGGTTCGCCTGGCTCGTCCGCTTCTCCCTCGATGTCCTCTGGGGCGTCCCGTCGATCGTCTACGGGGCCTTCGGCTTCACGATCATGGTCCTGCTGGGGCTTCAGGCCTCCCTCTTGGGAGGGATTATCGCCCTGGCCCTCCTGATCCTCCCCGTGCTGACCAGGGCTATGGACGAGGTGGTGCAACTGGTCTCACCTGAGCTGAAGGAGAGCTCCTACGCTCTGGGGGCAACGCGGCTGGAGACGGCCCTGAAAGTGGTCCTCCGCCAGGCACTGCCGGGGATCTCGACCGCGGTGCTCTTGGCCTTCGGGCGGGCGATCGGGGACGCGGCCTCTGTGCTCTTCACTGCCGGCTACACTGACTCCCTGCCGACCTCGCTCCTCCGGCCTATTGCGTCCTTGCCGCTCGCCGTCTTCTTCCAGCTCGGCACGCCTTTCCCCAGGGTCCAGCAACGCGCGTTCGCCGCAGCCCTGGTTCTGACGCTGATCGTCCTCGTGATCAGCGTCGCCTCCCGCCTGCTCACCAGGAGGTTGACGAGGCATATAACGCGATGAACGGCATCGAGCGCTCAGATGGAATATTGGAGCGTGGCCCTGGCTCCCAGGGGGCCAGGGTCGAGCTGGCCGAATCCCACATCGGTGTGGAGAGGCTCAATCTGTTCTACAAGGACCATCTGGCGCTGAAGGAGATCACGGTTGCCATCCCCGACCGGCAGATCACTTGCGTCATCGGCCCCTCCGGCTGCGGGAAGACGAGCCTCCTCAAGTGCCTGAACCGCCTGATCGAGCTCGTCGACGGTGCGCGGGTCTCCGGCCGGGTGCTGGTGGATGGGGTGGACATCTACGCCCCCGGAGTCGATGTGACCTACATCCGGAAGAAGATGGGGCTCCTCTCCCAGCGGCCCGCGCCGCTCCCGATGTCGATCTACGACAATGTGGCCTACGGCCCGCGAATCCACGGGATCAGAAGCCGCAAGCGCCTGGACGAGCTGGTCGAGCGGAACCTCCGGGCGGCAGGGCTCTGGGAGGAGGTGGAGGATCGGCTGAAGAGCCCGGCCTCGCGCCTCTCGATCGGGCAGCAGCAGCGGCTTTGCCTCGCCCGCGGGCTGGCGGTCGAGCCGGAGATCATCCTCGCGGACGAGCCGACGAGCGCGCTCGACCCGCTATCGGCCAAGAGGATCATTGAGATCTTCCGCCAGCTGAAGCAGAACTATACCGTCATCTGGGTCACGCACAACCTCCGTCAGGCCCGCGGCTTGGCCGATAATGTCCTCTTCCTCTACCTGGGCGAGCTCGTTGAATATGGCCCGGCGGAGCGGTTCTTCAACCGGCCGCAGGACCCCCGGACCATCGGCTATCTTCAAGAGGGGCTCTAGGCTGGCCGGGAGGTGGAACGATGGACCTGGAGGATAAGCGCTACTGGATCGGGCTGAACATGCTCCTCAGCCCCCGCCAGGTCCAGCTTGCTCTGGCCAGCTTCTCCTCGCCTGAGGAACTCTGGAAGGCGCCCCTCGAGGCCCTGAAGGCTGTCCCCGGCTTGGAGCGCATCGCTGAAGAAGTCGTTGCCAAGCGGGCTGAGCTCGCCGGAAGCCTTGAGCGGGAACTCGAGGGGGCCGGGCGCCTCGGCCTCAAGGTCATTACGCTCGCCGAGCCGGCCTATCCCCGCCCGCTGCGGGGCCTACCCAATCCGCCGCCGGTCCTCTATCTCCTCGGCGACTACCAGGAGCGGGACGAGCTGGCGATCGCCATCGTCGGGACGAGGAGGTCCACCCCCTACGGCCGGATGGCGGCCGAGCAGCTGGCCAAGGGCCTTGCGGAGCTGGGTCTGACGATCGTGAGCGGCCTGGCGCTGGGGATCGATACGGTCGCCCATCGGGGGGCCTTGGCTGCCGGGGGAAGGACAATTGCCGTTCTCGGCTCGGGCTTCGCCCGGCCTTATCCCCAACAGAACCTCCGGCTGATGCGGGAGATCGCCGCCTCAGGTGCAGTTCTTAGCGAGTTCCCCCTCCAGACCGAGCCGGACCGCTGGAACTTCCCCCGGCGGAACCGGATCATCTCCGGCCTCTCCCGCGGGGTGGTGGTCGTCGAGGCCCCGGAGCGGAGCGGGGCGCTGATCACCGCCCGCTTGGCGCTCGACCAGGGCCGAGAGGTCTTCGCCGTCCCGGGGAGGATCACCGACGAGGCGAGCCGCGGGGTCCATCAGTTGCTCAAGGCCGGGGCCAAGCTGGTCGAAGGCATTGAGGACATCATCGAGGAGTTCCCCGACCTGCGCGCCGTGCTGGCTACCCCACGGGCCAAGGCAAGGCCAGAGCTATCGCCGCTGGAGGAGCGGTTGCTCGCGGCCCTGGACTGGGAGCCACTCCACTTCGACGAGATCCTCGAGAGCACCGGGCTGTCGCACGCCGAGCTGGCTCAGGGGCTCCTCCAGCTCCAGCTCAAGGACCTGATCCGGGAGTTCCCCGGGAAGCGCTACGCCAAGCTCCCTTGAGCTATAATCAGGCCATCTCTCACGGCGGAGGTAGCAGATGGTCGAACGGACCTTCGTGATGCTCAAGCCCGATGGGGTCCAGCGCGGGCTGGTGGGGGAGATCATCTCCCGGCTCGAGCGGAAGGGGCTAAAAATCGTGGCTTTGAAGATGATCCACCTGGACCGGGCCCTGGCCGAGCGGCAGTATGAGGTCCACCGCGGGAAGCACTTCTTCAATGAGCTGGTCGAGTTCGTCACCTCCTCCCCAGTCGTGGCGCTGGTCGTGGAGGGGGAGGAGGCCATTAAAGTCGTCAGGAAATTGATGGGCGCGACCAACCCCTTCGAGGCCGAGCCGGGGAGCATCAGGGGGGACTTCGGGCTCGATCTGACGAAGAATCTGATACACGGCTCCGACTCGGCCGAGACGGCCAAGAGGGAGATCGCCCTCTTCTTCCGCGAGGAGGAGCTCCTCGACTACGACCTCTCCTCAGAAGCTTGGATGTAGCTCCCAGGTGTCACGAGAGAGGTCATGCAGGCTTGCAAGGCGGAGCGCTGAGGCCAGCGAGCAACAACGTTCTGCGAGTCGCTTCCTTATGGCCCCAGCCTGACTGCCTTCCGCCTTCCAAGAGAACACCTGTGCTCGCGCTGAGGGCCGCATCCAGCAAAGATATGTCTGAACAGGTCAAGATTTTAGAGATTCTTGAGGGGCGGGGTGTATAATCCTTCCGAGGCCAGCCAGGGTAGGGTGGCTGGCCGTGAAAGGGGTGACAGGAATGAGAGAATTCAGGGGGCTCGGGGTGGAGCAGTTCTCAGGCGAGGGTCTTGTATACGCCGGTCGCGCGGGCGACTGAAACCATACCAAAGGGGTGACTACAGATGAGAAGCACAAACCAAGCACAGAGTAAAGCCAACCCAAAGGATAAGGGTAAGATGTTGTTTAGAATTCTTCAGATCGTAACGTTAACTCTGGTCTTAGAGTTATTCGGCTGGATAGGAAGTGCTCAAGGTCCATCACCTACTGAGTTCCTGTCCCCATATGGTTCATTTCATGAGCATGGAACTAGGACGGATACACCATTAGGTACTGCCACAGCAAGATACCTATACGACTCTGAGAATGGGAACGAGGCGAGCGTCGTCGTCTTCGGCTTTGGAGGTGCTGTCGCTTGGTCAGCTCACGGTGTCCTGTATACTGCTCCTGTCACCGGCAACGCCGAAATTGAATGCGAACTGGAGTATTACAGCGCGCGGGGTGGATTCGGCCTGGGCTCCGCTACGCAAAGGGTTAGCGCGATCCTGATAGCTAACGGCGCATACTTCGCTGACGAGCTTACCTTCGGCGTGGACCTTGGGACGGGAATAGAGCAAATCGACCTTGTCCTTCATGCAAAAACCATCGCCGAGGTTCTCGACCAGATTTATAAACTCCAATCACCTATCGCGCATAGAATAAAAAGAACTGTGCCAATCGTCCAGGGAACCGGATATTCAATCTTTTGTGGAGTAGAGGCTAGTGTGCGCGCTGGTGGAGGCTTTACTGCTTTTGCTGATGGACTTGCATTCGTCAAGAGGATCATTGTTACCCCACAGCCATCTGGGCCAACACCGGATTTCGCTATCGTGAACCTGACCTCAAGCGATCCGAGCCCCCAGGTGGGGAGCTCAACCAACCTGCAGGTTACTGTCAAAAACAATGGAAACAAAGGCGGCGACGCATACCTCAAAATCTTTGTGGATAACCAACAACAAGGAGATCAGGTTTACCTCGGAAACCTAGCACCTGGCGTTGGCACTCAGCACTCTCGGTCATTCATATGTAACAAGGAGGGACCCCATGCTGTCAGAGCTGAGGTTGTCCCCGCTCCTGATGAGTGGCAAAGAGACAATAATGCGATGGAGATTTATATCACTTGCCGAGACCCTAATCCACCACATGTCTTTCTTAAGGCACCTATAAATCCTGCCATCGGTGCACCGCTGTTTAAAGAACCAGGGGACATCATTGCACTTGAAGTTAGCGCTAATGATGACACTGCAGTACAGGGACTTGCCTTCTGGGACGAAATCGGGGGCACCCGTTATCCCATCCTCTGCCCTTGCACCTACACACCTCGTTTGCCGGCGAAGAGCTTAGAGGCACGTTGTAATTGGAACGCGGACCGTGCAGCTAAAGGCCCCCACAGGGTCTATGCCGTAGCAGTAGACAGCAGCGGAAACACGGCGGAATATTACCAAATCCTCCATATCGATCGTGATCCTCCAGTTGTCTCATTCGAAACAAACCCGGGCCTGATGGATCCACCGCCTCATTTAAGCCCAGCTAAGGTAGTGGACAGGAAGGTGAAGGTTCTGGTTTCTGCACAGGACGAGGGTTACATCCGAAAGCTCTGGTGGGAACTCTGGTCGGAGCGCGACACAAGGTGGCAGAAGAAAGGCGAGAAAGATTTCATCGATCAGTGGCAATATGCAAGCGCCGAATTTGATTGGAACACTAGATCTCTCTCACCTGGGGCGGATTACAAAGTCAAGGCCTGTGCTCAAGATCCGTTTTGGCCAGCCGGTTGCAAGGAGCAAGCGGTCATTGTAGACAATGCCCCCCCGTATAAAGTCGAGATTTTGGAGCCGAAAAATAACGCCACGCTCAGTGCGGTTACTTTCACTCTCAAGTGGATTGTGGGAGATTCCTTATCAGGCCTCTATGGATACATACCGATCTTTAGGCAAGGAGACAAGGTCGAGCCTCCCAAGCTCCTTGACTCCGCCATCAAGGGAGCCCTGCAAACGGATGATCCAGACTTGCGCTTGGCAGTAAACGACCCAAGCCTTTTGGGTAATCATGCTGCTCTCGTCAATTTGGGTTTAAAGGTAATTGGTGGTATAACGGCTCAAGGTACGCCGATAGACATTGAGCAAAGAGCCATCCAATTTACGGTATCTGAAAGCCCTCAGAGATACACCTTCTATGTAATTGGTGTTGATCGTGTAGGGAACTATTCCATTTCTGAGCCAGTGACCGTGGATGTGACCGCGATTATGCCACGGCTTACTGTGCGTGCTAGTTGCGACAATGCTCGAATTAAGGTGACACCCCCAGGGACCACCATCACAGGGCCTAAGTTTGGCTCCTTCACTTACGCTCAAGGAACGACGGTAGAGCTAGAAGCATTGGATCAGCAGCTCAACAGTTGTGGAATGCTTATGGTGCAGTCTGTGTTTAAGCAATGGGAGATGCAGGTAGGAACAAGCAAGACCACGTTTACCACCCCAAAGATCCAAATCACTCTTACTCAGGATACTACGGCTACAGCGATCTATGAGCCTGCGCAGAGCGCTCAAGCCAAACTAGATGTCAAGGCTGTGGCGGAGATTTCATGGCCACTCCCCACGAGAATTGAGATTTCTGTCCCTGTGTTAGTCAACGGTATCCTAGTGTCTACACCTGCCAGCCAGCTATTCCCTGTAAATGGGCTTGTCTGGCTCGAGGCTCTTCAGCAAGAGGTGAATGTCCCGCCCTTTGGCACATTCTACTTTAGGCAGTGGGAGTGCGAGTCCCCAGCGTGGAGTAAGGTCTGCCAAACGCTGACGATCATGTTCACGCTCAACGAAGACACCGTGTGCACGGTGGTTTACGTGAAAGAATAGGACTAGTGGGAGGCCGGGCTCGCGAGGTTGGCGAGCTCGGCCTCTACGGCTCCAGCCCCGTGATCGCCCGGGCCTTCCCCCGGTGGCGGAGCTTTAGCTTCTCCAGATCGACCGTCTGGATCTCATGCCCTTTGATCACGACCCGACCGCCGATGATCAGGGTCTCGACCGTCGTCGGGGCGCACAGCACGAGCGCCCCGAGCGGATCGCCCGCGCCGGAGTAGTTCAGCTCCTCCAGGTCGAAGATGGCGATGTCCGCTGCCATGCCCGGCTCGAGCTTACCCACATCTTCTCTCCCCAGGCAGTTTGCCCCTCCCGAGGTCGCCATCTGCAAGACATCCTGGACCCCGAGCGCACTCGGGCCGTGGACGACGCGCTGGAGATAGAGGGCCTGGCGGATCTCGAGGAGCATGTTCGAGGAGTCGTTTGAGGCACTCCCATCGACTCCGAGGCCCACGGGGACCCCAGCCCAGAGCGCGGCCACGATCGGGGCAATTCCCGAGCCGAGTCGCATGTTCGAGCTCGGGCAGTGGGCGATCGCCACGCCAGCCTCCACTAGGCGAGCAATCTCCCTCTTCCGGAGATGCACTGCGTGCGTGATCCACACGTCCGGGGCGAGCCAGCCCAGCTCCTCAAGATAATCGAGCGGGCGGCGTCCGAACCTCTCCAGGCAGAACGCCTCCTCATCGCGCGTCTCAGCCAGATGGGTGTTCAGCCTCACGCCGTATCTCCTCCCTAGCGCAGCGGTCTCCCTCATCAGCTCCGGGGTGACCGAGAAGGGCGAGCAGGGGGCGAGCGAGATCCGGACTGCCGCGCCGGGCGAGGGATCGTGGTATCGCTCGATCAGCCTCTCCGAGTCCGCTAGGATCTCCTCCTCGGTCTGGACCACGCTCTCCGGCGGGAGGCCGCCCTCACTCTCGCCGAGGCTCATCGAGCCGCGGCAGGGCTGGAACCTCATCCCGATCTCGCGGGCTGCCTCGATCTGGAGGTCGATCGCCCGCTTGAGGCCGGGCGTGAAGAGATAGTGATGATCCGTGGTCGTGGTGCAGCCGGAGAGCATCAGCTCGGCCATCCCTACCAGGGCACTCAGATAGACGGCCTCCTCATCGAGCTTGGCCCAGAGAGGATAGAGCCTCTTGAGCCAGTCGAAGAGCGGGGCGTCCATCACCGGCGGGTAGGCGCGGGTCAGGGTCTGGTAGAGATGGTGATGGGCATTGACGAAGCCCGGCAGGACGAGCTTCCCGGCGGCGTCGATCACCTCATCAGCAGTTCGTGGGGGCGCGCCGGCTCCGACCTCGGCGATGAACCCGCCGCGGATCAGGAGGTAGGCGCCCCGGAGATAGGGCCGCTCCGGCTCGAGGAGGGCTAGCGCCTCGGCGTTCTTGATCAGCAGATCTCCCTTGGCTTTGCTCATTCCGGACCGACCTCCCCCGCTCCAAGCAGGCCATTATAGCCTCCGGGAGAGCCTCGGCAAAGCGGCGGCGCTCAGGCGCGGGCTTGCCCCGGTGCACTATCTCGCCTAACATGGTCGGCGTGGACAAGGTCCGGCTGAGAGCGTTAAGCTCCTCCTTGCACAAGAAAGGCGAACTGGCAGCGCTCAAGGCCCAGCTCATCGCAGGGCTCAACGCCGCGGGCGAGGTTCTAGTCGAGGAGTCGAGCGGCGCTAAGCGAGATCTTACGCCCGAGGGGCTGCTGATCCTCACCGGCGGGGTGGAGCGAGAGGCACTCGAGGCCGCTCGCGCGCTGCGTGAGCCGATCGTCATCCTTGCCCATCCTCGGCATAACTCCCTCCCCGCGGCCCTCGAGGTCCTCGCCCGCCTCCGGCAGGAGGGGAGGCAAGGGCTCCTCCTCTACGGCGAGCCTGACCAGGTTGCAGCGCGACTGGCCCTGCAGGCCCGGGTCGCCGCCGCCTGGCGCAAGTTCGCCGGGTCGCGGCTCGGTCTGATCGGCCGGCCGTCGGATTGGCTGGTGGCGAGCGGCGTCAAGCCTGAGCGCCTGAGGGAGCTGGGGATCGAGCTCGTGGAACTGGATACCGCGGAGTTGCTCGGGCGCGTCCGGGCTCTCGAGGGCCGGGCCTTCGACAATGACCTGCGCAAGCTGAGGCAGGGCCGACTTCGCCGACCGGAGGTTGATCATGAGACGCTCGCGGTGGCGATTCGCGTCTACCATGGGCTCCGCGAGCTTGCCGAGGAGCACGGCCTTTCGGCCCTCACCATCCGCTGCTTCGACTTGATCGAGTCACTGGGGAATACTGCCTGCTACGCCCTCTCCAGACTGAACGACGAGGGGATCACCGCCGGATGCGAGGGGGACATGCAGGCGCTCCTCTCGATGCATCTTGGACGGCTGCTCACCGGGCAGCCGGCGTTCATGGGGAATGTGGCCCAGCTCGACCTGGCGAAGTGCCAAGTCCTCCTCGCTCACTGCACATGTCCCCTCGCGCTCGCCTCCTCCCACGAGCTTCGCTCGCACTTCGAGTCCGGTCGGGGCGTGGGGATCGCCGCCAGGCTCCACCCTGGCCCGGCCACGCTCTTCCGCATCGGGGAAGAGGAGCTGAGCCGGCTCTTCGTCGCTCAGGGCATGATCAGGCCCAGAGAGCCGGAAGAGGGGCTCTGCCGCACCCAGGTGCTAATCGAGCTGGAGCGGCCACCGGAGGAGCTTCTCGAAGCACCGCTGGGGAACCACCATGTCCTCCTCCTCGGCCGCCATCGAGAGGAGCTCGAGGCCCTCTTCCACACATACCTTTGGAAAGGAGTGCCACAGATTGGAGGATAGCATGACAACAGCGCAGCGCCCGATCGAGAAAGGCGAAGTTCTTCTGGAGGGCAAGGGGATTTCCAAGGGCTTCCCCGGCGTTTGGGAATACCTCATCCTGGACCACATCGACTTCGATGTCCGTGCCGGGGAGGTCCACACTCTGCTCGGGGAGAACGGCGCGGGGAAGACGGTGATCGCCAACATCCTCTCCGGCTTCTACAGCCTCACCTCCGGCCAGCTTTTCGTCCGGGGCGAGCCTGTGACCCTGAGGTCGCCGCGGGACGGCTTGGAGCACGGGATCGGAATGGTCCATCAGGAGCTGATGCTCGTCCGGACCTTCACCGTGGCGGAGAATGTCGCTCTCGGGCTGAAGGCGTTCGGCCTCTCCTTCCCCCTGCGCCGAGTGGAGCAGCGGCTTCGCGAGCTCTCCGAGCGCTACCAGCTCCAGGTCGATCCCCGCGCGAGGATCGAGGACCTCTCGGCCGGGGAGCAGCAGCGGGTCGAGATCCTCAAGGTCCTCTACCACGAGCCGCAGGTGCTGATCCTCGACGAGCCGACCTCGCTCTTGACCCCGGAGGAGGCGGAGCGGCTCTTCGAGGTCCTCCGCGGGATGGCCGCCGAGGGCCACGGGATAGTCTTCATCACGCACAAGATGAAGGAGGTCTTCAAAGTCTCGGACCGCGTGACCGTCCTCAAGCTGGGGAAGGCGATGGGGACGAAGCCGATCTCCGAGACAAGCGAGGAGGAGCTCTCCCGGCTGATGTTCGGGGAGCACATCGACATCCACATCGAACGGAAGCCGGTGAGGAGCGAGAAGATAGCCCTAGAGGTCCAGAACCTCGAGGCCCTGGGGCCCGAGGGCGAGCCGGCCCTGAGGGGCGTCTCCTTCGCCATTCGTGAGGGCGAGATCTTCGGGATTGCCGGGGTGGCCGGGAACGGCCAGTCCGAGCTGATCGAGGCCGTGACCGGGCTCCGGCGGGTGACGGGCGGCCGGGTGATCATCTTCGGGAGGGACATGACCAACCGCTCGCCGCGCGAGATCATCGAGGCCGGGGTCGCGCACATCCCGGAGAAGCGGCGCGAGATCGGGGTGGTCGAGCCGATGAATGTGGCCGAGAACGTGGTCCTCAAGGACTATCGCAAGCCGCCCTTCTCCCGCCGCTCCATCCTTAATATTCCTTATATATCCCGTCACTCGGAGAAGGTCGTGGCGCAGTTCGAGGCGCTCGTCCCCGACCTGTGGAGATCCCAGACGCGGATCCTCTCCGGCGGGAACATCCAGCGGCTGATTCTGGGGCGGGAGACCTGGCGCCGGCCGCCGCTGATCGTCGCGGCTCACCCCACTGAAGGGCTCGACGCTCGGGCGATCCGCCACACCTGGGGATTGTTCTTGAGCCTGCGGGGCGAGGGCTCAGCGATCTTGCTCGTCTCGGAAGACCTCGATGAGGTCATGGCGCTCTCCGACCGGATCGCAGTGATGTTCGAGGGGAAGATCGTCGGGCTTGTCGAGGGGGCCGAGGCGCGGCGGGAGGAGATCGGGCTCCTGATGGCCGGGATAAGGGCTTGATGGCAGATTTGCATCGCCGCAGGGGGACATGCTATATATAATTCTTTGACCAATGGGGTTAATGATGACCCCATCGAGCTTGAAGGAGGTGGGTTCAGATGAGATTCCGGGTGGTTCTAGCCGTGTTGCTCGTGGCCGCGGTCGGGCTCACGGCTGGCTTGGGGAGGGTCGTGACCCAGGCCCAGCCGGGGGCGGTCTGCCTCTACTTCGACCAGACGGGGCGGGGCGACCTCAGCTTCAACGATATGGCCGCTTTAGGGGCGGAGCGAGCTGTGGCGGAGTTCGGCCTCCAGCTTAAGGAGGCGACCGCCAAGGGGCCGGCGGACTATCTTCCGGACCTCTTGGCCTTCGCCCGCTCCGGGGAGTGCAGCCTGATCATCGGGGTCGGCTTCCTCCTGGCTGTCGACCTCCCTGAGGCCGCTCGTTAGGCCCCGCAGCAGAAGTTCGCCTTCATCGACGGCTCCTCGGGAGGGATCCCGAATATCCTCGGGCTGCTCTTCAAGGAGGAGCAGGGCGGCGCGCCCGCGGGGGCACTGGCGGCCCTCACCGCGATCGCTGATGGGGCCAAGGCCGTCGGCTTCGTGGCCGGGATGGAGATTCCCCCGGTCTGGCGCTACGAGGCCGGCTATCGCTATGGGGTCTACTGGGGCCTGAACTGGGCTAAGGCCCGATTTGGCACTAGCCAGGTCTGTGGATGCACAGTCTGCGCTTACATCGGGGAACAATGCGTCGGCCCTTGTGAGCCGAGGTGCGTCACGGTCCCTGACAAGCTCCAGATCCTCGGGACCTATGTCGGGCGGCTCGACGATCCCGCAGGAGGGAAGGTGGCGGCCGCGACCCAGATCCAGCAAGGGGCTGATGTGATCCTCGGGATCGCGGGCGCGACCCATCTTGGCGTCTTCGACGCTGCGGAGGAGGCTGGCCGGGCCGCGGGCAGGGAGTTCGGCCCGCCCTACGGCCTCGGCGCGGATGCGGCCCAGGAGTGGATCAAGCCTGGGTTCATCCTCGCCAGCGCGCGGAAGCGCGTCGATGAGGGCGCATATGTGGCGATCAAGCAGGTCGTGGAAGGGACCTTCGAGGGCGGGCGGGACCTCCTGCTGGGGATCGCGGAGCTCGGCGTCGGGATCAGCACCGTGAGGGACATTCTGGACTTCATCGACATCGCCATCGCAGCGGGAGCGCTCCCTTCCGCACAGAGGGGGACGACATTCGACAAGATCATGGCGATGCGGAATGCCGTCCCTTACTGGGTCTGGGAGGGGGCCTTCGAGCTTCAGTCCAAGATCATCAGCGGCGAGATCACGCCCCCAGCCCAAGCACCTTCGAGGAGATCCAGGCGATCAGGCAGAGTTATCCGTAGGCCTTTGGAGAGCGAGCTAAGCTGGACTTAGAGTGACTGCGGGGCCCCCACTTCATCGCGGTGGGGGCCCCTCTTGCTCCTTGCCTTTATTCCTTTGAGGACTATCTTACTCACCATCGCTTCCAGGGGGAAGCCCGTCCTGGAGGTGATCGCGGCCTTGTTGATTGGGCTCCTCCTCGGAGCGGCCCTCATGGCCGGCTGGGGGTATGATCCCTGGAAGGCCTATCTGGCCCTCCTTGAGGGCTCCTTCGGGAACCTGTATAGCCTCGCCAGCACTCTCAGCAAGGCCACCCCACTAATCCTTACGGGCCTGACGTTCGCGATCGGGCTGCGGGCTGGGCTATTCAACATCGGAGCCCAGGGGCAGATGGTCCTCGGGGCTCTAGTGGCTGTGGCCGCCAGCACCCTTCGCCTCCCTACGGGGCTCCACCTGGTCGTCGCGTTAGCGCTGGCCATGTTTGCTGGAGCAGCTTGGAGCCTCCCAGCCTCCTGGCTCAAGGGCCGGCGCGGGATCAGCGAGGTCATCTCCACGATCATGCTCAACTCGATCGCTGTCTGGCTCGCGCGCTATCTGCTCCTCCACTTCCTGAACGACCCCCAGCGGGGCGGCTGGATCTCGATCATGGCTGGCCCGAGCGCTCGCTTCCCCACGCTCGTCCCAGGGAGCGAGCTCACCTACTCGATCTTCGCCAGCCTGGCCTTCGCGCTCGCGGCCTATTGGCTTTTGTGGCATATGGTCCCGGGCTTCGAACTCCGCTGCTCCGGCCTGAACGCCGCCGCCGCACGCTATGCCGGGATTGAGCCCCAGCGGAGCATCAATCTGGCCTTCATCCTCGGCGGCCTGGCGGCCGGCCTGACCGGCGCGACCCAGGTCTTGGGCCGATTCCCCTACTCGCTCGACAATGGGCTGACCATTCTCGGGACCCTGGGCTTCGACGGGATCGCCGTAGCCCTGGTGGGGCGGAACCATCCCCTGGGGATTATCGTCGCCGCGGTCTTCTTCGGGGCCCTCTCCGCCGGAGGGGGCTTGATGGGCTTCAGAGCGAGGGTCCCCCTCGATGTGACCTACATCGTCCAAGGGGTCATCATCCTCGCCGTGGCCGCCCCGGAGATCTGGAGGATCTTGCGAGGCCTGTTTCCGACCTTGGGCTGCCTCCGCCGAGGCCGAGAGAGATGGAACTATTAGCGGCCCTGCTGACCCTGGCCTTCCAGGCGATGGTCCCGATCACCCTGGCGGCGATCGGGGAGATCTTCAGCGAGCGGGCCGGAGTGGTGAACATCGGCCTGGAGGGGCTGATGGTCATCTCGGCCTTCTTTGCCGTCGTCGGGGCGAAGGGGACCGGTGACCCGTGGATCGGGTTGGTCTGCGGGTTGGGTGCGGGGGTGGTCGTGGGGCTGATCCATGGCCTGATCAGCGTCTATCTCCGCGGGGACCAGGTGATCAGCGGGGTGGGGATCAACCTCCTCGGGCTGGGGCTCGTCGGCTCGGGAATGGTAGCCCTCTGGGGCGGCCCGCTCCAGCTCCCGGCGGCCTTGCAGGTCCCGAGCCTACCGGCTCCCTGGGGCAGGGTCAGCCCGATCTTCATAGTCATGCTCCTTCTCGCGGCCTTCACCTGGTGGCTCCTCTTTCGCACTGCCCTCGGGCTCCGGGTCCGAGCGGTCGGGGAGAACCCTGCACCAGCCGATGTGGCCGGGATTCGGGTCGAGCGGCTCCGCTTCGGGGCTGTGATCTACGGGGCATTCCTTGGCGGGCTCGCGGGGGCCTTCTTCAGCCTCGATTGGACCCACACGATCACCAAGACCCTCCCGGCCGAGCGGGGCTTCATCGCCCTGGCGAATGTGGTCTTCAGCAAGCTTAACCCGCTGTTGGCCCTCCTCGGGGGCTTCATTTTCGGCTTCTTCGACGCCCTGAGCTTCTGGGTCTCCAATGTCCCGGGGATCAATCGGTTCGTCCCCTGGCAGTTCGTCAGGATGATCCCTTATGTGGCGACCCTCCTCGTCCTGATGGGGGCCATCGGGAGGGCCAGGTTCCCCCAGGCCCTCGGAAGGCCCTACTGGCGGGAGTGAGAGTTCATTCCCGGATGTAAGGTCGGCCCAAAGCGGCGGGGAATCGGACTCGCCCGATCGCCCCGGCGACCACGAGCAGCGTGACGATGTAAGGCGTCATCGGCACGATCTCCCAACGGACGACCGCCTTAATCCCGGGGAAGGTCGAGATCCAGGTGGCCAGGCTCTCGAAGAACCCGAAGATGAACCCCCCGAGCAAGACGAGCAACGGATTGAGCCCGCTGAAGACTACCGTCGCCAGGGCGATGAACCCCCGTCCGGCGGAGATCTCCTTGGTCACGGACCCGATCCAGTCGACACTGATGAAGGCCCCTCCCAGCCCGGCGAGCGAGGCCCCCCCGGTTGCCGCGAGGAGGCGGGTGATGTTGACCCTGATCCCGGCCACATCCGCGGCTGCCGGGTGCTCCCCCACTGCCTTGAGCTTCAGCCCGACCTGGGTCCGCGAGAGAAGATAGTAGGCGAAGAATGGCAGAGCCAGGGTCAGGAAGATCAGCGGGCTCAGGTCCTTCCCCAGAGGGGTGTTGATGTTCGGCACCTGGGCCGCCCTCGGAACGGCATGGAATCCGGGCGCGCCGAGGATGATCAGTTGGAAGGCCACGAACCCGATGGCGAGAAGGTTGATCCCCACGCCGACGATCAGCTGGTCTCCCTTCCAGTAGGTCGAGATCAGCCCGAAGAGCAGCCCGATCGCGACCCCTGTCCCGATGCCGGCTAGAAGCCCGACGACCCATCCCCCGGCCTCGGCCCCCAGAGCTCCGGTGAGCGCGCTGAGGAGGATGATCCCCTCCAGGCCGATGTTGAACAGCCCGGCCGTCTCCCCGAGCACCTCGCCCGTGGCAGCGAGCGTGATCGGGACCATCGCGTGCAGAGAGATGAAGAGGATCCCGAAGAAGTGGTCGAGGATCGTCATGCTCGCCTCCAGATGAGGAGCTTCCCCCGGAAGAGCCGGAAGATCCTGATCAGCTCCGGGACGGCTAGGGTGATGATGATCGCGCCCTCGACGACGCGGATCAGCTCCAGGGGGACGCCGGGGGAGATTTGCATCAAGCGCCCACCGGCCATCAGCCCGCCGAAGAAGATCGCGGCTAGGACAATCCCCACGGGATGATTCCGCCCGATCATCGCCACCCCCAGGCCGTTGAACCCCAAGTTCACCAAGCCGCCCAGCCCACTGAAGATCGCATAGCTCGGCGGGCGGCCCATCACATCCACCGCGCCCGCAAGGCCGGCAGTGAAACCCCCCATGACGAAGGCGAAGAGAGCGGTCCGCCACCGCTTAATCCCGGCGTAGCGGCAGGCGGCGGGGTTGAAGCCCATCGCCCGGACCTCGAACCCGATCGTGGTATACCAGAGGAGGAAGAGGACCAGCCCGACAAAGAAGATCGAGACCAAGATCCCGTAGCTCAGGCTCGTTCGGGGCATGAGGACCGGGAATCGCGCGGTCGGCAAGATGCTGATCGTCTTCTCAGCCCGCCGGGGATCGACCAAGATGTTGGCAATCAGGTAGAACGAGAGAAAGTGGGCGATCCAGTTGAACATGATTGTGGAGATCACCTCGTGGACGCCGCGAGCGATCTTGAGGATCGCTGCCGGGAGGCTCCACAGAGCCCCGGCGAGCATCCCCGCCAGCAGCGTGACGATCAGGTGGAGGCCCGCGGGGAGCTTGAAGAGGCTCAGCGCGATCGCCGCCAGCGCCCCGATGTAGACCTGCCCCTCGGCCCCGATGTTGAAGAGCCCGCCCCGCAGGCCGATGGCGAAGGTGAGCCCGGTAAGGATCAGCGGCGTGGCGTTGGCCAGTGCCTCGGAGAGGCTGTAGACGGTCCCGAAGCTCCCGCGGAAGAGCGCGAAGTAGGCCTGAATCGGGTTGAAGTGGTAGATGAGCATGATAATCGCCCCCACGGCCAGGCCGATTAGCCCGGCGAGGAGTGATTCCCAAAGTGGCCGGAGCCTAGCGATCGCTCTTGCGGCCGGGCCAATAAGCCTGGCAAAAAGCCATGCCTTGAGCCGCCGGAGCCTCGCGATGAACGCCAGTCCCTTCATCCGGGGGAAAGAGGACTATAAATCGGAGGAGGGAGAGAGGAGAGGCTCCTCTCTCCCTCCGTAATCCACTGCCGCTTGCGGTATCGGCTCTATGGCAGGGGATACTGCGCGCGGATTGCCAGCATCTCGTCGACAGTGTTGGCCGTGGGGACGACGATCTCGCCGGAGACGATCTTCATCTCCAGGTCGCTGACCGCGTCCCAGATCCAGTAGGGTATACCTTGCCGCATCGTCAGCCAGTTGCTGATGATCCTGTCCTTGTCAGCCGCAGTGATCGCTCCCGCGTTGATGCCGAACTCGATGAAGTCAAGCAGGTCCTGATACCGCGAGATGGCGATGCCGCGGTTGCTCACGCCTAGGCTGACGATCTCGCCCTGGAAGGTCCCGTGGACCACATCGGCCACGGCCTTGTAGCAGCCGCGATCGACCCGCTTCATCATGCTCGCGAGGACCCTGTGCCCATCGCCCAGGTAGTCCTGGTTCGCGTCGACGCCGATCATGAACGGAGGCCCGGCCTCGCGGCGCTGAGCGAAGACCGCCTCAGTGACGGCCTGGAGGTCGCCGATCCCGAGCGGGCCGGCAACATTGTAGATCAGGCCCGCGCCCTGGGCGAGCATCGCCTGGCTGGCAGCATAGCCCTTGGCGATGTCGCTGAAGGTCCCGGTGTAGGTCCACAGGAGGCCGATGTTGGGATTCGTGCCGGTGACCTGCTGATACTTCTTGTTGCCCCAGTCGATCCCGAACCGATACCCCGCCTCGAAGTGGTAGAGGACGGGGATCTCGATCCCCAGGACCACCCCGACCTTAGGGTAGCCGTAGTAGGCCGCGACCATCGCCGAGAGCGCCCCGACGAGGGCCGAGCCCTCGTTCTCCGCGAAGACGATGGACATCACATTCGGCTGGTCCACGACGCTATCGATGATCGCGAACTTCTGGTTGGGGAACTCCGCCGCGACGGTGTTGAAGGCATCAGTGAGCAGGAAGCCGACGCCGATGATCAGGTCATACTGGCCGGAGATGGCCGCATTCCGGGTGTTCGGAAGGTAGTCGGCATCGCTCGCGCTCTGGATCTCGTCCATCTGGAGGCCGAAGTCCGCAGCCGCCTCGTCCGTCCCCTTGAAGCCCATATCGTTGAAGGAGAGGTCTCCCCGCCCGCCGACATCGAGGATGACCGCGACCCTCCCCTTCAATGCCTGTCCCGCGCCCGGGAGCAGCACCAGACCCGTGATCAGCAGTGAGACCGCTACTACCAAGATCAGCAACCTTGACTTGCCCTGCATTGTGCAACCTCCTGTCTCTAGAGTTTAGAACTTCTCCAATCCGCTCCCTCGCTGGCTCTCGCCCCTCGATCACCTCCCTTCCCTACCTTGCTCTCCCAATCGGGCACCATCAGGCTTGACCTTCCGGACAGGTCGTGAGCCCGTAAGGTGAATATAGCACATGCATCTCTTCAAGTCAAGCTCTGCCTGAACTGGCCAACCCCTGCCCAGGCAACAGGGACGGCTTGCAGACGCTGAGGCACCCCGATGGCCGGGTTGCCATTCCCGGCCGACTGGGGCGTGATGATAGCCTCCCCGGCCCGCCCTCCGCCTCTAACGAGCGTGCGAGGCCAAGGCAGCGCGGGCGAAGAGCCCCCGCTCCAGGCCGAGAGTGAAGATCGCTTCCAGGACCCCGCAAGCCACCGAGTCGGCCTTCTCCGAGGTCCGGCAGCAATCCGAGGCTTCTCCGCGATGGTCCACATCCCCCAGCTTTGTCCCTTCCTCGACCTCGAGGCCGCTGTAGAGCAGGCCCCGGATCACCCCGGAGATCTTGGCCCTCACCGGCTCATCATCAACCCAGCCCACGACCTCGCCGGCCTGGACCTTATCACCGATCTCGTGGGCCGCGCGGAAGACGCCCGCAATGGGGGCCCGCAACGCGCGCTCCTCTCTATAGCCGTAGCTCTTGCAGGGGACGCCGGTGTCCTCGACGGCCCGGCCGCGGTAGATCACACGGCCGTCTTGAGGGCCGTCTTTGGTCTCGATCACGGCATCGGCGTGGAAGCCAGCCTCGATTCCAGGCCCGAGAGCGATGACGATCGGGGCCTGGCCGATCCTGGTATCCAAAGGCCGCTTGGCCATCCGCCCGTCGATGAGCACAGCGGGCTTCAGCTCCTGTAAGCTCCTTCCCTCAGGGTCGATCAACACCGGGACTCCGCCGACTTCCATCGAGTAGCTCCTGGCCTCCGCGAGGTCCCGGACCAGCTTCCCGGGGACGCCCTCGACCTCGCACTCGCCGGCAAAGACGCACTGGGCGAAGGAGACGAGCCGCCGGACGGCCAGCGGCTTCTCCAGCTCCAGGACGACGGTGGGGAAGCCGGCCCAGTTGAGCCGCCGGATCGCGCCTGAGGCCAGCTCGCCCCCGCCGCGGACCAAGACCCAGATATCCTTGAAGATCTCGCGAACTGCCATCTAATGCTCCTCCCGTGCGTTCTTGACCTTGATCATCTCCGCGAGGATGCTCACGGCGATCTCGCCCGGCTCCTTCCCCCCGATCGGCAGCCCGATCGGGGTGTGCACCCCGCTCAAGCGCGCTCTCGCTATGCCCTCCTCTCCTAGCTGCCGGAAGATCTCGTCCCTCTTCTTGGGACTTCCGATCATCCCCAGGTAGGCCGGGGCCCGGCCAGAGTCCAGGATCTGGCGGAGGACCACTGCGTCGACCTGATGCGAGTGGGTCACGATAGCAACGAACGATCGCTCGTCCGGCAGGGGCAGATTTCCCTGAAAGTCCCGGCCGACCAGATGGACGCGGTCGACGAGCGGCCTGAGCGGCTCGAGCAGGTCCTCCCGCTCGTCCGCCACCTCGACCTCGAAGAGCTCCGTGGCCGCGGCCAGCTTGACAAGCTTCGCCCCGACATGCCCCGCGCCGAAGATCAGAAGCCGCGGCGGGCGCTCGACGACCTCTAGAAACGCCCAGAAGCGCCCCTCGCCCTGGGGATCGGCCAGTTCCTTGAGGGCCGCTCTCTTCCCCGAGGGCAGAAGCGCAGCCGCCTCCGCGCTGATCCTCTCCACTATCTGCGGAGAAGGGCCTACGCCGCAACACGAATCCGGCTCACCAGCGGCCGACAGGATGAGCCTCGCCTCACGGGCTGAGCTGGGGCCGGCCCGGCTGAAGAGGTGGGCGATGACGATTGGCCCTCCCTCGCGGAGCAACTCCTGAACCCGAGCGCAGAACTGCCGCATCTCCGGGCCGCGCACGGCCTCATAGAACACGCTCACCTCGCCGCCGCAATGCATTCCCAGGTCCCGCAGGGCATAATCCTTGAGCACAGGAGGAGTTTCGGGGAAGAGCCTGAGCGCCTCCTGGACAACATGCATCTCCAGCGCTCCTCCGCCGACGGTGAACTCCGTGGTTCCGTCAGGATGGACAATCAGCTTCGCCCCGGCCCGCTGCGGCGCCGGCCCGCGGGCCTCCGCCAGATGGGCGAGGACAAGGGCGCGCCCCTCCTCCAGCAGCTCAGCCACGCGGTCGTAGAACGATCTCATCTCCGCTCCAGTTCGAGCAGCCACGCGTAGTCCTCGGGCGTATCGAGGTCCAATTGCGTCGCCCCATCTCTCAGGGGCAGTTTGACTGCCTCGGCCCAGTGCCTCTTCACCACGCCCCAGCCGCTCTGGTCGCCTGTGAGCGTGGCCAGCTCTCGCAGCAGTTCCCGGGAGAAGGCGACCGGATGGCCCTTCTCGCCATTGTAGAGTGGGAAGCAGAGCGGCGCACCGGTCCTCAAGAGCCCCTCGGCTACCGAGTCGATCAACTGGGCGGTCATGAGCGGCATGTCGCCCTGGAGGAAGAGGGCCCCGCGCGCTTCCTTTGGCAGCGCCTCGATGGCTGTCTTCACCGAGGAGGCTCGACCGGAGGGCCAATCTGGGTTCTCGACCACTCTGATCCTGGGGTGAGAGGCTAACTCGGCCAGGGCCGCTAAGATCTTCTCCCCCTCGTGGCCGATCACCAGGATGATCGGCTCGAGTCGCGATCCCAAGGCCGCGCGGACCACATGATAGACCACCGCCCGGCCACGAAAGGGGAGGAGGAGCTTGTTCCTCCCTCGGAAACGACTCCCCTCGCCCGCGGCGAGGATCACGCCAGCTATGGCCATTTGCTCGGAATCCTTGCCCTGGCCGAATCCTAGCCGAGTTTCCTCCCCAAGTCAAGGATTCTGCGCTCCGGCTCACAACACCGCTTGAAGCGGGTCTCACTCGCTGTCGCCGAGCTCGGCGCTCCCTTCGCGGGGCTGTGCCATTCCCGTGATGGCTAGAACGATCCTGTAGAGTGCTTCCTCGGGCTCGGCCTCGCCCCGCTTGAGCCGGGCATCCTTGCGGTGCAAGAGGTAGATTAGGTCGATCAACTCCTCCTCGCGGAAGCTCTTCACCTGGCTCAGGCGGCGCTTGACGAGCCAGGGGTATTGCCCCGTCTCGGCGGTGATCTCCTGGAGGCTGCGGCCCGCCTCGGCCAGGGACTTCACGGCCAGGAGCGCCCGGATCTCCCCGGCGATCATGAAGAAGACTCTGTTCGGGTCCTCACCCTCTGCAAGGAGCTGCCGGAGGCTCACCAGCGCCTGAGGCCGGCGCGAGCCGAGCTCCTCGAGGAAGGCAAAGATGCCCGCCCCTCGCCCACCGAAGATCAAGCCCTTGAGGTCCTCGACCCCCAGCGGGCCCTCGTGCGGATAGAGCGAGAGCTTCTCGATCTCGTTCGCCAGATGGTGCAGCTCGGGCTCGCTCATCTCCAAGAGGCAGCGGAAGGCCTCGGCTGTCAGCTCGACCCCTTGCTCGCGGAGGAGGTCCCGGACCAGCTTCGGCAGGCTCCGCCGGTCCGGCTTGGGGAAGTCCTCAGCCTCGCCCCGCTCGGCAATCAAGTGGACTAACTTGCTCCGCTGATCCAGCTTCTCCGCGCTCAGCAGGAGGAAGAACCCCGCGGGCAGGCCCCGCTCGAGTAACTGGACGAGTCCCGCGCCCTCGGGGAGCTTCTCGACGCGACGGATGAGGATCAACTTCCCCGGGGCGAAGAGCGAGGGGGTGAAGAGCTCCTCGAGCAGCTTCTCGTTGTCGAGCCCTTCGGCGTCGAGGTGGACCTCGTCCAGTTGGCCATGGGCCTTAATCTCGGCGATCTTCCGCTGGAGCGCCCGCTCGCGCAGGAAATCGTCGCCGGTGAAGAGGTAAACTTGCTTCACAGCCCGAGCTGGGAGGCGATCCCCTGCATCGCCGCCAGGACGAACCCGATGTGCTCGTCGAGGTCCACCCCGAGCTCGGCCGCCCCCCGGACAAGGTCGTCCCGGTTCACCCCCCGGGCAAAGGATTTATCTTTCATCTTCTTCCGGACCGAGCTCGGCTTCACCTCCGCCAGGGTCTTGTTCGGCTGGACCAGGGCCGCGGCCACGAGGAAGCCCGTGAGCTCATCGACCGCGAAGAGGGCCCGGTCGAGCAGGCTCTCCCTTTTCACCCCGGTGAAGTCGGCGTGGGCCCGCACGGCATGGACCAGCTCCGGGGGATAGCCGAGCTCCTCGAGGAGCTTCGCTCCCTTTAACGGGTGCTCCTCGGGGTAGCGCTCGTAATCGAAGTCGTGGAGCAGGCCGGTGAGGCCCCAGAGCTCCTCATCTTCCCCAAAGCGGCGGGCATAGGCCCGCATCGCTGCCTCGACCGCCAGGGCATGCTTCACCAGGTTCTCGTTCTTCGTGTATTCCCGCAGGAGCTTGAGCGGCGCTTCCCGATCCATCAGCCCTCCTTCACAGCCCCAGTGCCATCTGTTTGCCCTCTTCTCTCCGCCCCTCGCGACCCTGCTGGGCCGCCGCGGAGCAGAGCTCATGGGCCAGGCGGATCGGCTCGGGGAGCCGATGGGAAGAGGAGGCGAGGGGCAGCGTCAGCTCGATCGCCCCCTCCAGGTCGATCTTATTCCCCGGGGAGATGAAGATCGGCTGGGCCCGCTCGCTCAGCCGGACCGCCGCCCCGACCCGCTCGCCCGAAAGCAAGACATACCTCACCTCGCGGACTCCCAGCCCAGCGAGCTCGACCTGGCCGCAGAGGAGAGACTTAGTGATCCCGATCGTGGGGATATCCAAGAGGACCCCGAGGTGGGAGGCGATCCCGGCGTGCCGTGGGTGCAAGATCCCGTTCCCGTCGACCATCACCACATCGGCCAGCTTGCCAACCCCGCGGACCCTCTCCAACAGCTCCAGGAGGATCGGCAGCTCCCGGAAGGCGAGGTAGGTCGGGATGTAAGGGAAGGCGACCTCCCGTTCGACCGTCTCAAAGCCCACGGCTCGGCCCGCAAGGTCGAGGAGCGCATACCCGGCCACCGCTCGCTCTCGCTCCCCCTCCCCGCGGCCATAGGCCACATCGACCCCGGCGACGGTCTTTGGCTCCTTTGGCAGGGGCTCGAGCGAGATCGCCGCGCTCAGCTCCTCCTGGAGCGCACGAAGCTGCTCGAGGGGCCTGGAGCTCTTGAAGTCGGTGAAGAGATACCTGTGCAAGCCCACGATCCGCCCGTCCTGGATCTCGATCCCCTCGGCCCGAAGCTTGGCGATCTTCGCCGCCGACCCGCCGGGGGCGGAGTAGGCCCCCACCTCGCCGCTCGAGTGGACCACCTTGTAGCAAGGGAATCTCTCCGGCTGATCGTTCGCGGCCATGATCTGGCCGACGGCCCGGGCCGCCGCCTCATCCCCTAAGGCCACGGCCAGGGCATGGTAGGTCGTGACCTTCCCCTTGGGGATCTGCAGCAGCAGCTCCAGCGCCTCCCGCCGCAGGTCCGGGACCTGGAGCCTCAAGCTCTCTATCTTCCCCTCCTCGGTGGCCGATTCGCCTCTTGTGTTGATTCTAGCCCTCCCTTGCGGCTCTTTCAAACTGAACCGTGGTGTTCGGGCTGGCACTCGGAGCAGAAGTAGGTGCTCCTCCCGCCCTGACTGGTCTGCTCAATCGGGGCCCCGCAGCGGGGGCAGGGCTCGCCCCCACGGCCGTAGACCTTCAGGAAGAGCTGAAAGCTCCCCGAGTCGCCCGTGGCCGTCCGGTAGTCGGAGATCGTCGTCCCTTGAAGGGCGATCGCCTCCTCCAGGAGTTGAGGGATCGCCTCAAATAGGCGCTGGGCCTCCTCTAGTGAGAGCGAATCGGCCCGCCGCTGGGGGTGAATCCCGGCCCGGAAGAGGGCCTCATTGGCGTAGATGTTCCCCAGGCCGGCGAGCTTCCGCTGGTCGAGGAGAAGCCGCTTGATCTCTTGCTTCGTCTGCAGGAGCTTCTGGAAATTCCCGAGAGTATAGCTTGCGGTGAAGGGCTCGAGCCCGAGCCTCCGGAGCGGCTCGAACTCCTCTAATCTCTCGGCCCGGACGCAGTGGAGGGTGGCGAACCGCCGCGGGTCGTCCAGGACCAAGCGCTTGCCATCGGAGAAGCCCAGGACGAGCCTGGTATGCCCTTCCTCTTGGGGCAGGAGCCGGCCGGTCATCCGGAGGTGAATGACTAAAGCCAGGCCGGAGAAGTCGAGGATCAGGAACTTCCCCCGCCGGGCGACCCTCTCCAGGGCCTTCCCTCGGAGCCCTTCCAGATCGGGAAGGGGGCAATCCCGTAGCAATCGCGGATCGCGGACCTCGACGGCCGCGAGCCGGGCCCCGACGAGGAGCCCCTCCAGCCCGCGACGAATGGTCTCGACCTCCGGCAGCTCCGGCATCTTTGTCTCCGGCCAGATTGATCGGCCAGGCCTGCCAAACTATAATAAGCTCAGGAGCCTGAGGCAAAGGAGGGGCGATGAAGGAGCTGACCCTGAAGAGCGAACGGGCGCGCTGGGAGAAGGAGGTCCTCCAGCCCTTTTTAGAGGAGCACGGCGAGCGGAAGGGGCGGTTCATCACCGTCTCGGGCGAGGAGATCAAGCGGCTCTATACCCCCGAAGATGTCCAGGGCCTGGACTACGACCGCGACCTCGGCTACCCCGGGGAATACCCCTTCACCCGCGGGGTCTACCCCACGATGTATCGCGGCCGGCTGTGGACGATGCGCCAGTTCTCCGGCTACGGCGGGGCGGAGGAGACCAACCGCCGGTTCAAGTATCTCCTGAAGGAGGGCGAGACCGGGCTCTCTACGGCCTTCGATATGCCGACGCTGATGGGCTACGACCCCGACCATCCTTTGGCCGACGGCGAGGTGGGCGTGGAAGGGGTCTCGGTCGCCACCTTAAGGGACTTCGAGATCCTCTTCGACGGGATCCCCTTGGATAGGGTGAGCACCTCCTTCACCATCAACCCCACGGCCGCGGTCATCTATGCCATGTATATCGCGATCGCGGACCAGCAGGGTGTCCCGAGGACGGAGCTCCGCGGGACGATCCAGAACGATATGCTCAAGGAATTCATCGCCCAGAAGGAGTGGGTGATCCCCCCAAAGCCGGCGATCGACCTGATCGTCGATATCTTCGAGTTCGGGATCAAGGAGACCCCGAAGTTCAATCTGATTAGCATTTCGGGCTACCACATCCGCGAGGCCGGGGCCACGGCCGTCCAAGAATTGGCTTTTACACTGGCCGACGGGTTCGCCTATGTCGAGGCCGGGCTGGAGCGGGGGCTCGATCTGGATAGCTTCGCGCCCCAGTTAAGCTTCTTCTTCAACTCCCACAACTCCTTCTTCGAGGAGATCGCCAAGTTCAGAGCGGCGAGGCGGATCTGGGCGAGGAGGATGCGCGAGCACTACGGCGCGAAGCGCCCGGAGTCCTGGCGGTTGCGGTTCCACACCCAGACGGCCGGCTGCACCCTCACCGAGCAGCAGCCCTTGAATAACATCATCCGGGTCGCGCTCCAGGCCCTCGCGGCCGTCCTCGGCGGGACCCAGAGCCTCCATACCAACTCCTACGATGAGGCCCTAGCTTTGCCGTCGGAGGAGGCGGTCCGGATCGCCCTCCGGACCCAGCAGATCATCGCCCATGAGAGCGGGGTGGCGGACACGATCGACCCCCTGGCGGGGAGCTACTTCGTGGAGAGCCTGACGGACGAGATGGAACGGGAGGCACTGGACTACATCGGCCGGATCGAGCGGATGGGCGAGGGCTCGCTCCTCAAGGGGGTCCTACGCGGGATCGAGGAGGGCTTCTTCCAGCGGGAGATCGCGCGCGCGGCCTACGAATACCAGAAGCGGGTCGACTCCGGGGAGCAGGTGATCGTCGGGGTCAACAAATATGTCATCGAGGAGGACCATAAGCCCCGTATCCTGAGGGTCGACCCCGAGGTCCAGCGGCGGCAGATCGCCCGGCTGAACCAGGTGAAGCAAGAGCGGGATCAGGCCAAGGTGAAGGCCGCGCTCGCGGGGCTAAGGCGGGCCTGCGAGCGGGGCGAGAACCGGATGCCGCACATCCTCGAGGCTGTGAAGGCCCAAGCTAGCCTGCAGGAGATCATGGACACCCTGCGCGAGGTCTATGGCCAGTATCGGGAGCCAGCGATGTTCTAGGGGGCAAGATGGGAAAGATCCGGGTTCTGATGGCGAAGGTCGGCCTTGACGGGCACGATCGGGGCGTGAAGGTCCTCTGCAGCGCCCTGCGGGACGCGGGGATGGAGGTGATCTATACCGGCCTGCACAACACGCCGGAACAGGTGGTCCGGGCCGCCCTCCAGGAGGATGTGGATGTCATCGGAATCAGCCTGCTCTCCGGGGCCCACATGGCGATCTTCCCCAAGGTCCGAAGGCTGATGGACGAGCACGGCTTGAAAGATGTCCTCCTCCTCGGCGGGGGGATCATCCCCGACGAGGACAAGGAGGCACTAAGGAAGCTCGGGGTCAAGGGGCTCTTCGGCCCGGGGACCCCGCTGAGCGAGATCGTGGAATACATCAAGCGGGAGGTCCAACAACGCCACTAGCCCGGGCTCCTCTCTTAGGTCAATGCGATTGGACGCCCGGATGCGAGATGCCCCTTGGCAAGTAGCCTGTTCCCTCGTCGCAAGGGACCGCTCGCCGGGCTGGCGCAGCGCGAGCGATCTCGAGGGACTTCTCTTCTAACCCGGCCCTCAGGGCCTGGGGACCGCCAGGTCCGCCGGGCCCTGCCTCGAGAGAGTGGCCTGGGGGAAGTTCTCCTGGATCGTCTCGTGGATGATCTGGGCGTATTTCACCTTCTCGCGAGCCCAATCGGCGAGCATCCCAGCGCTCACCCACGGCTTATAGAGGGCCTGGGGCCCGGCGGCGCAGGCCGGGCCGGGCTCGATCTTGAAGTAGCACGGCGCGGTCACCCGCGCGAGCTCCGGGCCATCGTAGATCCGGATGTAGCCCCCGAAGGACTCCGTGAGCATGATGTGCACATCCAAGGGGATGGAGATGGCCTTCCGGATCGCGGCGAACTGCGGCAATGTGAGGTCGGCCACGGGGTTGAACGAGCCCGCGCCTGAAGACTCGAGGAGCTTGCCACCGGCGGGATTGGCATGGCCGGCGTAGATCGAGACCTTGAAGGTCACATCCTTGGGGAGCTCGCCGGCCTTCTTCATCTTGTTGAGCAGCCAGAGGAGCCCCTCGTCGATCACCAGGAACCCGCGGAAGCCGAGCTCGATGCCCCGCATGATATCGGCGATCACTTGTTTCAGCGCGTCCGCGCCACGGAACCGCAGCCCGGAGATGATCCCTTCAGGAGTAAGAGGCTGCCGCCCGATGTCCCAGGCCGCCCGCGGGCCGGGAGTTAAGATCACCTCCAGTTTCGCCTCGGCCGCCATCTGGGCGAAGGCCCGCAGCTCAGCCTTATCGAGCAGGGTCGCGCCCATCACGACCGAGATGACCCGATGGATCGGGATCTTCCGCTTCTCCATCTCCAAGATGACCGCCTCCAGGACCTGGGGCCGCTCGACCCCTGAGATCTCCATCCGATACCAGGCCCCGTCGGGGAACCGCTTCTCCGAGGTCGGGAGGTCATGGGCATCCCTGCCCGGGATCCCATGCCGTTCCATCAGCTCGGCTACCTTCTCCAGCTTCATCGAGCCCTCCTTAAATTTGAAACCCCTCCTTGCGAGGGAGGGTAAGGATCATAGTATTAGCAGCTCACTCCGACGATCCTGCCAGGTGAGATGGAGCTCGGCCCGCCCATCCAGATAGCTCTGGACCGTCTGGAGGGCCAGCTCGGGCCGGTTGTTCGTCCGGGAGAGGTGGGCGAGGAAGGCCGTGCGCAGCCTTCCGGAGCGGGTCAGCTCCGCGAGGGCCTCCCCGCAGGCGTCGTTCGAGAGATGGCCGACCTCGCTCCGGATCCGTTGCTTCAGCTCCCAGGGGTAAGGGCCGGTCTTGAGCATCTCCAGGTCGTGGTTCGCCTCGAGGATCACGGCATCACAGGTAGCGAGGGCCTCGAGCGCGGCCCGGCTCACCACCCCCAGGTCGGTGGCCAGCCCGACGGTCCCTTCCTCGGAGCGGATCAGGTAGCCGCAGGGCTCGGCCGCGTCGTGGAAGATGGGGAAGGAGGCGATCCGGAAGTCGCCGATCTCGAACTCCTGGCCCAGCTCGAACGGGCGCAGCTCTTCCAGGCCGCTGAGGGACCACCGGAGCGCCGCGAGTGTCCGGCGCGTGCCATAGAGCGGGCAGCGGAACCGGCGGGCGAGCGAGCCGGCCTCGCTGCAGTGGTCCCCGTGTTCGTGAGTAATGAGGATCGCTTTGACCACCCGCGGCTCGATCCCCAGAGTCTCCAACTCCTGCCGAATGCGGAGGTAGCTCAGCCCTCCGTCGATGAGGAGCGCCGTGCCACCTCGCTCGATGAAGGTCGAGTTTCCACCGCTCCCGCTGCCTAGAACACAGATCCTCACCGGATTGGCCGGCCTCTTTGCGCCAGACTGAGGCGATTATAGCAACGAGCGCTCTCCTCGGCCAAATTGCCAGGGGGAGCGGGCTGGCTGTTGGCATCAGTATAGTGCCTTGCGGCCGATTGTGGTCTTCGGCTATACTCCCCAAGAACGAGGTGAGGAGGAACGGCACGAGAAGTGGGTAGAGGGGAGCGTCTGACTCCCCGCGCTGATCCGCAGGAGTTAGCCCAGTTCCTTAGCTCCATCTTTGCGGGCCTAGGCCAGGCTGAATTGCGGGAGCTGCTGGACTCGACCCTCATGCTGAGCTATGGGGAAGGCGATCTGATTGTCCAGGAGGGCTCATACTTCTCGGGGATCTATATCGTCTATCGTGGGCTAGTCCAGATCGGAAAATACTCTTCCACCGGGAAGCGGCGGGTCCTGCGCTTCTTGGCCCCCCGGGAGATGTTCGGCCTGGAGGCGCTGTTCATGCGCGAGCAGGAGATGAACATCCAGTATGCCAGGGCTCTGGTCGACTCCGACGTCTTGTTCATCAAGGAGCGGGGATTCTGCGATTTTCTGAAGAGCCATCCGGCGGCGCTCTTCACGCTATGTCAGTGGTTCGCGCGGGAGGTGGCGATGCTAGAGTTCAAGCTCACGCGAGATGCCACTGAAGGGAGCTTGCAGAACTTCGCCCTGCTCCTGGCAGCTCTCAAAGACAAATACGGGTCGAGGACGGCCTCGGGAATACAGATCAAGCTGGAGCTCCCGCGCCAACTGCTCGCGGAGCTCCTCGGGGTCTCCGTCGAGACGATAATCCGCCTGATGAAGAACTTGAAGGACAGGGGCATTATCACAGCGGAGAACAGTGAGATAACCATAACTGACGAGGACAAGCTGACCTCTATCGGCCGGACGACAGCCTTCTACCTGGAGATACTGAAGGAGACCCTCTGAGCTAGGCTATTACAGGACTTGAGGCACGAGGGGATCGAGCCCGGCCAGCTCGGCTAGCCCCTCAGGATCGAGGACTACCAGTTTCCGCCCCTCTGCAGCGACCAATCCCTGCTCTTTCAGCTCCCTCAGGGCACGGATGAGCGATTCAGTGGAGACACCGAGCAGATCAGCGAGCACGCTCCGCTTGAGCTCCAGCTCAACAGACCACGCCCGACCACCGTTGGCGCGGAATTTGCGCGCTAGAGCCAACAGCACGAGCGCAAGGTTCCTCGTGGGAGTCTCGCTCCCATCCCAGGCCAATCTAATCTCGAGCGCGAGCAGCTCGCGGGCTAGCCAGTTGCAGAGCCTGATGGCTACATCGGGGCGGGCCTCAAGCAAGTCGAGAAAGGTGTCCCGATCGATGAAGCGCACCCGCATATCTGTGAGGGCGCGGGCGTAGCCAAAATGCGGCCAATCGCCGTGCAACAGCAGAGTATCGGCTCCCAGTAAGTCCTGGGGGCCGACAATCTTGATGATCCTCTCCCTGGACCCGTCGCCGGAGCGTCGCCCGTAGGCCGCCAGTCCTTCGGTGATCACATGGATGCCAGCAGTGATGGCTCCCTGCTGAAAGAGCAGGTCGCCCGCCTGATACTGAACGGATATCGATGCATCGTTGAGCCAGGCCAGCTCATCTTCCCCAAGGCCGCCGAAGATTGATTGAGGGAGGCCCTCAGCCACCCCGGGCTGCTCTAGTGTCTCGAGTGCAACTGGTGTGGTCTCTAACATGATGCTGCCCTCACTCTAGCGAAGAATCCGGGCGCCAGCACTGTCTTTTCTCATAGCGCGATACCTCTCTCCCTCATGCCCGGAGGAGGCCGACAGTCAGCAAATTGCCAGTCATTTGGCGAGGATTGCCACTCAATTGGGCGGGCCACAGCTGGCAGAGACGACAGCGGCGGGCACCACAAAATGCGCTCCCTTTGCTGCGGTCGATCCTGGAGCCATGTTTCTGCTCGTCCTTAGAATCGCAGCGGAGGTGGTCGCAATTGATCAAGATGAGAGACATTGCTGGAGCTGCCGTCGCTGAGGCCATACCCAGGCAGCGCGAATTAGGCACCAATCCCTATGAGATGGTCCTGGCCCAGTTAGATGGCGTCGGGAAGGAGCTCGATCTGGACCGCGGCCTGCTCGAGATCCTCAAGCGGCCGGAGCGCGTGGTCGAGGTCTCCGTCCCGGTGGTGATGGATGACGGCCGGATCGAGGTGTTCACCGGATACAGGGTGCAGCACAACAGCGCTCGCGGCCCCTACAAGGGGGGAATCAGATATCACCCCGATGTCACCCTCGATGAAGTGAAAGCCCTCGCAGCCTGGATGACCTGGAAGTGCGCCGTGGTCAATATCCCCTACGGCGGCGGGAAGGGCGGGATCAAGTGCGACCCGACCCAGATGTCTGAGGGGGAGCTCCAGAGGATGACGCGGCGATATGTCACGATGCTCCTCCCACTCCTCGGGCCGGAGAAGGACATCCCGGCACCGGATGTGAACACCAACGCCACGATCATGGACTGGATCATGGATACGGCCAGCATCTTCAGCGGGCATTATCTCCCGGGGATTGTCACGGGGAAGTCGGTCGAGCTGGGAGGAGCCCTGGGGAGGCGCGAAGCGACCGGCCGAGGCGTGACGATCATCACCAAGGAGGTCCTGAAGCGGCTCGGCATGAGCCTTCAGGAAACGACCGTGGCTATTCAAGGCTACGGTAACGTCGGCTCTGTCAGCGCGACCTTGCTGGCCCAGGAGGGTTGCCGGATCGTCGGCGTGAGCGATATCTCCGGCGGATTCTACAACCCAAACGGCTTGGATATCCCGGATATCAATCGGTATGTCCGCACATCGCCGGGGCATCTCCTGCGAGGATACACCGCCCGCGGAGCCGCGCCGATCTCCAACGAAGAGCTATTGACGCTACAGGCGGATGTGCTGATCCCCGCCGCTATGGAATGCCAGATCACCGAGGAGAACGCCCCTGAAGTTCGGGCCCGAGTCATCGTCGAGGGGGCCAACGGGCCGACGACTCCCGAGGCTGATCTAATCCTCGAAGAGAGGGGCATCTACGTTGTGCCGGACATCCTCGCCAATGCCGGCGGGGTGGTCGGCTCCTACTTCGAGTGGGTGCAGAGCCTGCAGGCCTTCCCTTGGACCGAGGAGGAGACGAACGCCAGACTCGCGCGGATCATGAGCCAGAGCTTTGCCGAGGTCTGGGAGTGCGCACGCGAGCGGTCAGTCACCCTCAGAAAAGCTGCCCTGATGCTGGCTGTCAATCGCGTGGCGGAAGCCATTCGGAGGCGCGGGATCTTCCCGTAATGAGGTGTGAACATGCAAAGGTATGAAGTGGTCTTTACTGACGAGGAAGCTGGCGGTGCAAGATCTTACCGGGTGTTCGAGTCTATGGAACAAGCCCTCGCTTTCATCGAGAGGCTCTGCTACCCCTTCCAAGGTCATCTGCTGCACGAATTGAACGTCTATGAGGAGGAGCTGGGGCAGAGCCTGGCTCTTGAAGCAGAGGAAGAGGCGGAGCCAGTTCTGCACCGCGCCTAGGTATAGAGCCTCTGAGGAGATAGGGCCTCATAGACCTCAGAGGGCAGGCGTTAGAAGCTAACCCCCTTTCTTTCAAGTGAGGCCCAGGGCCTGTCCAACCCCGGGCCTTGGGCCTCCCCCTCCCTCAGTCGCCCTCCCGGGCTGCCCTTCACCCTGCCCATGCTCGAGCGAGACGGCGGGATCATCATTGCTGCTTCACCCAAGCTAGCCTGTTTGCCAGGGGTCAGGATCGCGCATGATGAATGTCATGTCTCCGAGGGCATTGCCCTGCTATAATCCCGCCGCAAATGGCCTCCTCACAAAGGTCATTTGCTGTGAGGCGCGCCCGGAATGACGGCCTGGTGTGCCGGTCATGCAGGCTGAACACTAGCAAGCTCTGAGATGGGCAGCGGCCTGGCCCAGAGAGTCGAGTAGGCGGGAGAGGAGCAGTTGCCAGGGTGGAGAAGGTTGATGAGATAATCGCAAGATACAACGGGGATAGATCAGCTCTGATCTCTATCCTGCAGGATATCCAGGCCGAATACAACTGGCTGCCTCGCGAGGTCCTCACCGAAGTCGCTAAGAAAATGGGCCTGTCACTAACTGAGCTATGCGGCACCGTCACCTTCTACAGATCCTTCCGCCTGAAGCCGCGGGGCAAGCACTTGATCACGGTCTGCATGGGGACAGCCTGCCATGTCCGCGGGGCGCCCAGGGTGCTGGAAGAGTTGGAGAAGAAGCTCAAGACTAGTGCGGGCGCAACGACGCCGGATAGGCTCTTCACGCTCGAGACAGTCAGGTGCCTCGGGGCCTGCGCTCTCGGCCCGATCGTCGTGCTGGGCGATGAGTATCATGGCCAGATGACTAAGGCGAAGGTTGATGCGCTCCTGTCAGAGGTGCGCCAGAGCGAGAGGGGTGCCAGCCAGTGAGGAGGATCGCCGGTCGCCGGGACTTAGAGAAGCTAAGAATCCAGCTGCTCAAGCAGACGCCTTCCAGCCGACCCTGCATCACGATCTCTTCAGGCACCTGCGGGCGGGCCCGCGGCTCGGAGAAGGTGGGGCAAGCCTTCCGGGAAGCGCTCAGAAAGCATGGCCTCGATGGCAAGGTTACGATAAGGGTCTCGGGCTGCCACGGCTTCTGCCAAGCAGAGCCCCATGTGCTAGTCCATCCCGAGGGAATCTTCTACCAAAGGCTCCGCCCGGAGGATGCTGAGGAGATCGTCGTGCAGACCCTTCTCCACGGGAGAATCATCGACCGCCTGCTGTATGTTGACCCTGCCACTGGGAAGAAATCTGTTTATGAGGGGGAAATCCCCTTCTACAAGAGGCAGCAGCGGAACCTCCTGGCAAGCAATGCCCTGCTCGACCCCACGAGCATTGATGACTACATTGCCATCGGCGGCTATACAGCCCTAGCTAAGGCCCTCACCACCATGAGGCCAGAGGAAGTAATCGAGGAGATCAAGCGCTCCGGCCTGCGCGGGAGGGGCGGGGCCGGCTTCCCCACGGGGATCAAGTGGGAGCTCTGCCGCCGCTCGCCCGGGGACCAGAAGTATGTCATCTGCAACGCCGATGAGGGCGACCCCGGAGCCTACATGGATAGGAGCCTCCTCGAGGGCAATCCGCACTCGGTGATCGAGGGGATGATCATCGGCGCTTACGCCATCGGCGCGTCCTACGGATTCATCTATGTCCGCGCGGAATACCCGCTGGCGGTGAAGCATGTGGGTATTGCTCTTGAGCAAGCAAGGGAATACGGTCTTCTCGGAGAGGATATCCTGGCCTCGGGGTTTGATTTCGACCTCAAGGTTGTTCGCGGCGCTGGAGCATTTGTCTGCGGCGAGGAGACGGCCTTGATGGCCTCGATCGAGGGGAGGAAGGGCGAGCCGCGCCAGCGCCCGCCCTTCCCCGTTCAGAAGGGCCTCTGGGGTAAGCCGACGAATATCAACAATGTCGAGACCTGGGCCAATGTCCCGCTGATCATCAATCGTGGAGCTGAGTGGTATGCCAGCATCGGGACGGAGAGGAGCAAGGGGACGAAGATCTTCTCCCTCGTGGGGAAGATCAACAACACCGGCCTGGTCGAGGTCCCGATGGGGATCACTTTGAAGGAGATCATCTACGACATCGGCGGGGGGATCCCTAAGGGGAAGAAGTTCAAGGCCGTCCAGACCGGCGGGCCATCAGGAGGCTGCATCCCCGCTGAGCTGCTCGACCTCCCGGTCGATTATGAGAAGTTGGCCGAGGCCGGCTCGATGATGGGCTCCGGCGGGATGGTTGTGATGGATGAGGACACCTGCATGGTCGATGTGGCCAGATACTTCCTCGACTTCTTAAGGGATGAGTCCTGCGGGAAGTGCCTCTCCTGCCGCGAGGGGACCCAGAGGATGTTCGAGATCCTCACTGCCATCACCGAGGGGCGGGGGAAGGAGGGGGACCTCGAGCTTCTCGAGGAGTTGGCCCTCGTGGTCAAGGAGACCTCGATGTGCGGACTCGGCCAGACCGCCCCTAATCCGGTCCTCTCGACGCTCCGCCACTTCCGTGACGAGTATGAGGCCCATATCAAATACAAGCGCTGCCCGGCGGCGGTCTGTAAGGAGCTGATCTCCTCGCCCTGCCAGCACATCTGCCCGATCGGGACGGAGGTCCCGGTCTATGTCGCCCTGATCGCTCAGGGGAGGTTCGCCGAGGCCCTAGAAGTAATTAGGAAGGACAACCCCCTCCCCTCGGTCTGCGGGCGGGTCTGCCACCATCCCTGCGAGGCCAAGTGCCGTGCGGGCGAGGGGGGCGAGCCGATCGCCATCCGGGCGCTCAAGCGGTTTGCCACCGACTATGGGCTGCGGGAGGGGCTCGAGCCCCAGCCGAGCCGCGGCCCCGGGAGGGAGGAGAAGGTGGCCGTGATCGGCTCCGGGCCGGCGGGCCTGAGCTGCGCCGCCGAGCTGGCCAAGCTCGGTTATCCCGTGACCGTGTTCGAGGCCCTTCCCGTGGCGGGCGGGATGCTCGCGGTCGGGATCCCGGAATATCGGCTGCCTAAGAGGATCTTGCAGGCCGACATTAGGGCGATCGAGAGCCTCGGCGTGGAGATCAAGACGAACACCGCTTTGGGGAGGGAGATCACGCTCGACGGGCTCTTCGCTCAGGGATATAAGGCCATCTTCATCGCCATCGGGGCCCACAAGAGCCTGAAGCTCGGCCTCCCCGGCGAGGAGGCCGAAGGGGTCCTCCCGGCGATGGACTTCCTGACCGCCGTTAACCTCGGGAAGAAGGTCCAGCTCGGCCCGCGGGTGGGGATCATCGGCGGGGGAAATGCCGCCGTCGACGCCGCGCGGGTCGCCCGCCGCCTCCTGAGAGATGGCGAGGTTACCATCATTTATCGCCGGACCAGGGCAGAGATGCCGGCCTACCCCGAGGAGGTGGAGGCCGCCCTGGAGGAGGGGATCGCGATAGAGTTCCTCGCCGCGCCGGTGGAGATCCTCAGCTCGAACGGGAAGCTCGAGGGCGTGAAGCTCGTCCGCATGGAGTTGGGCGAGGTGGACGAGACCGGGCGGCGGAGGCCGATCCCGATCCCCGGCTCGGAGTTCACCCTCGAGCTCGACACCCTGATCGCCGCGATCGGCGAGGAGCCGGAGATCCCCTTCCAGGACGGGCAGGTTCGTGTCTCCAAGTGGAAGACGATCGAGGTCGATCCGGAGACCTTTGCGACAGGCCGGCCAGGGGTCTTCGCTGGCGGAGATGTGGTGAGCGGGCCGGGGACAGTGATCGAGGCGATCGCGGCCGGGAAGGTCGCGGCCCAATCGATCGACAGTTATCTCCGCGGCTTGCCCCTCACGCGGGAGTATCGCTTGACCCGCCCCTCGGTCTACATCCCGCCGGTCGAGCTCTCCGAGGAGGAAGTAATCCAGGCCCGACGGCCGGCGATGCCGCTTCTCCGGCCAGAGGAGCGGGCCAGCAACTTTAAGGAGGTCGAGCTCGGCCTCACCGAGGAGCAAGCGATTAAGGAAGCACGAAGGTGCCTCCGCTGCGACCTCGAGACGAAGGAAGGGAAGGCCGCCATCTCCGGGAGGGCCGTCGAGGCCGGGAGGGCTTAATGAATGGCATGATAACGCTGCGGATCAACGGATTGGATGTCCAGGTCGAGGAAGGGACGACCCTGCTCGAGGCCGCCCGATTCCTGGGGTTCAAGATCCCGACCCTCTGCTACCACGAGGGCTTGAGCCCTTATGGGGCCTGCCGCCTCTGCATCGTCGAGATCGGCGAGGGGAAGCGGGCCAGGCTCGTCTCCTCCTGCACTTATCCGGCGGAGGAAGGGCTAGTGGTCCGGACCCATTCCGAGAGGGTGATCCGGGCGCGGAAGATGCTGGTGGAACTGATGCTCTCGATCGCGCCGAACTCCAAGACCATCCAGGATCTGGCCTCCGAGCTGGGAGTGCAACAGGTGCGGTTTGAGGTGAGGAACGAGGAATGCATCCTCTGCGGCCTCTGTGTCCGGATGTGCGCCGAGCAGATGGACGCTCGGGCGATCGGGTTCGTCGGGCGGGGCCAGGAGCGGCGGATCACTACCCCGTTCGACATGAAGTCCGAAGCCTGCCGGACCTGTGGTGGCTGCATCTACATCTGCCCGGTCTGCCAGCTCCGCTGCCAGGGACCGGAGGCACCGAGCGCGGTCTGCGGCTCCTGCCTCCAGCTGGAGCCCACCTGTCTCGAGGCCTACGATGACCTAATGTGCTACATGGGCCCAGCCGGGGTCTGCGGGACCTGCATCAGGCCTGTTCCGGACGAGCTGCGAGAGCGCGAACGGACCAAGGTCAAGGTATAGCCGGTTCTCAAAGAGAGGAGGAGAGATAAAGATGTCGATCACTAGGCTGAACTCGAGCGCGGCCACGCTGAGCAAGAATCGGACTGACGGCTCGGTGACGCCGATCAGCGGGATGTGCGTCACTTGCGTTGATGGCTGCATCGGGATGTGCGAGATCGGGAAGTCGGCCTATCGCGGGAGCGAGGCGATCTACCCCCAGCCGTTCGGGATCATCACCACTGCCTCGGAGAAGGCCTATCCGCTGGACCTCTCTCACTTCAACATCATGGGGACGACCGTTGGGGCGCATGGGATCGAGGCGGACAGCGATGTGGCTATCTTCCCCAGTGTGCGATTGGAGAGGGAGATCGGGCGGGAGAAGAAGGTCAAATTGAAGCTCCCTTTGGCCGTCCTAGCCATGGGCTCGACGAATGTGGCCAGGAATAACTGGGAAGGGCTAGCCATCGGCGCGGCCTTGGCAGGGATCCCGGTCACCATCGGGGAGAACGTCGCCGGGATGGACCCGGAATCGAGGATTGTCAAGGGGAAGCTGGTCGATTCCCCAGAGCTGGCCCGCCGCGTCCGGCTATACAGGGACTGGCAGCGGGACGGCTACGGAGAGATCATCCTTCAGGCCAATGTGGAGGACACCCGCCTGGGGGCGCAGGAGTATGCTCTCAGCAAGCTGGGGGTGAGCGCAGTTGAGCTGAAGTGGGGCCAGGGGGCGAAGGACATCGGCGGCGAGGTGAAGATCAGGGACTTAAGGACGGCCCAGCTCCTTAAGAAGCGGGGCTACATCGTCCTTCCTGACCCCGAGGACCCCCGTGTGATCGCGGCCTTCGAGGCGGGGAGCTTCAAGGAGTTCGAGCGCCACTCGCGGGTGGGGATGGTCACCGAGGAGGGCTTCCTGGAAAGGGTGAAAGAGCTCCGCCAGGCCGGGGCGAAGTTCATCTCCTTGAAGACCGGGGCTTATCGCCCTGCAGACCTGGCTCGGGCGGTCAAGTTCGCCTCCGAAGGGAAGCTTGACCTGCTAGTGGCGGATGCGGCCGGCGGGGGGACCGGGATGAGCCCCTGGCGGATGATGAACGAGTGGGGCGTCCCGGGCGTGGAGCTCTGGTCCCTCCTCTATCGCTATGCGGACAAGCTTGCCAAGCGCGGGGAGTATGTGCCGGATATCGCCATCGCTGGCGGCTTCATCTTGGAGGATCAGATCTTCAAGGGGCTGGCCCTCGGGGCTCCCTATTTCAAACTGATTGGGATGGCTCGTGGCCCGATGGCGGCGGCAATGGTCGGGAAGACGATCGGGCGGCGGATCGACCAGGGCGAAGTCCCTGTCTATGTCGCCCGCTTCGGCAGCACCAAGGAGGAGATCTTCGTCACTGCAGCGGAACTGAAGCACGAACTCGGAGCTGACTTTGAGAGGGTTCCGACCGGGGCTCTGGGGCTCTACACCTATCTCCAGCGGCTCGCGCAGGGGCTGCGACAGTTGATGTGCGGTGCGCGGAAGTTCGCTTTGGAGTATATTACTCGTGACGACATCGCTGCCCTCACGAGAGAGGCGGCGGAGGTCAGCGGTGTTCCCTACATCACAGAGGTAGATGCGGCAGAGGTGGAGCGGATACTCGCATGAAGAGGCAAGAGGCGGCGAAGAAGTTCTCCCTCGCCGAGATGGCGAGGGAGCAGATCGCGCGAGCAGCCCGGGTGATGGAGCTGCCAGCTGACCTATTGACAATCCTCAACTGCCCCAAGCGGGTGTTGACCGTCTCCCTGCCCATCGAGCGAGACGATGGGAGCATCAGCTGCTTCACCGGCTTCCGCTGCCAATACAACAATATGCGCGGGCCGACCAAGGGCGGGGTCCGGATCCATCCCGATGTCACTGAGGACGAGGTGATCGCGCTGGCAGCCTGGATGACCTGGAAGTGCGCCCTGGTCGATTTGCCTTACGGAGGCGCGAAGGGCGGGATCATCTGCGACCCTACGAAGCTCTCGGAGAAGGAGCTCGAGCGGCTGATCCGACGCTATACTACGGAGATCATGCCCCTCCTCGGCCCGCACCAGGACATCCCGGCCCCCGATGTCTTCACCACCTCCAAAGAGATGGCCTGGATGATGGATACCTTCAGCATGTTCAAGGGGTATACCGAGCCGAGCGTCGTCACTGGGAAGCCCGAGGTCCTCGGTGGCTCGCCGATCCGGAAAGAGGCCACCGGGCGGGGTGTGGCCATTGTGACGCGGCAGCTTTTCGAGAAGCTCGGCTGGAGCCTGAAGGGAGCGAGAGCCGCCATCCAAGGCTTCGGGAATGTCGGCAGCTTTACGGCCCTCTTCCTCTCAGAGATGGGGGTGAAGATCGTCGCCGTCTCCGATGTCTATGGAGGTTATGCCGATGACCGGGGCTTCAAGATCCCAGAGCTCATGGCTTACGCGGAGAAACACGGCTCGCTGCGGGGCTGGCCGGGAGAGAGGATCGAACGGGACGAGATCCTCTACCAAGATGTCGATCTCCTCGTCCCAGCAGCTCTGGAGAATCAGTTACACGCGGGTAATGCGGCCAGAATAAGAGCCAGGGCCATCGTCGAGGGCGCTAACGGCCCGACAACGCCCGAAGCGGACGAGGTCCTGGAGAAGCGGGGCATCCATGTTGTCCCCGACATCTTAGCCAACTCCGGAGGGGTCATCGTCAGCCACCTCGAGTGGGTTCAAGCTCTGAGCGGGCTTCTTTGGGAGAGAGAGGAAACGATCAGCCGGCTCGAGCGCCGGCTGGTCCGGAGCTTCGATGCGGTCTGGAAGAAGGCGCAAGAGAAGAGGGTCTCCTTGCGAACGGCAGCCTACATCGTGGCCTTGGAAAGGGTCGTGGAGACCTATCGCTATCGGGGCCTCTTCCCCTGAGGTGACCGGGCACTTGTCAGGCGAGCGCGGATGTGGTATATTCCCTGGCAGAAAGAGGTGCGGGGCTGATGGCGAAGATGGATTTCTGCCTTGAGATTGGAGTCTAACCCCCTTTCTTTCAACTGAGGCCCAAGGCCTAACCAACCCCGGGCCTTGGGCCTCCCCCTCCCTCCCCCGCTGCCCAATGTCCCCTGCCCAGAGGAAGAACGGGCCTCCCCTCTCCGGATCGGGCCGCTAGCATCTCGCTGGTGACAGGAAATGCTTGACCAGAGCTGGGAAGAGGCCTTCAAGCTCCTCTACGGGAAGGACTCCTTGCGTGCCTACCGGAGCCGAAGCTGCGCCAAGTGCCACCAGGAGTATGATGCGCTGCTCCACCTCGGCCGCTGCCCCCATTGCGGCCACCGCTCGATCCTGGCGGGCTTCCTGGAGAAGGCCACAGCAAAAGTGGACCAACTCCTGGAGAGGGAGGCCCAAGGTGTCTGTTGAGGCTGGAGACCGCCTCTCTTACCTCTACCAATTGCTCCGGCGCGGGCGGATCCCGCGCCGCGGCCTCCTCCAATACCTGGAGACCGAGCGGGGCCTGAAGGTCGGGCAATTGGAGAACCTGCCGCCGGAGCAGGTCAATGCGCTGATCCAGGAGCTGCGCGATCGGCAGCAGCGGGCGATCCTGCAGGAGCGGATCCTCACCATCGACATGGAGCCGCTCTTCCCCGAGCTGGCCGTCCGCTAGCTTGCCTCAGCCCGCCATCATCCCGTATCCTAGGCCATGTTCAAGCCAGCTGTCGAGGCCATTCGCGCCGAGTGCTCGGGCGAGCGGGCGCTCGACCTCGTCGCTTCCATCTCGCGGCATCATCGCATCCAGGCCAGCCCGGGGTTCCGCGCCGCGGCGGAGTTCGCTCTCGCCGAGCTGGAGAGAGCCGGCCTGGAAGCGGAGCTCCTCTCCTTCCCCGCAGAGCACGCGACGAGCTTCTGGTCCCTTCCGATGTTCCAAGAGTGGGAGGCGACCCAGGGGGAGCTCTGGCTGATCGAGCCCGAGGAGCGGAAGCTCGCGGACTATCAGGAATGCCCGCTCGCACTCATTCAGCGGAGCGGGCCGGGGGCGCTCGAGGCCGATCTGCTCCTCCTCGAGGATGGTGAAGAGCTCGAGGAGTATGCGGGCCTCGACCTCCACGGGAAGGCCGTCCTGACGAAGGGCGACATCCGGCGGGTCTACGACCTGGCGGTCGAGCGGGGCGGCGCGGAGGGGCTCCTGTTCGACGGGATGCGCGAGCTCCCGATCCGCTCCCGGCTCGACCTGCTCGATGCCCGGCAATACACCTCCTTCTGGTGGACCGGGGAGGAGCGGAAATGCTTCGGGTTCGTCCTCACCCCGCGGGAGGGGGAGAGGCTCCGCCAGTTCTTCAAGGAGGGGAAGAGGCTCAAGATTCGGGCGCGGGTCAAGAGCTGCTTCTGGGACGGCCAGATCGAGACCGTCTCCGCGCTCATCCCCGGCGCCTCGGCCCAGGAGGTGGTGGTCATCGCTCATCTCTGCCACCCGAAGCCGAGCGCGAACGACAACGCCTCCGGCGCGGCAGCGCTCCTCGAGAGCGCCCGCGCGCTCCAGGCCCTGATCGCTCAGGGGAAGCTGAGGAGGCCCAAGCGGAGCATCCGCTTCCTCCTCGTCCCGGAGATGACGGGGACGATCGCCTACCTCGCCTCCCGCGAGGAGGCGATCCCCAGGATAATCGCCGGGATCAACCTCGACATGGTCGGTGAGGACCAGGAGCGGTGCGGGAGCACCTTCCTCATCGACCGCCTTCCCGGGGCGGCGGCCAGCTTCATCGAGGTCCTCGTGAGAACTCTGAGGCAGGAGTTCACCGGTGAGCTCAAGGGCTTCAGCGGCCTCGGCGGGTATGCCTCCTTCCGCTACGGCGAGGTCCCCTTCTCCGGAGGGAGCGACCACTATGTCCTCTCCGATCCGACGGTAGGCGTCCCTGCGGTGATGCTGATCCAGTGGCCCGATCGGTTCTATCATACCAGCTTCGACACCCTGGATAAGGTCAGCCCGAAGATGCTCCATCTCGCGGCCAGTCTAGCCGGGAGCTCGGCCTACGCCGCGGCCAGTGCGGGGGAGCGAGAGGCCCGCTGGCTGGCCACGGAGATGGTGGCCCAGTTCAAGAGCGAGCTTCTCAAGCTGATCCAGCTCAGGCTGGGGGAAACGCTCGCCGCGGATGGCGAAGGAAGGGTCCGCGAGCTCGCCCAGAGGCTGGCGCGCGAGGGCGCCTATCTGGCCGAGCGGGCTGGGAAGGGGCTGGAGTCGCTCCTAGCCCTCGGGGCGATCGAGCTTGGAGAGGAGCGGCGCGAGGTGTTGGAGTTCGCGGGGCGCGAGCTGGCCCGGGCTAGGGAGCTCATCTCCCGCGAGACGAAAGTGGGGCTCGCCGAGAAGCAAGCGGGTAAGCCTCCTCTCGAGAACGATCAGGCCCGGCTCATCGTCAGGCGGCGCTACCGCGGCCCGCTGGCCCAGCTCCAGCCCTATGTCCGGAAGCTCTCCCCGGAGGACCAGGAGGCGTGGCACAGGCTGGCGAAGGAGTCCAAAGAGCGCCCCTCGATCCTCCCCACGCTCGCCCTGTATTGGGCTGACGGCACCCGCACGCTCGGCGAGATCGCGGCGTTGGTCGAGCTGGAGAGCGGCGAGCGAGCGGAGCAGCTCCTCGCCCAGCACTTCCGCCTGTTGGAGAAGATGGGCCTGGTCGAGCTGCGAGCTCGCTAGCACATAGTCCGGAAGAGAATTGCCGTTCTCCCAGCCGGAGGCGAGGGCCCGCGGATCGCTGCTCGATCGAGCTCTACTCTTCGGGACCCTCCTCGAGTGTTCCTCGCCCCCCGAAGGTGACCATCACCTGGACAAGCGGGGCGCTCAGGGACTCGGGCGGGCCGACGAGCGGGAGGCCGGCCTGCTTCCAGGGCTCGCCGAGGGTCCACAGATACCCCAGGTTCACCTTGAGCATGATCCAGTCGAGAAGCGCGAACTCCAGCCCCGCGTAGGCCTGGACGCCGAAGAAGCCCCGCGTGAGGGCCGTGTTGGCAGGGTTGCTCAAGGCGTCATCGAACGAGGTCGAGCGATGGTCGAGCAAGTCGAGGTCGGCGCCCCCGCCGCCGATCACCGCCCCGAGCGAGAGGCTGTAGCCTCTCCCGGCGAAGAGCCCGCGCTCGACCATGAAGCCCCCAAACCCGATGGAGAAGGTGGCGACCTTCTGGCCCTGGAGCGAGGTGGCATCCCCGCCCCAGCCCAGGCCGCCGAACCGCAGGCCCCGGACCTCGCCGCCGTAGCCACCCCCGCCCATCACGATGACCATCTCCGGCAAGGGCGCGTAACCGTTGGCCGCGAGCCGCTCGTTCAGCCCCGCCAGGTCGAGAAGGACGACCCCGGGCATCGCCCCGCCGCCGCCGATCCCTTCCTCCGCCTCGGGCGCAGCCTCTTGGGCCCCGAGCGAGGCCAGCGGCAGGCCGATCAGAACCACTGACAACAGAACAGCCAGCCTATGTCTAGCCATATCGATACCCTCCTTCGCTACGGTGATCATAGTCGCGCGCCACAGCCAAGCCAACATTCCACTGGCGAGCCTTCCCTGAGGCAGCTGCTCAGGGACCCGCTCGAAGCCGACGATCGTGAGCGACCGCCGCTGCCGTGTTCGCGCCAGCCGCCCGGCTGATGCCGCAGCCTTCTCGCCGCTCTCAGCGGCCGCTCCTCCGCTCGGCCCCTTCCAGGATCTGGTTCGCCCAGGCGGCAGCTCTATCCAGCTCGCCCTCGAGGAGCGGCCCCTCGGTCCCCTTCACGAAGAACCGCGTGGCCGGGGCGACGATGGTGCAGCCCCGCTGCCGGAGGGCGCGCTCGATCTTCTTCGCCGCTGAGCCGGAGAAGCGCGAGGTGAAACCGGTGTCGAAGGCCGCAGCCCGCACGCCCGAGAGAGCGCCGCGCGGCAGGCCGCTCAGGAAGACCTTCGTCGGCCTGCTCGCGCTCCAGGCCTGGGTCGGGCTCCCCACAACCAGCAAGTCTAGCCCCTCGATCTCCTCCGGGCTGATCGTCTCGGCTCTCGCTGCCCGGACTTCCGGCCCGAGGGCCGCCGCGATCGCTCGGGCCACCTTCTCCGTGTTCCCGAACTTCGTGTCGTAGACCACTAAGGCTCTCATCTCACTCCTCCTCGGCCCACTCGCGGAACTTCCGCTTGAGCTCCTCCCGCGTCCGCCGCCTGAACCGCCACCTGGCCCCGGAACCACTCTCCCAGACGGCGATCACTTCCAGAAGCAACCCGAAGTCATGCCGCCCGCCGTGGTTGTTCACCTCGTCGAGATCATCTTCCCTGATGCTAGTCGCTTAGCCGGTGGACGGCAAACTGCGACTTACGACATGGCCTTCGCTGGCTTGGGTGATACAATTGCCCCTTGGAAGGAGATGATCAAGCAATGGAGGAGATCATTCGCGCGATCGCGCAGAAGACGGATTCCAAGATCGTCCTCGTCGTCCTCGACGGTTTGGGCGACCTCCCGGTCGAGGGAAAGACCCCCCTCGAGGCGGCGCGGACCCCGACCTTGGACGAGCTGGCCGGGAATTCCGCTCTGGGCCTGCTGGACCCGATCGCAAGGGGGATCACCCCCGGGAGCGGGCCGGGGCACCTCGGGCTCTTCGGCTACGATCCCTTGCAGTATGAGGTCGGGCGGGGGGTCCTCGAGGCCCTGGGGATCGGACTGGACCTCGAGCCGGAGGATGTGGCCGTCCGGGGGAACTTCGCCACGGTCGACGAGAACGGCGTGCTGACGGACCGCCGGGCCGGGCGGCTCCCGACAGACGAGAACAAGAGGATCTGCGCCAAGCTCCAGCGGCAGATCAGGAAGATCGAGGATGTCTCGGTCCAGATCGAGCCGGTGATGGACCACCGCTTCGCGTTGGTCCTCCGCGGGCCGGGGCTGGGGAGCGGCGTGGCCGACACCGACCCGCAGAAGACCGGCCTCAAGCCCCTCCCGGTCACGGCAGTTGCGCAGGACCGCGGCTCGCGGAAGACGGCCCGGATCGCCGAGCGGTTCGTCTTCCAGGCGATGGCCGTCCTGAAGGACGAAGTGAAGGCCAATGCCGTCCTCTTGCGCGGGTTCGGGAAGCTCCCCAAGATCCCGAAGCTGCAGGAGTTGTATAAGCTCACCCCGGCGGTCATCGCCGGCTACCCGATGTATCGCGGCTTGGCAAGGCTCATCGGGATGGAGATCCTCCCACTTGAGCTAGGGGACGAGCGGCTCGAGGAGAAGATGCGCCTCCTCCGCGAGCACTGGGAGAGGTTCGACTTCTTCTTCATCCACATCAAGCGGACCGACAGCGCCGGCGAGGACGGGAACTTCTCGAGGAAGGTCGAGCTGATCGAGGAGTTCGACGCCCATCTCCCGGAGATCCTGGCGCTCGAGCCCGATGTCCTGGCGATCACCGCCGACCACTCCACGCCCGTGCCGCTAAGGAGCCATTCCTGGCATCCCGTCCCGCTCTTGCTCCATTCGCGCTATATCTGGCCTGGAGGGAGCGATCAGCGGTTCACCGAGCGGGCCTGCCGCCGGGGCGGGCTCGGCCGCTTCCGGGCGGTCGAGCTGATGCCGGAGCTACTGGCCCATGCCCTCAAATTGCAGAAGTTCGGAGCTTGAGCTCCAGCCGAAGGGGAAGGGGTGATGAACTGGTGAGCCCAAGCCAGAGGACGGCGAGAGTAATTTCTATCACACTTATGAGCCTGCTCGGCTTAGTCTCCCTCGGGGCTGTCCCTTCGATCACGATCGCTACCGCCGACGGCTTGATCCTCGCTTTCTCCCTAAAGGGCGAAATCGTGGGCCTGAGCGTCGATGGCGTCGAGCTTGTTACGGAAGAGGCCCCCGCGCTCTGGATCCGGGATCTATCCCGGGCCAATGAGACGGGCCAGCCGAACTTGGTTGACAATCCAGGCTTCGAGAACGGGCTTCCCGGCTGGCGGCAGCTCGTCAACAACCGCTTGAGCGTCCAGGTAATGCAAACCCAAGCCCACGGAGGCAAGCAGGCGCTGGAGTTTACCAGCCAGTCTGAGGCGCCCGGCTTCGCCGCCTATGCCGGTGAGCCCATACCCGTTGAGGCCGGACGGCGGTATCGAGTGAGCGCCTGGTGGAAGAGCAAAGAGGGCTACCTCTCGACGCTCTCCGGGCCCCCGCCAAATCTTTGTATGGACCTCTATCGCGAGCCCCAGCGAGTCACAGGCCTCTATCTCCAGTGGCTCGACCGTCGTGGCGAGCCGCTGGGAGATCCGGAGCTGGCCGTGGCCTTGCACACGAACGCTAACAACTGGCGGCTCATCCAGCGGGAGGTCGCCGCCCCTGAGGAGGCCGCACAGGTTCAGGTGGTCATCGCGGCTAAGCTGCAGAACGAGACCTTGTGGGCCGATGATATCCGATTCATCGCCAGTGTTGAATCGGAGGAGCCGGTCGCAGGCACGGTGGAGCAGGAGGGCAAGCGGCTCATCCAGACGGCCGAGAGCAATGACCTCGACATTCAGGTGACATATGAAGCCCATGATGACTTTATCGCGATCCACGGCGAGGCCCTCAACTTACGGACCGAAGATCGAGCCTTGGAGTTGGGCTTCGCGTTGCCCGCTGTGGCTATAGGCTGGCGCTTCTGGGACGATGCCCATCGTAGCCGTGAGATCTCAAGAGGCGGTTATGAAAACGCGATCAGCGCGCTCTTCGACGGCTGGCTCCCCATCTCTCTCTACCCCTACGCCGGGATCGAGGACGGAAAAGTCGGCTTGGCCCTGGCTTTGCCACCCGACCGCCCGCAGCTCGCGCTGCTGCGTTACGAGGCCGATCGAGGCCGGTTCGAGGCCGTCTTCCACCTGGGGATCTCCCCCCAGGCGGTGAAGCTGGAGAATAAGGCCACCTTCGACCTTTTAATCTATCGCTTCGACGCGGAGTGGGGCTTCCGGAGCGTAATCGCCAAGCACGTGGAGCTCTACCCCCGGGTCTACAATACGGACCTCCCGATCTACGACTACCGCGGCGCGGAGCAGGGTTACTTCCTCACCCCGCAGGCGGCTGAGATTGTAAGAGAACACGACGGACAGGGGATCTACACCGCGCAATACACCCCTACGGAGCTGGGGATCAAGGTGTGGCCGAGCGATGCCCCGCGCCCCACGCTGGAGGAGATCTTGAAGGCTGTGGATGAGCTGGCCCGAGGCGGGAAGCCCGGCGCGGCGGAGTTCGCCCAGGCGATCCGCCAGAGCGCGGCGATCGATACCAACGGCGACTGGATCTTGAAGCACGTCGGGATCTTCTCCTGGGACCCGGGGAACTGGGAGGCCACCTGGGCGGCGAACCTCGACCCCGACCTCGCTCAGGGCTTTGCCCGCTGGCTCATCGCCTGGCGGATCGACCCGGCATTTGAGGCCGCAGAAGAGATCGGCGCGCACCTCGACGGCGTCCAGCTCGATAACTTCCTATCTACACCCGCGATTGATTTCCGCCCCGAGGCTTTGCAAAATGCCGCCCACACGCTCACCTACAGCCCGCATACTTACAAGCCGGGCGTGCATAGCGGCTTTGCCATGTTCGATTATCTCCAGTTCTTGCGTGGGTATCTGGACGCCAACTGGGGCGAGGACCGCGGGATCAGCGTCAACTTCTGGGGGCTGGGCCACCCCAATTACCTCGCGGAGTTCATCGACGCCTTCGGCGGCGAGGGGAACACCCCGGACGGCCAAGGGATCAGCTGGAACCCCGAGATCCTCGATTATCGCCGCGCAGTGGCCTACCATAAGCCGCTGCTCTTTGCCAATCAGACCTCTGAGCTTACAGAAGAGGCCGCCCGGCGCTTCCGGGCCCTGGCGCTGCTCTACGGCGTTTGGCCGCGACAGGGGCCACACGGCACCGGCTGGAGCCCCGCCGTGAACGAAATCTTTGCCGAAACTGCTGCCGTAGTCGAGCAATATTGGCGAGCCGGCTGGGAGCCGATGACCTATGCCCGGGCCGATAACCCGGATATCTGGGTGGAGCGGTTCGGCCGCGATCCTGAGGAGGGGATCTTCCTCGCCGTCCACAATCGTGCCGAGGGCCCTGCTGGCTTCACCCTGAATGTCGATGTGGTAGCGCTAGGGATTAGAGCCGGCGGGCCACTCAATATCACCGAACTTGTCTCGGGCGAGGCAGTCCCCTTCGACCAGATTGGGGCTGTGATCCGAATCCCTGGCCTGCTGGAGAGATGGAGCACTGTGATCTTTAGCGTGAGGGCCTCTTGCCCCTCGCAAGCGCATCTCCTAGAATCCTCGTTGAGAAAATAGGAGAGGTCAAAGATGGAAGGGCTCTTGCGGGCAGTTGAGCAGGTCCGGGAGCAGATCGGGCGGTATCGAGCCGAGCTCCAGAAGAGCGAGGCCCTCACCCGCTATGCCCTGATCGACCCGATCCTGCGGGCCTTGGGCTGGGACACCGAGGACCCGGGGCAGGTCAAGCCCGAGTTCATCACAAAGAAAGGCCGGGCAGATTACGCTCTCCTCCAGGACAATAAACCGCTAGTCGTGATCGAGGCCAAACCGCTTGATAGCGACCTTGAGAGTGCTCAAAGCCAAGGGGTCAACTATTGTGTTACCGAAGGCATCCCCTACTTCATCTGCACCGATGGCCAGAAGTGGGAACTCTATGATGTCTTCCGCAGCGTTCCTCTGGAGCAGAAGCGGATCTTCGAGGCCGATCTGCTCAATGAGGGCCCCGGCGAAGTCGCCCGTAAGCTCCTCGCCCTCTGGCGTCCGGCGGCACCTAAAGTTGAAACTGCTCCGGCATCAATTAGTGTACAACGTCCACTGCCTCCGCTTTCAGGAATCACGCTCAGCGAGCTGAGAAAAGAGGTTACGCATGGGAGAAAGCCACCGCGGGCTGTGGCCTTCCCAGATGGAAGTCGGCAGGACTTAAAGTGCTGGAAGGATCTGTTGGCAGCCGTCGGACAATTGGTTGCCCCGAGAATCCCCAAGAACCAAGTGCCCATCTATTTTGGCCCTAAGGGTATCTTGCTAGGTTTAGAACCTGTTCATCCTACAGGGAAGAAGTTTTATGCACCTGTGCAAGTAGGTAAACTCTGGTTGGAAACAGGCATCGATGCCCCAGCTTGCGTCCGCCACGCCTGTCGGCTGCTGGAGGCGGTTGGCGTCTCTCCCGATCAGGTCCGGGTCGAGTTCTGATCGTATTACCCCCGGGCGATGTCTATGTTTGTTCCCTCAGGGGAAAGGTTGATCATCCTGCCAGAGGGGTGCTACACTTCGATTGGGATAAGCCGATGGGAGAGGGCACGATGCCGGATCAGCAGTTGAGGTTGTTCGCTGAGGTTGTGTCTCCTTCGCAGAAGTTAAGGCACTTTGCCTCGAAGGAGAAGATCTTGGGGCAGTTCTTCACTCCCAAAGCTATAGCTCGCTTTATGGTCGCCTGGGCAGAGTTGCTCGGTATCCCCAAAGGAATAGCGATAGACCCTGCCTGCGGCGACGGCGTATTCTTGAAAGAGCTAGTGGCCGCCGGGTTCGAGCATATCCTGGGTGTGGATATCGACGATGGTATTTTGCGAAAACTCGCGAATCAGGTCCCTGCAGCGGTAGAGCTTCGCCAGGCCGATGGCTTAATGACCTCCCAAGAGGGTTTTGCCGATTTTGTGGTCGGCAACCCCCCGTTCAGCGCGAAGTATGGCCGGGTTAAGGATCGCTCCATCCTCAACTGCTTCGCCCTAGGCAAGGGCCGGAGGAGCCAAGCGCCGGAAGTGCTCTTCTTGGAAAAGTTTGTGAGACTCGCCAAACCGGGAGGACTTATAGCTATCATCTTGCCTGAAGGGGTCTTCGCCTCGCTCCCCATGCAGCCAGTGCGTGACTACATTGCCTCTCACCTCTTGCCCCTCGCGGTGATCAGCCTCTCTCGGCGCTTCTTCCCTGCTAAGACGAGCATCTTGATCGCCCGCAAGGAACTTTATGGCAGGGCATCCGATTGGCCAGTCTTCCTAGGCACAGCAGAAGACGAAGCGGGGCTGAACAAGCTGTTAGAGCTCTATCGAGCTGGTCAGGAGGGAGATTCCGCCCTCTTTAGGCCGCTTCGGAGGTTGCGGGCGAATATGTCGGTCGAGTTCCATCTCCCGATGCCGGATGTGCTGAGCGAGATCGATCCCTCCATTCCACTCGTCCCGCTCTCCCGACTCTTAAAGAGCCTGAGAACCGGGCGAACTGAATACGGGCCGGGACGAGAATTCGTCCCTTCAGGCTTCCGCTGGATCGGAGCGTCGGTGGTCACACCCTTAGGGCTCGATTTCAGGAAGGAAGAGCGATTTATCCGACCAGGCAGCCCTATGGACAAGCGGACTGCCTACACCCAGGTTGGCGATGTGCTCTTCGTGCGCGTGGGAGTCGGGTGCGCCGGTCGAGTCGCGGCTGTTTTGAGCGAGGAGGAGTGTGGGATCGCAGATGACTATATCTACATCCTGAGGCTTAACGAAGAGGAGATCCTTCCCGAGTATTTTGCGCTCTTTGCGGCCACAAGATTCTTCAAGGCCCAGATCGAGCGGCTGAAAAGGGGCGTAGGCACGGTGAATATCCCACAGAGCGCATTGAAGACAGTGCGAGTGGCCGTGCCGCTGCTTTCTGTGCAGGAGCGATTCGCCAGCCTCTACCGTCAACTCCACTATTGCTGCCCAAGCGCGTCGACCAAAGGGACTTATCGAGAGGTATTGGCCTCGTTCGATGCGGCTGTGGCTGAATTGGAAGCCCTACTTGAAGGAGGAAAGACCTGTGGCAGAGCCAGTCCAAGTTGTGTGGGCTGAAGGGCTTACTTGCCTTCTCCCATTGACGACACCTAAAGGCCATGTGCGGGTTAGAAGGAATCATCAGCAGTTAACCAGCACGCGAACAACCGCTTTGTCCGAGAGAGATGTTATTGAATGGCAGATATCCTATTTCGGAGCGGATGGCGAACTCGTAGAGCTGGGCAAGCTTCTCTCCCTAGGGCTTGCGCATGAGCTGATCAAGCCAGAGCGGCTACAGACGCTCAAGGAAGAGATTATCAGGCAGCAAACCTTCTTCTTGGACAAATGCCAATTAAAGCAAATTCCTACAGAGGAGATCTTTCAAGGGTTCAAGATTATATATAAAGGATATCCGATTTGGCACAAGGATGTAGGCGATGTGAGTATAGAGATAGAAATGAGGCCAAGACAGAAGGCTGCTGGCTATCAACCGATGCTTTTCCTCTTGATCCCCATGAAGAGTCTGGTCGGGCACGAGGACTTGATCGGAAAATGTGCGCGCAAGAAGCAGGTTGTGCAATGGCGCCCTTCTCTTGATATCCTCTTTGAGGTCGTCCGAGCCTTCGCTATCGTCTCCCCTCAGCATCAGAAGGACATGTTAGAGATGCTCTCGAGGATTCTGGAACAAACTTGATCCCGCTCTGCTAGATCAAGCTTGAGATGAGGCTTAAAGAGGGTCTTAGTGAAGCCGATAGACCTCGCTGAACTTCTCCTTGTTGTAGCGGAGGAAGTGCTGGGGGTTCGGCCCCTCGGCGGTCACCCGCTCGAGCAGCTCCTTCGGCTCGGAGATCTTCCCAAGCCGATGGATCTTCTCCCGCTGCCACTCCCTCAAGGGGAGGAGCTCGCCTTTGGCGATCTTCTTCTCCAGGTCTGGGATCTCCCTCTTGGCTGCATTGAAGAGCTGGGCGGCGTAGAGGTTCCCCAGCATGTAGGAGGGGAAGTAGCCGAAGTAGCCCGCGGACCAGTGGACATCCTGGAGGACCCCTTTCGCGTCGTCCGGTGGGACGAGCCCGAGATACCGCTTCATCGCGTCGTTCCAGAGCGGGGGTAGCTCCTCGACCTCGATCCGCCTGTTGAGGAGCCCCTCCTCGAGCTCGAACCGGAGCATGATGTGCAAGTTATAAGTCACCTCGTCGGCCTCGACGCGGATGAACGAGGGCTCGACATAGTTGACCGCGCGGTAGAAATCCTCGAGCGGGACCCTCCTGAAGCGGGGGAAGAGCTCCTGCAAGCTGGGATAGAAGAACTCCCAGAAGGGGCGACTCCTTCCGACGAGGTTCTCCCAGGTCCGGGACTGGGACTCGTGGAGCCCCATCGAGGCCCCATCATCGAGGCCGGTCCAGCGGAGCTCGGGCGCGATCCCCTGGTCGTAGAGGGCGTGGCCGCCCTCGTGGATCGAGCCGAAGAGGGCCGAGAGCAGGTCCTTGGGATCGAACCGGGTCGTGACGCGGACATCCCCCGGCCCGATGGTGATGGTGAAGGGATGGGCGGTGGTGTCCTGTCTTCCGGCCTCGAAGTCGTAGCCCATGGCCCTCAAGGCCCGGAGGGTCAGCTCCTCCTGCTTCTTGATCGGGAAGGTCCCTCGAAGGAAGGCCCGCCTTGGCCGCTCGCCCTCCTCGAGCAGCCGCTTGAGGAAGGGGACCAGCTCCCGCTGGAGGGGCTCGATGATCGCCTTAAGGTCGCGGGCCGTTAGCCCGGGCTCGTAGTCCTCGAGCAGGGCATCGTAAGGGTTCTCCTTATAGCCGTATAGCTCGGCGAACTGGCGGACGAAGTCCACGATCTTCTCTAGATAAGGCTTGAAGAGGGCGAAGTCCGCCTTCTCCCTTGCCTCCTGCCAGACCGAGTGGGCCTTGGAGGTGGTGATGACGAACTGCTCGTATAGCTCTGGTGGGATCGCCTTCCTCCGGCGGTGCTCCTTGGCCAGGACCCGGACCATCGCCCGGTCCTGCTCGCTCAGGCCGGCCTTGACCTCCGGCCGGTCGAGTTTATCGATGAACTCGGCCATCTGGGGCGAGACGAGCATCTCGAAGGCCAGCCGCGCCAGCTTACCTAGCACCTCAGCCCGGCCCTCGTGGCCCCTCTTGGGGATGTAGGTCTGCTGGTCCCAGTTGAGCAGGGCCGCGGCCGAGCCGAGCTTCCCCATCTCTCGGACATACTCCTTGAACCGCTTCAGCTCTTCCACCATGCCTCCTTTTCAGTATCTTATCTCGAAATCGCTGAACTCGCCGCGAAAGTCCTCCCAGCGAGCCTCGACCGCGCGGACGACCGCCCCCGGCGGGCCGTGATGGCACCAGGCGACCAACTCCTTGAGCCGCTCCTCCTCCCCTTCGACGACGGCCTCGACCCGCCCGTCGGGGAGGTTCCGCACCCAGCCGGAGAGGCCGAGCCGGCGGGCCTCGTCGCGCGTGTGAGCGCGGTAGAAGACCCCCTGGACCTTCCCGGAGATGAGGAGGTGAGCCCGCCGCTTCATATCTCGCGGAGGAATTCCTGGAGCGGCCGGCGCACTCGCGGGCCGGGCGGGCTGGCCTCGCTCGGGGCCGGGTGGCCGACGAGGAGGAGCATGACCAACTCCTCGTTCCCCTTGAGCTCCAAGACCTTCGCTGCCTCCTCCTTGGACCCGGAGACGCCGCCGACCCAGCAGGCTCCCAAGCCCAGGGCATGGGCCGCGAGGAACATGTTCTCCACGCAGGCGCCGATCCCCTGCATGTCCTTGTCCCGGTCATAGCCGCGCTCGCGGTCGAGCAGGACCGCCAGGCAGACCGGCGCCGATTCGATGAGCTCCTTCTGGCGGCTGAGCCCGGCGAGCGCCGCCCGCTTCGCCTTGCTCTTCACCAGGATGAAGGCCCAAGGCTGGGTGTTCTTCCCAGAGGGGGCCCACCTCCCGGCCTCGAGGATCTTCTCCAAGTCAGACGCGCTCACCGGCTCGGGGGAGAACGCCCGCACGCTCCGCCTCTCCCTAATTGCCTGCAACACCTCTTCTGCCATACTGTCCTCCTCTGGAAGGAGTATAGAGCTGCGTTGTTGAGCGAGTCAAGGCTGATGGCCCAGCTCTTCGCCCTGTTGCCTTCGCTCGCTAGTGCTTCAAGCCCGGCTCTGCTGCGGGCCGAGTCAGGATCCTCTGCGAGCCCTTCATCGGCTGCAAGCCCTGCTAGCGTTGCGAGAGGTGGGCGCCAGCGGGGCACAGCACTTTGGCTACAGATACTGCTCGGCCTCCTCCGCCGCCTCCTCGAGGACCTTCTGCGGATCCTCTCGTCCGAAGAGGGCCTTCTCCAGGGCCAGGCCGATGATTCGCGAGATCTCGGTGTAGCCAGGGAGGGCCGGTCGGGGCCGAGTGTAGAGCAGTTCCTCAAGCGAGGTCTCTGCTCCGGGGGTCCGCTCCAGGTATTCCTGGAACGGGCGGGAGCGGAGCACGGAGAGCCTGATCGGGCTGTAGCCAGTAGTGATGCTCCACCTGAGGTTCTGCTCCGCCGCGGTGAGCCAACGGATGAACTCCCAGGCGGCCTGCTGCTTCCTCTCGTCCTGGGTGAAGACGGCCAGGCCCTTTCCCCCTAGGATCGTCGCCCGCTCGGCGTTCATCGGGAGGGGGGCAACTCCCAGCTCGAACCCCGCTTGGGCCAAGTAGTAGCCCAGCTTTGCTGAGGAGCCGAGGGTCATGGCCACCCGGCCGGCGAGGAAGCCCTCGATCGGCGGTGCCAGGGGCACGATCCCGTATCCGTGGATCAGATCGACCCAGAACTGGAGTGCTTCCACGCCCTCAGTAGCGGCGAAGAGGAGTCCGGTCCCGTCGGGGTTGAGGAGTTCCCCGCCCTTCTGCCAGAGGAAGGGGAGCCAGTAGTAGACGACGCCCGTCTGGGCCGTGAGGGGGAAGCTCAGGGCCCACTGGTCAGTCCGGCCGTCCCCATCGAGGTCTCTGGTGAGAGCGAGGCCCACGCTCACCAGCTCGTCCCAGGTGCGGGGAGGAGCCTCGGGGTCCAGCCCGGCCTCACGGAAGAGATCCTTGTTGTAATACATCATCAGGTTGCTCATCGCGTAGGGCATGGCCCAAACTGTCCCCGCGTAGCTCCAGCTCCGCCAGAAGAGCGGATAGATGTCATCCTCGAGCGCCCGGCCTTCCCCGGCGATGAGCCCATCTAGTTCGAGGAGCGCCCCGCTCGACGCGAGCTTGGCCGTCCAGTAGTCCTCGATCAGGGCTAGATCGGGCGCAGTCCCCGCGGCGATCGCCAGGACGAGCTTGTCCCATCCGGTCCAGGAGTCGCCGCTGTAGGAGTATCTGACCCGGATGTCGGTGCGGCTCGAGTTGAACTCCTCGACCAGCTCCTCATGGGCCCGCCCGAGGTCCCCGCCGAGGATGTGCCAATACTCGAGCTCGACCGGCCCCTCCCCGCTCCAGCCCGGCCCGGGCCACCAGAGGGCGGCGAGCGCTAGTAGCAGCAGAAGAGAGCGCCGCAGCACAGAGCATCTGCGTTTCATGTCACCCTCGCTACTGGGGTATTATACCTCACAGGCCGGAGGGCGACAGCCATTGGATAGGAGGCGAGACGAGATGACCCTGGCGAACATCATCACTCTGGCGCGGTTGGCGTTGATCCCGGCGATCATCGCCCTTCTGCTGACTGGGCGGACGATCGCGGCCTTCGCCCTCTTCCTGACATTCCTCATCGGCGACCTTGCCGACGGGGCCCTGGCCCGGGCCCGCCGGGAGACGACCGCGCTCGGGGAGTTTCTCGATCCACTGGCCGATAAGCTGCTCGCGGCCGGGCTTCTGGCGGCGTTCGCGGCCCAGGGGCGGCTCTCCTGGCTGGCCTTCGCGCTGCTCGCCGTCCCGCAGCTCGCCCTCCTCGGCGGGGCGGCCTTCTTGTCTCGCCGCCGGCTCAGGATCTTCCCCGCCAAGGCCTGGGGCAAGGCCGCGGCCACGGTCCTCGCCGTCGGGCTGGCCATGACCTTCTCCGCCCTCCCCGGCTACTGGGCCGTCATCTACCTAGGGATCTTCCTCTCCTATCTTGCGGGGCTAGACTATCTTCGGCTCCTCCTCCGGCCAGCCAAGGGCTGAACTCCGCCGGGGGCGGGGCACTGAACTTGACCCGCTCACCGGTCCGAGGGTGGGCAAGCTCGATCTCCCAGGCATGGAGCATCATCCTCGGGGCATCGTCCTGCCTCCGGCCATACTTCCGATCGCCCACCACAGGATGGCCGATGTGGCGGAAGTGGACGCGGATCTGGTGCATTCGGCCCGTCCTCGGGCGGGCCTCGACGAGCGTCTTCTGCTCAGCCTTGAATCTCTGGAGGACCACGAACTCGGTCGAGGCGCGCTTACCCCCCGCGCTCACGCGCACCTCTTCTCGTCGGCGCGCGTCCCGCCCGAGGGGAAGCTCGATCAGCCCCTCGTCCTCCTCGATGATCCCCTGGACGAGCGCCAGGTATCTCTTCCGCACGGAGCCGCGCTTGAACTGCTCCACGAGCTTCCGATGAGCCTCCTCCGACTTCGCCGCGACGAGGACCCCGCTCGTCTCCCGATCGAGCCGCTGGACCAGCCCCGGCCGGCGCGGGTCATCAGTCTCCGCCAAGTGGCAGTGGTAGAGCAGGGCATTGACGAGCGTCCCGCTCAGGTGCCCCGCGCCGGGATGAGTCACCATTCCCGCGGGCTTGTCCACGACGATGATCTCCTCGTCCTCGAAGATGATCCTCAACGGGAGAAGTTCGGGCTGCGGGGCGAGCGGGCCCGGGGGCGGGAGCTCGATCTGGACGCGGTCCCCGACACGGAGAGGGTAGCCTGGCTTGGCCTGGCTCCCGTTCACCAGGGCCTTCCCTTCGCGGATCAGCCGTTGGATCTCCGCCCGCGAGCGGCCCGTCCGCTCGGCCAGCCAGCGGTCGAGCCGCAGGCCCACCGCCTCCGCAGGAACGGTCAAGTCCTCCATCTGCAACCTAGGCCAACCCCCCTGCGCTTATCCTCGCTCAACTCCAGTTGCAACACCGCGCCTTTCAAGTATAATCTTTCAGTGAGGTTTTCGCGATGGACCGGGAGAAGGAGACGATCCGATGAACGTCGAGTTCCTGGAGGCGCTGGAGGAGATCGCCAAGGAAGAGGGGATCGAGCGGGAGGAGCTCTACGCGATCGTCGCCGCCGGGCTTGAGGTGGCCTACCGGACCGAGCACGGCGAGGCGAAGGAGATCAAGGTCGAGATCGACCGGAGCTCCGGCGACATCAAGATCCTCGCCGACGGGCAGGAGAAGGAGATCGACATCAGCGACTTCGGGCGGATCGCAGCCCGCCGCGCTGAGGAGGCGATCCGGCAGGGGATCATCCAGCGCCGGCGGGAGATCATCTACGAGCGCTATGCCCCCAAGGTGGGGGAGCTGATCAGCGGCGCGGTCCACCGCTTCGAGGGAGGGAGGGTCTGGCTCAATCTCGGCCGGGCCGAGGCCCTCCTCGCCGAGGAGGAGCGGATCCCCGGCGAACGCTACCGCCCCGGTGAGCAGCTGCGGGCCTACCTCTTCCGCGTGGAGAAGACCCAGGGCGATCCGCGGATCCTCGTCTCGCGGACCCATCCCAAGTTTGTCGAGCGGCTCCTCGAGCTGGAGGTCCCGGAGATCCTCCAGGGGCTGGTGAGGATCGAGGCCGTGGCCCGCGAACCAGGGGTCCGGGCCAAGGTGGCTGTCTCCTCCGCCTCCCCGGAGATCGACCCCGTCGGGACTTGCGTCGGCCCGAACGGCGCGCGGGTCCGGGCCGTGGTCCGCGAATTGAACGGGGAGAAGATCGATGTCATCCCCTGGAGCCCGGATGTTCGGACGCTCCTCAAGAGCTGCCTCGAGCCGGCCCGTGTCCTGGAGATCGAGGTGGACGAGCAGAACCGCCGGGCGAGACTGGTCGTCCCCGACGACGAACTCTCGCTCGCCATCGGGAAGAACGGCCAGAACGCCCGCCTCGCGGCCAAGCTCACAGGCTACGATGTCGAGGTGACCAGTCCCAAGGAGCTTGCGGCCAAGAAGGGCAACGAGCAAGCGGGCCGATGAGCGAGCGCCTCTTCCTCTCCGTCTACCGGTTCGTCCGCGATCGCGCAAAGTGGGTGCTGCTCGGAGCATTCTCCCTGGCATTCCTCGCCTTCCTCTACACCTTCGTCATCTCCGGCCTCACGGTCCGCAGCTCGTTTCTCGACCTTCTTCCCCGGGACGACCCGCTGATCGCGCGGTTTAGGGAGACCCAAGAGGCCCTGGAGCGGGTCGACTACCTCCAGATCCTCGTCCGGCTGAAGAGCCCGCCCGCGGATGTGGGGGAGCGGAGGAGGACCCTTCTGGAAGCCTCCTCCAGGCTGATCGCCCAGCTCCGCGCCAGCCCCGAGATCGTCGAGGCGAGCGATCGCCCGGAAGTGGCCCTCCCTGAGGTGCTGATCCTCGCCGGTGGGCAGGAGCAGCTCCAGGAGTTGCTAAGCTATGTCGAGCGGATCGAGGCCCGTCTCCCCGCGGGCGGGGCAGCCCCGGCAGGCAGTGAGAGATTGAGCGAGGTCTACGGCCAAATAAATGCTGCTCTCGAGGCGGCGATCTCCGGCGAGGGCAGCGGCGGGGGCGAGTTCGACCCGGACCAGCTGAAGCAGACGGCCCTTGAACTGCGCGGGCTTACCCTGGGCGTGACGGAGATGGTCGCCCTCCTCGACCAGCCGGAGGGGCTGGAGGGGGATATTGCCGGTCTGATCAGCAGCCTGGATGAACTCCAGCAGCGAGCGGAGGAGCAGGTCTTCTTCTCTCAGGATAGTGCCGCGATCTTGATCAACGCCCGACCACGGTTCTCCTCGCAAGCCGGAGGCGTGAGCTATGCCCACGAGGTGGTGCGGACGGTGAGAGAGGCGGTCCGCGCGGCCGGGCTCGACTCCGCTCGGTTCACGGTCGGCCTGGCCGGCTCTTATGCCACCGCCGCCGAGGGTGACCTCTTGATCAAGGGCGACATGGGGAAGGCCACAATCTTCTCCGCGATCGGGATCGTGCTCATCCTCCTCCTCGCCTTCAAGCAACTCCTCCTCCCGCTACTGGCGATCATCCCTCTTCTGTTGGCGCTGGTCCTGACCCTCGGCTGGGCCCAGCTCGCCACCGCCGGGCTCAATCTGATCACGGCCTTCCTCCCCGCCCTGATCATGGGGCTGGGGATCGACTACGGGGCGCACTTCCTCACCCGCTACCTCGAGGAGCGCCGGGCCGGGCGGCCGGGCGGCCCCGCCTGGGAGAAGACCCTCCAGATGAAGGGCCCGGCAGTGGCCGTCGCCGGGCTCACCACGGCGATCGTCCTCCTCTCGCTCCTCTCCTCCCGCTCGCGGGGGATCTTCGAGATGGGGGTGATCGGGGCCGTCGGAATCCTTCTGGCCCTGCTGCTGTTCATCTTCCTCCTCCCCTCGCTCGCCATCGTCTGCCAGGGGCTCTTCGGCCAAGGCCTGCTCGGCCAGCTCCGGCAGCGTCAACTCCTCCCCTGGGGAAAGCTCCTCTCCTGGCTGTTGAAGCGGAAGCGGGCCGTGGTGTTAAGCATCATCGTCCTCTCCCTCGTGCTCATCTACCCTGCCTCGCAGGTCCGGCTCCGGTTCGTCTCCCAGACCCTCCTCCCCCAGGAGATGGAGAGCCAGCTCGTCCAGCGGGCGATTCAGGAGGGCGGGTTCAACCTTGAGCAACTCAAGCTGGGGGACTACTTCATCTTCTACGCCCGCGATGCCGAGGAGCTCCAGAGAGTTGCCACCCGGCTGAGGGAGGTCCCCCTCGTGGAGGGAGTCCAATCCCTGGCCGATTATCTCTCTCCGGAGTTCCAGGCCTATGGCCTGGAGGGGGTGAGCTTCAGCGCGGGGCTCGCGGCTGCGGGGCGGCAGCTCGAGCTGGTCCGGACGAACCTGGGCGAGCGGGAGGCGATCCGCGCCGAGGCGGAACGGCTGGTCATCAACCTCAGCTCGCTCCAGGCCCTCTCGGCCCTCTACGGCCAGGGGGAGATCGCCGCGACGCTCAGCTCGCTCATCCAGGGGCTCCTCGGGCTGATCGACTCCCTGGAGCACCTCGACCCGGAGAGGATCGCCGCGCACATCGAGGCCTTGGGTGAGGAACTGGCCCGCTTGGAAGCCAAGATCAGGGAGGCTTTCCCCAAGGGCGATCCCTTCACCCTCGCCTGGGGCCTCCTCCAGGAGTGGTTCCGCACGGCCAAGGGCGAGTTCATCATCTATGCCAAAGTGGACAGTAGCAAGATCTATCAGCCGGAGTATTACCGGCAGTTCATCGCGCAAGTCTCGCAATTCAGCCAGGTCTTCTTCGGCGCGGCGATGATCCAAGACCGGCTCGAGCAGCACATGAAGCGGGACTTCTGGGTGACGACCTTAATCTCGTCTCTCTTGATCCTGGCGCTCCTTTTGTGGAACTTCCGCCGGCGCGGGCAGCGCCGGTTCGCGCTGCTCGCAGTCCTCCCGCTTCTCCTCGGCTACCTCTGGATGCTGGCGGGGATGAGGCTCTTGGGGCTCAACTTCAATTTCACCAACATGATCATCTCCCCCCTGTTGATCGGCATGGGGATCGGCTATGGAGTCTACATCATCCATCGCTACCTCGAGGAGGACGATGTCCAGCGGGCCACGGCTTCTACCGCCCTAGCGGTCCTGGTCTCGGCCACAACCACCATGGTCTCATTCGGCTCGCTCCTCCTCGCCCGGACCCCCGGGCTCCGCTTCCTCGGCCAGTCGGCCCTGCTCGGCCTCGGGTTCAATGCCATCTTCAACCTCGTCCTCCTCCCCGCCGTGATCGCCCTGCGCAAGGATTGATCTCACCCCGAGAAGCCTCTATAATCGAGTTAAGCCCTCAAAGGGCGGGGCCTTCGATGATCGTGAAACTGGATGGAGAGAAGCTGGAGGTGGCCGACGGGCTGACCTTTCCGGAGCTGATCGCCCATGTCCGAAGCATCCTCAAGCAGCGGGCGTTGAGCGAGCTCCGGCTCAATGGGGCTACCGTCTCACAGGCGCTCCTTGATGAACTGAGCGGCCGGCCGATCTTCGGCCAGATCGAGCTCTTCTCGATCGAGCCGCGCGAGCTGGTCGCGGAGCTCGCCCGCCAGGGCCGGCGCTATTTGGAGCAGTTGGCGGGCGTGGAGCTGACACCGGAGGTCGTCCCTGGCCTGCTCGAAGGCTTCGTCTGGCTGAACCAGGCCCTGGCGCTCATCCCCTTAGGGGTCGGCTTCCCCGAGCTCCAGGCCCGCGTCCGGGAGCTGCTGATCGAGAATCGTCGCCTCCGCGAGCGGCTCAGTCGGAGCTCGGAAGAAGGGCTCGAGGAGCTAGAAGAGGAGCTGGGGCGCGAGTTGGTCGCTTACCAGGAGATCTTCACTGAGGTAGGAAAGAGGTTGGAGAGATGTGGTGGGGATACTTAATTCTCGGCGGGCTCTTGGTAGCCCTAGGGGGCTACTGGCTGGGAAGGGCCCATCTGGCGCGCCGGCTGGCGCGCGAGGAGCGTCAAGCCGGTGAGATCATCGCCGCGGCGAAGGAGGAGGCCGAGCGCCTCCGCCAGGAGGCCCTCCTCAGCGGGCAGGAAGAGCTCCAGCGAAGAAGAGAGGAGCTGGAGCGCGAGGTCAGACGGCGGGAGGAGAAGCTCGAGACGCTCGAGGCCCGCTTGCTCAAGCGCGAGGAGCGGCTGGAGGAGAAGAGCGAGCAGCTCGAGCGGCTCGAGGGGAGCCTCAAGGAGGAGCTCCGGCAGCTCGGGGAGCTGGCCGAGCGGGGGAAGCGGCTCCTGGCCGAGGAGCAGCAATCGCTCGAGCGGATCGCCGGGCTCTCACGGGAGGAGGCGCGGGAGGAATTGCTCCACCTCCTTGAGGCCGAGGCCGAGCGCTCGTTCGCCAAGTGGCTCGAGCGGCGGAGGGCCCAGGTCGAGGCCGAGGCCGAGCAGGAGGCGCGGAAGATCATCGCCACTGCGATCCAACGCTACGCCGCTGAGGAGGTGGAGGAGACGACCTTCAGCTCCGTCCCCCTCCCCAGTGACGACTACAAGGGGCGGATCATCGGCCGCGAGGGGAGGAACATCCGGACATTCGAGGCCCTCACGGGCGTGGAGGTGCTCGTGGACGACACGCCCGACACGGTCGTGCTCTCCTCGTTCAACCCCCTGAGGCGGGAGATGGCCCGGATGGCGATGGAGAAGCTGATCGAGGACGGCCGGATCCATCCGGCCCAGATCAAGAAGCAGGTCGAGCGGGCGGAGCAGCGCCTGATTGAGCACATCCGCGAGCTGGGCCAGAAGGCGATCTTCGAGCTGGGGATCGACAACATCCATCCCGAGCTGGTGATGCTTATCGGGCGGCTCAACTACCGCCTGAGCTACGGGCAGAACCAGCTCCGCCACTCCCTCGAGGTTGCCTACCTCGCGGGGATGCTCGCGGCGGAACTCGGGCTCGACCCGAAGCCAGCCAAGCGGGCGGGGATCCTCCACGACATCGGGAAGGCGGTCGATCACAAGGTCGAGGGCTCGCACTCGCTGATCAGCGCGGACCTGGCCCGGCGCTACGGCGAGCCGGAGAGCATCGTGCACGCGATCGCGGCCCACAACGGCGAGGTCGAGCCCCAGACGGTCCTGGCGATCCTGCTCCAGGCGGCGGACGCGCTCTCAGCCGCCCGGCCGGGGGCACGCCAGGAGACCTTCGAGGCCTACATCCAGCGCCTCCAGGAGCTCGAGGAGATCTGCACTTCCTTCCCCGGGGTAGCGGAGGCCTACGCGATCCAGGCCGGAAGAGAGGTGCGGGTGATCGTCAAGCCGGAGGAGGTCGATGACGAGCTTGCGGCCAAGCTCTCCTACGACATCGCCCGGATGGTCGAGCAGGAGCTGGACTATCCCGGCGAGATCAAGGTGAATGTGATCCGTGAGACCCAGTTCGTTCAGGTAGCGAGATGATCCCAGGCTTAGCAAAGGAGGTAACGATGGCTGTGTTGAAGGTCTCATCCCACTCGAACCCGAGCGCCACCGCCGGGGCGTTGGCCAACACCATTCGCAGTCAGGGCTGGGCCGAGATCCAGGTGATCGGGCCGAAGGCCGTGAATCAGGCGGTCAAGGCCATCGCCATCGCCAGAGGCTACATCGCCCCTTCCGGGATCGACCTCGTCGCCGTGCCGGGCTTCGTCGAGGTGGAGATCGAGGGCCAGGAGCGGACGGCGATCAAGCTCGAGGTCCACCCTCGCAATCCGCTGGCGAAGTTCGCGCCGCCGAGCGAGCCGGAGCCCGAGGAGCGACCGGCCGAAGAGGAGCCTCCGGCCTAGCCCGCGGTTGGGGAGAGGTTGACAGGCCGCTCTCTCCGGGGATACTATTGCTGTTGAGACTGAACTGAGGAGGCACAGAGCATGAGACGCTTGATCGAGAAGTATGGGAAATATATCATCTGGGCCATTGCAATCAGCTTCCTTCTCGGGGCGCTCGTCATCTTCACCCCGGGGAGGTTCAACATCGCCCGCCAGGGGAGCCCCCAGAGCCGCGAGACGGCCCTGATCGTGAACGGGGAGAAGGTCACCCAGGGCCAGCTGGACCAGCAATACCAGAGCTTGCTCAACTACTATCGCCAGCTCTACAGCCAGGCCCAGATGGGGAGGTTCGACTCCCAGCTCCAGGGCGCTTCCGGGGCGCGGTATCAGCTCCAGCTCAAGGCCGATGTGGCCCAGGATCTCATCCGCCGGACGATCCTCAACCAGGAGGCAAGGAAGCGCGGGATCACCGTCTCCAAGGCCGAATATGAGGCGGAGCTCACCAAGGAGGTCCGTAGCCAGCTCCAGTGGCTCCTCTCCTACTACCAGATGACCGAGGACGAGCTCCGGGAGCGGCTGGCCGAGGGCGGGCGGACGCTGGACGACTTCAAGAAGGACATCCGCAAGGAGCTGGAGAAGCATGAGGACGAGCTGAAGAAGAGGATCCAGGACGAGAAGCTGAAGGCCGCGGTGGTGGGGGCCTTCCTTCCCACCGATGACGAGCTGAGGGAGTATTTCGAGGAGAACAAGCCCCAGTTCGCCTCCCCGGAGATGGTCCGAGCCCGCCACATCCTGATCAAGGTGCCCGAGGAGGCGCCGGAAGCGGGGGACCACGAGACCGAGGCCACGACACCCCCTGCGGAAGAGGCGAAGGGGCGGACCTGGCTCGACGAGCTCGACCCGGACCTCGCGGCGAGGCTGGGGCCGAATGTCAGGGGTTGGGCCTCGAGAAACGGCAAGGCCAAGCTCAACATCTTGGTCACTCACACTGATGGCACACGCGCGCTCGTCCAAGGGACGAGCTTCAGTGATGAGCGGGCGGAATGGGAGTATATCAAGCGGCTAGTCGCGTGCCCCGAGGTCAAGCTCGTCCAGGAGGCGGGGCTGCTCACGCCCAGGCCCGAGCTGATCCTGAAGACGCAAGAGGAGGCCGAGCGGGCGCTCTGTGCACCGTCAGCGGCGGGGGCCTTGCAGCCAGCTACGAAAGAGGGCAGTCCAGCGGCGACCAGCGCGGAGGCCAAGGCTCGGGCGAGGATCGAGGAGATCAAGCGGCAACTTGATGCCGGCGCGGACTTCGCTGAGCTGGCGAAGCAGTATTCCGAGGACGAGGGGACGGCCCAGAAGGGCGGGGACCTCGGCTGGTTCCAGCGGGGCCAGATGGTGAAGGAGTTCGAGGAGGCGGCCTTCGCCCTCCAGGTGGGGCAGCTGAGCGGGATCGTCCGGACTCAGTATGGCTTCCACATCATCAAGCTCGAGGACCGGCGCCCGGCCTCGACCTTCGAGGAGGTGAAGGATCAGGTCCGGAGCGCCTACCTCAGCGAGAAGAAGGAGGACCAGTTCACCAAGTGGTATCAGCAGACGCGGGACGCGGCCACGGTCGAGATCAAGGTCCCGCTCCTCCAGGCCTATCTGCTCGAGCAGGAGGACAAGGATAAGGCCCTCGCGGCCTATGAGCAATTGGCCGCCGAGGGGAAGGTCGCCGACCTCTACCTCCCCTACTACATCGCCCGGCTCTACGAGGAGAAGCTCCGGGAGGCCGAGGACGAGCGGGATGCCCTGGCAAGCACGGCCCAGCCCGATGACCCGCGGCTGAAGACCCTCGAGGCCCAGATCGCGGAATACTCGAAGAAGGTCAAGGACAACCTTTACAAGACGCTCGATGCCGCGGGGTCGGATCAGGCCCTCTTCGAGGAGCTGCTCACCTACGACGAGCAGAACCCTGAGCTGCACTACCGCTACGGCCAGTTCCTCGAGGAGATGGGCCGCTACAACGAGGCCCTGAAGCAGTTGGACCGGGCGCTCGAGCTCAAGCCCGACCACGCCGGCTCGCTCATCCTCTACGGGGACATCAAACTCGACGCCAAGGAATACGACGAGGCGATCGCGAAGTATCAGCAGGCCCTCCCGCTCATCGCCGCTGAGCGCGAGCGACTGAAGCGAGTCCGAACCAGACTGGCCCAGGCCTACATGGGCCGCGGGGAGAACGATCCCGCCGTGGAGCTGTTGAGCAAGGTCCTCGCTGACAGCCCGGACGATCAGCAGGTCCTCACCCTGATGGGCGACATCCTCTTCGGCTCGGGGAAGTTCGCCGAGGCCGCGAGCTACTACAAGAAGGCCCTCGAGAGCGGGGTGAAGCCCGAGCTCCAGGTGAAGCTGGCCAACGCCTACCTCAAGGCGGGGAGCCCGAAGGAGGCCGGGGAGCTCTTCGACGCCGTGATCAAGGGCCAGTCCTTCTACGCGGCCGATGCCTACCTCGGCCTGGGGGATGTCCACCGCGCGGAGGGGCTGACGGAGAAGGCCCTGGACGACTACCGCGAGGGCTTCAAGCGGAGCCAGTATAGGACCCAGCTCCGCGAGGAGCTGGGCGAGCGGATCCTCGAGCTCAACCCGGAGGACACCGCGACGCGGTTCGATCTGGCCAAGGCCTACAAGACCAACCGGGCCTACGACAAAGCGATCGCCCACTATCTCGAGCTCCTGAAGCGCCAGCCCCAGTCGTTCGACGCCCACCAGGCCCTGGCCGAGACCTACACCGCAAAGGAAGATTACGCGAACGCTAAGGCCATATACAAGAAGGCCGTGAGCCTGACCGACGACCAGGCGCGGAAGATCCTCGTCTGGCAGAAGGTCCTCGAGTCCGAGGAGAAGCTGGTCGGGGCGGGGAATAAGCTCGGCGAGGACGGCTTAGAGGCGCTCCTGGAGATGGCCCGGCTCTACCTGAGCCAGGGGAACACGGCCAAGGCCCAGGAGCAGCTCGACCGGCTCGAGAAGGAGGACCCGAGCTGGCGGGCCGAGGAGGTCGGGAAGCTGAAGGCCGAGCTGAGCGGGCCATAGCATCCTGAAGGCTGGATGAGAGAGTTCGAGCGGTTGGTTGAGCTGGTCGCCCGCCTCCGCGGCCCTGCTGGCTGCCCCTGGGATCGGGCCCAGACGCACGATTCCCTCAAGGGGATGCTCCTCGAGGAGGCCTACGAAACGATCGCCGCGATCGAGAGCGGCGACCCTGAGGCGCTCGAGGATGAGCTGGGTGACCTCCTCTTGCACATCGTCTTCCAGGCCCAGATCGCCCGCGAGGCGGGGGAGTTCGACATCGAGGCGGTCCTCGAGAAGCTGAACGAGAAGCTTCTCCGCCGCCACCCGCATGTCTTCGGCGGGCCGGAGGCTAAGGACGCGGCCGAGGTCCGCCGGAGGTGGGAGGAGATCAAGGACCAAGAGGCCCGGAAGGGGGCATTGCCCCCTCTCCCGGCGCTCATTGCCGCGCGGAAGGCCCAGGAGCAGTCGGCCTACGCCGGCCGGGGCGAGGTGAGCGGGGACGGCCTTCGGTCGCTCCTCGGCCCCGGCGAGCCGGAGGAGGAGATCGGAAAGCTCCTCTTCCGCGTGGTGGCCCTGGCCCGCGCAGTGGGGGTGGAGCCGGAGCTGGCCCTCCGCCGGGCCACGGAGCGCTTCCTCCGCGGGGAGTAGATGGAGACCTGGCTCGTCGAGCTGGACGAGGGGGAGATCCACTTCCTCGCGGCGATCCTCGAGGGCTACGACGGGATCGCCACGCTCACGCGCGACTACCAACTGCTCGAGGGGAAGACCTACTTCAAGCTCCTCGTCCCGGCAGGCTTCGAGCAGGAGGTCGAGCAGCTACTGCGCGAACTGAGGGGGTATGCGGCTATCGGTGAGGTTCGGCGAGATCTTGCCGGATAGGGAGCTCGAGTCGATCTTCGAGCTCGAGCCCGCCTCCCTGAAGGCGGCGGGGAAGCGGGGGATCATCTTCGATCTCGATAATACCCTGGCCCCGCGCGGGGCGCGACAGCTCGACCGCGCGGCCCTGGCGCTGCTCGACCGGCTCCGCGAGGAGGGCCTGCTCGTCGGGATCTTGAGCAACGACCAGGGCTTGGGCAGGGAGCACCTGCAGGGCAGGACCGAGGGCTGCCCGATCTACTTCAATGCCCGGAAGCCGCGGCGAGCGGTCTTCCGCCAGCTCTTGCGGGAGATGGGCCTCAGCCCCGAGGAGGCCGTGATGGTGGGGGACAACCTCTTCACCGACATCTGGGGGGCCAAGCGGCTCGGGCTCTACGCGATCTTGGTCAGGCCGCTCGATCCCCGCGAGCCCTCCCACATCAGGCTCGTCCGGCTCGCCGCCAGGGCCGCCCTCTCCCTGGGCAGGCTCTTGGGCTGCTAGCCTGGCTAGGCCCAGCCGAGGCGGAGCCTCGTCCCGGCCACGACCGCCTGGCCGAAGGAGATCCCACCGTCCCCGCAGGGGACCTTCTCGTTCAGGTAGAGCTTGAGGCCGGCCCGCTCGACTTCGGCCTTGATGACGCTCGTGATCGCCTCGTTATAGGCCACCCCGCCGGCGAGCGCGACCTCCTCAAGGCCGCTCTCCCGAGCGGCCCTAATCGCCAGCCTCGCCAGCCCCGCGGCTAGGGCCCACTGGGCCGTCGCGGCCAGATCGGCGGGGCTATGCCTCCCTTTGAGCTCGAGCAGCCTCAGGAAGAGGGCGGGGGTGTCCAGGACCGGGCGGCCCTCCTCGACGGCGAAGGGCAGCTCCAGCTCGATCGGCCGCCCCTCGCGGGCCGCGGCCTCGAGCTTCATCGCCGGCTCGCCCTCGCAGGTCCGCTCGGAGCAGACCCCGAGGAGCACGCTCACCGCATCGAGGAACCGCCCGGCGCTGCTGGTCTGAAAGACATTCAACCCCGCCTCGAGCTGCCTCTTCACCAGCTCGAGCTCCCGCAGGCTGCGGAAATGCGGGAGGAGGTGGTCCCCCAGGGCCTGCTCGAGCTTCGCCCCCCTCAAGCCGGCGGCAAAGAGGAAGCCCGCGGCCATCCGCGCGGGGAACCGGGTGGCGAGGTCTCCCCCGGGCATCGGGGCGCTCCTTAAGCCCCCGACGCGCCTGAAGTCGGCCCGCTCGGCGATCAGGACCTCCCCGCCCCAGATCCGGCCGTCGGTCCCGTAGCCGACGCCATCGAGGGCCAGCCCGACCGCCCGCTCGAGGCCGTGCTCGCCCAGGACCGCGGCGATGTGGGCATGGTGGTGCTGGACGCGGATGACCCTCTCGCCCAGCTCCTCGGCCAGCCTGGTAGTGAGGAACCGCGGGTGGAGGTCGCAGGCCAGGACGCGCGGGAGCTTCGCCCCGGTGATCGCGAGGAGGTGCGCGATGGCCTCCCTCAGGAATTGGAAGGTCTCGAGGTCGTCGACATGGCCGATGTGCTGGGAGAGGTAGCACTTCCGGTCGAGGTAGAGCGCGAAGGTGTTGTTCAGCTCCGCCCCGAGGGCCAGGATCGGCTCCTCGCCCAGGTCCAGCTCGAGCGGGGTGGGGACCCAGCCTCGCGAGCGCCGGATGAACCGCCAGCCGAGGCTATGCCGGAGGACGGAGTCGTCGCACCTAGCGACGATCTCGCGGTCGTGGAGGAGGAAGTCGTCCGCGATCCCTTCCAGCCGCTCCTCGATCTCGCCGTTCTCGATGAGCATCGGCCTCCCGGGCATATTGGCCGAGGTCATCACCAGCGGGAAATCCAGATGCTCGAAGAGCAAGTAGTGGAGCCCGGTGTAGGGGAGCATGACCCCGACATTGTGGAGCCCGGGGGCGACCGAGGGGGCGAGCGGTGAGGCCGGCCGCTTGTTCAGCACCACGATCGGCCGGCGCGGCGAGCGGAGGAGCCGCCACTCCTCCGGCGAGGGCTCGGCGAGCTGCTGTAGCTGCCCCTCAGTGGCCATGAGGGCGAACGGCTGCTGGGGCCGGCCGAGCCGGGCGCGGAGCCTCAGGACCACCTCCTCGCTCGTGGCATCGCAGGCCAGGTGGGTTCCCCCCAGCCCCTTGATCGCCACGATCCTCCCGGCCTTGAGGGCCTCAGCTGCCTTCGCGATCGGGTCCCCCTCGGGTGAGCCGTTGAAGTAGAGCCTTGGGCCGCAGGAAGGGCAGGCGATCGTCTGGGCATGGTAGCGGCGGTCGAGCGAGTCGGTATACTCCTTCGCGCAGGCGGGGCACATCGGGAACTCGGCGAACGAGGTCCGCTCGCGGTCGTAAGGGAGGCTCCGGATCGTGGTGAACCTCGGGCCGCAGTCGGTGCAGGAGGTGGCCCAATAGCCATGATAGCGGGAGCGATTCCGGATATCTTCTACACAGCCGTCGCAGATCGCTGTATCCGGCGGGATGGTCCCCGAACTTCCCTCGCCGGCCTGGGAGCGCTCGATCTTGAACGCGCTCAGCTTCCCATCTCGCGGGAGGTCGGCCACCCGCAGCGCCTCGATCTCGGCCAGCGGCGGCTTGCGGGCCTGGAGCTCCTCGAGGAATCGCGCGATCTGCTCCGGCGTGCCCTCGACGATAATCTCCACGCCGGCATCGCCGAGGTTCCTCACGCTCCCCACCAGCCCGTTCCGCACCGCCGTCCGGTAGACGAACGGCCTGAACCCCACCCCCTGGACGATCCCTTGGACCAGGATCTGCCGCCGGACGGGCGTCACTGCGGGGCCTCCTCCGGGGTTGCGAGGACTAGCTGGACCAGCTCGAGCTCGCGGCCGCTCTCAAGCTCGACCGGGCCGCGGCAGCGCGGGCAGGCCAGGATCGGCGTGAGGAAATGATATGCGGGATCGTCCGGGTAGGCCGCCGGGCCGCGGTAGCCGCAGGCGCGGCAGACCACCTCAGCCTTCACCTCCTCCAGCACCAGCTTCGAGCCCGCAAGCGGCGTCCCCTCGGCCAGGATCTCGTAGGCCTGCCGAAGGGCCTCATCTGAGAGGAGCCTGAGCTCGCCCTTGCGGAGATGGACCTCGAGAAGGTCTTCCCCCTGGAGGCCGCGCGCGGTCAGCTCGGCCAGGACCGCCCGGACCAATTCCTCAGCGACGGAGTATTCGTGCATCGCCCGTGACAGTCTAGGAGCCGCGGGTCGCGGGCCACCATGACCTAAGTCAACGCCGCGACTGATCCGAGTCGAGAGCTCTCAGAAGCGGTCTTCCCGAGCGACCGCAGAGGTGGGCTCGGCCAGCCGCTCCAGCCCCTCCCGGTCCCGAATGTAGATCTTGTGCCCCTCGAGGTCGATGAGCCCCCGCTCGCGGAGGCGGGAGAGGGTCCGGATCGCGGTCTCCGTCGAGACCCCGGCCATCTCGGCCAGCTCGGCCCGCGATAGCTCCACTCCGAGGTAGACGCGACGGTCCTCCTCCACGCCGCAGACCTCGCCGACCTTCAGGAGGAGTCGGGCCAACCGCTCGGTGCTCCCCTCGTAGGAGATCTCCAGGAGCCTGGTCTGGAAGCTCTTCAACTCCCGGGCCAGGTTCTCGATCAGCGCGATCGCGACCCGGGGGTGGCGGAGGAGGAAGTCGAGGAACGCGCCGCGCTCGATGAAGTAGAGCTTGGTCGGCTCGAGCGTCTTGGCGAAGGCCGTGTAGACCTCCTGGTCGAACATCGTCTTCTCGCCCAGCAATTCGCCCGGCCCGACCAGCTTGAGGATCTGCCGCTTCCCGCGGCTCGAGCGCTTCGCCAGCTTCACCCGCCCGCGGCAGATGATATACAGCCCGAAGGCCGGCTCGCCCTCCTGGAAGATCACCTCGTCCTTGTCATACTCGATCGGCCGGAGCAGACTGGCCAGCTCCCGCTGGCCCTCCTCGTTCAAGGCCGAGAAGATCGCCGGGCCATCCCCTTCACAGCCTTTCCCCCAGAAGATCATCCTCAGTTCACCCTCCTCCTTCTTGATTATAGCCCCCATCTGAACCGGCCTCAAGTCGGGCCCCCACCCTCTCCTTCCCCCAGCGCCAGAGGCTCCGTCGGGTTGGGCTTGGCCGCTCCGCCGCGGTTCCCCCCTCGGGGAAGATCACCCCGCTCGAGATCACCAGCTTCAGCCCCTCCTCCACGGTGATGTTCGGGTAGATCACCTCTTCCTTGGGGACGAGGAGGAACCAGCCCGAGAGAGGATTGGGGGAGGTGGGGGCGTAGACCGCCACGAACTCCTCGCCCAGGGCCTGCCCGAGCTTCCCCGGCTCCTCGCGGGTGACGAAGGCGAGGGTGTAGATCCCCTTCCGCGGATACTGGATGAGGACCACCTTCTTGAACGCCGGCACCTCGGGCCGGAGGAGAGCATCGGTCACCTGCTTGGCCATGGCGTAGGCCTTATTCACCAAGGGAACCCGCCTCAGAAGCTCCTCGAAGTAGCGGTGGAGGATATGGCCGACATAGTTCCGTGTGAGCAGCCCGAGGAACCAGACGAGGACGATCGTGAGCAGGACGCCGATGAGCGAGATCCACCAGTGGCTTCCGAGCAGACCCGTGAGGAGCGGGCCGACCGTAGCATCGGCCAGGCGGACGAAGAGCCTATAGGTCAGCCAGAGGAGGTAGAAGGTGGCGAAGACGGGGAGGATCACGAGCAAGCCCCGGATGAAGTCACGGCGCACTCCGCGGAAGAACGGTCTCAACATCGCCCCCTTCGCCCCGATGATAGCCTCCCTAGGGGCGCGATGCAACCTGCGGTGAGCAGCCGGGAAAGCGCGGCCCCCCGACTGCTCGGGGGGCCTGCAATCCCGGGTGAAGCTCAGTCCAAGGGGACGACATTCACGGCCCGCGGGCCCTTGGCGTCCTGCTGGATGTCGAACTGGACGGCCTGGCCCTCGCGGAGCGTCCGGAACCCCTGGCCCTTGATCCCCGTGAAGTGGACGAAGAGCTCATCGCCGTTGTCCTGGGTGATGAACCCGTAGCCCTTGGCGTTGTTGAACCACTTGACGGTGCCCTTGGCCATGCTGACCTCCCTGTCTGCGCAAATTTGACTGTTCTAATGCTCTCTGCTGCCCAGGGAGGCCCGCCAGGGGTCCTCTTGCGGCGGTAGTGCATCTAGATCCAGTCATAAAGCAGTCGCTGCTGTGGCTCAGTGGCTCAGAGAACGACCACTACTCAGTGCCTACGGCAGACGTCGTAGTATAACAGTTGAGGATTCCCTTGTCAAGGGCCGCGATTCCGATCCCACAATCGCTTCGAGGCCTGCCGTCTCCGGCGCAGCGCTGATCTCAGGGATAAGAGCGGTTGGAAACGAGCCAGGCCCAGGCCTGCCGACTCCTCAGGCCTTGACAGGACAGCGCCGGTGCGGTAGCATCCCGTCGGGGCTGCTAGCTCAACTGGCAGAGCATCCGGCTCTTAACCGGGGGGTTCGAGGTTCGAGTCCTCGGCAGCCCACTAACTCTCAAAATGCCTTCAGAGCTGGAGCTGTTGCAGGAGGCGGAGAGGCTATTCGCCGCGGAGCCGAAGCTCATCGAGCTCGCGGGCGAGCGGGCGGTCTTCGTCGGCGACACCCACGGCGACCTCGAGGCGAGCGAGAAGGTCATCTCCAGATACCTCAAGCCGGGGACGAAGCTCGTCTTCCTTGGGGACTATGTGGACCGCGGGCCGGAGTCAAGGGAGAACTTGCTCTACCTGCTCGAGCAGAAGCTGGCCCACCCGGCCGACCTCTTCCTCCTGATGGGGAACCACGAGGGCTGGAAGTTCGCCCAATTCACCCCGGCCGACTTCTGGCTCAGCCTGAGCGCGGAGGAGGAGCGGCTCTACGCTTCCGCGGTGGCTGCTCTGCCGCTGGTGGCCACGACCACCAACGGGGTGATCGCCCTCCACGGGGCGCTGCCGGATGTTCCGAGCCTCGAGGAGATCAACGGGATCGAGCCCGGAAGCGAGGCCTGGCGGGAGATCGCCTGGGGGGACTGGGCCGACCTTCCGGGGGATTCGCTCGGCTGGCTCTGGAGCAGGCCGCGGTTCGGGCGAGACCACTTCGAGCGGCTGATGAGGCGCTTCCGGAAGAGCCTGCTCATCCGCTCCCATCAGCCGGACGCGCCGGAGCAGCTGTTCGAGGGGAGATGCCTCACGATCTTCACATCCTCGGCCTACGGGAGCTTGCGCGAGGCCCGGGAGGTGGCGATCGTCCCGCTCGAGACGGAGGTCCATTCGGCGGGCGATATCCAACTCGCTCGGGTCTGAAGCCGGCCCTTGATCCGTGAGGATCGAGGCGCTATAATGCCGCTGCGGGCCGTTAGCTCAGTGGTAGAGCACCTGCCTTTTAAGCAGGGAGTCGCAGGTTCGATTCCTGCACGGCTCAGATCAGAAGAGCTTGTAGCTCGTCCCCATCGTCTAGTGGCCCAGGACGCCGGCCCTTCAAGCCGGCAACAGGGGTTCGAATCCCCTTGGGGACGCCAGACGGGATAGGCCTCCGGAGGGCCGACCAGGCCCTCCGGAGGCCCTTCATCTATTGAACTACCTTGAAGCTGACCGCGGCGGTGACGACCTTTCCCGAGCGGGTGTAGGCCATCAGGACCGCTGTCTCGACTCCCGCCGGGCCGACGATCGTGGCGGTCAAGCTCCTCGCCGTCCCTGCCGGGGTCCAGCCTAGGGAGATCGGCTTCAAGACCCCCGTCGGCTCGAAGTCGTAGATCACGACCGAGGCCTCCTCGCTCACGGAGTAGCTGAACTTGACCGTCTCGCCCGGCCGATAGCTCCCGCCGCTCCCGCGGTCGACGCTCAGCGCGGCACTGGCCCCAGGCTGGCCGATGGAGAAGGTGCAGGCCGTCGTGGTGATCGTCCCGGCGCTGGTCCGTGCGAACAGCACCAAGGTCTCGATCCCCGCCGGGCCGACGACCTGGCCGGTGAAGCTCCCCGTCTGGCCGGCAGCGACGCTCCGTTCCAGCAGTTGCGTGAGCTGCCCCGCGGTGGTGAAGTCGAACAGCTTGACGGTCGCCGCCTCGCTCACAGAGTAGGAGACCGTGATCCGCTCCCCCGGCTGGTAGGTGCTCCCACAGCCGCGATCGACCGTGAGCGTGGCCGTGGGAAGGGTCGAAGGGGAGGGGGTCGCGGAGCGGACTTCGACGGTCTGGGCGGTCGAGCCGCTCAAGCCGCCGTTGTCCGTGACGGTCAAAGTGACGCGGTAAGAGCCGGCGGCGGAGAAGGTGTATGTGGCAGTCGCGCCCGTGGCATCGGCCCGCCCGTCCGCATTGAAGTCCCAGCTGTAGCTGGTGATCCTGCCGTCGGGATCGGACGAGCCGGAGCCGTCGAAGCTCACCGGCTGCCCGGCGATGGGGCTACTCGGGCTGTAGGTGAAGCTGGCCACCGGGGCGCGATTGCTCGGCCCGGGCGTGGACTGGCCGGCCTGGAAGCTCGTCCAGGCCGTGGCCCAGCCGGAGCTTGTCCCGAGCCGGCGGGCCACCTCGGCCCGGAAGGCCTCGGGGTCGAGCAGGCCGGCATCCCGCAATCCGTTCAGCCCGAGGTCGATCGGCCCGGCGCTGGCGACCGCGTGGAGATACTCTCGCCCCGCGGGGCCGCTGACGGTCAGGACATAGGCCCCATCGGGCAAGGTGTATCTCCCCTCGATGTAGTTGCTCCGCGAGCGGGAGTTGGGGAAGATCTGGGAGACCAGCCCGGTGCTGTCGACATTGTAGATGTAGACATAGGCTTTCGGGTGGACCTCGAACCCCATGGTCAGCCGGGCCCCGATCGCGTAGCTCGGGCTGTCAGTCCAGATGGTGATGGAGATCGTGGCAGGAGGCGAAGGCGGGGAGCTGGCGCTCACCCGGACCTGGGAGCTGTTGTTCGTCTCGTCCGACTCCGTCACCTGGCCCGCGGCGTCAGCGGTGAAGGTGTAGGTCTGGCTCGCCTGGGAGATCTGGCGGGTGAAGCTGACGGTGGCAGTCTGGCCGGCAACGAGGCCGGCGACGGTCTGGCTCTCCCTTCCTAGGCTATCGCTGATCTCGACGGCGAAGCTTCCCGCGGCAGCGTTCCCCTGGTTCTTCACCTGGACGGTGAAGGCCAGTTGGCTTCCGATCGTCGGGCTCTGCGGGGTGTAGTTGACGCTGCTGATGACTAAGTCCGGCCTTTGCACGAGCTGGGGCGTGAGGTTGAGCCGGCCCGCGCCGTAGATCAGGGCCGAGCCCATGGCGATCGCTTGCGACCGGAGCCGGGCTTCGAGCTGGCTGGCGCTGAGCGAAGGGGTTTCCGACAGGAGCAGCGCGGCCGCGCCGGCCACATGGGGTGCAGCTGCCGAGGTCCCCATGAACCTGCCCAGGGTTGAGGTTTGGACCTGGTCCGGGCCGCTGATGTCAGGCTTACTTCGCCCGTCCCCTGTGGGACCCTGGGAGCTATAGGGCTCGGCCGGGCCGGTGGTCCAGCTCGCGTAGTGGATCGCGCCCACCGCGATCACGGAGGCCGAATCGGCCGGGGCGACGATGCTCCCCTGCGGGACGGGATACTCAAGGTCGTGGTTCAGGCTGAAGAGGGCCAGCTCCCGCGCCGAGGTGACGCGGTAGGCCTTGACCTTGATCTTGTAGGTTCCCGCGGTTGTGGCGCGGTAGGTGAGCTGCTCGATCGGCTCCTCGGTCCCCGTCTGGAGCCGGTCGGAGAGGGCCACCTGCCGCCCGGAGCCATCGAAGAGGTAGAGGTCGTAGTCCTGGGCCGAGGCCGGCCAGTCGTTCCAGGTCAGATAGAGCTGGATCGTCTCCCCACTGCGGACCTGGATGTCCAGGTCCTCGTCGCTCCCGGAGAACTCGTTCCAGCCGTTCGCGTTCCCGTCCCGGGAGTAGCCCTTCCAGTGCTTCTGGGCGTAGTTCCCGGCGGCGTTGACCCACACGATCCCGTGCGCTCTGGCATCGGCCGCGGTCTGTGCGACTGCCCCTTGGCCGTCGTAGAAGTTGGTGTTGAACCAGCCGATTGAGTGGTTGACGATCTGGATGCCATAGCGGATGCAGTCGTCCTTTGCCCGCTCCAGATCCACTTCGTCGGCGATCTTCATCAGGTAGAGCTCGGCCTCCGGGGCCATGTCGTAGACGATCTCCGCCACGGCCGTCCCGTGGTTCGTCCCCGACTCGAGCCCCGTCCCGGTATAGTCGAACTTCTGGAGGGTCGTGGGTAGCTCGCCCCGGGACTGGGCCGTGGACAGCCCGGCGAAGCCGAGGTCGATCACCGCGATCTTGACCCCTCGGCCCTTGAGGCCGCTGGATTGGTAGGCCGCTGCGCCGGTGAGTTGCACGCCCTCACTTGTGACCGCGAGTGCCTGGGGCACTGCCGGCGGGCGGGCATAGGCCACCCCCGTGAGCCGGAGGATCACATCGACCAGGGTCAGGACCGCCGGATTGAGGGGGAGCCGGAGCTTGACGAAGCTCTGCGAGCTGGCGACGACCAGCCCGGGCGCGGCCTGGCCCACGGCTGTCACGACCGTATGGGCCAGCGGGCCGCGGAACTGCGGGGCGAGCTCGAGCACGACCGTGATTGAGTTCCCCTGGGCCGGGACCCCGGCTCGCGAGGCCACATCCATTGCGGAGACACTCTGCCCGGCCGCGGCGGTCTGTAGGATCTGCTCGAGGAGGCTGTCGATCCTCGGGTTATGCTGGGCGGGCTTGCCCCCGCTGTCGGGAAGTGCTACACTTGCCATAGCGAGGAGGGTGAGGAGGACGAGCAGTCCGAGAGAGAGAATTCTGTTCATTCTTGCCTCCTACCCTCCTCCTGCCTCGTGCGGCTCGTAGGGGAGCCGGACGAACCTCACCGCCGGGTCGGTGCTCAAGCGGACTAGCTCGCTCACCGGCACCTGGACCCTCATCAGTTCGCCCGCACGGGCCTCTTCCAGCAGATGATACCCCTGGGGCGTGACCTCTGGGTTGACCAGCTCGACGATCACCTTGATCCGGAGCCCGAAGAGGCTGATGCCCCGCTCGCGGGCGAAGTCGTGCCAGTCAGCTGCGATGGCGAGCGCGTAGAGCACCGACTCGAGCCGCGCCCCCGCCGGCGGCTGGGGCTTCTCCGGCGGCGCTAACTCCACGAATTGGAGCGAGGGCGTCTGGACGATCCCGAGCTGCTGGAGCCAGCCCGCAGCCTCCTGCTCGATCACCGTCAGGTCCAGGTTCACCTTCGGCCTGACGATCACCTCGTAGGCGCCGCGCAGCTCGGGGGAGGGCCGGATGCCCAGCCGGTAGCAGTCCTCATCCAGCCGGACGAGGAAGAGCTCGCCGTCGAGATAGAGCTGAGGAAAGCCGAAGAAGCTCTCCTCACCGGCTGGGGCGCAGAAGCTGCACAGCTCCGTCCCGTGGAGATACATCACTTCCAGCCCTTGCTGGAGCCTGATCCAGAAGCCGAGCCCCTGCGCCCGCGCGGCGATCGTGGAGATGTCGGGCTGCGGGAGGGAGATCGTCGCCTTGTAGAAGTTCCCCGTCCCCAGTGCTCCGCCCCACAGTCCTCCGGAGAGGAGGAACCAGAGGCCGAGCAGCAGGGCTGAAGAGACTAGGATTCTCATCTTTTCCTCCTTACTAGGCTCAGGGAGGGGGCCCGGCCGGGCCCCCTCCCGTCGTCAGACTAGGGATTGAAGGTGTAGCAGACGATGAACCAGAACCCGGGCCGGTCCACCAGCACCCAGCAGATCTGGGCGCTCACCCAGGTGAGCGTCCCCGAGGGGAAGTAGAGGACGAACGGATTGGAAGGCGGGTGCCCCCCCGAGGGCCCGACATAGATGTTATCCGTCCGCTGGTCTAGGGTCCCGTCGCCGTCCCAGTCGAGGAGCATCTTGAACTTGATCTTGGTAGCGTTGCCCGAGACCTGGATCGAGTAGTCGACCTTGCCGGTGCTCACGCTCCCGCCGAGGGTGAGAGTGGACTGGGGTGTGGGCGTCGGGACGATCCCCAGTGGCGAGACGCCGCCGGAGATCTGGTGGCTGATGTTGATGAACCTCCCATCGGTTTCGAGTTCGATCCGGTATTGATGCGCGGTCACCCAGGTGCTGCTCCCCTGGACGCTGATCCGGACGATGTTCCTGGGGTCGATGGCTACGTAGAACCCGGCAGCGGGCGCAGGCGGAGGCGGTGGCGGGGGCACATACCCCTGCACCGAGACAACATGGGTGACAGAGGCGCTAGCCCCCAGGTTGTCCACGACCGTGAGGGTGACGGGCCGGTTGCCGGGGAGCGAGAAGGCATAAGTCACGATCTTCCCCAGCGCGTCGACTATCCCGTTGCTATCGAAGTCCCAGCGGTAGCTCACGATCACGCCGTCCGGGTCGTAAGAGGTCGAGGCGTCGAAGACCACGCTCTGCCCGACCACGGGGTAGTAGGGGCTGAAGGTGAAGCTAGCCACGGGGCTCTGGTTCGCCGGTGGTGGTGGTGGAGGCGGCGGTGGCGTCACATATCCGACCTGGAAGCTCGTCCAGGCGGTGGCCGTCTCCCCGACGGGGATGATCCCCTGGATCTGGGCTCCGACCTGGCTCGGGTCAGTCCCCAACAGCGGGAAGGCCTCGCGGAACCCCTGAACATCGAGGCACAGCGGCTGAGTCGAGGCGATCGCCTGGACATACTCCGTCCCGTAAGGCGGCACCACCAGGAAGCGGTAGGTCGGCTTGTCCGGAAGGACATGCTCTCCCGCGCCGACGTAGTTGTTCTGCGAGTAGGCGTTCGGGAAGACCAGCCGGGCATAGCCCGCGGCGTCGATGTCGATGATGTAGACATAGGCCGCCTGGTTGACCGAGTAGTGGATGGTGATATACTCACCCGGCTGGTAGACCGCCTTATCCACCCAGATGTTCACCTGGAGCGCGCTCGGCGTGGGGACGATCCCCAGGGGGCTCGTCCCTTGCGAGGCGCCAGCTCCGCCAATGAAGGCGAGAAGCCCTCCCACCAGTAGCAGGTAGATCAAGGTCTTTTTCATTGTGCTTCCTCCTTCTGTTGAAATCGATCTCATCTCATCTCTCGCAGTCTCGCCGCGATCTCTTGGGCGATCCTTCCCAACTCCTCCGGCCTAATGTTCGCTCCGACCCACTCCGTGAGCATCGGGGGAATGCTCCTATCCCGCTGCAGGCGGAGGAGCACCTCCTGGTAGACGGCGAAGGAGTCGGTCGGATCCTTCCCGCTCCGGACATAGTCTTCCAGAGCGCCGGCAACGTCCGTGATCACTAAGCCAGTCAGCTCGACCGAGAGCGTGAGCGTGGCCGACCCTATCTGAAGCTCGATGCCGGCCCGGAAGCCCTTGCTCTCGAAGAGCGCCTTCACTCCCTCCAGGGTCAGCTTCCTCTCCTGGATCTCTGCCAGGATCTCGTCCATCGGCCGGCCCTTGGCCAAGCCCTCCTCGACCTTGCTCAGGAGCATCTCCACCGGCACGCTCTTGAGGAGCGCGTCGGCGATCGTCAGCAGCACCTGCTCCCGAAGTTCGATCGGGGCCCCGCTCGCGTTCACCCGCCTGAGGAAGGAGAGGGCCCGCTCGGGCGCGAGTGCCCCCTCCTCGAAGCCCTTATGGAAAGCCTGGAGCAGCACGGCCCTCGTCTGGGCCGAGACCTCGAGCGTGTAGTTGATATAGTCATAGACATCCTGGGCCGTCACCTGAGGCTGCTGCTCCGCGAGGAGGCCAACCGGGGCGAGGAGGGCCAGCAGCAGGACTGTCAATAGGATTCCGCGCATCTTGTTCACCTCGCTAGACATAGATCACCGAGTTGAGCTGCTCGCCGTAGGTCTTGACATACTCGTCTGCCCGTGGGTCGGGGACCCACTTCTCACCGTTGATCTTGAAGGAGTATTCGTAGCGGCCCGGCTTGAGGTCGAGCCGGACGGTCCAGATCCCATCCTTCCCCCGCTTGAGCGGGGTGTCGGTCCAGCTGTTGAAGTCCCCGGCGACGGTCACGCTCTGGGCCTCGGGGTAGGCCACGACGAACCAGACCCCCTTCCCGCCGCCGAGCGAGGGCCCGCCCAGCCCCATCCCGAGGAAGAGGCCGATGATGAGGAAGACCGCGGCGGTGGTGGCCAGCGCCAGCGCCGGCCGCCGCGCCACCGGGATGAGGAAGGGTCGCCAGAGCTTACTCCAGCGGCCCCGGCGGAGGGCCCGTTCCGCCAGCTTCTCCAGGACCCGCTCCTCCAGCCCTTCCAGGTGGTGGAGCTGGCCCTCGACTCCCTGTCTCAGTCCTTCGCGAAGATAGTCATCAAACTTCGGCTCATTCATAGCCTTTCACCCCCTTCTTCTCCAGGATGCGCCGGAGCTCGGCCTTCCCCCGATGGAGGTGGGTCTTGACCGTCCCCTCAGGGAGGCCGAGGATCTGGCCAATCTCCTTATAATCCAGGTCGTTGTAGTAGCGCAGGACGAGTGCCGCGCGATACTTCGGGCTGACCTCGTTGAGGGCCTCCTTGATCAGGCGCCCGCGCTCCTCCTCAACCGCCGCGATCGCCGGATCGGCCCCGCCGGGGACCTGGGACTCATCCTCCAGCCTCGTGCTGAACCGGGCGCGTCGGAGGCGGTTCTTGCAGATGTTGCTGACGATGGTAAAGATCCAGGTGGAGAACCGGCGGGTCAGGTCATACCGCCGCAAGTTCTTGTAGGCCCGGATGAAGGCGTCCTGGGTAGCATCCTCGGCATCGGCCACGTTCCCCAGGACTCCCAGCGCGATCCCGAACACTGCCCGTTTGTAGCGCGTCACGATTTCACCCCATGCTTCCAAGTCTCCAGCTAGAGAGAGTCTGAGCAACTCTAGCTCTTCCATCTGTCCTTTCGCGGGCATATACACCCCCCATTCCTGCCGGTTTCACCACCATCATACCACCCCACGCTTCCGGCCGCAGCTGGTTGCCGCAGGGCCGAGCCTAGCGTATAGTGGTCGGAAGAGGAGCAGAGGAGAAGCATGGCGCGAATGACATACCTATTCTGGCTCTTGGGCGTGCTGGCCGTGGACCAGCTCAGCAAGCTCTTGGCCGCCTCGCAGCTTGCGTTCCACCGCCCGGTCCCGGCGATCGACCATGTCCTCTTCTTCACCCTGACGAAGAACCCCGGCGGGGCCTTCGGGATCCTCCGCGGCCATGGCCTGCTGGTGGTGATCGTGACTGCAGCGATCAGCCTCGGCCTCCTCGGAGCCCTCCTCTTCACCAGGCTGCGCGATGGCTCTCTGAGGCTGGGCCTGGCGATCATCGCCGGGGGAGCGCTGGGGAACCTCCTCGACCGCCTCCGCCTCGGCTATGTCATCGACTTCCTCGACTTCCGCGTCTGGCCGGTCTTCAACCTCGCGGATGTGGCGATCTTCGTCGGGGTTGGGTTGATCCTCTTCCGTCTTCTCCGGGGGGCCGCGCCATGCTGATCGCGATCGAGGGGCTCGATGGGAGCGGGAAGACGACCCAGGCCCGGCTCCTGGTCGAACATCTCAGGCAAGAGGGCAAGGATGTGTTGCTCGTGGAGGAGCCGGGGGCGACCCCGGTCGGAAGGGAGATCCGGCGCCTGTTGCTCGAGCACGGGGGAGAGATCGAGCCGCTCGCGGAGCTTCTCCTCTACGAGGCTTCGCGGGCCCAGCTTGTCCGCCGGGTGGTCCGCCCGGCCCTGGCGGCGGGGAAGATCGTGATCGCCGACCGCTTTGCGCTCTCGTCAGTGGCCTATCAGGGCTACGGGCGCGGGCTGCCGCTGGAGCTGGTCCTCCAACTGAACGCGATCGCCACCGGCGGGCTCGAGCCGGAGCTGACAATCCTTCTGGACATCCCCCCGGAGGAGGGGCTCCGGCGGAAGGCCCGACCCGCGGGCCGGGCGCTCGACCGGCTGGAGGGGGCCGGGCTGGAATTCCTCCGCCGGGCCCACGAGGGCTACTTGAAGGCCGTTCCACCGCCGCCAACTGGACAAGTCTTGGATGCTCGGGCCAGCTCAGAAGAGTTGCACCGGCAGGTCGTGGCACTCGTCGCTGCCAGCTTGCGGGCATAGGCTAAGCAGACTCGCAAAGCTGGCGGGCACCGCATCCGCTGAACCGTTCTAGGTCGTAGCTCAGGCTCTTGAGCGCGTGCTTCGCAGCCTTCCTTTCAGATAGGGGATCAGGCCCCCGGCCTCGAGGATCTCTAGGACGAATGGCGGGAGCGGCTGGGCCTGGAAGCTCTCCCCGCTCGCCAGGTTCTTGATGGTCCCGCTGGCGAGGTCGACCTCCAGCTCCTGCCCCTCCTCGATCCCCTTCGAGATGCCGGGGCAGACTGAGATCGGCAGCCCTAAGTTGATCGCGTTTCTATAGTAAATCCGGGCGAAGGACTCCGCGATCACCGCCCCCAGGCCGAGGGCTTTCAGGCAGGTCGCGGCCTGCTCCCGCGAGGAGCCGCAGCCGAAGTATCGCCCGGCCACGAGGACGTCCCCGGGCTTGACGGCCTTGGCGAACTCCGGCCGGACCCCTTCGAAGGCGTGGAGGGCCATCTCCTTGGGGTCGGTGAGCGGGAGATACTTCCCCGGATAGATCACATCGGTGTTGACAGCGTCCCCGAACTTCCAGGCCCGCCCGCGGATCCGATCCATAGGGCTCTCCAGTCTAGGGCAAGACGTTCGTGCTGCAAGCGGAAGTGAGCACCTGGCTCCCCGTCGCGACCTGCATCACGAGGGTATTCCGCCCGATCGCCCCGGTGAACGGCGCGCTGACGGTGATCCGCAGGCCAGGGGTGATCAGCGGCGGGAAGACCGGGATCTGGACGAGCTGGCCGTCGCGGCTCACATTGAAGAGCCGCACCTGGCCGGAGACGCCGCTCTGGAGGGTGACCGTGGCCGTCTCGCCGAGATGGTATGTGCCGTCACAGCCGCGATCGACGGTGACGGAGACGAGCGAGGGGCTCACTCCGCCAATCCCGAAGGAGCACCCGCTGGAGACGACAACGCCGGAGGCAGTCGTCGCCTGGATCACAACCGTCTCCACGCCCGCGCCACCTGAGATCGTCAGCGGCCCGGTGAAGCTGCTCAGACGGTAGAGCGTCCCCCCAGCAATCGGAGAGCCGATGTTGATCGTCACGATCCTTCCAGTCTGATCGAAGTCCCGGATCTTGACAGTAGAGGCCTCACTAACCCTGAAGAGGACGTCGATCGGGTCACCGGGGTTGTAGTTGCTCCCGCAGCCGCGATCCACGCTGACCTCGACCAGAGGGAGCCCAACCGGCGGCGGGCCGAGGACCGGGCCGACCGTCAGTCGCCCCAGATAATTCGCGCGCTCCGTCGTGAACCAGAGGCTCCCTGCCCCATCGAAGGCGATGTCCAAAGGATGGGCACCGCTCGCCAATTGATACTCTGTGATCGTATTGGTCGAGGGATCGAGCATCCCGATCCGATCGCCCTCCCGCTCGGAGAACCAGATCGAGCCGTCGGGCGCCAACGCCAGGGCGAACGGCTGGCTCGCACTGGTCAAGGGCCACTCGCTGAGCATCCCGGTCGTCGGGTCGAGCCGGCCGATCTTGTCCTGCCAGCTCTCAGTGAACCAGATGTGGCCGGCGGAGTCGATGGCCAGCCCGAGGGAAGCGCTCCCGCTCGGCAGGCTGTGGGGGATGAAGGCATTAGTGTCGGGATCAAACTGGATGATGCTGTTAGTCTCAGTCGAGAGCCAGAGGTCACCATTAGGGCCGCGGGCGATCATTGCCGGATGGCCCGGGCCGAGCGCGAGCGGCCACTCGGTGAACGGGCCCGAGGTCACTCCGGGGTCTACCATCAACGGCGGCGGTAGGGGCGGGCTTCCCCAGGTCGCGGTTGTCGCGGGCGTCACCACCCTCGCAGTCGGCGTTAAGTATTGGGTCGCTGGGGCAACCATCCGCTCGGTCGGTGTGCTCATGATGATCACATCGAAGAGGAGGCCGCCGAGCGTGAGCCGGGCGAGCTTGTTCCCCATCCTCTCGCTGAACCAGATATGCGAGGGAACGAGTGTCATCCCGATGAAGCCGAGGGCGACCCCGTTCGGCCAGCTATCGTCGGTCGGGACGGTGGCGTAGGAATAGCCGTTAACGCTAGGGATCAGCCTCGAGACCCTATTCCCCAGGCCCTCGGTGAAGTAGAGCGAGGCGCTCCCCGTTGAGATGTCAAGAGCCAGATAGTTAGGCCCATCCCCTGCAGCCCACTCGGTGATCACGTTGCTCCCAGGGTCGAGCCTGCCGATCTTATCGCCCACAAACTCGGCGAAGTAGACCTGACCGTTCGTCGGATCGATTGCCACCCCCATGGGCAGGCTGTCCGGTGTGGGGATGCCCCACGCGGTGAGCGTCGCCGGCCCGCCGTTCGCCTGTAGCTCGAGTTGCATCACCCCGCCTGAAAGGAGCAGGGCGAGCGCTAACGCCGTGAGGACGCCGAATCTGAGCCCTCTGGAACCGTTCATTCTTTCTCCCTTCTTGCTCCAGTTCTTTGCCACTCTACATCAGGACCGGCACCGAGTCAACTCTCTAGCGAAGGATGAGAGGCCCCGTGAACGCCAAGGCCAGGCCCTGCTCATCGGCCGCGGCGACGACCTCGCCGCTCGCTCGGCCTTCGGGGGCGATGACCAAGCCGACCCTGGCCGCAGCGGCCAGATCGACCAGCTCACGCGAAGGAAGCGCCGTGGCGGAAGCGAGGACACTCCCTCTCGCTCGCTCCGCAGCCTTGAAGATCGCCAACTCGGCCGCGTCTAGGAGGCTGGGCTGCCCCGCCCCGAGCCCGACCACGCACTCCTCGCTCACCAGCAGGACCGCCTCCCTTCTCAGCCAGGGGAGCGCCTTCGAGGCGAAGAGCCCGTCAGCCCGCTCCCGCGCGGTCGGGACTCGGCGGCTCGCGACCTTGAGCTCGGCCGTCCTCGGCTGCCCTGCCTCCCGGGCTCGGGCCAGGAGCCCGAAGATCGTCTGTCTCAGCTCCAGCCGTGGCGTCCCTTCGAGAATCTCCTCGCCCCCTTCCAGAACATGGAATCCCTTCCGCTTCTTCAAGATCTCCAGCGCCCCTCGCTCATAGGCTGGCGCGAGGACGCCGTCCACAGAGTGCCTCGCCAGGAGGTTTGCCCCTTCCACGGTGACAGGCCGGTTCAGCCCGGCTAGGGCCCACTCAGCCGCCCGCTCGTCTGCAGCATAGGCCCGAGCGAAGGCCTCCTCGATCGCCTCAGCCGAGGCTAGCCCGCGCGGCTCGCCGTGCTTCACGATCACCGCGGTCGGGCGGTCGAAAGAATGCGGGATTCGTAGCGCGATGTCTACCTCAATCATCAGCTCATCGGAGAGCGGGGGACCGTGAAGCTGGCGGGGGAGCTTCGCTTCGGCATGCTCGCTGTAGAGCGCCGCAACCAGGGGAGCGTTGGCCTCGCGGAAGCCCAGCACTCTGGGGTAAGCCAGATTCAGTTGGACCGGGAGCGGCTCGCTCGCGAGGTGCTTGGCGATGGCGGCGGCATGGTAGACCACGGAGTTGAAGGCTCGCTCCGCAAGGCGATCCGCGGTCTCAGGGCTCAAGGCCCCCCTCGCACGGAGCTCCTCCAGTATGGCACTGTAGTCTCTGGGGTCCGCCAGAGTCGCTGCCGAGCGGCGGTCGCTCGCCCCGGCTATGAGCAGCGTGAGGGTGTCCAGATCCTCCGGCCTGAGCAATGGCTCGTGCAGGGAAGCTCGTTCACCACTCAGGGCAGCTAGGTTCACCACCGCGAGCTGGACTTCGCCCCGGCGAACCGCCGAGATGGCCGCGGACAGGCTGGCGACAACCTCAACCGGCAATCCCGCGCCGCGGAGGACTAACCCCGTCTCCCCGGTCGCGATCAGCTCGACTCCTAACTGATCCAGGCCTTGGGCTAGCTCGACCAGGCCGGCCTTGTCTGCCACACTGAAGAAGGCTCGCTTCACCACGATCAATCGCCGCACCTCCCGGCGGGAGCATAGCTTGAGAGCCGTTCCTAGCGCAAGCGGAGTTGACAAGAGCCGCGCTCGTCCCTATGCTAAAGCGTGCGCAGCATCTTCTTCAATCCCCGGCGACTCCGGCCCGGCTGGCGGCTCCTGCTCTTCATTGCCCTTCTGTTCGTCCTCATGGAGGTCTTCACACTGCCCGTGTCGCTCCTCTGGCCTGAGCTCGCTGAGCCCGCGCTCTCCGCAACCGACACCCGCGCGCTGCTGCTGGACGGCTACTTCCTCCTCCCGCTGCTTCTCGCCTCCTGGCTGATGGCCCGCTACATTGACCGCCGACCGTTCGCCTCGCTCGGCTTGAACCCGAGGAAGCCCTGGGCTAAGGAGTTCCTCACTGGCGCTGGCCTGGGGCTGGCCATGGGCGCAGCCTACCTTGGGGCCTCTGCGCTCCTCGGTGGCGTGAGCCTCCGTCTCGGAAGCACAAGCACAAGGGAGCTAGCACTTCTGATCCTCGGATTTCTCTTGGCCGCCGGTTTTGAGGAGACCCTCTTCCACGGCTATGGGTTCCAGACGCTGATCGAGGGGTTGGGGGCCTACCCCGCCCTCTTCCTCATCTCGGTCTTCTTCAGCCTTGCCCACCGTTCGAACCCCGGGATCAGCCTGGTCGGGCTGATCAACATCGGGCTTGCCGGGCTATTGTTGGCTCTAGGCTATCTGCGGACCCGGGCCTTGGGGCTGCCGATCGGGATCCACTTCGCTTGGAACCTCTTCCAGATCGTCTTCTCCCTGCCGGTGAGTGGACTGGCCTTCGCGAGCGGCCCTCTTAGGGCGGAGCTGCGCGGGGACCCGCTCCTCACGGGAGGAGGGTTCGGCCCGGAGGGAGGGTTGATCGCCACGGCCGTCTTCGCCGGCGCTGTCGCCTTCTTAGCGCTTTCCAGACAGATCAGGCCCAGCCCGCTGAGCGAGGCGCTGTGGAAGGAGCACCTCCACCCCCCGTCCTCCAGAGGGTTAGAGCTTTGACTTGACCCCGCTAGGGCGATGTGGTAGAGTCTCCACGGTCCTGTGGGATAGCTTATCCCACCAGGGCCGGAGGTGAGGTCATGATGATTCGGTCTGCAAAGCTCTCTCTAGCCTTCGGCCTCGTCGGGCTCCTGGCCCTGGCCAGCTCCTTCCCGGTGACGGTGGTCGACGACCGCGGGCTGGAGATCGTCATCCCCGCCCGGCCGGAGAGGATCGTGGCGATCGGGGCGCTCTACATCGAGGTCCTCCTGGACATTGGCGCAGGGGCCCGGCTCGTCTGCGTGGCCGACTCACCCGATAACCCCGCGGAGGTGGCCTCCTTGGCCCGGGTCGGGCCGGCCTTCTCCCCGAGCGTGGAGGCGATCCTCGCCTGCGAGCCGGACCTGGTCCTGGGGGCCTGGGGCGCGGTCCGGGAGAGGCTCGAGGAGCTGAAAGTGACGGTCCTCACGACCGGGCTCATCGCCGGCTTGCCCGACATCTTCGGCACGGTCCGGACGGCCGGGAAGGCCGTGGGCAACCTCGAAGAGGCCGAGGCCCTGATCGGGAGGATCGCCGAGGAGGTCGTCCTCATCGAGGGCCGGGTCCTGGGGCGATGGCCGGTCCGCGCGGCTTTCCTCTACATGGCCGAGCCGGATACGCCGCCCTATGTGGCCGGCTCAGGTTCGATCGAGAACGAGCTGCTGCTGCGCGCCGGCGGGGCCAATGTCTTCGGGGATATCGGCGGCTTCCCCCAGGTGAGCCTGGAGGAGCTCCTCGCCCGCGATCCGGAGGTCATCTTCACCGATCCCGCGCAGGTCGAGAACATCTACCGGAGCCGGCTCCTCTCGGGGCTCGCGGCCGTCCGGGAGAGGAGGGTCCACGGGATCAAGGCCTCGGAGGTCACCTCGACCCGGGTGGCCCGAGCGCTCCGGGCGATCGCCCAGTTCCTCCATCCGGAGGCCTTCGGTGAAGGGGAATAAGCGCAAGGCCCTGGCCTTCTCGATCCTGGCTGGCCTGGCCCTCGCTAGCCTCATCGGCGCGGCGACCGTCGGGCCGGTGACCATCCCTTTGGGGAAGAGCCTGGCCCTGATCTTCCGCCCCGACGGGAGCCTCGAGAGCGCGATCGTCCGGGAGATTCGGCTCCCCAGGGCCCTCCTGGGCTTCGCCATCGGCCTGGCCTTAGCCCTGGCCGGGGCGGCCCTCCAGGGCCTCTTCCGGAACCCGCTGGCCGACCCTTACATCCTCGGGATCGCCGGGGGTGCCACCACCGGCGCGGCGGTCGTGATCGCCCTCGGCTGGAGCGGACCGCTCACCCTCCCGCTGGGGGCCTTCCTCGGGGGGCTCCTGGCCGCCTCGCTCGTCTACCGCCTGGCTAAGACGCGGGCTGGAAGGACCTCGCCCTTCAGCCTGATCCTCGCGGGCGTGGCCTTAGGCGCGGCCTTCGCCTCGGTCACGAGCTTCATCATCTTCTTCACTGCCGGGGACCGCCGACTGAGCGAGATCCTCTTCTGGGGGATGGGGAGCTTGGGAAGGGCGAATTGGCCCTACCTCTGGGCGATGCTCCCCGTGGCCGCCCTCGGCTGGCTCGCGCTCCAGGTCCGGGCCCGCGAGCTGAACGCCCTGGCCCTGGGCGAGGAGGGGGCCCAGCACCTCGGGCTCGAGCCGGAGCGCTTCAAGAAGGCCCTCCTGGCCTTGACGACCCTCCTCACCTCGACCGCGGTCGCCTTCGCCGGGACGATCGGGTTCGTCGGCCTGATCACACCCCACATCATCCGGCTCATCCTCGGGCCGGACCACCGCTTCCTCTTGCCCGCCTCGGCCCTGGCCGGGGGGATCTTCCTCGTCTGGGCCGATGCGGCCGCGAGGACCGTCCTCCGCCCGGCGGAGCTGCCGCTCGGGGTGATCACCGCCCTCGTCGGGGCCCCATTCTTCCTCTACCTCCTCCGGACCCGGCCGGGAGGTGAGATGCGATGAGGATCTCGCTCCAGAACCTCAGCTTCGCCTACGACAGCCGCCCGGTCCTGGAGGGAATCACCCTCGAGCTGGGCGAGGGCGAGATCCTCGCGCTCGTCGGCCCCAATGGCTCGGGGAAGTCGACGCTGCTGCGCAACCTCGCCGGGATCTTGAGGCCGACGGCGGGCTCAGTCTATCTGGATTTCAAAGAGTTGCAGAAGTTCACCCCGCGGGAGTTAGCCCGCCTCTTCGGGGCGGTCGAGCAGGAGCGGCATGTGGGGTTCGACTTCACCGTGAGGGAGCTGGTCGAGCTCGGAAGGCTCCCCTATCTCGGGCGGCTCGAGCGCCTCGGGCCCGAAGACCGAGCAGCGGTCTGGCGGGCCATGGCCCTGACCCACATCGAGGAGTTCGCGGACCGGCCGATCTCGACCCTCTCCGGCGGCGAGCGGCAGCGGGTCTTCCTCGCCATCGCCTTGGCCCAGGAGCCGAAGGCCCTCCTCCTGGACGAGCCGACGGCCCACCTCGACATCAACTACCAGCTCGAGATCATGGAGATCATCCGCGAGCGGGCCCGCGCGGGCCTGACGGTGATCATGGCCCTCCACGACCTGAACCTCGCGGCCCAATATGCCGACCGGATGGCCCTCTTGCACCGCGGGCGGGTTTTGGCCCTCGGCCGGCCGGAGGAGGTCCTCACCCCCGAGAGGATCAAGGAGGCCTTCGGGGTCGAGGTGGCGATCACAAGGAGCTATCCGACCGGCGCGGTCCAGGTCCAGCTCCTCCCGCCGGCTCGGGCCGGCCAGGGGCTCGCAAGATTAGGCCCAGATGAAGGGAGAGACGAAGATGGCGGAGGATGAGCTCGGGCTGATCAGCCTCTACTGGGGCGATGGGAAGGGGAAGACGACCGCGGCCCTGGGACTGGCCTTGCGGGCCCTCGGCCACGGCTTCCGGGTCCACCTGATCCAGTTCTTCAAGGGCGGGAGCAAGTCCGGCTTTCAGGAATATGGCGAGCTGAGCGCCCTCCGCCGGTTCGAGCGGTTCTCCTATGAGCAGTTCGGGGTCTCCGACTGGATCATCGGCCGGCCGACTCCCGAGCAAAAGGAGGTAGGTCAGAGGGCGCTCGTGGCCTCGCGGGAGGCGATCTCCTCGGCCGAGTATGACCTAGTGATCCTGGACGAGATCCTCTACGCCGTCTCATTCGGGGTCCTCTCGGTCGAGGACATCCTGCGGCTCTTGGAGGAGAAGGCCCCCAAGACCGAGGTCGTCCTGACCGGGAGCCACAAGCGGCTTCCAGAGCTCGAGGCCGTGGCTGACCTCGTCACCGAGGTCAAGAAGATCAAGCACCCCTACGACCGCGGGATCGGGGCGAGGAAGGGGATCGAGTATTAGCGACTTGACTGGAGAACCATCCCGTATTATTCTGAACAGTGGTGGAGCAGATGCGATTGACTATTGAGTCCGAGCAAGAAGAGGATGGGCGCTGGCTGGCGGAAGTGCTCGAATTGCCTGGTGTTCTCGCTTACGGTCAGACTCCTGAAGAAGCAATCGCCAGAGTTCAAGCTCTGGCCTTGCGCGTCCTAGCCGATCACTTGGAACATGGTGAGGCTATGCCCGATCTGACAACTATCTCCTTTGCCTCAGCCTAAATGGGTCGATGGCGCTCAACGAAGGCAAGGCAGGTGCTTACAGCGTTACTTCGCATCGGTTGGAGCATCAAGCGCCGGACAGGCTCACATTTGGTGTTATCCCGCCCAGGTTGGCCTGATGTCGTGTTTGCCTTCCAAGAGAATGAGGAGATCGGGCCCAGGATGCTGGCCCGAATCGGAAAGGTGACCGGGCTGAGGCCGGAGGATCTCTAGACCCTACTTATCATTTGCAAGCTCCTTTCGCCGTTTGGTAGTCCTCCTGCTGGGTGCAGATGGGGTGGAGGGGAGCTAAGATGTCCAGGGTGATCACTCATGCGGACAATCAAGAAGCAGCCTTGTCCCCATCCCGACTGCCCGGACTATGGCTCCTCCACGCAGGTCATCAAGGCCGGCAAGGACAAGCGGGGGCGACAACGCTTCCTCTGCAAGCGGTGCGGCCGCTACTTCTCCCCCACCAAGGGGACTCCCTTCTACCGCTTGAGAAAGCCGAAGAAGGACTTCCTGGAGGCGCTAGCCATGCTCGCCGAGCGGAACAGCCTCGCTGCGGTCGCCCGGATCAAGGGGGTCAAGGAGGAGACGGTTGCCCGCTCGCTGGAGAAGGCCGGACAGCACGCCCAGGAGGTGGAGGAGGCCCTGCTGCGGGGCTTCCATCTCTCCAGAGTCCAGCTGGACGAGCTGTGGACCTATGTGGGGGACAAGGGTGGAAAGGGGGGTATCCCGAGACTCAAGAGACAGGAGGGTTCTGGAAGGCCACGGCCTTCGATCCAGAGAGCAAGCTCAGGGTAGCCCGTGCCGTGGGCAAGCGGGATCAAGGGCTTCGGGTAGCGCGGCGAGCCGGCAGTGGGGAGCCACCGGTGCTCTTAAGCGATCAACTGCCGGGCTACGAGGAGGCGATCGTGGAGGTCTTCGGGGAGGTCCCGCCCTACCGTGGGCGAGGGCGGCCACCGACGAAGAAGCGGGTTACACCCCAGCTGCGCTATGGCCAAGTGGTCAAGCGGCGAGAGCGGGGGCGGGTGGTGACGATTAGTGAGCGGCTCGTCTTCGGCGAGGGGGAGCAGGCGCGGCAGGCCTTCGGAGGGCGGGTGAGCACCTCCGGGGTGGAGCGGACGCAACTGACGAGCCGGCAGAGCAATGGGCGGCTGGTGCGCAGGACGCTCTCCTTCTCCAAGAGCCGGGAGATGCTGGAATGGGCCTGTGCCTGGGAGGATCTGGTCTACAACTTCGCCAAGCCAGTGAAGACGCTACGGATCCCTCTTGTTCAGGGACAGCAGAAGTGGCGGGAGCGGACGCCGGCGATGGCCGCGGGGTTGGCAGATCATGTCTGGACGATCAGGGAGTTGGTGCTCTTCAGAGCACCAACTCGAGCCTACCAGCACCGAAGGGGGTGACTACCCGCCGTTTGATGGAACAGAAAGTGAGCCTGACCGCGCCGAGTGTGATCGCCGGGCTGCTTCGGGAGCACGGGCTGAGGCTGAGGAAGAGCCTGGGCCAGCACTTCCTCTGCGATGGGAATATCCTGAACAAGATCATCGCCGCGGCCGAGCTCTCGCCTGCTGACCTCGTTATCGAGCCTGGGGCGGGATTCGGGACCCTGACCTTGGCCCTCGCGGCCCGGGCCGGGAGGGTCATCGCCGTCGAGCTCGACCCCAAGCTGGTCCAGATCCTCCAGGCGAACCTGGCCGAAAGCGGCTCGACCAATGTCGAGGTCCTCCAGCGGGACTTCCTCGGGCTCGACCTGGCCGGGCTGATCGCCTCATGGCAGGCCAGCTCCGGACCGGCTCGGGCGAAGGCTAAGGTCGTGGGGAACCTCCCTTACCAGATCACCTCGCCGATCCTCGAGATGCTGATGGCCCATTGGCGCCAGCTTGCCCTAGCGGTCTTGATGGTCCAGCATGAATTGGCCGAGCGGCTCGCCGCCCCGCCAAGACCGAGGGCTTCGGCCCTGGGGGTCCAACTCCAGGCGGTCGCTGATGTCGAGCTCTTGGCTAAGGTCCCCCGGACCGCCTTCTTCCCCCCGCCGGAGGTCGACTCCGCGTTGATCAGGCTAGTATTCCTGGAGAGGCCGCGGATCGAGGCTGAGGAGGGGCTCTTCTCGAGGGTAGTCCGCGCGGCCTTCAACCTCCGGAGGAAGACGATCAAGCAGGCCCTGATCCGCTCGCCGTTCCTTCGGCTTTCCGAGGGGGCCGCGGTCGCAGCCTTGCAGGAAGCGGGGCTCGAGCCGCGGCGGCGCGGGGAGAGCCTCTCGCTCGAGGAGTTCGACCGGCTGGCCCAGGCTATAGCCCGCTCCGGAGCCGCTGTTGGAAGAAGCCGAGGCTTGTGAAGGCTACTATGTATGTGCCCACAGCCAGGTCGGCTGCGAGCGGGGAGAGCCTAAGGGCCACGAGGCTCCCCAACCGCCCGGGCAGACTAGAATCCCACTGTGGTGCGAGGCCCAGTTCCAGGACTCTCGCCAGGGCGTGACTCAATCGGGCCAGGAGCGATCGGGCCAGCCGGGCGGGAAGCCTTGCCCGAAGCTTCTCTTCCCGTGCCAGCATCGCGAGTTCCTCCGCCCGGAGCCTGGCCGCCCGCTCGCAGCACAGGTTGCAGGTCAGGAGGTGAAGCGAGACCTCGGAGAGGCCCCAATCCCCGTTTAGGTCAGCATTCCGCAGCTTGGGAAAGAAGGCCTCGCTGAAGCGCCACTCATCCCCCAGCCGCCCCGCAAGGTAGGCCTGCAGGACACGGTCCGAGGGATGATGCCCGTAGGCGACGGGCTCGGGCTTGCTGAACAGCTCGGCGAAGAATTCTCGGTCTTCCTCAAGCATCGGCATAGGCAACCCCCATCTGCTCATAGATCTCCTTAATCCGGCGCTTCTCGCGGGTCGAGTTGACCTCCTTGCCCACCAGCTTCTTGATGTAGCGCCACTCGAGGTGGGTGCCATGGAGCATCTCGAAAGTGAGGTTGCTCAAGGTGATCTCGCCCCGCTCGATCTTGGCGATCAGCCAGCGCTTCTTCTCCCGGTTCAGCTCGCCGGAGCAGTTGCTGCAGAGATAGACGAGCAACCCGCGCACGGACTGCCTGTCCCCCGTCCGCTTGGCCTTGGCGAACGCCAGCCACTTCCGCGCCCGCTGCTCCTCCCCGTCCAGCATCAGGAGCGGGGCCACACGGTCGGGGTGCTCCTCGTTGCAACGGATGATATGCTCACCGTAAGCGAGCCTTGCCAGCTCGATCATGCTCTCGTTCATGCCCTTCAGCCTTCCTTGTCAATCTTATCAGATGATCCCCAGATCTTGACACCTCCATTCTAAGGCAGGCCCGGCGTCGGCGCAACGGTTGACACTGGTGGGACGGGAGGTATAATTGGACTGGGCCAAGGTGGCGGAACTGGCAGACGCGCGGGACTCAAAATCCCGTGGCCCCAAAGGCCGTGTGGGTTCGATTCCCTCCCTTGGCACCACGAGCTTCGCCCCTTTGCCTAATCAAACCGGGAATTGATCGACCTATCGCAGCTAAAGCGCCTCGCTGGAGAGAGGGCCGTCGACTACGTCCAGAGCGGAATGGCCGTCGGCCTCGGGAGCGGCTCGACGGTCTTCTATGCGATCCAGAGGCTGGCCGAGCGGGTCCGGGCCGGCCTGGAAGTTCGCTGTATCCCCACCTCCCTCGTGACCGAGCGGCTGGCCAGGAGCCTCGGGCTCAGGCTCCTCGACTTCTCCGAGGTCGCCGAGCTGGATTTGGTGATCGACGGGGCCGACGAGGTCGATCCCAACTGCAACCTGGTCAAGGGCGGCGGGGGAGCCTTGCTGCGGGAGAAGGTCGTCGCAGCGGCCGCAAGGAGGGTGGTCATCCTCGTGGATGAGACGAAGCTGGTCGGCCGTCTGGGGGCCTTCCCCTTGCCCGTGGAGGTCCTCCCCTTCGGTTGGCAGGTGACGCTCCGTAGGCTGGAGAGGCTAGGCTGCAGGGCGACCCTGCGCGAGCGAGGCGGAGAGCCTTTCCTCACCGACAACGGGAATTTCATCATTGACTGTCATTTTGGGGAGATCTCCGCTCCTGCTGAGCTGGAGCGGGAGATCGACCTGATCCCCGGGGTGGTCGAGTCCGGTCTCTTCCTCAACTTGGCCGATCTTGTGCTCGTGGGAAGGCGTGAGGGAATCGTCGAGGAGATCACCTGCCGAGCGAGGCCGTCCCCCCAACGCCTTCCAGCATAGTAGCGATGCCCTGGGGCACGGAAACACCGAGATTGACAGCAAGCCGGAATTCCTGTAGTATTCTGAATTTTGAAGGGAGGCCAGGATCTGCCGGACGGGATCGGGGAGCGACCGCTGCCAGAGATCCGTCAGCTGCGGCCCTTCTCCCTCGGTGGCAGGGCCCTGGTGAGGGTCGGTGAGGGGCTCATCCCTTCGGAACCTGGCAGGAGTGACACTCCCCGGGCTCAGGGGCTGGCCTCGAAATCTTGAAAAAGAGAGGTGGTGCAATGCCGTGCGGTAAGAAGCGGAAGAGGAAGCAGATGGCGAAGCACAAGCTCAGGAAGCGAATGGCCAAGATGAGGCACAAGAAGAAGTGAGCGAGAGAAGCTCACGCGGTGGAAGCACCCAAGGCCAGGGTCGGCGGTTCTATGACCTAAGGTCCATCTTTGGAGAGCTCTTCTCACGCCGGGAGCTGTGAAGGAGATCGCGAAGCATCATCGCTTGAGGAACGAGCGCGACTGCCTTCCGCCAGAGCTTAGGGGATTGGAGGACGCGACGGGCGAGGATGCTCGGGGAGTCGATGTCGCCGTATTCGTTGATCAGGGTCAGAATCTCTGGGTCATCGAGGAAGGCGACGATCTCGTTGAGGCTCGCGTCCGAGAGGCTGGCGAGGAGGCGGTGGGCCAGCATCCCGAAGGCCAACTCCTTCCCCAGCAGCTTTCGCCAGCGCTCCTCGTATGCGGCGAGGGCGGCGGCTTCTGCATCCCCTCGCCTCGCGCAATCGGCAGCCACCTCCCCGGCGATCTTGGCGCAGACGATCCCCGTATAGAGCCCCCCGCCGGAGGTCGGCTTCGCCTGCCCAGCGGCGTCGCCGACCAGCAGCACTCCGTCAGCGACGGTCCGCGGTGGAGGGCCGATGGGGATGAGGCCGGCCGTAAGCCCTTGCGGCTTAGTGATCCCCAGCTTCCGGAGGAGATCGTCGAGATGCCGATGGGCATTCCTCCCCGGATCAGTCCCCAGTCCGATCCGGGCCCAGCCCGGCCTCTCGGGGACGGCCCAGGCGAAGAAGCGGGGGGCCAGCGCGCTCCCGAGGAAGACGGAGACCGCGTCCTCCCGCTCTGGCTCGTAGGGCGCGACCGTCTGGAAGCCGACGAGAAGCTCTTGCGGCTCGGGTAGCCCCTTCCACTGAGCTATCCTGCTTCGCGGCCCGTCAGCCCCGATGATCACTTTCGCCCTTACCACCGATTCGCGGCCGTTGTGGTTCAGCCGGAGCCCGGCGCCCTCCAGCCCCACAGCAGTGGTCTCCGTCCGGACGTCCACCCCTGCGAGTCGGGCCCGCTCGAGGAGGAGTAGGTCGAATCTCTGCCGGTCGATCACCACGGCTCTCGTCCGCCCCCCGCCGAGCTGCAGCCGCCGCCCGTTCGGGGCATAGACAGAGGCCCCGGTGATCTCTCTCAAGACCACATCAGCGTCGGAATCGATTCCCGCCTCCTCCAGGGTCCGGAGGCTCACCAGGCCGGTGCATTGGACCGGCTTGTGCTCCGGAATGGCCTTCTCCACGAGGAGGACCGTGGCACCGTGTCTTGCCGCGGTGGCTGCTGCCACGGCCCCCGCCGGCCCGCCGCCAACGACCGCCACATCGTAATGCTCATTCCCCATCGGGACGGATCACTCGGTTCCGGACTCACCAGCTCTCCGCCCCGAATTCTATCAGAAAAGAGCCTTGCCCTCCCGATCCGCGGCCGGCTCTAACTCCTGCATCACCGGCCTCGCGCCCGGTCGCTGCCCGACCGGCGGCGGCCGAGCGGGAAGTCGGAGAGGGAGTTGCTCCTCAGGCGGACTGCTGACAGCAGGCGGGAGGCTATGATTACGTCTGTAGGTCCTCCTTGAGCCTTCGAGCCAAGGCCCGGCTGAGGGCCTCGCCCAACTCCAGGCTCGTCCCAGGGTGGAGGCCGAAGGCCGTCGTATGCCGCGCGATCAGCCGGAGGAGCTCCACCTCTCCCAGATCCATTGAGATCAGCACCCTCGAGAGTGCCTCACCTGCGCCGGCCCTCAGCTCGGGGCTCGGGCCGTTCGCCGTCAGCTCGAAGAGCTGATCGAAGGTCAGGCCGGCTTCGAGAAACCGTTCCCCCAGGGCCGCGCCCGCAGCCTTGCGGAGCTCGGGAGTGGCACCCGAGCTCGCCCACTCCTGGAGCAGCTCGAGCGGGACATCGGGGGCCCTCTCCACAGCCATCTCGATCACTTGGAGGTCTCGCCTTATCGCCCCGATTGTCCTGCTCAGGCCGGCAAGGTCCACGCCGATGAGCGCTGCCATCCTCTCCGCGTTTCTGGCAACACTCTCCAAGCGCTGAGCCGCGGTGAACTCCCCCGCCACCTCGGAGGTTAGGATGACCATCGCCCGCTCCGCCTCCAGCAGTTCCTGGAATGCAGAGACGGCCCGGAGCGCCTCCTCATTCCTGCGCCCCTGGGCCTGATCCCAAACGTCGTCAAGCAGCCCTTCTAGCCTCTGGAGCACATCCTGGGCCCTCGCCCGCCGGGCGAGGAAGACCACTCTCAGCGCTTCCGCGGCCGCAGCCCGAAACTCCGGGGTGAGGGAGCCATCGGTGGCCACGGCCATGAGGTCGGCTAAGGGGTCTTGTAGCCGGTTGAGGAAGCCATAGAACTTGTATATCCCCGCGAGGAAGTCGCTCGCTGCGGCCCGGACCTCCTCGAGGCTGCCGTCGAGCTCGACGCCGCTAACCCTTACGCGCTCACCGCGGAGGACCGCCTCGACTGCCGCCTGGGCCGCAGGGGCCACCAGCTCAGCTCGGAGGAGGAGGAAGACGGCCTCGGCCCGAGCGAGCCTCAGCTCGCGGCTCGCCCCCGTGGGGACTGAGGAGGCGAGCATCTCCAAGCTCAGCTCACCCCGTCCGACGGCGGCCACGATAGCTTGAACGAGGGCCGGACCTGCCGCTGCCCGCAACTCCGGGGTCGGGCCGGAGGCCAGCCTCTCCAGCTCGCCGAGGCTCCGCCCAGCGGCCAACAGGCGCTGCTTGAGCGCGGTCCCCGCGGCCGCGCGCAGCTCGGGAGAAGGGCCTTCCACAGCCATCTCCTCCAGATCGGAATCGGAGAAGGGCGAGTCCACCAGCAACTCCCCCAGGGCCAGCCCGGCGGCCGCCCGGACCTCGGGCAGCGCATCCGTCCCGGCCAGGAGGACCAACTCCTCAAGCGATCTCGCCCAGCCGGCCTGGGTGAAGGCCACAGAGAGGGCAAGCACTACCAGCAACGAAAGTCTCCATCTCATCTAGAACCTCCTTTCTAGCGCTCTATCAGGGTCAGATGGGGATCGACTGCGTCTCGCAGCGCGTCCCCGAGGAAGTTGAAAGCCAGCACGACCAGCACGATGCAGCCCGCGGGGAGGAGAAGCCAGGGATGGAACTGGAGCTGGAAGACCGATTGGGCCTCCTGGAGGAGCATTCCCCAACTGATGAGCGGCTCCTGGATCCCGAAGTTGAAGAAGCTGAGGATGCTCTCGAGGATGATGAGCGCGGGAGCGGTGAGCGTGGCCGCGACGATCAGGTAGCTGAAGGTGTTCGGCAGGATGTGGCGGAAGATGATCCGCCCGCTCCCCGAGCCATTGGCCCGCGCGGCGAGGATGAACTCCTCCTCGCGATACCTCAGGAACTGGCCGCGGATCACCCTGGCGAGCGGGGCCCAGCCGACGAGCGCCAGGACAACCGCGATCCCCCAGAATCGGGTGGTGGCGGGGAGCTCGGGCGGGAGAGCCGCCGAGAGGGCCAGCAGGAGGGCCAGCCGGGGGATGGACATCACCACCTCGACCGACCTCTGGAGGAGGGTGTCGACCGCCCCGCCGTAGTAGCCGGAGAAGCCCCCGATCAGGACCCCCACGACGAGACAGACGAGGACCACCAGTAGCCCTAGGCCGAGCGAGATCTGCCCCCCAGCTAGGACCCGAGCAAGGAGGTCGCGGCCGAGCTTGTCCGTGCCTAGCAAAAAGAGCTGGCCCGGGGAGTCTCCCTCAGTCCCAGTCCCGAAGAGGTGGATATCCGTCTTGAACAGCCCCAGGAGGCGATACTCCTCCCCCCGCACGAAGAGATAGACCGGGTATTTCTCGCTCTTATCCTCGACATAGACCCAGTCCAGCGCGAAGGGATCTCTCACCCGCTCGAGGCCATAGACGAAGGGGCGGAGATGGAAGCCCTCCTCATCCCGGAAGTGGAGCCGTCCCAGCATTGGCGGGACATAGGGGAACTGGCGGTGCTGGGTCTGAGGGTCGTAGGGGCTGAAGAAGCCGGCAAAGGCCACGACCAGCGCTAGCATCAGGAGGACGAGCCCCCCGAGTAGTCCCAGTCGCTGCCGCCGGAACCTGGCGAAGAAGCTCATTTCTCCAGCCTAATCCGCGGGTCCACCCACAGGAGGAGGAGGTCGGCGAGCAGGCTCCCGACCATCAGCACCGCGCTGAAGAAGAGGAGCCCGGACATGGCCACATACTGGTCCTCTTGGGCCAGGGCCTGCCAATAGGCTCCCTCGACGATCGGCAACTGAAGGACCACTGCCGCGACGAGCGTCCCCTCGAACATCTGGGGGAGCCAGAAGCCGAGCATGCTCACCAGCGGGGTGAGCGCATTCCGCACGGCGTGCTTGTAGACCACAAGCCTCTCGCGCAGCCCCTTGGCCCGTGCCGCCTGGATGTAGGGCTCGTCCAGGACATCGAGGAGCTGGCCGCGCATGTAGCGGCTGAGCGAGGCGATGTTCCCCGCCCCAATCACCAGGACCGCCGGCCAGAGGTGCCAGAGCAGGTCCTTCACCTTGGCCCAGCTCCAGGCGGCCTCGGCCTGCGCGGGATCGAAGAGCCCGCCCACCCCCAGCCCATAGCGCGGCCCCACCTGGAAGATCACTACCAGGGCCCAGAGGAGGACAAGGGCCAGGACGAAGCTGGGGATGGAGAGGCCGATGAACCCGAGCAGGTTGGCGAGCCGATCGCCGAGGGAGTTCCGGTGGGTCGCAGAGTAGATCCCGAGCGGCAGGGCGAGGAGCCAGGTGCAGAGCATAGTCACCCCGGTGACGACGAAGGTCCACAGCAGCCTCCCGCTGGAGAACAGGGCCTGGAGGGCCGGCTGGCGCGTGGCGAAGGAGTAGCCGAAATCGAGACGGGTCAGGATGCCCGTGATCCACCGCCAATATTGGACATGGAGGGGGGCATCGAGGCCGTAGCGCTCGCGCATCTCCTGGAGCACCTCTCGGGGATAGCTCAGCTCATACTTGGTGAGGAAGTCGCCCGGGTTGAGCTTGATCACCCCGAACGCGACCACGGAGATAAAGAAGAGCGCCGGGACCATGTAAAGGACCCGGCGCAAGACATAGCCCCACATCGTCGTCAATCGCGGCGGAAGAGGAGCTCGCTTCCCACCAGCGTCGCGCTGAGGGTCGTCCCGCTGAAGTTCCCTACCCGGTCTTCCCGGTAGGCCTCCAGCCCCTGGGCATTGTAGAGGAAGATCAGGGGCTGGTTCTCAGCGACGATCGTCTGGAACTGAGCGAGGAGCTCGAACCGCCGGTTCAGATCCGCAGTAGTCGCCTGCTCTTCCAGGAGGCGATCGACCTCCTTCTGCCAGTCAGGCACGTCCCAGCCGAGGCCGTCGGAGAACTTCCAGAAGTGGAGTTCCCCTTGGGAGGAGTAGATGTCGCGGAGGAGGTTGGGGTCGCCGCCACCGCCGAGGGAGATCCGCGCCACCTGATAATCGGGCGGGAAGCTCCCGATCAGCCGATCCACGAGCGTGTTGAAGTTCACCGGGGTGACGGTCACCTTCAGCCCGAGCTTTGTTAAGTCGTCGCTGAAGATCAGCGCGTCACTCGTGAGCACCGACGAGCCCTGGACGGTGAGGATGTTGAACTGGACCGGCGCACCGGGCCTGGGGAAGCCGGCGGGGAACTCGCGGACCCCGTCGCCGTCGGTGTCCCTCAGGCCGATCTGATCCAGCAGGCTCCGCGCCTGCGCCAGATTGAAGGGGTAGCTGGGAAAGCCCGACTGGTCCCCGATCCAGTAGGTGGAGTCGATCCCGGGGCCGTAGCGCGGCTCGCCGAGGCCGTTGAGGTTTGTGGAGATCATCGACTCCCGATCGGCGGCGTAGGCCATGGCCTGCCGGAAGCGCAGATCGCGGAAGAGTTGCTGGAGGTTGGCGTCCGCCACATCCTGGTTGAAGGCGAAGACATTGATGTCGACCGTCCCTGCGGGGCTCACCAGGACGCGAAAGCCGCTGCTCGCGTGGGCCTGGATCAAGGGGAGGTCCTCGGCCCGCGGGGGATAGATCTCCGTCTGCCCGTTGATGAACCTGAGCAGCCGGACATTGTCGTCGGAGACGACCGGAATGATGATCCGGTCAAGGTAGGGGAGCTGGGTCCCGTTCGGGTCGACCTTCCAGTAGAAGGGGTTCCGCTCGAGGACCACCTGGTGGCCGGGGGTGTAGCTCCTGAGCTTGAACGGTCCGAGGCCAGCGATCTTCTCCGGCGCCGTGTCGACCCCCCAGGCGCGGTTGAACTCCCCGGAGGCTACGGCATCGGCCAGAAGGTGCTTCGGCAGGATCGGGACGGAGGCCAGGAGGCTCAACAGCCCGGGGACGGCGACGGGCGTGGTGATCCGGACTCGGCTCGCATCGAGCGCCTCGACGGTGGGGAAGGCCCCGGCGACGCGCCAAGAGGCCTTGTTGCTCTGGACAGCGGGGTTGAAGAGGACATCGTTGAAGGTGAAGACCACATCCTCTGCCGTCACCGCCACGCCGTCGGAGAACCTGATTCCCTCTCGCAGGACGAGCGTGATCGACCGCTCATCGGCCGAGATCTCGTAGGACTCCGCGACAGCCGGGCTTCCGTCGGCCTCGACTAGCGGGGCGTTGAGGAGCGCGGTGACCGCGTTCGAGCTGTTCTCCTGCTCGACGATCGGGTTGAAGGTCTTCGGGTTATCGATGTTGTCGATCGTCACGGACCCGCCCCGCCGGCCGAGCCCATCGGGCAGGCTCTCCAAGGGCAGGACGAGGAAGTTGGTCGTCTGCTGCGCGGGGAGGCTCACTCCTACCAGCGCGAGTGACAGGATCAAGAGAAGCGTTAGCTTGCGCATCTTTCCCCTCCCTTCCTAGCGGCCTGGGCCGGGCTGGAAGCGCGGTCGCCCGCCCCCACCGAGTGGCCCAGCGGGGGCCTTGAACGAGATCCCGCCCAGCTCCTCCTTGGCTAGCCTGACTGCCGAGCCGGTGGCCAAGGTTGCCCGGACCTTCCCATCCCCGTCAGGGGTCACGATCCCCGAGACTCGATCGCCGATCCGGAGGACGACCACATCGGGGTCATCGAAGGTGATCTGGGCCAGGTCAGCTACGGCGAGGGGGTGGCTCCCGAAGATCGTCGAGACCAGGGTGAAGGTCTGGTTCTCGATGGTTCCGCTCAGGACTTCCCCGTCCGGGAAGACGAGGAGGTCGAACTTCTGGAGCCCTTGGATGATCGCTTGGAAGAGGGCGCTCCCTTGCAGCCCGCTGAAGAGCGGGAAGAGGCTGCTCTGGGCCTGCCGGACCTGGGCCTCGCTCGGCGGGTTCGCCCCCGGCTGCTCGGGCGGGGCAGGCATCTCCGGCCGCTCGACCTTGAAGATGATCCCCCGGAGTTGGTCGACCGAGAGGGCCGCGCTCTCGCTCGTGGGGAGCACCAAAGTGATGGAGCTGGCTTGCAGGGCCCCTTGGACCTGGCTCCCGTCCTTGAGGTAGACCTGGGCGACGGGGTTCGCCTCCTGAGTCGTTCCCGCTGCCGGCCAGGCGATCAGGAGGATCTGGTCCCGCGCTAGCGTCCGGCTACCGATGGTGAATTGCTGCTCCTGGACTGCCCCGCTCGCCAGGCCCCCGTTCTGGAGGAGGATCAAGTCCCCGGCCTCCAGGGCATGGAAGAGCTCGAAGAACGCCATCCGCGGTCCGCCGACGAAGAGCTGCACGGACACCGTGCTCTCGGCCTCGGTCTGGCCGAACGAGGCCGTCCCTCCCAGCCCGGCGGATACTGCCAACACCGCGAGAAGTAGCATGATCTTTTGGAACATGTTCGTCATTCTCCTTTCCTACTCAGCTTCCGCACTTCGTGACCTTGCTCTTCGACCGCCGCGCGGCTGGAACCTAACGATCGCCGCTGAGCAGTCCCTGACCGACTCCCGTTTCTATACATCTTCTCTCAGCTCCTTTCTCTGGGGACTCCTCTTCCCCGGCGCTCTTCAGAGGGCAGCATACCGGTTGAATGTGAACATCCTGTGCAAGCGAGGTGGAGGCTTGACGAATTAGGGTCATCGTAGTTCTACCAGGCTCAGAACTCGAGCGATAGCTCGGCCTCGAAGGAGAAGCGCTTCGGCACACTCCGGTGGCCCTGGCGGTCGACTAGTGTCACCTCCAGCGTGACCCGCTGGGGGAGGATCGTGAAGACGTAGAACTGGAAGCTCCCTTCCTTCTGGCCCCGGACCTCCGGGTCGAAGCTGAACGACTCGAAGGCTTGCGCTTCAATCACCTTGAACTCAGCCAAGACGATGTCGCCCTCTCTGTCGCGGAACTTCACCGTCCCCAGAACCTCGCTGCCGTCGGCATCGATCTTCTCAGGGAACTCGATCGCGACTATCTCCGGCCTCGTCGGGGTCGTGGTGGAAACCAGAGTTACGACGAGTATGGCCCCGACCAAGAGCCCGAGCAAGATCAGACCGGTTGAGAGATTCATCTCTTCCTCCCCGCCCTCTCTGCCTCGCCCCGATCACGAGGGAGTTGCTCGCCTCTCCAGGTCTGATAGACAGGCACGACCCTCGGGCTCGGGGGTAGAACCCGGGCGAGGATCGTCTGACTCCAGGCCGTCAGGGCGCGCGCAGCTCTCCGCTTCAACTCCAGCCTCATCTTGTTCACTTTCCTGGTGGCCATCGGTTTCACCTCCGTCGATTCCTGTTCGAGAGGAGGGCTAAGGGGCCAGCCCTCCTCTCGAACTTCAGCCAGCTCTGACCAGACCTTGCTCGGTCTGCAACTGGCCGCTCCTAGGGTGAGGGGACGGTGGTGGAGCGATCATCACCATCCGGCCCGCGGGCCGCGCCCGCGGAAGCCCCGCGGTCCCCAGCCGAGCCACTGGTGTCCTCCGATCTGCTGCTTCATCCAGGCGGCCTGCTCCTGGGTGATCTTGCCCTGCCCCAGGGCCTCATCGATCATCCCGAGCAGCGCCTGGCTCGCGGAGATCCGCTGCTTTAGCCGCTCGGCCTGCTCTTGGGTGATGAAGCCTTGGGCAACGGCCTCGTCGATCATCTGGAGGCGGGCTTGAGTGATCGCCTCCAGGAGCTTTGCCTCGCTCACCCCGAGGTTGGCTGCCACTCGGCTGAGGAAGGTCCCAGATGGTAGGGTGGTAGTCGTTCCCTGCTCGCCCGATCCCTGCCCCTGGGCCAGGGCCCAGCCCACGACGGCTGCGGCGATGAGGATCCCCACAAGACCGCCGGCCAGTAAGCCTTTCCTCTTGCTCATCTTCTCTCAACTCCTTTCTCGCGCTCATCCGGCGACCCGCCGGATTTCGAGGACAGTATAAGAAACGGATGTGGAGATCTGATGGAGAAGATGTCGAAAGCCTATGAAAAGGGGCGGCGCGGTGCAGGCAAGAGCCCTCCTAGAGCCTTCCGGAGCGGAGGATCGCAAGGACCAGCCAGAGGCCAAGGAGCCCAGCGAGGCCGAAGCCGAGGAAGCCAAACAGCGGGAGGCCCCAGAGCTTCGGACCGACATCAAGCTGCATCACCAACGAGGAGCCGACGATGAGGGCCGCGACGATCAGGGCGAAGGCCAGCCGGTTGCTGGCGCGATCGATCTCCCGGATCAGGCGGTCAAGCCCCAGATGCTCGAACTGGACCTTGAGCTTCCCGCGCCGGAGCCTTCCCAATATCGAGCGCATCTCCCCAGGCAGCTCCTGGAACAACCGCTGGGTCTCCTCTAGGGCCGCCGCCCAGTCGCGGAGTTGGCGCTGCATGACCTTGCGACGGAAGGCGAGTCGCTCCAGATAGGGCTGAGCGACCGCGAGCATCTCGAACCCCGGTTCCAGGAGCCTTCCCACCCCATCAGCGAGCACCAGGGCCTTCCCCATCATCGCCAGGCTCGGAGGGAGTCGAAGATGATGCTCCCGGACGAGGGCCATCAGCTCATCGAGAAGCCGACCCAGGTCGAGCCCAGCCAGCGGTATCCTAGAATAGCGGTCGAGCAAGTCCGCTAGGTCAGATTGGAAAGCCAAGAGGCCGACCTGCTCGTGCCCATCGCCATCGAGGCCCCCGAGCTCTCGCAGCGTCCGGACGAGCCCATCGAGGTCTCCGCGGGCGACCGCGAGGATGAGCTGACCCACCCGCTCGCGGAGCTGGGGGTCGAGCCGCCCGACCATCCCGAAGTCGAGCGGGGCGATGACATTCCCCTCGAGGACCAGGATGTTCCCCGGGTGGGGATCGGCGTGGAAGAGGCCGTGCTCGAAGATCTGCTTCAGGATGGCATTGGCCCCGTTGAGGGCCACCTGGTGCCGATCGAGCCCGGCCCGCTCTAGCCCCTCCAGGTCGGTGATCTTGACCCCCCCGATCCTCTCCATCGTCAGGACCTCGGGGGCGGTATACTCCCAGAAGACCCTGGGGATGTAGACCGTCGGGTCATCGGAGAAATTCCGGCGGAAGAGCTCGATGTTCCGCCCCTCGCGGACGAAGTCCAGCTCCCGCCTCAGGGTCTTGGCGAACTCCCGGACCAGGCCCGGAGGGTCGAACGGCTCGCTCTCGGGAACGTGGCGGGCGAGGAACTGGGCCAAGTCCTCTAGAATGATTAGGTCGGCGCGGATCGTCTCGCGGATCCCCGGCCGCTGGACCTTGACCGCCACCTCGGTCCCGTCCTTGAGGACCGCGCGGTGGACCTGGGCGAGCGAGGCCGCGGCGAGCGGCTCCTCCGCGAACTCGCGGAAGGCCTCTTCCAAGGGGCGGCCGAGCTGCTCTTGGACCTTCCTCTCGATTTGGATGAACGGGACCGGCGCGGCCTCGTCCTGAAGCTTGGCTAGTTCGGCAGTGTATTCCGATGGGAGGAGGTCGGGCCGGAGGCTGAGGAGCTGCCCGAGCTTGATGAAGGCCGGGCCGAGCTCCTCAAAGGCCAGCCTCAGCCGCTCAGGCCTCGAGAGGTCCTCTAGCTCCCGGACTGCCCTCAGCCGCGGGAGCCGCCCGAGCAGGGGGTGGCAGACCCGGAGCCTCCCCAGCAGGTCGCCGAAGCCGTATTTGATGAGGACCGCCAGGATCTGGCGGTAGCGTCGGAGGCCGGAGTAGGCCCGCGGGAGCCGGGTGAGGCGCATTACTTGAGCTTCTTCTCCAGGGCCGCGAGCCGCTCCTCAATCCGCGCGAGGTCGGCCTTGGTCGGGAGCCCGAGCTCGCCCACCACGCGCGCGATAGTCGCCCGGAGCCGCTCCTCGGCCCTCTTCCCGGCCGCGAGGAGCTCATCGATCGCCACCTCTCGCTCCTTCTGGACCTGCTCGCCCCGCTTGATCAGCTCATCGACGAGGCTCGTGACCCTCTCCCGGGTCAGGTCGAGGGCCCCCAGCCCGAGGAGCAGCCCTTCCCTCAGTAGCGCCATCATCGGTCTCACCTCCTTCGCTATTATGCTCGGCGGCCATGTCCATGACCAGGGCCGCCACATTATGACCAAGCCCATGGCCCCGTGGAGCTGAGCTGCGGGCCTCGCCGCCTGGCAGCAAGGCCGTCCTCAAGGGGTAAAGGCCCACCCGGCCGGGAGGGGACCGGCCGGGTGGAGAGAGTAGGGCCAAGGAGGAGGCTCAGAGCGGCTAGAACCCCCAGAGGGAGGGCTCGAAGTTGGGCAGATTCTGCGGCTCGAAGAGCTCATCAGGCAATGCCTCTGTCGGCCGCCGCCGCTCGAGGAAGCTGATCGTGGTCGAGTTGTTGTTTAGAAGATCCTTAGAGATCATCACATCGGCGACGGTCTTCCCCTCGAACTCCCCGAGCTTGAGGACCTCCATCGTCCGCTCGAGGTTCCCCGCGTCGCTATACTCCTCGGCCTTGAGTGAGATCCAACTGGCCTTGTCCACCCACATCTTCCCCGTGGGGTAGTCGACCTCGGCCTCCGGCTTGGCGGTGAGTTTGAGAAGATAGCAGTCACGGGCTTGGCCGTCAATCGCCACCGGCTCCTCGCCGATGAGCTCGGCCGTGTAATCGTCGGCCATTTTCCGCTCCCCGACCTGGCGGTAGGAGAAGGTGCTCCCGGCGAAGGAGCCGCTCCGCTCCTCCTCACTCACCAGTTCCTTGACCATGCCCAGAGCGGGGAGGTAGAGCCAGAGCTGGGCACTCTGCCCCTCAGGCTTGATGCTGAGAAAGATCGTCCCGTGCACATCGTCCGGCTCCTTGAAGTAGACGAGCGACTTCTCCGGCTGGCCCTCGGCCTTCTTGCTCAGCCCGCCGAAGATGTTGTAAGCCGTGGTCCCGTCGGAGTAGCTATTATCGAAGCGGATCAGCGAGATGAGGTCCCCGCCCATGACGATGTCCTGCTGCTCATCGACCTTCTTGAGGATCGCCTCCCCCGTCAATTGGCCGGAGGAGTAGAAAGCCGTCCCGATCAGCCAGGCTCCCAAGAGGAGCGCTAGTCCCGCGATTAGGCTAAGTCTTCCCTTCATCTTGAGCCTCCTTTTCACAGTCGGTTTGGATTAAGCTAGGATCAAGGCCCGGATTGGGGTTTAGCACAGCTCTTCTTGTGGGCCTCACCTCCTTCCTGCCCCAGGCCCAAGCCCAGGCCCTCTCCCTCAGGAACCCGGGCTCCCAGGTGACGAGGATCGCCGGGATGACGGTGAAGGCCGAGGCGGCGCTGATGACCATGGTCAGGGCGATCAAGAACCCGAAGTTGGCCGTCCCCTTAAAGGTGGAGAACAAAAGGACGGCGAAGCCCAAGGCCAAGGCCAGGGCGTTGTAGGCGATCCCCCGCCCGGCGGTCTGGATCGTCCTCTCCAGGGCCCCCTTCGGCTCGAGGCCCTCACGATACTCCCGTCGGAAGCGGCTCAGGAAGTGGATGGCGTAGTCGATCCCGATCCCGATGGCGATCGAGCTGACCATCAGGGTCGCCATGTCGAGCGGGGTGTTGGAGAAGCCCATGAGCCCGAAGTTGATCATGATCGTCAGGACCAACGGGATGAGGCTGATCAAGCTGGCGACGAGCGAGCCCATGAGCAAGGCCACGATCAGCCCCGAGGCCAGGATCGAGGTCACCAGGCTGGTGATCTGGCTGGTGATGATCTTGGAGAAGAGGCTCGCCCCGACCCTGGTCGAGCCGACCATCTCCGCGCGGATGTCCCTGAAGTGCTCGTCGAGGTAGCGCTGGACTTCGCGGGCCAGCTCCACCCGCTCGGTGCTCCCGACGGAGCTGTAGAGCCCGATGGCTTCCCCGGCGGAGAAGTCGCCCAGAGCCATATTCCCCAGCTTCCCGCCCTGGAAGGTGAAGAGCAACAGGAGCTGAGCCACGAGCTTCCGGTCGTCGGGGATGGCGTAATAGCTGGGGTCGTCGGCGTGGAACTTCTGGTTCATCTCCCGGACCAGGTCGGCCAGCGAGGACGTCTTATTGATCCTGACGCCCGGCTTCGTCTCGAGCCACTCCTCGAAGGCCACGATCCGCTTCAATAGCTCCGGGTCCTTCAGGCCGTCGCGCCTGCCGGTGTCGAACTCCACGATCACCTGCTCGATCCCCGAGAAGTGCTCGTCCATCACATTGAGGGCCTGGACGATCGGGTGGTCCTGGCCGAGGAACTCCTGCTGGGAGGTCTCGACCCGGACGAGCGCGGTCCCGACGGCGAAGGCAATCAAGACGGCCAGGGAGGCGATGAGGACGGCCCTCCGGTGGCGGGCCACGAGCCGCCCGATCAGCCCGAGCCAGCCGCTCAGGCTCAGTCTGCTCGCGCCCGTGCGCGTCCGGGGCTTCCTCGCCCGGCGGGGGACCGGGAGGAGAGCGAGCATTGCCGGAAGGAGGGCGAGCGAGAGGGCCATCGCCACCAGGACCCCGAAGGCGGTGAAGAGCCCGAACTGCCGCTGGGGGATCAAGAAGGAGTTCATCAGCGAGAGGAAGCCCGCGACGGTGGTGAGCCCGGCCATCGCGACCGGGGAGGCCATCAGCAGGGCCGTATCGATGACCGCCTCCCGCTTGGCCTTCCCCGCGGCGAGCTCCTCATAGTATTTGTTCAGGACATGGATGGCGTAGGCGATCCCGATCGCCATCAGGATCACCGGCATGATGAAGGACATGATCGTGAAGGGGACCTTCAGGGCGGCCATCGCCCCCACGGCCCAGACGGTGCTCAAGGAGACGACGAGCAAGGGCAAGAGGACCCCGCGGAGGCTGAAGAAGCTCAGGTAGAGGACGGCGACGATCATGAGGATCACGATCGGGAGCATCATCCTTAGGTCCCGGCCCATCGACTCCGAGAGGACCAGGCTCATGTAGGGGAGCCCGGCGATGTAGATCCTCTCCGGGCCATCCTTGTAGCGCTCGACGATCTCCACCACCCGCTTGGCCACGGCCGTCTGGTCCGCGTCCTTCTTCAGCTTGAGCGCGAGCACCCCGGCCTTCCCGTCGCTGGAGACGATGTAGTCCCGAAGCAGCCGGCTCCCCAGGGCTCTCTGCCTATACTCTTCCATCGCCTCGGGGGTCTTTGGGACCTCCTTCCCCGGGGCGGCGGGGCCCACGACCAGGGCCGCCTCGGTCCCGGTGATCACCTGGGCGTTGAGGGGGTCGGTCACCTCATCGACGCCGATGATCTGCTCGAACTCCTCCCGCATGGCCTTGATCTTCTCCAGGGTCGAGACCTTGAAGATCGTGTCCTCGGCTACGACGGCGACCATGAGGGAGGTCTGGGAGCCGTAGCGGTCCTCTGCCCGGTCCATCGCCCGGACCGCGGGGTCGTCCCGGGAAATATACTCCTTGAAATCAGTGAGGGTGGTGATCCCGGGGATCGCGGCCGCGAAGCCAAGGGTAATGGCCAGGACGATCAGGACCACCGTCCGGGGATGGTCGACGATCCACTCGACGATCTTGCGCATCAGAGCCAGCCCTCCCTGATGAAGATGGTCGCGAAGATCCCGGGCAAAGCGTCGTCAGTCACATCGACGGCCCTCAGCCTCCCTTGCGCGCCACTGTTCACGATCCCTTTGATGAGCGCCACCGCTTGGCGCAGCTCGAGGGAGATCTCGGGGAATGGCCTCGTGGCTATCCAGACTTGGTTCACCGTGCCGTCCTCGACCCCTCGGGGGACGATGACAATGATGTCGTATCGCCTATCGGGCCGCTGACCCCGGAGCGGGTCGTCGAAGCTCGAGGCCACACTGACGCTTCTGGCCGCAAGGTCGAAGAGCCCGGTCCGCCTCACGGCCCGGGCAAAGAGCTCGACCGCCATCGAAGCGGCGAAGCTCCTCGTCTCATCGACCACAAGGAGCTTGAACTGTTCCGGCTGCTCCTCCCGCCCACCGGCTCTCGGCCCTCCCAGGGCAACGAGGGCCAAGAGGAAGACGCTCAAGAGCACCAATGCTCTTCTAGCCATCTCTATCCTCCTTCCAGGGTGATCCCTCTCCAAATGAACTTTGCCAGCTCCTCGGGGGCCTCGCGGAAGAGCTGTTGAGACTCCTCAGGGCTGCAGATCATGCTGCAATGGGTGACCGACTCCACCGCGCCGAAGAGAGCGTGCGCAATGATACGGGGGTTGCATTCCCTGAGCAAGCCGTTCTCGATCCCCTCGCGGAGCAGTTCCTCGACGTAGGCGACGATCTCGCGGTAGAGCTCGAGCGGCTCCGCGCCGGGGTGCTCGAGGAGCTTGAACCGCTCCCGCTGGAGGACGCGTATCAACTCCTGGCGCTCCTCGAGCCTGGCGAAGTGCTCTTTCAGGATTTGGCGGATCTGCTCCACGACGGGCAGGCCGCTCCGCCGCAGGTGCTGGTAGAACTCCTTCAGTCTGGTGAACTCGGCCTCGAAGATGTCGATCAGGATGGCCTCCTTGTTCGCGAAGTAGTTGTAGATCGTGCCTACGGCCACGCCAGCCCGCTCGGCGATCTCGTCGGCTCGGGCCTCGGAGAAGCCCTTCTCCGCGAAGACGCTGATCGCCGCGTCCCTGATCCGCTCGCGCTTATCTTCCTTCATCGCCCACGAATGAACGCTCATTCAAGATTATACCGAGGGCTCGCCCGCGCTGCAATCCCCGGGGGAGGACGCTCGGAAAAGGCCGATCGCGGCTGGCCACTGCACGCGGACCTCGCGGAGATCCACCAGCCGAGCGGGTCGCTGTCGTCGTTTGGAGAGTTGGAACTTCGGCCCCAATCAGTGCGGCCCGGCGCACCCAAGCTTTGCGGGCTAGCTTGCCGAAGGCCGCGCGATGTCCCCCGAGTTTTCCTTTCAGTATAATCCAGTGACGAGCCGAGCTCAGGAAGCGGGAGGGAGGGACCTTTGCCTGAAGAGAAGCGGCGACTAGCGAGCTTCATGCTCACCGATATGGCGGGCTACACCGCCTTGGCCCAGCGGGACGAGCGCCTGGCTCTGGAGCTGCTCGAGGAGCAGGCTCGCCTCCTGCGGCCCGTCTTCAACAAGCACGGCGGGCATGAGGTCAAGGCCACCGGCGACGGCTTCCTCGTCGAGTTCTCCAGCGCCCTGCAGGCGACCCGCTGTGCCATCGAGATCCAGAAGGCCCTCGCGGAGAGGAATGCCGTCGTAGCCCCCGCCCGAAGGATCGCGATCCGCATCGGACTCCATGTCGGGGATGCCGTCTACCGCGAGAGCGATGTCTTCGGGGACGCCGTCAACATCACCTCGCGAATCGAGCCGCTGGCCGAGCCGGGCGGGATCTGTCTCTCCCAACAGGTCTACGATCAGGTGTGGAATAAGCTCGAGATGCCCCTGGTGAGCCTGGGAAAGCAGGTGTTGAAGAACGTGCAGCTGCCAATGGAGGTTTACCGCGTCGTCTTCCCCTGGGAGGGAGAGTCTCCAGGGGCAGCCGCGCGGGTGGAGAAGACGAGGATCGCCGTGATCCCCCTGGTGAACATCAGCCCGGACCCGCTGGACGAGTATTTCACCGACGGGATGACCGAGGAGCTGATCTACCGGCTCTCGAAGATTCGGGAGTTGAAGGTCATCGCCCAGACCTCAGTGATGCGCTACAAGGGCGCGGAGAAGACGGTGTCCGAGATCGGCAGGGAATTGAGAGTGGGGACGGTGCTGGAGGGGGCGGTCCGCAAGGCAGACAACAAGCTCAGGATCACCGTGCAACTGGTCGATGTGCAGAGCGAGGAGTACCTCTGGTCGGAGCTCTACGAGCGGACGCTCGAGGACGTCTTCGCGATCCAGGACGACATAGCGCAAAGGGTAGCTGAAGCGCTCCAGGTGCAACTGCTGGGCGAGCATAGGAAGCAGCTTGCAAGGCGCAGGGCCCCGAACGTCGGCGCTTACACCCTATACTTGACAGGCCGGCAGCTCTGGGGCATGCGCCTTGAGGAGCCACTGAGGATGGCGCTGGAGCAGTTCCAGCAGGCGATCGAGCTCGACCCCGGCTATGCGCTCGCTTACACTGGCCTCGCTGACTGCTACAGCGTCATGGTCAACTGGGGCTTCGTTCCTGGCCGAGAGGGCTATCCGAAGGCCAAAGAGGCTGTCCTCAAGGCGCTGGAGCTAGACGACAACCTCGCCGAGGCCCACGCCTCGTTGGCGCTGATCCAGTGGGAATACGAGCGCAAGCTCGCCGAAGCCGAGGCGGAGTTCAAGCAGGCGCTCGAGCTGAACCCCAACTACGCTCCAGCTCATCACTGGTATGCGCTCCTACTGCATCGGGCCGGGCGGAACGAAGAAGCCCTCGCGGAGCTTGAGAAGGCCCTGGACCTGGACCCCCTCTCTCCGATCATCAACTCCTGGTTCGGGAGCGTGCTCCAATCGGTGGGCCGGCTCGAGGAGGCGAAGGAGCAATATCGGCGGACGCTCGAGCTTGCCCCGGGCTTCGTCCACGCCCATCTGGGCTTGGGGGAGCTGAAGTGGCTCTCCTGGGACTGGAAGGGCGCGGAGAAGGAGATCAAGCGGGCTATTCAGCTCGCCCCGGACAGCCCCTTGGGCCACATCGGGTATGCCTACCACCTGATGGCCCTGGGCCGAACTGCAGACAGCCTGGCTGAAATGGAGAAGGCGATCGCGCTCAATCCACGCTCGGTCCCCACGCTTCTCGCGGCCGGGACGGTCCTCTACCACGCCAGGAGGTATGAGGAGGCGCTCGCCCGCTTGGACCAGGCGTTGGAGGAAGATCCCCAGGCTGCGAAGGCCCATCTATTCCGCGGCCTGGCCTACGCCAGGATCTCCCGAGGGAAGGAGGCGGTCGCGGAATTGGACAAGGCTGAGGAGTTGGCCGGCGGCTCAGATCAGCAGCTCTCCCTCTGGGCATGTGCGGGGCGGGGGATCGCCTTCGCCCAGATGGGGAGAAGAAGCGAGGCCGAGGCGGCGCTCGCTGAGCTCATGAGTAGACCGAGGCAGATCGATCGCGCCTCGCTCATCGGGCTGCTCCACTTCCGCCTCGGCCAGAGCGACGAGGGCTTCACCTGGGCGGAGAGGGCCTGGGAGGAGCACGACCCCGGCCTGCTCTGGCTGAGGATCGACCCGCTTCTGGACGAGCTGCGGGCTGATCAGAGATACCTTGCCCTGATGGACAGGATGGGCTTGCCACCTGACGAGCCAAGGCCGGCCGCTGACACTCTGGCGGTCTAGCGACCCTGAAGAGGCGCGCAGCCAAGCGAGCCGGCTTGGCTGCGCTCAGGTAGCAGCCCCTGAATCACTACACCGCAGCAGGCAAGCTACTCGGAGAGGGCCATCTCTGTCTGGCGCAGGCGACGTGTCAGCTCGGTGATGACCTTCATGGCGATCTCGGGGTAGCTCTTCACCAAGGCCCTGAAATCCCAGTTGGTGAGCACGAGGCAGGTGGTCTTGACCGTGGGGATGACATCCGCGGAGCGAGGTGCTCCGTCTAGCACGGACATCTCCCCGAAGAACTGCCCGGAGCCGAGCGTCGAGAGGGTTCGGCCCCCCCTCTTCACCTCAACCTGGCCGTCGAGGACCAAGTAGAAGCCGATGTTGCTCTGCTCCCCCTCCCGGACGATCGGCTTGCCCGGCTCAAAGCTCCGCTCCTTGGCGGTCTTCAAGAGCGGCTCCAGCTCCTTCGCGGCAAAACCGGAGAACAGTGGAACCTCCTTCAGGAATTGAACAAGCTCCTTGGCCATTTCCTCATCTCCTTCCTGGTCTGGTGCGGCTGAGGGCAATGCCCTCCTCGTTGGAGCCCTGTATGATATCATGGTGGCCAAGTTCGGTCAAACAACTGAGTTGCTCCGCTGAGACTGTCAGTAGAATGCGGAAGGAGCAGCGGACCCCGGGACCTGATGCCAATTGCCAGGGAGCGCGACCGGCCGGTCGACTGGCCAGCAGCGCAGGCGGTCCCTCAGTTCATGAAGCAGGAGAAGGAAGGGCCCTTCCCCTTACCCCCTTGTCCGGGACAGGCACGCGCTCGCTTTTCTTCTCAATCCTCAGGGGTGAAGTCTAGCTCCTCGACCATCCTCTTCGGGAAGATGGGGAGCCTCTCTTCTTCGTCCCCCTTGAGCCTGCGGATCTCCTTGAAGATCAGCTCGACGTATTCCCAGGCCATCAAGCCATACTTGACCGCGAGCTTGCTGTCCTTCAGCACAAACCTGGCCGACCCGCCAGGGGCAAGGCGGTAGCCGGCTAGAGCCTCGGTCTCCTTGATCACCCGGACGAGGCGTCTCTCCCTGTCAAAATGGCGGCCGCATTCGCAAACGAATGTGTCGCTCTCCCGGACGGACATGGCGTTCAGGATGGCGGTGGGGAAATCGATGAAGAGCGCATTGCCCTCTTCGTGGATCTGCTTGATGCACCTCACGGGCATTCTCCCCACCTCCCGGCGTTGTCGAGCGATTCAGACGAGGTATACCCCACTGGGCCGACCTCGGTCAAGGCCCAAGGCGCCGTCGCGCATAGTAGCCAACTCATTTCACAAGCTAACACAGCCTGCCCCTGAAATCAATAGTTGCACTCGCTCGCAGCGAAGCGTAGGGCCGCGCTCGGCAGCCGCGGAGAGCCATTTGACTTCTGCACGAGATCTCTCTGATACTGAATCGGGTGCAAGAGGTGCGATAGAATGGGGGACAGAGCCGTGAAGCGTGCTAAGTGGTTGCTGGCCGTGGCTCCTGTAGTGGCGTTGCTCCTAGTCCTCGTGCTCCAGAGCGGGTCCAAAGGCGGCAGCTCGCCGGCGGACATCCTGGCGGTCGATGGCCACGTAACCTACCTGCGGATCCACGATGTGGGGACGGGCTATGGGCCATCGAACGACTTCCTCGATGTTGAAGTTGTGGTAGCGCTGGACAGCACTCCGAACCAGAGGTTCGGCTTTCAGCTCAGGCCGGATGCGAACCAGCTGGTGCATCAAGGGATGCTGGATCTGCTCCAGCAGGCGTTCCAATATAACTACATGGTCAGGCTGGAGTTCTACCAGGAGCCGGGGAGAAGCAACTCTGTGCTGTTCAGAGTGATGACTTGGAAGTAGGCCGCTCCCCAGCGTTGCGCTGAATCTAGTCTGAAGAAGGCAAGCTGCACCTCTTGCACCTGAGGCTGATGTTGAAGCGCTTGCAACCTTAGTTAGAAGGCCCCATAGCAGTATCCTCCGCGCTCTCTGCTTGCTCGCCCGCGCCCTGTCTGCTAAGATTTCGGCTGGAGAGAGAACGGATATGGCTGACAGATGTGAGATCCCCAAGGCCTATGAGCCGGCCCAGGCGGAGGGGAAGTGGTATCGCTTCTGGGAGGAGCGGGGCTACTTCCGCGGGAAGATCGACCCAAATAAGAAGCCGTTCGCGATCGTCATCCCCCCGCCGAACATCACCGGGCGGCTCCACATCGGCCATGCCCTCAACAACACCCTCCAGGACATCGTGATCCGCTACAAGCGGATGGACGGCTACGCCGCGTGCTGGTTCCCGGGGATCGACCACGCCGGGATCGCCACTCAGAATGTGGTTGAGCGCGAGCTGGCCAAAGAGGGCAAGACCCGCCACGCCCTCGGGAGGGAGGCCTTCATCAAGCGGGTCTGGGACTGGAAGGCGAAATACGGGAACGAGATCGTCGAGCAGCTCAAGGTCCTCGGGGCCTCGTGCGACTGGGACCGGCTGAGGTTCACGCTCGATGAGGGGCTTTCCAAGGCGGTCCGGGAGGTCTTCGTCCGGCTCTACGAGGAGGGCTTCATCTATCGGGGCGAGCGGATCATCAACTGGTGCCCCCGCTGTGCCACGGCCCTCTCCGATATCGAGGTTGTGCACCAGGAACATCAGGATAAGCTATACTACATCAAGTATCCCCTGGCCGATGGGGGCTCGATCACCGTGGCGACCACCCGCCCCGAGACGATGCTCGGCGATACGGCCGTGGCCGTCCACCCCGACGATGAGCGATACAAGAAGCTCGTGGGGAAGCAAGCGATCCTGCCGCTGTTGAAGCGGAAGATCCCGGTGATCGCCGACGAGGCCGTCGCTCCGGGGTTCGGGACCGGCGCGGTGAAGGTCACCCCGGCCCACGATCAGACGGACTTCGAGATCGGCGAGCGGCACAAGCTCGAGCGGATCAACATCCTCAACGAGGACGCCACCCTCAACGAGAACGCCGGCCCCTACGCCGGCCTCGAGCGGTATGCGGCCCGGGAGCGGGTCCTAGAGGATCTGAAGAGAGAAGGGCTCCTCGAGCGAGTCGAGGACTACACCCACGCGGTCGGCCACTGCCAGCGGTGCGACACCGTGATCGAGCCGCTCGTCTCCACCCAGTGGTTCGTGGAGATGGAGGAGCTGGCCAAGCCAGCGATCGAGGCCGTCCGCTCAGGGAGGATCAGGCTGATCCCCAGCCACTGGGAGAAGGTCTACTTCGACTGGCTCGAGAACATACGGGACTGGTGCATCTCCCGGCAGCTCTGGTGGGGCCATCGGATCCCCGCGTGGTATTGCCGCGACTGCAATGAGGTGACGGTGAGCCGCGAGACCCCTAGGGAGTGCGTGGCCTGCGGCTCAAAGGACCTCTACCAGGACGAGGATGTGCTCGACACCTGGTTCTCAAGTGCGCTCTGGCCCTTCTCGGTGATGGGCTGGCCGGAGGAGACGCCTGAGCTGAGATACTTCTACCCCACAGCCCTCCTCAGCACGGCCCCCGAGATCCTCTTCTTCTGGGTGGCCCGGATGGTGATGATGGGGCTCCACTTCATCGGCGAGATCCCCTTCCGCGAGGTCCTCCTCCACCCGACGGTCAAGGACGAGCGCGGTCGGCGGATGAGCAAGTCCCTCGGCACCGGGATCGACCCGCTCGAGCTGAAGGAGCAATACGGGATGGACGCGCTGCGGTTCACCCTCGCGGCCTCGATGAGCAAGGGCCAGGACATGCGGCTCTCCCCACGGGACCTCGAGGGCTACCGCAAGTTCCTGAACAAGATCTGGAACGCCTCGCGGCTGGCGTTGCTCAACCTCGAGGACTTCCAGCCGGCCGAGCTAGTGGCGGAGGAGCTTGAGCTGGAGGACCGCTGGATCCTCTCCCGGCTCGCGCGCCAGATCGGCGAGCTGAGGCGGAACTTGGAGAGCTACGATTTCAACTTCGCGGCGGAGGGGCTCTACAACTTCGTCTGGCACGACTTTTGCGACTGGTATCTCGAGATGATCAAGCCCCGGCTCTACGGCGAAGAGAGGGAGAGGAAGCGCACGGCCCAGGAGGTGCTCTACCGCGCGCTCGTCGCGATCCTGAAGATGCTCCATCCCTTCATCCCCTACATCACCGAGGAGATCTGGCAACTCCTGCCAGCGAAGGAGGCCGACTCGGTGATGATCGCGCCCTTCCCCCAGGTCGAGCGAGCCTGGATCGACCCGGAGGTCGAGCGGAAGATGGCGACCCTCCAGGAGCTCATCTCGGCCATCCGGACGATCCGCTCGGAGATGAATGTTCCCCCGCAGGCCCCCGCTAGGGCGCTTATCCGAGCTGAGGACCAGGGGATAAGGGAACTGGTCGAGGCCAACCGGGTCTTCTTCCGCGAGCTGGCCGGAGTCCACGAGTTCGCAGTCGGGCACGACATCGAGCGCCCGGAGCATGCCCCGCGGATCATCCTCGAGGGGGCGGAGGTCTTCGTGCCCCTCGAGGGGCTGATCGACCTGGGGCAGGAGCGGGCCCGGCTCGCGCGGGAGCTAGCGGAGGTCCAACGGACCCTCTCGGAGAGCCTGCGGAAGCTCGAGGACGAGAGATTCCTCCAGCGAGCCCCCCAGGAGATCGTGGAGAAGGAGCAGGCCAAGGCCCGGGAGCTGCGGGAGCGGGCGGAGCGGCTCACGAGGAACCTCCAAGTCCTGGGGGCCTGACGAGCATGGGCTATCCCGCCGCGCTCGCCTACCTCGATAGGCTCCCCTCCCGCGAGGTCAAGCCTGGCCTGGAGCGGATCACCTCGCTCCTGGAGGGCCTGGGGGAGCCCCACCGCAAGCTTCGGGCAATCCATGTCGGGGGAACCAACGGCAAGGGCTCAGTGGTCGCGATGCTGGCCTCGGTCCTTCAGGAGGCGGGCTATCGCGTCGGGGCCTACACCTCCCCCCACCTGCTCGACTGGCGCGAGCGGGTCCGGATCGACGGGGAGTGGATCCCCGAGCAGGACTTCGCCCGGCTCATCGACCGGCTGATCCCGCTAGTCGAAGGGATGGAAGACAGGCCGACGGTCTTCGAGGTCCTCACGGCCCTGGCCTTCCAATACTTCCACGACCGTGACGTGGACCTCGCAGTAGTCGAGGTTGGCCTCGGCGGACGGTTCGACGCCACCAATGTGATCGAGCCGCTTGTGGCCGTGATCACCAATGTCCGGCGCGACCACCTCGACCTCCTCGGCCCGGACATGGACCATCTGGCCTGGGAGAAGGCGGGGATCGTCAAGCCGGGCGTGCCCCTGGTCACCGGGGAGCAGAGCCCGGAGATCTTGGCGATCATCGCCCAGGAGTCCGCCAACCGTGGCGCAGAGCTGCGCCGGGCGATGCGACAGGCAGAGCAGGTGGAGTTCACCTGGGAGGGGCAGGAGCTCCATGCAGATGGCTGGGGAAGGCTCAAGCTCGGGCTGCTCGGCCCTTACCAGCTGGAGAACCTCGTCGTGACCCTGGAGGCGCTCGAGGCGCTCCGACCATCGCTCAAGCTCACGCGCCGGGCCGTCAGAGACGGCCTCGCCAAGGCCCGCTGGCCGGGGAGGTTCCAGCTGCTCGGCCAGCGGCCCTATATAATCGTGGACGGGGCGCACAACCCTGACGGCGTGCGGGCGTTGCTCACGGGGCTCAAGCTCTACCACGACCGCTACCTCCCCCGCGGCCGGAGAGTCCTCCTCTTCGGGGCGATGCGGGACAAGGAAGTCGCGGCGATGGGCGAACTCCTCTTCCCCTGGTTTGAGGAGTTGATCTTCACCAAGCCCGACTACTACCGCGCGATCGAGCCGAGGTCCCTGCAGGAGCTGGCAGCGGAGCTCGGGCAGCCGGCTCAGGTGGTCGTTCCGGCGAGCGAAGCGCTCCGGCAGGCCCGGGCTCGGCTCAGCCCGTCTGACCTGCTATGCGTCACCGGCTCGCTATACTTGGTGGGAGAGATCTTGAGGGAGGGTGGTTAGGATGGGGACGACCGACCCGGCGCTCGCCGCGCGGATCGCTCGGGCCAAAGCTCGCGGCCTCCCGCAGCACCTCGCGATCATCATGGACGGCAATGGGCGCTGGGCCCGACGGCGCGGAGAGGAGCGGCGTGCGGGCCACCGGGCCGGGCTCGAGACGGCAAGGAAGATCGTGGAGTTCGTGGGACGCGAGCTCGGGATCAAATACCTGACGCTCTTCGTCTTCTCCAAGGAGAACTGGCGCCGGCCCAAGGAAGAGGTGGACTTCCTCATGGGGCTCCTTGCGGACTTCCTGAGGCAGAATCTGGATGAGCTGCTGAAAGGGGGCGTCAGGCTTCAGGTCCTCGGGGACCTCGACGGCCTTCCCGAGCGAGTCCGGGCTGAGCTAGAGCGGGCAGTGGACCTCTCGCGAGCGAACGACAAGCTCTACCTCAGTCTGGCGATCAACTATGGTGGGCGGCAGGAGATCCTCCGGGCCGTGCGGCTCCTCCTGCGCGACCTTTGGGCCCGAGGCCAGCCCGGGGAGATCGACGAGCCCCTCTTCCGGCGCTATCTCTACACCGCCGAGCTTCCGGACCCGGACCTGCTGATCCGGACGAGCGGAGAGGAGCGGATCAGCAACTTCCTCCTCTGGCAGTCGGCCTACGCCGAGTTCTGGGTCACGGAGACCCTCTGGCCCGACTTCTCCGTAGAGGAGCTTCTTCAGGCGGTCGAGGACTTCCAGTCGCGGCAGCGGAAGTTCGGCGGCGTGGTGGAGGGCTGAACGGCAGCGGCTTGAGCGAACTGACCAAGCGCATCCTGACCTCGGTCGTCCTGATCCCCTCGGTGACGGCCCTCTTCTTCTATGCTAAGCTCCTGAAGGTCGACTGGGCTGTGGGGCTCTTCTTGACGCTGGTGGCCTTCCTCGCCGGCATCGAGTATCTCGGCCTGGTAGAGCGGATGGGCCTACCGCTCGAGCGCTACTCCTACCTCGGGCTGATGGCCTTCCTCGAGTTCGTCTATGTCTTCTTCCGCGGGATCCATCTCTTCCTGGCCGTCAGCGCCGTCTTCCTCCTCCCGATCCTCTGGTATCTCCCCCAGCCGCGGGGCGTGAAGCGGGCCGCCGCGGCGGTCTTCGGGCTGGCCTATATCCCCTGGCTCCTGCACTTCTTCTACTTGATCTATCGGGTCCCGCCCTACGGCGGCTGGCTCTACGCGATGCTCCTCCTCGTCATGGGCTGGAGCTATGACATCGGGGCCTTCTTCATCGGCTCGCGGTTCGGGCGGCACAAGCTCGCCCCGCGCACGAGCCCGAGCAAGACGGTCGAGGGCGTGATCGGCGGCTTCCTCTTCACGCTGGTCGGGGCGAACCTCACGCCGATCTGGGTCAACTGGCCGACCTGGATCCCGCACATCGTGGCCCTCTCCGTCCTCATTTCCGCAGCGATGCAGCTCGGCGACCTCTTCGAATCGAAGCTCAAGCGAATGGCCGGGGTGAAGGACTCGGGGGGAATCCTTCCCGGCCACGGCGGGATCCTCGATCGGATCGACGGGCACCTCTTCGCCATCCCCGTCTTCTACCTCTATTTCCACTATGTCCTGCGGTTCATCTAGGCGATTAGCTTCCAGAGCCCGTAGGCGAGCAGTCCCGCGACGGCCGGCGTCCCCACCCAGCCAATGGCGATCGCCACGAGCATCTCGTAGCTCACGGTCCGCACTCCCTTGACCAGCCCGATCCCGGCTAGAGCCCCCACGACCGCCTGGGAGATCGAGATCGGGATCCCAGCGAAGGCGAAGCCGTGGCCGACGAGGGCGATCGCGGTCTGGGTCGCGAATGCGCTCAAGGGGTCGAGCGGGACGACCCCGCGGGCCACCGTCTCCGTCACGCGCTGGCCGTAGGTGAGCGCCCCGCTCCCGAGGGCCAGCCCGCCGAGGAGCGTGATCCAGCCCGAGCGGAGGCCGAGGTTCGCCAGCGGGCCGATGGCATTCCCGATGTTGTTCGCTCCCAGGGAGAACGCGGCATACGCAGCCGAGGCGAGGATCAGCCAGTTGAGCAAGTCGCTCAGGACCCCGCTCCTCCGGATCGAGCGGAGGAGGAGGGCAACTAGATGGTAGAGGATGAACGAGAGGACTAGGGCCAGGGCGGGCGAGATGGCCCAGACCCCCACGATCCCGCTGATCACGGAGAGGTTCACCGGCGCCCCTGCGGCCAGGCCGATCCCGATTAGCGCCCCCACGATCGCCTGGGAGGTCGAGACCGGCAAGCGGAAGACGGTCGCGAGCGTGACGCAGAGCCCGGCCGAGCCCATTGCTACTAGGAGGGCTTGCCAGGGGAGCTCGGCCGCGACGATCCCCTTCCCCACGGTCTCGACGACCTTGGCACTCCCTAAGAGCGCGCCGAGGATTGCAAAGGCCGCCACGAGCCCCATCGCCCGGCGGTAGGAGAGGAGCCGCGACCCGACGGCCGCACCGGCGCAGTTCGCGCTGTCGTTCGCCCCGATGTTCCAGCCGAGGTAAGAGCCGGCGAGGAGCAGCAGAGCCACTGCCAGTCCCGGCATCGCCCGGCTCCAGCACTCAGCTACGAGCGGACATGATCCTGATCCGCCCGCCGGCGTTCTCCATGTGGTCGAAGATGTCCCCGAGCTTCAACAGAACCTGGATCAGGTGATACTTGGCGAAGGCGTCCAGCTCCTGCTGCTTATAGATCAGCTTGATCAGCTCCGCCTCGAGCAGGTCCACATGGTGCTCGAGGAGGTTGACTTCGCCGAGCAGGTCGAGGACTCGGTTGACCGCCTCCCGGCGGAAGCCCCGCTCTAGTAGCTCTCTCAAGCCCAGGGCCATGCGGCGGTAGATCTCAATCCCCTCGTGCATCAGCTGGGGAAACTCCCGCCACTTAGCGGCCAGCTCCGGGGGAAGCTTGAGCTCCATCAGCGGGAGAAGCGCGGCCGCGTCCTGGGCCACGTCAGCGATCTCGTCCTCCTGCCAGATGAACTCCAAGAGGTCCGTGCGGTTGACGGGCAGGAAGGAGTCGCTCCGCGGGAGGGTGGCGCGCACCTCGCTCTTGAGGATGTCCGCCTCGTGCTCGAGCCTCGAGATCCGCACGCTCCGCTCCCCCACTGGCTTCTGATCCAGGTAATCCTGGACCTCCTGGGCCAGCTCGTTGACCGTCTCGCAGACCTTCTCCGCGTGCTTCACGAGCGGGTCAAGGGCCGGGTATTGATAGACCAAGTGGCGAAAGATCCTGTTCATCTCTCTAGCTCCGCACGCGGAAGGCCGCCTTGGCCTCTTCCACCCCCGCGGCGAGCCGCTCGACCTCCTCTTCGGTGTTGTAGATGTAGAAGCTGGCCCGGGCGGCGAACTCCATCCCCAGGCGGGCCATCAGCGGCTGGGCGCAGTGGTGGCCGCTCCGGATCGCGATCCCCTCGCTATCGAGGACCATCGCCAGATCATGGGGGTGGACCCCCTCGAGGTTGAAGGAGATGATCCCTAGCCTCGGGGCCTCGTCCGGCGCGGGGCCGTAGAGCCTGATCCCCTCGACCTTCGCGAGCCTCTCCCAGGCGAACTCCAAGAGCCGCCGCTCGTGGTCGTAGACCGCCTCCATCCCCAACCCTTCAAGATAATCGACCGCGGCGGCTAGCCCGATCCCCCCGGCGATGTTGGCCGTCCCGGCCTCGAACTTCCAGGGGAGCCTGTTCCAGGTCGCGCCCTCGAGGGTCACGGTCTCGATCATGTCCCCGCCGTAGAGGAAGGGCTCCATCTCCTCGAGGAGCTCCCGCTTGGCATAGAGGAAGCCGGTCCCGGTCGGGCCGAGCATCTTGTGCCCGCTCGCGGCCAAGAAGTCGCAGTCCAGCCCCCTCACATCCACGGGTATATGCGGGACCGCCTGGGCTCCATCGACCAAGACCAGCGCCCCGATCCGGTGGGCCGCCGCGATGATCTCCTCCACAGGGTTGATCGTCCCCAGGACATTCGAGGCGTAGATGCAGCCCACGAGCCTGGTCCGGCTCGAGAGGAGGCGAGTGAGCTCCTCGAGCCTGAGCCTCCCCCGGTCGTCCACATCGATGAACTTGAGCGAGATCCCCTTGAGCCGGCGGAGGGCCAGCCAGGGGACGAGGTTCGAGTGGTGCTCCATCACCGTGAGGAGGACCTCATCCCCCTCGCGCAGCTCCCAAAGCCCCCAGGCGTAGGCCACGAGGTTGAGCGCCTCGGTGGCGTTCCTCGTAAAGATGATCTCCTCCGGGCTGGCCCCGATGAACTCCGCGACTCTCTGGTGGGCCGCCTCGTAAGCAAGAGTCGCCTCGTGGCTTAGGGTGTGGACCGCCCGGTGGACATTGGCGTTCCGCTGCTCATAGAACTCCCGCATGGCCTCCAGGACCTGCCGGGGCTTCTGGGTCGTCGCGGCATTGTCCAGGTAAGCCAGCGGCCTACCCCCGATCCGCCGGGCGAGGATGGGGAAGTCCTTGCGGAGCGCATCTGGATCAAAGCCTCTCATGATCTCGGTCATCGCTGACTCCTTGGAGGATACATCAAGCGACAGGCCCCGGCAAGGTGGCGAATTGCCTCATTAGAACTCTTACCGGGAGAGGCATCGTTGCCTCGTAGACTGGTTTACCCAAAGGAGGCAAGGATGACTCGGGTTGGTCGAGATGGCCTGCGGCCAAGATACTCGCGGGCTGGTCGGGAAGAGGCGCGCCCACGAAGACCAGGATCTTGGACGAGTTGAGGCGCGCCTCTTCGTGACCATCGCTGGCGTAGGCCGGGCTACCACCGCAAGGCCGCCATCCGGCTGCTACGGAAAGGGCCGAAGCCCTGGGGCTGCGATCGACGTGGGCGGCCCAGAGTCTACACCAACGAGGTCAAGGGCGCCCTCCTCCAGGTCTGGGAGGCCAATGGGCGGATCTGCGTAGGTCGCGCCTCCAAGCGGCTCGCACCCTTTCCGGCTGAGCCCAGCGACCATCGACCGGCTGGCGCGGACCCACCGCTACCGCAGGCCGCGGTCCCGGCCAAGCTCTGGCAAGCCATCCCCATCCGCACCGAAGCCTCCGGGGATGGAGCCCGCCCGGGCTTCTTGGAGATGGACCTGGTGGCCCACTGCGGGGAGAGTGTCGCCGGGGAGTTCCTTCACACCGTGAATGCGGTCGATCCGGCTACCGGCTGGCGCGAGCCGCTGGCCCTTCCCAACCGGAGCCAACAGGCGGTAAGGGAAGCGCTGGAGAGGATGCGAGCGCGGCTCCCCTTCCCCCTCTTGAGGATCGACTCGGACAACGACTCCATGGGCCTCCTCCGCTACTGTCAGGAGGAGGGGCTACTCTTCACCCGCTCCAGGCCCTACAGGCTGATCCCTGTCCATGTGGAGCAGAAGAGCTGGGTGGCGGTCCGCCAGCTCATCGGTTACGGCCGATATGAGTCGGCTCGTCCGCTGGCACTGTTGGAGGCCATCTACAGCGACTGGCGGCGGTTTGTGAACCTCTTCCAGCCGGTGCGGAAGCGCCTGAGGAAAGAACGGCTGGGGAGCAAGGTGCGCAAGCGGTATGATCAGGCCAAGACCCCCTTACCAGCGGGTGCTGGCTTCACCTGAGGTGCCGGAGAAGCGGAAGGAGCGACTCCGGCAGGAGTATCAGGAGCTGAACCCGGTGATGCTGCAGCGACGGATCGAGGAGAACCTAGAGGCATTGTGGAGGCTCCATGGGTAACACCAATTCTGAGGCATCACGAAGCCGCAGATGCTGATGGGCCAAGCGACGGTCATAAGAGAATCCTCGAGATCATCCCCAGATCATAGTTCGCGCAGCCCCTGGACGTAGCGTTGGGCCAGCTCGACATAGGTGGCCTTGAAGTGGGTCCACTGCTCCCTGTATTCCCCGCTGATCCGCTTCCCCAAGACCTGAGCCGGGACCCCGACGGCGATGTGCTCTGCTGGAATCTCCTGGGAGTTCTTGACCACCGCCCCTTCCCCGACCACGGCCCATTCCCCCACGACGGCCCAGTCGCTCACCACCGCCCCCATCCCGATGATCGCATAATCCTTAATGGTAGCAGTGTGGATGATCGCGCCGTGGCCGATCGTGACATGGCTCCCGATCCGGCAGGCCTCGCCCGGGCGGGCGTGCAAGACGCAGTTGTCCTCGATGGCCGTCTCATCGCCGACGATGATCTCGCCGTAGTCTCCTCGGATTCGCGCCCCCGGCCCGATCCAGCACCGCTCGCCGATCACCACCTGCCCGATCACCTCCGCTGAGGGGTGGAGATAGGTCCCCTTCCCGATCCGGGGGATCCGATCCTCAAACTGATAGATCGGCATGGCAGACTCGCCTCCTCTGGTGACTTAGATACCTGGCTGGCGCGGAGATTGTCAATTCCATTACCCCACCGGGCCGGCTAGTGAACCACGTGTGCCTTGGGGGCGACGGACTCCGGTGAGGTTGCCCTTCGCGGCAGCGGGTGGTAGACTGTGGGCCTACCCCTTCCCATTAGGCGATGCTCTGCCCCGGATGGCGCGGGCGGAGCGAGAGGAGTTGAATCGGGATGGCGCGAGTCTCACGCGAGGAGATCCTGAACGGGCCGATCATCCTGACCATGGTCCGCCTCGGCTGGCCGGGGATGGTCACGGGCGTCCTCCAGACGCTCTACAACCTGGCCGATGCCTTCTGGATCGGCCACCTCCCCCCAGCGGAGAGCGGCCCCTCGGTCGCGGCGATCCAGATCTCCTGGCCGGTCGTCTGGCTCATGATCTCCTTCATCGGCGGGTTCGGCGGGGCGGCGGGGAGCGCCCTCATCTCGCAATATACCGGCGCGAAGCGCTCGGAGGAGGCCAACCTCGCCTGCAGCCAGATCTTCTCCCTCGCCTTCGCCTCCGGCCTGGTCGTGGGAGTCGGCGGCTTCTTCTTCTCGCCCCACATCCTGCCGCTATTGGTCGGCGCGGGCGAGGTCTCCCAGGTCGCGACGCTCTACATCCGGGTGATCTTCCTCGGGCTGCCCTTCATGTTCGCGCCGTTCCTCTTTTACTTCTCCCTCGCGGCCTACGGGGATACGGTCACCCCGATGCTCGTGAACGGCGCGGGGGTCCTCTTGAACATCGGGCTCGACCCGCTCCTGATCTTCGGGCTCGGCCCATTCCCAAAGCTGGGGGTCTTCGGTGCGGCCCTGGCGACGGTGATCGCGGAGGGGCTCGTCTCGATCGCGGCTCTGACGATCCTCTTCCGCGGGCGAAGGGGCGTGAAGATCAGCTTGCCACAGCTCCGGCCGAGGTGGGCCTGGATAAGGAAGATCCTGGGGATCGGCCTCCCCGCGGCCGTGGGCCAGTCGGGGACCGCGCTGGGGTTCGTCCTGATGATGGCGATCATCGGGCGGGTCCCCAACCCGACGGTCGCGCTCGCCGCCTACGGGATCGGGGACCGGATCCTCGGGCTCCTCTTCATCGCCCTCGACGGCCTGGGAGTGGGCCTGACGACGATCCTCGGCCAGAGCCTCGGCGCGGACCTGCCGAAGCGGGCCAGCGAGGCGGCGAAGAAGGGGACGACGGTGATGTTCCTCCTGCTCGTAGCCGAGGCGGTGGTCATCTGGCTCGCCCGGCGGCCGCTGATCGCCTTCTTCATCCCCGGGAGAGGGGACATCATCGCCGAGGGGGAGAGGTTCCTCGCGCTCTTTGCCCCGGGGATGCCCTTCTTCGGGCTCTTCGCGGCGGTGAACGCGATCTTCCGCGGCTCGGGCCACAATGTCCCGACGATGATCATGGAGCTCGCCCGGCTCTGGGCCCTCCGGCTCCCCTTGAGCTACATCTTCGCCTTCCCGGTGGGGCTCGGCTCGACCGGGGTCTGGGTCGGGATGGCGATCAGCAACTTCGCCTCGGCCCTGCTCGCGGTCGCCATGCTCTCGACCGGGATCTGGAAGAAGAAGGTCATCGAGGAGAAGGCCCCGGCTCCGCTGGCCCACGAGGCCGAGCCGCTCGAGCAGTTGATCGAGTAAGGCTCGACCGAGATCAGGCGCGAGGCTGGTCCGGCAGGCAGGGCTCTTCACTGCTCGCGGGCAGCTCGGGTATGATTGAGAACATGGGAGAGCTGGTGCGGTTCGGGGTCTCGATGGACGAGGAGCTCCTCGCCCGGTTCGATGAGCTGATCGCCGAGCTGGGCTACGCCAACCGCTCCGAGGCCCTCCGCGACCTGGTCCGGGACCGGCTGGTCCAGCGAGAGTGGGAGGCGGGCGAGGAGGTCGTGGGTGTGGTGATCCTCCTCTATGACCACCACAAGCGGGAGCTGGCCGACCGGCTGACCGACCTCCAGCATGAGCACCACGAGCTGATCCTCTCCACAATGCACATCCACCTCGACGAGGCCAACTGCCTGGAGGTCCTGGCCGTCCGCGGCCCGGGGAACGAGGTCCAGCGGCTGGCCGACCGGCTGATCGGCCTCAAGGGGGTCAAGCACGGGAAGCTCGCGGCCACCTCGACCGGCCAGCGGCTCCGCTAGCCAGGCTCCAGTCGCCCTTCTCTGCCCAACTTTTCGCCCTCTTGACGCCTTGTGGCACCTTCCGTAAAATGGTGCTATCAAGCACGGAGGAGGTTGAGATGGCTTTCAATATCAGGCTTAGGATCTGGCTCCTCGTCGCCTTGGCACTGCTAGTCTCGGGCGGGCTGCTCGGCCTGGGGCAGGGTCAGGAGAAGCCCTTGGTGATCGCCACGACCGCGGTCCTGGCCGACTTCGCCCAGGCGGTCGGGGCCGAGCTGATCGAGGTCTACACCATCACGCCCTCGGGGATCTGCCCGGCCCACTACGACTTGAGGCCGAGCGACCTCCGGGCGGTGGCCTCGGCCTCCCTGGTCCTCTATCACGGGATCGAGCCCTGGCTGGAGGATCTGATCGCGCGGTCTGGGAACACCGAGGTGAGACGGGTCCAGGTCCAAGGCGAGTGGAACATCCCAGCCAGCGCGCTCGAGCTGGTCGGGAGGATTGCGGAGGCATTGGGCGAGGTCGATCCGGCTCACGCTGAGCTATTCCAGTCCAGCGCCGAAAGCTACCAGGCCGAGATCGCTGCTCTGGCTGGCCACCTCGAGAGTGAGGCCAGCGAGCTAGGAGTGAGCGAAGCCAAAGTGATCGCGATGGCCTGGCAGAGCAGCTTCGTCACTTGGCTCGGGTTCAACATCGTCGCCACCTACGGCCCGCCCGAGATGCTCTCCCTGCGAGAGGCCCAACAGTTGGTCGCCACAGGCCGGGAGGAGCGCGCGGCCCTGGTGATTGACAACCTCCAGAGCGGGATCGACTTCGGGTCCAGGCTGGCCTTCGAGGTCGGGGCGGTCCATGTTGTGCTCACGAACTTCCCCGGCGCTATCCCCCATACCGCGACATATCTCGAGATGGTCCGCTACAACGCCGACCAGCTCTTCGAGGGCTGGAAGACATATCGCGGAGGTGGATGAGATGGAGATGCGGGCGATCGACCCTCGTGCCATCTCGCTCGAGGAGCTGGTCGAGCGGGGGGCCGAGTTCCACGGCCATCTGGGGCCTTTCCTCGTCTGCGGGCTGAGGATGGGCCTACTGGCCCTCCGTGAGCTCGGCTCATCCGGCCATTCCGACCTGAGAGCCACGGTCGAGACCGGGACGATCCCGCCGCTCTCCTGCCTCATCGACGGGATCCAGGTCGCGACCGGCTGCACCCTGGGGAAGGGGAATATCCAGGCGACGGCCCACGGCCGGCCGCGCGCGGTCTTCATCAAGGCTAGGGGCCTGAAGTGTCACCTCAAGGTCGAGCTCCAGCCGGAGCTGGCCGAGCGGTTCCGCAGTGGCGATGCCGAGGCCCTGGCAAGGGAAGTCATGGGCATGACCGAGGAGGCCCTTTTCCGATGGGAACTCCGGTGATCGAGCTCCGCGGGGTGACCACGATCTACGAGGGGGAGCGGATCCCCGCGATCCACGAGATCGACCTAGTGGTCGAGCGTGGGGAGTTCCTGGCCCTGATCGGCCCCAACGGCGTGGGGAAGACCACTCTATTGGAGACGATCAACGGCCTCTTGGACCATAAGGCCGGCGCGGTCCGGCTCTTCGGGCTCGATGTCCGACGCGAGGGCCATCGCCTGAGACGGCGGATTGGCTACATCCCCCAGGCGGTCTCCTTCCCCGAGCTCACGCCCTTCCTCGTGCGAGATGTGGTCCTGATGGCCCGGTTCGGGCGGATCGGGCTGATCCATCGCCCCCGAGCCGCAGACTACCGCGCGGTCGAGCGAGCCCTCGAGCTGGTCGGGAGCGCAGCCTTGGCCCGCCGCCCGATCGGAAAGCTCTCCGGGGGTCAGCAGCAGAAGGTGATGCTCGCCCGCGCGATGGCCAAGGAGCCGGAGCTGCTCTTGCTCGATGAGCCTTTCAGCAACCTCGACTTCGTCGCCCGAGAGGAGATCGCCTCCACCATCGTCCGCCTCCATGAGGAGCTGGGCTTGACGACCCTGATCGTCCTCCACGACCTGAAGGGCCTCCCGCCCTGTTGCCAGCGGGTGGTCCTGATGCGGGCGGGGCGGATCTTCCGCGACGGCTGCCCGGATGAAGTCCTGGACCCGCTGATCCTCGCCGCGGCCTATCAGTGATGCTCCTCGGGATCTTCTCCAGCACGCTCGTTGGGGCGATCCTCGCCGGTTGGTCGTGTGGCCTCGTTGGGGCCTTTGTGGTGAGGCTGAACCTCTCTTCGCTGGGGTTCACTATGTCCCATGCGGCCTTTGCCGGGGCGGCCCTCGGCCTGCTGCTTGACTGGGACCCGCTCCTCTTGGCCAGCCTATTCTCCCTGGCCGTCGCCGGGGCCCTCGGCCCAGCAGCGGAGCGGGCCAAGCTCGAGCCGAATGTGATTATCGGGATCACCTTCCCGCTGACGATGGCCCTCGGGCTGATCTTCCTGCGGTTCGCCCCGGGGACGGCGCTGAGCTCCACCGCGCTCGGGCTCCTCTGGGGCTCGGTCCTCGGGGTGACGGAGATGGAGTTGCTCGAACTGGCGTTCCTCTCAGGGGCGATGGTGGTGCTGATCGCCCTCTTCTTCAAGGAGTTCCTCGCGATCCTGCTCGACATGAAGCTCGCCAGGGAGGCCGGGCTCAACCCCCGCCCGTTCTATTATGCCATCCTCTTCTTGACGGGAATGACCGTGGCCCTCTCGCTCAAGCTGATCGGGGGACTGCTCGTCTTCGCCCTGATGATCAACCCCGCCGCGACGGCCTTCCAGTTCCTCCATGACATGAAGAAGATCATCCTCTTCTCCCCGCTCATCGGGGCCGGGGCCGCGGCCCTCGGGCTCCTCGGCTCATTCGCATTTGACCTCCCGGTCGGGAGCGCGATCGCCCTCGTCTCGACCGCCGGGTTCGGCCTGGCCGTGGCCCTCTCCCCGAAGAGGCGGCGCGGGTGAGCGGGCCGGCGAAACATGCAAGCACGCTCAGGGCGAGAATTCCCACGTCATCTCGCGCGGCGATATTCTGGGGCGGCTGCTAGGTTTTCTCCTTCGCAGGCCACTTCAAGATCTTCAACCCCACCTTCGCCAGCCCCTTCTGGACCATCCCCAGCTCCAGCGCCGCGCCGTAGGAGAGGTCGATGATCCGCCCCTCGATGAACGGCCCACGGTCGTTGATCCTCACCACGACGCTCCTCCCGGTCTCGAGGTCCACGACCCTCACGATCGTCCCGAAGGGAAGGGTCTTGTGGGCCGCGCTGATCCCATACATGTCGTAGACCTCCCCGTTGGCCGTCCGCTTCCCGTGAAAGCCCGGCCCATACCAGGAGGCGATCCCCACCTCGTAGTAGCTGTTGGCCGCGATTGTGGCCGCTAGACCGAGGACCAGGACGAAGGTCGCCGCAGCGAAGATCAGTATCTCGCGCATCTCTTGCTATATCCCCTCCTTTGCCCACGGCCGCCGCTTTTCAGCACACGGGAGTCGAAGTGATCGTAGAGGATGTGCAGGACATTCGGGAGGTATAGGCCGATACCGATCATCGCCAGGATCTCGCTGCTGATCCTCAGGTGGAAGTCCGCCCGGACCCCGAGGTAGTTCAGGGCCTGCAGGACTAGAAACCCGACGAGGAACAGGTAGCCGACCCTGGTGAGCGGGCCGAGCAGCAGGTTATGGCTGAGGCCGCGATGCTTGAAGACCTTCGTGTAGGGGACCCAGATGAAGCCGAGCGCTCCCCACCGCCGGCGGGCGTCGTTGCTCCGCAGGTCGAGGTCGGGGGAGAGCCAGAGGCTGGAGAAGAGGTAGGCTGCGCTGAAGCAGAGGAGCGGCCTCCAGTCGAGCCCCATGAAGTAGAGCCCCGCCAGGAAGAGGGGCAAGAGGAGGATCTCCAGCCGCAGATGGCGTCCGCCCGAGGGCATAGCATCACCTCGCTCACGATCATGCCGCGCTGAGCTTCATCAACGAAGGACAGCCGTCCCGCGGCCAGGCTCCCCTCGGCCCCTTCCTTGACAGGCCCCACTGCCCGTCGATACAATAGTGGCGGTCTAGCAATCAACCCAACAGAGTGCTAAACAGGAGGTCACTGATGGCGAAGAAGGCCAAACTGAAGCCGTTAGGGAATCGGGTTCTCGTGAAGAGGCTCGAGGAAGAGGAGAGCGGCGGGATCGTCCTCCCCGCCGATGTGGAGCGGGATGAGAAATACATCAAGGCCGAGGTCGTCGAAGTGGGGACTGCGGAGAAGATGGAGGTCGCTAAGGGCGACAGGGTCATCCTCTCCAGCTTCGGCGGGACGGAGATCGAGCTCGACGGCGAGGAGTATCTCGTGGTGAAGACCACGGACATCCTGGCCAAGCTAGAGTAAGGAGGAGGAGCATGGCAAAGAATAAGTATAAGGAGGTCCTCTTTAACGAGGAGGCCCAGGAGAAGCTGAAGCGCGGCGTCCAGAAGCTCACCGACGCCGTGCGCGTCACGCTCGGCCCGAAAGGCCGGAATGTGATCATCGACAAGGCCTTCGGGGCCCCGAAGATCACCCATGATGGCGTGACCGTGGCCGAGGAGCAAGAGTATCAGGACGAGTTCGAGAACATGGGGGCCCAGCTCGTCAAGCAGGTGGCCAAGGAGACGAACGAGGTCGCCGGGGATGGGACGACCACGGCCACGATCCTCGCCCACTCGATCATCATGGAGGGGCTGAAGTCCGTGGCTGCGGGCTACAACCCGATGCTGATCAAGCGCGGCCTGGACAAGGCCGTCGAGGTCGTGGTCAAGGAGCTGGAGAAGCAGAGCAAGCCCCTGAAGAAGAAGGACGAGATGGCCCGGGTGGCCGCGATCTCCTCGAACGATGAGGAGATCGGGCGGATCATCGCCGACGCCATGGAGAAGGTCGGCGAGGACGGCGTGATCACCGTCGAGGACTCCGACACGATCAACACCTACTATGAGGTCGTCGAGGGGATGCAGTTCGACCGGGGGTATCTCTCGCCCTACTTCGTGACGAACGCGGAGAAGATGGAGGCTGAGCTGAAGGAGCCCTACATCCTGATCACGGACCAGGAGCTGAAGAAGGCCCGGGACCTCCTCCCGGCCCTGGAGCGGGTGGCCCAGGAGGGGAAGCCCTTGCTGGTCATCGCCAACGAGGTCGAGGGCGAGGCCCTCACCACCCTGGTAATCAACAAGCTCAAGGGGACCTTGCAATCGGTCGCGGTCAAGGCCCCCGGCTTCGGCGACCGGCGGAAGGCGATGCTCGAGGACATCGCGATCCTCACCGGCGGGAAGGTGATCGCCAAGGACGCCGGGATGAAGATCGAGGACGCCACGCTCGACATGCTCGGCCGGGCGGAGCGGGTCGTCGTCGATGACGACAACACTACGATCATCGGCGGGAAGGGCGACAAGGCCGCGATCGAGGGCCGGATCAACCAGATCAAGAAGCAGATCGAGACGACCGACTCGGACTACGATAAGGAGAAGCTCCAGGAGCGGATGGCCAAGCTCGCCGGCGGGGTAGCGATCATCAAGGTCGGGGCCCCGACGGAGACCGAGCTGGAGGAGAAGAAGCACCGGATGGAGGACGCTCTCGAGGCGACGAAGGCCGCGGTCGAGGAGGGGATCCTCCCCGGCGGGGGCGTGGCCCTCCTCAGGGCCGCCAAGGCCCTGGAGAAGCTCAGCCTCGACGGCGACGAGCAGGTCGGGGTGAAGATCCTCAAGAAGGCTCTGGAGGAGCCGACGAAGCAGCTCGCGGAGAACGCTGGATACGAGGGCTCGATCGTGGTGGAGAAGATCAAGTCGCAGGAGGACGGGGTCGGGTTCGATGTCCTCAAGGAGGAGTATGTGGACATGATGAAGGCGGGGATCATCGATCCGACCAAGGTCACGAAGTCCGCGGTCCAGAATGCCGTCTCCGTCGGCGGGCTCCTCCTCACGACCGGGGCAGTCGTGGCCCAGATCGAGGAGAAGTCTCCCGCGGCGGCCATGCCGCCCTCGCCGGAGATGTATTAGCCTGACCGATGCTGAGCCCCCTCCGGCGGAGCCTTCCGGGAGGGGGCTCGCTCTTCCATGACCAGACCGAGGATCGGGCTCGCCCTCGGCGGGGGCGGCGCTCGCGGCTATGCCCACATCGGCGTCCTCCGGGTCCTGCAGCGAGAGGGGATTCCCGTAGACATCGTGGTCGGGACCTCGATGGGCGCGATCATCGGGGGGGCCTATGCCGTCGGGCTGGAGATGAGCAAGCTGGAGCAGATCCTCGCGAGACTGGATCTGAACAAGCTCCTCGACATCCCAGCCAGCGCCGTCGGCTCGGTCGCCGGCCGGATCGCCACGGAGCTCTTCACCCGGACCGATTGGCGCCGAGTGGAGCATGAGGGGACGAGGAAACTCTGCCAATTCTTCTCGGTCTTCACCAAGGGGCTCCGGTTCGAAGATCTCAAGCTGAAATTTGCCGTGGTCGCGGCGGACATCGACACCGGCGAGGAGGTCGTGATCGAGGAGGGCCCGCTCCATCGCGCGATCGCCGCCAGCGCCACCTTCCCGGGGATCCATTATCCGATCAAGTATGGCGATCGCTTCCTCGTCGACGGCGGGGTGGTGAACAAGCTCCCGGCCGATGTGGCCCTCCGGCTGGGGGCCGAGATCGTGATCGCCGTGGAGGTCAGTGCTCCCCTGGCCAGAGAGGTCCAGACCTCGATCGAGGTTCTCTCCCAGGCGGAGATGATCACCGGCCGCGAGCTGGTCCGGGTGAAGCTGGAGGCAGTCCGGCGGCAGCTGGGGGAGCGCCTGATCTTGCTCAGGCCGAAGCTGGACAAGATCTCGATGCTCTCCCTGGATGAGGTTTCAGCCGCTGCCCGTGAGGGGGAACGCGAGGCGCTCCGGCACCTGGAGAAGATCAAGGCGCTCCTTGCCCAACCGCTCTCCTAGCCCCCGCTCGCGGAGTTCCGCCTCCCCGGGGTCCCGTTGATCGGATTCCCCTCAGCATCGAGGCCGTTGCGGATCTCGCCATTGTTACTGCCCCAGTTGGCGTCAGCATCGGGCAGGGCCGGATTGATCCGCTCCATCGAGGCGTAGGGCGGCTCGCCTCGGGAGGCGGTCCCGGCCGGCCACTCCCCACCGTCGCCGTTGGCCGTATCGACGACCCTCCCCGCGGCATCCCTGAGGATGATCGTCCCGCCGGCGTTATCGAGCGAGCCCTTATAGATCAGGTCGGCCTCGATGTCGCTGATCGTGGTGTCATCAGTCCGCTCGAGAATGTAGAACCCCCGGGCGGGGATGACCGAGCGGCGAATCTCCTTGGTATTCCCCGCGACCTCGGAGAAGTAGATCGTTACCTCTCCCTCGCTCCAGCTGAGGGTCCAGCCGGAGAGGTCGAATCCGTAGTCTGTGGGGTTGTAGAGCTCGATCCACTCATCAGCGGAGTTGGCCGCGGTTCCCATCCAGCCGACCTCGTTGATCACGACCGTTGGGCTCCACTCCTCCCGGGCGCCGCCGAGAAGGCAGATCCCCAAGGCGAGGGCTGCAAGCAAGATGGTCGACCTCCTCGCTCTCATCATTATCACCTCCTTTCGGTCTGGGTTAGACATTTTATGTTACCAAGCGTGTAGCCTCAAGTCAACCCCGCCCCTTCGAGTCAGGAAGAGTAACTCACCGTCAGTAGCTCGACCAGTGGCCCAGTCAAGCGGAGCAGCGGGCGAACTTGTCAGTCCCGATCCGAGGCGGTAGAATTCGGCAGATTGACGGATGGCTTTTCACGAGAGGCAAAGGGGTGAAGATGCGAAGACTTCTCCAAGCGCTGTTGTTGTGCGCCATGCTCCTCCTGGGGTCAGTGCCGAGCCTGCCCGCCCTCGCGGCGACGGTGGAGCAGGCGGTCGATCGGAACGGTAGCTGCGTCATCGATGACGCCGAGATCCTCTGGGCCGTGGAGTATTGGGTCACCGGCGAGCCGGTCCCCGGGACCGGGGGCTTGACGATCAGCGACGCCAAGATCCTGGAGTTAGTGGGGCTCTGGATCAGTGGCGAGTCCGTCTGCAGCGCCCCCACCGGGCATGTGCCCGAGGTAGCGAATCTGAGCATCGAGCCGGACCCGGCCGTGGGCTCCGACTGCGCTCATGGCATCAAGAACTACTTCGACCTCATCATCTCCTTCCGCGACCCCCAGAGGGATGTCATCCAGGCCCTGATCCACTGGACCGACGGCGAGGCCGTGGACTACACAGAAGCGATCACTGCGCAGGACAACGCCGCGCGGGTCTACCGGTCCGTCGACTTCTGGATCTGCGACAACTACAACACCATGGCGTTCACCGTCGTCTTAGTCGACCGCGCGGGGAATCGGAGCGCCCCCTTCACCAAGAGGTTCTCCGTGGTGAGGCCTGGCCAACCGGCGGACCACACGCCAAGGATACTCGACCTGAGCATCGACCCCGACCCGGCGGTCGTCTCGGACTGCGACCGCGAGATCTACAACTACTTCGATGTGTTCATGCGCTTCACAGACGAGCAGAGGGATGTAACTCAAGCGCTGGTCCATACGGTATGGCCCAATGGCGAGAGTGAAGACGATACCTTGGCTATTACAACTCAGGATAATGCCAGCGGGACCGCCGAGCTCTGGTATGACTGGTGGGCCTGCGGGGTGGGCACGCTCAGCCTTACCGTAGTGCTCGTCGATAGCGCGGGGAACCGCAGCCAGCCGTTCACCAGGTCCTTCTCGGTAGTGAGCGGCGGGCCGGGGCCGGCGGACCATACCCCGGTCATCACCGGGATCAACTGCCAAAGCGAGATCCCGGTCGGCCAGACGGCCACCTGCAGCGTGGGCTTCGCTGACCCGCAGGGCGACATCGTCGAGGCCCGCTTCGTCAAGGTTGCGGGGAGCCCGGGCTCGACGAGCTTCGACCCCGGAGTCTACGGCCGGACAAGCGGGAGCTTCAGCTTCAACATCGAGTGCTCGAGCCCGACGGCTCAGCAGACGATGGAGGTGACCCTCCGCGACGCGGCGGGCAATCAGAGCGGCCCGGCGCGCTTCAGCTATACCTGCGTCGAAGCCGGCCCGCAGGATGTGGCTCAAGTCTTCCTAGGGATCATCAACCAATACCGGAGCCAGAGCGGCCAGTGCTGGGATATGCTTGCTCAAAGCTGGGTCTCCTGGCCGGCCTCGGCCGCGCGGAATTTGGCCCTCTCCAGCCCGCTGAATAACGCCGCAGTCTACCACAGCCAGTTCATGGCCGACCATGACTGCTTCGACCATGTCTGCCCCGGCGAGGCCGATGTCCGCACCAGGATAGAGCGGTTCGGCTATACCGGCTGGACCTCCTACGGCGAGAACATCTATAAGGCCCCACAGGGGCTGGAGACGCCCGAGGCGGCCTTCGAGGCCTGGCGGAACTCCTCGGGCCACAACAAGAACATGCTCACCTGCCAGTTCGAGGAGATCGGGGTCGGGCGGGTCTACGACGCCAATTCAGGGTATTGGTATTGGACCACCGACTTCGGGAGCCGCTAAGGGCCGAGATGGATGAGCTCCTCCCCGAGGTGGAACTCCTCGGCCTTGTAGTAGTCGGGGAACCGGGCGATGAGCTCGGCCTCGCTCGCCAGTAGCTCGTAGTGGCCGTGCTCCATCTTGCCGAGGTAGGCCAGAAGGGTCTTCCCCGATGAGTCCTTAGTCTTAGCAGCCATCTCTTGGTAGAACCGCTCCGACTGGCGCTCGGCCTCCATCGCCAGTTTTAGGAGCTCGGGGACGGTGATCTCTTCCTTCATCACCAGCTCCATCGGGACGAGGGACCTCTCCGGGAGGGCCAGCTCGACCTCAGGGAAGCTCTTCTTGTAGAGCTCCTCCAGCAGCCGGCGGTGCCTCTCCTCCTCCCCTTTAAGAAAAGCAAGCCGCTCGCGCAGGGCGCGGTTCTTCACCATCCCGAGCAGCCTCCCGTAGACCTCGGCGGCGTGGACCTCGGACTTGATCGCGATCCCGAGCGCCTCGAGCGCGGTCCAGTTGGGGTCGATCATCTCGGGCCTCCTCTCTATGTGTTGAGCAGAGGATACCCGATCTTGCGGGGCTTTGCGAGCGAGCGGGCCTTTGACCGGCCAGCGCGGGCTGCCTATACTTCTCCCAGCTTTCAGTAGGCCGGAGCATCATGGAGAAGCTCTTCGTCTCGCTTGTGGGGGAAAGCCCGGTCCTCCAGGGGCTCCTCGGCGGGCTGGTGATCACGCTCCTCAACACCCTGGGCGCGCTTGGGGTCCTCGTCTGGCGGAGGCCGTCGCAGAGATTCCTCGACGCTGCCCTAGGCTTCGCCGCGGGAGTGATGCTCACCGCCAGCTTCACCAGCCTGATCCTCCCGGGCATTGCCCATGGCGGCCTCGGGCCGGTCCTCCTCGGCCTGGCCCTGGGGGCCCTCGTCCTCGACCTGACGGATCACCTCTTGCCCCACCTCCACCCGGCCAAGGGGGCCGAGGGGCTCGCCACCTCCCGGATCAGGGCCGTCTGGCTCTTCATTATCGCCATCACCATCCATAACATGCCCGAGGGGCTGGCCGTGGGGGTGGGCTTCGGCTCGGGCGACCTTGCGGGGGCCACGAAGCTGATGCTCGCGATCGGGCTCCAGAACATCCCCGAGGGGCTGGCGGTGGCGGTCTCAGCCCTCGGGGCGGGGATGGGGGCCTACTTCTATGCCAGCCTGGTGGGGGTCCGGGCCGGGCTGGTGGAGGTCCCGCTCGCAGTCCTCGGGGCCTGGGCCGTGGGGCTGGCTAAGCCGCTCCTGCCATATGCCATGGGCTTCGCCGCCGGGGCGATGCTCTATGTGATCAGCGACGAGATCGTCCCCGAGACCCACCGGAAGGGGCACGAGCGGGCCGCGACCCTGGGGACCCTCCTCGGGGCGGCGGTGATGCTCTCCTTGGATGTGGCGCTCGGCTAATCAAGGTTGCCAAGGCTCCTCCCGACCGTTATAATAGTTAGCCGAGTTAAATATCGCGAGGAGCTTGAATGGAACAGAAGCGGATCTACTTGGACAATGCCGCGAGCACGCAAGTGGCCCCGGAGGTCGTCGAGGCGATGCTCCCCTATTTCACAGAGCACTGTGCCGTCGCCTCCTCCCAGTTCAGCCATACCCCGGGGATCATGGTGAAAGAGGCCCTCGATCGAGCCCGCGCGGTGATCGCCGCTAGGATCGGGGCCAAGCCGGAGGAGTTCATCTTCACCTCCGGGGGGACGGAGGCGTCCAACCTGGCGATCAAGGGGGCGGCCTACGCCAACCGGAAGAAGGGGAACCACATCATCACCTCGAAGATCGAGCAGCTTTCGGTCCTCCAGCCCTGCCGCTCCCTGGAGAAGGAGGGCTTTTCCGTCACTTATCTTAATGTCGACCGGGAGGGGTTCGTCGATCCGGACGAGCTCAAGCGGGCCATCAGGCCGGAGACGATCCTGGTGACCATCCAGACGGTCAACCAGGAGGTGGGGACGATCCAGAACATCAAGGAGCTCGGGCGGATCTGCCGCGAGCGGGGTGTCCTCTTCCATACCGACGCCGAGCTGGCGTTGGGCTGGCTCCCGTTCGATGTCGAGGAGGCCAACATCGATCTGGCCAGCTTCTCCGGCCACAAGCTCCACGGCCCGAAGGGGATCGGGGGCCTTTTCGTCCGCGAGGGGGTCAAGCTGAAGAGGCTCCTCGACGGGGGCTATAACGAATTTGAGCTTCGAGCCGGGACGGAGAATGTCCCCGGGGCAGTGGGCTTCGCCAAGGCCGTCGAGCTCTTCAAGCCTGAAGATTCCCAATATGTCCAGGAGCTGCGGGACTACCTGATCGAGGGGCTCCTCCAGATCGAGGACGCCGAGCTCAATGGCCCCCGAGGGGAGCGGCGCCACCCGGGGAATGTGAACATCTCCTTCGCCTTCGCCGAGGGGGAGTCCATAGTCTTGCATCTGGACATGAAGGGGATTGCGGTCATCACCGGCTCGGCCTGCTTCTCGAGGGCCCTCGAGCCGAGCCATGTCCTTCTCGCGATGGGCTACTCCCATGAGCGGGCCCACAGCTCGATCAGGTATACATTGTCCCGCTACAATACCCGGGAGGAGCTGGACCGGACCGTGGAGGCGACCCGCGAGGTGGTCGAGCAACTCCGCCGGATCAGCCCACTGAAGCAGGAGCGGAGGAGAGGAGGGAGGTAGATAGCGATGCCCCTGCCTTATTCAGAGAAGGTCCTGGAGCACTTCATGCACCCGCGGAACATCGGGAGGCTCGAGGACCCAGACGCCACAGCCACGATGGGGAACCCCGCCTGCGGGGACATGATCAAGATCTACTTGAAGGTCGACGGCCAGGAGAAGCGGATCACGGACATCAAGTTCGAGTCCTACGGCTGTGCCTCGAACATCGCTACCGGCTCGATCGTGACTGAGCTGGCCAAGGGGAAGACCCTCGAGGAGGCCAAAAAGATCGGCTGGAAGGAGGCCGACGCCGAGCTCGGCGGCCTCCCGCCGGTGAAGGTCCACTGCGCCGTCCTGGCGGTCGATGCCCTCCACATGGCGATCGAGAACTATGAGCATCAGCATGGGCTGCTCAAGGAGAAGGTCCCGACCGACGAGAAGGTGGTGCTGAAGCGGCTGAAGCATGTGATCAACCCCAAGACCGGGCGGGAGATCCTCCAGGCTAATCTAGTGAAGGCCGTGGCCGTCGACAGCGGCCGAGTCCGGGTCGAGCTGGCCCTCCCGCCGGACTACCAGTTCGCCAAGGCCCTGGAGGAGGAGATCCGGGAGCGGCTCGAGCCGCTCTGGGATGTCGAGCAGGTCGAGGTCGCCTTCGTCGGAGAAAGCTGATGGAAGAGCTGGCCGACCTCCGGAGGGTCCTCGAGGTCCCCGAGGCGCGGGTCGCGCTCGTCCTCCTCCGCCTCTACCAGGGGATCGAGGCGCTGCTGCGCCGGCTGGGGGAGGCCGAGGGGCTCTCGCCGACCCAGGTCCAAGTCCTCTCCTTCCTCGCCCGGGCCCATCCCGCCTACCGCGGGGTCAATGCGATCGCCAAGCGGTTCTCGATCGCCCCGGCCACCGCCAGCCGCGTCTTAGACAACCTCGAGGGGAAGGGGCTGGTCAAGCGCCGGCACGACCTCGAGGACCGCCGGCGGGTCCAGGTCGAGCTGACCTTGAAGGGGAGGAGGCTGATCGCCCGGCTCGGGGCCCTCTCCGCCAAGCTCGAAGGGTATATCAAGCGGCTCTCCCCCCAGGAGTTGGCCGCGCTCGACGAGGGCCTGGTGAAGCTGCTCCGCTCCTTCTACCAGGAGGGTTATCTGGCCATCTCCTCGGTCTGCCGCGCCTGCCCCTACCTCAAGGAGAACGCCTTCCCTGGGACTGATAGGCCCCACCTCTGTCGGCTCACCGGCGAGCGGCTGAGCGAGGAGGAGAGCTACCTCGAGCGGCTGGAGGAGGTCCCCGCTTGACGGATGAGGCCGAGCGGGCTGCCGATCTCTTCGTGGACTGCCGTGGGGAGACCTGCCCGATCCCGCTCGTCGAGTTCCGCAAGGCGGTGATGCGGGCCAAGCCCGGGGAGATCATCGAGATCCTCGGGACCCACGGCCCCTCGAAGGAGGAGATCCCCTTAGCTGTGAGATCCCTCGGCCTGGAGCTTCTGAAGATCGAGGAGGATAAAGATGGGATCTGGCGCATCCTCGTCCGCCGCTGAAGCTATCAAGCCGCGGAAGGCCGCGATCATCGTCCACTCCGGCGACTTGGATAAGGTCATGAGCGCCCTGATCCTAGGGAACGGCGCGCTGGCCATGGGCCTGGAGACAACTCTCTTTTTCACCTTCTGGGGGCTTTTGCGGCTCCGGCGGGGAAGGCTCGCGCGGGCCCCGCTCTCGAGGCTGAACCTCCTCGGCCTGGGGCGGTGGCTGATGCGCCGGCGGATGCACAAGGCGAGGGTCGCCTCGCTCGAGCGATTGCTCACCGACTTCAAGGCCCTCGGGGGGAAGGTCGTGGCCTGCGAGCTGACCATGGAGGTGATGGGCCTTAAGCGGGAGGACCTAGAAGAGAGATGGATCGACTCCTACGGGGCCGTCGGGGCCTTCATTGCCGAGGCCAAGGAGGCCGCGATCACCCTATTCATCTGAGCCTACTCCACCGGCTCGAGAGCGATCAACCCTTGCCCGCGGTCCGTGTGCCGCGTGTTGAAGCTATCGCTCGTCCGATGGTAGGCCACGATGATCGGATAGCTCCTCCCCGGCTCGAGGGGCTTGTCGAACCGATCCCCCGAATCGAGCGGGATGACGAACTCCACGACCGTCCCCGCGGCAGTTTCTTTTCCGGCGGCCTCGAGGACATTATTCTCCCCGCCGAGGCTGGTGTCGGAGGCATGGCTCGTCTCCGCGGTCCCGAAGTCATCCCGGGCCTCGACCTTGCCGTTCTTGACCGCCGCGAGGATGATGTTCGCCCCCTTCATCTGCCGCTCGGGGTCGAGGCCGATCGCGACATAGCCCTTCCCGGGGCTGGCCAGGCCGAGGTAGAGCTTCTCCGCATCGTTGTGCCAGTAGACCTTCACGCCCACGACCTCGGTCATGTGGGGATACTCTTCCGCCTCGATCACGCCGTCGACCTTCCCCGCCCAAGTCTTCCTAGTGACTTTCCAGAGGACACCGCTTCCCGGCTCGCCGAGGCGGCCGAAGTCGAGGAGATACATGGCCGCCCCGTCGGGGGAGAACTTCACATCTATGGGGTGCTCCAGGCCGGCGGTGCCACTGGCCGAGGCCGGGCCGGGGACTTTGTTGGCGATGAAGTCCGAGACGATCGTCCCGCCGTTCGGGAGGAAGCGGACCCGCTGGACCTTGAACCCCGAGGGGCTCATGTCTTGGGTCCCGAAGCCGAGGGCCCCCCACTCGGCGATGAAGAGGTCTCCGGCGAGGCCAAAGGCCCCTCCGACGCTGAAGGCAAACCCATTGGCCGAGGAGCCGACCGAGAACTCGGCGACCGGGCCGATCGCCTGAGGATGCGCGGCCAACAGCGGCGGGACGCCTTGCTCGGTCTCCGTCCCCGGGAGGCCGAAGACCGCCCTCGAGGACTCCAGGAAGCCGAAGTGGTCCGGCCAGCCGTAGAAGCCGCCTTCGTAGACCACATTCAGCTCGTCGGGGGCATTGGCGATCGGCCGGGAGCCGCGGACATCGGGCCCGTTGTCGGAAGCGAGGAGCGCGCCGTGGAGGACCGGGTGGTCCTGGGGAGCAAAGCCGATCCCGAAGGGGTTCCGGAACCCCCAGGCGACGAGCTCGAGCTTGCCCATCTCGAGATCGGCGCGGAGGATCGCCCCGTTGCAGGGGACCTGGCCCTTGATGATCTGGCCCGGCTCGGTGGCAGTCCCGTAGGGGACGAAGGCCCCGGTGGTCACGCCCTCCTCGTCGGTGAAGTTCCGGCCGGCCAGCACGATCTCCTGGCAGGCGAGGTCGTGGACCTCGGGGTGCTCCGCGAGCCAGCCGGTGACTTCTCGATTATCCAGGCCGGCGACCCCGGAGTTCGTGGCCGTCCCCTGGCCGAAGTAGAGCCAGCCGTCGGGGCCGAAGGCCATGTGGTTGTTGGCATGGTCGCCGAGGCTCGGAAGGCCCGCAACCACCGGGCTCAAGGAGCCGTCGGGCTCGACCCGGACGATCCGGCCCTTATCGCCCGCGTAGAGCCGCCCGTCCGGGCTGACCGCGAGCCCCAGCAGCGGCGGGAGGAAGGCCTGGCCCGGGGCCGGGGCGACCCGGACGGTCGTCCCGTCGGGGTTCACCTTGACGATTCGTGCCTCCGTCCCGGGGAGAAAGCCGCTCTCCGCGACGAAGATTTCCCCGTCCTCGCTGATCGCCAGGGCTGTGGGGGAGTTGAGCCCCGCCGCGAGGGCCTCGATCTTGTAGCCTCGGTAGACTTCAATATCGTCCGGATTGGGAGCCCTACCGACCTGGGCCGTCAGGCCCAAGCCGCCGGGGAAGAGAAGGAGGCCCGCTAGAAGCAGGCCGACGCCGCACAATTGCGCGAAGACCCTCATCTAGATACCCCTTTCGCTGCGCTGCCCCTTCCCGGGCAGCTGCCTATGCTCCGCCATCATACAACAATCCATCGCGACCGCAATCCCGTGGCCCTCCCCGCCGGCGTTGAGGATCATCGCCGTGAGAGCCCTTCCAGCGCCTCGAGGAGCTCCTCGATCGGCGGGAGTTCGCGGATCGGGTAGACCTTGGCGAAGCGGACGATCCCCGCCTCGTCGAGGATGAAGACCGCCCGCTCGCTGAAGCCGTCCTCCTCGCGGAAGACCCCGAACTTACGGGCCACCTCTCCATGGGGCCAGAAGTCGGCCAGAAGCGGCGTCTCCTCGATCCCCAGGGCCTCAGCCCAAGCCCGCTTGCTCGGAACGCTGTCCACGCTGATCCCTAAGGCCACTGCTCCCAGGCGGTCGAACTCCGCCTTGTGCCGCTCCAGGTCCAGCATCTGCTCCGCGCAGACCTTGGTCCAGGCTAGGGGATGAAAGCCGAGCACGACCCTCTTCCCCCGCAGGGCTCTCAGCCTAAGCTCGCTCCCGCGCTGGTCCTTCAGGGTGAAATCCGGTGCTGCTGCGCCCACATCGATCATCAGCTCTACCTCCCCGGCCATTCTAAGCCAGACTAAACATTAGTTCGCCAAATTATACCGCCCCCCCGAAGAGCGAGCAACCTTAGGAGACCCAGGCCCAGCCAGAGGCTACCTCCCGCTCAGCATCAGGATCACCGGGAGCGTCGCGCTGCTCAGCACGGTCGTCAACAGGACGATCGAGGAGACCAGCTCCGGGTCCCGGCCGTATTCGATCGCGAGCAGCAGCGAATTCACAGCCGCGGGGGTGCTCGCCTCGATGAGGAGCACCCGGCCCAAGAGGCCGTCGATCCTCAGCAGTGCCAAGAGCGGCCAGGAGAGCAGCGGCGCCCCGAGCAGCCGCAGGGCCGTGGCCCAGCCCACACCTCTCAGCTTCAGCTGACGGCCCAATCGAACCTGGCTCAACTGCAGCCCTAGAAGAATCATCAGGACAGGGATTGCGGCCTGGGAGAGCATCGAGAGCGGGCGGACTAGGTATTCCGGGAGCCAAAGGCCACTCTGGCGTAGCGCCATCCCGGCCGCGACCGCATAGAGCAGCGGCGTCTTCAGGACCTGGGCGAATGCGCGGGGAGAGAACCGCTCGCCCCGCAAGGCGATGAGAACCCCGAGCGTCGAGAGGAGGATCGTCTGGCCGATGAGGTAGACCACGCCGAGGTCGAAGGCCTCCTGGCCGAGGGAGAAGAGGAGGAACGGGAGGCCGTAGTTCCCGCAGTTGGTGAGGATCAGGGTCAGGGCCAGCCCAGCCCGCGAATGAGCCTCGAGCCCGAGCAGCCGACCAGCAAGATCGCCCGCGCCCCACATCGCCAGTGAGAACAGGAGGACGAAGAGGAAGATCAGCCCGAAGACCCCGGGGCTGATCGTGCTCTCGTAGAGAGAGACGAAGATCATCGCCGGCATGAGGGCCCAGAAGCTCAGCCTCGCCACCGGCTGGGGCGGAAGCCCCCATTTGCCCAGGGCGTAGCCGATGGCGAGAATGGCGAAGATGGGCCAAAGAACGTTCGGGAGCATCTTGGCCTGGATGATACTCGCGCTCGAAGGCGGCGGACAAACCAGGAAGGGGGGCATGAGAAGGGCGGTGCTGTTGGCAATAGCCTTGGTCTCGGTCTATACCGCCGCGGGGCGAGCGGAGCTCTTCGGCCTCGGCGGGGGTTTGACCGCCTACCTGCTGGACCTGCGAGGGCTTAAGGTCGAGCTGACCGGGAGAGGCGCGCCCTCCGAGGTCTTGGCGCTGGTCCCCCAGTTTGCCCCAGTGCCGAACCTGGTAGTTCGCGGGCGGCTCAGCCTCGCGGGCCTGATCAGCGGCGCCCAGCTCGAGGTCGGCCAGCTTACTCTCGCCTTGCCGATCGACCTGTGGAGGAGGACTTGGCTCAGTCTGGCCTCGACGGCCCTCAGCTTCAGCCTGCTCGGGGAGGCGAGGGCCCTCTTCCTCAGCTTGGTCCTATCCCTGGGAACCGATCTCATCCAGGGCGGGGTCGGGCTCAGCTCGACCGACCCCTCGGTAGCCGGCCTGATCGACCAGCTCGGGCTGGGCAGTCGCTCCTGGTCCCTCGCGGCCGCCCACAGCTCGGCGGAGCTGGCACTCCTCCTCGGGCCGGTCCGGCTCTACCTCGAGGGGAAGTATCTCCATCCCTTGAGCCAGAGCGGCCTTCCCCTCGGCCACTGCCAGGTCGGCCTGGGGTTGATGGTCACTATCTGATCGGCCTCAAGGCCGAGATCGATCACTCCGCAGGTCGTTCGAGCTGAATGGGCGAGGCGAAGCCTGCTGGCGGAGGGGGTGGGATTCGAACCCACGGTGCACTAAGGCACGCCGGTTTTCAAGACCGGTGGTTTAGTCCACTCACCCACCCCTCCTCAACCGAATTATAGGGCGTTCTCAGGCCCATTCAAGATGGGCTACCGCCCGTAGCGGACAACGAGCAGCAGATTGCAGAGCGCTACCACCAAGATCATCGCCGGGAAGGCATACTTGCAGAACCTCCCCCAGCCGATTGGGTGACCGTTTCTCTCGGCGATCGCCGTCCCCACGACATTGGCCGAGGCCCCGATCGGGGTGGCATTCCCGCCGATATCCGTCCCCAGGGCCAGCGTCCAGGCCAACATCGGCAGGGCGAAGCCCTGGGTCTGGGCGAGGCTGCGGATCACGGGGACCATCGTAGCGGCGAAGGGGATGTTATCTACGATGCCGGAGGCGAGGGCCGAGACCCAGAGTATGATCGAGATAACCACGAGAGAGCTTCCCCCTGCAGCTGAACCGATGTAGTCGGCCAACGTCTCCAACACCCCGGTCCTCTCCAAGCCTCCCACACAGACGAACAGCCCGAAGAAGAAGAGCAGGGTGCGCCAGTCCACCCCTTTGATAAGCCGTAGAGCCTCCTTTCCCGCCGCGACGAGGGTGAGGGAGGCCGCGATCCCCGCCACGGTGGCCACCGATATCCCGGTGTTGGCATGAGTGATCAAGAGGATGACCGTGAGGGCAAAGATGGCGATATTTATCTTGAACAGGATCGGGCTCCTGATCGCCTCCGCCGGCGCCGGATATGACAGGGTCTCGCCCGGCTTCGCGGGGGCTGCCGGAGCGAGGGCCTTTCGGAAGAAGAGGTAGAACAAGGCCAATGCGATGAGCATCCCGACCCAGGCAATCAGCCCCGTATTGACAAGGAAGTCGGTGAATTTGTAGCCCAGCGCGGTCCCGATGATGATGTTCGGGGGATCACCGGCCATGGTAGCGCTCCCCCCGACGTTCGCGGCGAAGATCTCGGCGATGATCAGCGGGACCGGGTCGAACCTGAGCAGCCGCCCGAGCTCGACGGTCACCAAGGAGAGGAAGAGCAGAACGGTGATGCTATCGATGAACATGGAGAGGAATCCGGAGAGGAACATGAAGGAGATCAAGACCGGGATGACCTTGTAGTGCATCAGCCGGGCCACATGGAGGCAGAGCCAGCGGAAGAAGCCGACCGCACCCAGCCCCTCCACCATGACCATCATCCCCCCGATGAAGATGATGGTCTGCCAGTTCACCCCGTGGGACTCCAGGTGCTCCTGGCCGGGGAGCCAGAAGGCCGCTTGCCCGATCTGCCGGAGGTTAAGGCCCCATAAGACCGCATCCCAACTGCGCATGACCCCGAGGAAGACGATGATAACGGTGAGGAGGGCGCCGATGAGCGCGGGGATGTAGCGCTGGACCTTCCCCGTCAGGATGCCCAGGAACATGCCAAGGAAGATGGCGATCGCCAAGCCTTGTTCTAGGGTCATCGAGCCCTCAGCCTCGCGAGCCCCTTCGGAATTATTGAGCCCTCAGGCCCGGCTTCGCCGTCGGCCGGCAGGGCGGCATTGCTAGACATTCTACTTCTCACTCCTCGCAAGATCAAGGCCCATTAGATTAGGGGATCCCCATGATGAATGGGATGGTGCTCTCCACGATGACCTGTCGCTCGAGCCTCCCCAGTGCCAGCGGCGGGATGAGAAACCGAAGTTTATAGGCTAAGCCCCTCCTCCCCCGACTCCCCACCATCAGGTCATGCTCGCGGGCGTGCTCGATGATGCACCTCTCGGGATCGCCTGTGCACACCTCTTTCGTGAGAGGGACCTTCAGCGCCTGCGCCAGCCCCTCGACATAGGCGATCTTCTCCTCAGCCGCAGAGAGCCTTCCGAAGAAGAGGACCGTGAGGGAGGCCCCGAGGTTGTTGGCTAAGGAGGCGGCGAGCAGGCTTCCCTGGTGGGAGTATTTCGAGCCGGAGGTGGGGTTCAAGATCCTCTTGGGCCGCTCCAGTTTGGCCGGCTTGTTGAAGAGCATGATCGGGCAGCGGCTGTGCTCCAGGATCCGGGCGCAGCAGCGGCCGATGTGGAGGGCCTGGGTCCCGCTCTTGGAATGGGTGGCCATCACCAGGAGGCCGATCTGATTCCGCGCGATGTAATTGAGGATCTCGGTCGAAGGCCGGCCTGCGGGGGTGGCCTTGATCGCTTCAATCCCCATCTCCGCCAGGGCCTTCGCCGCGTTATCGACGGCATCGTGGGCCAGCTCCTCCAGGGCCGAGCGGACCAGGCTGCTCAAGGGCACGCCAGCCTCGCTGGTGTCGACGACGCTGATCACATGGAACTCGGCCCGGGGAAAGAGGAGGGCGGTATAGCGGACGATGTTATCCATCAGTTGCGAATTATCCGTCGCGACCAAGATCTTGCCGAACATCTCCGCTCCTCTCTCCCAGCCCAATCCGCGGGCCGCGCTAGGGTAACCCATCACGTGCCTCGATTCAAGTCCCCCGAAGCTGCCTCATTGCCCTCTCCAAGTTTCCCATGAGGCCGGGGAGATACAGTGCCATCCAGTTGACGAATCCAGCTAGAGGAGCAGGCTCGCCGGATTGCCTGCGGTGGCGAGTTGGGCTAGACTGATGCCCATGGGCAAGCGCGGGGTATGCGTAGGTCTGTTGCTGGTATCGTTGGCCTTGGCCTTAAGCTCCTGCGGCCCGCGGACCCTCACCGTCGAGGCCTACCAGGAGATGATCATCAAAGCCCTTCAAGGCATTCCGCCGGAGAAGGATCTGCTGCCACTCCCAGGGCTCATCCCCTCGATGAAGAAACTCTTGTAGTGGACCCCTCGGATTGGACACCTCTGTTAGGGAGGGGTAAGGTCCAAGGA
>JANLFV010000030.1 GCA_024653345.1 Candidatus Acetothermia bacterium
TCATAGGTAGGCTGAAAATGAAAAAGCTGTTGACAAAGTGAAAGCGTCGTGATACTAGTTTCAATCCCTCATAGGTAGGCTGAAAATGAAATATATTTCAGTGCTGCCTCTTCCAGGACCTCTTTGGTTTCAATCCCTCATAGGTAGGCTGAAAATTTTCACTATAGCCTTCCAATTGCAACAACTCCTTATGTTTCAATCCCTCATAGGTAGGCTGAAAATAGAAAAAAAGAAAAACTGGAAAAGGAAATCGAGGCATTGTTTCAATCCCTCATAGGTAGGCTGAAAATGAACTACAAGAACTAAAAAAATATTATTCCTCGCTTTAGTTTCAATCCCTCATAGGTAGGCTGAAAATGGTAACACAAAACCCTATAAAAACCTTCTAGGAAAAAAGTTTCAATCCCTCATAGGTAGGCTGAAAATCTATGAATAAAACTAAACTAAAGAAAAGCAAAAGATTGTTTCAATCCCTCATAGGTAGGCTGAAAATATAGATAGACCAATAGATAACTATAGAAAAAAACTAGTTTCAATCCCTCAT
>JANLFV010000031.1 GCA_024653345.1 Candidatus Acetothermia bacterium
GTCGGTTTGCGGTACGGGCGCTCTTGAGCCTCGCTAGCAGCTTTTCTTGACAGTTTAGGCCCCAGTCGCTTCGGTACTATAGTTTCCCTCCCCGTCGCACCTCGGGCTTGTGCGTGGAACGGTTTTGCCTGCCCCACTCCCTGCGTGCTTGGACGCACTCTTCCAGCCGTGCGCTCAACCTGCCTTCCTGTGTCCCTGCTTCACTTAATAACGGCTCAAAAACGGTACCGGAATTTCAACCGGTTTCCCATCACCTACGCCTCTCGGCCTCGGCTTAGGTCCCGACTTACCCTGGGCGGACGAGCCTTCCCCAGGAATCCTTAGGCTTCCGGCGGGCAGGATTCTCACCTGCCTTTTCGTGTACTCATACTGGCATTCTCTCTTGTATCCGCTCCACTTATCCTCTCGATTAAGCTTCTCCGCTGATACAATGCTCCCCTACCCTACTCGAACTTCGAGTAGCCAAAGCTTCGGTGGCAGGCTTTAGCCCCGCTTCATTTTCGGCGCAGAACCCCTGGACCAGTGAGC
>JANLFV010000003.1 GCA_024653345.1 Candidatus Acetothermia bacterium
TCCTTGGACCTTACCCCTCCCTAACAGAGGTGTCCAATCCGAGGGGTCCACTACAGTCGATACCCCCGAGACGAAGGACCCCCGGAAGGAGGTCGAGTGCTTCGGCCCTCAGGCCTCGCAGTTCACGACCTCCGTCCTCGAAGGGCAGCCGGTCTGGCTGACCTACAAGCCGGATGAGCGGCGCGACAAATACGACCGCTTGCTCGCCTACTTGTGGCTCAACCTGGACGAGGACCCCGAGCCGGAGCTCTTCAACGAGGAACTAGTCAGGAAGGGCTACGCCCGCGTCTACCCGTTCTTCCCGTTCGAGTATCTGGGGAGATTCCGGCTGGCCGAGGGGCAGGCCCGGGCCCGGAAGCTCGGCCTGTGGGGGAAGTGCGACTACGAACCATACTCGCCGTGAGGAAAGGAGCCAAGTTGCGAAGCATGCGGATGGCCTGGATCTTGCTTATCTTGTTCTCCCTGCTCGCGGGCCTTTCTCAGGCCGAGCCGGGGCAGCTGCTGATTGTCGATGCGAGCAATTCCCCGAGCGAGGACCTCGACGGGGACGGCCTCTTCAGGACGATTACCGCAGCGGTCCAGGCTGCGAGATCAGGGGACCTCATCACGGTAGCACCCGGAAGGTATGATGCCTCTCTCGGCGAGAGTTTTCCCATCACCATCGACAAGGACTTGACCATCGAAGCCAGCGGCGGCCCGGCGGAGACGGTGATCGATGCGAGCGGCGCAGCCGGAGCAATTGAGATCCGGCGCGGCTCGGTTGCCTTCCACGGGTTCACCCTTCAGGGAGCCAGCGGGAGCAGGGCGGCAGGGATCGCTGTCATGGGGAGTGTCCGCAGTGTGAAGATCAGCGGCAATGTGGTGCAGGATATCGCTACCGTAGAGGGCTCCTACTCCTTCGGCATTCGCATCTACCAGGTGGAGACGGGCCTGGTGGAGGTGGCCGACAATGTCGTCCAGCGCGTTGCGGGGAACGGGATCTCGGTCGGCCACTCCTCGGCCGCGGTCGAGGTGCGAGGCAACATCGTCCGCCAGATCACGAGGGCGATGATCGACGATGTAGAATACTCAGTGGGCATCGCGCTCAACGCCTCGACCGGGGTCACCGTCGAGGGGAACGATGTCTCCCAGGCCGCGCTGGGGATCAGCCTGATGGGCTCGACTGGCTGCCTCGTCCGGCGGAACAGCGTCCACGACAACTTCCAGCCCGAGCCGGTCTCGCATGCCCTCCTCACCCTCGCGGGGGTCGAGATCACTACCCCTGGCGAGGAGATCCTCCTGGCCTTCGGCTCCCACGGGAATGCGATCCTAGAGAACGAGATCGAGGCCAACGGGACGGGGATCGGTCTCTATCTCGCCGATGGCAACCAGATCGGCGGCAATCTCGTCCGGAATAATCGGGCGACAACGATCGCCTGGCAGGGGGAGATAGCCCACGGCCTGGGGATCGCCGTGGACTACAGCAATCGCAATCTGATCTTTGACAGCACGATCCAGGGGAACGGCGACGTGGGGCTGGTCCTGAAGAACGCCGCGCTCAACCTTGTCCAGCGGAACCTGATCGCCGATCACGCGGACTCCGGGATCATCATCGTTGAGGGCAGCGGAAGAGCTGCCAACGCCATCTCGGGCAATGAGGTCAGCGGAGCCGGGGTGGGGATCAAGGTCAAGAGCGGCTTCAGCGAGATCAACCGGAACGCGATCACTGCCAACGGCGTGGGGATCGAGCTGATGCAGACCGCTGAGGCTCGCGATCATGCGGTGGAGGAGAACAACATTTTCGGGAATGGCTTTGGGTTCGTCAATAATGGCCGCGGGCTGGCCCGGGCTGAAGAGAACTGGTGGGGCGACCTGAGCGGGCCATAGCACCCCCGGCTCAACCCCCTCGGGAAGGGTGATCAGGTGGGCGGCGAGGTGGACTTCGAGCCCTGGCGGCTCACCGCGGTGGGGAATTAGGCTGGCTTCCCGGCTCAGAGCCCCGGGTCGACATCGATCTTGACTCCCTCCCGGCCGAGGGCCTCCAAGCCAGCCCTGACGGCCTGGTGCAAGGCTGCTCGATCCTTCCCCTTCAGCAACAACTGCCATTGGTAGCGACCCCGGACGCGCGCCGGTAGGCCCGCGACCGGGCCGAGAACCTCCAGCCCGTCGGCTAAGAGGCCCTTCCATCGCTCGGCCTGCTCCTCTGCTCGCGCCCGATCGGCCCCCTCGACCGTCAGCTGGATCAGCTCTGTGAACGGCGGGTAGCCCAGCTCCTGGCGGAAGCGGAGCTCCTGATCGTAGAACTTGGCGTAATCCTGCGCGGCCGCCGCCTGAATTGCGTAGTGCTCCGGATGGTAGGTCTGGATGAGGACCTCCCCGCCCTTCGGTCCCCGCCCGGCCCGGCCCGCGGCCTGGGAGATCAGTTGGAAGGCCCGCTCGCCCGCGCGGAAGCCCGGCAGGTCCAGCGTTGTGTCCGCGGAGACGATCCCCACCAGGGTCACATTGGGGAAGTCCAGGCCCACCCCGATCATCTGGGTCCCGAAGAGGATCGCGATCTTCCCCTGGCGGAAGGCCTCAAGAATCGGGCCGTGCTCACCTCGCCGGACGGCGTCCGAGTCCATCCGGCGGACGACTGCCGCGGGAAAGAGCCGCTCGAGCTCGAGCTCGACCTGCTCCGTCCCCAGGCCGAGGAAAAGAAGCTCGCTCGAGCCGCACCGCCGGCAGCGGGGATGCCTTAGAGTATACCCGCAGTAGTGGCAGAGAAGCTCCTGGGCGCGGAGGTGATAGACCAGCGGGATCTGGCAGCGCGGGCAGCGGATCACCGCCCCGCACTTCCGGCAGAGCGCGGTCGAGAAGCCCCGCCGATTGAGAAGGAGGATCATCTGCTCGCCCCGGGCAAGCCGACTCGCGATGGCCTCCCTCAGCCTCTTGCTCAGGACGGTCGAGGGCCGCTCGCCCCGCATATCGATGATCTCAACCTCCGGCGCCCCCACGCCGACCACCCGCTCCCGCAGCTCGAGGAGCTCGAACTCCCCCTGCTGCGCGCAATAGTAGCTCTCGAGGGTCGGTGTCGCGGTCCCGAGGATGACCGTGGCTCGGCTCAGCTGTGCGCGCTTCCGGGCGACTTCGCGGAGATGATAGCGCGGGGCCGGCTCATCTTGCTTGTAGGTCGGCTCATGCTCCTCGTCGACGACGATCAGCCCCAGGTTGCGGAACGGGGCGAAGATCGCGGCACGGACGCCGATCACCAGCCTCGCCTCTCCCCGGACCATCCTCGCCCACTGCCGGGCAAGCTCCGCGGCAGTCAGTCCTGAATGATACACAGCAATCTGCTCGCCGAAACGGTGCCTGAACCGGGCGACGAGCTGGGGGGTGAGCGAAATCTCGGGCACGACAATGATCGCCTCCCTTCCCAGCGCGAGGGCCCTTGCCGCGGCCTGCATGTAGATCTCCGTCTTCCCGCTGCCGTTCACCCCGTGAAGGAGGAATGTCTTTGCCGCCGTCGTTTCGAGGGCTCTGATCACTCGAGAGAGGGCTGCCTGCTGCTCGCCCATCAGCTCGACCTGGGAAGGCGGCTCATGGAAGTCGCGGGCGGGAGGACCCGAGGCCGGCTCGATCGCCAGTAGGCCCTTCGTTTCCAGGCTCCTCAAGACGGCCCTCGTGCAGCCGGCCGCTGCGAGAAGCTCCTGCTCGCTCGGGGCCGAGGCCAGGCGGAGGAGGGTCTGGAGGAGGACCCGTTGCTGGGGCCCTCTCAAGCCTTCGAGCTGGGCGAGGGCCGCTTCCAGGCTCACCCCCAGCTTCACATATCTCGCAGTCCGGCCAGGCCGGCCCCCAACGCGCACCTGCTTGGGGACGAGCCCCTTGAGGACGATCCCCAGCGGGGTCAGATAATACTCGGAAAGCCAGCGGGCCAGCTCCAGGCGCTGACCGTCGAGGACCGGCTCAGGGTCGAGGATCTCGAGGAGCGGCTGCAGCTCGCCCTCATATCCGCTCCGCTCCTTAAGGCCGATAAGGAAGCCCTCGACGGCCTTTCCACGGAAGCTGACGCGCACCCGCTTCCCGACCTCGGCCTCCTTGAGGAAGAGCGGAAGGACTCGGTAATCGAAGGTCCGATCGGCATTGACCGGGAGGGCCACCTCGGCGACCGCTCGTTCCATCCCAATCAGAATCTACCCCATCTCGCCCCGGCGGCCAAGAGGAGCCTAACTCCGATCGAGATACTGGAGAACCCCCTGAGCATTCATGGTGATCTCGTGCTCGACCATCTGCGGGTCGTAGAGCCCCTCCAGGAACGGGCCATACTCCTCGAGGAGGGCCTGCTTGACCGCCCCATCGCCCCTGAGCTGCTTCCGGAGGCTGCGGATCTCCTCCACCCAGTCTTGGAGGAGCTTGGCGTATGTCTGGAGCATTGCCGCCGGTCGATCATGCTCCCCGAAGTGAGTGTAGAGCAGCCGCTCCGGCTTCAGCGCCCGGAGGAGTTGGACTGACTCCAGGCTCCGCTCGAGATCGAAGGACGGCGGAGGGGTGGTCGGGAGGAGCCGATCTGCCTCAGGCCAGTAGATCCCGGCGGCATCGCCGGTGAAGAGGCTGCGGGTCTTCTGCTCGAAGAAGCAGAGGTGGTGGGGCGCGTGGCCGGGGGTGGCGATCGCTCTTATCTGGAAGCCCTCGCCGAGGCTGAAGAGTTCCCCGCCCTCCAGCTCGAGGAGCCGCTCTCGCGGGATCGGGGCGGCTTGGCCGTAGTGGCAGAACATCGGGCCGGTGGCGTCGCGGACGCTCTTCACCAGGTAGGCGGGCTTGACCAAGTGCTTCGCGCCGCGCTCGTGGGCCGCGACGGTCGCGTTCGGACAGGCCTGGGCTAGCGGGCCGGCCCCGCCGGCGTGGTCGAGGTGGACATGGCTCACCAGGATGAAGCCCACTTCATCTGGGGAGAGCCCCAGCTCTGCCAGGGCACGCAAGATCCGCGGGGCGGAGTAGGAGAGGCCCGTCTCGACGATCGCCGCGACGGGGGCATCAACGATGTAGGCCGCCCCGTAGCCTTCCAGGCCGAACTGGTTCGTGTCGACAAGGTAGATTCCGCCAAGACCCTCAAGCTCGCGCGCGTATTCCATCTCTTCCACCTCCAGGCGCAAGCTCCATGATAGGCCGCGCGGGACGCTGGGGCAAGCTCCTCCGATGGTAGGTGGCGTCGATCAGGCAGGACCTAGCGCGGTCGGCCTCGCCAGCGCCCTGGCAAGCACGGCATCAGCGAGTGCCCCGCTCAGCCGGCCTCGTTCAGGAACTGCTCCGCCTGGCGGAGGAGCCACTTGCTGTTGTCGTAGGTGAGGCGGGCCAGGGCCTCTTGGTAGCTGAGCCAGGCGAAGCCCGCGTGCTCGGGCGAGAGACGGACATCTTCCTCCTCGGTCTCACCGAGGAAGTAGATGACCCTCTTCTGCACGGGCTGGCCTTCCCGGGCCAGGCCGTATTCGATCAGCCCTTGGAACCCTGGAACGAGCCTCGTGGAGCGGATCTGGGTCTCCTCGCGCAGCTCCCGACAGGCCGCCTCCTTGAGGTCCTCGTCGCGCTCGATCTGCCCCTTGGGGAAGGCCCAGTGGCCTTCGGAGTGCTGGAGGAGAAGATACCTTCGTCCCTCCGGCGCCCGCCGGAAGAGAATGACCCCTGCAGACCACTCTTCTTGGGCCATCGGCCGTCAGCTGTCCGCTGTCCGGTGACAGCTAGTTGAGGTCTAGTTCCCGCCCGTCCTTGTCGAAGGCCTTGAAGCTGAGGCAGAGGCTGCGCAGCTCCCGCACCAGCACCTTGAAGGATTCGGGGACTCCCGGCCTGGGGAACTCCTCGCCCTTGAGGATCGCCTTGTAGAGCTGGACCCGCCCGCGGGTGTCGTCGCTCTTGATGGTGAGCATCTCCTGGAGGAGATTGGCCGCGCCGTAGGCCTCGAGGGCCCAGACCTCCATCTCCCCCAGCCGCTGGCCGCCGAACTGAGCCTTCCCTCCCAGCGGCTGCTGGGTGATCAGGCTGTAGGGGCCGGTGGAGCGGGCGTGGAGCTTCTCATCAGCGATATGCTCGAGCTTCATGATGTAGAGATACCCGACCGTAACGGGATGCTCGAACGGCTCACCGGTCCGCCCGTCGCGGAGGTTCACCTTCCCGTCGGGCTTCCCTTCGCGATTCTCCAGCCCATCCCCCTCGGCCAGGCCGTGCTCCTCGCGGACCTTGTGGAGCTCGAAGAGGATCTCTTCCTCCCTCGCCCCGTCGAAGACCGGTGAGACCATCTTCTCCCCCACGAGGTGAGCCAGCCAGCCGAGGTGAGCCTCGAAGATCTGGCCGAGGTTCATTCGGGACGGGACTCCCAGGGGGTTGAAGACGATGTCCAGAGGCCTCCCGTCAGGGAGGAAGGGCATGTCCTCTACGGGGAGGACCTTGGCGATGACCCCCTTGTTCCCGTGCCGCCCGGCCAGCTTATCCCCCACGGAGATCTTCTTCCTCTGGGCGATGTAGACCTTGACCAGCTCGTTCACCCCCGGCTCGAGCTCGTCCCCCTGCTGGCGGGAGAACTTCTTCACCCGGATCACCTTCCCCCCCTCGGTGATCGGCGGGAGGCGGAGCGAGGTGTTCTTGACGTTCTGGGCCCGCTCGCCGAAGATCGAGCGGAAGATCCGCTCCTCGGGGGTCGGCTCGCTCTCACCCCGCGGGGTGATCTTCCCCACGAGGATGTCGCCGGTCTGGACCTCGGTCCCGAGGCGCACCACCCCGTCTTCATCCAGGTTTCTCAAGTCCTCCTTGCCGATGTCCGGAATGTCGGCGGTGATCTCCTCCGAGCCGAGCTTGGTCTCCTCAGCGCGGAGCTCGAACTCCTGGATGTGGATGGAGTCGAGCACGTCGTCCCGGACCAAGCGCTCGCTGATCACGATCGCGTCCTCGTAGTTGAAGCCCTCGAAGGGGAGGAAGCCGACGAGGACGTTCGTTCCCAGGGCCAGCTCGCCGTGATCGCTGGCCGGGCCGTCGGCGATCACCTGCCCCTTCTTCACCTTCTCGCCCTTGCTCACGATCGGCCGCTGGTGGATGAGCGTGTCCTGATTCGAGCGCTCGAAGCTGAGGAGGTGGTATGTCTCCTCGCGCTTGGCGTGCTTGATGACGATCTTCTCCTTATCGACATACTTGACCACGCCGTCGTCGTGGGCTGTCACCAGCATCCCCGAGTCGCGCGCCGCTGCCTCCTCCATCCCCGTCCCCACATAGGGGGCCTGGGGCTTGAGCAAGGGGACGGCCTGGCGCTGCATGTTCGTCCCCATGAGGGCGCGGTTGGAGTCGTCGTGCTCGAGGAAGGGGATGAGCGAGGCCGAGACCCCCACGAGCGCCACGGGCGAGATCTCGATGTAGTGGACCTCCTCTCGCGGGACGCGCCTGATCTCCTCCCGCCCGGTCCGGACCTCGACCCACTCCGACTGGAGATGGCCCTTCGCGTCGAGCGGGGTGGTGGCCGGGGCGATGTTGTATCGCTCCTCCTCATCGGCCATCAGGTAGACGATCTTGTTCGTCACTTTGCCCTTCTCCACCTTGCGGTAGGGGACCTCGAGGAAGCCGAACTCGTTGATCCGGGCATAGGTAGCGATCGAGGTGATCAGCCCGATGTTCTGCCCTTCGGGCGTCTCGATCGGGCAGATCCGCCCGTAGTGCGAGGGGTGGACGTCGCGGACCTCGATCTTGGCCCTCCGCTTCCCCTGGCCCTCGCGGTTCCCGAGGGCCGTCAGCCGGCGCTTGTGGGTCAGCTCGGCCAAGGGATTGATCTGCTCGAGGAACTGGCAGAACCTCCCGGTGTAGAAGAGGTTGTTCAGCGCTCCCTGGACCACCCTGGCGGAGACGAGGCTCCGCAGGGGCTCCTCCTCGGGCTGGAACTTGCTCAGCCGGTCCTGGGTGATGCGGGCCATGCGCAAGAGGCCCGAGCGCAAGGCATCCCAGGCCATCTCCCCGGGGGCCTTCACCCGCTTGTTCGCCAGATGGTCCTTGTCATCCACCAGCTGGGGATCAGCCGGCCGCTGGGGGTTGCTCGGGTCGGGGAGCTTGAGAAGGCGCTCGAGGATCAGCAGAATCTCCTCCGGGCGGAGGACAGTCTCCTCCACCCCCTCCAGTCCGAGCTTCTTGTTGAGCATGAACCGGCCGACCGGGGTGAGGTTATACCGCTCGGGATCGAAGTAGAGCTTCCGGAGATACTCCTCGGCCTGGGAGAGGGAGAGCCGCTCGCTCGAGCGGAGCTTCCGGTAGATGAGGAGGAGCGCCTCCTCGCGCGAGCTCGTCTTGTCCTCGGCTAAGCTCCCCTGAATATAGCGGTTGAGGAGCTTGATCTGGCGCAGCGCGGCCCTCAGGATCCGCTCCATCGCCTCTTCCGTCAGTTCCTCGCCCCGCTCGAGCAGGACCTGCCCGTCCTCGCGGATCTCCTCGCTCAGCTGATACCCGCGGTAGGAGGCGAGCTTCTCCTTGGTGAGAGGGTTGACGGTGAAGCTGAACCGCTCGATGATCTCTTCCTCTTCCATCCCCAGGGCCCGCAGGAGGGTCGTCACGGGGACGACGCCCCGATCGAGGTTGACGAGGACCCTCCCCTTCTTGGTGTCGAGGATCATCTCCAGCCAAGCCCCGTATTCGGGGAGGACATGGGCGATGAACTCCTGGGGGCGAGCATCCTCGTGGTAGAAATAGAGCCCGGGGGAGCGGTGGAGGTAGTTCACCAGGACCTTCTCCGCGCCGTTGATGATGAAGGTTCCCCGACTGGTCATCAGCGGGAGGTCGACGAGGTAGAGGTCGTCCTCCTTTAGGACCTTCCCGTGCTGCTTCAGCACCCCCTTGACCCGCAGCGGAGCGGAGTAGGTCAGGTTCCGGTCCTTACAATCCTGCTCGCTGTTATGGGGCTTCCCCAGGCGCGGATCACCGAGCTCCAGGACCAATTCCTCTCGCCCCTCGCCCTTGATCGGGGAGATCTCGGCGAAGAGCTGATCCAGGCCCTCCTCCAGAAACCAACCGTAGCTCTGAGAGAGCCCCTCGAGAAGGTTGGGGAGCTCGAGAGCCGCGCTTACTCTCCCATAGAAACGCCTCTGCCCCATCTTTCACTCCTTAGCTTGGAATAGGGGAGCTGCTTCTTCCCCTTAAATGCTGCATTTAGCATACAAAAGGTAGACAAAGACCCGCCCTCGGCGGAGCCTGGAGCTCCTATTACTGGAGTTCGATCTCCGCCCCGACTTCTTCGAGCTTGGCCTTGAGGGAGCGGGCCTCCTCCTCGTTCAACCCCTCCTTCACCACCGCGGGGAGGGTGTCGACGAGCGCCTTGCTCTCCTTCAACCCCTTGCCGGTGATCTCCTTGATCACCTTGATCAGCTGGACCTTCTGCTGGCCGGCGTTCTTCAGGACGACCTTGAAGGCGGTCTTCTCCTCGGCCACGGCTGCTCCTCCAGCGGGAGCCCCACCAGCCGCGGGGGCACCGTGGACCGCGACTGAGGCAACAGCCTGGGCGCTCACCTTGTAGCGCTCCTCGATCGCCTCCACCAGCTCGGCCAGCTCCTTCACGGTCATCTGGTCGATCGTCGTCAGGATCTCCTCTTTATTCATCTATCCTTCCTCCTTGTTCTCGGCAATCTCTTGCTGCTCGCTCTCTTCGCTGCTCTCTGCTACCGGCTCGACCGCCTCGGCCTGGGCAGCCGGTGCCGCGGTCGGTTGGGCCTCGCTCTCCTCGCGCTTCTTCCGGACGGCGTCCAGGGCGATGGCCAAGCGCCGGATGATGGCGCTAAGATCCGTGGCCAGCCTCTGGATCGGGGCCTGGAGCACAAAGGCCAGCCGCGCCAGGAGCACCTCCCGCGAGGGGAGCGTCGCGATGCGAGCGGCCTCGGCCGCCTCCACCACCTGTCCCTCGAGCAGCCCGCCCTTGATCGCATACTGCTTGTAGCGGCGCGCCACCTCGGTGGCCAACTTGAAGGGGAGGACCGCATCGCTGAAGCCGAACAGCACTCCCGTCGGCCCGACGAGGAACTGCTCGATCTCCAGGCCCGTCCGGGCGGCCGCGAGCCGGGCCAGGGTGTTCTTCACCACGCGATACTCCAGATCGCGCTTGCGGAAGAGCCGGCGCAGCTCGACCATCTCCTGGGCACTCAGCCCGCGGAAGTCAGTGAACACAAGCCCCTTGGACCGCTGGAACTTCTCCTCCAACAGGGCCAGCTCCTGCTCCTTCTTCGGGGTCGGCATCCCTCACCTCCTCACAACATCCGCGCCGCGACGAGCCTGCTCAGCTCGTCGGGATCGAGCTTGATCCCCGGCCCCATCGTCGAGCTGACCGTGGCCGCGCGCAGGAATTTCCCCTTCACATCGGCCGGCTTCTCCTCGAAGATCGCCTGGGCCAGGGCCAGGAGGTTCTCACGGAGCTGGTCCGTGGAGAAGGAGCAGCGGCCGAAGGGCGAATGGATGTTCCCATACTCGTCGAGGCGGAACTCGACCTTCCCCTGCTTCAGCTCCCTCACCGCCTGGCCGATCTCGGCCGTGACCGTCCCGCTCTTCGGGGAAGGCATCAGCCCCCGCGGGCCGAGGATCTTCCCCAGGCGCCCGACGACCCCCATCATGTCCGGGGTGGCCACGGCCGCGTCGAACTCCAGCCAGCCCTCCTCGATCCGCTTCGCCAGGTCCTCGCCTCCCACGAGATCGGCCCCGGCCTCCTCCGCCTCCTTGAGCTTCTCGCCCTTGGCGAAGGCCACCACCCGGATCGCCTTCCCCACGCCGTGGGGGAGGATCACTGTGCCCCGGATCCGGTGCTCATTCTTCTTGGGGTTGACCGCCAGGCGGAAGGCCGCGTCCGCGGACTCGTTGAACGAGGCGGTGGCCAGCTCCTTCATCATCGCCAGGGCCTCGTCCAGCGGGTAGACCCTGGATCGGTCGACGCGCTCCTTGACCGTGACATATCTCCTGCTTCTCGCCTGGCTCATGCTTCCACCACCTCGATTCCCATCTGGCGGGCCGTTCCCGCGATCGTCCGCATCGCCGCCTCGAGGTCATCGGTGTTGAGGTCGCTCATCTTCAGCTCGGCAATGCGCCGGAGCTGCTCCCTCGTGATCTTCCCCACGAACTTGATGTGGGGCTCGCCCGAGCCGGTGGCGATGCCCGCGGCCCGCTTGAGCAGGGCTGCTGCCGGCGGCTTCTTCAGGACGAAATCGAAGCTCTTGTCGATGTAGACCGTCAGGACGACGGGGATGAGCAGCCCCTTCTCCTCGTTCTTCGTGGCCTCGTTGAACTTGTTGCAGAAGTCCATGATGTTCACCTTGGCCTGGCCGAGGATCGGGCCGACGGGGGGAGCCGGGGTCGCCTGCCCTGCCGGGATCTGCAGCCGAATGACTGTCTCGACCTTCTTCGTCGTGGCCATCTCTCCTCCTAGAGCTTCTCGATCCCCTCGAACCCGAGCTGGACCGGCGTCTCCCGGCCGAAGATCCGGACCATCACCGTGACCTGCTCGTTCTCCTTGTCGATCTCACGGATCTCGCCGGTGAAGTCCGCGAACGGCCCCTCGACGATCTCCACCACCTCACCGACCTCGAAGTCGACCTCGACCCGCGGGCGCTCCTGCTTCGGGATCTCCTCGAGCCCGGCCTTCCGCTTCACGACCTTCATCTCCCGCTCGGGGACCGGGAGAGGAGGGGAGCCGACGAACCGGCACTTCAGCCCCGAGACGAGCTTCAGCATCTGCTCGTCCATCTCCATCCGGGCGAAGATGTAGCCCGGGAAGAGCCGGCGCTTCTCGATCTTCTGGACCGAGACGACCTGCTTGTCCTTATACTCCTTGACCTTGGCCAGCCCGGAGGTCCGGCTCACGATCCGGTCCTCCTTCTCCAGCAGGTCGCCCTTCTTCAGGCGCATCCCCTCGTGGAGCCGGACGAGGTAGCGCTCGGGGATGATCTTGGTCACGATCTCCCCGTCCTCTTTCTCCAGCTCGATCTTCTTCACCCGATCGCGGAGGGCGATCTTCCCCTTCGTCTCGGCGACGAACTCCTTGTCGGCCGTGAGGGGGATCCCGCTCCGGATCTTCTCCCCCATCCGGATGTCCCGCCGGATGTGCTCGTCCGCGGGGATGAGGTAGACCTCCTCGTTCCGGTTGGTCATCTCGATGATCACCCGCTGGAGAGGGGTGATGCTCACGACCGTCGCGTCGAACTCCATGTAGTAGGGAGGCTTGTAGGCGATGAGGTCGCCGTTCCTGATCCGGCGGTTGGACTCGATCGCCAGCTCGTAGTTGTAGGGGACACGATACTCCCCCGAGAGCCCGCGCTGGCTCTTGGAGGTGATCACCTCCTCCACCGGGGCGAGGAAGTAGGTCTCCTCGTGATCGACCTTGAACCGCTCGAACCGCTCCCCGAGGGCGAGCTCTTCCACCCGCCGCTCGAGCTCCTCCTTCACCTTAAGCTCGCTCCCCGCGTAGGTCTGAATGATATACCAGTGCTTCATCTCGACCTAACCTCTGATGAAGAACTGCAATAGTCGGGTGAAGAGCGCGTCGAGCGCCCCGGTGTAGAGGGTGAGGACGATGATCATCACCAACACAAGGATGGTCAGGCTGAAGACCTCGGCCTGAGAGGGCCAGTTGATCTTCCCGAACTCGGCGCGCACCCCTCTCAAGTATTGCTTAATCCTCGTAATCATCTAAGTTGGCAGGCCCGGGAGGATTTGAACCCCCAACCCCCGGATTTGGAGTCCGGTGCTCTTCCAGTTGAGCTACGGGCCTACACTCAGGTCTCCTTATGCACGGTGTGCCGCTTGCACCACTGGCAATACTTCTGCAGCTCCAGCTTCCCCCGCATGTTCTTGGGGTTCTTCGTCGTGTGGTAGTTGCGGTGCCGACACTCGGTGCAGGCCAGGGTCACTTGCTCTTTCATTCCAGGATCTTCGTGACGACTCCAGCGCCCACGGTCCGGCCGCCCTCGCGGATGGCGAACCTCAGTCCCTCCTCCATCGCGATGTGGTAGAGGAGCTCGCCCTGGATCCGGACATTGTCCCCCGGCATGACCATCTCGACGTTGTTCGTCAGGTGGACCGTCCCGGTGACATCGGTCGTCCGGAAGTAGAACTGGGGCTTGTAGCCGTCGAAGAACGGCGTGTGGCGCCCGCCCTCGTCCTTACTCAGGACATAGATCTCGGCCTCGAACTTCGTGTGCGGGGTGATCGACCCCGGGGCGGCGAGGACCTGTCCGCGCTCGACCTCCTCCTTCTCCACGCCGCGCAGCAGGACGCCGATGTTGTCCCCGGCGATCGCCTCATCGAGCGTCTTGTTGAACATCTCCAGCGAGGTCGCGACCACCCTGCGGGTCTCGCTGTGGAGGCCGACGATCTCCACCTCGCTGCTGGGCGTGATCCGCCCGCGGTCGACTCTGCCGGTGACGACCGTCCCGCGCCCCTTGATGGAGAAGATATCCTCGATCGGCATGAGGAAGGGCTTGTCGACATCGCGCTGCGGGAGGGGGATGTAGGTGTCGAGCGCCTCGACGAGCTCGATGATCGGCTTCGTGGCCTCCGGGTCAGTCGGGTTCTGCATCGCCTTGAGCGCGCTCCCGCGGATCACCGGGACCTCGTCCCCGGGGAACTCATACTGGTTGAGGAGCTCGCGGACCTCCATCTCCACCAGGTCGAGGAGCTCGGGGTCGTCGACCAGGTCGATCTTGTTGAGGAAGACGATGATGTAGGGCACATTGACCTGGCGGGAGAGGAGGACGTGCTCGCGCGTCTGGGGCATCGGCCCGTCCGCGGCGCTCACCACCAGGATCGCCCCGTCCATCTGGGCTGCGCCGGTGATCATGTTCTTCACGTAGTCCGCATGGCCGGGGCAGTCGATGTGGGCATAGTGGCGATTCGGCGTCTCATACTCGACGTGGGAGATGGCGATGGTGAGGATCTTCGTCTCGTCGCGCCTCCCCTGAGCGATCGAGGCCTTGGCGACCTCGTCGTAGCTCTTCTCCTTCGCCATCCCCTTCTGCGCCAGGACCTTGGTGATGGCGGAGGTGAGGACCGTCTTCCCGTGGTCGATATGGCCGATCGTGCCCACATTGACATGCGGTTTCGTCCGTTCGAAATGCGCCTTCGCCATGAACAAACCTCCTTAGAGACTTCACTTAATTCTACCTGGAGCCCGCGGTCGGATTCGAACCGACGACCTTCCCCTTACCAAGGGAACGCTCTGCCTCCTGAGCTACACGGGCGGAAGCACATGCAAATCGGGAGTCGCAGGCCGGGCTCTTTGCTATTGTAACCGCTCGCGCCAGCCTTGTCAACTCAAACCACGGGTGGAGGGGGAGGGATTCGAACCCCCGAAGGACACTGCCAGCAGATTTACAGTCTGCCGCCTTTGGCCGCTTGGCTACCCCTCCGAGCTGGAGCTGGCGGAGGGACTCGAACCCCCGACTTGCTGCTTACAAAGCAGCCGCTCTTCCAGCTGAGCTACGCCAGCCTCCCCGGCTGAGCCCCATTCTACCGGAGGCTCCCCAAGCTGTCAAGCGGTCAGGACGCTGATCCAGACCTCCCGGCTCCGCGGGCCATCAAACTCGCAGAAGATGATCCCCTGCCAGGTCCCGAGCTGGAGCTTCCCGCCGGAGACTGGGACCTGGACCGAGCTCCCCATCAGGCTGGCCTTGATGTGGGCCGGGGAGTTCCCCTCGGCATGGCGATAGTGCAGCCCAGGCGGGATGAGCCGCTCGAGCAGCGCCCCGATGTCCTCCCTCACCGAGGGGTCGGCGTTCTCGTTGATAGTGATCCCGGCGGTGGTGTGAGGGACGAAGATCGTGCATATTCCCTCCTGAACGCCCGCCTCGCGGACCGCGCGCTCCACTTGAGGAGTGATGTCGATCAGCTCCTGCTTAGCTTGGGTCCGGATCGTCGCTCTTTTCAACTCAACTCGTGCCCCGCCTCTCTCGCTTGAGGAGCTCCTCGGCCAGTTTGGCTGAGGTGACCGGCTGGTAACCTTGGAACTCCATCTGGAGCGTGGCTTGTCCCTGGGTGAGGGACTTCAGCTCCAGGACATAGCCCTGGACCTCGGCCAGCGGGGCCTCGGCCTCGATCCGATCGCGCCCCCCCTCGGGCTGCATTCCCAGTATCCTCGCGCGCTTCCCGTTCAGGCTGCTCATGATGTCCCCCGTGAAGTCCGACGGGGTCCAGACGGTCACCCGCATCACCGGCTCGAGCAGCACTGGAGAGGCGTTCTCGGCCGCGATCTGGAAGGCCTTGGAGGCGGCGAGCTTGAAGGCCAGCTCGGAGGAGTCGACCGGGTGGGCCGAGCCGAAGTAGACCGCCACACGGACATCGGTCACCGGGTAGCCGAACGCCCCCTTCTCCAGGGCTTCCACGACCCCCTTCTCCACCGCGGGGATGAATTGGTTGGGGATGACCCCTCCCTTGACCTCGTCGACGAACTCGAAGCCGCTCCCCCGCGGCAGCGGCTCGACGCGGAGATAGACCTCGCCGTATTGGCCTCGGCCGCCGGTCTGCTTCTTGTGCTTGTAATTCCCCTCGGCCACCTTCTGGACCGTCTCCTTGTAGGGGATCAGCGGCCGCTCCATCTTCAGCGAGACCCCGTAGCGGTTCTTCAGCCGCTCGGCGAAGACGGCCAGATGGGTCTCCCCCATCCCCCAGATGATCATCTCCTTCGTGACCTCGTCGCGGTAGACATTGAGCGTGGCCTTGGTATCGACCAGCTCCTTCAGCGCAGTGCTCATCTTCTCCTCATCCGCCTGGGAGGCGGGGAGGAGGGCTCGGGCGAAGACCGGCTTGGGGAAGTCGGCGAGCTTCAGCTTCCCGACCTTGTCGTCCGCAGCCAGGGTGTCGCCGATCGCCGGCCCGTCGAGCTTGGTGAGGGCCACCAGTTCGCCCGGCTCCGCCTGGCCGATCTTCTCCGTGGCCCCGCCGCGAGCCCTCAGGATGTCCTTGACCCGGTCCTTCTTCCCTTGCGAGAGATTGGTCAAGGCCAATCCCTCGCTCAACGGGCTGCCGTAGACCTTGGCGAAGGCCAGCCGCCCGAGATATGGGTCGGCCGCGAGGTTGAAGACCAGGGCTGCGGGGCCCGGGACTCCCTCGAAGGAGAACGAGGGGGTGATCGTCATGAGCTGCTGGGCTAGGAGATCGACGCCCAGCCCGAGCGCCGCTGAGCCGCAGAGGACGGGGAAGAGGAGCCGCCGCCGCACTGCCTCAGTCAGGGCGGCCTGGAGTCGAGCGGGCTCGATCTCTTGCCCCTCGAGGAACTGCATCATCAGCTCGTCGTCCGCCTCGGCAATCCGCTCGAGGAGCGCCTCGCGCTCTCTCTCGACCTCCGGGCCGAGCGCGGCGGGGATCTCGCCCTTCCGCTTGTCGAAGTGGATGGCCCTCCTCTCTAAGAGGTCCACGACCCCTACGAGTTTGCCTCCCTCCCGTATCGGGAGCTGGAGCGGAGCGAAGCGCTCACCGAACTTCGCCCGCAGCTCGGCGAGGGCCTTGGAGAAGTCGGCGTTCTCCAGGTCCATTCGATTGACGAAGCAGAGCGCGGCCCGGCCGAACTCCTCGATCAGCTCCCAGGCCTTCTCCGTCTGGACCTCAACGCCCTTCTCCGCGTTGATCACCAGCAGAGCCGTCTCCGCGACGCCCAGGCCCTTGTAGACCTCCTCGATGAACTCGAGGAACCCGGGGGTATCGAGGAGGTTGAGCAGCTTCCCGTTCAGGCTGAGATAGGCCAGGTTCAGGTCGACAGAGTAGCCGCGGGCCTTGGCCTCCGGGGAGGAGTCCAAGCTGATCTCCGCCCCCCCGAGCTTGAGGAGGCTCTCCGCCAGCCGGGTCTTCCCCGCACCTGAGTGGCCGACGAGACAGATATTCCTTACTTCCCCCATCAAACGATCACCTCTGTATTAGATATTGAGTATATCACCGACTGCGGGAGCGGCGCAACCGCTCCCTAGGACTCAGGGTCAGGGCGGGCTCCCTGTTGCGGAGACCGTTATCTTCCCCGCGAGCTGCTGAAGGAGCTTCGGCCCGATCCCCTTGACACTTAGCAGTTCCTCGACCACGCGGAAAGGGCCGTGCGCCTCACGATAAGCGATGATCCGCTCGGCGAGCGTCGGCCCGATCCCCGGGAGCCTGAGAAGCTCCTCGAAGGAGGCGCGGTTCAGGTCAAGCGCCTCCTCAACTGCCACCTCGAGCTGCTGCGGAACTGGCGTCACGATTCGCGCGATCCCAGCAGCGAGTAGGACTAGGCCGAGGAGCAGCCCCAGGACCGCTCGATCAGACCGGGACAAGGTCATGGAAGAGCTCCTTGATCCTCTGCACCCCGCTGCTCTCGAGGGCCCACCGCATCCCTTCCGGGAGAGGGGCATACTTCTCGCTCGTGAACTTATTCTGATAGCCGAAGAGGAAGAGGTCCCTCAACTGCTTGGCGACCTCTGGCCGGAGACCGAGGCCGAGGGGCCCCTGGCAGAGGCTCTCGACCTCCTCGAGGTAGACCTCGATCTCCGCTGCCTGGCGGAAGAGCTCCACTGCCTCGGGCGGCGAAGTCCGCAGCAGTTCCGCCGCCCGCTGGAAGAGCGCTCGCCGCTGCAACTCCTGCTCCGCTTTGGCCCTCATCCTCTTGGCCTTTGCCCGGTAGTAGTCCTGCTCATCGGGGGAGAATTCGAGATAGGAGCAACGGCAGCCCGGATGGAGCGGCGGGGCCAGGGCGAGGTCGTCGAAGATCTCGCCATGGCGGGCGAGGCAGCGCTCGCAGGTCCGGCAGTGGACCGTGGCATAATACTGGTAAAGATGGCTGGCTCCGGTCACATCGCCCGATTATATTCCCCTCCCGCGGGGGGCGCAACGAGAAACCCCTCAACTCCTCAGTTTTTCCACTTCCCTTGACTTTAGACCCTCTTTGCCTTATAATATGCTGACAAGTGCCGGTCTGGTAGAGAGCGATTCAGTCTGCATCCAGAGGGCTTGCCTGTGAGCAATCATCTCAGCTGATCCCCGCGTGAGGTGGAGGATTATGAAGGCTTATGAAGTGGAGGAGCTAGGGACGCTGGAGCTTGAGGAACTAGAGGCTGCGGAGGAACCGAAGACCGCGGAAGACCTGGTGAAGACCTACCTCCAGGAGATCGGGAAGGTCCCGCTGCTCACCCGAGAGGAGGAGGTCGCGCTGGCGAAGAGGATCCAGCGGGGCGATGAGAAGGCCCGGGAGAAGATGGCCTTGGCCAACCTCCGGCTGGTCGTCTCGATCGCTAAGCGCTATAAGGGACTCGGTCTCCCGCTGCTCGATCTCATCCAAGAGGGGAACATCGGCCTGATGCGGGCGGTCGAGAAGTTCGACTGGACCAAGGGCTACAAGTTCTCGACCTACGCCACCTGGTGGATCCGGCAGGCGATCTCCCGCGCTCTGGCCGATAAGTCCCGGACGATCCGCATCCCGGCCCACATCATCGAGGCGATCCGCAAGCTTTACAAGGCCGAGGAGGAGTATGTCCAGGAGCACGGCGTCCCCCCGAGCCTCGAGGAGCTAGCCGAGCGGCTCGAGCTCCCCAAGGAGGAGGTCGAGCGGGTGAAGAAGGCCGCGCAATACACCAGCTCGCTCGAGCGGCCGGTCGGTGAGGACGGCGATGCCCTGGAGGACTTCATCGGCAGCGAGGAGTCCCCTTCCCCGGTGAAGGAGGCCTTCACCGCGCTCCAGAAGGAGGAACTACGCCAGGCCCTCGAGCAACTCGAGTATCGCGAGCGGCGGATCCTGGAGCTGCGTTACGGTCTCCACGACAACCGGACTCGGACCCTCGAGGATGTGGGGAAGGAGTTCAACATCTCCCGCGAGCGGGTGCGGCAGATCGAGAAGGAGGCCCTGGAGAAGCTCCGGGCGATGAAGCTCCGCGAGCGGCTGAAGCGCCTGGAGACACTGATCCAGCAGGAGGAGTTCTGCCCCTCGCGCTGAGGAGGGAGGAGAAGCGCTCAAGACTCTGAGTGGAAGCCGGGGCAGTCGCTGCCCCGGCGATCTTTTCGGCTTTTCCCAGCTGCTCCCTCAGCGCCCGAGCAGGATGATCGCGACCTGAACCAGACCGATCGCGAACCCCAGCACGGCCCCGAACCAGGTGATCGCCCGGAGCTGCTCGCCCGCCACGCCCACGATCAGGCGCTCCACCTCGGCGGTGGAGAATTCGGCGACTCGCTCCCTCACTACCGACCGGATGTCTAGCGCGGCGATGATCCGCGGGGCCTCGTCGCGCAAGACCTTCCCCAGTTGCTCGGTAGTGGCCTGCTCCAGCTTAGCCAAGGCCTCGCGGGGAAGGTAGTCCGCCAGCCTGCCGATCGGCCTCTGAAGCAGGGCAAGCAGCCTATCGTAGAGGAACTGCGCGAGCGCCTCCTGCGTCGGGCGAGCCCGCAGAAGCTGGAGGACCTGCTCCGTCAAGAGCCGGCCGAGAACCCGGCTGTCCTCGCGATCCGGGCCGCGGAGAAGCTCTCGGACCGGCCGAGAGCGCAGCTTCGCTAGCCCCATCCTGACCGCCTCGACCAGGCGGCCTTGCAGCTTCGGGCTGCGGACGAGGCCCACGACTGCCCCCGTCAGGCCGGCCTCGATCTGTCCCAGTATCTCCGGATCAATCCGGAGGTCGGAGAGGCGCCACTCGAGGAGCCCGTCGAGAGAGGCACGGAGTGACTGGTAGATCCTCCGCTGCACTTGGGGGTTGCGGACCAGTTCCGCGACCCGGGGGGCCAACTCCGCGACCCCTTGGTCGATCCGGCCCTTCAGGTCCTCAGCGGAGATGACAAAGGTCTCGAACAGGCCGAGCTTCATCTGGTCCCAGAGCGACTCCTCCTGGAACTGCTCGGAGAGCAGCCGATCGACCAGCTCGTAGAGCTGGAGCTTAATCCGCTTCTGGACCCGCTCGTCCTCTAAGACCCCGATCAGCCGGTCCAGAACCCCGGGGAGAGACTCCTCCAGCCCGGCGTAGGCCGCCTGGCGGAGCGGCTCGGGGATGAGGCTCCCCAGGGGCCGCTCCTGCTGGAGGAGCGCTTCGATCTCCTCTCGGAGGAAGTCACGGACCTGGCGGGCAAAGTCCTCCTCACCGGCCACTTCTGTCAACAGCTCGCCCAGCCTCACAGCCAGGCTATCGAGCAGCTCCTCCGACAAGAACTCCCCCAGCGGGCGAGCGAGCGCTTCGTCCAGGCTGGCCGCAACCCTCTCCTCGAGAAGTTGGCCCAGCTCGGGCCCTTCCAGGACTGAGGAGAGCCAGCGGTCTAGGCGCTCCCTCAGGCTCGCGAGGAGATGATCCCACTCCTCCTTGAGCTGGTCCGGGATCAGCGAGGCGAGGCTCCCCAACTGGCGCGCGAGCAGCCTTTGGAAATGGTCGTGGACGATCTCGCCCAGCTTGGCCGTCACCTGGCGAGCGGCGAACTGCGCGGCCAGCGCCTCCCCGGTGAGGAGATGCTCGCTCACCGCCAGGCCGATGCTCTCGGCCAGCGCGGCCCGCTTCCGCGGGATGAGCCCGGGGGTGAAAGGGACCCTGACCCCGAAGAGCCGCTTCTCGCAGTGGGGGCGGAAGAGCATCCGGATCGCCACCCAGTTCGTCAGGTAGCCGACGAGCGCGCTGGCCAGGGGGATGGAGATCAAGGCGTAGACCGATCTGCCCTCTAGCATGTGGGATGAGTGTAGCATCTGCGAAATCGGCCCGGCAAGCCCCTGGCTTGCTCTGGGAAGCCCTCTCCCCACACAAGCTCTACCCCGCGTTCCGACCGCGCCACTGGAATCGGCCCAACTGTCCGCGCCAAGGGATATCCTTCTCCAGGGCAGGTGGGCTGTCGGACTTGAGCTTCCGGGCTCATCCCATTAGACTCTAAGCTGATGAAGACCATCGACCGGTATCTTCTGCGCGAGCTGGCCTTCCCCTTCATCATCGCCCTCGTTGGCTTCCTCATCTTCATCCTGCTCAACCTGATCCTCGGGCTGAGGGACTTCATGCTCGACCGGTCGATCGGCCTCGGGACGATCCTCAGGCTCCTGAGCTATCAGCTCCCCTTCTTCCTCGTCCTCTCGCTTCCCGTGGCCACGCTCTTCGCCATCTTCCTCGCCTTAGGCAGGCTCGCGCACGATCGCGAGATCATCGCCCTGCAGGCGAGCGGGATCTCCCTGAAGAGGATCGTCCTCCCCATCCTCATCCTGAGCCTGGTCATCAGCGCCTTCGACCTCTTCCTCAACGACCGAATGGTCCCCTGGGCTAACTACCAATACCAGAGCCTCATCCGCCAGCTGATCCTCCGCCGGTCCACGCCACAGATCCAGGACAATACCTTCTTCAAGGACTCTTCGGGCCGATTCTTCTATGTCAAGCACTACGACCGCCGAACCGGGCAGCTCGAGGGGATCATGGTCTACGACATGGCGGGGGCCGAATACCTCCCCGATCTAGGCGGCCGCTACCCCAATGTGATCGTCGCCGAGCAGGGGAGCTGGGACGGGGAGGTCTGGCTGCTCCAGGACGGCGTGATCCACAGATACGACGACCGGGGCCATCTGCAGTATGAGATGCGGTTCGCCACGCTCGCGATCAACGTCGGCGCGGGCCTGGAGCAGCTCTTCCTCACTCAGCGGACGCCGCAGGAGATGAGCCTCTCCGAGCTGGCCGAGAAGATCCGGGTCCTGAAAGAGAGCGGCCTCCAGGCCGAGGGGCTGATCGTGGAGTTCCACTCGAAGATCTCCATCCCGCTTGCCGGGTTCATCTTCGCCCTCTTCGGAGCCCCGCTCAGCCTGATCTTCTCCGCGCGGAGCCGCGCGGCGGGGATCGTGCTCGGGGTCCTCTTCGTCGGCCTCTTCCAGGGGAGCCTCATCTGGAGCGAGACCCTGGGGAAGCGGGGGATCATCCCCCCGGCCCTCTCCGCCTGGCTCCCGAACCTCATCTTCGGGGGCCTCGGGCTCGCGCTCTTCCTGGTCATGGACCGGGCGAGCCAGCTCGACCTGCGGGAGCGGCTCCGCCGCGCACTCCGGCTCCACCTCATCCTGGGAGCGATCCTCGCGCTCCTCGGGGGCAGCGGCCTGGCGGCGGAGAGGCCGAGGCTGGAGCTATCGGCCGATCGGCTCACCATCTCCGAGGACTGGAGCAGGGTGAGCACCACCGGCCAGGTTCTAGCCCAATACGGCGAGGGCTCGATCAGGGCCGAATCGCTGGAGCTGGCCCGCGACGGCCGCCAGTGGGAGCTCCGGGCGCGGGGCGGGATCAGGCTCTCCCTCGGCGAGCTGGAGGCCGAGGGGAGCGAACTCGTTGCAATGCTGGAACAGGACGATGCGGGCGGGCTCAGTCTGCGGGAGGCCGAGTTCTCCGGGCACGGCCCCGACCGTTCCAATGAGGAGTTGGACCGAGCGGAGGTCGGGAAGGCCCGGATCGCCTACCGAGGCGGGCGGCTCGCGGCGGAAGAGATCAAGCTGACAAGAGCCGCGAGCGAGGAAGAGAGCTGGCTGGCCGAGGCCCGCGGAGGGGTGGTCCTGGAAGAGGAGCGGCAGAGCACCACCGCGGAGGAGCTCAAGCTCCGGTTCACCTTGAAGGACGAGGCATTCCATGCCGAGGTCGCGGAGCTCGAGGCCTTCGCCGGCGAGGGCAGCTTCGTCAACGCTAGAGGAGAGGAGCACCTCCTGCGCTACCAGGGGAGGCGGGCCACGCTCTCCTTCGACGCCGAGAACGAGATCTCGCTACTGAACATCAGGACCGGCGACTTCACCACTTGCTCCTGCAGCGCCAGCATCGAGAAGGAGAGCTACTCCATCAGTGCTGACCGGCTTCTGGTCTTCTCCGATGACCTGCTGGTCGCCACGAACATCACGCTCCGGGCCTTTGGGGTCCCGATCTTCTGGGCCCCGCTCTACCTGGCCCCACTGAAGGAGGAGCAGAAGAGCCCCTTCCTCCCGGAGATCGGGCGAAGCGCCCTCCGCGGCTGGTATGCGAAGTGGCGGCTCCCGTTCATCTTGAGCGAGAGGACCTACGGCTCCGTGCTGCTCGACTACTTCAACCGCTACCGGCAGTTGGGGAGCGGGCTTGATCTGAACTTCAACATGCTGGGCCACATCGGCTCGCTCCATCTCTACAAGATCTTCGGCGAGCTGGGGCTGCTCGAGCTCGCCCTCAGCGATCGCGCCGAGCTCCCTCGAGGGGTAATGCTCAGCCTTGCGGCCGACTATCGCAGCCAGGTCGAGGCGGAGGCCGAAGGCCAGCACATGGGCTATCAAGCCCAGCTTTCCGGCTCGCGGGCCGACTGGGGCTGGGCCCTCAACTTCAGCCAGGACCAGTATGTAGGCATCCCGGCGGAGGGCGAAGAGATCAGGTATCGCGCGCTCGTGCGCCTGCCCGAGCTAGCGCTGAGCCACAGAGTCCAGCGGCTCGGGCCACTCGGCTACTCCCTCAGCTTCCAGTGGGGGCGGTATCAGGAGCGGAAGCTGGATGGCACTCAGCTCGAAGGGACCCGATTTGCCGGGCTGGTCAGCCTCGGGCTGGAAGGGATCTCCCTCCACGAGGGCAAGCTGAGCCTCCGCCCCTCGGCGAGCTATCAGGTCTCATTCTACGGCTCGACGCGGATGGAGACGCTCTCGGCCGCGACGAGCCTGAGCCTCCTCCCCCTGGAGAGGCTCTCGGTCTCATTAGCCCATAGCTACCGGCTGGTGCGCGGCTCGAGCCCCTTCGCCTTCGATACCCAGATGCAGCTGAATCGCCTCGACCTGCGAGGGGCCTGGAGCTCGCAGACCCTCCAGGGGAACCTCGCCACCAGCTACGACTTGGAGAAGGCGAGCTTCGACCCGCTCAGCTTGGGCTTGAACTACCGCCTCGGCCTCGGCAGGACGACGATGAGGCTCAGCTATGATCTGAACCGGGGCCAGCTCCAGCAAGCCACGATCCAACAGACCCTGGCGCGCGAGGGCTGGTCCTTCTCTGCCGAGACGGGCTACAATTTCGTCAGCAAGCAGTTCTCGGACTTGATCGCCAAGCTCGCGCTCGAGCGGTTCAAGATCGGCCTCCGCTATGACCTCAATAGTCTCCTCCTCAAGCGGATCAACTCCGAGGTATCGCTCGAGCTGGGGGAGGACTGGCGGCTCGCGCTCGCCGGGGAATATGACCTGGGGACGGGGCAGCTCGGCGCGTTCCAGTATGGCGTGGTGCGGAGCTTCTGCCACAACTGCTGGGAGATCGGGCTCTACGGCGAGCGGGGGCGGGTCTGGCTCCAGGCGAAGATCAATGCCTTCCCGACGGCCACGATCAAGTATTCCCCGACCGACCAGGAGCTGGCCTTCGGGGAGTAGAGCCGAAACTGGAGCGAGATCAAGCCCCTCCAGCCGACAACGCTCGCGGGATGAGGAAGGAGCGCACAGGTTGAAGCTCCATCGGCTGATGGCTGAGCGAGAGCTGGCGGCCTAGATCAGGCGGGCGGACTCGGCCTGGGCCTCAAGCAGCCTCCGCGGGACCTTGTAGCCCAGATGGCGGTAGGCCCGCTCTGTCGCCACCCTCCCCTGCGGAGTCCGCTGGAGAAAGCCCTCCTTAAGAAGGTAGGGCTCATAGACCTCGCTGAGGGTGTCGCGCTCCTCGCTCAGCGCCGCGGCGAGGGTCTCGAGCCCGACCGGCCCGCCGGCGAACTTCTCGATGATCGTCCGCAGGATCTGCCGGTCCAGCTCGTCCAGTCCCTCGCGGTCGATCTCCAGCATCTCCAGGGCCTCGCGCGCAATCGGCCCATCGAGCACCGCCGCGCCGCGGACCTGGACGAAGTCCCGGACCCGCTTGAGCAGGCGGTTCGCCACCCTGGGGGTCCCGCGGGCTCGGCGGGCGATCTCCTCCGCCCCCTCCTCAGTCAGCTTCACCCCCAGGATCCGCCCGGCCCGGAGGACGACCTCCTTCAGCTCTTCAGGGGAGTAGAAGTCGAAGTGGAAGACCACCTCGAACCGGTCGCGGAGCGGTGAGGTCAAGAGCCCGGTCCGGGTCGTGGCCCCGATGAGGGTGAACCGCGGGAGGTCGATCCGGATCGACCTGGCGTTCGGCCCCTCCCCGATGATGATATCCAGCTTGAACTCCTCGAGCGCGGGGTAGAGCAGTTCCTCCACATTCCGCCGGAGCCGGTGGATCTCGTCGATGAACAGGACATCGCCGTCGGAGAGGCCAGTGAGGATCGCGGCGAGGTCTCCGGGCCGCTCGATCACCGGGCCGGAGCTGACCCTGATCCGCACCCCCATCTCCGCGGCCACGATCATCGCCAGGGTGGTCTTTCCCAGCCCGGGGGGGCCGTGGAGGAGGATGTGATCCAGGACATCGCCCCGCTCCGCCGCGGCCTTGAGGTATAGGCTAAGCCGGGCCTTGATCTTCTCCTGGCCGATGAACTCCGCCAGCCGGCGCGGGCGGAGGGTCCGGAGGAGGTGCTCCTCTTCCCGATCCTCCCGCTCCTCGCTCCGCACGAGCGCCTCGCGTCCCATCGTCAGAAGATTCTAGCATTATGGCCGCGAGGTTGCAATCGGGCCGAGGCCGTTGTTAAGATAAAAAGAGCAATGCGAGGAAAGCGAGCAACCCCAACCCCTCCTGTCCCGCAGAGGGACGCGGTCTTAGAAGAGATCATTGACCTGATCAAGGAGAACGAGCGATTCGCCCTCACCACCCATCTCAGCCCCGAGGGGGACGCGCTCGGGAGCGCCCTCGCCCTGAGGCTGATCCTCCGCCGACTGGGGAAGGAGGCGCTCATCCTCCTCCAGGACGCCGTCCCCCAGAACTTGAGGTTCCTGAAGGGGGCCGAGGGGATCAGGTCCCCGAAGAGCCTCCCGGAGCAGTTCGATCCGGAGGTCTGGTTCGTCCTCGACTGCGCGAACCTCGAGCGGGCGGGGGAGGCGCTTGCACGGCTCGTCCTGCGGAGCGGCCGGCCGATCGTGAACATCGACCACCACCTCGACAACTCGAACTTCGGCCAGGTCAACTATGTCCGGCAGACCGCGGCCGCGGCCCAGCTGATCTTCGAGCTGGCCCGGGCGCTCGAGGTCATCGATCCGGAGATCGCCACCTCGATCTACGCCGGGATTGTCGCCGATACTGACGCCTTCAGGAATGCCAATACCGATGCCTTGGCCCTGCGCGATGCCGCAGCCCTGATGGAGCACGGCGCGCGGGCGAACGAGGTCATAGTCAATCTTTATGAGCGCCGGACGCCGGGCGAGCTCCGGCTGCTCGGCTGGACGCTCCTCCACGCCCAGATTGAGGATTCCCTGGCCTGGGCGGCCCTCTCCCGGCAGACCTTCGCCGAGCTGGGGGCCTCGCATCAGGATACGGAGCACTTGGTGGACACCTTGCGAACCCTCGACGGCGTGAGGGTCGCTCTCCTCTTCAAGGAGCTGGACGGAGGCCGGGTGAAGGTCTCCTTTCGGGCCAAGGGGGGCTTCAAGGTCAATGAGGTGGCGCGCCACTTCGGCGGCGGAGGGCATGAGCAAGCGGCCGGGTGCGTGATCTCGGGCGAGCTTGCTAGAGTTGAGGGGATGGTCTTGGCGGAGTTGCGCCGGAGGCTCGATGCGAGTCAGCCTTGAAAAAGTCGCGCCCCCGCGCGGGACGGTGGTCGCGCTCGGAACATTCGATGGCCTCCATCTCGGCCATCGGATGCTCCTGGGCCGTGCGCGAGCCTTGGCTGGTGAGCTCGGGTTGATCAGCGCGGCCCTGACCTTCCCTCGCCCGCCCTCGGTCTACCTCGGGCAGGGGAAGCCTCTGATCCTGCCGCTCGAGCTGAGACTGAGCCTGCTCGAGGAGGAGGTTGACCTCGTGGTGCTCGCCCATTTTCCGAGGCTTCAGCTCCTCTCCCCGGCGGAGTTCGCCGATCTATTGGCGACGAGGCTGCGGGCCGCAGCCGTAGTTGTAGGGGAGGACTACCGCTTCGGCCGGGGCCGCGCGGGAGATGTGGTCCTCCTGCGGGAGCTGGGAGCGGCCCATGGCTTCCAGGTCGAGGCCCTGGCGAGGCTCGCGATCGCCGGCCGGCCGGTCAGCTCGACCGCGGTCCGGGAGGCGATCCAGGCCGGGAAGATCGAGGAGGCCAGGGCCCTCTTAGGCTATCCGCCGCTGCTCGTCGGCCCGGTGGTCCGCGGGGAAGGACGGGGCCACAGGCTCGGCTTCCCCACGGCCAACCTGCGGATCTCGGAGGAGCTGGTCACCCCTCCGGACGGGGTCTATGCCGTCGAGGCCAGGCTCGCCGCGGGGGGGTTCGAGCGCCTCCCCGGGCTGCTCTACATCGGGAGGAGGCTGACCTTCGACGGGAAGGAGCGGTCATATGAGGTCTACCTCCTCGACTTCACCGGGGAGCTCTACGGCCGGGAGTTGCAGCTCTCCTTATTGAAGCGGCTCCGGGGAGACCTGGAGTTCCCCGACCCTCAGGCCCTCCGGAGGCAGATCGAGCTGGACCTGCGGGAGGCCAGGCAAGTGTTTAGGCCGGGATTTCTGAAGCTCGGTCAGCCGTAGTGCCAGAGCCGGTGAGTTGCGATCCCGGCCCGCAATTGGCTAGAATCGCGGGCGATGTTGACCCTGGGGATCGACACCGCCACGGAGATCGGCTCGGTCGGGCTCGCTGATGGCCCCGCGGCGATCGGCGAGCTGACCTTCCCCGCGCGGATGGGCCAGGCCGAGCGGCTCCTCCAGGCGGTCGACCGCCTCCTCGAGCTGAGCCGGCTGCAGGTCGAGGCACTAGAGCTGATCGCAGTCTCCTCCGGGCCGGGGTCGTTCACCGGCCTGCGGATCGGCATCGCCACGGCCAAGGGGCTGGCCCAGGGGCTCGGGATCCCCTTGGTCGGGGTCCCCACCCCCGAGAGCTATGCAAGGCGGGTCAAGTTCTGCCCCGGGAGGGTCTGCGTGCTCATCCACGACCGGCGGAACCTGGTCTATGTCGCAGAGTTCGCCCCTGGATCCGTCGGCCAGAGCGCCGCAGAGGAGCGGGTGGAGGAGATCGAGGCGGTCCTGGCTGAGGCCCTGACCGGCCGGCTCTTCCTGGGGAGCGGGGCCGAGCGCTACCGTGGGGAGCTCGTCGCCCGCGGCGGGACGGTCGCCCCCCAGGCGCTGAACCTCCCCTCGGGCCTGGAGGTGGCCTTGCTCGGGGCGGAGAAGTTCGCTAAAGCCAAAAAGGACGAGCTCTTCTCGCTCGAGCCGCGCTACCTCCAGCGGCCGCTGGCGGAGCTTAGGGTGAAGAGCGAAAGGGAAGGAGTGATTGCAGGGTGAAGATCGTGGTCTGCTTGAAGCGGGTCCTGGACACTCAGGAGCGGGTGGAGATCGCCCCGGACGGGAAGAGGCTGGTCTCCACCGGCCTGGACTATGTGATGAACACCCACGACGAGTGCGCCGTGGAGGAGGCGATCCGGATCAAGGAGGCCAAGGGCGGCCAGGTGACGGTCCTCTCGCTCGGCCCATCTGGGGCGACGGAGACGATCCGCGAGGCGATCGCGATGGGCGCGGACGAGGGGCTCCTCCTCGAGGCCGAGGGGGATGAGGAGGCCTGGGGCCCGAAGAGCACGGCCTCGGCCTTGGCCGAGGCCCTCAAGGGGCTAGAGTTCGACCTGGTCTTCTTCGGGCTGGAGTCCGGGGACGGCTCGCACCACCAGGTCGGGCTGGCGGTGGCCGAGGCCCTCGGCCTCCCCGCGGTCGACGGGGTCAAGAAGATCGACTTCCAGGACGGGAAGATCGTGGTGAGGCGTGCAGTCGAGCTCGGCGAGGAGGTCTTCGAGCTCGAGCCCCCGGCGGTCCTGACCCTCGTGGACGGGATGAACCGCCCGCGCCATCCGAGCCTCCGGGGGATCATGCTGGCGAAGCGGAAGGAGATCAAGACGATCAAGGTCGCGCCGCGGGAGGAGCCGCTCCGGCTCATCCAACTCCGGAAGCCGCCGGAGCGGGCGGGCGGGGAGATCCTCGGCGAGGGGAAGGGCGCGATCCCCAAGCTCCTGGAGAAGCTCCACGAGGCCGGGCTGGTCCGGTGAGGTGATTGCGATGATTCTGACATTCATTGAGGAACGGAAGGGCGCGATCGTGGACGCCTCGCTCGAGGCCCTCACCATCGGGCGGCGGCTGGCTAAGGATTCCGGGCTCCCCCTCGTGGCCCTGCTGATCGGCGCGGAGCTCGAGCGCCACCTTCCGAAGCTGAGGGAGTTCGGGGCCGAGCGGGCGATCCTCGTCGAGTCGCCTGCGCTCGGAAGCTACAGCCCCCCAGGCTACGCGAAGGCACTGGTGAACACCATCAGGGAGAAAGGGCCGAAGGTCGTCCTGGCCGGCGCGACGGCGATGGGGAAGGAACTCCTGGGGCGGGCCGCGGCCCGGCTGGAGCGGGGCTTGGCTACTAACTGCACCGAGCTCTCCCTCCGGGACGGGAGCTTGAGGCTCGTTCGGGCGGTTTGGGGCGGGATAATCTTCGCCGATGTCGAGCTGGCCGGCGAGCCGCAGCTCCTCACCCTCATGCCCCATGCCTTCCCCGCCGAGCCCGAGCTGAATGATCGCCTCGAGATCGAGCGCCTGGAGGCCCCGCTTGAGGAGGCCGACCTCCGCCTGGTGGTGCGCGAGTTGATCGAGACCGTCCGCAAGGGCGTGAGCCTCAACGAGGCCGAGGTAGTTGTCGCCGGGGGACGAGGGGTCGGGAGCGAAGAAGGCTTCAAGAAGCTCGAGGAGCTGGCCTCGCTCTTCGGCGGGGCGGTGGGGGCCACTCGGATCGCGATCAACAACGGCTGGCGCCCGCCGGAGGAGCAGATCGGCCAGACGGGGGTGAGGGTCGCGCCGAAGCTCTACTTCGCCTGCGGGATCTCCGGGGCGGTCCAGCACATGGTCGGCTGCAAGGACGCCAAGATCATCGTAGCTATCAACAAGGACCCCCAGGCCCCGATCTTCGCCCGGGCGGACTACGGGATCGTCGGGGACCTCCATGAGGTCGTCCCGGCGCTGATCGAGGAGCTCAAGAAAGCTAAGGGCTAGACAGGAGGAAAGGATGTCGAGAGTCTGTGAAGTCTGCGGGAAGAGGCCCGATATCAGCCGTCAGGTCAGCTATTCCGGGAAGCACAATCCGCGGAAGCGCCTGCCGAACCTGCAGCGGGTCAGGGCAGTCTATTGCGGCCAGCGGCGGAGGATGCTCGTCTGCACGCGCTGCCTGAAGGCCGGCAAGGTGCAGAAGGCCGCTTGAGGGGGAGGTGGAGAGAATGAAGAGGCTTCTGCTCGTTGGCCTGCTGGTGCTGGTCGCTTCGGCCCTCGCCTCTTGCGGCGGGCCGGGGACAGCGAGCCTCAGCATCAGCCGGGCCCCGGGGACAATCATCGCGGGCAGCGACTATTGCTTCACCGCGCAGAACAAGCTGGACAGGACTATCAGCACCAATTTGGACCTGAAGGTCGGTGGCAAGGTCGGGGCCTCCCAGAAGGTCGAGCTCGGCCCGAAGGAGAGCAAGACCCTCTGCTTCAAGGGCCAGTTTGCCCAGACCGGGGAGTATGACGTCGAGCTGGCGGACCTCAAGCTGAAGGTGAAGGTCCTCGCCTTGGAAGAGGCCGTCCCGGTCGCAATCCTCGAAGTCACCCCGAAGAGCGAGAAGGTCGTGGCCAGCGGCCTGATCGACTACAGGCTCTCGGTGGAGAACAGGACAGATGTCGAGGCGAACAGGGCGATCGAGCTCCGGCTCGATGGCACGGTGCTCGAGACGAAGAGGGTGACCCTCAAGCCCCAGGAGAAGCAGGAGCTGCGGTTTCAGCTCGCCCAGACCGACCGGCCGGGGCGGCATCAGCTCCAGATCGGGAATCAGAAGAGAGAGATCGAGATCCTCCCCCGCTCGGGCGAGCTGCCCCCCAACCCGAAAGTGATCGGCCCGGAGCAGGGGCTGACCGAGCTGGGCCGGCCGGGAGGGAAGATCATCATCGGCACGACCGTCGGGCCGAAGACGCTGAACTCCCTCGTCGCCCAGGAGACCTCTTCCACCGCGATCACGGGAATGATGAATGCCGGGCTGGTCGAGACGAACCCCCTCACCGCCGAGATCGAGCCGGCCCTCGCCGAGAGCTGGGAGATCTCCGAAGACCAGAAGGAGATCATCTTCCACTTGCGGAAGGGGGTGAAGTTCTCCGACGGGGTCCCGTTCACAGCGGATGATGTCCTTTTCACCTTCAACGACCTCGTCTTCAACCCCGAGGTGAACACCGACTACCGCGACGTCCTTCTGGTGAAGGGGGAGCCGATCAAGTTCGAGAAGATCGACGACTGGACGGTGAACGTGATCCTCCCCGAGCCGTTCCGCCCGATCTTCCGGGTGATCGGCGGGGATATCCTCCCCAAGCACAAGCTCGCTCAGTATGTGGCCAAGCTCAACCCCGGCGCGGAGGGCGACCTAAGGGCGGTGACGAGCACACTCGAGGAGAATCGCGCGGCGCTCGAGGCCGTGGCCAAAGAGCCGCTTGCCAAGCTCGAGGGCCAGTTGGCTGACCTGGAGAAGGCGATCAACGCCCAGGACCTGTCGAAGATCACGGCTCTCGTCCCCCAGGCCGCTGCCTCCTTGGAGAGCCTCAGAGGACTGGTCACCGAGGAAGAGCTTGCGGAGGCGCTGGCGAAGGCGCTGGAGAACCTTAGCCTGATAGTCGGCCATGCCGCTGAGGGGAAGTTCAAGGGCGTCCCGCCGGGGGCCTTCAACAGTGCCTGGTCGCTCGCGGCCAAGCCGGAGGAGTTCGCCGGCCTCGGCCCATTCGTCTTCAAGGAGTATGCCGTCGACCAGCAGGTGGTCCTCGAGCGGAATCCCTACTACTGGAAGGTGGACCCGAAGGGGGTCCAGCTCCCCTATGTCGATCAGCTCATCTACCTCGTCACGGGGACGCTCGATACGGAGTTCCTCAAGTTCCAGACCGGGGAGCTCGACACCTACGGCCCGCGACCGGAGGACTGGCCGATCATCCAGGAGCAGAAGGAGGCCAAGGGCTGGGTCGCGGTCCAGGACGGCCCGACCTTCGGGACGAACTTCATCGCCTTCAACCAGGATGTGGAGGACGAGGCCCTCCGGGCGATCTTCCGCGATGTCCGCTTCCGGCGGGCTATGGCCCACGCGGTCGACAAGCAGACGATCATCGACAACATCTTCCAGGGCCTGGCGATCCCCCAGTGGAGCCCGGTGAGCATCCCCTCCCCGTTCTACGACCGGGAGGAGACCTTCGCGAAATATGAGTTCGACCTGGAGCAGGCCGCCCGACTCCTCGATGAGATAGGCCTGAAGGACACGAACGGGGACGGGGTCCGCGAGTTCCCCGACGGGCGGGAGCTGATCTTCAACCTCATCACCAATGTGGACAACAACATCCGCGTCGAGATCGGGAACCTGTTCGTCGACGACCTGAAGTCGATCGGGGTGCGGGTCAACTTCAAGCCGCTCGACTTCAACGCCCTGGTGACGAACCTCCTCGGGGGGAAATATGAGGCGGTGATCATCGGCTTCACCGGCGGGGTCGAGCCGAACAACGGCGCGAATGTCTGGCGGAGCGACGGCGGCCTCCACTTCTGGCACTACTCGGCCAGGGAGAACCCCGACCCCTGGGAGAAGCGGGTCGATGAGCTCTTCGACCTGGCCGCGACGACCTTCGATGAGGCGAAGGCCAAGGAATACTATGTCGAATACCAGCGGCTGGTCGCGGAGCAGCTCCCCGTGATCTATACGGTGAACATGCAGTTCCTCTACGCCTCGAAGAAGGAGCTCGGGAATAACCAGCACTTCAGCCCCCTGGCGGGGACCCTGGGCTTCGCCGACATCCTCTGGTGGAAGGATGAGGGCCGCCGGAATGAGACCCTGATGCGCTAGGAGGCAGATGCTCAGCTACATCATCCGTCGGACGCTCTACATGCTCCCGACGCTGCTGATCATCTCCTTTGTCTCCTTCGGGATCATTCAGCTCATCCCCGGCGACTTCCTCAACCAATACCGGATGAACCCGCGGTTCGATCCGGAGACGCTCCAGCAGTTCGCCAAGAACTTCGGGCTGGATAAGCCCTGGATCGTCCGCTACGGGATCTGGATGAAGAACATCCTCACGCGGGGGGACTTCGGCTACTCCTTCGAGATGCACCAGCCGGTCACATCCCTCTTCCTCCAGCGGCTCCCGGCAACGGTGCTCATCTCCTTCCCCGTCTTCCTCTTCGTCTGGCTCCTCTCCCTACCCATTGGGATCTACTCGGCGACGCACCAATACTCCCTGGGTGACCATGCTTTCACCTTCTTGGGGTTTGTGGGGCTCTCCATCCCGAACTTCTTCTTCGCCCTGGTGCTGATGTATGTGCTCGTCGTCTACCTCGGGTCGGGCTCGGTCGGCGGGCTCTTCTCCCAGGCCTACATCTCCGCCCCATGGAGCCTGGCGAAGTTCAAGGACTATCTCTGGCATCTCTGGCCGGTAGTAATCGTGATCGGGACCTCCTCGATGGCCGGGCTGCTCCGCTACATGCGGGGGAACCTCCTGGACATCCTCGGGATGCAGTATGTGAAGACCGCAAGGGCCAAGGGCCTGGCGGAGCGGATCGTGATCTATAAGCACGCGGTCCGGAACGCCGTCAACCCCTTGATCACCATGTTCGGGATGTCCCTCCCCGACCTGATCTCCGGCTCGCTGATCACCGCGATCATCATGGACCTGCCCAATGTGGAGCGGCTCTACTGGGACGCGCTGATGAAGCAGGACGAATACGTGGTGATGACGGTGCTGATGTTCTTCTCCGTCGCGCTGCTCATGGGGAACCTCTTGGCGGACATCATGCTCGCCTGGGTCGACCCGAGGATCCGCTATGACTAAGGAGAGGTCGCTCAGCCAAGGGAAGCTGATCTGGCGCCGGTTCAAGCGCCATCGGATCGGGGCTGTGGGAGGGATCACCGTCCTGATCCTCGTCTTCCTGACGGTGTTCTCCGGCTTCCTCGGGCCCTATAGCTATGCCACCTCGTTCAAGCGCTACCCTCTCGCCCCGCCGACGAAGATCCACTTCTTCGCCGGAGGGTCCCTCAGCTGGCCCTTCGTCTATCCTAGCGAACGCCTCCGGGACCCCGTGACGAACCGCCAGAGGTATGTGGAGAACACCTCGATCAGGTGCCCGATCCGGCTCTTCGTCCGCGGCGATAGCTACCACTTCTGGGGGCTCTTCCAGACCGATGTCCACCTCTTCGGTGTCGAGGAGCCCTGCAAGATCTTCCTCTTCGGTTCAGACAAGGCGGGGAGGGACATCTTCACCCGGACCCTCTTCGGGGGGATCATCGACCTCTCGATCGGCCCGCTCTCCCTCGTGGCAGGCTTCATCCTGGGGATCCTCATCGGCGGGCTCTCCGGCTACTACGGCGGGAAGATCGACATCCTCATCCAGCGGACGATCGAGGTCTTCCAGTCCTTCCCCGCGGTCCCGATCTGGCTGGCCCTCGCCTCGGCTCTCCCCAAGCAGTGGTCCTCGACCATGACCTTCTACGGGCTGGTGATGATCTTCTCCCTCCTCGGCTGGCCGGGGCTGGCCCGCGTGATCCGGGGCCAGTTCTTGGCCCTGAGGGAGATGGAGTTCACGATCGCCGCCAAGGCGAGCGGGGCGAGCGACCTGCGGATCATCGTCCGCCACCTCCTCCCCAACATCACGAGCTACCTCATCGTCGGGGCGACCCTCTCCATCCCCGGGGCGATCCTGGGCGAGGCGACGATCTCCTTCCTCGGGCTGGGGATCAAGGAGCCGATGACCTCTTGGGGGTTGCTCCTCAACCAGGCGAACAGCATCTCCAAGTTCCGCGACACCCCTTGGTTGCTCATCCCGGGGCTCTTCATCGTCGTCGCTGTCCTGGCCTTCAACTTCCTCGGCGATGCCCTCCGCGACGCCGTCGACCCCTACTCGGTCAAGGGGATGCACTAGGGCGAGATTGCTTTTCCCCGGCGGGATAAGCTATCATTGAAGGAGCCAAACCTTGAAGGAGTCTAGCATGGAAAGAGTAGAGCTGGCCTATATCGAAGACGAGATGCGGGAATCATACATCAACTACGCCATGAGCGTCATCCTCGGCCGGGCGATCCCCGACGTCCGGGACGGGCTCAAGCCGGTCCAGCGCCGGATCCTTTACGGGATGTATAAGCTGGGGCTCGACTCCAGCAAGCCCCACCGGAAGGCCGCCCGCATCGTGGGGGAGGTGATGGGGAAGTTCCATCCCCACGGCGATCAGGCGATCTACGACGCCCTGGTGAACATGGCCCAGCCGTTCGCCTTCCGCTACCCCCTGATCGACGGGCAGGGGAACTTTGGGAGCATCGACGGCGATGAGCCGGCAGCGATGCGCTACACTGAAGCCCGCCTCTCCCGGTTGAGCGAGGAGCTGCTGAGCGAGATCGAGGAGGAGACGGTCGACTTCGGCCCGAACTTCGACGACTCCCTCGAGGAGCCGCTCGTCCTCCCCGCCCGGCTGCCGAACCTGCTGTTGAACGGCTCCTGGGGGATCGCCGTCGGGATGACCACCCAGATCCCGCCGCACAACCTGGGGGAGGTGATCGACGCGCTGGTCCATCTCCTGAAGAGCCCCGCCGCCCCGCTCGAGGAGCTGATGCGGTTCATCAAGGGGCCGGACTTCCCCACGGGCGGGATCATCGTCGGCCGGGAGGAGATTGAGCGGGCCTACCTCACGGGCAGCGGGCAGATCGCGGTCCGGGCTCGGGCCGAGATCGAGGAGGACCGGATCGTCATCAGCGAGATTCCCTTCCAGGTCCGGAAGTCCACGCTCCTCGAGTCGATCGCCCGGAAGGTCCGGGAGGAGGAGATCACGGAGATCGCCGACCTGCGGGACGAGTCCGACCGCCGGGGCCTGAGGGTCGTGATCGAGCTGAAGCGGGGCGCCAACCCCAGGGCCGTCCTCAGTAGGCTCTACAAGAGCACGCCCCTGGAGTGGACCTTCGGGGCGAACTTCCTCGTGATCGTCTCCGGCCAGCCGCGCCGGCTCTCCCTCAAGGAGACATTGCAGGAGTTCATCAACTTCCGGCGGGCCGTCGTCCGCCGCCGGACGGAGCACCGCCTGCGGGAGGCCGAGCGGCGAGCCCACATCCTCGAGGGCTTCCTGAAGGCCCTGGAGCACCGGGCTGAGGTGGTCGAATGGATCAGCGCCGCCCGAGACGCAGCCGAGGCCCAGGCCCGGCTCCAGGTGGAGCTGGAGCTCTCCGAGCTCCAAGCCGAGGAGATCCTCAAGATGCGCCTCCGCTCCTTCACCGGGCTGGAGCGGGAGAAGCTGGCCGAGGAGTTCAAGGAGCTGGGCCGCGCGCTCGCGGAATACAAGAGGATCCTCGCCAGCCCGGCCCGGCTCGACGAGGTGATCGAGACCGAGCTGCTCGAGATCAAGGAGCGCTACAGCGACCCGCGGCGGACCGAGATCTCGCTCGACGCGGGCGAGCTTGCCGAGACGGACCTGGAAGAGCTGATCCCCGATGAGGACCTCCTCGTGACGATCACGGAGCAGGGCTATGTGAACGCTCCAAGGGAGGATGTCTATCGGACCCAGAACCGCGGGGGGAAGGGCGTGATCGGGATGCGGCTCCGGGAGGGCGACCGGCTGCGGGGGATCTTCACGGCCAACAGCCGGGACTGGATCTTGCTCTTCACCGACGCGCACAAGGTCTATAAGCTCCGGGCCTTCCAGCTCCCCTCCCTCCGCCGGGACGCGCGCGGGGAGAACCTCCGCGGCCTGGCCGAGCTGGGGAACCAGGAGCGGATCGTCTCCCTCCTCCCGCTGAAGGAGCTCGATCCTCAGGACCGCCGCTACTGTCTGCTCGCCACGGCGCGGGGGATGATCATCTGCAACCCGCTCCGCAACTATCATAACGCCCATACGAAGGGGATCACGGCCCTCAGGGCCCTCCCCGAGGACCAGGTGGTGCAGGTCGCGATCTCGCCGGGGAAGGGCGAGGTCCTCTTGGGGAGCGAGCGGGGGCGGACGATCCGCTTCGCCGAGAGGAGCGTCCGCCTCTCCGAGCGCCCCTCACGCGGGGTGATCGGGATGCGGCTCGATCCCGGCGACCGGGTAGTGGGAATGGTCCTCCTCCGCCCGGAGGAGAGGGACGGCTACGCGCTCTTCGTCACCGAGCGCGGCTTCGGGAAGCGGACCCCGCTCGGGGAGTTCCAGCCCCAGGGGCGCGGGGGGAAGGGGGTCCTCGGGATCAAGGTGACGAAGAAGACCGGGAAGGTCGTGGCCCTGGAGCGGGTCGGGGAAGAGGACGAACTGCTCGTGACCACCGAGGCGGGGAAGACGATCCGCATCCCCGCAAGCTCGATTCGGATCGTCAGCCGCTACGCTCAAGGGGTGAAGTTGATCGACCTCGAGCCGGGCGATCGGGTCGCCTCGGTGGTCAAGATCTGATCGCGATGGACGCCCGAACGCAGCTCGAGCTGCTGAAGCGGGGCGTGGCCGTGCTCCTCCCGGAGGAGGCGCTCTTGCGGAAGCTCGAGCGCTCGCTGGAGCGGGGCGAGCCGCTTCGGGTCAAGCTGGGGATCGACCCCTCTGCGCCCCAGCTCACCCTCGGCCACGCCGTGGTTCTCAGGAAGCTCCGCCAGTTCCAGCGCCTCGGCCACACCGCCGTCCTGATCGTCGGGGACTTCACCCGGCTCATCGGTGACCCCTCGGGCCGGACCTCGACCCGCCCGCCGATGTCCAAGGCCGAGATCGAACGGAACATGGCGAGCTACGCCGAGCAAGCCTACAAGATCCTCGACCCCAAGATGACCGAGATCCACTACAACTCCGAGTGGCTGGGGAAGCTGTCGTTCGAGGACGTGGTCCGCCTCTCGGCCAGATACACCGTGGCCCGGATGCTGGAGCGGGACGACTTCTCCCTCAGGTTCAAGCGGGGCCTGCCGATCACGATCATGGAGTTCCTCTACCCCTTGGCCCAGGCGTATGACTCGGTGGCCGTGGCCGCAGATGTCGAGATCGGTGGGGAGGACCAGCAGTTCAACTTCCTCATCGGGCGGGCGATCCAGGAGGCGTTCGGCCAGGAGCCTCAGGTGATCCTGACCATGCCCCTGCTCATCGGGACCGACGGGGAGATGGCGATGGGCCAGTCGAAGGGGAATTACATCGGCGTGGCCGAGCCGCCCCAGGAGATGTTCGGGAAGATCATGGCCCTCCCTGACCACCTCATGCCGCAATACTTCGCGCTGCTCACCGATCTCTCGCAAGAGGAGCTCGCTAAGCTGGAGGAGGCTCATCCTCGCGACCGGAAGATGCGCCTGGCCCGGGAGATCGTGACCCAGTTCCATTCGCCGGAGGCGGCGGCAGAAGCGGAGGAGGAGTTCGTCCGGGTCTTCCAACGGCAGGAGTTGCCAAGCAACCTCCCGACCGTCGCGGTCACCGGGGAGCCGATCTCGCCCCTGGATCTGCTCAGTGCGACCGGGCTGGTGAAGAGCCGGGGCGAGGCCCGCCGGCTGATCGACCAGGGGGGCGTGGAGCTGGACGGCGAGCGGCTCACGGGCCTCGAGCCCGTGACCGTCCGGGACGGGGCAATCCTCCAGGTGGGGAAGCGGCGGTTCGTCCGGCTGGTCCTCCAGAAGGGCTAGCCCCTCCCGAGCAAGTAGCTCAGCAAGAGAACAGCGACCACCAGGCCGAGGCCGAAGAGGAAGAGCCGGAGCGCCAGCCGCTTGACTCGCCGGGCCTGCTCCTCGGAGAGCTGGACCCGCTCGGGATGACGCCCGGCCAGACGGAGGGCCTGCTTCCGCTGCTTGACATACTCGCTGATCCGCCCCTGCTTCCGGTAGACCACCGCGAGATTGTGGTGGGCGCTCACATGGGCCGGGTCGTGCTCGATCGCCTTCTTGTAGGCATACTCCGCCCGATCTAGGTCGTGAGAGTCGTAGTAGATATTCCCGAGGCGGAAGTAGATCTGGGCCGTCTTCTCCCCGAACTGGAGGGCGCTCACAAGCAAGGCGATCCCCTCGCGGTAGTTCCCCGCCTGGCGGAGCCGCTCGGCCTCCTCCAGGGCCGCCTCAACCTCGGGAAGATGCGCGGAGCTCATCGAGCCGCCCCTTCAAGGTCTGGATGTCCTGCCAGGTCAGGTATTTCGGGCCGCCCTTCTCCTTAGTGGGGTTCCGCAACAGGTATGAAGGATGGAACATGGGGAAGAGCTCGACCGTGCCCTCCCACTTGAAGAACTGCCCGCGGATCAAGTTGATCCCCTTGTCCGTCTTGAGGAAGAACTGGGCCGCGAGATTCCCCAAGGGGACGATGATCTTCGGCCGAAGGAGGCGGAGCTGGGCGTCCAGATACGGCCAGCAGGTCTTGACCTCCTCCGGCTTAGGGGTCCGATTGAGCGGCGGGCGGCACTTGACCATGTTGGTGATGTAGGCCTCTTCCCGCTTGAGGCCCGCGGATTCCAGTATCTTGTCCAGGAGCTGACCCGCCGGGCCGACGAACGGCCGCCCGGTCGCATCTTCCACCTCGCCGGGCCCCTCGCCGATGAAGACGAGGTCGGCCGGGACCGGCCCCTCTCCGGGGACAGCCTGGGTCCGGCCCTCGCTGAGTGGGCAGAGGGTGCAGCTGAGCATCCGCTCGGTCAGCTCGGCGAAGCTCAGCCGCCGCAGGTCGGGCTGCTCCTCGAAATCGAAGAGCGACTTCATCGCGTGGGATTTTACACCTTAGCCCGGACGAGAGGAAGAGCTGGAGCGGGTGACGGGATTCGAACCCGCGACATCCAGCTTGGGAAGCTGGCGCTCTACCACTGAACTACACCCGCTCGCGCGATCATTATAGCACATCGCCCGCGAGCAGGCAAGAGGGGCTAAGCCTCAGGCTCGCGCGGGAGCTGGACCTCCTGGATGTAGACATCGACCGCGCTCACCTTGAGGCCGGTCATCTCCTCGACGCGGCGCGTGACCTTCTCCTGAATCTGCTGCGCGACCGCGGGGATGGGATGGCCGTAGAGCACCGAGACCCGCAGGTCGAACTTCACCGTGCCGTCCTCGACCTTGGCTTCCACGCCTTTCCCACGCCCGCCGAAGATCTGAGCCACTTGCTCGACGAGCGAGCCCTTCGTCTTCCCCAGCCCCTTCACTTCCCCGACTGCCTGCTCGGCGATCGCCACGAAGACCTCCTCGGCGATCGTCAGCCTCCCCAGTCCCGGGATCTCCTGGCTCACCCGGCCCTTCTCTCTCCTCCGCTGCTCTTCGCCACGCTTCTCCATCACTGACCTCCTGCGAGTGGTTTGGGGCGGCACCAGTCCCGAAGCTCATTATAGATTCCGGGCCACGGAAGAGCAAATGCGCAAGGGCATCGCTCAGGGCTCGGCCGAAGAGCCCTACGGCAGGGATGTGAGGGGCCAGAGGAGCGGGAGGAGCAGCATCACTAGCCCGAAGAGGATCAGGGTCAGGGGCCAGCCGACCCTGAGGAAGTCGCGGAAGCTGTAGCCGCCCGCGCTCACAGCCAGCACATTCACCGGGTGGCCGAGGGGGAGGAGGAAGCTCATCGAGGTCGCCAACGCCACGCCCATCGCGAGTGCACGGGGATCGAGCCCCAGGGCCTGGCCGACCTGGATGGCGATCGGGGCGACCATCGTTGCGACCGCTGCGGCGTGAATGGCCTGGGCGAGCAAGGCCGCCAGCGCGACGAGCCCCGCGAGCAGCGCGAGCGGCCCGGCCGGGCCGAGAAGGCCCACCAGGCCGTCGGCTAGGAGGCCGGCCGCCCCGGTCTTGACGAGAGCGACGCTCGCCGGCAGCATCCCGGCCACGACGAAGATCGCCTTCCAGTCGATCGCCCGATAGGCGTGGTCCATCGTGAGCACGCGCGTGAGCATCATTCCCAGCGCTCCCCCCAGCAGCACCTCCTCTAGCGGGAGCCCCGCGGCCGCGAGGAGGAGGGTGAGCGCCATGATCGCTGCCGCGAGCCAGCCACGGCCCGGAACGGGGACGGCCTCTTCCTCCTCGGCCAGGAGGATGAGGTCCCGCTCCGCGCGCAGGAGGGGCAGCCGCTCCCGCGGCCCCTGGAGAAGGAGGGCATCGCCGAACTGGAGGGCGAGGTCGCTCAGGCCGGTCCGGATCGGTCGGCCGGCCCGCCAGATCGCTAGGACCGTCAGGCCATACTTCTCCCGGAAGTGGGCGGCCCGGAGCGTCTGGCCGATCAGCCCCGAGCGCGGAGCGAGCACGCCCTCGACCACCGCGATCGCCGGGGACTCGAGGTCCCGCTCGTGCCAATCGCACGGGGGCAGGATCTCCAGATAGGGCTCGACATCCTTCCGGCGGAAGTCCTCGAGCTTCCCCTCGAGCAGGACGATGTCCCCCTGGCGGAAGGTGAGGGCCGGGGAAGGTGAGAGAAGGAGCTGGCCGTCCCGCTCGATGGCCACCACATTGAGCCCGTAGGCGTCCCGGAAGGTGCTCCTCGAGAGGGGCTTGTCGATCAGGTAGGAGCCCGCGGGCACCCTTGCGCGGAAGAGCCGCTCGCCCAGGCGATAGATCCCCACCAGGTCCCGCTGCTCCTGAGGCAGAGGCTCAAGCCGCCCGGCCGGCGGCTGGGCCGGGAGGAGATGGCGACCCCAGAGGGCCATGTAGCCCACCCCCGCCAAGATCAGGGGCAGGCCGAGCGGGGCGAAGTCCAGGAGCCTGTAGCCCCGTAGCCCCTGGTCCCGGAGGAGGCCGCTGACGATGATGTTGGTCGTGGTGAGGAGGGTCGCCATCCCCCCGAGGAGGGTCCCGAAGGCCAGCGGGATCATGAGCCGGGAGGGGCTCACCTGCGCTCGCCGCGTGGCCCCCGAGACCGCGGGGAGGAGGATGGAAGCGGCGGCGATGTTGTTCATGAACAGCGAAAGGGAGGCCCCGGCGAGCATCACGGTCACGACCAGCCGCCGCTCGTCCGTCCCGGCTAGGCGGAGGATCAGCTCCCCCAGCCGGGCGCTCACCCCCGTCCGGCGGAGCCCCTCCGCGAGGATGAAGATCGCCAGGATGGTGATGACCGCGGGGTGGCTGAAGCCGGAGAACGCCTCCCCTGGAGTCAGGACCCCGGAGAGGGCCAAGATGGCCAGGACGAGGAGGGCGACCAGGTCCGCGCGGAGCCGATCGCTGAGGAAGAGCGCGATCGCCCCAGCAAGAACGGCAAGTGTGATCACCGCTTCGCTGCTCATCGCTCGAGCGGGCCCCGATCATCAGCGAGACTCATGCCTCATCGAGCCGCAGTCCAGCCCTCGGTAGCCCCATCGAAGATACCACGCGAACGCTCAGCTGACAAGACTGCTCTCTCATTGCCGCTGGGGCGGGGCACGCGGCGGACCTTTGGAAGCTCTGGGAAGGGGCCGATTCTCACGCTCGCTCCGCCCGCGGAGCGGGCCCTCAGCTCAGTTCCCCCCGGAGCGCTCCGATTCTAGTCCACTATCGGGCGGAGGCCGGGCAAGCCAGGAGGGGGGAAGGCATGGCCCGAGCGGAGGTCGATGGAGCTAGTGCTCATTGGATGAGGATTATCTTCGCTGGAGGGAAACCCTTGAAGGGGACTTGCATTTCGCTCGCGGATGCTGTATAATGCTACCATCTTACGGAAGAAGGAGTGAGGTGGATGAACAAGAAGGAATTGGTCGAGCACCTGGCCAAGCGGACGGGCTTCACCAAGAAGGACGCGCGGGTGGCGTTGGATTCGCTGGTGGACGTGATCACCAACGCCTTGGCGAAGAACGAGGAGGTGACGATCACGGGATTCGGGAAGTTCGCCCCGCGGCCGCGCCGCTCCTCCAGGAGGATCAACCCTCAGACCAGGGCGCGGATCACCGTCCCGAGCAAGGTCGTCCCCGGGTTCAAGCCAGGCAAGCACCTCCGCGAGAAGGTCATGCGGAATCTGCGGGTCATGGAGGTCGGGGGCAAGCTCCAGATCCGCTGAGAGTCTCCACCTGGTCGGAAGAAGAGATAGGGGGCGGCTCGACCGCCCCCTATCTGGCACTAGGGAGTGAGAGGGAGTTAGCGGCCCTTATCCTCTCGCTCGAGGAAGTCTAAGATCGCCTTCACCACGAGGTAGTTCACCGAGCGGTCCTTGTCCTTCGCTAGCTTCATCAGGCGCTCGATCGGCCTCTCCTTCAGCTTCTCCTGTGGGATGTAGATCGAGAGCTTGTCTCTCCGCATCTCTGCCATGGGCAGACCTCCTCGTATCAATTGAGTTTAGCTCTTCCCGCTCTCCAGAGCAGGCTAAGCCAGGCACAATTATATCCAATGCCCGCAATCGCGTCAACACCATATCCAAAAGAAGTGATAAGATCGGGGCTCAATCTCCGGAGTGCTCTTCTGGACCGAACTGGAAGAGCTGGTGCAGGTCGGTCTTCAGCGCCTGGGCGAGGCGGTGGAGGTTCCGGAGGGAGACATTCCGCTTCCCCCGCTCGAGGTCGCTGATGTAGCCCTGGTTCAGGCCGGTCTTGCGCGAGAGGGCCTCCTGGGTGAGCCGCTGCGCCCTGCGGAGCTGGCGGAGCCGCCGGCCGAAGGTCGCGAAGAGCTCGGCCTCGAGCGAGGCCGCGCTCGGGTTGAGCGCTTTGCTGATGATCCCCAAGGCGAGCTCGACATCGAGCGGCTTCTCCAGCTGGGCCAGGACGCCCTCCCTCTCTGCCGCTTGCCGCCGGCCGTAGGCGGTGGCGATCAGGACCTTGCTCTTCGGAGCGGCCTCTCGAAGCCTGGGGAGCAGCTCCAGCCCATCCGAGTCGGGGAGCCGCTGGTCGAGGATCACCAGGTCGGGCGGGCGAGCGGCGGCCCTCGCCAGGCCCTCCTGCCCGCTATAGGCTACCTCTACCGCGTAGCCCTGGTCAGCCAGGATGTCCTGGAGCGTCTTGCACATCCCGATCTCGTCGTCGATCACCAAGATCCGCGGCCTATCCATCGCCCTCCTCCTCGCACCGCGGGAGCCAGATCGTGACCCGGCTCCCGCGCCCCTCCTCGCTCTCGAACCGGATCTTCCCGCCGTGGTCCTCGATGATCTGCTTGCAGATCGTCAGGCCCAGGCCGGCCCCACGGGTCTTGGTGCTGAAGAGCGGCTCGAAGACCCGCGCGGCCTCCGCCGCGGGCAAGCCCGGGCCCGTATCTTCGAGCTTGACTGCCACCTCCTTCCCTCTGCGCCAAGCCCGGACGAGCAACGCCCCTCGCCCGTCCATCGCCTCGACCGCATTGAGGATAATGTTCCGAAAGACCTGCTGGAGCTGGCGAGGGTCGGCCTCGACCCAGATCGGCCGGCTGGGGAGGGCCCTGGTTAAGCTGACCCCCTCGGGCAGCTCGGCCTCCGCCAGGACCTGGTCTACCAGCTTTTGGAGCGCGAACCTTCGCCGCTCCGGCTGCCCGCGGAAGGCGAAGCCCAACAAGTCCGCGATCTCCCGCTCGATCAGCTCCAGATGCTCGTGGACCCTCTCGCCCCGGCCCTCGAGCTTGGACTTCAGGTAGAAGACGGCGTTTCCGACCACCCCCAGGGGATTGCGCAGGCTGTGGGCGATCGCGCCGGCGAGCTGGCCGATCGCCGCCAGCCGCTCTTGCCGGAGGAGCCCCTCCTGGGCCTCTCGGAGCTCGCGGAAGTGGTGGGCATTCTCCAGGGCCACGGAGAGATGCCGAGCGAAGATCTCCAAGGTCCCTAGCTCTTCCTCGCCCATCTCTCCTAACCACGCGCTCATGAGCCAGCGCGCTTCACCTCCAACCGGAAGCGGGGCGTAGAGGACGCCGCGGACCTTCTCTTCCATCGTCTCTACGATCTCGGGATGGGAGCGATAGAGCCGGGCGAGGAGGAGGCTCCGCTTCAGGTCGCTGCTGGCCAGGAGCGCCCGCTCCTGGAGGGCCTGGGCTACGAGCGGGCTCTGGGAGATCGGGACCCGGAACCCCTCGGGCTCACTCCCCAGCAGACCATACAGGGTCCTGATCTCCTCGCGGGGGATCGAACTATACCGCCGGACGAGGCTCGGGCCCTCCACGGCCCAGAAAGTGAAGCGGAACCCGGCCCGGGAGAGCTCGGCCGCGGCCAGCTTCAGCAGCCCCTCCTCATCGAGGACCCCCTGGATCTTCAGGGCCACGCGGCTCAAAGCCCGGAGCCGCTCCTGCGAGGTCCGGAGGGCCTCTTCCATCTCCTTCCGCTCGGTGATCGGCATGACGACCTCCAGCACGGCGGTGACCTTGCCCTCGCCGTCGCGGATCGGGGTGGCGACGATCTTGGACCAGACCAGCTTGCCCTGTCTATCGCTTCCCACGGCTTCCGCCTCCGCGCGCGCCGCGCCCTCAAAGACCTGCCGGGCGGGGCACCACGGGCAGACGGACGGCTGCTGATTGTAGGTCTCGTAGCATGGCTTCCCCTCGACTTCCCCGAACATCTCCTTCAGGAGACCGTTAGCCCAGACGGTCCGATAGTCGCGGGAGATGAGGGCCAGCCCCGCGCCCATCGTCCTTGCCACCAGGCTGAGCCTGTCCCGCTCGCGCTGGAGCTCCTCCGTCCGCTCGGCCACCCGCCGCTCCAGGTCGCGGTAGAGCTCGGCGTTCGTGATCGAGATCACCAGCTGGTCCGCCAGGGCCTCGAGAAGGGCCAGATCGGTCTCGTCGAAGGCGTGTGGCCGGACGCTCTCGACATTGATCCCCCCGATCACCTCCCCTCCCCTGATCAAGGGGACGCACAGCTCGGCCCTCGTCTGGGGGAAGAAGGCCTCATACCGCGGGTCGATGGGGACATCGTTGACCAGCGCCGTCCGGCCGTGGCGGACCACCCAGCTGAGCAGCCCGTGGTCAGTGATCGGGAGCCGGGCCTCGCGCGGCCCCGGGCGCTCGTAGCTCCCGGCCCAGGCCCGCCGGACCAGCTCGCCCCGCTCCTTGTCCACGGAGAAGATCAGCACATCGTGGTAATTGAAGGTCCGCTGGATCTCCTGCGCCACCTCGGTGAGGAGCTGCTCCAGGTCCAGGATCGAGGAGGCCTTCCGCGCGACTCGCTCGACGAGGAGCAATTCGGAGAGGCGCCGCTCCTCGCGGAGAAATGAGCTGAAGCGGGCCACCGCGATCCCGAGGTGGTTCGCGATCGTCTGGAGGGCCTGGAGCTGATCGTTCGAGACCCTCATCCGGCTCGGTGCGAGGAGGACGAGGAATCCCACGGCCTGATCCTGGGCCAGCAGCGGGACGACGACCACCGTCCGCAGGCCCGACTCCTTGAGGGCCGCGCGGGTGATCCGCGGCTCGCGCGTGAGGTCCTCCGAGACGAGCGGCCTCTGCAGCCTCATTGCCAGCCCGGCGAAGCCCTCATCGACCCGCTGAGGCTCTCGCTCTAGGTCCTCCAACAGAGCCGGTGGCATCCCGACATGGACCTGAGGGACGATGATCCCGCGCTCCCGATCGACCGAGACGATCCCCCCGACGGGGAAGCCGCTGAACGCGAGGATCCGCCCCAGGGCCTCCCGGAGGCCAGTGGCGAGGTCCGGAGCGCGATCGAGGCTGAGGACGATCTCATTGAGCAGTGCCATCTCCTGGCCTTCGGACGAGCCTAGCTCGGGGAAGGCCCGATCGGCGAGGGCGATCTCCAGGCCATCGTCGTGCTCCCGGCCGAGCGCGCTCAGCGCGACCCGCCGAGGCAGCTCCGTGCCGTCACGCTTCAACAGCGGCAGGACGGCCTCCGCCTGGCCGGTAGCCCTAGCCCGGGCGAGGGCTCTCTGCCAGCGAGCTCTTGCCCCGGAGGGATAGATGGCCGAGAGGCGCTTCCCGAGCAACTCCTCTTTCCGATAGCCGAGAAGCCCCTCGCAGGCCGGGCTGGCGAAGGAGATCCGCCCCTTTGGGTCGAGGAGCAGCACCGGCCTGCCCCTCGAGCTAGGGCCTGCACGCACGAGCTCTCTCTTCTTGGGGAAGGACTTCCGCTCGGCCACCATCGCCTCCGGCCATTACACATAGCACGGGCTGGGGGCGAGAATCTAGGGCTCCTTCACAGTCTCTTCGGCCGGCTGGCCAGCGCGCCCCTTCGCCCTTGAGGAGGGAAGGCCGGGATGAGGGCGCTGCTCACCTCAATCCTCTCCCTTCGGGGGAGGTGGAGCTCCCTATCAAAGCGTGGCTGATGGCGCGCTAGGGCCGGAGGAGCGAGCCGAGCGGCCCCAGGCTATAGATCGCGCCCTCGTCGGAGACCGGGTAGACCTGAAAGGCCGCCAGGCGCTCATCGTCGAGCAGGGGCGAGAGGGTCCGCTCGCGCGTCAGGTCCGTCCCGCAGACGAGGAGGTTGAACGAGGGCTGGACGAGCAGCCTCCGACCGCGATACTCCCCGAGGAGGAAGGCCTTGTAGGCCTCGACCCGGCCGGCCCTGCTCCGCAGCCCCACGGCCGGATGGTCGTGCCCGATGAGGATCGACTCCGCGGCAGCGAGCTCGGCCGGGCTCGGCTCCCGGTCGCCGTGGATGATCACCAGCCCGTCCTCCACAAGCGCCTCCCTGACCTGCAGTTGCGGGGCGGCCCTCAGGAGGGACTCGACATTCTTGTCGTGGTTTCCTCGGACCAGGATCAGCTCGGCGAACCTCCTCCCGAGGAAGCGAAGGAGGGCCACGGCCTCCCGCTCCTCGTAGCGCGAGAGGGGGGCGAAGCGGTGCTTCAGGTCGCCGTTGATGATCAGCCGCTCCACCGGCCCTGCGCGGCTCAGGAGCCTCTCCAGCCGGGCCTCGACCTTCCGTAGATGGCCGGGCGGGAGGGCGACCCCCGCGAGCCGGAGCGCCTCCTCATAGCCGAGATGGAGGTCGGCGATCACCAGGGTCTTCCGCTTGGGGAGGTAGACCGCAAGGTCGATGAGCCAGAGGTCCGGAAAGAGCTCAAGCGGCTCCATCTCGTGGAGTATACCATCTATCCTCTCCCCTCGAGGGGGGAAGGGCCGCTCGGGCCGGCGAGCTGGCGCGCAGGGGCGGACTTGCCCCCGTTGGGGAAAAGCGCTACCCTCGGGCCGAGGTGATGGCCCTTGGGCGACTGGCTTGAACAGCTAGACTGGCGGGCTTATCGCGAGGAGGCGGTCGAGCTCCTCGCCGAGCTGTTGAGGATCGACACTTCCAACCCTCCGGGGCGGGAGACCGAGGCCGCGCGTTACCTGGCGAAGGTGTTCAAGAGGGAGGGCCTGAAGGGGGAGCTCCTCGAGGCCGCCCCGGGGCGGGGGAGCTTCCTCCTCCGGCTGAGCGGGCGGGGGAGCGGCCCGAAGCTGATGCTCCTCTCGCACACCGATGTCGTCCCCGTGGCCGATCCGTCGAGGTGGGACCATCCGCCCTTCTCCGGGGCCCTGGCGGACGGCTACATCTGGGGCCGCGGGGCCCTGGACATGAAGTGCCAGACGATCACCGAGGCCCTGACGGTCCTGCTCTTCAAGCGCCTCGGGCTCCAGTTCAGTGGCGAGCTGGTCTACCTCGCCGTGGCCGATGAGGAGCGGGGGGCGAAGTATGGGGCCGCCTGGCTCAAAGAGCATCACCCCGAGCGCCTCAAGGTCGACTATGTCCTGAACGAGGGCGGCGGCGAGGCCCTCCAAGTGGGCGGGAAGACCTTCTACTCGATCGAGACGGTGGAGAAGGGGCTGTTCTGGCTGAAGGTGAAGGTGAAGGGCCGCTCGGGGCATGGCTCGGTCCCGCACGACGAGAACGCCCTGGTGAAGGCCGCCGGGCTGATCGACCGCCTGGCCCATCACAAGTTCCCGAAGCGGATCGACGAGACCGTCCAGGAGTTCCTCACCAAGGTCCTCGGGGCCCTAGGGCCGGGAGGGGAGCAGCTCGGCCGGGCGCTGCTCGACCCGCAGCGAGAGGTGGACCTCGGGCCGTTCCTCGCCGGGACGGAGTTTGCGCTGGAGGCGATCAACGCCTTCATCCGGACGACTGTCTCCCCGACGATGATCCAAGCCGGGGTGAAGGAGAATGTGATCCCCGACTCCTGCGAGTTCGTGCTCGACTGCCGGCTCCTCCCCGGCTCGGCGCGGGAGGAGCTCCTGGAGAAGCTCGCGGAGCTGGGGGCCGAGCTGGGGTTGAAGTTCGAGACGGAGGTCCTCCAATACCATCCCGCCTCGGGCTCGCCGCTCGGGACCGATCTCTATAGGGCGATCGAGCGGGCGCTCCGGGCCGAACTCCCGGGGACTGAGCCGGTGCCGCTCATCCTCACCGGGGCGACGGACTCCCGCTTCCTGAGGGAGCTCGGGGCCCTGGCCTACGGCCTCTGCCCGCTCTCGACGAAGATCACGCTCCACAATCGGCTGATGATGGTCCACGGGGACAACGAGCGGATCGACCCGGAGAGCCTCGAGCTCCAGGTCCGCGTCTTCACCCGGGTCGCGGCCGAGCTCCTCCAGGCCCGGACGAGATGACGGCTCAGCTCGAGTCGCCCGAGCGAGGGCCGGCTAATCCCATTCTGACCATGAGATCTCTGTTCGCTTCGCTCCTGTTGCTGCTGGCCTTCGGCCTCACGGGGCAAGGCGCGAGCCGGGTCCTCATCGGGCTGGAGGGCGAGCCGCTCGCGCCCGAGGCCGCAACAGCGCTGGCGAACGAACTGGCAACTCACGCCGGCCGGGTCATCCACCGCTATGCGCTGGTCAATGTCGTCCTCGCCGAGCTGCCGGAGGAGGCGATCGCGGAGCTCGCCGAGAGCCCGGCCGTCCGGTTCATCGAGCGCGACGGCGAGGTGGCTGCCCCCGAGCCTGCGGGAGCCCAGGAGTTGAAGCTGACTTGGGAGTGGCTCCCCTGGGGAGTGGAGCGGATCGGGGCGGACAAGGTCCATCACCCGCCCGAGCGGGCAAGCGCCGCGCTCCTCCTCTTCCTGCCGCTGCTCGGCTTCAGCTTGGGGCTTGCTCGGCTCCGCCGGGCGGGGCTGGCCCTCCTCCTCGCGCTCTCGCTCGCGCTCCTGCTCTTCGGCTGCGAGCCGCCCTACATTCGGATCAGGCCGAACAGCCAGGGCTACGCCGGCGCGGGGGTGAGGGTCGCCCTCCTCGACAGCGGGATCGACCCCGAGCATCCGGACCTCCGCGGAAGTTACATTGGCGGCTACGACTTCGTGAACGGCGACTCCGAGCCGTGGGACGACAACGGGCACGGGACGGAGGTGGCGGGGATCTTGGCCGCAAGGGAGAACGGCACCGGCGTGGTGGGCGTGGCCCCGCAGGCTGAGCTGCTCGTGGTCAAGATCCTGGGGCAGGACGCCCGGGGGGCGATCAGCGATGTGATCCGCGGCCTGGAGTGGGCGGTCCAGCGAGGGGCCGAGGTGGTGAACCTCAGCCTGGGGACGCCCGAGGACTCGCCCGCGCTCCGCGAGGCGGTCCGGGCCGCTTGGGAAGCAGGGTTGGTCCTCGTCGCCGCGGCAGGGAACGAGTCGGGCAGCGTCCTCTACCCCGCCGCTTACCCCGAGGTGCTCGCCGTCTCGGGGATCGACCGGAAGGACCGGCTGGTCTGGTCCAGCAACTTCGGGCCGGAGGTCGACCTCGCCGCCCCCGGAGAAGAGCTGCCCACGAGCTATCCCCGGGGCCGGTATCGGCTGGCGACGGGGACATCCTTCGCCGCGGCCCATGTGACGGGGACGGTCGCGCTCCTCATCTCCTCGGGCATTCGGGAGAACCGCGCGATCCGGGCCCGACTCGAGGGGACAGCCGAGGACCTCGGCCTCCCGCGGCAGCAGCAGGGGGCTGGGCTGGTCGATGCCGCTCGCGCGGTCCTGGGCGAGCCTGCGGAGGCTCGCTAAGGTTGCGCCTGCAATCGGAGCTAGGTATAATCAGCACAGATGAAGACGAAGGTCGAGGAGAAGGGGCCGACTAAGCGGCTGGTCGAGGTCGAGCTTCCCCCGGAAATCGTGGCTCGGAAGCTCGAAGAGGCCTATCGCCGGGCAGCGCGGGAGGTGAGTGTCCCCGGCTTCCGGCGCGGCCATGCCCCGCGCGCGCTGCTCGAGGCCCAATTCGGGCGGGACTTCCTCTACGGAGACTCGCAAGAGGAGCTAGTCCGGGAGTATCTCCCTCAAGCCCTGAAGGAACTCGACCTCCGCCCGGTGGTCGAGCCCCAGGCCAAGGTCCTCCAGTTCGAGGAGGGGAAGCCGCTGATCTTCCAGGCTGAGGTCGAGGTGCTCCCCGAGGTGGAGGTCGACGACTACTGGGGGATCGAGGTCGAGGAGATCCCCAAGCCGGAGGCTGGGGAGAAGGCGATCGCGGCCGAGCTCGACCGCCTCCGGCGCGCGCACGCCACGCTGATCCCTAAGGAGGGCGGCGTGGCCGAGCCGGGGGATGTGGCGATCGTGACCGAGCGGGTCGTCGACGGGCGGGGCCGGACCCTCCGCGAGAGCCAGGAGGTCGAGTGGGAGGTCGAAGAGAAGGACAAGCTCCTCGGGAGGCGAGTGGGGGAGACGGTCGAGGTCGCGCTGGGCAAGGGCGAGCGAGGCCTGGTGAAGATCGAGGAGCTGAAGCGGGTCGAGCTCCCGCCGCTCGACGATGCCTTCGCGAAGGAGTGCGGCTATGCCAGCCTGGAAGAGCTCCGCCGGAAGGTGACCGAGGAGATAAATGCGCGGCTGGAGGAGGAGCATGAGTGCGCGATGAAGCTGTCGGTCCTGGACGAGCTGATCGACCGGACGGCCCTCACCATCCCCGAGCGGCTGGTCGAGGAGTCGCTCGAGGAGGACCTCAAGCCGCTGCGCGAGGCGGGCCTTCCGCCCCTGACCGAGGAGGAGTTGGCCGAGGAGCGGCGCCGGCGGGTCCGGGCGATCAAGCGCGAGCTGGTCCTGGCCGCGATCAAGCGCCGCGAGGGCTTGGAGCTCTCCGACGAGGAGTTCGAGGAGGAGCTAGAGAAGGAGGCGGCCCGGCGCGGAGTGGACCTCCCGAAGCTCAAGGGGCTCCTCGAGCGAGAGGGCGGGCTGAAGGAGTTCCGCCGGAGCCTCGAGGACCAGCGGGTCCTCGACCTCCTCTACAAGAGGGCTAAGATCGTCAAGAGGGGGAAGAAGCATGACTAGGCTGCAGATCCCGTTCGTGATCGACCGGACCGGCCAGTTCGAGCGGGCCTACGACATCTACTCCCGCCTCCTGGAGGAGCGGATCATCTTCGTCAAGGATGTGATCGACGACTATGTCGCGGACCTGGTGATCGCCCAGATGCTGTTCCTTGACTCCAAGGACTCCGAGCGGGAGATCAACCTCTACATCAACACCCCGGGGGGGATCGTGACCGCCGGGCTGGCGATCTACGACACGATGCAGTTCGTGAAGAGCCCGGTCAAGACCATCTGCATCGGCCAGGCGGCCTCGATCGGGGCGGTCCTCCTGGCCGCGGGGACGAAGGGGAAGCGCTTTTCCCTGCCCAACTCGCGCATCCTGATCCATCAGCCGATGGGGGTGGCCCAGGGCCAGGCGGTCGATGTGAAGATCCACGCCGAGCACTTGCTCGAGGTCCGGGACCAGATCAACCGGATCCTCGCCCAGCATACGGGCCAGCCGATCGAGCGGATCGAGAAGGACACGGACCGCGACTTCTTCATGACCCCGGAGGAGGCCCAAGACTACGGCCTGATCGACGAGATCATCCGCCCGAAGAAGGACACTGAGTGAAGCACCGGGGCTTTCCAAGAGATCCCGGCCGTTGTCACCTTGCTTGGTGATGCTGCGCCCACGGGAGGCAGACCGGCTCTGGAGCTCGAACCAAGACCGAACTGAGCTGGGGTCAACGTTGGCCGTTGGCGCTCGCAGGGCCCGACGGCATCAGCTAGGCGGCAACTCTCTCAGCTCGAGCCAGCTTCTCCAGATACCACCACCAGTGAGAGGGCGGGACCTTGGCGCGCCTCCTGGCCTCTAGGGGGCTAGTCACCTGGAGCAGGCTTTCGTAGAACCTCGCGACATTATCGAGGAAGAGAGCGTCAGCTCGCTCGAGAGCCTCCCTCTCCAGGTCGGTCAAGTCCGGCTCCGATCTTGCGAGCTTGCTCCGCGTATCTAGCAGCTCCAGGACCTCGAACCCACTCACCTCAGGATGCTGGACACCGATTGTATAGCTCTTCAACAGAGTCTCTCTCTTTACTTCTCCCATCCCAATACCTCCCCGATCTTCCCCAAGGAGTGGAAGCCCCTCCGCTCAAGGTAACCCTCAAGATCCTCGGGCGGAAAGGCCGTCTCCACCACCCCATCTCGGTCGAAGATCACGAGCCACTCAACCCCTTTGAGCCCGCCTCGCACGGCGTAATACCTTGTCCGGCCGAACTCATACAGATAGACGAGATTCTCCTCCTTCTCGACCAACCGACTGATCAGGGAGTTATAATCCTTCAGCGAAGAACTCGGGGGGAGATGGCCCATGACCCTCCTCTTCTCCAGATGCCTCACATCCTTGCCGGGCTTCCAGCGAATCTCCTTGCGGACGGATGCCAGCGCAGTTGCTGCCTCTGCATGATACCGCTCCTGCTTGGGCATACCAGGCGCCAAAGCCCACCCGGAGTTCGAGTTAACTATACGGCACGCCCTAGCAGGTTTCAATCGGAGCAGGAGACTGGGCAGTCCGCTAAGCAGCAGCGATTAGGGAAAACTAACCAGTGGCAAGCCTCACGGGAAGGACCAGGGCCCGGCTCGTCTCCGCCCAGCCTGTGGCTCTTCGGGGACATTCTCTCTTCCTACTCGGCCCTTCCCGTCCGCTGGGGATCGTGGTGGAATGTCGGCCAGGGCGAGCGGGCTAGGCCGGTGCTGGAGCAGCTCAGGGCGTAGATCCTCCCGTCCCAAGAGCCGAAGTAGACAATCCCATCTGCCACAAGCGGCGAGGAGATGACCCGATTCCTCGCGGCGAAATGCCATCTTTCGCTCCCGTCCGGATTGAGCGCGTAGAGCCGCCCATTCCCCGCTCCGACATAGATCACGCCGTCATCGCCGACCGTGGGGGAGGAGTCGACCGGCGCGCCTGCGGGAAAGCGCCATTTGAGGCTCCCGTCGGGGTTGATCGCGTAGAGTCCGCCGTCGCCCGAGCCGACATAGATCGTGCCATCCTCGCCGACTGCGGGGGAGGAGTCGAACCACGACCGGGCGGCGAAGCGCCACTTGAGGCTCCCATCGGGGTTGAGAGCGTAGACCTCGCCGTCCCAGGTCCCGAAATAGATAACGCCCTCGGCGTCGAGCGCCGGCGAGGAGGAGCTATTCGACCCTCCGGGGATGGGGAACTCCCACTTCATCGAGCCGTCGCGGTTGAAGGCATAGGCCCGCCCGCGCCCGCGGGTGAGGTAGATCGTCCCCTCGGGGGCGATGGCAGGAGCGGTCTTGAGCCAGGCACCGGTGTCGACCGACCATCTCACAGCGGCGTGAAGGTCGATGGCTCGCAGCAGCCCGTTCTCCAGCGCTAGGTAGATCCCCTGGTTACCGTCGAGCGCCGGCGCGCCGGTCGGCGCGCCGGGAGTAGGGGTGCGCCACCTTACCGTCCCGTCGGGGTTAAGGGCAAAGAGGGTGAACGCCCCGCCGATGTAGATCGTCCCGTCCTCGCCGACGGCTGGGGTGGAGGTGAGCGCCTCCAGTGCCTGGAAGCTCCACTTCTTCGACCCTTCGGGAGAGAAGGCATAGAGCTGCCCGTCCCGCGAGCCGATGTAGACTGTCCCATCATGGCCTAAGGCCGGGGAGGACCAGATCTCCCCGCCGGTCGGGAAGGACCACAGGAGCACGCCCTCGCCTGGCTCGCCCCCCGCTGAAGCGAGGGAGAGGGTCAGGAGTGCGACCAATCCCAACACGACCTTCAGCTCTCTCACGAGCGGACCTCCTTGCGCGAGATCATACAAGCGACGAGGCCACTGATCCGCGGGGCCGGGCTTGCTTTGGGCCCGCCCCCTGCCGGGAGTATAATTATCCATCATGACTAGAGCAATGGTCCTAGAACGCCCCCTCCGCTGGATTCTCATCGGCTTCTGCTTCGTCCTCCCGCTGATCTTCTCCCCCCTCGGCTATCAATACAGCAGGATCGTCTTCGCCCTCATCGTAATCCCGCTTCTAGTGACGCTCTACGCCCTCATGCTCCTGTCAGAGCGGGGCGCTGCGGCCCGCCTGGCGCTGCCGTTGCCATTTGTTCTAGGGCTCGGACTCCTTGTGCTCGCGGGGATCTCGCTGATCAACTCAGCTAATGTCCGAATCGGGCTCGAGAGCCTCGCCCTCCTCCTCTGGGCGCTGCTGTTCTACCTCTTGGTGGCAAACCTCACCACGACCGCGCGCCACCTCCGGCAAGTGCTCCTCGCCCTCTTCCTCGCCGGCTCGCTCGCCGCGCTCTACGGCCTCCTCCAGTATTACGGCTACACCCTCTTCCCCCGCCCGCAGCGGCTCCCCACCCTCGGGCCGGGGAACCTGATCGCGACCATGGGGAATAAGAACTACCTCGCCAGCTACCTCGGCCCGCTCATCCCGATCGGGCTCTTCCTCCTCCTCGAAGCGGAAAGGCGCTGGGAGCGATGGGCAATCCTGGTCGGCCTAGCCCTGAGCTGGGCCGCTGGGATCGCGGGCGGGACCCGCTCGGTCTGGCTCGGGCTGGCCCTGGCCGCGGTCTACGGGGCCGTGAGCCTTGGAGTCTCCGGGAAGGCCCGGGCCGTCCTGAAGCGGAGCATCGGGTGGCTAGCGTCCGTCGGGGCAGTTCTGGTCCTGATCGCCCTCGTCTTCATCCTCCTCAACCCGCTCAACAAGACCGAGGTCGGGAAACGGATCGCCGGCGGCGTGGAGGCCCTGAGTAACCCTTATGTCCGCTACTACGACTGGTGGATCGGCTGGGAGATGGGGAAGAGCCAGCCGCTCATCGGGAGCGGCCTGGGAGATTTCAAGATCGACTACTCCGACTACAAGGCCCGGTTCCTCCAGACCGAGCGGGGGCGGCCCTACCGCGCGGCCGCGGTCCCTCGGGCCATGCAAGCCCACAACGAATACATCCAGGGCTGGGCCGAACTGGGGGGCTTAGGGATGGCCCTGGCGCTCGCGGCCTTGGGGGCCGTCTTCTACGGCGGCTGGCGGGGCCTGCGCGCGGCCCGGGAGGAGCGCGGCGGCGAGGGGAAAGTGGCGGCCAGCCTGGCGCTCCAGGCCGGGATCGTCGTCCTGCTGGGCGACGCCTTCTTCAGCTTCCCCTTGCATCTCCCGGCCTCGGCCTTGGAGTTGGTCCTCTTTGCCGGGCTCCTCGCGTCGGCCTACCTGGCTCCCAGACCGGCCGTCAGGCCCAAGCCCGAGCTCGGCCGGGCCGCGAGAGCGGCCTTCTGCGGGGCGATGATCCTCTTGGCCGGGGCCACGGTCGCCTTCACCGTCCGCGACCTGGCGGGCGAGGTCCTCCTCCAGCGAGGGGAGCGGCTCCTCGCGGCCGGCTCGACCGCGGAGGCGACTGCCGCGCTCGAGCGGAGCCTGAAGCTCGATTTCGCCCCGAAGAAGGTCCTCTTCGACCTCGGCCTGATCTACATGGACTCAGACCTGGCCAAGGCCGAGGCCTTCTTCCTCCGCTCACTGCGCACCTCCGCCGCCGACCCCGCGGCCTACCTCAACCTCACGGAGATCGCCCGCGCTCGGGGCGAGTATGAGAAGGCCCTGGACTATGCCCGCCGCGGACGGGAGCTCGAGCCGACCGAGCTGGAGTTCCTCTACCTCCAGACCTGGCTCACGGCCCAGCTCGGGCGGATCTCCGAGGCCCTCCCGCTCGCCCGCCAGTTGATCGCCAGCAACGACGGCCTCTACCGCGCCAAGGCCTACGCGCTCGTCGGGGACATCTACTTCCTCGAGGAGCACCGCGAGGAGGCGATCCTGAACTACCAGCTCGCGCTCGCCGAGGTGGCGGACGAACTGGGGAGGCTGAAGGGCTGGGAGGGGCGGAGCGTCTCGCCCGAGCAGTATCGCAAGATCATGGACAGATACGAGGAACTGAAAGGGCTGGCGGAGAAGCTCCAGGAGGCGCTGAAGAAGCTCGAGCTCTAGGGCTAGGGAGTCGCCACGAGCGGCTGCTCGCCCTCGCCCGCCCGGTCGCAGGGGACGAACGGGCTCTCATGGTAGCCGATCCCGTATTCATACTTGTGGACCAGGTTCACCTGGGCGTCGTAGAGGAGGGCGGTGTCGCCGTTCAGGTCGCACCAGATGTGCTGGGGCGTCCAGAGGATGTCCCCGTTCGGGGGGCAGAGCTGGGCCTCACCGAGGAAGGGCCTATGGATCGCGGCCAGCGGGCCGGAGTGGATCTTGAGGCTCGCTCCGGCGGGGAGGGAGCAGCCCTGAGGGAACTCGAAAGTGAACCCCGCTACGGCCACGAGCCGCCAGCCGGAGAGGTCGACCGGCTCCTTCCCCAGGTTCCTGATGGTCACGACCTCGTCTTGCCCGATCGGCTCGAACTTCACGATCTCCACCCGGTAGGGGAGCTCGACCTTCCCCGGCGCGCCGAGGAGCAGCACCGCCCCGAGGACCAAGAGGACCCCGACCGCCCAAAAGACCCAGTGCTCCATCGTCATCTCACCTCCCAAGCTAATGGGGTCAGGTCTTGCAATCCAACATCTCCTGCCCCCGCAGCCGCCGACTTACCGTAGCATAGTGGACGCCCAAGTAGTCGGCAATCTCCTTCATGGTATATCCGTGGTCGCGATAGGCCGCGGCGATCGCCTGGCCCAGGGCTGCCCCGGCAAAGAGCTTCTCCAGTGACGGCCGGACGCCTTGACGCTGGAGGCGGGGAATCTCCCGCACCGCCACGGCGGGCTTCGGAAGCTGTTCAATGAACGCGTCGCTCCCCAAGTAGATCTGTCCCTTAAGCTCGTGCCATACTGCTACTCCCTTCCCGGCAGCGACGAACCGCCGGTAGCGCCGCTGCGCCTCCTCACGGTCCTCACTGAACTGCCCCAACACCCAGTCAGTGGTCAGGAACGGCGGCGGTTCCGCCAACCCCGCTGTGGCGCGATAGCTGCTCCACGGCCAACCGTTGGCCGCTCGCACTAGCTTGGCCCGCACCGGGTTGAGGACGACATAGCGGCAGAGCTCGAGCAGATACGCCTCCTTCTCCACCAGGATCGCCTTGAACCGCCCCTGGAACAGATGGCCCACCCGCTGGTGACGCCGGTTGAACCATTGAGTATAGACCCCGTTCAAGTGGCGCATCCCGCGGGAGAGGGTCGGCTGTAGCGTCTCGACCAGGAGGTGGTAGTGGTTCCCCATCAGGCAGTAGGCGTGGCAGAGCCAGTGGAACCGCTCGACGGCCTGGGCCAACACGTCGAGAAAGGCCTCCCGGTCGGCATCATCGCGGTAGATCTCCTCGAGGGCATTCCCCCGGGAGGTGACATGGTAGACCGCCCCTGGGAACTCGATCCGCAATGGCCTGGCCATCGGGTCAATTATACCCGCGGTGCGATGTATGCTTGCAAGACCTGACCCCATGCCCCCTGCCCTAGCCTCGCTTGATGGTCTGCATCCGTGAGTCCTCGAAGCTGATGCTCCCTAGCTCCGCGAGCTTCGAGGCATCGAGGATCTCGATCTCCAGGGGCAGACCTTCCCGGCTCAAATGGAGTATCACCCCAGGAGCCAGGTCCACCGAGTCCACGGGCTCGCCTTCCCGGAGATTGATAGTGATAATATCAACATCATCGGAGTATCTGATCCTCAAGGCGGCCACCCCCCTCAAAATACCTCATGGCATAAGGGAAATATACCGTCACAACCTCGGGAATCCGTTCTGCATACTCGTATATGACCCGAATCACATGATCGCCGATCACTCGATGAGCAATAAATCTATCGCCATGTCCTTTGAGAACCTCTTCGGGATAGAGCAGCGTCTCTAGAACCCACTGGAGGTCCAGTTTCCATCTCTTGATCCTGGAGCCTGCATGATTAGTGACCAAGATCTCGATCTCCTTACGATCAGCCCGAATCTTGTAAAGTATTCCCCTAGGAACCCGCTCTTGGCCGACGATCCGCCAAATCCTCTCCCTCGTCAAGCAAGTGCGATTATAGCTGATGGAAAACCGGCGCTCAAGGACCGGGGAAAAACTAGAGGCCCCGAGCTGGTGCTCGGGGCCTCGCTGATCGTCCGTGTATCGAGGGCCTAGGCGCTGAAGGGGACGGTGACGATCACATGGAAGTTGTCCAAGCCGGCGACACCGAAGCTGGCGGTCAGCTCCACCCCCAGCCCGGCGACATCGGCGTCGAGCGCGAAGTCAAAGGTGTCCCACTCAAGGCCGGCGCCATGGTCCGCATAGGTGACCGTCCCGCTGAAGGTCCCGATCGGGATCGGCAGCGTCAGCCCGAAGGAGAAGCCGGCTAACCCACCGCCTGCGGGCACGATCTCGAGCGTCGCGTCCACGGTCGCGGCCTGGATCGCGATGCCAGCAGCGCTGATCGTGATCAGGTCACCCGAGTCGAGCTGCAGGTTCCCGTTCTGGTCGGCGATCACGATGCTGATGTTGTCGAGCGCGATGCTCAGGCTGGCGCTCTTGAACGCGAGCGTGAAGATGTCCTCCATGAAGAATGTGCCCTTGATCACCAGCCCGGCCACGCTCCAGCTGAACGAGAGCGTCTCGTCGATTGCATCAAGCCCTGTGAAGACGGTCGTGCTGGTGAAGAGCAGGTCGCCGATCGGGATGTTGGAGATCTTGATCGTCTCAGCCCAGGGGTTCCTGAGATCGACCGACCCGGCCTTCGAATACTTCTTCACCGTATTCTTTGCTGCCGGGTTGCAGTAGATCCCCGTGGACGAGGCGATCCCGATCCCGCTCACCGTGGTCCCGCTGACATTGAGGCAGACACCGAAGTAAAACTCCTCCGGGACCGGTATACCCCCCGTATAGGGGTAGGTGAAGGCCGGGTTCTCGAAGAGGACGAGCGCCCCCATGGTGATCCCGCCGATCGTCAGGTCGAGCTGGACCCGCTTCTTGACGAAGTAGAGCTTCTCATCAAGCCGCGGATCGCAGGCGTTCCAGCAGTAGACCACGCTCTGCTGCTCCTGACAGACCTGAGGGCAGTTATTCGGCCCGCCGTAGGGGACGGAGAACCAGAACTCGTCGTTGATCGCCAGCGGCCCGAGGAGGGTGCTGAACCCGAGGATCATCGTCTCCAAGCCCGCGGCGCCGAAGGCCGTGAAGGTCTTCATCGTCAGGCCGCTCAAGGTTATGTTGAGGTAGAGCAGCCCTTCGAAGTTCACATCGATTAGGGAGAACTGCGCGGTCGTCGTCTGGGGGGTGACATAGAAGTCGAAGACGAACTTCCCCTCGACGCCCGCTTGGGCCACGGTGGAGAAGAGCGCGATCGCAACGATGGCCGCGAGCGCGATTAGCATTCTCCTACGCATCTGAACCTCCTTCATATTTCATATTCCTTTCGAGGGTGGGCGGCCCGAGGGGCCGGCCCTCCCTCAAGACCATCCTCTTAGGCGCTGAACGGGACGCAGATCATCACATCCGCATAGTTCAGGCCATAGAGGCCGAAGGAGGCCGACAGAGTCACATCGAGTCCGCCGACGGTCGAAGCCAAGACGAAGTCGAACTTGTTCCATGTGAGCGGGCTGCCGCCGTAGGTCAGCGTCCCGGTGAAGGTCCCGACGGGGACGGGGAGCTTGAGCGCGAACTTCGCCGAGGTGATGCCCAAAAGTGGCCTGCTTGTCAATGTCGCGGTCAGGGTCGCGGTCTGGATCGGGAAGACGGCCTTGACCGTGATCGTGTCATCGTCGTCAAAGGCCAGGGACGCGTTCTTGTCAACCCAGGTCAACGTGATGTAGTCGCTGAGGGCGGCCGTGAAGGTGATCCCCGCGAGCGTGCCGATGTTGGTGATATCAGTCGTCGCCAGGGCGACGGAGAGGGAGATCCCCATGATGCTCGTGGCGAAGGTCATCTTGTTGTAGATGGGCTGGTCGGGCCGGAACTCGGTGTAGTTGCTGATCTTGATCCCGGCGATCTCGATCCCGGTGATCCAGATCTTCTCCACGGTGAACCCGAGCTCGGTCGTCTGGACGGTGCCCATCGCGACATACTTCTTGATCTCGTTCGGGATCTGCGGCTCGCAGTTGATCCCGGCCAGGGACTTAATGCCGATGCCGCTCACCGTCTGGCCGCTCAGGGTCAGGCACATCCCGAAGGCCCACTCCTGGGTTCCGACCAGTGCGGGGTCCATCGGATAGGTGAAGTTCAGGTCCTCGAAGATGATCAAGCTGTTCACCGTCAGCCCGCCGAGGGTCGCGGTGAGGCTCACCCGCTTCTTGACGAAGTAGAGCGTGTCGTCGAGCCGGGTGTCCTTCAAGTCCCCAGCATAGGGCACGGAGAACCAGAACTCATCGTAGATGTCGAGGAAGCCGATCGTGGTCTCCAGGTCGAAGACGGCCGTCTCGATTCCGGCCATCCCGAAGGCCATGAAGGTGCTGATCGTCAGCCCGCTGATCGTGATGTCGAGGTTGAGCAGGCCCTCAAAGTTCAGGTCGATCTTCGTGACCTGGGCGATCTGCGTCTGGGGGATGATATAGAAGTCGAAGCAGAAGTCTCCCTCGACCCCTGCATTGGCCACAGAATAGACGCCGCCGACTAGTAACGCCGCGATAGCGATCGCGAGAACTCTCTTAGACATTCTCTTCAACCTCCCTTGGTTTAGAGATTTTGCAGCCTCCGAAGTGACTCTACTCCTGCGCTTCTGCGGTCCAACCACCTCCTTTCACGAGCCGATTATACACCATCACCCCCCAGGTGTCAAGAGGGGGTGATGAGGATCACCTTCGCCGCCCAATTCCCGAGGGGAATTCAGTAAACTCCCGCCGCCGCAGCCCCTCCAGGTCCAGCGCCCCGGTCCTCGGGTCGAGCTGGATCTCCCACTGCTCCATCGTGCGAGCGCCGATGAGCGCGTCCAGCTCTTTGCCGTCGGCCGCACCGATCTTCTCCAACGGGACAGCATCAGCCAGGAAGCTCAGCCCCTCGATCCTCCCCTCGATGAGGCAGATTTCGCGAACCTCGACCTCTCTTCCTCCCAGGCCGACGCGCGCGGGCGGGACCATCGCTCGCCGCGGCGCGCGGCGTGCTAACGAGGAGCGGACATAACTGTAGACCGCGCCGGTGTCGAAGAGCGCGACCGCCGGCTCTCCCTCGATCTCGATCGTCTTGATAATCCGGGCCATCTTCCTCCTGCTGTCGGGCGATCTGGTCGGCAACTCTACCGACCGCTCCGAGCTGACTATAACGCCGGTCTTCCCCGGCCCTCAAGCTGCTCGATCCTAGTAGCGCGCAAAGCGCCGGTAGATCTCATCATCCCCGCGTTTGCCCACCAGGAAGATCGTTATCCTGCGGGCCGCATCATCGACCTCGTAGACTACCCGATACTCTCCGGAGGTGACCCGATAGATCGAGTGTTCCAGCTTCTTGCTGTCTTGGGGCCGAGGATCGACCGAGAGCGAAAGAATTCTCCGGAGGAGTTGCAGCTGGACCTTGGCGGGATAACGCTTCGGGTCGCTCAATTCCTGGATGACCGCAGGGTCGACCACGACGCCGTAACGGCCTCGAGGAGAGATGCCCACTCGCCCTATCTGCGAGCTCGCTCAGCCGGAGATCGGTTGCTCCAGCTTTGACCCGAAGAGCTGCTCATACTGCTGGAGGAGCTCCTCCGCCGGCAAGGGCTCCTCTCCGCGGGCCTGAAGGAGGCGGACCGTGGCCAGATCTAACAGGTCTTCTAGCCGCTCCAATCGCTCCAGGTCCTCGACGCGGACCAAGGCCGCTACTTCCTTGCCGTCCCGGGTGATAAGAAACCGCTCGCCAGCATAGCGAACCCGAGCTAAGAGCTCGCCCAGGCGGCTACGGACCTCGACTGCCCCCATTCTCTCGATCATAGCAGTCCTAGGATACCGTGGAGGGATGGCGGAAGGCAACTGCAACGCCGATTCGCTCCAGACCCAGGCAGAAACACGCTGAACTGGGGCCGCCTCACCCCCTCCAGGTCCAGCGCCCCGGTCCTCGGGTCGAGCCGGATCTCCCACTGCTCCATCGTGCGAGCGCCGATCAGGGCGTCCAGCTCTTTGCCGTCGATCCGAACGCAGATTGCGTAACCGCCAGGCCTCTCTTGCTTCATAGTCTATTCCAGGAAGCGCTTGATCTGCAGCTTCTTCCGGCCAACGCCGTGAGCTTCATACCAATATAGCTCCACTCGGCCGACAGCTCCGCTGTGCAAGCGAGCTGTTGCCTTGCCTTTCAGCTTCCTCCACCGTCCCCCGACCGAACTACGCTCTTAGCCGTGCTCGCTCTCGCACCGCTAGACCCTTGGCGATGGTCGCGATTTCCTCGATCTCGCCGATGATCTCGAAATGCATCCCCCCAGCCGTTGCTCAATTCCTACCATTCCGGGCGTGCCAACTGGATGAGGACCATCCGCGCCTGGAGTCAAGACACATCAGGCCAGAGATGTTGGTCTGCTCCTACATCACCGCCAGGGCGATCCCGATGATCCCCACGAACAGCCCCGCCAGGCCGATGATGAAGCTGGCGTTCGCCTGCTCCCGGAGCTTGGTCACATCGGGCGAGGCCGTCTTAGCGGAGCTGAGCTGGGCCTGGAGGGACTGGATCTGCTGGGCCTGCTGCTGGACCTTCGCCTGGAGGCTGGCCAGCTCCGTGGCGCTCGCGCCGGTCCCGCTCGACTCGAGCTTCTGGATCCGGTCGTTCACCTTGTAGATCAGCTCCTGCATCACCTTGAGGTCCTCGCTCTTGATCACATCCGGGTTGTTCAGGGCGAACCGCAGTGCCCGGGCGACCATCGCCGCGCCGGCATAGCGGGTCATGGCCTGATCGCCCTTGAACTGCCCGCTGGGGAGGCCGGTGATGATCCCCCGCTCGACCAGGAACTGCAGGTCAGCGATCGCCCAGTGGTCGGCCGGGACATCGCTGAAGAGGCTCCCGGCCCTTGGGGCCACGCTCGTCCCCCCGGAAGTCGAGCCCGAGCCGTCCGAGAGGACCACACCGCCCAGGCCGAGGACTAAGAGCGCGCCGATCAGCCCGATTAAGGGAACTCTTGCCATCTCGTGTCACCCCCGAGTTTCTGGCGGCCTCTGCCGCCGAGTTAAGTGGAAGGCCCAGCCTTCCCTGCCACCTCCTCGGGTTCTTCCTTGATGACCGCTCGCCAGACCTAGTCTCTGTCAAAGACCAGTCTCCCCTGATTTGCAGATGATGGTTGCAGTGTCCTCGATCAAGCCTCGAGGGGGATTATAGTCCGAGGGAGAGCCCTTGTCAAGGGATCTTCCGGCGGGGAGGCCGCGAGTGTCTCTTCCGTCACCATCAGCATTTTCTCGCGGTAACCCCCGTCACCGCCGTGGCCCGGGGATCGGGGAGATTACGCCCCTCGGCGGGGGAACCTTGTCCCGGACTGGCGGGTCAAGCCTACCCTGAGAAGCCCTGGCCGCTTCCCCAGCGCTCAAGAGATGTCCGGGCGCAGACTACCTCTTGCTCCCGAAGTAGCCGTTCATCGCGCCGAAGCGCGAGGGCGGCCAGACCCGGAGGAAGGGCTCGCCGATGAAGTCCTTCTCGCTGGCGAACCCCCAGAAGCGGCTGTCGAGGCTGTTGCGGGAATTATCCCCCAAGACGAAGTAATAGCCCTCAGGGACGGTCACGACCGTCTCGGGGTCGCTCATCGTGCAGTGGTCGCCCGTGGCCGCCCCGATCTGGCAGAAGTTGTAGCTCCCACTGTTGTAGTATGGCCTGGCGAACGCGGGCCCCTCGAGCCGCTTCCCGTCCACATAAAGGCCGCACTCCTCTTGGGGAAAGCGGTCGCACCCCTTGAGCTGGACCGTCTGGCCCGCGACGGCGATCAGGCGCTTGACATAGCGGATCTTCCCCGTCCGCTCGTAGTGCCAGAAGACGATGATGTCCCCGGGGACGGGCTTGCGGAAGTAGTAGGAGATCTTGTCGACGAAGAAGGAGTCGCCCTCCTCGATCGTGGGGATCATCGAGCCGGTGGGGACGCGCATCCGGACGAGGACGAAGGTCATGACGAGGTAGGCGAGCAGCCCGGCGACGACGATCACCTGGAGCCAATCGAGGGCCCACTCGGCCGTCTCGCCGGTCTGGACCCCGATCCGGTTGAGGAGCCGGGCGAGGAAGGGCTTCCTCCGGAGCGCCTGAGCCGGGGCCGCGGCTAGCGGCGCGGCCGCCGCGGGGCTCGGCTCGGCCTGGGCCTGGGGGTTAGTCTCCTCCCGCTCCAGCTCCTGCCCGCCCTCTTGCTCAGTGGACATCCCGTCGCCTCCTCAGGTAGTAGGGTCTAGCGCGCCGGACCCGGCCCTCCTTCACCACCTCGATCTTGGCGATCTTGGGGGAGTGGAGGGGGAAGGTCCGCTCCACCCCGATCCCGGAGGAGATCTTCCGGACGGTGAACATCGCCGAGCTCCCGCGCCCGGACTTCTTGAGCACCACGCCCTCGAAGACCTGGACGCGCCCCTCCCGTCTTCCGGCCTCGGTCAGCCGCTCGTGGACCCGAATGAGGTCCCCGGGGCGGAAGGGGGGCCGCTCGTCCTGGACCTGCTGGGCTGCATTCAATAGCTCATCCATCTCTAGCTCCTTCTATTTCCCTCTCAGGCGATCGAGTATGATCGCAGCCGCGGCGCGGACCGAGAGGTGGTTCCATTCGCCCGGCCCGAGAAGCGGGGGCAGGAGATAGTCGAGCCGCTCGAGCAGCGGCTTGGCCAGCCCCCAGCCGGTGCCGAAGAGAATATACACCGGCTGGGGCGAACTTTCAAGCTGGCGGCGGAGGGCCTCGTAGCCGATCTGGGGCCGGTCGAGCCGGCGCGCGGAGGTCCCGATCACCAGCGGCCTTTCCCCCTCGCGGCGCTCGATGGACCGGAGGCTCGCCTCGTAGCTCCCCACGATCTCCACCAGCTCGAGGGCCTCGCCCCGGTTGTGGCCCGCCTTGGTCTCGAGCCAGTAGCGCCTGATCCGCGCGGCGATCCCCTGCTGGGCCGGGACCGGGGTGACGACGAAGTAGCGCTCGACCCCGTAGGTCTTGGCCGCGCGGGCGATGTCGTGGAGGTCGAGCCCGGTGAGCGCGGCGGTCGCCACCTCGCCCCGCTGATTCAGGACCGGGTAGTGGATCAGGCCGATGTATAAGTTGCCCATGATCGCCAAGATCTCCTTCCCCCTTCAAGGGGGAAGGGAGGGATGAGGGTAGCCCCAGCCAGGAGCCCCCTCACCTCAATCCTCTCCCCCAAGGGGAGAGGAGGTTCTTCTTACAGGCATCAGTCAGCTCAAGCCGCTCAAACTCCGGCACTGTCTCGGTCTAACGCCCACACACGCACACTTGCTAACGTCTTAGAAGATCCGGCCGATTCCGGGCCGTCTTCTCCAGGCGCTTCTGCCGGCGGAACTCCGCGATCTCCTCGTGGTTGCCGGTGAGGAGGACCTCGGGGACGGCCAGGCCGCGATAGACCGGCGGCCTCGTCCACTGGGGCGGGCCGACCAGGTCCTCGTCGTAGAAGGCGTCGCCCTTCACCGACTCGTAGTCCCCGACCACCCCGGGGACGAGGCGCGAGACCGCCTCGGCCACGACCGCCGCGGCCAGCTCGCCCCCGGAGAGGACGAAGTCCCCGATCGAGAGCTCGTCCGTGCAGAGCTGGAGGACCCGCTCGTCCACCCCCTCGTAGCGGCCGCAGAGGAGGATGAGGCTCGCCTCCTGCGCCAGCTCCTTCGCCAACTCTTGGGTGAAGAGCCGCCCGCTGGCCGAGAGGAGGATCACCCGCGGCTCGACGCCCGGAGGAAGCTGCGCTCTGATGTGGTCGACCCCGCGGAAGAAGGGCTCGGGCTTCATGACCATCCCCGGCCCGCCGCCGTAGGGCCGGTCGTCGACCGTCCGGTGCTTATCGGTCGCGAAGTCCCGGAGGTTGTGCAGGTTGATCTCGATCAACCCCTCCGCCCGGGCCTGGCCGATCACCCCCGCGGAGAAGAAGCCCGCGAGCATCTCCGGGAAGATCGTCAGGATATCAATCCGCATCGTGCCCTACCCTGCCTGACCCCTCACCTCGATCCTCTCCCCCAAGGGGAGAGGAAGTTGCTCTCCCAAACATGCCTGCCACCCCGCAAGCGATCACTAGCCCCCGCATCCCTTTGAGCTGGAGCACCTCTCCCTTGAGGGGAGAGGGCCAGGGTGAGGGTGAAGCCCGGCCTCATCCCAGCGCCTCCCTTATCCTCTCCAAGACACATTCCAGGTTCATGAGCACCTCATTATCCCAAAACCTCAGGACACGATAGCCCTGCTGCTCGAGCCAGGATGCTCGCTCTCTGTCATTAGTCTGGTCGGGCTCCCGCGCATGCTGGCCCCCGTCGATCTCGATCACCAGATCTTGCTCGAGGCTGGCGAAGTCGACGATGAACCGGCCGATGGGCTGCTGTCGGCGGAACTTCACGCCCTCAAGCTGCCTGTTCCTCAGCCTTCCCCAGAGGACTCGCTCCGCTTCGGTCTGGCTCCGGCGGAGCTGGCGGGCGAGCTCGACCAGCGTGTGGCGCTTCTCCATACCCCTCACCTCGATCCTCTCCCCCAAGGGGAGAGGAAGGTCTAGGACAGGCCATGATTTCCCGGCATCTAGCTCGCTGGAAGCGAGCCAGAACTAGACCACATCGACAACCGTCTCTTTCCCCTGCTTCGCGGCTATGGTCTGGATCACCTTCCGGATTGCCTCGACCGTCCGCCCCTCCCGCCCGAGGAGCCGGCCCAGGTCCTTCCGCGAGACGGAGAGGTAGAAGAGCTCGACCTTCGGGGTGGAGATGTGATCGATCTTCACCCGCTCCGGCTGCTCCACCACCTCCGCGACGAGGAATTGGAGGAGTTCCTTGAGCATCTCGGTTGCGCGTCTAGCGCCTCGCCCGGACCGAGGTATCAGCCTGCCAACTTGCCGGCCTTCGCCTTATGCCACTCCTCCATCACCCCGAGCCGGGAGAGGAGGCTCCGGGCCGTCTCGCTCGGCTGGGCCCCCTGAAGGAGCCAGGCCAAGGCCCGCCCCTTGTCGATCTCCAGCCGGTCCTGCTTCGGGTCGAAGGAGCCGAGGTCCTCGACGACCCCTCCTCCCCGCGGGCGGGACTCCTCGGTCACCACCAGGCGATAGCTCGGCTGGCCGCGCCGGCCGATCCGCTTCAATCTGATCTTCACTGCCATCGATCCTCCTTTTCAGATTCTCCCCTTCCCCCTGGACGGGGAAGGGCACAGGATGGGGGTGATGATCATTCATGATCCCCCCTCACCTCTCTTCCTCTCCCGCCAGGGGAGAGGAGGCTCTTATGGTTAGGCCATTAGAATGGTAACCCCTCCAAGGGTAGCTCCCCCCGTTTACTCAGCTTCCCCAACCGTTTCATCATCCTCCGGGCCTCGTTGAACCGCTTCAAGAGGCGGTTCACCTCGCTCACCGCCGTCCCGCTCCCGCGGGCGATCCGCCGCTTTCGCGAGCCGTCGATGATCTGGGGGTTGAGCCGCTCCGCCCGCGTCATGGAGTTGATGATCGCCTCGACCTTGTCCAGCTCCTTGTCCTCGACCTGGACGCGGCCCGCACCGGGGAGCTTCTCCAGCAGCCGCTCGAGCGGCCCCATCCGGCGGACCTGTCTCAGCTGGTCGAGGAAATCCTGGAGCGTGAACTCCTCCTTCACCAGCCGCTCGGCCAGCTCCTCGGCCCGCTTCTGGTCGAGCCGCTCCTCGGCCTCCTCGATGAGCGAGAGGACATCGCCCATCCCCAGGATCCGGCCGGCCATCCGCTCGGGGTAGAACGGCTCGAGGTCCTCCAGCCGCTCGCCCACGCCCACGAACTTGATCGGGACCCCGGTCACCTCGACCATCGAGAGGGCCGCCCCGCCGCGGGCGTCCCCGTCGAGCTTGGTGAGGATGATCCCGGTGAGCTTGAGGCGGCGGTGGAACTCCCCGGCGATCGCCACGGCCTCCTGGCCGGTCATGGCGTCCGCGACGAGGAGGACCTCGCGCGGCTCGAGCGCGCGGGCCTGGGCCTCCAGCTCGGCCATGAGGGGCTCATCGACCTGGAGCCGCCCGGCCGTGTCCAGGACCACCAGGTCGAACCCCTCGGCCCTGGCCCGCTCGAGGGCCTGGCGGGCGATCTCGAGCGGGGAGAGGGAGCCGTCGCCGAAGTAGGCGAACCCCAGCCGCTCGCTCAGTTGCCGGAGCTGCTCCCCCGCCGCGGGGCGGTAGACATCCGCGGCCACGAGGAGCGGGCGCTTGGCCTGGCCCCGCTTCACCAGGTAGCGGGCGAGCTTCCCCGCGGTCGTCGTTTTCCCCGACCCCTGGAGCCCGACGAGCATCACCACGCTCGGGAGGCACGCCTCCCCGGGCGAGAGATCGAGTTCGGCCCGCCCGCCGCCCATGAGCGCGGCCAGCTCGTCGTGGATCAGCTTGATCACCTGCTGGCCGGGGGTGAGGCTCTCGAGGATCTCTTGCCCGAGGGCCTTGGCGGCCACGCGCTCGGTGAAGCTCTTCGCCACCTTGTAGTTCACATCGGCCTCGAGGAGCACCCTGCGGACCTCCCGCAGGCCCTCCTCCACATCGGCCCGGGTGAGCCGGCCCTTCCGCCGGAGCCGGGTCAACACCTCCGTCAGCCGCTGGCCCAAGGAGTCGAACATCGCCCGGATTTTAGGAAAACAGGATAGGACTGTCAACCGCGGCGCGGTTGTCACTGGAGTGGAGATCGTTTATAATTTCAGCGAGGTGTTAGGCTGATGAACCTCATTTGGGGGTTTGTCGCCCTCCTGGTGTTGGTCCTCTTCTCCGGGTTCCTCTCCGCGTCCGAGACGGCCCTCACCGCGATGGGGCGGGGCCGGTTGGGCTACCTAGTGAAGGCCCACCCCCGGAAGGCTAGAGCCCTCAAGGCGCTGCTGAACGACCCCAACGGCCTGATCACCGCGCTGCTCATCGCCAACAACTTCGTGAACCTCCTCGCCTCCTCGATCGCCACGATCCTCTCGCTCCAGCTCCTCCGGCCTTATCTCTCCACGACCGCGGCGGGGCTGGTGGCGACCATCCTCATCACGCTCTACCTCCTGGCCTTGGGGGAGATCACCCCCAAGAGCTTGGCCAAGAACCATCCGGAGCGGTTCACCCTCGCCGCCATCTGGCCGGTCTATCTCCTCGCCCACCTCCTCAGGCCGCTTGTCCTCCTCTTCCGCAGGCTCGCAGCGGCCCTGACTGCGCTCCTCCCGGCCTCGTTCCAGGGGAAGGAGCAGCCGGGAGTGAGCGAGGAGCAGATCAAGTATCTCATCGAGGCGAGCCGCGAGCGCGGCTTGCTGGAGAAAGAGGATGTGGAGATGATCAAGCGGATCTTCACCTACGACGATATGACCGCGGAGCAGGTGATGGTCCCCCGGCCGGATGTCCAGGCGATCGAGATCAACACCCCCTTGGAGGAGGCGAAGCGGATCATGGCCCAGGACCGGCACTCCCGCTTCCCGGCCTACGAGGGCGACCGGGACAATGTCATCGGCTTCCTCTACGCCAAGGACCTCCTCCAGGCCCGCCCGGGCCAGTCGCTCCGCGAGCTCCTCCGGCCCCCGTTCTACACCTCGACCACCCGCCCGATCAACGAGCTCTTGCGGGACTTCCAGCGGGAGCACCAGCACATGGCCATGGTGGTCGACGAGTTCGGGGGGATGGCCGGGATCGTGACCCTCGAGGACATCCTCGAGGAGATCGTCGGGGAGATCGAGGACGAGTATGACCGCCCGGAGCAGCTGATCCAGCGGCTTTCGGCCAACGAATACCTCGTCGACGGGGACACGGAGGTCGACCTGCTGAACGAGAAGCTCGGGCTAGCGCTGCCGCTGGACGAGGGGGTGACGATCAGCGGGCTACTCCTGGCCCGGTTCGAGGACATCCCCGAGGAGGGGGAGTCGGTCGAGATCGACTCCGTCCGGCTGACGGTGGAGGAGGCGAGCGAGCGGGAGATCCTCAAGGTCCGGCTCGAGCTCCTCCCCGGCCAGGGCGCGGGCGATCGCAGTTGAAGCGAACTGCGCATTCCTCTATAATCCCCGGTCAAGGAGGAGATGATGAGAAGACTCTTGCCCCTGGCTCTCCCTGTCCTGATCCTCTCCCTCGCCCTCACGGCCCAGGCGGAGGAGCGCTACAGCCTCAAGGTGAAGCTGGACCCTCAGACGGACACGCTCGCGGGAAGCGCACTGGTCGTCTATCAGAACGACTCCGAGGCCCCCCTGGACTCGCTCTACTTTCTCCTGCTCCCGAACTTCGGCCGGGAGCGGAACCCCTACCTCGATCGGTCCTACATCGATCAGTCCTACTGGGAGGGGTTCGACCCCTCCTGGCTCCAGGTCCAGGCGGTGACAGATGAGGGAGGCGAGCCGCTCCAGCACGAGCTTCTCGAGTCGCCCCCCGAGGTCCAGACCTATTCTTTGAAGGATACCTTCCTCCGCGTGGCCCTCCCTGCGCCGCTCGCGCCGGGCCAGACGGCTTCGGTGAAGATCGAGTTCGCCACGAAGTTCCCCGAGATGGTCGTGGGCGATCAGTGCCATCACCGCGAGATCTACACCTGGCGGTTCGGCTGGCACCCCATCGCCATCCCCGCGGAGAGCCTGGTCGAGGGCTTCCCTCAGCCTCCGCCGGGAGGGTATTACAAGTTCGAGCTCCCCGCCGCCTGGTATGAGGCCGAGCTGACCCTCCCCAAGGAATATGTGCTGGCCGCCGGGGCAGAGGAGCAGGAGCTGGTCCGGGAGGATGAGGGCTGGAAGACCTTCCTCCTCCGGAGCAATTTCCCCGTGAGGTCGATCCCCTGGAGCGCGGGGCCGGCCTTCGCCCGGTATGGGCTGGAAGCGGGCGGGCGGCTGGTCGAGGTCTACTACCTCCCCGATCACAAGGCCGCGGCCCGCCTCTTCGCCACCTATGCCGTGGAGGTCCTCGAGCGCTACGAACAGCTCTATGGCCCGCTGGACTATGAGCGCGTGGTGATCGTCGAGTCCTCGGCCCGCGGGCTCTTCGGGATGACAGCCGACGGGCTGGTGATCCTCGGCGACTCCTGGTTCCGGGAGAAGGACCTCGCGCTAGCGGGGATGATCGACCGGTTCGCCGAGTATGTCCTGGCCCACGAGCTGGCCCACCTCTACTTCGGGGTCGGGGCGGGCGTGGACTTCAACGCCGAGAACTTCCTCAGCGAGGCCTTCGCCCAGTATCTCTCGATCAGCTACTACGAGGAGAAATACGGCGGGTTCGGGCCGAACGTCTTCGTCTTCAAGCGGAAGGGCCTGGTCCAGAACGTGATCGACTACTACCTGGGGTTCTACAACCTCCGGCAGCACAATGTCGAGCTGCCCTATCTCAAGGTCTTCAAGGACCGGTTCGACGAGGCCCTTGTCAAGCCGGAGAAGGAGGTGGAATACGGGAACTACTCGACCGTCCGGCTTTATGACAAGGGCTATCTCGTCCTGCGGGCCCTGGCGGGGCAGATCGGCGAGGAGAGGATGCGGGAGCTGCTGGCAAGGGTCCACCGCGACTACGCGCACGAGATCTTCACCACCGCGGACCTCCAGCAGCTGGCCGAGGAGCTCTCCGGCCAGCAGCTCGAGGGGTTCTTCTCCAACTGGCTCTACGGGGCGGTGTCCGTGGACTACGGGATCAAGCGGGTCACCACGACCGGCGAGAGCGGGAACTACCTCACGGCCGCGCAGCTCGTCCGGCGCGGGGAGGGGGCCCTCCCCGTCGAGGTCGTGGCCCTCACCGAGGGGGGCGAGGAGCTGACGGAGCTGTGGGAGGCGAGCGAGCCGGAGGGGCGGGTCGAGTTCCGGACCGCCAGCCCGGTGAAGGAGATCCGGCTCGACCCCCGCGAGCTGACGCCCGATACCAATAGGCTCGACAACTTCTACCCCCCGAAGGTCCGGGTGATCACCACGGGGAAGAACGACCTCCCGCTCGACGCCTACCTCCTCCAGCTCGACCCGATGAGCCAGACGGTCGCGGGCGGCACGCTCTGGTATCGCTGGCTGGTGAGCGTGGCCCAGAAGGTGGGCGCGTTCGCGATCTACAACGGCCGGGGCTCGGTGACCCGGGGCTATCTCGACCTTGGCCCGCTCGATCAATACGGGACGATCGCGGGGGAGTTGTCCCTCGAGCTCGCCCGCTACGCCAATCCGCCCGTCGGCTCGCCGGCGAAGTTCTGGGAGGCTCGGGACCAGCTCAGCTTCGCCATCGGCCGGGTCCTCGACGCCGGGGCCCGCCGGGGGATCAACTACCTCGGCCTGGGCTGGACGAGGAGCGAGGCGATCGCCGAGACCTACTCCTTCTCCGCGGAGCTGCTCGGCTACCCGCTGGAGTTCGGCCGGCTCGCGCTCACCAGTTGGCACAGCTTCCGGCTCCTCCCCCACCTCTACCTCGAGGAGCGGGTCCAGCTCGGGCTGGGGCTCGACCTCCCCGGGCCGTTCCGCTTCCGACTGGACGAGCTGCGGAGCTTCTACCAGCAGGTCGAGGGGAAGTGGGTGAAGGCCAGCTTCCCCGGAAATGCCAAGTTGGCCGGCCAGCTCTCGCTGAGCCTCCCGGCCAAGCGGGAGCTGGACTACGACCTGGCGAACCTCGCCGTGCTCGACGAGCTGCGGTTGTCGCTCTTCCTAGCCTTCGGGAAGACCTGGGAGCGGTTCGAGAACCTCGACCTCAAGGAGTTTCACGTGGAGGTCGGGGCTGAGGGGCGGCTGAGCGGGGAGACGCTCGGCGGCCTCTTCCCCGTCTCCTTCACCGTCGGGTTCGCCTACCCCCTCCTGGGGATCGAGCCGGAGGGCCGTCGCGCTCAGCTCTACCTCGAGGCGGAGATCCCGCTCCTCTGAGCCGCCAGCCCGAGGGGGAATGGACTTGACTCGGAACCTCTCCGGTGTTATATTCTTACCGTAATGCCAGGTAATGTGGTATTTCGCGCCGTGGGGGCGCAGAAGAAGAGCGTCCAGGTGGCCGAGCAGATCCTCGAGGCGATCCAGCGCGGGGTCTATCGCGTGGGGGACAAGCTCCCCCCGGAGCGGGTGATCGAGCAGGAGACGGGCGTGAGCAAGACCTCGGTCCGGGAGGCCCTCAGTGCGCTCCACCTCGCGGGGATCGTCGAGCGGATCGCCGGGAGCGGGACCTTCGTCCGGAGCTGCCCTCAGGGCTGGGGGGCCCTAGCCCTGCTGGAGGAGAGCGAGAGCGTCGAGGATGCGCTCGAGGCCCGGAGGGTCGTGGAGCGGGGCGTGCTCGAGCTGGCCATCGAGCAGGCCGAGGAAGCCCAGCTCGGGGCGGTCCAGCGTGTCTCGGAGGAGATGCGCTCGCTCCTCGGCGCGAAGGACTACGAGCGGTTCTTCGACCTGAACGAGGAGTTCCACCTCGCGGTCGCCGAGAGCACCGGGAACCCGCTGATCGTCAAGGTCGTCCGGCTCCTACTGCAGGTGACCCGCCAGCGGCTGTGGAAGCAGATGATCACGGACTACTTCCTCCGGGATGAGCGCCACTTCCGCCGGGCGATCGAGGACCATCGTCGGATCGGCGCGGCCCTGGCCAAGCGAGACAAGGAGAGAGTCGTCCGGGCGATGGAGGAGCACTTCATCTCGGCGAAGCGGATCCTCCAGGAGGGCAGCTAGCTCTGGAAGCTCGGCAAGTTCAAGCGTTACGACCGAGGCGGAGGGAGGTGGTCAAGGAGGGCGAACCTTCGAGATCCAGACGGGCTCTTTCTTATCTAGTCTAGTTGAGGAGGTATGAGATGAGAAGCAGACTGGGCATACTGATGGCGGGTCTACTGGCCTTGGTGTTCCTGTTCGGGCTGACGGGGCCGGCCCAGAAGGCCGGCGGGCAACTGACGATCGCGATCCAGGCCGAGCCGCCGGGGCTCAACCTCATCCTCACCGCGGCCGCGGCGAGCTATCAGATTGTATACTACAACATCAACGAGCCGCTCCTCCGCTACACCCCGGAGGGGCAGATCGTCCCGCTCCTCGCCGAGAGCCTGCCGCAGGTCACCGAGACCGCGGACGGGGCGGAGTATACCTTCCGCCTCCGGCGGGGGGTCCAGTTCCACAACGGCGCGCCGCTCACGGCCGCGGATGTGAAGTATACCTTTGACACCCTCCGCGATCCCGCGACCGCCTCGCCGAACGCCGTCCCCTTCGCCGATGTCAAGGAGGTCCTGGCCGTCGATGACTACACTGTGAAGTTCATTACCAAGGGGAAGGCCGCCTCGCTGTTGGGCGAGCTCGCCTCCTCGAAGGGCGCGGGGATTATCCCCCAGGGCTCGAACATGGAGGAGCTGAAGTCCAACCCGATCGGGACCGGGCCGTTCAAGTTCGCCGAGTGGGTCCCCGGCGACCACATCACCTTCGTGAAGAACGAGAACTACTGGCAGCCGGGCATCCCCTACCTCGACAGGGTGGTCTTCAAGATCATCCCCGAGCAGGCCGCCTCGCTGGCCGCTCTTCTGGCCGGGGATGTGGACTTCGTCGACCGGATGGTCGCGGAGAACGCGATCCAGATCGAGGGAGATCCGCGGTTCAAGATCGCCTCCGCCCCGTCGAACCTCGCCCAAGTCCTGGTGATGAACAACAGCCGGGCGCCGTTCGACAATGTGCTCGTCCGGCGGGCGATCAACTACGCGCTCGACCGGGACGAGATCATCCTGGCCACCGACCTCCGCCCGGAGTGGGGGAGCAAGATCGTCTCCCACATGTGCCCCCTCAACCCCTACTACATCGACCTGACCGGGATGTATCCGCATGATCCGGAGAAGGCCCGCGCCCTCTTGGCCCAGGCCGGCTATCCGAACGGGTTCGAGACCACGATCTTCCTCCCCCAGCCCTACGAGTTCCACATCCGGACTGGAGAGGTGATCGCCGACCAGCTGGCTCAGGTCGGGATCAGGGCCAAGCTCGAGATCATCGAGTGGGGCCGCTGGCTCGATCAGGTCTACACCCGCTGGGACTACGATATGACGGTCATCGGCCACGACCAGGGGCTCGAGCCCGCGGCGAACTTCGTCAAGGCCTTCGAGAGCGCCAAGCCCGACGGCTCGTCCGCCTACTACTGGCAATACACCAACTACTTCATCCGCGACCTCCTCCAGCGCGGGAGGAACACCTTCGACCTCAGCGAGAGGAAGGTCATCTACGCCATGGTCCAGGCGATCATCGCCGACGACGCCGTCAACGCTTGGATTCAGGACCCCCACATGCTGGAGGGGATGAAGGCCGGGATCGAGGGCTTCCACATCCTCCCCATGTATGTCACGGACCTGAGCACGATCTATTGGAAGTAGCAGCGCCCGAGGGGGCCGGGGCTGGTCCCGGCCCCCTCAGCCTTCTTGGGCCAGGGGATGGCTAGGCGATTCAAGCTCGGCCTCGGGGCGGTCATCAGCCTCGTCGGGGACGATGAGCGGCAGTGGGAGGAGCAGGCCGCGCTCGTCCGCTCCGAGGAGGCGGAGTTCGCCGAGGTCTGGGTCGAGCACTGGCGGGGGAACCGCTGGCTGCTCGAAAAGAAGGTCGGCCGGCTGAACCGGCTGCTCGAGGGGATGGAGGTCATCCTCCATGCCCCCTTCCTCTGGAGCTCGTTGATCACCCCGACGGTGGCAGTCCGGCGCTACACCCTGGAAGAGCTGAGGGCCACGATCGAGCTGGGGGCAGCCCTGGGAGCCCGGGGCCTCACGGTCCATGGCGGGGTCTTCTACGCCCCTTACCTCCGGACGGAGGCCGACGGGAAGGCGATCCTCGCCGAGAACCTCGGCGAGCTCCTGCCCCTGGCCCAAGGGACGGGGCAGTTCCTGGCGGTGGAGAACCTTCCCGCTTGGACCGGGCTCCCGCGGAGCATGGTCTACCCCAGCCAGTGCGCGGACTTGCTCGAGCTCGCCTCGCTCGCGCCCGGGGTTCGGGCCACCCTGGACATCGGCCATGTCTTGCAGAGCAACGAGGCCCCGGTGGAGAACCTGCCGCGGCTCCTCCCGATCCTGGCCAACATCCACCTCCATAGCTGCAACGCGCAGGGGCAGGCCCACCAGCCTTTGGGGGCCGGCGTGCTCGAGCTGGAGGCCCTCCTCCAGGCCCTCTTGCAAGGCGGATACGAGGGTTACCTCACGCTGGAGGTCTCCGATCCGACCGCGGACCATCGGCTCATTCGTGATTCATATCGGCTCCTCCAGCGGTCGGTGGCCGGACTCGAAGGTCGGGCGAGCCTGGCCCGGGCCGCTCGTCACTGAGGGGGAGTGGAGCTGCTGGCAGGGGAGCAAGGCAGGAATTGAGGAGGCAGAGTGCGAGCTTACATCCTGAGGCGTCTCGGGGCGCTGGTCTTGACTCTGCTTCTCATCTCGATCATCGTCTTCCTGGTGATGCGCGTCCTCCCGGGCGACCCGGCCCAGATCATCCTCGGGACCGAGGCCGACCCGGCCCTGCTGGCCCAGATGCGGGAGAAGCTCGGCCTGAACCGGCCCCTCCCCGTCCAATACGGCGAGTGGCTGAAGGGCGTCCTGACCGGGGACCTCGGCGAGTCCATTACTTACAACACTCCCGTCGCGGGCCTGATCGCGAGCCGCCTGGCCGTCACCGGCCCGCTGGCCGCTCTCGCCCTGCTCCTCACCGCGGTCATCTCCATCCCTCTAGGAATCCACGCCGCCACGCATCATAACCGTCTGGGAGACTACGGGATCATGCTCTTCTCCCAACTGGGGATCTCCATCCCCGAGTTCTGGCTCGGGATCCTGCTCATCCTCCTCTTCGCCGTCTACGCCCGTTGGTTCCCCGCGGGGGGGTTCACCGAATGGGCCGAGAGCCCCCTGGGGGCCCTCAGGTCGCTCCTGCTCCCCGCGTTAGCGCTCGGGGTGGTCCGCGCCGCGATCATCACCCGGATCGCCCGCTCCTCGCTCCTCGAGGTGCTCGGCGAGGACTATGTCCGGACGGCCCGGAGCAAGGGCCTCCCCGAGGGCGTCGTGATCACCAAGCACGCCCTGCGGAACTCGCTCATCTCCGTGGTGACCGTCCTCGCGCTCCAGCTTGGGGGCCTCTTGGCGGGGACGATCATCATCGAGAGCGTCTTCTACCTCCCGGGGATGGGAAGGCTCGTGATCCTGGCGATCGCCCAGCGCGACCTCCCCGTGGTCCAGGGGGTGGTGATCTTCATCGCCGGGGTCATCATCTTAGTCAACTTCCTTGTTGACATCCTCTACGGCTTCCTCGATCCGCGGATCAGATATGACTAGGCGCTATCTGAGAAGCCGGAACTTCGCCGTGGGGCTCTCCCTGGGGACGATCGTGGTCGTCGCGGCCCTGGTCAGCTTCTTCTACACCCCTTATGACCCGAACAAGATGGAGGTCTCCGCCCGCCTCCAGGGGCCGGGGCGGGCCCATTGGTTCGGGACGGACCAATTCGGGCGGGACATCTTCAGCCGGGTGATGAAGGGCGCGGTGAACTCGATCGCCGTGGGGCTGATCGCGGTCGGGATCGGGATGAGCCTGGGGGTCTTCAGTGGCGTGCTCGCCGGCTATTACGGCTCCTGGCTCGACGAGGGGATCATGCGGCTGATGGACGCGCTCTACGGCTTCCCCGCGATCCTGCTCGCCATCTTGATCACCTCAGTCTTGGGGCCGGGGATCAAGAACAGCATGATCGCGATCGGGCTCTCCTACGCCCCGCTCTTCGCTCGGCTGGCAAGGGGGAACTTCCTCTCCCTCCGGGAGAGGGAGTTCGTGGTCGCCGCGCGCGCGGCCGGCCGGAGCGGCTTCTCCATCGCCTGGCGGCACATCCTGCCCAACACCTTCGCCATCCTCATCGTCCAGGCCACGGTTTGCTTCGCCACCGCGATCCTGGCCGAGGCGGGGCTGAGCTACCTCGGCCTGGGGACCCAGCCGCCGGACCCAAGCTGGGGGAGGATGCTCAAGGAGGCCCAGACCTTCATGCGGCTCTCCCCCTGGTCGGCGATCTTCCCCGGCCTGGCGATCATGGTCGCGGTCCTGGGGTTCAACCTCCTCGGTGATGGCCTCCGGGACATCCTCGACCCGCGGATCAAGTTCCTCAAGGGGGGCAAGCGAAGCTGAATGGATGGAAGGAGTGGAGATGAAAGAAGCTGAACGGAAAGCGGTGCTGGCCCAAATTCATGAGGAAGAGCTCGTCGAGCTCACGCGCGCTCTCGTCCAGATCCCCAGCGTGGTCCGGGCCGACGGCTCGGGGGACGAGGGGGAGGTGGCCCAGTTCGTGGCCGCGAAGCTGCGCGAGCTCGGGCTCGAGGTGGCCCTGGAGGAGGTCCACCCCGGCCGGCCGAATGTGATCGGGCTAGCTCGCGGCTCGGGGCCGGGGAGGACGATCTTGTTCGAGGCCCACTCCGATGTGGTGACCGAGGGCGATCCCCGGGAGTGGCGGTTCCCCCCGTTTGGGGCCGAGGTCGCGGAGGGGCGGATCTACGGCCGTGGGGCCTGCGACACCAAGGGGAACCTGGCCGCGGCCATACTGGCGATCGCGGCCATCCTGCGCGCGGGGGTCCGCTTCTCAGAGAAGATCATGCTCGCCGTCCCGGTCGACGAGGAGGGGATGATGACCGGGATCAAGCAGCTCATCAAGGCCGGCTGGGCCGACGATGTAGATGGGGCGATCATCTGCGAGCCGGAGGATAACCAGCTCTGCCTCACCCAGAAGGGGGCCCTGCGGGCGGTGCTCACCAGCACTGGGAAGATGAGCCATGGCTGCATGCCGCTCGCGGGGTTCAACCCCATACCCCCGACGGCGAAGATCCTCCTCCGCCTCCAGGAGCTGGAGCGGCGGGAGATCGCCCGGCTCGGCTACCACCGGTATTTGGGCTTCCCGAGCATCACCCCGACGGTCCTGCGGGCCCCCGTGGCGGGCGAGCCCCAGCTGAATGTGATGGCCCGGGACTGCCAGGCCTGGCTCGATATCCGGACGGTCCCGGGCCAGGACCACAAAGAGCTGAAGGAGGCTCTAGCCAGGCTCGTGGCCGAGGTGGAGGAGGAGACCAAGGCCGACCTGGAGAGGGGCTTCGAGGGGGAGGTCCGGGCGGCCCTGGCGGAGCACGAGCGGCTCCCCGAGGGGATCAGCTATCAAGCCCGACTGGAGTTCATCGAGGAGCGGCCCTGGACCGAGACCCCGAAGGATGAGCCGCTCGTTAAAGCGGTGGAGACGGCGATCCGGGCCGTGACCGGGCGAGAGCCGGTCTACAACGGCGTCCCCGGGGCCACGGACGGGACCTTCCTCTGGGCCTGGAAGGGGATCCCGGTCGTCACCATCGGCGCGGGCGAGCGGATGGTCCCGCACCAGCGGGACGAATGGGTCTCGATCGCGCAGCTGGTGGAGACGACGAAGATCTACACCCTGAGCGCGCTCGAGTTCCTGATCCTGAAAGAGGGGTGATGGCTAAGATGGCCGGCGCGATAACCGATGTTCCAGGCGTGGAGGTCGGCCATGCCAGCGACTTCGAGGGGCTGACCGGCTGCACCGTCGTCCTCTTCCGCGAGGGGGCGATTGGGGGCGGCTTGGCCCCGGGGATGGCCGCGGGGACGAGAGGGATGGACATCTTCCGCAGCCTACATCTCCGCGATGAGATCCACGGGGTCCTGCTCGCCGGGGGTAGCGGGTTCGGGCTCGATGCCACCGGTGGGGTGATGCGCTACCTCGAGGAGCAGGGGATCGGCTTCGATGTCGGGATCACCCGCGTCCCGCGGGTCCCGAGCGCGGTGATCTTCGACCTCCCTCTGGGGAACTGCCGCCGGAGGCCCGATGTCGAGATGGGCTACCAGGCCTGCCTCAATGCCAAAAGCGGCCCGGTCGAGCAGGGGAGCGTGGGCGTGGGGACCGGCGCGACCGTGGGGAAGCTCTACGGCCTGAAACGGGCGATGAAGGGCGGGGTGGGGACCGCCAGCATCGCGGGCCCCTACGGGGTCGTGGGGGCCCTGGCGGTGGTCAACGCCTTCGGGGATGTCCTCGACTACCGGACTGGGGAGATCCTCGCCGGGCTGCGGGACGAGTCCGGGACGAGGCTCATCAGCACCGTCGAGGAGATGAAGAAGGGGAAGGTCCCCCGGGCCTTCGACTTCGGCTTCCGCGTGGCGCGCCACGAGGGACAGAACACCACCCTGGCAGTCGTGGCCTTCGAGGCCGCACTGATCAAGCCGGAGCTGAATGTCCTGGCCCTCATGGCCCAGCGGGCCCTGGTGAAGACGATCTCACCGATCCACACCACCTTCGACGGGGATGTGATCTTCACCGCCTCGGTCGGGAGGTATAAGGGCCAGGCCGACCTGAATGTCCTGGGGATCCTCGCGGAGGAGGTCCTGGCCGAAGCGGTGAACAACGCCGTCAAGGCGGCCAAGGGGCTGGGCGGGGTCCCCTCGAGGAGCGACCTGCTCGAACTGAATCCAAAGCTTAAGGAGGGATGATGGCTCAAGGCCAAGGTCAGGAGAAGATCACGGTCCAGGCGCTCCAGCGGATGAAGGAGGCGGGGGAGAAGATCTCGATGATCACGGCCTACGACTACCCCACGGCCCTGCTGGTCGACCGGGCGGGGCTCGAGCTGATCCTGGTAGGGGACTCCGTGGGGAACACGGTCCTGGGGTATGAGAGCACGATCCCCGTCGAGCTGGAGGACATCCTCCATCATGCCAAGGCGGTGATGCGTGCGGTCAAGCGGGCCTTCGTCGTGGGGGACATGCCCTTCATGTCCTTCAACATCTCCCCGGAAGAGGCCCTCCGGAACGCCGGGCGGCTGATGAAGGAGGCCCAGGTCGACGGGGTGAAGCTCGAGGGGGGCTCTGAGGTGGCCGAGATCGTGGAGAAGATCGTCCGCCGGGGCGGGATCCCCGTGATGGGCCACATCGGGCTCACACCTCAGCGGGCCTCCCAGCTCGGGGGGTTCAAGGTCCAAGGCCGGGACAAGGAGACGGCCAAGAAGCTCCTCGAGGACGCCGAGTGCCTCGAGGAGGCGGGGATCTTCGCCCTGATCCTGGAGTGCGTCCCCTACCAACTGGCGAGGTTGATCACCAAGCGGATAGCGGTCCCGACGATCGGGATCGGGGCCGGCCCATACTGCGACGGCCAGGTCCTGGTCTTCCACGACCTCGTGGGGCTCTCCTTCCGGTTCTCTCCCAAGTTCGTCAAGCGCTACCTCGATCTGGCGGGGGAGATCGAGCGGGCGCTGCGGGCCTACAAGGAGGAGGTCAAGGCCGGGGAGTTCCCCGAGCTGGAGGCCCACAGCTTCAAGATGAGCGAGGAGGTCCTCAAGGAGCTGTGAAGATCGCGATCATCGGGGCCGGGGCCCTGGGGAGCCTCTTCGGAGGCCTGCTCGTCCGAAGCGGTGAGGAAGTCCATCTCTTCGACCCGATCGCCAAGGAGCATATCGCCGCGATCAACGCCGCTGGGCTGGTCATCGAGGAGGCCGGGGAGATGATCCGCGTCGCGGTCCGGGCCACCACCTCGATCGAGGAGGTCGGCCAGGCCGAGCTGGTGGCCCTCTTCGTCAAGGCCCCCCAGACCGAGGCGGCGATCCGCGGGGCGCTCCCCGCGATCGGGCCTTCGACTCTGGTCCTGAGCCTCCAGAACGGGTTAGGACTTGAAGAGCTCATGGAGAAGTATCTCCCGAAGTCGAGGCTCCTGCGGGGGGTCACGGCCCAGGGGTCGACCCTCCTCGGCCCGGGGAGGGTCCGGCATGCCGGGCGGGGGCCGACCTGGCTCGGCCCCTTGGGCCAGGTGGGCCGAGAGAGGCTCGAAGGGATCGTGCGGGCCTTCAACCGCGCGCGGATCGAGACCTATCTTGAGCTTGACATCGCCCGACTGGTCTGGAAGAAGCTCCTCATCAACGCGGGGATCAACGCCCTCACCGCGATCTTCGGCGTCCCGAACGGGAAGCTGGTCGAGGACCCCGAGCTCAACGCGATCATGCGCGGGGCCCTCGCCGAGGCGGTCGAGGTCGCGCGTGCCCAGGGGCTCGAGTTCCGCCTCCCCGAGGTGGTCGCGGAGGTCGAGGAGGTCTGCCGCCTCACCGCGGCGAACCTCTCCTCGATGCTCCAGGATGTGAGGCGGGGGAGCGAGACGGAGATAGACTACATCAACGGGGCGGTCGTCCGCTTGGGCGAGGAGCGCGGGCTCCCGACCCCGCTCAACCGGCTCTTGGTGAGGCTGGTCAAGGAAGGAGGTAAGCCAAGGTGAGGCTCCTGGCGATCGATGTGGGGAATACCAACATCTCGGCCGGGCTCTTCTCCGACTCGGGCGAGCTGGAGGAGGCCTGGAAGGTCCCGAACTCCTCGGAGTTCTGGGCCGAGGCGGCCCGGCGGCTCGGAAGGCGGTTTAACGGAATTGAGGCGGTCGGCCTCTCCTCGGTGGTCAAGGGGCTGGCAGAGCAGCTCAAATCCGGGCTCTCCGAATTCTTTGCCTCATGCGGGCTGGGCAGGCCGCCCCAGGTGAGGGTGCTCACCAAGGACACACGCTGGCCGCTTCCGTCGGCCTACAAGCCCGGGCTGGGGACCGACCGGATGCTCGCGGCCATCGCCGCTTCCAGGCTCTACGGCCGGCCGGTGATCGTGGTCGACATCGGGAGCGCGGTGACCGTCGACTTCGTGGATAAGGAGGGGGTCTTCCGCGGGGGGCTGATCCTCGCCGGGGCGGGGATGCGCCTCCGCGCGCTGGCGCAGTTCACCTCGGCCCTACCCGAGATTCCCATCCCCGACCCCGAGGAGCCCCCGCCGCTCATCGGGACCGATACTGTCAGTTGCATGAGCGCCGGGGTCCACCACGGGCTGCGGCAGGAGATCCAAGGGCTCGTCCGGGCGATCCAAGCTCAGGCGGCTCAGGAAGGCGCACCCGAGGCCGCGGTCGCCCTGACCGGCGGCGGGAGCCGGCTCTTCGCCAAAGACTGCCCCGAAGGCTGGCGGCTCGACCCCTGGCTGGTCCTGAAGGGGATCTACTTTGTGGTGGTGGAGGAGGGTTCTAAGGACCGATGAGGCCGCACCCGCGAGTGGTGTGCACCAAGAGCCCGGAGGAGACCGCCGCGTTGGGCGAGCGGCTCGCTGAGGAGCTCAAGCCCGGGGCCTGTGTGGCCCTGATCGGGGAGCTCGGGGCAGGGAAGACGACCCTGATCAAGGGCCTGGCCCGCGGACTGGGGGTCCCCGAGAAGGAGGTCCTCTCGCCCACATTCGTCCTGGTCCGGGAGCATCGCGGCGGCCGGCTCCCGCTCTTCCATGTCGACGCCTACAGGCTCGCCGGGCCGGAGGAGCTTCAGGAGATCGGGCTGGAGGAATACTTGCTCTCCGAGGGAATCACGGTGATCGAGTGGGCCGACCGGATCCCTCAGGCTCTCCCTCCGGGCTGCCTCGAGATCAGGCTGGAGATCATCTCCGAGCGAGAGCGGCGAATCACCCTGGGCTAGCCCGGACCTTCCCGCTGGCGGGAGAGATAGCGCTTGCTTTGGCGAGGCGCCGAGCTTATAATGCTCCCTGAGATGATCGAGGATGGATGATTCGTTATTCTACAGCCCCACAGAAGGGGAGCTGACCTTCGCCCAGGTCCTGGCCGAGATCGTCGAGCTGATGAACCACGAGCCCCAGGGGCAATACGAGATCGTCGTCGGGACCGACTGCCACGATACGCCCGTCGCGGAGGAGTTCAACCGCCATCGGCTGAAGAAGGCCCCGCCCATGGAGTTCGTGACCGCGGTCATCATCCACCGCCTGGGGAAAGGGGGCCGCTACTTCTGGCGCCGCGTCCGGGAAGAGAACATCTACACCCTCCGGCAGAAGATCTACAAGGAGGCGACCCTCTCCTTCGAGCTGGCCCGGAGGCTGATGCGCGAGCTGGCGGCCCAGACGATGCTCGAGTATAACCTCGAGATCCACATCGATGTGGGCAAGCACGGCCGGACGCGCGAGCTGATCGACGAGGTGGTGGGCTACATCCGCGGGAGCGGGTTCGCCGTCAAGACCAAGCCCGAGGCCTACGCCGCCTCCTCGGTGGCTGACAAGTATGCTTGAGGAGCTAAGGCTCCTCTTATTACCAGGACTAGCTCGCCCTTGACCTGCGCCCTTTTCTTGAGGATCTCCAGCACCTCCGCCGGCTTCCCCCGGAGGACCTCCTCGTGGAGCTTGGTGAGCTCCCGGCAGAGGGCCACCTTCCGCTCGGGGAGGGCCTCGGCGATCAGCTCCAGGGTCTTCAAGATCCGGTGGGGCGACTCATATAGCACGACCGTCCGGCGCTCGCCGCGAAGCGATTGAAAATACTCCCGTCGCTGCTTCTCCTTCCTCGGCGGGCTGCCGTCGAAGATGAAGGCGTTCGTGGGGAAGCCGGAGAGGATCAGGGCCGGGATGAGGGCCGTCGGCCCGGGGAGGGCCACCACCTCGATCCCGCGCGCTAGGGCCTCCCTCACCAGCGGGTAGCCGGGGTCGGCGATCAGCGGCGTCCCGGCGTCCGAGATCAGGGCGATGTCCTTCCCCTCCTCCAGGAGCTTGATGATCCCGCCCACCCGCTCCCGCTCTACGCCCTGGTAGTAGCTTGTGGTGAACGGGGTCCTGATGTTGTATCGCTCCAGCAGGACCCGGCTGTGGCGGCTGTCCTCGGCCACGATCAGGTCGGCCTCCCTCAGGGTCCGGATCGCCCGGAGGGTGATGTCCTCGAGGTTCCCGATCGGGGTGGGGCAGATGAAGAGCCGCCCGCTCAAGCGCTTGACCTCCTCAGGGAAAGATTCTAAACTCGCAGGGCCGTTCGGGCAATCAAGAAGGAGGAAGCGATGCTGGAGCAGTTGCGAGCGCGGCTGGAGAAGCTCGGTGATCGCCTTTGACTTGGAGCGGCTGAAGGGCGAGATCGCCGAGCTGGAGCGGGAGATGGCCACTCCGGGCTTCTGGGAGGACCGGGCCAAGGCCAAGGAGGCGAGCCAGCGGCTCGAGGAGGCGCGCGAGCGCCTTCAGAGCTACCAGGAGCTTCGCGAGGGCCTGGAGGAGTTGGAACTCCTTCAGGAGCTGCTGCTCGAGGAGGGGAAGGACCTAGCTGAGCTCGAGCCCCAGGCGCTGGCCCTCGCCCGCAGACTGAAGGACCTGGAGCTGAGGATCTTCCTCCAAGGCGAGTTCGACCCCAATGACTGCTATCTCTCGCTCAACGCCGGCGCGGGCGGGACGGACGCTCAGGACTGGGCCGAGATGCTCCTGCGGATGTATCTCCGGTTCCTGGAGCGGCGAGGCTACCGGGCTCAGCTCCTCGAGGTGAGCCCGGGCGAGGAGGCGGGGATCAAGTCCGCGACGGTCGATGTCCGCGGGGAGTATGCCTACGGCTACCTCAAGGGGGAGCGCGGGGTCCACCGGCTCGTCCGGATCTCACCGTTCGACGCGGCCCACCGGCGGCACACCTCCTTCGCCTCGGTCAATGTGGTCCCCCAGGTCGAGGATGTGGCGCTCGAGCTGGACGAGAAGGACCTGAGGATCGAGACCTACCGGGCCTCCTCCGCCGGAGGGCAGCATGTGAATGTCACCGACTCCGCCGTGAGGATCACCCACCTCCCCACGGGGATCACCGTCCAGTGCCAGAACGAGCGCTCGCAGCACCAGAACAAGGAGACGGCCCTCAAGGTCCTCAAGGCCCGGCTCTACGAGCTCTCGAGGCGCGAGCGGGAGGAGGAGCTCCGCCGGCTCCAGGGGGAGCTGAAGCAGATCGAGTGGGGGAGCCAGATCCGAAGCTATGTCCTCCACCCCTACAAGCTTGTCAAGGACCATCGGACGGGCGTCGAGACGGGGAATGTCGAGGCGGTCCTCGACGGCGAGCTGGAGGAGTTCATCGAGGGCTACCTCCACAGCTCGAGCGGGGTGAGGGCTTGAGTCTCATCCTCCTCGGCCTGGGCGGGGCGGCGGTCTTCATCGGCCTGATCGCGAGCATGATCGGGGTCGGCGGGGGGATCTTCATGGTCCCCTTGCTCTCGCTCTCCCACCTGGTGGGGACGACCCAGGAGGCGGTCGGGACGAGCCTCGCGGCGATCATCTTCACCTCGCTCTCGAGCTCGCTCGCCTACCGGCGACAGCGGGTTCTGGACCTTCGGCTCGGGCTGGCGGTGATGCCCGGGGCGGTCGCGGGGGCCTGGCTCGGGGCCTACCTCACGCGGTTCATCTCCTCGGGCTGGCTCGCGGTCGCCTTCGGGATCTTCTTGCTCTACCCCGCGGGGATGATGCTCCGGGGGAGGCAGCCGCGGGAGATCGCGCTCCTCTTTCGAAGGAGCCGGGCCGAGGGGCGCTACCATCCCCTGGAGGCCGCGGCTCTGGGGTTGGGCTCGGGGCTCGCCGCCGGCTTCTTCGGGATCGGCGGGGGGATCGTGATGGTCCCGGCGATGGCCATCTTCCTCGGGCTGGACATCGTCCAGGCCGTGGCGACGAGCCTCTTCGTCATGGGCCCCTCGGCCCTCATCGGCTCGATGGAGCACCTCCTCCAGAGGCATGTTCACCTCGAGCTGGCCCTGCCGCTGATCCTGGGGATCACCTTAGGGGCCCAGCTCGGGCCGCGGATCTCGACGAGGATGCCCAAGGCCCGGCTCCGCCAGCTCTTCGGGCTCGTCCTGCTCTACAGCTCGGTGAACATGATCCTCAGCGGGCTGAGGTGAGCCCAGTCCAAAGCGGCCTTGTCAAGAGGCCTGGTCTGTGCTAGTATTCAGTCAGTGAAAGGGAGGTGACGAGGATGAACATCTCCAAGAAGCAACCCAAGCTGCTCGGTTCGTTGGTAGCCCTCTGGCTGCTCCTTCTGTTGGGAATAGGGTGGTCCGCCCAGGCCGATACCCTCGAGGTCCCCAGCACGCGGTATAGCACTCTGCAGGAGGCGATCGATGATGCCGGCCCCGGGGATGAGATCGTGATCACCACTTCTCAGACCTTCCGGGAGAACATCAAGGTCCGGAACAAGCGGCGGATCACGATCAAGACCGAATGGATGGCACGGAAGGCCACGATCCAGGCGCGGCGGGAGACCGACCCGACGGTGACGATCACCTCCTCCTCCGATATCACCTTCGAGAACATCATCATTACCGGGGGAGCAATCGGCGTGACCGCGGAGAACAGCACGAAGATCCTCTTCAAGAACTGCGAGATCAAGGGGAACAAGGGGGTCGGGCTCAGCGGGACGGGCCTCTCGCTCGATAAGAGCACCGTCACGGAGAACGCCACCTGGGGGCTCGAGCTGACGGGCGAGGTGAGCGCGACCATTACCAGCAGCACGATCTCGAAGAACCCCTCCGGGGGGATTAGCGTCCGGAGCGCGACCCTGGAGATGCAGGGGAGCACCCTCGAGGCGAACGGGACCTACGGGCTGGTCGTGAGCGACAGTGGGAAGGCCACACTCGTCGAGACTACGATCACCGGCCATCCCCAGGGCGGGGTCCATGTGATCTCCGGCGCTACGGCCACGCTCGGGGGGACGATCAAGGACAACCAGGGCGCGGGCGGCTTGGCGGAGGGGGCGACAATGAACCTCGCCCAGGCCACGGTCTCCGGCCACCCCGAGGGCGGCCTGATCTACAGGAACGCGAGCGGGAGGATCGAGTCCAGCCAGATCACCGCCAACGCGAAAGAGGGAATACTCCTCGTCAACTCCCAGGTCCAGATCGAGGGCAGCGAGATCAAGGCTAACGCCGCCAACGGGATCTACGCCACCAGCTCCTCCCAAGTCGCCCTCGCGGGCAACTCGACCATCTCGGAGAACGCTCAGGACGGGCTGGTCCTCGAGGCCGCGAGCGCGACGGTGAGCGAGTCGCAGATTGTGGCGAACCGCGCGAACGGGATCTTCGGGACGAGCGGGGCCACGGCCGCGGTCAGCGGCTCGACGATCGCGAGCCAGGCCCAGGCCGGGGCGAGCCTAACGAATAGCTCGATCGAGCTCCGCGCCAGCCAGGTCCGAGAGAACGGCTCACACGGGGTCTACGCCACCTCCGGCTCACAGGTCCTCGTCGCCCAGCAGTCGATCGTCTCTGGGAACGGCCGGGACGGGGTGGCCTTGGACGCCTCCTCAGCTACGATCAGCGATTCCCAGCTCCTCAGCAACCAGGCTAACGGCTTGAGCGAGGTCAATAACGCCTCCGCGCGAGTGGCGAGCAGCATTGTGGCCGGCAACAGTGCCGAAGGGCTGCTCCTGAGCGACTCGACACTCGAGATCCAGGCTAGCCAGGTCAAGGAGAACGGCCAGAACGGGCTCAAGGCGACCGCGGGCTCGCAAGTGACCGTCGGCGGGGGCTCTGTCATCTCCGCGAACGGGGTGAACGGCGTCCTTCTGGACAGCTCGACCGGCGCGATCAGCGCCTCCCAGGTCTTGAACAACAAGGCGAACGGGATCAGCGGGGTAGCCCAAGCGAACGCGACGATCACCTCCGCCACGATCGCTTCGAACGCCGAGGAGGGGATCCTGCTGAATAACTCCAAGGCCACGGTGAGCGCGAGCGAGGTCAGGGACAACGGGAAGAACGGGGCCTATGCCACCGCCGGGTCCGAGCTCGCGGCCAGCGGCTCGACCTTCTCCGGGAACAAGCTGAGCGGGATCTTGCTCGACGGCTCGACGGCCACGATCACCGACTGCCAGATCTTGAACAATGGCCTGAACGGCCTCCGCGGGGTGAGCCGCTCCCAGGCCACGATGAGCGGGAGCACCGTCTCCGGCCACCCTGACGACGGGGTCTATCTCGAGAGCTCGACCGCCACGATCTCGACCTCCACGATCAAGGAGAACCGGGGCGAAGGGCTCCACGGGGTGGCCCAGGCCGCGGCCTTCCTCAAGGATAGCCATATCTTGAACAACAGCAAGAACGGGATCTTGCTCGAGAACAGCGCGGTCGAGACCGAGGGGTGCGAGATCCGTGCGAACGGGCTCAACGGGATCTACGAGAAATCCTCCTCGGCCAAGGTGGACACCACGGTGATCGCCGACCACCCCCAGAACGGGCTGCTCCTGGAGAATAGCTCGACCACGATCACCTCCTCCCAGATCCTCACCAACCAGGGCGAGGGGGTCCTCGCGAGCCAGTCGAAGCTGGCGATCGGCGACTCCACGATCGACGGGAACAAGAAGAACGGCCTTCTCCTGACCAACTCGACGGCCGACATCACCGGGACGAGGATCACGAACAACGGGATCCGAGGGATCGATGCGAGGCAGAACTCGAGCTTGACCATGACCACCAGCCTCGTCTCGGGCCACCCCAGCGACGGGATCTTCCTCCAGAATAGCTCGGCGGACATCCTGAAGAGCGAGATCAAGGACAACGGGGCGCGGGGCCTCGGGGCGGAGGTCTCGACCGTGGTGATGGAGGCCTGCCTCGTCTCGGGGAACGCCAGCCACGGCCTGGACCTGCTCAACTCGACCGCGGACCTCACCTCCACCAAGATTCTCAATAACCGCGGGCGGGGCATTAACTCCCAGGACTCGACGGCCGCGCTCGTGGAATGCACCATCTCCGGCCAGCCGGTCGAGGGCGTGGTCTTGGTCAACTCCGCCGCGGGGTTCGAGACCACGGCCATCGACTCAAACGGGAGCTTCGGCCTCTTGGCCCAGAACGCCGTGGCCGCCTTCTCCGGCGGCTCGGTCTCGAACAACGGCCAAGACGGCTTCTCCCTCACCAAGGCCTCGATCGACGCCAAAGACCTGAAGGTCGAGGGGAACCGCGGCCACGGACTCAAGGCCGAGTCCTCGAAGGCGAGCTTCCGGAACTCGACCATAACCCGGAACACCGGGAATGGGCTCTGGCTCAAGTTCTCCCAGGCCTCGCTCGAGCGGAGCCAGATCACCACGAACGGCGGCTACGGGATCGAGGCCAGCGAGCGCTCAAGGGCCACGGTCTCGAACAGCGTGATCTCCGGCCACCCGAAGGACGGGCTCAACCTGGCCGACTCGACCGCCGACTTGCGCGCGAGCCAGGTGAAGGACAACCGGGGCGAGGGGATCGCGGCCCAGAACTCGGTGGTCAAGCTCCTCGACGCGAGCGAGGTCTCGGGCCATCCGAACAACGGCCTCCGGCTCGCTAACAGCTCGGCCGAGCTGCGCGGGAGCACGATCAGGGCCAATAACGAGAACGGGGTCCTCGCCCAAAGCTCGATCGTCCTCGCCGTGGGGTCGAAGATCGAGAACCACCCCCAGGACGGGCTCAATCTGACGGACTCCAAGGCCGACCTCGAGTCGTCCCAAGTGACGGGCAACCGCGGCAGGGGGATCTACGGAGCCAGCAACTCCGAGGCGAAGCTGGTGAACACCACCATCTCCGGGAACGGCCAGGAGGGGGCCTTCCTGGACGGTAGCTCGCTCGAGGCCAAGGGGAGCCAGATCGAGCGGAACGGGACGAGCGGCCTGAGCGGGACGAACTCGAAGATCACCCTCACCGAGTCGAAGGTGAGCGGCCATCCTCAGGACGGGCTCGCCTTGAGCGGCTCGACGGCCGAAATCTCGGGGAGCGAGATCACCGACAACCGGGCTCACGGGATCAATGCCACGGCTAGCTCGACCGCCTCGCTCGCCAACTCGAAGGTGAGCAAGAACGGCCAGGAGGGGCTCCTGCTCGCGGACTCGGCCGCGGATCTCACCGCCAGCAGCATTCAAGACAACGGCGCGGCGGGCGTCCGGGCCACGAGGTCGATCCTCAACCTCGCCAAGGGGAGCACGGTCAGCAACCATCCGAACGAGGGGATCGTCCTCGAGAGCAGCTCGGCCAAGGTGAGCGAGTCGACGATCAGCGGGAACCGGGGCCACGGCCTGGCCGGCACCGGCTCGAAGGCCACCCTCGAGGGGAGCACCCTCACTAGCAACGGCGGGAACGGGCTCGAGCTGAGCGGGAGCTCCCTGACCGCCTCGACCTGCCAGCTCACGGCCAATGGCGGCTCGGCGGTGAACGCCCGCGAGCGGTCGAGAGTGGCGCTGATCGGGAGCCGGGTCTCCGGCCATCCGCGGGACGCGATCGTGCTCGACACCAGCGCGGTCGACCTCGAAGATACCGAGGTTCGCGACAACAGCGCCCGGGGGGTCGTGGCCGCGAGCGGGACCCTCACGATCGCTGGGAGCCTGATCTCCGGCCACGGCGGCGTCGGGATCTATCTCGACAGCTCGAAGGCCGATGTGAAGAGCTCCCAGATCAAGGCCAATCGCGGCCAGGGGATCAGCGCGACGAAGTCCACGATCGCCGTGAGCGACTCCACCATCTCCGGCCACCCGAACGAGGGGGTCCTCCTCGAGGAGTCCTCGCTCGACCTCGTGGGGAGCTTCGTGACCGACAGCGGCGGGGCGGGGATCGTGGCCCGCGACTCCCAAGCCACCGTCTCCGGGAGCACGATCTCGGGGAGCAAGAGCTTCGGGCTGGACCTTCTGAACAGCTCGGCCGTGGTCATGGACAAGTCCGAGCTCAAGGAGAACGGGAGCATCGCGATCAACACGGCCAACTCGACCGTCACGCTCCTCGACTCCTTGATCAGCGACCACCCCGCGACCGGGCTCCTGTTGAAGAACTCCCCCGCCTCGGTCACGACGATGAGGATCAGCGGGAACGCCGGCTGGGGGATCGAGGCCCAGGACCGCTCGGCGATGATGGTCACCGACTCGCTCATCTCGGGGAATCGGCTGGGCGGGATCTCGCTCATCAGCGCCGTGGCCGCCCTGATGGGCGGTGAGGTGAGCGCGAACCTCGCCGACGGGCTGGCCCTGAGCCAGCGCTCGGCGGTGATGCTCATCGGGACCGCAGTCAAGGAGAACCAGGGCGACGGGCTCTCGCTCGAGAGCAGCTCGGCCTCGGTCCGCGGGGCCACGATCTCCGGGAACGCGGGCCATGGGCTGATCTTGACAACCCAGTCGGTCCTCTCGCTCTACCAGTCCACCGTCTCGGGGAACAGGCTGGACGGGGTCCACCTCGAGGCTTCGCTCGCCTCGATCCGGATTAGCCAGATCACGAACAACGCCGGCTACGGGATCTTCGCGGACGCGGCCTCGACGGTCGCGGGCTACGGGAACACCGTCTCGGGGAACGGGACGGATCTGTCGGACAATGTCCCGCCGAGCGTAACCGAAGAGCGGTAGGGAATCAGGCAGGAGAGGGGCAGGGCGTCAGAGGGCCCTGCCCCTCTCTTTTTCACATCAGCTCGATGATCCGCAGGCCGCCCTCACGGTCGGCCACATAGGCGTATTCGTCGGTCACGAAGACGCTCACCGCGCTCCCGGGGGTGTCGAGCATCGCGACCGGGCGGGGCGCGGCGGGATCGGCCAGGCTGAGCACGAGCAGTCCGGCCCCGTAGTCCGCGACATAGAGGTAGCCGCCCCTCATGAAGAGCCCGCTCACCTCGCCGGGGGTGTCATAGGACCCGACCTCCCGGGGATTGGCCGGGTCGGAGATGTCCACGATCTCGACCCCGCGATAGCCGCTCGCGACATAGGCGTAGTTCCCGTTCACCCAGGCGGCGTGAGACTCGCCCAAGAGGTCGACCCAGCCCACGCCCGCGGGCTTGGCCGGATCGGAGATGTCCACGATCTCCAGGCCCGCGTCCCCGGTCGAGATGTAGGCGTAGCGGCCGGATAAATAGACTCCTTCAGCATAACCCCTCGTGCTCCATGAGCCGACCCCTTTGGGGCTGGTCGGGCTGGAGATGTCCACAATCTGGAGGCCGCCCTGGTTGTCGGCAATGTAGGCGTAGCGGCCGTGGACGGCCACATCCTGGGCCGAGCCGGGGGTGTTGAAGGTCGCGACCTCCTCGGGCCTGGTCGGGTCGGAGATGTCCAGGATCACCAGCCCGCCGCCCCGGTCGGCACGATAGGCGTATCTTCCCTGGACCTCGATCGAGCGGGCGTAGCCTCTCGTGCTGTGGGACCCGACCTCCTTCGGGCTGGCCGGATCGGAGACATAGACGACGAGCAGCCCGAAGACCCCTACGACGAGGTAGGCGAACTGCCCCTCGACCCAGACATCGAGGGCGTAGCCGGAGGGCTTGAACGAGCCGACCTCGCGGAGCTGGAGGACCGCGCTGATCGTGAGCGTGTAAGCGCCGGTCCCGTCCGGCCGGGCGTGCCGGACTGAGACGAAGTAGGTCCCCGAGGCGGGGCAGCTCCACTCGAGCCGCGAGGCCCGCCCGCCGCCGCTGTTGTCGTCCTCCGCCAGGACCGTCCGGCCGTCGGGGCCGTAGAGCGTCAGGAAAGTGTCCATCTCGCTGCTCAGGTCGCTCGTGGCGATCGTGTATTTGGCCTCGGCCTTGGCGGAGAAAGAGAAAAAGTCCACATCCCCGGGGACCTCGATCCGACCCGCCAGGGCCGTCCCGTCGGTCGGGACCGCCACGGCCGTCGCCGGGCTGTTCCCGTAGTCGTCCCCGTAGCCGGTCTTCTTGACCGTCAGGGCATAGCCGCCGGTGCCGTTCGGGTCCGCGTGCCGGACGGCCACGAAGTAGGTCCCGCTCGCGGGCGCGGCCCAGGCGAGCCGCGAGGCCCGCCCCCCGCCGGAGTTGTCGTCCTCCGCCAGGACTGTCCGCCCGTCGGGGGCGTAGAGCGTGAGTAGAGTGTCCATCTCCGCGCTCAGTTGCTCGGTCGCGAGGAGATAGCTCCAGTTGGCCTCGGCGCTGAAGAGGAAGTAGTCCACATCCCCGGGGACCTCGATGTAGCCCGCGATCGGGCTCCCATCGGTCGAGATGGGCGTAGCGCTCAAGGGGTCGTCCCCGTGATCATCGGCCTGGGCGGCGCTGACCGTCAGGCCGCAGCAGCCGGTGCCGGTGGTGGCCTGGGCGTGCCGGACCATCACGAAATATGCCCCGGAAGCGGGGCAGCTCCACTCGATCTTCGAGGCCCGCCCCCCGCCGGAGTTGTCATCGACGGCCAGGATCGTCTGCCCGTCGGTCCCGAAGAGGTAGATGAGCGTGTCCATCTCCGGGGTGAGATGGCTGGTCTGGATGAGGTATCTCCTCCCTCCCACGGCGCCAAATAGGAAGTAATCGATATCGCCCGCCGGCTCGATGCAGCCGGTGATGAGCTCACCATCCGCCGCGATCGGGGTGGCGGTGAGCGGGGTGTTCCCGTGGTCATCCGCGTTCGCCGCGCCCAGGCTCGCCCCCACCAGCCCGAAGAGCAGGACCAGCGTCGCCCACCTCAAGCCCCGCTTGATCATCGCTCCTCCCTCTCTCGAGCGCGATGCTCCAAATAGGCCTGGAGGATCAGCGCGGCGGCCAGGCCGTCACGGAGCCGCCTCCGCTTCTTGCGAGAGAGATTGGCCTCGAGCAGGACCCGCTCGGCCTCGGCGGTCGTGAGCCGCTCATCGACGAGCGCCACGGGGAGCCCGAGGCGCGCCTCGAGCAGCCGCTTGAACTCCAGCGCCCGCTTTGCCTGCTCCCCGAGCGAGCCGTCCATGTTCTCCGGCAGGCCGAGCACGATCTCCCCGATCCCCTCCTCTTCCACCAGTCGGCGAAGATACTCCAAGTCCTCGTCGATGTTTCGCCGGGGGTAGACCCAATGACTGCCGGCCAGGAGCCCCTCCGGGTCGCTGACTGCCAGGCCGAGCCGCTTCTCACCGAGGTCCAAGGCTAAGATCCGTCTGTCCATCTCTCCTCGAGGATAGGAGATCACGCCCCCTTTTTCAAGCTAGGCCCGGTGCAGATCTTGACAGGTGGGATTGGGGAGGATAGCATTTGCGATGGGGTGCAGCCTGCCTCCTTTGGGTTGTCAGACCCCTAGCAACCCCCCCCTGGCTGCACCCCCTTCTATCAGCTAGGATTAATCCCAAGAGTTGCAAGTTGCAGCCACGCATGGCATAATCAAGAGAAGATGGCGATCAAGGACCTAGCGGAGGGGCTGACAGCGAGCGAGACGCTGGTGAGCGTCTGGCACGATTCCGAAGAGCAGGAGGTCTTCCTCCAGTATGGCTACGCCGCGCTGAGCCTGCCGCGGGAGGACTTCCACGACCTGGTGGCGCTGCTGGTCGCGGCGGAGCAGGAGCTGGAGAGGCTGAAAGGAGGGGGTGCCCATGGATGAGAAGGAGCTCTTCTCCCAGCCGGCCCGAGGCGGGCCCGGGCCGGCCCGGAGCCAGTTGACCGAGGAGCAGCTCGCGGAGCTCAAGAAGCCGCTGGACGAGAAGCGGGTCGAGCGGCGGAAGGCCAAGTTCGGGACGGTCGAGTATCTCCCGACCTGGGATGTGATCAACCGGGCGAACGAGATCTTCGGCTACGGCGGCTGGCAGCGGGAGATCATCCGCCTGGAGAAGGTCTACGAGGAGGAGCTGGACGGGACCTACACCGTCGGCTACCTCTGCGAGTCGCGGGTCGTGGTGGGCGAGACGGTCCACGAGGATGTGGGCTTCGGGGCCGCGATCAACTATGCCGAGCCCACAGCGGCCCACGAGAAGGCGATGAAGGCCGCGGTCTCCGACTCTCTAAAGCGATGCCTGCGGGCCTTCGGGCCGCAGTTCGGCCTCTCGCTCTACAAGTCCGCCGAGCGGCGAGACGTCGAGGAGGGCGAAGCGCGCGAAGCGCCCCGGGGGATCACGGAGAAGCAGCTCGCCCGGCTCCGGCGGGACCTGAAGGCCCAGGGCCTCCGCGAGGAGGACCTGGTCGAGTATATCAACCTCAAGACGGGCAGGGACTACGCCAGCCTCGAGGACCTCCCCTTGCGCCTGGCCAGCCGGGCGATCACCCGCTTCTCTGAAGACGGCCCGGCCTTCGCCAAGGAGATCCGACAGGCGCTCTAGGGGCGTTCTAGCTTGAAGGGGAGCGGCTCTTCCGCGGCCCGGCCTCGGCGATCCCTGAGCTGGAGAGGAATCTCCCCGTCGGCCGGCTCGGCCGAGCGAGGCCACTCTCGAATTGAAGAGCAGGCCAGGCTCATGAAGTCCTTCCACTCTTCCCAACGGAGCTAACGGAATCGCGCTTCCCGGATTGCATCTTTTGATCGGCCTTTCTCCTCTCCTCCCTTCGCGGAGGACTTGACAAATCCAGGGGGTATGATGTATATTTAGCTTTGCGCGTTGGCAGGGAGTGAGGCCTTTGACGGGTTAAGGGGCTTGCGAATGAGAAGTTGGCGCGCGAAGGAGGTGGTGGAAGAGGGAGCTTCTCCTGAGTCCAAAGGCCCGGAGGACTCTTTTCTGCGCAGAAAAGCGAGGTAAAGGGAGGTTAAAGCATGGGGCTGAAGAGAGTCCTAAGGTTGTTGCCTTTGTAGCAGTCTTGGCCTGGTTGGGCTGGACTCTCACGGGCTGCTGGGGCCCGACGGCACCCCTGGCGGCCTTCATCGCCGCTCCTACTACTGGCCTAATGCCACTAGCAGTCCAATTCACTGACCAGTCTTCGGGGAGCGTGACTGATTGGCTTTGGGACTTCGGCGATGGGACGACCTCGACGGAGCAGAATCCGCTCCATGTCTATGCAAAGGGCGGGAAGTTCACTGTCACTCTCACCGTGGGTTACAGCGGGCTGGTCACCAGCACGGTGACTAAGACGAACTACATCATCGTGACCTGGGCAGTCGGGCCGACGCCGGGCATGTGCACGACCATTCAAGGTTGCATCGACGCTGCAGCTCCAGGCGACACGATCGTCATCAAGGACGGCACCTACATCGAGAATCCCAACATCTCGAAGCCCTTGACGCTGATGGCTGGATCAACGCCGCTCGTCCAGGGCAACATGACGATCAGCTCCTCAGGCGTGACTGTAAAGGGGCTGAAGATCACTGGCGATTTGATTGTCCAGGCCGGGGCTGAGGACGCGGTGGTCACCGGCTGCGTCATCGACGGCGTTGCAAAACTGCCTGCTGGGTCGTTGACTACGACTAACTTCGATGCTTGGGGAGGAGTTGACGGAACGGACTACAAGATCGAGTTCGATGTCGATGCGGCTGGGGTCGGCAATGTCGGCCTGAGGATGTATGTCTATGGCCTGGACATGAGCCAGGTGATCTATGCGGGTAGCTGGGGATGGCCGCCAACTCTGGACGATCTCGGCGGCTGCGCGATGGCCGGGATAACCGGCAGCTCTAGCATCGAATTCGACAGGCCGAACGCGGGCTGGTTCCAGCTGCACAGTGCCTTGGGAACCGAGAAGAGCTGGGAGCAGGTCCTGGTAGACCAAAATACCCACCGCAAGTACCTGCTCCAGGCCTGGCATCGCGGCCTTACCGGGGGCAAAGTCTTCCCCGATGGACCAAATGGCCATCAGTACAATGTCGAGCGTTACCTCGGCCCGGCAGGGAGGCCCGAAGCAGGCTGCAGTGGATACACACCGGACCCGGAGTATGACACCTTCGACCTGAAGATCGACTTCACCCCGCTCGGAGGCGGGCAATACAAGATGGAGGGCTGGGTCAGGTTGCATAAGGCCTCCTCATGGGATGAAATGATCTGCAAGCCCCACTCGTTCAAGTGGCAGTGGAACAAAGCCATTAACAATGTGGCTGACCCCAGTGACGCGTGGGTGAGGATCGGTGGTCACCTGGCCCCCAGACAAGCAGTATCGGATCATAAGCAATGCAGACTTCTCCAAGGTCTTCCCCTTTATCAACGTCGCCAACTGGGGCACGACCCAGGTGAACTATCATACAGTGAGCTGGGACAGCATCGAGGTAGACGGGACACCATAAGGACTTGAATTGCCACAGGTGACAGTATGCGGCATTGACCGTGGGCAATAGACCTGTTCCAGGAAAGAAAGGAGCAGCAAGCAGCTGTAAGCACTGACTGGCTGTGAGCGATTAGACCGGAGGCCCCATCGAGGACGGTGGGGCCTTCTGGTTTCTGGATGAAAGGCTTGAATCCGCTATTTGACTAGAGTAATCGAAAGAAAGGGCTTGACGAGGGGTAGCAGATCGTCTATCATGTATGCGAAGGCCGAGGAGAAAGAAAGAGAATGGGCGAGACACGCGCGCCTTTCAAGGTCTACGGGCCAAATGGCAAGGTCGTCGAGCTGGAAGCCTTGGTGGATACCGGTGCGACCTTCACCAAGCTCCCCGGGCCGGTGGCCGGGGAGCTCGAACTTAAAGCCAGATACGAGACGGAGGTCGAGCTGGCAGACGGCAGGCGCGTTAGGCGCGGGCTCGCTTTGGCTGAAGTGGAGATAGAAGGGGTGAAGAGGCCGGTCCTTATCGCCGCTGGAGGGGAGAAGGAGAAACCACTCATCGGCTATACCACTCTCGAGATTCTGGGATTCAAGGTAAATCCGATTACCGGCAGGCTCGAAAGGACTATTGCCATAGAATATAAGGGGAGCAGAATCGCGGAGCGGTAAGCGGTTGTAAGCGATAAGAGAGGAGGCCCCACCTGCGCAGCGGTGGGGCCTCCTCGTTTTTGCCCTTTAGCCTGGGGAGCGGGTTAGGGCCTCCACGGCGGCTTGGGGCAGCTCCACAGGGACAAAATAGTCCGTCGGATAGAGATAGTCCTCCCCGGACTCATCGACTATGCGCACCATGCGATGCTCCGCGGCGTGCGCGTCGGGCACCAGGCGGTAAATCTTGCCCACCTCCAAGGAGGCCTTATAGCCCTCATTGTTGATGCAAACCACAAATTCTGTCCTCAGCCTTGCATACCGTGCCATCTGCCAGGCGCACCATCGCTACCCCTTTTCGCTTCCTCCACCGGCCGCTGCCATAGACCTTGCGTAAGCGCTCAATCTCGCGGATAGACCTGCCAACGGCGATGGTCTCAATACTTGTGATCTCTCCAAGAATCTCAAAATACATGTATGTAGCTGTGGCTTACAAAGATCCTTGATCGAATTGTAGAGTGGACTGACTTCAAGATCAAGCCCGAAAAGTAGTATCTGAATCACCTGGACCGCGCCAGTCGAGGCGCGGGAGAAGCCGCTCATCGGCTATACGACCCTCGAGATCCTGGGATTCAGGGCAAATCCGAGCACTGGCCGGCTCGAACGGACCATTGTTAGCAGTAAGCGGCCGTGGATGGGCGAGCCCCCTCGGCGGGGCCGGCGACTGGAATCTAGCCCGAGGTTGTGCTAAAATAAACAACGACCCGGAGGGGTAGTCTAGCGGTCTAAGACGGCGGTTTGCTAAACCGTTGCAGGGCCAAAACTCTGCCGTGGGTTCGAATCCCACCCCCTCCGCCCGCGCCTGTAGCTCAGTGGACAGAGCGACGGACTCCGGATCCGTAGGCCGGGGGTTCAAATCCTCCCAGGCGCACCAGGCGGCGCAGCCGCCTCTCTGTGTTGGCCGGCCCGAAGGCCGGCCAAGGATTAAATAGGGCCGATGTCTAGCGAAGCGGGCTTGCGAGTGCGGGAGTATTGCTCCAGCGACTTCGAGCCGATGCTGGCGCTCGGGAAGGTGGCCTTCGCCCCGGAGATGGAGGTCTTCGGGCTCGACGAGCAGACCTTCCGGAAGCAGGCCCGCCTCTACGCTGCCCTCCGGCTCATCCAGCGGCTCACCGGGCGGTTCTTCTTCAAGATCTATGTGGGCGAGGTCGGCGAGGAGCTGGTGGGGACTGTGAGCCTGAGCCGCGAGGGCCAGGCCTGGTATCTCGGCACGGTGATGGTCGCGCCCCAGCATCGCCGCCGGGGCTACGGGAGGGCGCTCGTCGAGGCGGCCTGCGCCGAGGCCCGCGCGCGGGGCGTGAAGCGGGTCATCCTCCATGTCCGGGAAGACAATGCCCCGGCGAAGAACCTCTACCTCTCGCTCGGGTTCGGCCTCTTCGAGCGCGAATTCCATCTCGTCCGTGAGCTGGGCGAGCCTGGGCCGGAGCCTGGCCCTTTGCCCCCAGGCTACCGGCTGAGGAGGGTCGGGGAGTTCGACCGGCGGGCGTTCGAGGTGGTCGATGCCTGCCGGGAGGCGCGCTCGGCCGAGGTCTACGGCCCGAGCTACTATCCCCCGCTCTGGATCAGGCTGCTGATGAGCCTCTTCCGGCCCGAGGCACTCGAGCGGTATGCCCTCCTCGCCGATGGCGACTGGGCCGGGGTCTACACCTTCCGATTCACCTCGCGGCGAGAGGCCGCGAGCGCCGGGGTCCGGCTCTATCCCCAGCACCGCGGGCGAGGGCTCGAGCCGGCGCTCCTCGCGCGGGCCCTCAAGCAGGCCAAGGAGCTGGGCGCCCCGAAGCTGGCGATCGTGGCCCACGAGGCGAATCGCGACCTGCTCGCGGCCTGCGCCGAGCTGGGGTTCGTCAAGGCCTTCACGCGGGAGGGGATGGTCCGGGAGCTCTAGATGCTGGTCGGGGTCGACATCGGCGGGACCTTCACCGACATCGTCGCCCTCCACTCCGGGGAGCTGACCGTCCTGAAGCTCCCCTCCCGGCGAGAGCAGGAGGAGGGGGTTCGCGCGGGCCTGGAGGCCCTGAGAAGCAAGCTCGGTCCGGCCAAGCCCGAGCGGCTCGTCCACGGCACGACCGTAGCGACGAACGCGCTTCTCGAGGGGAAGTGGGCCCGGACGGCGCTGGTCACGACCGCGGGGTTCCGGGACCTCCTCGAGATCGGGCGGCAGGACCGCCCCAGGATCTACGACCTACAGGTCGAGCGCCCGCGGGCGCTCGTCCCGCGCTCGCTGCGGTTCGAGGTCCCCGAGCGGCTCGACTACCGCGGCGCCGTTGTCCGGCCGCTCGACGAGCGGGCGCTCGAGGAGTTGGCCGGGAAGCTCGCGGCGGAAGGCGTCGAGGCCGTGGCGATCGTTTTCCTCTTCTCATATGCGAACCCCACTCACGAGCGCCGCGCGGGGGAGATCCTCGCGCGGCAGCTCGGCTGCCCGCTCTCGCTCTCCTGCGAGGTCCTCCCCGAGTTCCGGGAGTATGAGCGGACAGTCACCACCGCAGTGAACGCCGCCCTCCAGCCCGTGGTCGGGGCCTATCTCCGGAGGCTCGAGCTGGTCTCGCCCGGCTGGCAGATCATGCAGTCGAATGGCGGGATCGGGGACACCGAGGAGGCAGGCCACTATCCCGTGAGGATCGTCCTCTCCGGCCCCGCGGCGGGGGTGGAGGGGGCCCGGTTCGTCGGGGAGCTCACGGGCTTTCGGGACCTGATCACGCTGGACATGGGCGGGACGAGCTGCGATCTCTCGCTCGTCCAGAGAGGGCAGGTCGCCTTCACCACCACCGGCCGGATCGCGGGCTATCCCCTCAAGGTCCCGATGGTCGATGTCCACACCATCGGGGCAGGCGGGGGCTCGATCGCCTGGCTCGACCGGGGCGGGGCGCTACGCGTCGGGCCCGAGAGCGCGGGGGCCGACCCCGGCCCGGCCTGCTACGGCCGAGGCGGGACTGAGCCGACAGTCACCGACGCCCAGGTCGTGCTAGGCCGGATCGACCCCCGAGCGCCGTTGGGCGGGCTGGAAGAGCTGGATCAGCAGGCGGCCCGAAAGGCGATCATGGCCCGGATCGGGAGGCCCCTCGGGCTCGGCCTCGAGGAGGCGGCCGAGGGGATCCTCACCGTGGTCGAGGCGAACATGGAGCGGGCGATCCGGGTGATCTCGGTCGAGCGGGGCCATGATCCGCGGGCGTTCGTGCTCACCGCCTTCGGCGGGGCCGGGCCGCTCCACGGGGCCGCGCTCGCCTCGAGGCTCGGGATCAAGCGGGTCCTCGTCCCGGCCCTGGCCGGAGCCCTCTCGGCCCTCGGGCTGCTCGCGGCCGACCTGGTCCACGACTATGTCCGGACGATCGCCCGCCCGCTCGCGGAGGTGGAACTGGCGGAGCTCGAGCGGGTCTGGCAAGGACTCCGCGAGCAGGGCCGCGCGGCCCTCCGCCGCGAGGGCGTCCCGGATGAGCGGATCGCCTACCGGCCCTCGCTTGACCTCCGCTACCTCGGCCAGGCCCACGAGCTGAACATCCCGCTCCCTCAGGGAACGGCTGGGGCAGAGCTGGGGCCCGTGGAGGAGGAGTTCCATCGCGCGCACGAGCGGGCCTTCGGCCACGCCGCGCCCGGCGCTCCGATCGAGCTGGTGAACCTCCGCCTCCGCGCGATCGGCAGGGTCGAGCGGCCTGAGCTCAGGCCGGCCGACCAGGGCGAGCTCGAGGCGGCTCGACGGGGCTCGAGGCCGGTCCACTTCCCCGAGCCCGGCTGGCTCAAGACCGCAGTCTTCGCGCGGGAGCTCCTCCCGCCGGGGACGAGCCTGGCCGGACCGGCGGTCCTCGCAGGGCGGGAGTCGACGGTCCTCCTCCCCCCGGGAAGCCGGGCCGAGGTCGATTGCCTGGGGAACTTGATCGTCGCGGTCGGAGGAAGCTGATGCCGATCGACGCCGTGACTCTGGAGGTCCTGCGGAACGCGCTCGTGGGCGTGGCGGAGGAGATGAACGCCAACCTGGTCCGGACCGGCTTCAGCCCGAACATCAAGGAGCGGCGGGACTGCTCGGCCGCGCTCTTCGACCCTCGGGGGCGGTTGGTGGCCCAAGCCGAGTCGATCCCCGTCCACCTCGGGGCGATGCCCTTCTCCGTCCGCGCGGCACTCGAGCGGTTCCCCGAACTGGCCCCGGGCGACACCGTCGTCCTCAACGACCCCTTCGCCGGGGGAGCCCACCTCCCCGACCTCACCTTCGTCACCCCGGTCTTCCACGGCCAGGAGCTGGTGGCTCTCGCCGCCAATCGGGCCCACCACGCCGACATCGGCGGCCAGGCCCCGGGGAGCCTGGCGGGCGACTCGACCGAGATCTACCAGGAGGGGCTCCGTCTCCCCCCGGTCAGGCTCTGGAAGGCCGGCAGGCTCGATGAGGAGCTGCTCGGGCTGATCCTAGCGAATGTCCGGACGCCCGAGGAGCGCTGGGGCGACCTGCGGGCCCAGTTCGCGGCCAACGAGACCGGGAGGCGGCGCTTCCTCGAGCTGCTCGACCGCTACGGCCCGGAGCTCTTGGCGGAGGCGCTCGAGGCCCTGCTCGACTACTCTGAGCGGCGGATGCGGGCGGCGCTCGCCGCCATCCCTCCCGGAGTCTATGAGGCCGACGACTCCCTCGACGGGCCAGCGGCGGGCGGGGAGCCGGTCAAGATCCGGGCTCGGGTGACGATCTCCGGGGACGAGATCGCGGTGGACTTCTCCGGGAGCGCGGCCCAGGTCGAGGGGCCGATCAACGCCGTCTACGCCGTCACCGCCTCGGCGGTCTACTACACCGTCCGGGCCCTCACCGACCCGGACATCCCCCCGAACGAGGGCTGCTACCGGCCGATCAGGATCAACGCGCCCGAGGGGACGATCGTCAATGCCCGTCCCCCGGCAGCGGTCGTGGGCGGGAACCTCGAGACCTCCCAGCGGATCGTCGATGTGCTGATCCGCGCGCTCGCTCCGGCCATGCCGGAGAGGGCGATCGCGGCCTGCCAGGGGACGATGAACAACCTGGCCCTCGGGGGGCTCGACCCCCGGACCGGGCGGGCTTATACCTTCTACGAGACGATCGGGGGCGGCTTCGGCGCGCGGGCCGGGAAGGACGGCCTGGACGGGGTCCACTCGCACATGACGAACACCCTCAACACCCCGATCGAGGCCCTCGAGATCGCCTATCCGCTTAGGGTCGAGCGGTATGAGCTCCACGAGGACAGCGGCGGGGCGGGCCGCTGGCGCGGCGGGCTGGGGATCAGGCGGGAGATCCGCGTTCTCGGCCGCCGAGCCAGGCTCTCCCTCCTGGCCGATCGCCGGACCAGCGCCCCTTACGGGCTCTTCGGGGGAGAGCCCGGCGAGCTGGGGGCGGACGCTGTCCTGAGCAATGGCGAGTGGCGGCCGATTCCGGGCCGGGCGGCGCTGGTCCTCGAACCTGGCTCGGTCGTGCGGATCGAGACCCCCGGCGGCGGGGGCTACGGTGACCCCCGAGAGCGGGAGAGGGCCTTGATACTGAGAGACCTTCGCGAGGGGCGGCTCTCGCGAGCCCGCGCGATCGAGTCCTACGGGTTCGACCCCGAGGGGTGAAGCGCCCCGCGACGGCCTGCGACAAGCTCGGGCCCTGGCTAGGGGTTCGCGCGGCCTTCAGCGCGCAGCCGCGAAGGAGCGGTCTCTCCACCCGATCTAGCTCCACCTCGGCTAAGGCGAGCCCGCGCTTGTCTCGGCTGCCGACCGCCAGCTCGACCTCCGTTTCACACTTAGCCTTAGGTTCGAGCTCCCCGGCCGCTGGCCGGGGGATCTTGGCCAAGGCCGCACCGGTGTTCACCTCGCCCCAGCTCGGCAAGCTTGCCCTTTCGTCCGTAGATATTGAACGGTGCCCGAGTCTCGCCCATCCTTTTGTCCTGCGCCTGGGCATAGACGACAAACTGTCTACCCCCCCTTTCAGCAAGCCTTCTTGACCTAACCTCCGGTCATGAGGTCGGACATCGACAGACTCAATCGGGGAACCGGGGAGGGACTGCCCCTCTCCCTTGAGGGGAGAAGGGTGAGGGTGACGGATTAACCCCTTCCGTTGACCCTCCCGCGTCGGGGAGGGGAATGGGAGAGCGGTCCCATTCCGAGGCGAGTCTCTTGCCGGAAACTCGCGTCCGAAAGCCCGTTCTCGATCCCTCCCCCCTCCTTCTCCAACTCCCCCGGAAGCAGAAGAGAAGGGGGAATCCGCCCTTTGGATAGGCCCTTCCGCCCATCCTGGCATCGAAAAGGGCCTACAAAACTGATATATCGTCTTGACCTCTCCCGCCCTCTTCCTAACGGCCGGCCGGGCCAGCTCCTTGCAGCGCACCGCGCGATCGACTAGACTGTGGCCGGAATGGAAGTGGCGAACGAGCGGACCCTCCGCGACCTGGAATACGCGAAAGTCAAGGAGATCATCAGTGGCTACGCCACCTCCCCCTTGGGCCGGGAGTGGATCTTAAGACTGGAGCCGTCGGCCAACCCCGCGGTCATCCGCATCCGGCTCGAGCGGGTCGAGGAGCTCCGTCGGCTGCTCGAGGAGCAGCCCTTCTCCCTCGGGCCGATCCACGACCTCCGGCCGGTCCTCGAGGAGGCCCGCCAGTCCACCTCGCTCGCCCCGGAGGAGTTCCTCCCGATCCTCGAGACGCTCCGGACGGCCCGGCTCACGCGAGAGCGGCTCCTCCGGCTCACGGGCTTCCCCAGGCTGGCCGAGATCGCTCAGGGGATCGCGGTCTTCCGCGAACTGGAGGAGAACATCGCCCGGACGATCGATGAGCAGGGCCAGCTCAAGGACGGGGCCTCCTCGCGCCTGCGGGAGCTGACCGATCGCCGCCGAGCGGTCGAGGAGCGCGTCAAGACCGAGCTCGAGCAACTCCTCCAGTCCCCGGCCTACGCCAGCATGGTCCAGGACACCGTCGTCGCCCGCCGGGGCGGGAGGCTGACCGTCCCGATCAAGGCCGGGGCGAAGCACCTCCTCGATTGGGTGGTTCAGGACAGCTCGGAGAGCGGCCAGACACTCTATGTCGAGCCGCCGGCGGTCGTGGAGGGGAACAACGAGCTCCGCGAGCTCGAGGGGGAGATCCGCGAGGAGCGCCTCCGGGTCCTGAAGGAGCTGACGGCCCGGCTCAAGCTCGAGGAGCGCAAGCTCCTCAAGACCCTCCGGGCCCTGGGGATGCTGGACGCGCTCTACGCCCAGGCCCGCTACGGCCAGGAGCTCCGTTGCACCAGCCCCAGGCTCAACTCCCACGGCCGCCTCAGCTTGCTTGCCGCCCGCCACCCGCTGCTCCCGCAGCGGACGGTCGTCCCGATCGACCTCAGCTTCGGCGCGAGCAGTCAAGGGGTCCTCATCACCGGCCCGAACACCGGCGGGAAGACCGTGACGCTCAAGACCGTCGGCCTGCTCACCCTTCTGGCCCAATCGGGGCTCCAGATCCCGGCCTCCCCCGATAGCGAGCTGGCGATCTTCAAGCGCGTGCGGAGCGACATCGGGAGCGAGGAGTCGATCGAGCAGAGCCTGTCAACCTTCTCCTCTCATATGCGGAACATCATCGAGATCCTGAGGGAGGTGGACGGTGAGACGCTCGTGCTGCTGGACGAGCTCGGGGCGGGGACCGACCCGCAGGAGGGGGCGGCCCTGGGGATCGCCATCCTGAGATACCTTCTGCTGAAGGGGGCCAAGCTAGCCGTGACCACCCACTTCTCGGCCCTGAAGCGGTTCGCCTACCTCAACCCGCGGCTCAAGACCTGCTCGGTCGAGTTCGATGTCGAGACCCTCTCGCCGACCTTTCGCCTTCTCGAGGGGGTGGGGGCGAGCAACGCGCTGATCGTGGCCGAGCGGCTCGGCCTCTCCCGGGAGATCGTCGAGGAGGCCAAGCGGACGATCCCCGAGGGGGAGGTCCGGGTCGAGGAGATCATCCGCGACCTGCAGCAGGAGCGGAGCCTGATCCGGGCCGAGCGGCAGCGGCTGGAGGAGCAGCTCCGCGAGGCGGCGCGCCTCCGGGCCGAGCTGGAGGACCGCCTCCGCCGGGCGAGGGAGGAAAAGGAGAGCGCGCTCTCCGCCGAGCTCCAGCAGGTCGAGGCCCTGCTCCGCGAGACGAGGCGGGCGCTCGAGGGGGCGCTCCACCAGGCCCGCGAGGAGGCCGCGGCCCGGCAGGCCCTCCAGGAGACCCTGGCCCTCGAGCAGGGGCTGAAGGCCGCGGCTGAGCGGCTCGCGGCCCAGGAGACCGGCCCGATCCGGTTCGAGGAGCTGCGCGAGGGCGAGCGGGTCTTCCTCCAGGGCGCGGAGAAGGTCGCAGTGGTCCGGAAGATCGCCGGGCCGGAGCGGATCGAGCTGGACCTGGCAGGGGTGCGGATCTGGGCCAAGCTCGCGGACCTCCGCTGCCCTCCGGAGGAGCCGGTCAAGGAGGCGGTCCGCCCCAGGCTGAGCTACGAGCTTCACGCCCGGCCGGAGGTGAAGCTCGAGCTCTCCGTCCACGGCCTCACGGTCGTCGAGGCCCTGAGCAAGGTCGACCGCTACCTCGACCAACTGCTCCTCGCCGAGATGTCAAGGGGCTATATCATCCACGGGAAGGGGACGGGGGCGCTCCGGCGGGCGATCCGGGAGCACCTGAAGGAGCTGCCTTTTGTGAAGGCCTTCTATCCCGCCCCGCCACGGGAGGGCGGGGACGGCGTGACGGTCGTCGAGCTCGAGACAACTGCCTGACGGAACACCTCTCGAGTGACCAAAGTAAGGCCACCGGATGAGGCCTCCCTTCTCCTTCTCCCCCGGAGGGAGAAGGCCGGGATGAGGGGGGAGATTCGCCCTCACTACTTATCCGCCCGAGCCGGGTCCGCCCGCCCTCACCCTTCCTCTCCCCTCGAGGGAGAGGGGGAAGGTCGCTGCGAGTGCGATAGTCCCCGGCCGGCCTTGCCGCGGGGCAACCATTCGAGCCTCCTGGAAGGCTTCTCCCTGAAAAAGGGGAGGGGCTCCGAAGAGCCCCTCCCAGGGGAGTCCGCTCGTTCTCGACCCTAATACTGGGTCCAGTCCCACTCCTCGAGGAAGACCGCCCCGCCGCCGCGGAGCGCCACGAGCCAGAGGGCCTCGATCCCGCAGTGATCTGTGGGCGAGAAGGTGATCTTCGGCGTCAGGCCGTGCTCCCAGTCCTTGAAGGTCTCCAGAGCCTGGATGAACTTCTCCCGCGTGAGATCAGGCCCGGCGATCGAGAGGGCGTCCGTGACCATCTGAGCCCCGATGTAGGCGATCTCGGAGTAGCCGCTGGGGGCCTCCCCGGGGAAGTAGCGATTGAGCAGCAAGGTGAAGAGGTAGGCCTCGGGATGGTAGGGCGTCCCCGGGTCGGTGGCGAAGCCGATGAAGATCAGGTCCTCCGCCGCGGTCCCGGCGAGCTGGTAGAGGACGGGGGTGATGGTGTTCGTCCCGAGCCACTGGGGCTTGTAGCCCAAGGTCTCCGCCTCGCGGAGGATCGCGGCCGCGTCGGCCAGATAGCCCAAGAGGATCACGGCCTCCGCGCCCGCCTGCTGGAGCTGGAGGACATAGGAGCTGAAGTTCGTCTCCGTCCCCGGATAGGAGACGGTCGCGACGGGCGTGACGCCGCGCTTGCTCAGCTCGTCCGTCACATACTGATAGAGCTCAGCCCCGAAGGCGTCCTGAACATAGGAAATCCCGATCTTCTGCTTCTCGAGCTTGAGGACCGCATACTGGGCCAGGGTCCGCCCGAAGGCGATGTTGTTCGGCTGGATCGAGAAGGCCGTGTGGACGGTCGGCTGGCACATGAAGACCGCGTTCCCGTGGGGCGAGACGACCGGGACGCCGTTCTGGACCAGGTAGTCGAAGACCGCCTGATAGGTGATCGTCCCCAGGGGGTTGACGATCGCGAAGACCTTCTCCTCCTCCACGAGCTTCTTCACCACCGCCACGGTGTTCGCGGGGTTGAAGCCGTCGTCGAGGGCGATGAACTCGATCTTCCGCCCGTAGATCCCGCCCCACTGGTCGTTGATGAAGTTATACCATGTCTGAGCCCCGTGGACTACGGGGATCCCGATCGGGGCCACCGCTCCGGACTGGGCGATGAAGCTCCCCAGCTTGATCGTGTCCGCGGTGACGCCGGGGACTTCCTCCTGCTGGGCGATGGAGAGCCCAGCGACCGTGAAGACCAGCGCGCTGACCACCAGCCAGCGCAGAACCTTCATCTTGCGCAGCATCTTGTCTCCTCCTTCTGATAGATGATCTGAGCGCTCATTCCCGCAAAGACTATGCACCGCCGCTCTCACCTCCTCCTCTTGGGGTCATGGGCGATCGCTCTCTGATCCCGAGGTAGAGCTGCTTGACCTTCTTATTGGCCCGCAACTCCTCGCTCTTTCCCGCCAGCCCGATCCGCCCGGTCTCTAGAATATAGCCATAGCGGGCGATCGTCAAGGCCATGTGCGAGTTCTGCTCGGCCAGGACCATCGTTGTCCCCTCGCCGTTCAGGGTCCGCAAGATGGTGAAGAGCTCCCGGACGAGGATCGGCGAGAGCCCCAGGGACGGCTCATCGAGGAGCAGGAGCCTCGGGCGGGCCATGAGCGCCCTCGCGATCGCCAGCATCTGCTGCTCCCCGCCGGAGAGGGTCCCCGCGAGCTGCCCGCGCCGGTCCATCAAGACCGGGAAGTGGGCGAAGACCCGCTCCAGGCTCTCCTTGATCCCGCGATGGTCCCGCTGGACGAACGCGCCCATCCTCAAGTTCTCCGCGACCGTGAGGTCGGGGAAGAGCTGCCTTCCCTCGGGGACCTGGATGATCCCGAGCCGGACGATCCGCTCGGTCGGGAGCCGATCGATCCTTCTCCCCTCGAAGGTGATCTGCCCCCCGCGAGGGTGGAGGAGCCCGGAGATGGTGTTCATCAGGGTCGTCTTCCCCGCGCCGTTCGCCCCGAGCACGGCCACGACCGCCCCCTCTTCCACCTCGAGGGTGATCTCCTTGAGCGCCTGGATCGGGCCGTAGTAGGTGCTCACCCCCTCGAGCCTAAGCAACCTCGACCTCCTCGCCCAAGTAGGCCTCGATCACCGCCGGGTTGTGCTGGACCTCCTCGGGCGTCCCCTCGGCGATCTTCCGCCCGAAGTCCAGCACGACCACCCGCTCGCAGATCCCCATCACCAGGGACATATCGTGCTCGACCAAGAGGACCGTCAGGCCGTATTCGTCTCGGACCCGCTTGATGAACTGGCCCATCATCTGGGTCTCGGCGGCGTTCATCCCCGCCACGGGCTCATCCAGCAGGAGGAGCTTCGCGCGGGCCATGAGGGCCCTCGCCAGCTCGATGAACTTCTGCGTCCCGTAGGGGAGGAAGCCGACGACCGCCCCTTTAAGGGGGGCCAGCCCGAGCCGCTCCAGAAGCTGCTCAGCCTCGGCGCGGAAGGCCCGCTCCTCCCGCTGCCCCAGCCCGAGGGCCAGGGCCCAGGACGAGGTCCGGAAGTGGATGTGCCTTCCCACCAGCAGATTGTCGAGCACGGTCATGTAGGGGAAGAGGCCGAGGTTCTGGAAGGTCCGGGCGATCCCCAGCTGCAGCACCTGGTGGGGCTTAAGCCGGAGGAGGTCCTTCCCCTGGAAGCTGATCCGCCCGCCGACCGGCTGGTAGAAGCGGCTGATGAGGTTGAAGACCGTGGTCTTCCCCGCCCCGTTCGGGCCGATCAAGCCGACGATCCGCCCTTCCTCGACGGCGAAGCTCAGCCCGTCGAGGGCCTTCAGGCCTCCGAACCTCATCGTCAGCTCCTCGACCTCCAGCATCGCCATCCCATCACCCCCGGACGAACTCGACCACCGCCCGCAGGGGGCGGGGGAGCCGCTGGAGCTTGTCAGGCATCGTCCAGCGCCGGACGAACCCCCAGATCCCGTAAGGGGCGAAGATCACGACCAGGACCAGCGCGGCGCCGTAGATGAACTGCTGCAGCCCCCTGAACCCGCTCAGCCAGTGGGGCAGGAAGGTGAGGAAGACCGCCCCGACGACCGACCCGGGGATCGAGCCCATCCCGCCGAGAGCCATCATCATGAAGATCAAGAGGGACTTGGCGAGGTCGAACTCCCCCGGGCTGATGTAGCCCACTACGAAGCTATACAAGGCCCCGGCGATCCCGGTGTAGAAGGCGCTGATGAAGAAGGCCGAGGCCTTATACTTCGTCAAGCTGATCCCCAAGGCCTGGGCCGCCCGTTCTTGGTCCCGGATGGCCACGAAGGCCCGCCCCAGCTTCGAGCCGACGATGTTCCGCGCGAGGAGGATCATGAGGATCACGATGATCAAGGCCAGGTAGTAGAGCTTGACATCGGAGTCCAGGGTCAGGCCAAGGAACGCGGCCTTGGGGACCTTCATCCCCTGGTAGCCCCCGGTCACGGCCGTCCAGCGGGGGAGGATCTCGGCCACTGCCGCGCCGAAGCCGAGGGTGGCGATCGCCAGATATATCGCGGTGAGCCGGAGGGCCGGGATGAGCAGGATGAACCCTGCCAGGCCGCTGATGATCCCCGCGAGCGGGATCGAGAGCCAGAAGGGGACCGCGAGCTTGGCCGGCAGCAGCGCCCCGGCATAGGCCCCGATCGCCAGGAACCCGGCGTGGCCGATCGAGAGCTGCCCCGTGTAGCCGGTCAGCAGGTTCAGCCCGAGCGTGGCTACGAGATAGACCCCGGCCATGTTCAGGATGTAGAGGGTGTAGCTTCGCAGGAAGAGCGGGGCGAGCGCGAGCAGGCAGAGAGCGCCGCTCCAGAGGATGAACCGCCTCATCCCTGCTAGACCCTCCTCCCGACCGACTCGCCCAGGAGCCCCTGGGGCCGGATGGCCAAGACGATGATGATCAAGAGGAAGACGAAGGTGGTCTTGAGCGGCGCCAAGGCCGCGGGCATGTAGATCGTGAGGTTCTCCATCACCCCGAGGAGGAGCCCGCCCACGATCGCCCCGGGGAGGCTGGTGAACCCGCCCAAGACCGCCGCGGCCACGGCCTTGATCATCACCAGGATCATCCTCGTCAGGTCGAGGAAGACGATCGGGGCGATCAGGACCCCCGCGAGGGCCCCCAGCCCCACGCCGATCGCCCAGCTCCAGGTGGCGATCTGGCCGACATTGATCCCCATCAGTCTCGCGGCCCGCTTGTTCTGGGCCGTGGCCCGCATGGCGATCCCGATGTCCGTGAACTTGAACATTGCGAAGAGGAGGAGCGCGATCGCGGCCGCGATCGCGAAGACCAGCAGATCGTGCCGGCGGATCACCACGCTCCCCAGGAGGACCGGCGGCCCCTTGATGATGTAGGGGAACGGCTTGGTGTCGTAGCCCCAGACCCAGCCGGCCACGGCCTCGAGGATCATCCCGATCCCCAAGGTGGCGATGAAGAGGCTGGTGATCGGGGCGTTCTTCGCCATCTTCAGGAAGCCGCGGTCCACGATGATCCCCAAGAGGAAGCCGCAGGCGATCGCCCCGAGGAAGGCCACCGCGAACGGGAGCTTATACCAGGTGAGGAGCATGTAGGCGATGAAGGTGCTGAACATCGTCATGTCGCCGTAGCCGAAGTTGAGGATGTGCGTGGTCTTGTAGACGAGGATCAGGCCGATGGCCATCATCGCGTAGAGGCTCCCCGAGGCCAGGCCGCTCACGATCAGTTGCGCCAGCACTGCCGAGACCCCTCCATCTCTTCCGCAGTCAGCATTGAGGAACGGACCGCCACGTCGGCGGAGATGACCCGCTCACTTCGTGCAATCATAGCGACCGGGTCGGCGCGCGTCAAACCGCCTCCTTCTTGAGGCCCCGCTGCTTGGCGAGGAACCCCAGGACCAGGGTGTTGAACGCATCCGGGGCCTCCCAGCAGAGCGCGTGCCCGGCGTTCGGGACGACGAAGAACTCGGCATTCGGAATGGCGCGGGCGATCAGCTCCGAGTATCTCCGCGGCTTGAGGATGTCCTGCTCGCCGACCAGCACCAGCGCGGGGGCCGCGATCTTCTGCAACTCCCCGGTCAGATTCAGCCGCAAGAAGCTATCGAGGAGCTCGAGGAAGGCCTCGAAGTCCAGGAGCTTGTAGCGCTGGCGCGAGGCCTCGAGGAGCCGGCGGTTCGCCCCCAGCCAGGCTTCGGAGAAGCTGAGTGGCGAGACGACTCGGTATAGCAGTTCGGGGTCCCTGGCGCGAGCGGCCGCGGCCCAGCCCTCGATGAACGACCTGAGCTGCGGCTCGACCTGGCTGACGGCCGAGGAGAGGATGAGGCTCCGAGTCTTCTCCGGGTATTTGAGGCCGAAGGCCATGCTGATCTCGGCCCCGTAGGAGATCCCGCCGATGTGCGCCCGCGCGATCCCCAGGGCCTCCAGCAGCGCGGCCAGGTCGTCGGCGTGCAGCTCCATGGAATAGGGCCCCGGGGGATGGTCGGACTGCCACATCCCGCGGCAGTCGTAGAGCAAGAGGCGGTAGTGCCTGGAGAGGACCGGCACCTGATGGACCCAGCCGGCGGTGTTCATCAGCACGCCGTTCGAGAGGACGAGCACCTCGGCGCCCTCCGGGCCGTGGAGCTCGTAGTAGATCTCGATGCCGTTCGCTCTTATCTTGGGCATAGCCTAGGGCTGGAACCCCAGGGATGTCCGGCGGGCCTGGCCCTCCCCGCGCTCGAGGAAGACCGCCTTAAGCGGGGCGCCGAGCTTGATCCCTTCTGGCCTTTTGGGGTCGAACCCCAGGATCTGGGCGCTGATCGCCGGCCCCTCCTCGAGCTTCACAATCCCGGTGCAGTAGGGGTTATCCCGGCCATAGCCCGCGGCGACCATCCCCGTCGGGGCGACATGGACCGCAGTGAAGGCCAGGAGCCGCCCGCGGCCGCTCATCTCGGCCCACGCCATCTCCTCGCGGAAGCACTCGGGGCAGAGCGGCCTTGGGGGGAGATAGGTCCGCCCGCAGGCCCGGCACCGCGAACCCATCAGCTTATGCTCATTGAGAAATTTGTAGAACGAAGCGGCTGTGAACTCCCGATCAATCGACGCCATGGCCTCACCCCCTTCGGAAGATGTGGACCACGCAGGTCTGGCCGGTCCCGCCGACATTGTGGGTCAGCCCTAAAGCCGGCTCGCCCGGGACCTGGCGGGGGCCGGCCTGGCCGCGGAGCTGCTGCCAGAGCTCGACCGCCTGGGCCGCGCCGGAGGCCCCCACGGGATGGCCCTTGGCCTTGAGCCCCCCGGAAGTGTTGATCGGTCTCGGGCTGTGAAGGGAGGTCAGGCCCTCCATCGCGGCCTTCCAGCCCTCTCCCGGGGGGAAGAAGCCCAGGTCCTCGGTGGCGATGAGCTCGGCGATCGTGAAGCAGTCGTGGACCTCGGCCAGCCTGATGTCTTTGGGCCCGACCCCGGCCATCGCGTAGGCCTCCTGGGCCGCGAGCTTCGCGGCCCGGATCGAGGCAAGCTCGGGCCGGCTGTGGAGGGCCCCATCGCTCGCTTGCCCCGAGCCGATGAGGTAGACCGGCTTGTCCGTGAAATCTTTGGCCCGCTCTTCGGCCACCAGGAGCAAGGCCGCCGCGCCGTCGGAGATCGGCGAGCAGTCGAAGAGCCTCAAGGGCCAGGCGATCACCGGGTTCGCGGCCTCGTCCCGGAGGAAGTCGAGCTCGCCGGCCCAGGAGGGGAGGGGCCTCCCCTGGGCTTTGGCCTTGGCGAGCTTGTTCTCCATGATCTGGCGGATCGTGAGGTTGAACTGGGCCTTCTCGTTGAGCGCCCCGTGCTTGTGGTTCTTGATCCCCACGCGCATCAGCGCCTCCAGCGGCGCGCCATACTTGTGTATGTAAGCCGTGGCCATGGCCGCGTAGAACCCGGGGAAGGTGAACCCCGCGGGGATCTCGAAGAGCGCATCCCCGCCGGTCGCAAGGACATCGGTCACCCGCTCGGTCGGGAGGGAGGTCATCTTCTCGACCCCGCCGACCAGGACCACATCGTATAATCCGGAGGCGATCGCGAGCGCCCCCTGGCGGAGGGCCACTCCACTACTGGCGCAGGCGTCCTCGATCCTCGTGGCCGGCCGCGGCGCAAGCCCCACCCAGTCGGCGATGATCGGGGCGATATGCCCCTGGCCCTCGAAGAGGTCGCTCGAGTAGTTCCCGAGGTAGATCGCCTCGATCTCGCGCGGATCGAAGCCCTTGTCCACCGAGGCCAGAAGCTCCCGGAAGGCCTCGAAGAACAGGTCTCTCCCCGTCTTCTCCGGGAAGGAGCCGAACTTGCTCATCCCCGCACCGACGAGGGCCACCCCGCGGCCGAGCTTCCTAGCCTTCGCTTTCACTTCCGCCTCCTTCCTGCTCCTGGACGAACTTGGCCCTCAGTTCCCGCTTGAGGACCTTCCCCATCCCCGAGAGGGGCAACTCCTTCAGGAAGACCACGCTCTTGGGGACCTTATAGCTCGCGAGATGCCCCTTCATGAAGGCGATCAACTCCTCCTCCGTGGCCTTCGCCCCCGGCTTGAGGACCACGCAGGCCTTCCCTACCTCGCCCCACTTCGGGTCAGGGACCCCGATCACGGCGCACATCTGAACCGCCGGATGCTGGTAGAGGACATTCTCGATCTCCACGGGGTAGATGTTCTCCCCGCCGGAGATGAACATGTCCTTCTTCCGGTCCAGGACATAGAAATACCACTCCTCGTCGTAGCGGACGATGTCGCCGGTGTGGAACCAGCCCTCCTCATCCAAGGCGGCCGCGCTCGCCTCGGGGTCGTTCCAGTAGCCGGAGGAGCGGGAGGGCCCCTTGAGGACCAGCTCGCCGGGCTCGTTCGGCCCGACCGGCCTGTTTTGGTCGTCCACGACCCGGACATCGACGAAGAAGTTCGGCCGGCCGATGCTCCCGGCCTTCCGCTCGGCATCCTCCGGTGCGAGGGCGAACAGCCCCGGGCCGAACTCGGTCATCCCGAAGCCTTGCTTGAACCGGACGCCCTTCTCCTTCATGTATTTTTGGATCAGCGGGACCGGGAGGGGCGCCCCTCCAGAGGTGCAGAACCGCAGAGAGCTCAAGTCCGCGGTCGGCCAGTTCGGGGCCTCGGTCAGCATCTGATACATCGTCGGGACCCCGGCGAAGACGGTCACCCGTTCTCGCTCGATCAGCTCCAACACCTTTTCCGGCTCGAACTGTCGGACGAGGATGCTCGTATTCCCCAGGATCACCTGAGAGGAGAGGTAGGTGAAGAGCCCGCCGGTGTGGAAGAGGGGGAAGACATTCAGGTAGATGTCGCCATGCCGGAGGTCGTGGATGATCGTGTTCAAGACATTCCAACAGATCATCCGGTGGCTGATCATCGCCCCCTTGGGGAGGCCGGTCGTCCCCCCGGTGAAGAGTAGGCAGGCGATCTCCTCGGCCTCGAGGGTCTCGCAGGTGACGGGCGCATCAGGGGAGGATTCCAGGACCTGCTCGTAGGGGATGCTCCCGGGGAGGCCCTCCCCCTCGAGATGGATGTAATGCTTGATGGCATGGGGCTTATCGCTTATGGCGGCCTTGATCTCACTGACCTTCTCCTTGAAGTCGTCGGAGAAGAAGAGGACCTTCGGGCTTGTATTCTCGATCAGGGCCAGGAGCTCGCGCCAGTGGAGCCGCCAGTTGAAGGGGGTATGGATCGCCCCGAGCTTCCCGCAGGCGAAGAAGGAGTCGAGGTGCTCGATCCCGTCCCGGGCGAGGATCGCCACCCGGTCGCCCTTGGCGATCCCGGCCTCGGCCTTGAGCCAGTTGGCCAGCCGGTTGACCCGGCGGTTCCACTCCCGATAAGTCAGCCGGAGCTCCGGGCTCTTCCCGGCATCGATGATCGCCAGCCTCTCCGGGCTGTAGATCTCGCGTCGCCCCAAATAATCGCCGATATACATCGCCTCTCGCCTCCTCAGCTGCTCCCTTGGGTCCACCGCCAGACCGAGGCGGCCATGGTGATCCCTCCCCCGCTGGTGCAGAAGACGATGATCTGGCCGGGCTTGGGGCCCTTCCCCTGAGCGATGGCGTCATCCAGGGCCATCGCCACGCACGGCGAGCCGGTGTAGCCCCACTTGTCCATCACCCAGTGGGTCTTCTCCAGCGGCTGGCCCAGAAGCTCCATCATATGCTCGATCGTCCGGAGGTTGAGCTGGGTGAAGAGGAAGAGGTCGGCATCTTCCACGGCCAGGCCGGCCTTCTCCAGCGCCTCCCGGACCAGCCTGGGCCAATACTCGGTATTGAAGGTCCGGGGGAACTTCTTCACGAACTCGACCCGCGGGGGGCCGTATCTTGCGAGGTTCTCGGGGGTGCAGGGGCGGAAGGCCCCGCCGGTGTAGATCCCCAGAGCGTCGTGGAACTCACCCCGCGCGAGGAAGCGACTGGCCAGGAAGCCCGGCTCCTCGCCCGGCCCGAGGATGACCGCCCCGGCCCCATCGGCGAAGAGGTTGGCGGTCTTCTTGTCCTTGAGGTCGAGGAACCGGCTCATTCCATAACCCCCGGCCACGAGGACATACCGGAACGAGGGCTCGGTCGCGATGTAGCGGGCCCCCTGGTCTAAGGCCGTGACCCAGCCGGCGCAGGCGCTGTTGACATCCCAGCAGCCGGCGTTGACCGCCCCGAGCTTGTGCTGGACCACCACCGAGGTCGAGGGGGAGAGGTAGTCGGGCGTATCAGTGGAGACGATAATCAGGTCCAGCTCTTCCGGCCTCACACCGGCCCGCTCCAGGGCCCTCCGCGAGGCCTCCACCACCAGGTCGGAGGTGGTCTGGTCGGGGGCCATCCACCTCCGCTCGCGGATCCCGACATTCTCGATCAGCCACTGATCGGTCGGTTCACCGAGGATCTGGTCGATCTCGGCGTTAGTCACCACCCTCTCGGGGACATAGCTTCCTGTGGAGAGGATCTGGGCGTGACGGTGATTTGCCCTCATCTTCCGGCCTATTCCTTCAGGAATTCTAGGACCACCTTAACCGCCGCTTCGGGGGCCTCGAGGGGGAAGAAGTGGCCCGCGTCCTTCAGTATCCGGACGGTGCTGTTCGGGATCGCCTTGGCCAGGAGATCGGCGTTCCCCGGCGGGACCACCCTATCGTGCTCCCCGAAGAGGATGAGGGTCGGGATCCGAACACCCTTGAGCTTCTTCTCGAAGGAGGCCTCCTCAGAGAGCAAGGCCAGGCCGACCGCCATCTGGGCCTGGTAGGCCGCGGGGTCGAGCGGGTTCTTCGCCCGGTAGGTGAGCCACTCCCGGACCAGCTCGGGCTCCCGCTCGGCGAACCCCGGAGCGGTGCTGATCACGATCCCCCGCCGGAGGCGCTCGAGTGGGTCCCCGGTCATGTCGGTGAGCACGGCCAGGGCCTCCGGGGTGATCGGGATGTGGCGCGGCCCGCCGAAGTTTGTGGCAGCCAGGATCAATTTGCTCACCAGCTCCGGGCGGCTCAGGACCAGCGCCTGGGCCACGAACCCGCCCATCGAGTGGCCGAGCACGGCCGCGCGACTGATCCCCAGGGCCTGGAGCAAGCCGGCGGTGTCGTCCGCCAGCAGCTGGGCGGTATACGGCCCGAGAGGTTTATCAGTCTGCCCTACGCCCCGGTTGTCGAAAATGATGACCTGGAGATGCTCCGCCAGGCCGGGGACCATCCTGTGCCACATCCAGTGGTCGTAGCCCAGCCCGGCGATCAGGACCAGCGGCTCGCCTTCAGCCGGGCCGTGGACCTCGTAGTAGATGTCGATCCCGTTCGCGCGCACCTTAGGCATCGTAGCCTCCTTCGCTAGCCCACAAACCTCTTCCGCAGCTCGGCCTTGATCACCTTCCCGTAGGGCGAGTAGGGCAAGGAATCGGTGAAGACGACCCTCTTGGGGATCTTGTAGCGGGCCAGCTTCCCCTCGCAGAAGGCCCGGAGCTCCTCTTCGGTGGCCTTCCTCCCCTCCTTGAGGACCACGACCATCAGCCCGACCTCGCCCCACTTCTCGTCCGGCACGCCGATGAGGGCCGCCTCGGCCACCGCGGGGTGCTCGCGGAAGACGGCCTCGACCTCGGCGGCGTAGATGTTCTCCCCGCCGCTCTTGATCATGTCTTTGTAGCGCCCGACGATGTAGTAGAACCCCTCCTCATCCCTCCGGGCGATGTCCCCGGTCCGGAACCACGGCCCGCCGGGCTCATCGGAGAAGGCCTCGGCCGTGGCCTGAGGGTCCCGCCAGTAGCCCGAGCAGACATGCGGCCCGGCGAGCCAGAGCTCACCCTCCTCGCCCGGGGGGACATCCCGACCGGTCTCGGGGTCCACCACCCTCGCCCGGCTGTGGAAGATCGGCTTCCCGACCGAGCCGGCCTTCCGAACGGCCTCCTCATCGGTCATGGTGAAGCAGTTGACCCCCGCCTCGGTGAGGCCGTAGCCCTGGCGGAAGTTGACCCCCTTGGCCTTCCGCCAGGCCTCGATGAGCGAGATAGGGCAGGGCGCTCCACCGCTGATGAAGAACCGGACCGAGCTGAAGTCGGCCTCGGGGAAGTAGGCCGCCTCCATCCAGAGCTTGAAGAGCGTGGGGACCCCCAGGATCACAGTGCACCGCTCTTCGGCGATCGTCCGGAGGGAGGCCTCCGGGTCGAATGTCCTTGCCAGGACGAGCCTCCCACCAAGGTAGAAGAGCGGTGTGAGGAAGGCGAAGAGCCCGCCGGCGTGGAAGAGCGGGGTGAAGACCGGCGAGACATCTTGCTCGGTCAGCCCCCAGCTCACGGCGGTGTTGATGCAATTCCACAGGACCTGGCGGTGGGGGATCATCGCCCCCTTCGGCCGGCCGGTGGTCCCCGAGGTGTAGAGGATGCAGCAGGTGGCCTCCTCGTCGAGCTGGGGGCGGACCGGCTCCGCCGCGGAGGCCCGGGCCGTCTCCCGCTCGTAGTCGTAGGAGAGGGCCCCGGGGATCGTCGCCCCTTCTAGGGCCACATAATGCGGCACTCTCACCAAAGGCCGGAGCTCTTCGATCAGGCCCACGAACTCCGGGCCGAAGAGGAGGACCTTCGGCTCGCAGTCGTTGACGATGTAGGCGAGCTCGCGGGCGGTCAATCGCCAGTTCAGCGGGGCGAAGATCGCCCCGAGCTTGGCCAGGCCGAAGAATAGGTCGATGTAGACGACGCTGTTGTGGGCCAGGATCGAGACCCGGTCCCCTTGCTCGACCCCCAGCCGGCGGAGCCAGTTGGCCAGCCGGTTGGCCCGCGCGTTCAGCTCGGCATAGCTATACCTCCGGCCGGTCGCGAGCTCGACCAGGGCCACTCGATCGGGGGTCAGCTCCGCCCGCTTGCTCAAGAGGTCGCCTGCATTCACATGCATCTTAAGTCCCGACCACGATCCCCCCGTCGACCCGCAGGACCGCCCCGGTGATGAAGCTCGCCTCCTCCGAGGCGAGGAAGAGGTAGACATTCGCGACCTCATGGGGCTGGCCGAGCCTTCCCAGGGGCGTGCGGGCCTTCATTGCTTCGAGGATCTTCTCCGGCATGGACTTGAGGATGTCGGTGGCGATGAACCCCGGGGCGACGGCGTTGACCCGGATGTTGTAGCGCCCGAGCTCTCTCGCCCAGACCTTGGTCATCCCGATGATCCCGGCCTTGCTGGCCACATAATTGGTCTGGCCGAAGTTCCCGTCCAGGCCCACGACCGAGGCGGCGTTCAGGATCACGCCCCCGCCCTGGCGGATCATGTAGGGGACGACCGCCTGGGTGCAGTTGAAGGTCCCCTTGAGGTTGACGGCGATCACCAGGTCGAAGTCGGCCTCCGCCATCTGGCCGACCACCGCCCCGTCCTTCCACTTCACCAGCTGGCTGTCCCGCAAGATCCCGGCGTTGTTCACCAGGATGTCGATCCGGCCGAACTTGGCGGCCACATCGTCCACCCAGGCCTGGACCGCCTTCCGGTCGGTCACATTAACTTTATAGAAGCTCGCCTGAGGGCCGAGGGCCTTTGCCGTCTCCTTTCCGGCCTCTTCGGCCACATCGCAGATCGAGACCTTGGCCCCTTCTGCAATGAACCGCTCGGCCGTGGCCTTCCCGATCCCCGCCGCCCCGCCGGTGATCAACGCCACCTTGCCCTGAAGGCGCATCGTTTTCCCTCCTTCCTCTCTTCAAGCCCGGAATTCTATATGATCGCCCTGCGGGGCGGTCAAGTCTCAGCAGATGTTAGGGAGGCCGCTCGAGCGGGCCCCTAGAGCTCGCTCCGGCCGCGGAGGGCTTGCGAGAGGGTCAGCTCGTCCGCCAGCTCGAGATCGCGACCGAGGGGGATGCCCAGGGCGATCCTCGTGACCCTGATCCCGAGCGGCCTGATCCGCCTGACGAGGAACATCGCCGTGGCCTCGCCCTCGACCTTGGGGTCCAGGGCCAGGATCACCTCCTTGACCTCGCCGGACTTGAGCCGCTCCTCCAGCGCGGCGATGTGGAGGTCCTCCGGCGCGACCCCCTCGACCGGGGAGATCAGCCCGCCCAGGACATGGTAGAGCCCGTGATACTCGTTCGTTCGCTCGATCTTCCAGAGCTCTTGGGGCTGGGAGACCACGCAGATCGTCGCCCGGTCCCTCCCCGGGTCGGCGCAGAGCGGGCAGACCTCGTCTTCACTGTAGTTGTAACAGATCCGACACTCCCTGATCCGGGTCTTGGCCGCGGCGATCGCCCCGGCCAGCTGCTCCGCCGACTCCTCATCTTGCTTCAGGATGTAGAATGCCAGCCGCTCGGCCGTCTTCCGCCCGATCCCGGGGAGCCGGCCGAGCTCGCGGATCAGCGCTTCGAGCGGCTCGGGGTATTGGGCCATCAGAAGAGCCCCGGGATGTTCGGCAGCCCCAGCCCGCCGAGGAGGCCGCCCATCTCCTTCTGGGCCACCTCCTTCGCCTTGGCCCTGGCCTCCCTCAGCGCCGCCAGGATCAGGTCCTCGAGCATCCCCACATCCTGAGGGTCGACGACCTCCGGGGCGATCTTGATGTCCAGCACCTCCTCCCGACCGTTCACGACCACCTTGACCATCCCCCCGCCGCTAGAGGCCTCGATCCTCAGCTCCCCCAGCTCCGCCTGCTTCTTCTCCAGCAGCTCCTGGGCCCGCTTCACCTGGCGCATGATCTCCTGGATGTTCCCTGGCATGCCTTTCATCTCCGACCCTTCACCTCCGGGTTGAGCCATTATATCCTTCTGAAAAGCGGTCCTTCAAGGGACCAGGCTGGAGCCACCGATCAGAGCGGCCTAGCCCACGAGCCTCCCGTGGAAGGAGCGCTTGATCAGCTCGACCTTCTGGCGGAGCTGGGTCTTCTTCTGATCCGCACCGGCGGGCGCGTGGGCGGCAAAGCCGATCTCGACCGCGAGATCGCCGTAGAACTTGCGGACCATCTCCAGGAGGAAGGAGCGGTTCTCGGCCTTCTCCAGGCTCTCCTTGTGGAACCTGTAGTCCGGGCCGTATTCGATGCACAGCCTCCCCTCGCGGAACGAAGGCCGCCCCTCGGCGAGGAAGGCGTAGACCGCCACCCGCTCCTGCTTGATCTCCTCCAGCATCAGCCGCCACTTCTCGTCCGGCTCCGCGGGCGGGGCAGGCGGCTGGGGGGCCTGCTCCGGCTTGGCGCGCGGCCGCGCAGGATTGCCCGAGCCCTTCCGCTCGAGGCCCTTCAGCCCCTCGATGATCCGCAGTGTCCCCACCTCGAGCACAATCCGCTTGTCCAGGAGGAAGCGGAGCTCCCGCTTCAGCTCGAGGAGCCGATCGGAGAGGAAGACCAGCTCGTCATTCGAGAACTCAAGCTCCGGGAGGGCGCTCTCCTCGCCCTTCCCCAGCCGGGCGATGAGCCAGTCGCGGCAGAGCTCGACCGCCCCCTCGAGGAAGAGCTCGGGGTCCTTCCCCGCCTCGCTCACCCGGGCGATGATCTCGAGGGCCGCCGAGGCGTCGCGAGCCAAGCAGGCCCTGAGATACTCCGCCAGGACCTCCTCTCGCGGCAGGCCCAGGAGCTGGAGGAGGTCCTCTTCCTCGATCCGGGCCTCGCTCTTGTAGGAGGCGAGCTGTTCAAGTAGCACCTCCGCGTCGCGGAAGGAGCCCTTGGCCCGGCGGGCGATCGCCCGGAGAGCCTGCGGGCTCACCTTGATCCCCTCAGCCTTGGAGATCTCCTGGAGCTTCCGCGCGATCAGCTCGGGCGGGATGTTCTTGAACTCGAACGCCTGGCAGCGCGAGGCGACCGTCGGCGGGAGCTTGTGCGGCTCGGTGGTGGCAAAGATGAAGATGACCCGCCGCGGCGGCTCCTCCAGGGTCTTCAGCAGGGCATTGAAGGCCTCGTTGGTCAGCATGTGGACCTCATCGATGATGTAGACCTTGTATTTCACCTCGGCGGGGACGAAGTTCACCTCCTCGCGGAGCTGCCGGATCTGGTCGATCCCGCGGTTGCTCGCCCCGTCGATCTCCAGGAGATCGAGGGAGATCCCCCGCCCGATCCGCTGGCAGGCCGGGCACTCGTTGCACGGCTCCCCTTCCCTGGGAGCCTCGCAGTTCACCGCCTTGGCGAAGATCCGGGCCACCGAGGTCTTCCCCGTCCCCCGCGGGCCGGCGAAGAGGTAGGCGTGGTGGAGTCGGCCCTGGGCCACGGCATTCTGCAATGTCTTGACGGTATAGTCCTGCCCGATGACCTCGCTGAAGCGCTGGGGCCGCCAACGGCGGTAGAGCGACTGACTGGTCAGCATCTCTTCTCCATTAGGGCATTCTGAAGGCCAATTTCAACGGTTGCCCGCCCCCTTTATTCCCCATCCCCGGTGGCCCGTCAAGCCCGGCTGTCATCCCGTGGATCGGCGGAAAGCCTTTCGGGATGAGATCTTCCTGGGCGGGAATCTCCCCCTCGATCTGGAGTTGTGCTCTTCCGGGAGGCCAAACGGCGATTGGCCCCTGCCAGTCTGAGCCGAGATCAGGCGAACCGGAGGCGAGGACATTCGTTCCGCGCAACTCTCCTCCAGGGCCGTGGAGCGCTCCATCGCGGGACGAGGCGGCCTGCTCTGGCCCTCGCCTCACCCGGGGATGGGCGACGGCGAGGGATAGCATCTGCTCCTGGGGAGGGAGCGCCCTTGGAGCTTTTCTGCTTAGCGGCCGATCTCCCGGAGGATCTCCTCAGCCACCTGATGCGGCCCCGCCCGCCGCTCCAGGAGGGCCTCGACCTTGCCGTTCAGGGCTTCCAGACCGCGCTCGTCCCAGAGCTGCCGCTCTAGCTCCTCGGCGATGATCCGCTTCAAGAAGGCCCGGAGCCTCCCCCGCCGCCGCTCGAGGAGCGGCCCGCCCTCAAGATACTGTCGATGGCGCGCGAGGGCCTTCGCCAGTTCTGGGATGCCCTCGCCATCCTCCGCCGCCGCGCGGATCACCGGCGGCCGCCAGTCGCGCGAGGAGAGGCTGAGGGCCGACTCGAGATTCTGGAGCGCGGCGTCCGCCCCGCCCTGATCCGACTTGTTCACCACGAGAATATCGGCGATCTCCATCAGCCCGGCCTTCATCGCCTGGATCGCGTCCCCCGACTGGGGCGTGAGGACCACGACCACGGTGTCCGCGGCCTCGACGATCTCCACTTCGGCCTGGCCGACCCCGATGGTCTCGAAGATGATCAGCTCGAACCCCGCGGCCTCCAGGAGGAACGCCGCCTCGTGCGTCGCCCGCGCCAGGCCCCCGAGCGCCCCGCGAGTGGCCATGCTCCGGATGAATACGCCCTCTCTCTGGTCAATCCCGCGCATCCGGATCCGGTCCCCGAGGAGGGCCCCTTCCGAGAAGGGGCTCGAGGGGTCGCAGGCCAGGATTGCCGTCCTCCCGTGACTCTCCTGCAGCAAGGGGACGAGCCGGTCGACGATGGTGGACTTCCCCACCCCAGGGGGCCCGGTGATCCCCAAGCGGTAGGCCCCGCCGGTATGAGGGAAGGCCCGCTCGATCAGCTCCTTCGCCCGCGGGTCGCGGTCCTCCACCAGGCTGATCGCGCGGGCGAGGGCCCGCTCCTCGCCCCGGAGAAGCCCCTGGACCAGCTCTTTCACTTGATGGGCCGGAAGTAGCGGATGTCAGTGACCTTCCCCTCGCGCTCGCGCTTCGGCTTGAGGACCGCCTCGACCTCCATCCCGATGTAGACCTCCTCCGGCTCGACCTCGCCGAGAAGGTGCAATAGGTCCGTTGTGTCCTCCCCGAAGGAGATGAGGGCCCGGATCTCCGGCGGGTCCAGAGGGCGGCCGTCCCGATCGATCCTGGCGATGGTGAAGCTCCTCACCTCCCCTTCGAGGCCGAGGTCTACATACTCATCCAGCTCGGCGAAGCACTCCTCGCAGTAGATCCGCGGCGGGATGTAGGTCACGCCGCAGCTCTCGCAGCGCGCCCCGAGGAGCTTACCCTCCTCCCGCAATGCGGTGAAGAACCGCTCGCCCGCCAGCCCGACTGTATAGTGGTAATGGTCGACCTCCATGTGGCCGAGCTGGTGCTTGATCTCCGTCGGCTTGGAAATCTTCTCCATTATTGCCGATCCTCCTTCCTCCGCGGCCGGAAATACTTGATGTCCGTGATCGCCCCTTCTCGCTCGGCTTGGGGCTTCCAGACCGGCTCGACCTCCATCCCGATGTAGAGCTTCTCGGGCGCGACCTCCCCGAAGTAGTGCATGATCCCGCAGCCCTCGCTCGCCCCGTCGAAGGCCAGCACTCCCACGAGGATCGGCTTCGCTATCCGATTGGCGTCCGTGTCGATGTAGGAGATGCTGTAGGTCTGGATCGTCCCCGTCCCGGGAAGATAGACCCACTCATCGGTCGGGCGGAAGCACCTCTCGCAGAACATCCTCGGGGGGACGAGGACCCGCCCGCAGCCGTTGCACCTCCGGGCGAGGACCCTCCCCTCTTTCAATTCCTCGAGGAACCGGCCCGTCGCCGGCCCGGCGGACCAGGCATAGCGGGCCTTCGGCCGGGCGACGACATGCGGCACGCGCTCTGCCTCTTCCCTGGAGAGCTTCCTCCCTCTGGGCTGGCTGATCATTCTCTACCTCCTTCGCATCACTAGGACGCTGCTGAACTGCATCAGGTCCCCCCAGGCCTGGCAGACCCCGGTCACGGGGTCGTTCCTCACCTGGCGCTTCCCGGCCTTCCTCGCGAGCTGCCAGTAGATCTCTCCAACCTTGATCCCCATCGTCGCGGCGATCGGGTTCCCCACCCCGAGCAAGCCCCCGCTCGGGCAGACTGGGAGCCTGCCATCCCGCTGGGTCACCCCCTCCCGGGTCAAGATGGCCGCCTCGCCCGGCTCGCAGAGCAAGAGCCCCTCCATGTGCTGGAGCTCCTTGTAGTTGAAGGGGTCATATGGCTCGGCTATATGGATCTCTTTCTTGGGGTCCTTGATCCCGGCCATCCTGTAGGCCTGATCCGCGGCCCGGGCCAAAAACTTCGGGAAGGCCAGGTCACGGTTGGTCCACATCGTGGTGTCGATGCACCACCCGACCCCGTCGATGGTCACGATCCGGTCAGGGCAGATCTCCCTGGCCACATCGAGGCTGGCCAGGACCAAGGCGCTCGCCCCGTCCGAGGGGGGGCTGATGTCGAGCCTCCGGACCGGCAGGGCCATCGGCTCGGAGTTCAGGACATCTTCGACCGTGATCTTCGGATCGGCGAGCTGGGCGCAGGGGTGGTCGACGGCGTTCCTTTTATTCTTGACCGAGACGAGGGCGATGTCCTCCTTCCGCACATTGTATTTGTGCATGTAGCGTTGCATCTCCATCGCGAAGATCCAGACCAGATTCGGCCGGAGCGGCCGGTCCAGGATCGGGTCCCAGATGTGGGCGAAGACCGACTGGGCGTGAGGCCTCGCGCTCGACATCTTCTCCTCGTTCACCACCAGGACCGTGTCGAACATCCCCGAGGCGATGTGCCACCAGCCCGCGATCGGGGTCATCACCGCCGTCCCGCCGCCGGTGTAGACCCGCATGTAGGGCTTATTCGCCCCGCCGGCCCCGTCGAGGAGGTTCTCCCCCTTCTTGTGGATCCCGTCGAACGCGTCCGGCGCGGTCCCCATGATCACCGCATCGATCTCTTGCAACGAGAGGCCGGCCTCGTCCAGGGCCTGCTTGGCCGCCTCCCAGCATAGTTCCTTCCCCGTCTCCATCATGCGCGAGGCGAAGAGGGTCATCCCTGCCCCGACTACCGCTACTTCCTTCATGCTTCCCTCCTGAAGATGGCAACTGCGCCGCTCCCGTGGGGGAGGCCCCGCCAGGACATGGCGAGCCCGACCTCCGGGTCTGGCAGCTGGCGTGCTCCGGCCTCGCCCCGCAATTGTAGGATAATCTCGAGCGCCCGCTGGAGCCCCCCGGCCTCGACCGCGTCCCCCATCCCGAGCGAGCCCCCGCTCAGGTTCACCGGGAGCTGGCCGTCGAGGTCGAAGGCCCCCTCTAAGAGGAGCTGGCCGGCCTCGCCCGGGCGGGCGAGCCCCAGGGCCTCGAGGTGCTGCAGCTCCTTGTAGGCGAAGCGGTCATCGACCTCCGCCAGGTCGATCTCTTGTATGGGGTTGGTGATCCCGGCCTGGGCGTATGCCAGCTCCGCCGCCAGGCGGGCGTAGCGCGCATCGGGGAGGCGCGTTCCTACCCACGGCGATTCGGACGACCAGCCGATCCCCTCGAGTAACACGGCCTTGTCCGTCAAGCGCCGGGCCAGCTCGCCCTCGGCCAGCACGAGGACGATCGCGCCGTCGACGAGCGGGGCGATCTCCAGCTTCTTCAGCGGAGCGAAGAGGTAGGGCGAGGAGAGCACATCCTCGCGGGCGATCGCCGCCCCGTAGGGTGCGAGCGGATTCCGGAGCGCGTTCCACTTGTTCTTCACCGCTACGGCGGCGCACTCCTCTTCCGTCGTCCCGGTCCAGGCGAGATACTCCCGCATCTCCAGCCCCGCGAGGTAATGAGGGTGCCCCCCGAGCGGGGCCTCATAGATCGGGTCGAAGGCCAGCATCAGGACATCCTCGTAGGTCAACAGGTCCGAGATCTTGCTGTGAGCCTCCACGACGACGATGTCGAACAGGCCGGTCTTGATCTGCATGTAGGCGTTCGCCAGGCCCAAGAGCCCGTCGCCGGCGACGGTGTGCATCAGGCGAAGGGCCGCGCCGAGCTGGTCGGGCGTGAACTCGTCGAAGATCGAAAAGCCCTCCCAGTAGTCCTCGGCGCAGGTGATGAAGCTCTGGACATCCTTGCGCGGGTCGATCCCCGCGTCGGCATAGGCCCGGGTGGCCGCCTCAAACATCAGCTCTTTCCAGCTCAGGTCCGGGGTGACCGGGCTGAAGCTGGTGTAGCCGATGCCGACTATCGAGACCTCTCTCATACATGGACCTCCTTCTTACAGGGTGAACTTGGAAAAGGCCGGGAGGAGCGCGGCCGTGAGGGCCGTGCCCCAGAGGGCCCCCGCGATCACGTCCGAAAGATAGTGCTCGCGCACGTAGATCCGGGACAGGCCGACGAAGGCCGCCGTGAGGTAGACGGCCAGCTGGCCCCAGAGCAGCGGGTAGAAGTAGGCCACGAGGAAGGCGATGCTGAACGAGATCGAGCTGTGGCCTGAGGGGAAGGAGTAGCGTTCGAGCACCAGCGAGCGGAGGGAGCTCTGGAAGGGGACAGGGCGAGGGCGCTTGAAGCAGAGCTTGAGGAGGGTGTAGGTGATGACATTGATGATCGTCACCCCCACACCGATCAGGACATACCGGCGGTCCGCCTCCCCGCGGAGCATCAGGAGGAGGGCCAGTCCGCCCCAGAGGTAGCCGTCCCCGAGGTAGGTAGCGCCAGTGAACAGGGGCGAGAGCGGGGCGAGGAGCCTGCTCCCGCTGATCTTCTCCAGGCTCACCCGGTCCCAATCGGCGAGCCGGGCCGCCAGCGACCTAACGCGGCTAGCGAGCTTGGGAATGGCTATGGCGATCGCCCCCGCGCGGCTGAGGCGGCGAACCGCCGCGCCTGGAAGATGAACGCCTCGAGCCTGGTCTTCAAGTTCGTCTGCTTCTGCCCGTCGAAGGTGAGGTTGAGCCAGGGGATGTTCCCGTGGTCCTTCCGGACCAGCGTCGAGACCGCGCTCACCATCGTCCCCGGCATGCAGGAGAACGGGAGGGTGTTGATGATCCCCGCCGCCCCCTTGGCGATGTAGTCCACGGCCTTCCCGATGTCGAGGACCGGCTCGCCGCGGTAGACCTCCTTGACGTAGGGGTCGCTGTTCCTGATGAGCTGGCTCACCGGGGGCTCACGCAGCTCGGGCGGGGCCAGAAACCCCGCGAACCGCTGGCCCACCTCCTTCTCGCCGTGGTGCTGCCAGAGGTCCTCGATCCAGGTGTTGATCAGCTTGAGGAACTCCTTCCGCTCCCGGGTGTCCTGGATCTTCTTCCGGTTCGTGTAGTAGAGCCACTCGCAGACCGGGGCCACGCGGACCTCCCCGCCCAACCCCTCGACCAGCCTGATGATCTCGGAGTTCCCATAATCGTTGGCGCGGATGTAGATCTCCCCCACGACCCCGATCTTGGGGCGCTCCTCCTCGCGGACGGGGATCTCCCCGAAGCGGGCCACGCTCTCCCCAAGGCTCAGGAGGAGCCGCTTCCGCCCGCCAGTCCCCAGGGCTTCTTGAAGCGAGCGGAGCGACTCTTGATAGATCCGATCGGTCGCGCCCGGCTCGAGCTCATACGGGCGGGTCTTCCAGAGGAGCTTCTGGAGGAGATCGACCGCCAGCAGCCCATACCAGGTGCACTTGCGGAACTCCCGCCCCAGGTCTTGGATGGTGTAGGAGTCGTAGGACTCGACCGAGATGATGTCGATGTCATAGCCGAGGGAGGAGAGGATCAGCTTCTGCACATTGTAGTATTGCCCGAAGCGGCAGGGGCCGCAGGAGGTGGGCATGAAGAGCGCGGCCTTCTGGGGGTCGAAGCCGGGGGATTCGAGGAGTTTCAAGAATTCGCCGGTGGTGAGGATGAACGGGAGGCACTCCCCGCCGCTGGCATAGCGGCGGCCGTAGGCCAGGGTCTTCTCGTCATGCGGCGGGAGGACCTTCCCCTCGATCCCGCACCAGGCGAGCGCCCCCACGATCACATGGGCGTGGTCGCACATGTAGGGGAGAAAGACCGTCTTCTTCCGATCGAACCCCCGCTTAGCCGTCGGGGCGACCTCGATCCGCTTCAGCGCCATCACTCGACCTCCACTCCCGCCGGGGCGACCGCCCGAGCGAGCGCAACATGGGAGAGCGAGTCGAGGTAGGCCTCGAGGCGCGTGAGAAGGCCCGCATCGCCGGAGTGCTCGTCCAACTCCAGGAAGAGGAGCGGCTCGTCCCCCAAGATGTGGCGGACATGGTGGATGATGAAGGAGTCCGGGCCGCACATGAAGTGCGAGAGATAGACCGCATGGAGGTAGGGCGTCCTCTTCACGATCTCCGCGGCGCACAAGATCCGCTTCCCGCAGTTCCAGTGGACAGCGGAGAACGGCCTCCAGTCCACCTCCTCCAGGGGGAGGAAGTCCAGGGGGATCGGGAGCGCGCCCATCTCGCGGAGCTTGGCCGGGACATCGAGGTTGAGCCCCCGGTCGCAGCCATTGTAGGACCGCGCGAGGAGGACGACCCCGCGCCGCTGCGGCCCGAGCTCGTCAAGCATCTCTTGGCCTCGCTTCCGGCAGCCGCGCTCGAACGCGCGCTGAGCCGCCCAAGCCCGGGCGATCGCCTCCTCGACGCGCGCCCCGCGCCCGCCCAGGCGCCTCCCCAGCTCGGCCAGCTCCAGGCGAAGCTTCCTCGGCTGATAGAAGTGGAACGGCTCCTCGATCACGGGGATGGAGCGGGAGGCAAAGTCGAACTGCCCGTTCGCGACATAAGGCATCCCCTGGATCAGCGGGCAGTTGTGGTTCACTTGGGTGGTGAGCCCAGGGAAGTCGGCGTCGATCATCGCCGGGAGGAAGAGATAATCGAGCTTCTGCTCGAGCAGGGCCTTCACATGGCCGTGGACGACCTTTGAGGGGAGACAGGCGAGGGCCATGGCCCCCTGGACCGAGGCCTTCAGCAGCTCCCGGTCGGTCTGGGGCGAGACGAGGACCTCGTAGCCCAGCGCGAGGAAGAACTCTCGCCAGAAGGGGAGCTTCTCCCAGAAGAGCAATGCCCGTGGCACGCCGATCCGCCCCTGCTTCCTCCCCCGCGGCTCATAGCTGAGGAGGCCGTCGTAGTCCTCGTTCTTCCCCCAGAGGAGCCGCTCGCGCTCCTCGAACAGGTCGGGAATCTCCGGATGAGCCCGCCGGCGCTGGAGCTCGTCGAACTTCCCGCAACGGGAGCCGTAGAAGAGCGGCGGCCCGTCGCGGAACTTCACCTGCTTGATCTCGCAGACATTGGCGCAGGCGCGGCAGGTGAAGTGCGAGACCTCATAATTCCTGTCCAGATCGAACCCGCGGAAGGCGGTCCTCTTGCCTTCCCCGTTCCCGTTCTCCATCTGCTCCCGGACGAGCAGGGCCATCCCGTAAGCGCCGGTCACATCGTGATGGGGCGGGACGAGGACCTCCTTCCCCGTCAACTCCTGGAAGGCGGCCAGCACGGCCTTGTTGTGGGCCACCCCGCCCTGGAAGAGGATCCGCTCCCCGATCTTCCGGTTTCCTACCACGCGGTTGAGGTAGTTGTAGGCGATGGAGTAGGCCAGGCCAGCCACGAGCTCCTCCTTCGAGGAGCCGCGCTGCTGGTGATGGATCAGGTCGGACTCCATGAAGACGGTGCACCGCTCGCCGAGCGGCGCGGGCGCGGGGCAGCGGAGGGCAATCTCGGAGAATCGCTCGATGGGGATGCTCAGCCTCCCCGACTGCTCTTCCAGGAAGGAGCCGGTCCCGGCGGCGCAGGCCTTGTTCATGGCGAAGTCGATGATCGCCCCGTTCTTCAGGCGGATGAACTTCGAGTCCTGGCCGCCGATCTCGAAGACCGTATCCACCTCGGGGTCGATGACCACCGCCGCGGTCGCCTGAGCGGTGATCTCGTTCTTCACCAGATCGGCCCCGACGAGCCGACCGATCAACTCCCGCCCCGAGCCGGTCGTCCCCGCGCCGATGACCACCAGCTTCCCGCCGGTCTCGGAGTCGAGGATCTTCAGCCCCCGCCGGACCGCGAGCAAGGGGTCGCCACCAGTCCGGAGATAGACCCGCCCGAGCATCCGCCCCTCGCGGTCGATCGCCACGAGGTTGGTGGAGATGCTCCCGACATCGATCCCCAGGTAGGCCTCGACCGCGGTCTCGCCGTCAAGCGAGCGCTCGGGGAGGACCAACGCGCGGCGGGCCGGCCGGAGGAAGAGCTGCCGGTGCGCCCCCTCCCGCCCCTCGCGAGCTCGGGCGAGCCTCGCCAGCTCCTCCCGCTTCTCCTCCCAGGGGAAGGCGATCTTGTGGTTGTCCTTAGCGATCAGCGCTGTCCCGATCGCGGCCATCAGCACCTGATGCTTGGGGATGATCAGCTCGCCCGGCTCGAGCTCGAGGACCTGCTCGAAGGCCCGGACCATCCCGGGGTTCCTCGAGACGCCCCCTTGGAAGACGATCGGCCTGTTGAACTCCCTCCCCCGGCCGATGTCGCTCCGGAAGTTCCTTGCCAGGGCGAGGCAGAGCCCGGCCACGATCTCCTTGGTCTCAACCCCCACCTGCTGGAGATGGATGATGTCGGACTTGGCGAAGACGGCGCACCGGCCGGCGATATAGGGCGGGTTCTTCGACTCGAGGGCCAGTTTGGAGAACTCCTCGATGCTCATCCCCAGCCGGGCCGCCTGCTGGTCCAAGAAGGAGCCGGTCCCCGCGGCGCACTGGGTGTTGAGGGAGAAGTCGACTAGGACGGTCTCCTCCCCGCGCCGCTCCAGGATGAGGAGTTTCGAGTCCTGGCCGCCGATCTCGATCACCGTGCGTGCCTCGGGATGGAACCTGTTGATCGCCCTCACCTGGGCGATCAGCTCGTTCATGTGGATCCCCCCGAGCAGTTGCGCGAAGAGCTCGCCCCCGGAGCCGCTTGTGCCGAGGCCGACCACCAGCTCGGCGGGCAGGCAGGTGAAGAGGTCGTCCAGGATGGTGATGACCGTCGAGAGCGGGGTGCCGTGCGAGCGGCAGTAATAGTCCCGCAAGAGCTCACCGTGGCGGTCGAGGGCCACGACCTTGACGGTGACCGAACCGACATCGATCCCGAGGTAGAACTGGTCACTCATTATCCGAGGCACTCCTGTTGCAGAAGTCTAGCATGAAACACTGCCGAGATCAACCGCTCTGTTGCCCGATCCTCTCCCCGCTCACCTGACGATAGATCGAGAGGAGCCTCTGGGTCGAGGCTCGGGCGCTCCGGGCCGCGGCCCACCTCCGGCCAGCCTCCCCGAGCCGCTCCCGCTCCCGCTCGTCCTCGAGGAGGCTGAGGCAGGCCCGGGCGAACTCCTCCTCGTCCTCGCCCACTAAGAGGCCCGTCTCGCTGGGCGTGACGACATCGAGGACGCCCATCGCGCCCACGGCCACCGGGGGAAGGCCGGCCATCATCGCCTCGACCAGCACCAGCCCCTGGGTCTCGGTCTTCGAGGCGAAGACGAAGAGCGTGGCCTGCTTGTAGAGGTCGATCAGCCGCTCCCGCGGGAGATAGCCGGTGAAGATCACGCTCTCTCGCAGGCCCAACTCAGCCGCGTAGCCCTCCAGCTCGTGGCGATAGGGCCCGTCCCCAGCGATGATCAGCCGGGCCTGAGGGCGGTCCTGCAAGAGCCGCTTGTAAGCCCGCAGGAGGAACCAGAGGTTCTTCTCCATCCCCAGCCGGCCGACATAGAGGAGGAGGTCCTGATCAGGCAGGCCGAGGGCCGCGCGCACATCCCAGGCCGGCTGGCGGGCGAACTCCTCCTCGTCCACCCCGAAGGGGAGGGCGAAGATCGGCCTGGTGATCCCGTATTTCCGGAGCTCCTCCGCCATCTGCTCCGAGGGGGCGATGACCGCGTCGCACCTGTTGCAGAACGCCCGGCTCATCTCCTCCGTCATCCTGCGGGAGGGCCGGATCGGCCAAGGGAGGTAGCGCCGGTATTCGGCGTAGAAGGTGTGGTAGGTGTGGACATGGGGGATGGAGTATCTCTTCGAGGCCCAGAGGGCTAGCAGGCCGAGGGAGAACGGGTCGTGCGAGTGGATGATCTCGAGCCCCGAGATGGCCCTGAGCGCCCGCCGATTGTAGGGGAGCGCCACCCGGCGCCCCTTGTAAAAGATGAAGTTCCAGGAGGGGAAGCGGTAGGCCTCCGCGGCCACGCTTCCCTGCTCCGGATGGGTCGGGGCGAAGACGGTCACCTCGTGGCCCTCCCGGCGAAGCTCCCGCTCCATCAGCCGGACAACGCTGACCACGCCGTTGATCTCCGGGAGGTAGGTGTCGGTGAAGATCCCGATCTTCATCTCCTCTCCAGCAGATTGGTGTAGAGCTCGACCAGCCGCTTCCCGACTATCTCCAGGGAGTGCTGCTCCGCCAGGCGGCGGGCCACCTGGGCCAGCCGCGCCCGCAACGGCTCGTCCTCGGCCACCCTCCTGATCAGCCGGGCGAACTCCTCGTTCGTCCGCCCCTTGAGGCAGTTCTCACCCTCTTCGAGCCAGCCGCGGTATTCCGGGAGGTCGCGGACCACAAGCGGGAGCCCGATCGCGGCCGCCTCGAGGAGGGCCACCGGCTGGTTCTCCCCGTAGGAGGGGAAGAAGAAGAGGTCCCCGGCCGAGAGGGCCCCCTGGATGTCGTGGACGAACCCGGGGAGCCGGAGGTTGGGGGGCTTGGAGCGGAGCGTCCGCTCCAGCTTCGGGTGAAAGGCGAGGAGCCGATTCCAGTGCTGGCCATACCAGACGAAGTCATACTGGGGTAGTGCGCGGGCCAGGGCGATGAAGTCCAGCACCCCCTTACGGGGGATGATGTTCCCCACAGAGACCACCGTGAACCGGGCCAGGCCGAGCCGCTCCCGGAAGCGCTCGCGCTTCTCCGCGGAGAAGGTGAGCCTCTCCCCATCGATCCCGTTGCTCACCACCTCGATCCTGTTGGCGAGGCCGCTTCCCTGGAGCAGCTCCTTCGCCCGCTCCGAAGGGGTGAAGATCGCGTCGCCCTGGGAGTAGAAGTAGTGGAGGAGCCGCTCGTAGAGCGGGGCGATCCAGTTCGTCAGGGTGAAGCTCCCCCGCAGGTCGTAGCTGCCGATGGAGTGGGCGTGGACCACCACGCTCTTCCCCTGGCGCTTGGCCCGCTTCAGATAGTAGAACGAGCGGGGGCCGTAGCCCTGGAGGTGCAAGAGCTGGTAATCACTGTGGGGATCTGTGACGACCTCCACGCCGGCCAGCTCCAGGGCGCGCTTCTGGTTCAGGAAGGCCGTGTGGAACCCCGATTTCGCGACCAGGGGCAGCCGGCTGAACTCGAGATAGAGGCAGACTCTCATCGCGGAGCTCGCAGCGTGGGGAAGAGGATCACATCGCGGATCGAGCGCGCGTCAGTCAGGAGCATCACCAGCCGATCGACCCCGATCCCCAGGCCCCCCGTCGGGGGCATCCCGTGCTCGAGCGAGATGAGGAAGTCCTCGTCCAGGACCTGGGTCTCCTCATCGCCCAGCCGACGCTGCTCCTCCTGCTGCTGGAAGCGGGCGGCCTGATCGAGAGGGTCGTTCAGCTCGGAGAAGGCGTTCCCCATCTCCAGCCCGCCGATGAACAGCTCGAACCGCTCCGCGAGCGAGGGATCGCTCGCCTTCCGTTTCGCCAGGGGCGAGATCTCCACGGGGTAGTCCAGGACGAATGTGGGCTGGATCAGCTTCGGCTGGACGAACTCGCTCAGCAGCTTGTCCACCGCCTTTCCCCAGGTCGGCTGCGGCTCGAGCCGGAGCCCCAGCCGCCGGGCCTCGCGCTCCAGGGCCTCCTTCGTCCGCTCCTCCCGGATGTCGAGCCCCGTCCCCTCCAGGATCGCCTCGCGGAGCGTGACCCGCCGCCAGGGCGGGGCAAGGTCGATCTCCTCCCCTTGATAGGCGATCTCGGTCCGACCGAGCACCCCGCGGGCGACGGAGGAGATGAGCTCCTCAGCCAGGTCCATGATGTCATGGTAGTCAGCGAAGGCCTGATAGCACTCCATCACCGTGAACTCGGGGTTGTGCTCGGTGGAGATCCCCTCGTTCCGGAAGTCCTTCCCGATCTCATAGACCCGCGGGTAGCCCCCGACGATCAGCCGCTTCAAGTAGAGCTCGTCCGAGATCCGGAGGAACATCCTCTGCCCCAGGGCGTGATGGTAGGTCTCGAACGGCCGGGCCGACGCCCCGCCGTAGAGCGGCTGGAGGATGGGGGTCTCGACCTCGAGGAACCCGCGGGAGTCGAGGAAGGCGCGCATAGCGGTGATGATCCGGCTCCGGGTCACGAAGGTCCGGCGGACCTCCTCATTGGCCAGGAGATCGAGGTAGCGCTGCCGATAGCGGATCTCGACATCTCTCAGGCCGTGCCACTTCTCCGGCGGAGGCCGGAGGGCCTTCGCCAGGAGGGTGAAGCTCGCCAGGTCGACGGAGAGCTCGCCCCGCTGGGTCTTGAAGACCTCGCCCTCGACGCCGAGGAAGTCGCCGATGTCGAGCAGCTCCAGCAGTTCGTAGCGTTCGGCCAGGCCGTCCTGGTTGGCGTAGCCTTGGATCTTGGCCTCCCCCTGGCGCAGGTCGAGGAAGGTCGCCCGGCCCATCCGCCGGATCGCCGTGATCCGGCCGGCCAGCCGCGGGCGCGCGCCGGTCCGCGCCCCGGGGGCCAGGCTCGAGAAGCGGTCCACGATCTCGCTTATCTCCGCCGTAGTGCGGAAGGATGAGGGGTAGGGCTCGATCCCGCGGCCCTCGAGGATCTCTAATTTTCTCAGGCGCTCTTGGCGGAGCGACCCGGTCTCAGCCAAGGCTAACCTCGCTTCTCGATCCCCAGGATCCTGTAGCTGGCGGTCTTGCCCCGAGGGAGCTCGACCTTGATCTCGTCCCCCACATGGCGGCCGACCAGGGCCTTCCCCACGGGGGACTCGACCGAGATCCTCCGCCGCTTGAGATCGACCTCTGCAGCGCTCACCAGCTCGACGGTCTCCACCCGGCGCTGCTCACGGTCCTCGAGGATCACCCGCGAGCCGAGCCCGACGAACTCGGTGCTGATCTCCTTGTCCTCGAGGACCCGGACATTGTCGAGCAGCTCCTCCAGCCGGCGGACCTCGGCCTCGTAGAACTCCTGCTCGCGCATCAGGTCCAGATACTCCTTGTTCTCCCGCAGCTCGCGGCCGTGCTCCGCCGCCCGCTTCAGCTGGTTCGGGATCCGCTCAAAGAGGATCTGGCGATATTCCTCAAGCTCCTTCTTCTTCAGCTCATACCCCGCACGGGTTAACAGGATCTCAGCCATCTTGCCCCTCACTTCCTCTTGCTAGTCGAGCGAGTTGAGATTGGGATTTCAAGTAATAATATAGCGGAAGGGGGGCGAGCGTGCAACCCCGCCTAGTCCAGTCGGGCGAGGCGCGCACCGACCTTGAGGAACTCCTCCCTCAGCTCCCCCTTGGAGAGGGCCATCGCTGCCGGCCGGAGGTGGACGATCAGCTCGAGGCCGGCGAACAGCCCCTTGTTCGTCCGGAAGGCCTCGCGGATCACCCGCTTCGCCCGATTCCGCTCCACCGCCCCTCCCAGCCGGCGAGCCGCCACCAGCCCGAGCCGGGGCGGCCCCCCGGCTCGGCGGTAGACAACGCGGAAGCAGCGGTCCTCGAAGGATCGCCCCTCGCGGTAGACCCGCTGGAAGTCGCGCCTGGACCGGAGGCGGCTCTCCCTGGCAAACCGCTCGTCCTCCATACCAACTCGAGAAGATAGGGCACCGAAGCCCCCGAGGCAAAGGGATTTGGCGTCATGACCCTCCGCGGCTATGATCCCGTGAGAGTGATCGAACTGGTCATCGTCCTGAGCCTGGTCCAGGGGCTGACGGAGTTTCTGCCGATCTCCAGCTCCGGCCACCTGGCAATGATCCAGGTCCTGTGGCGGGCCCCCTTGCCCGGGCTGCTCTTCGACGCCCTGGTCCACCTCGGGACGCTCCTCTCTATTCTATGGGTCTTCCGCCGGCGAGTGAGCCTGCTGTTAGCTGCTTTCCGCCGCCGGGATGAGAACCGCCATCTTCTCTGGCTCATCATCCTCGGGACGATCCCCACGGCCCTCCTCGGGCTATTGCTCAACCCCTGGATCGAGCGGGCCTTCAGCTCGCTCCTCGTCGTGGGCCTCGGACTGCTCTGCAGCGGCGGGCTGCTCCTGCTCGCCGCCCGCGTGAGCGCGCGGGCGGGGCGGAGCCACCGCGCCCTGGAAGGGATGACGGTCCGGGACGCGCTGCTCATCGGGCTGGCGCAGGGGATCGCGATCCTGCCGGGGATCTCGCGGAGCGGGCTCACCATCGGGGTCGGGCTCCTCCTGGGGCTCGAGCGGGGCCTGGCGGCGGAGTTCTCCTTCCTCCTCGCCGGGCCGGCGATCCTCGGGGCAGTAGCGTTGAAGGGCTGGGAGGCACTCCAGCAGCCCGGAGCCCACGCGGCCCTCGCCGGCTACTACCTCCTGGGGACCGGGCTCGCCGCGATCAGCGGGGCCGTGGCGATCGGGCTCCTTCTCCGGTTCGTCCAGCGGGGAAGGCTCGCCCCGTTCGCCTACTACTGCTGGGCGGTGGGGCTTGGCGCGCTCCTCCTCTTCTCCCTCAACAGATGAGTCGCGCGTGGCCCTGGCGGGGCCGCTTGACAGCCGGCCCGGCCATCCTTATAATCTCTTTAGCAATTAGACCTTGAGACTGCTAAACGGTGGTGAACCGTGATCAACTTTGAGGGATTCACAGAGACGGCCCAAGAGCTCTTCCGCGAGGGGGCGGAGCTGCTGCGGAAGCTGAAGCAGAACCAGCTCGATGTCGAGCACATCTTCTATGTCCTGGCCGCGCGTGCGGGCGTGGGCCGCGAGGTCCTGGAGGAGATGGGGGTAAACATCCCCGGCCTGCTCAAGGACCTCGAGGTCCTCCTCGAGCGCCGGCCGGCAGTCAGCGGCGCGACCGGTCAGCAGATCTACATCACCCCCCGTCTGGAGAACACCGTCCGGGCCGCGGAGATGGAGGCGGAGCGGCTCAAGGACGAGTTCGTGGGGATCGAGCACCTCCTGCTCGCGATCAGCCGCGACTCGAACCTCGACCTCCGCCGGCTGCTGGACAAGCACCGGATCAATCCGGAAGCCATTTACTCCGCTCTGCGCAAGGTCCGGGGCGAGCAGCGGGTGACCGACCGCGCGGCGGAGGAGCGCTACCGGATCCTCCAGAAGTATGGGACGAACCTCACGGAGATGGCCCGCCGGGGCGAGCTCGACTCGGTGATCGGCCGGACGGCCGAGATCCGCCGCGTCGCCCAGATCCTCTCCCGCCGGCGGAAGAACAACCCCGTGCTCATCGGCGAGCCGGGGGTGGGGAAGACGGCGATCGTCGAGGGCCTGGCCCAGCGGATCGTGGCCGGCGATGTGCCCGAGACCTTGAAGAATAGGGAGATCGTGATGCTCGACCTCGCGGCGATGGTCGCCGGGTCGAAGTTCCGCGGCGAGTTCGAGGAGCGGCTCAAGGCGGTGATCACTGAGCTGGAGGCCGACAAGGGGCGGACGATCCTGTTCATCGATGAGCTCCACAACATCGTCGGGGCCGGGGCGGCTGAGGGGGCGATCGACGCCTCGAACATCCTCAAGACCCCCCTGGCCCGCGGCCTCTTCCAGGTGATCGGGGCCACGACCCTCGACGAGTATCGCGAGCATGTGGAGAAGGACGCCGCGCTCGAGCGCCGCTTCCAGCCGGTCTTCGTGGCCGAGCCCTCAGTGGAGGAGACGGTCCAGATCCTGGTCGGCCTCCGGCGGAGGTTCGAGGAGCACCACCAGCTGAAGATCACCGATCGGGCACTCGAGGCCGCGGCCAAGCTCTCGGAGCGCTACATCACCGACCGCTTCCTCCCGGACAAGGCGATCGATCTGATCGACGAGGCCGCCTCAAAGATCCGGGTCGAGCGCTCCTTCCCGCCCGAGGTGAAGGAGCTCGAGGACCGGATCCGGCTGTGCGAGGAGCGGCTGAAGCGCGCCGAGGATGGCCAAGCCGAGAAGCTCGAAGAGGAGCTGGCCCGGCTCCGGCAGGAGCGCGACTCCCGCGAGCAGGAGTGGCGCGAGCGCTGCGCCAAGGACAGCGTGGTGGACGAGGAGCAGGTCGCCGAGGTCGTCTCCCGCTGGACGGGGATCCCGGTCGAGCGGATGCTCGAGGCCGAGCGGGAGCGCCTGGCGAGGATGGAGGAGTTCCTCCACCGGCAGGTGATCGACCAGGAGGAGGCAGTCCGCGCGGTCTCCCAGGCCGTGAGGCGGTCCCGGGCCGGGTTGAAGAGCCGGAACCGCCCGATCGGGAGCTTCCTCTTCCTCGGCCCGACCGGGGTGGGGAAGACCGAGCTCTCCAAGGCCCTCGCCCGGTTCCTCTTCAACGACGAGGACGCCCTCCTCCGCCTGGACATGTCGGAATACATGGAGCGCCACTCCGTGGCCCGGCTCATCGGCTCCCCGCCGGGGTATGTCGGCTACGAGGAGGGCGGCCAGCTCACCGAGGCCGTCCGGCGCAGGCCCTACCGGGTGATCCTCTTCGACGAGATCGAGAAGGCCCATCGCGATGTGTTCAACATCCTCCTCCAGGTGATGGACGACGGCCGGCTCACCGACGGCCACGGGCGGACGGTCGACTTCAAGAACACGATGATCATCATGACCTCGAACATCGGGAGCGAGCTGCTGAGCGGGGCGAGCCGGATCGGTTTCGACAACGGGGAAGAGCCGGAGCGCTGCACCTTGAGCCAGGAGGAGATCGAGCGGCGGGTCCTGGAGGAGGTGAAGCGGAGCTTCCGGCCGGAGTTCCTCAACCGGCTCGACGGGATGATCGTCTTCCACCAGCTCACCCCGGAGGACATCGCCAAGATCGTTGACCTGAAGATCGACGAGCTCCGGGCAAAGCTCCAGGAGCAGGGCGTGGCCCTCGAGGTCAGCCCGGAGGCGAAGGCGCTGCTCGGCCAGCGGGGCTACTCCCCGGACTACGGGGCGCGGCCGCTGGTCCGCCTGATCCAGAGCGAGCTGGAGAACGAGCTCGCCCTCCTGATCATCGAGGACAAGGTGAAGGAGGGCGACACCGTCCGCGTTGAGGCGGCTGGCCAGAGGTTTGCCTTCGAGGTCCTGCCCCGTTAACATCCTCGCGAGTCGGCTGTGAGGCAGGAGGTGCGCGATGGCTTACATGACGAAAAAGGAGCTAGTGGATAAGGTCCAGCCGTTGAGCGACCGGCTCCGGCAGGCCCAGCGGGAGCTGGAGGAGTTGGCCGAGGGGTCGGGGGACGATGACCTGGTCGACGCGGTCGAGCGGCTCTCCCTGACCCTGGACGAGCTCGAGGAGGTGCTGAGCGAGGCGAGCGAGGAGTGATCGTGCGGGCGGATAGCTCAGCCGGGAGAGCGCCTGCCTTACACGCAGGAGGTCGCGGGTTCGAGCCCTGCTCCGCCCACCAGGCCAATTACCTTGACATTCCCCGGGCCGGCCAGTAAGATGAGCGACGCGCGGGGGCGTGGTCTAGTGGTCTAAGATGCCTGGCTGTCAACCAGGAGGTCGGCGGTTCGAATCCGCTCGTCCCCGCCAGCGAGCGCCGAGGTAGCTCAGTTGGTAGAGCACGGGACTGAAAATCCCGGTGTCCCCGGTTCGAGTCCGGGCCTCGGCACCATTTCTTGTCAAGAAAGGACGCGGCCGCGCCTCGGAAATGGCCTGTCCGAGTGCGCGGCCGCAATAGTCTTCTCCTGAGCCTTCGTCGCTTAGGAAGAGAAGCTACTCGCCTTCGCTCCCGGGCGTGATGTTCCAGGTGATCCTCGTGAGCTGGGTCGAGACGCCCGAGCCGAGGTCAAGAGCGAGAAAGTCTCTCACGAGGCTTGATGACCCACATCCTGGGTCAAACAGCAATTCGCCCGTCTTCGGACTTGGCTCGTTCCCCTCGTTCCCAAAGGGAGCAGTTGAGCGGGGGATGGATCGCTTCCGGATGCGCGTTGTCCTGGCGATGGATGTCGCCGCGCTCATCCCGGCCTTCCCCCTCTAAGGGAGAAGGCGACCGAGGCATGGCACGCGAGGCTTCCGCTCTGGAGAGTCTGATCGAGCCGATCGCTGAGGCAGTTTGCCAAGGCTGCGCTCGATAAGGCTCCTCGGTTCAGGCCAGCTGGGGCTCATCCTGCGCTAGAGGCTGAGCTTGCAGAGGACTCCAGCCGAGACTGCTGGGGGATCGCAAGTCAGAGCTGCTCAGGCGCTCTTCACCGCGGGCTTCCCCAGTCCCCCTCCTCATCGCAGGGGATCTGCTCCCACGCCTCGTCACGAAGGAGCGCCAGCAGCCTCCCCACGCCCCGGCTCACCTGCTCGCTCAGCCCTGCCCCCAGCTCCAGCTGCCGGGGCTGGACCCCGATGAGGACGATCTCGGGGCAATAATCTTCGAGGTAAGAGATGAGCGTGGAGATGGGGAGCGTGTGCGTGCTGATGAGCATCGTCTCCGCCCGCTCGGGCCGGAGGCGGCGGAACTCCCCGGGAGGGAGGCCGAGCTCCGCCGCGTCGACGATGACCAGGAGCTCGGGGCTGTGGCGCTTTACGAGCGAGGTGAAGTTCTCCGGGGCGGTCCCGCAGTCAATCGCTTTCCAGCCTGGGGCGGCGAAATGGTTCGCCACATACGGTCCCAGGCCGTCGTCCCCCAAAAGGTCGTTTCCCACACCGAGGAGCAGCTTCATCGCGGCCCATTCTACCTGCTGGCCTCGGGCCGGGACCATTGACCGAGATCATCCCCGAGGCCGATTTGAGTCATAGAATGGCCCTCACCGGGGCCATAAGATCGCCGGCGGAGGAGAGATTGGCCAAGCCGAAGGTAGCCTTCTATTGGTGCGGGAGCTGCGGCGGCTGCGAGGCGACGATGCTCGACCTGGGCGAGGGCCTCCTGGACCTCGCGGGGAAGGTGGAGTTCGTCCTCTGGCCCTTGCTGCTGGACTTCACGAGAGAAGACCTCGAAGCTCTGGCCGACGGGGAGATCGCCCTCGCCATGATCAGCGGGATGCTCAACAACTCCCACCATCGGGAGATGGCCGAGCTCCTCCGCAGGAAATCAAGGTTCGTCCTGGCCTTCGGGGCCTGCGCTCAGCTCGGAGGCGTCCCCGGGCTGTGGAACCTCTACGGCCAAGGGGCAGTCAGAGAGCACTATTCGCTCGACGGCTCGGACCCGCAGCAGGGGGGGCCGAGCCTCCTCCCCCAGCTCTGGGAGAGCGTCCAGCCCTTGGATCAGGTCATTGAGGTCGACTACTACCTCCCGGGCTGCCCGCCGCTCCCCCAGTGGATCACCATCGCCATGAACGCCCTCGTCGAGGGGAACCTTCCTCCCAAGGGGACGAACTTCGTCCCGGACAAGGCCCTCTGCTCCGTCTGCCCGCGGCGGGAGACCAAGCCGAAGAAGATCGTCCTGGAGAGGCTCAACCGGTTCCACCGGGCCGAGGTCGATCCGAGCCTCTGCCTCCTGGCCCAGGGGCTCGTCTGCTTCGGCCCGGCCACAAGAGCCGGCTGCGGGGCCCTCTGCATCCGCGGGAACATGCCCTGCACCGGCTGCTTCGGCCCGACCGATCGGGACAAGGATTACGGGACTCGGGCCCTCGCGGCCGTCGCCTCCCTCGCCTCCCTCGCCCTGCCTGGCGCGGGCGAGGGCCTGGCCGGGCCGCTCCCCGACCCGGCGGGGGTCTTCTACTTCTACAGCCTGGCGGCACTCGCCCTCAGCCGGGCAAGGAAGGGCCATGGCCGCTAGGGAGATCCTCCTCGAGCCGACCAGATTGGCGGGCCAGGGGAGGGTGAGCCTCCTCCTGGACGGGGAAGGCCAGGTCGAGCGGGCTTACTTCCAGACCCTGGGGCTAAGGGCGTTCGAGAAGCTCGCTCAGGGCCGCCAGGCGGAGTATCTCCCTCAGCTCAGCTCCCGGATCTCCGGCCTGGCCTCCTGGCCCGAGCACCTGGCGGCCACGAAGGCCCTCGATGAGCTGTTCCAGGTCCAGCCCCCTCCGGCGGCGAAGAAGGCCCGCGAGCTGCTCCTGAACATCGCCATCCTGGAGAACCACCTCTTCCACTTCTTCTACCTCAGCGGGCCGGACATCTTCCTCGATCCGGGAACTCCCAAGGCCGAGCGAAGCATCATCGGGCTCATCGCTAAGCTGGGGCCGGAGCTGGGAAAGCAGGTCCTCGGGCTCCGCCGCGAGCTGCGGACGCTCCTCCTCCTGGCGGGCGGGAAGATCATCAACCCCGTCCTCGGGCTGCCCGGCGGGATTGCTAAGCCCCTCTCCGACCAGAAGAAGTTCCAGGCCGCCGCGACGAAGGCCCTCGAGCTAGCCCTCCGGACCCTCGAGCTATTCCGCGAGCAGGCATTGACGAGCAGCGAATACCTGGATCTGCTCAAGGCCGATGCCTATACCCAGCAGACCTACTACCTCGGCCTAGTCGACGCCGAGGGGAAGCTGAACTTCTATGACGGCCAGATCAGGGTCGTCGATCCTCAGGGGAAGGAGTGGGCCAAGTTCAGCGTGAGGGACTATGCTAGCCAGATCGACATCCATGTCGAGCCCTGGAGCTACAGCCGGTTCTTGTTCCTGAAGAAGGTGGGCTGGCGAGGCTTGGCCGATGGGCCTGCCTCCGGGCTGTTCACCGTCGGCCCCTTGGGCCGCCTGAACGCTGCCGCAGGGCTGGCCACGCCCAAGGCCGCGGAGGCCCATCAGGAGCTCCTCGAGAGGCTGGGCGGGAGGCCAGTGCATTACACCCTGGCGAGCGATTGGGCGCGGATCGTGGAGATGATCTACGCCGCTGAGCGGATGGGGGAGCTGGCCAGTGATCCCCAGACCTTCGATCCCAAGGTGCGGACCATCCCGAGCGCCGCTCCCAAGGAGGGCTTCGGCGCGCTCGAGGCTCCCGAGGGGACGGTGATCCACCACTATCGTGCGGACGAGCAGGGCCTGGTGACCGAGGCCCGGATCCTCCTGCCCGGGGAGATGAACAACGGGCGGCTCAACCTGGCGGCGGACAAGGCCGCGAGGGCCTTCTTCAAGGAAGGCGAGGTAGAACGAGTCTTCCTGCCCCTGCGCGGCCTGGCCTCCCAGGGCGGCTAGCGACGCCTTGACTTAGGCCAAGAGAGGTGCTATAAAGTTGCCAGTTTTGGGAAGCACTCTTGAAGAGCGAGCATGAGATACGTCCTGGAATTGGTCATCTATCCTGGCTTCATCTTCGCCACGGCCGTCGGCCTTCTGACGAGCTGGTTCGAGCGGAAGGTCTCGGCCCTCGTGCAGTGGCGGAAGGGGCCGCCCGTGCTCCAACCGCTCTATGACCTGGTCAAGCTGGCGGGGAAGGAGACCCTCGTCTCCGAGCGGGCGAACAGCGCCGGCTTCCTCCTCGCCCCGTTCCTCGGGTTCGCCGGGGCGATCGTGGCCTCCCTGATCCTGTGGAACGCGAACCTCGGGCGGTCGTTCCTCGGCGACTCGATCGTCCTGCTCTACCTGCTCGTCCTCCCCGCGCTCGCGGTGATCCTGGGCGGGCTGGCCTCGGGGAACCCGATCGCGATCCTCGGCGCAACGCGCGAGCTGAAGCTCGTCCTGGCCTACGAGGTCCCGCTCGTCCTGGCGGTGATCGTCGCCATCCTCAAGGCTGATTCGCTCCTCCTCCACCGGCTTGGCAACACCATCACCATCGGAAGCCTCTCGGGAGTGCTGGCCTTCTTCGTCGCGCTCCTGGCGGTCCAGGTGAAGCTCGGCTTCGCCCCGTTCGACATCGCCGAGGCGGAGACGGAGCTGATCGCCGGCCCTTACATCGAGTATTCCGGCCCGCCGCTGGCCGTCTTCAAGCTCACGCACGCGATGCTCCTCTTCATCTTGCCCCTGTTCCTTGTGACGCTCTTCCTCGGGGGGATCGACTTCCGCGGCCTAGGCTGGTTGTGGGGGATCTTGAAGTATCTCGGGGTGGTGCTCGCGATCGTCCTGATCAAGAACACCAATCCCCGGCTGAGGATCGATCAGGCGATCCGCTTCTTCTGGCGGTATGGGCTCGGCTTGGCCCTGCTGGCCCTGGTCTTGGCGATCATAGGAGATCAAGTTGGCCTCCGCTGGCTCTAAGACGAGGACCTCTCCCTGGCAGGCTTGGGGGATCTCCAGGTCTCCCTGGGTCTACCATCTGGCCACGGGGACCTGCAACAACTGCGATATCGAGCTGTTGGACTGCCTCACGCCCCGGTATGATCTCGAGCGGTTCGGGATCAAGCTGGTCGGCTCGCCCCGCCACGCCGATGTCCTGATGGTCACGGGGATGATGAACCGGAAGTGCCTCCCGCGGTTCATCGCGGTCTGCCGCCAGGTCCCCAAGCCTTACATCATCGTAGCTCTCGGGGCCTGTGGCGCGAACAAGGGGATCTTCCACGACAGCTACAACACCGTCGGCCCGGTAGAGCGGGTGGTCCGGGAGATCATGAAGGAGGACACGATCGTGGTCAATGTCCCCGGCTGCCCGCCGAAGCCCGAGGCGATCATCCTCGGGGTGGTCAAGGGTTTGAAGCTCCTGCAGGAGAGGCGGAGATGAAGGTCAAGATCGCCAATCGCGAGGCCGAGATCGAGGTGAAGCAGGGGGCGAAGCTCCTCGAGGCCCTGGCGGAGAAGGGCTACCGGCTGATGAGCAGCTGCGGTGGGGAGGGGAGTTGCGGGATGTGCCGCGTCAAGGTCCTCGAGGGGCTGAAGGAGCCGAAGCCCGAGTATTTCGGCCCCCTGAGCGAGGACCTGCGGAAGGCCGGCTGGGTCCTGTCCTGCCAGCTTAAGGTCGAGAGCGACCTGGTGATCCAGCTTGACGAGAAGCTCGTTGAGCGCTGGCCGGGCGAGGGGGTGGAGGCGGTCGAGCCCGGCGCGGCGGAGCTCTCGCCGCTGGGGCTGAAGCTCCGTCGAGCCCTCCCCGGGTTCGGCTGCGGCGGGTCGATCTGCGGCTACGCCTCCTGCGCCCTCTATGCCGAGGCCCTGGCTCGGGGGGAGGCCTCTCCCGAGGCCTGTCTCCCCGGCGGGGAGCCGGTCCGCGCGGCCTTGAAGAGGATCATCGCGGCGGAAAAGGAGCAGCAGGCCTTGATCGCCGGGCTGCTGGAGGGGATCGCCGCGCAGGTCAAGCTCGAGAGGCGGCTGGACCGGCGGATCTACCTCCGTGTCGAGCGAGCTGCACTGGAAGAGGTGGCCAGGCACCTGATCCTGGAGAAGGGCGGGCGGCTGGCGACGGCCTCGGGCGTGGACAAGCCTGATTCCAACGAGATCGAGCTCTTGTATCACATCTCCTTCGACCGGGCGGGGCTACTGGCCTCCGTCCGGACAACGCTCCCGCGCACGGAGCCCCGGTCCGCGAGCGTGGCCTCCTTCCTCCCCGCCGCGGAGTTCATCGAGCGGGAGATCCGCGAGTTCTTGGGCGTAGAATTCATCGGCCACCCCCGCCCGGAGCGGCTGATCAAGGCCGAGGAGATCCCCGACGATGTCTACCCGCTGCGGAAGGACTTCAAGCTCGAGGACCTCAACGGGAGGAGGAAATAATGCCGTCGAAGATCCCGATCGGGCCCTATCACCCGCTGCAGGAGGAGCCAGAGCACTTCATCCTCACCATCGAGGGGGAGCAGGTCGTGGATGTCGATGTGAGCATCGGCTACAACCACCGCGGGATCGAGAAGCTGGCCGAGAGTAAGACCTACGATCAGGTCCCGTTCCTCGTCGAGCGGATCTGCGGGATCTGCTCGATGTCCCATCCCCTGGCCTTCTCCCTCGCGGTGGAGAACTGCGCCGGGATCGAAGTCCCCCCGCGGGCGAATTACATCAGGACGATCCTCGATGAGATCAGGCGGCTCCACTCGCATCTCCTCTGGGCCGGGCTCGCGGGCCACTTCCTGGGATATAACACCGTCTGGATGTGGGCCTGGAAGTATCGTGAGCCCTTGCTGGAGCTGAGCGAGCTCCTCACCGGGAACCGGAACCATTACGGGATGATCAAGGTCGGCGGAGTGAGAAGAGACATCCCCCCGGAGCACTACCCCTTGATTCGGAAGGCACTGGACGAGCTGAAGCCGAAGCTGGAGATGCTCTACGGCGCGGTCCTCGACGACCCGGTCCTGCGGGCCAGGCTCGAGGGGGTCGGCCACCTCTCGAGAGAAGATGCCATCCGCTATGGTGTGCTCGGGCCGACGGCAAGGGCCTCCGGCGTGGACATCGACATCCGGCGGGATTATCCCTACGGCGCCTCGGATAAGGTCGAGTGGCGGGTGATCACCAGCGAGCGGGGGGACCTGCTCGCAAGGGTCGAGGTCCGCTTGCTCGAGTGCTTCGAGTCGATCAAGCTGATCGAGGGCTGCCTCGAGCAGATGGAGCCCGGCCCGATCTCCGCTGATGTCCCGAGGAAGATCCCCCCGGGCGAGGGGATCGGCCAGGTCGAGGCCCCCCGCGGGGAGTGCTTCCACTATGTCGTGGCGAACGGGACCGATAAGCCGGAGCGGCTGAAGATCCGGGCCCCGACCTACATGAACCTCCCCTCCTTCCGGGCCACCTGCCTCGGGGAGACCTTGAGCGATGTGGCGATCATCCTCGCGGGGATCGACCCCTGCTACTGCTGCACCGAGCGGCTGGTCCGGATCAAGGATGGGAGGGGCGAGCGCCGCCTCAGCTTTGAAGACTTGCTCAAGCTGAGCTGGGAGAAGACCGCCCGCCTGCGGAAGGAGGCCAAAGATGGCTGCGTGGAGTGAGCCCGGACTCTGGCTCTTGCTCCTCCCCTTCGGCGGAGCGATCGTCAGCCCGCTCCTTGGCTTGGCAAGCCGCCGGCTCCGGAACGGCTTCGTCGGGCTGGCCGCGCTCGGGACGCTCGCGCTGGGGCTGCTCGCGCTCCTCCGCCTCGACGGGGGAAGGCTCGCGCTCGTGAGCCTTCCCCAGTATCACATCATCTTCCGGCTCGATCCGTTGAGCGCGCTCATGGCCACGCTCATCTCGCTCTTGGGCGCGGCAGCGGCGTTCTTCTCCTTCCGATACATGGAGCACTATCCCCGGCTCAACCAGTATTACGCCCTCCTGATGCTGTTCCTCGGGGCGATGATCGGGGCGGTCCTGGCGGGGGAGCTCTTCACGATGTTCGTCCTCTGGGAGCTGATGACGCTCGCGGCCTTCTTCCTGGTGATCTTCGATGAGCGGCCGGAGTCGATGGCTGCGGGGATCAAATACCTGGTGATGAGCGAGGCCGGGGCGCTGGCGATGCTCGCGGGGATGATCCTGATCCAGCAGCTTGCCGGCATCACCGACATCCTGGAGTTGAAGCGGACCCGGGCCCTGGCGGACCCTTGGCTCGCCTCGATGCTCTGGCTCTTCCTTCTCGGGCTGGGGGTGAAGGCCGGGATGGCGCCACTCCACACCTGGCTCCCGGACGCCCACCCCGCAGCCCCGTCGCCGATCTCAGCCCTGCTCTCCGGCGTGATGATCAAGGTCGGGCTCTTCTGGATGCTTCGCATCTTCTTTGAAATGCTCCCACCGATCCTCACCTGGCAGCTTGTGTTGGGATTGCTCGGCGCGGGCACGATCCTCGTCGGGGGGCTGGTGGCCCTTGTCCAGACCGACATCAAGCGGCTGATCGCCTACTCCTCCGTCAGCCAGGTGGGTTATATCATCCTGGGGCTGGGACTCGCCACGAGCTTGGGCACCGCCGGTGCGCTCTATCACCTGGTCAACCACGCCCTCTTCAAGGGGCTGCTCTTCCTCGGGGCCGGGGCGATCATCTACCGCTGTGGGACGCGAAACCTCGAGGAGCTCGGGGGCCTGGCCCGGAGGATGCCTCTCACCTTCGCCTGCTTCCTCATCGCGGCCTTATCGCTCGCGGGGGTTCCCCCGCTCGGCGGGTTCTACTCCAAGTGGATGATCTATCAGGCCCTCGTGGAATCGAAGCTCGCGATCGCCCCGCTCCTCCTCGGTGCGGCCCTCGCGGGGACGGCCCTAACCCTGGCCTACATCCTGAAGGTGGTCTTCGCCGCATTCTTCGGGGAGGAGACCGCGGCGAGCAGGGATGCCCGGGAGGTGGGACCGACGATGGCGATTCCGCTGGGGCTGCTGGCCGCGCTCTGCATCCACCTCGGGGTCTATCCGGCCTGGCCAATCCGGCACCTGATCGAGCCGGCCGTCGGCTGGTTCCGGCTCGTGGGGGTCTGGAACGCCCCGCTCGCGACCGGCCTTCTCCTCCTCGGCTTGGCGGTCGGGCTGCTGGTCTACCTCTTCCCGCGGGCGATCAAGCTCCGGCCCGTCCCGCTCTTCCTCGGGGGGGAGTCGATGGCCGGCGAGGACACGCGCGTCCGCGGGACGGAGATCTACGGTAGCCTGATGAGCCTCACGGCTCTAGCGAAACTCTACCACCAGCAGAGTCTAGGCAAACTGGATATCTACAATATCACTCGGGGGATCCGGGGCGGGCTGACCAAGGCCCTCCGCTGGGCCCACAGCGGCCTTCTGCCGAACTATGTCGCCTGGGTGGCGGTCGGGCTGATCGTCCTCCTGTTCTTAATCCTAGGGGGTGGGCCAAGATGATAACAACGCTCTACATCTTTATCTTCTTCATCATTGCCGCGGCGCTCGTCGCCGTGGAGACGCCCCATGCCCTCTCGGCGGTCATCGCCCTGGGGGCGGTCGGCTTCGGGCTCTCGATCGTCTGCCTCTTCATCGGCGCCCCGGACATTGCCATCACCCTGGTCGTGGTGGAGATCCTCGTCTTGATCCATATGATCCGCGCCACGCTCCAGCGGGACATCATCACGATCATGGGCCCCTTCTCCCGACTGAATGTGATCGCCACGATGCTCATCTTCGGGATCGGGGTCGCCTTCTTCTACCAGGTGGCGCTGCAGTTGCCCCCGTTCGGCCAGGCGGTGATGACGCTGATCGAGAACAGCCCCTCGCGCTTCTATCTCGAGGAGAGCCTCAACCAGACCGGCGCCGCGAGCGCGATCACCGCGGTCCTCCTCGACTTCCGGGCCTACGACACCCTGGGCGAGGCCACGGTCATCTTCACCGCGATCATCGGGGCCTTGGCGCTGCTCCGCAGGACGGTGAAGCGGGAGAGGAAGGGGAAAGGAGCGGGAGATGCCTGAGAAGGAAGGAATGAGCTTGATCGTCAAGGAGGTTGCCCGGCTGATCGCGCCGCCGATCTTCATTTTCGGCCTCTATCTCACCCTCACGGGCCACCTCACCCCCGGCGGGGGCTTCCCCGGCGGGGTGGTCTTCGCCTGCGGGTTCATCCTGGTCGTGCTGGCCTACGGGGGGAAGCGGGCGTTCCGCCGGCTCCCGCCCGAAGGGGCCTCGAAGTATGACAGCGGCGGGGCGCTCCTCTTCCTGGTCATCGGTCTCATCGGATCGCTGGTCGGCGGCCACTTCCTCTACAACTTCATCCAGGCCGCCCTCCCGGGAACCGTCTTCCACCTGCTGAGCGCGGGGACGATGCCCCTGATCAACATCGCCATCGGGATGAAGGTCGCCGCCTGCCTCTTCATGGTGGTAATGGCCCTGACCCTCTTCCGACTGGCGGGCGAGAAAGGCGGTGAGAGCTGATGCTATACACGCTGGTCTTCGCACTGTTCCTCATCGGCCTCTACGCGACGATCACCAAGCGGAACTTGATCAAGATCATCATCGGGGTGATCATCATGGAGCAGTCGGTCAATCTCTTCTTGCTCCTCGTCGGCTACCGCATGGGCGGGATGGCCCCGATCCTGGACAAGGAGACCTCGTTGCAGGAGTTCGTCGCCAGGGCAGTCGACCCTCTGCCGCAGGCCCTGGTGATCACCTCCATCGTCATCAGCCTCGGGACGATCGCGCTGATGGTGGCGATCGCCATCAGGATCTACGAGAAATACGGGACCTACGACATCGCGGAGATCCGGAGGTTGCGCGGATGAGCTGGGTCTTCCTCCTCGTAGCCCTGCCCCTCGGCGGAGGGTTCCTCCTCCCGCTCTTCGACAAGCGCTGGGCGGAGAGGTGGCTCCCCAGGGGCTCGGAGGCCCTCACTCTCGCCCTGACGCTGGCGACCGCCGGCCTAGCCTTCGCCACGATCGGCTGGGAGGGGATCTACCGGATGGGCGGCTGGTCCCCGCCACTGGGGATCAACCTTGTGGTCGACGGCCTCTCCTCGCTGATGCTGGTCGTGATCAATTCGATCGCCCTCTTGGTCACGATCTACTCCTTCAAATACATGGAGGACTACACCCCGACGGGGAAATACTACAGCCTCTTCCTCCTGATGCTCGCGGGGATGAACGGGGTGATCCTCACCGGGGACATGTTCAACCTCTTTGTCTTCCTCGAGATCGCCTCGATCGCCTCCTACGCGCTCGTGGGCTACCGCCGCGGGGCGGTGGAGCTGGAGGCGGCCTTCAAATACCTGATCCTCGGGTCGATCGGCTCAGCGTTCATCATCTTCGGGGTGGGACTGCTCTACGCCGCGACGGGCCAGCTGAACATGGCCCAAGTCTCGCGGAACCTCGCCGGCCAGGGGCGTGGGGTGATCGGCGGGATCACCGCGGCCTTCTTCCTCGTCGGCTTCGGGCTGAAGGCGGCCCAGGTCCCGTTCCACGCCTGGCTCCCGGACGCCCACTCCTCCGCGCCCAGCCCGATCTCAGCGATCCTCTCGGGCGTGCTCATCAAGGCCCTGGGGGTCTACTGCCTGGCCCGGGTCTTCTTCAATGTCCTGGGGATCGACGAGATCGAGGGGAACATCCTGATGTGGGGCGGGACGCTCTCCATGGTGGTCGGGGCGCTCTTGGCCGTCGGGCAGGAGGACCTGAAGCGGCTGCTCGCCTACTCCTCGATCAGCCAGGTGGGCTACATCGTCCTGGCCCTGGGGATGGGCGGGATCATGCTCTCGCGAGGCGAGCAGGCCCTGGCGAGCCTGGCCCTAGTCGGGGCGCTCTTCCACTTGATCAATCATGCGGCCAACAAGGCCCTCTTGTTCCTCGCCAGCGGCGCGATCGAGGAGCAGGCCCAGACCCGCCAGCTCGGGGAGATGGGCGGCCTCTTCCACCGGATGCCGGTCACGGGGACGACTACCCTCTGCGGGGTCCTCTCCATCGCGGGGATTCCGCCGTTCGCCGGGTTCTGGAGCAAGCTGATCATCATCGTCGCTGCCCTGTGGGGCGGGTTCTATGCCGTGGCCACGCTGCTGATCGCCACGAGCGTCCTCACCCTGGCCTATTACATGCGCGTTGAGCGGGAGGCCTTCTTCGGCGCTGTCCCCGAGAGGCTCCAGAAGGTCAAGGAGGCCCCAGCCGCCATGGCCTGGGCGATGGGGCTCCTGGCGGCCGGCGCGGTCGGGCTGGGAGTGCTCTACCTCCCGGGGCTGCGGGAGATGGTCCTCCAGCCGGCGATGAATGTCCTCTTGGAGGGGCTGCGGTATGCCCAGATGGTCCTCGGAGGTTAGAAGATGAGATGGGCTTGGGCGTTCGTGCTCTCGTTCGGCTTCTGGCTCCTCCTCACCTGGCCTCCGGGCTGGCAGGAGCTCTCCGTCGGGCTGGTCGCCGCAGTCGTGGCCACGACCTTCTTCGGGAGGATGCTCCGGCTGAAGACCGTCCGCCGCCTCTTCGACCCCCGCCGCTACTTCTGGGCGATCTGCTATGTTCTAGTGCTCATCTATCGGATCTTCGTGGCCAACCTCGATGTGGCCTATCGCGTCCTCCACCCCGAGATGCCGATCAAGCCGGGGATCGTCAAGGTGAAGACCGTCCTCCAGAACGAGGTGGCCAAGACGGTCCTGGCCAACTCGATCACCCTCACCCCCGGGACGCTCTCGGTCGACATCACCGATGACGGCTACCTCTATGTCCACTGGATCAACGTCCGCGCGATGCAGGAGGAGGAGGCCTCGAGCTACATCGTTGGCCGGTTTGAGTCGCTCTTGAGGAGGATCTTCGAATGACCGCTTATGATGTGACCTTCTTTGCGCTCCTCGGCGCATGCTGCTTCCTCTGCCTCTACCGGATCGCCTTCGGGCCGACCCCGCCCGACCGCGCGGTGGGGATCGACATCCTGGGGATCGTCATCGTGGGGTTCTCCGCGCTGTCCGCCCTGATCACGGGGAAGGATTACTACATGAACATCGCCCTGGCCTGGACGCTGATTGCCTTCATCGGGACGATCGCCCTGGCGAAGTTCCTCGAGGGGAGGAGCTACGATGAGTGAGCCGATCGGGATCACCTTGATCTTCATTGGCGTCCTGTTCGACCTCCTGGGCTGCATCGGGCTCATCCGCCTCCCCGATGTCTATAACCGCCTCCAGGCGGCGACGAAGACCGTGACCTTGGGGACCTGCCTGATCCTGACCGGCGTGGCGGTCGCCTCGGGCACGGTCACCATCCAGATCAAGGCGATGCTCGCCCTGGCGCTCGTCCTGATTGCCTCGCCCACAGCCGCCCACGCCCTGGCCCGCGGGGCCTACTCGCTGGGGGTGAAGCTCTGGGAGAAGAGCGTCGTTGACCGCTACGGCGAGGACCTGGGGAAGGAGGGAGAAGATGAGGCGGCCTAAGCTGCGGGAGCTCGGGGAGGCCCTCCTCGCCCTCCTCCAGGGGCCCTACACCACGAAGTTCCTCGCCGCGCCCGCACCGGCCCCGACCTACCGCGGCGCGCCCCGCTACTATGAAGATCTTTGCATCGCCTGCGGGACCTGCTTCCGCGTCTGCCCCGCCAACGCCATCTCGCTCGAGGAGCTGGGGGAGCGCGAGGGGGTCAAGTGGCGCCGCCTGCGGGTGGACTACGGCCGATGCATCTTCTGCGGGACCTGCGAGGCCAACTGCCCCGTCAACCCCAAGGCGATCCGCCTCTCCAACGAGTATGACCTCGCCTATGTCGGGGACGAGGACCACTACTCCGTCTCCGAGGTCCCGATCGGGGGGAAGAAGGTCCTTCAGAAGGGCTCCTCAGCCCTGCGTTCAGGTTCAGGCTCAGCCTGAGCCTCGATATACCCGCATTCCTTGTTCGAGCACACGAGCTTCCCCTTGCGCTCGGTCAGGACACCCTGAGCGCACTTCGGGCAGAGCTTGACCGGCCGGGCATTGGTGATGAAACTGCACTCCGGGTAGCGGGAGCAGCCGTAGAAGACCCGGCGGGCCTTAGGAGAATAGCGCTCGACCAGCTCGGCCCCGCAGAGCGGGCAGGGGACCCCGATCGTGTAAGGCCGGGTCCCCTTGCACTTCGGATAGTCCTTGCAGCCGTAGAACCGCCCGAACTTCCCCTGGCGGAGGACCATCGGCCCGCCGCAGATCGGGCAGCGAAGCTTAGGCTCGACTGCTGGCGCGCTCGGCGGCCCTTCGCTCGGGGGAGCCGCCTTCACGAGCAGCTTCTGGTCGACATAGGCGACCTCCACCCCTTCGGGGAGCGGCTTGGTGTTCTTGCACTCGGGGTAGCGCGAGCAGCCGAGGTAGGCCTTCCCCTTCCAGAAGCGGAGCTCCATCGGGGCCCCGCACTTGTCGCACTCCTGGTCAGTGAGGACCCGGAAGGGGCTCCGGCCGTCTTGGACCTCCCGCTTCACCTTCGCCAGCTGCTTCTCGAACGGGCCGTAGAAGCCCTGGAGCACATCGAGGCGGGAGAGCTCCCCCTCGCTGATCCGGTCGAGGCTCTCCTCCATCTTGGCCGTGAAGCCCTCCTCAACAGTGAGCGGGAAGTAGCGCTTGAGGAAGTCGGTGGCCACGAAGCCGAGGAGCGTCGGTCGGAGAACCCCCTTCTCCTTCTGGACATAGCCCCGCTCCTCGATCGTGGAGACGATCGTGGCATAGGTCGAGGGCCGCCCGATCCCCTTCTCCTCCAATGCTTTTACTAAACCGGCCTCGCTGTAGCGGGCTGGCGGCTCGGTGAAGTGCTGCTCCGGGAAGGCCCCGAGCAGCCTCAGCCGCTCCCCGGCCTTAAGATCCGGGACCTCCACCCCCTCGTCCGCCAGCTTCTGGAGCTTGAGGACCTTGAGGAAGCCCTCGAACTCGAGCCTGCTCCCCGTGGCCTGGAAGAGGCAGTCGCCCGCGCCGACCTCGGCCTTCCGCCGGGAGTAGCGGGCCTCGGCCATCTGGGTGGCGACAAACCGCTCCCAGATCAGCTTGTAGAGCCGGTATTGGTCGCGAGTCAGGAATCGCTTGACCGATTCGGGCGTCCTTGCCACGGCGGTCGGGCGGATCGCCTCGTGCGCGTCCTGGGCCTTCTTGCTCTTGAAGAACCGGACCTCGGGGGAGAGATACTCTGCGCCATACTCCTCCTTGATGAACGCCCTCAGCTCGGCCTGGGCCTCGGCGGAGACCCGCGTCGAGTCGGTCCGCATGTAGGTGATCAGCCCCTCGTGCCCCTCCTCGAGCTCCACGCCCTCGTAGAGCTGCTGCGCCAGGTCCATCGTCCGCTTCGGCGAGAACTTCAGCAGGGAAGAGGCGGCCTGTTGGAGGGTGCTGGTGATGAACGGCGGCGGGGGCGTCCGGGTCTGCTCCTCCTCGGTGACGCTCCGGACGAGGAACTCGGCCCGGCCGAGCTCCTCGAGGAGCGCGTCGACCGCCTCGCGGCTACCGAGGGCGGGCTTCTTCCCCTTTACCTTAACCAGCTCAGCCCGGAACGGCGCGCCGTCCCCCAGCTCGACCTCGAGGGTCCAATACTCCTCCGGCTTGAAAGCCTGGATCTCCCGCTCCCGGTCGACTATTAGTCTCAGGGCCACCGACTGGACTCGACCGGCGGAGAGGCCCTCATACCTGCTCCCGGAGAGGGACTTGGAGAGCAAGGGGCTCACGAGGTAGCCGACGAGCCGGTCGAGGATCCGCCTCGCCCGCTGGGCCTCGACCCGCGCGAGGTCGATCTCGCCCGGCTGTTCAATGGCCTTGAGGATCACCTTCTTCGTGATCTCGTTGAAGACGATCCGCTGGAAGCGCCTCTTGTCCTGGTGGTCGAGGACCTCGAAGAGGTCGTAGGCGATCGCCTCCCCCTCGCGGTCGTTGTCCGTAGCGAGGTAGATCACGCTCGCGCGGGCCGCCTCCTCGCGGAGCTTCTTCACCACCCGGCGGTCCTTGATCACCAGGTGCGGCTCGAACCCCCGCTCGATGTCCACGCCCAGGCTCGTCTCGAGGAGGTCCCGGACATGGCCCATCGAGCTCACGACCTTGAAGCCCCGGCCGAGGTAGCGGCCGATCGTGCGGGACTTGGCCGGGGATTCAACGATCACCAGCTTGCTCAATGTCACTTTGTCACTATAACTGAGGCAGACTAGCCCTGCAAGGACGCCGGTGAGGCCGCGCTCACGCCAGACTATCTCCCGCGTTTCTCGAGGATTCTCTCCCTCCCTCTTACTGCCTCCTCACCTCGATGTTATCGATGACCAGATCGCCGTTGAAGTCGTCGATCGTAGCCACGATGCGCGGTTGCAGCACACGATAGTTGCTGAAGGCATATATTACGATGTAGCGCCGATCGTCCGCCGCGCCATCACTGTCAAAGTCCCCCTCTCTGATGTCGCGGGGCTTGATGATCTCCACCCGCGCATCGAGCAGCACGTTGGAGTCTATATCGATCGCCACTGAATCGGCTATGCCATCCCTATCGCTATCCTCCAGCCAGAGCCGGTCGTCCTCCTCCCCGTCCAGGTCTAGATCCGCGGTGAAGGCAATGGGATGGTCGTCGGCGTCAAGGAGATCAGTCCCGGCCACAACTTCATCCTCATCCGCGAACCCGTCGCCATCTCTGTCCACCGGTTCGCCCCGCAGCGGCCAAATGATCGGGATCAACGGCGAGTTGCAGGGGTCAGGATCGAGCCCGTCGATGAACCCGTCGGAGTCGGAGTCGCGGTTCGTCGGGTCCAAGAGCGACACGGAGATGGTGGTGAAGTCCGGGCCGTCCTCATCAAGGCGGCCGTCCAAGTCATTATCAAGGCCATCTGGTGGGTCCTCATCGATCAGCCCGTCACCATCGTTGTCCAGGTTCGTGATGGGGGCTGGCGCTGGGCAGACGTAGGCAACCTCTGCTCCGTCCAGGAGCCAGTCGTTGTCCGTGTCGTGATCGAGCGGATTCGTCGGGTTGAACGGGAAGGCGTGTGGCGGGTTAGGCTGGTTCCGTTCCGCGTAGTCAGAGAGCCCGTCGTGGTCAGTGTCAAGGTCGCAGGGGTCGGTCTCTGTTGGGTAAGGGATCGGGGGGCCAGGGAGGGGGTCAGCATGATCGAACTCACTGGGCAGAAAGTCGAAGTTCCCATCGTGATTGCGGTCCTCATATCCATCGGACAGTCCGTCGCCATCACTGTCCGGGTTGAGAGGGTCCATGCAGCCGCCTGCCGGGTAGACAACAGTGATCGGACGCCCGAAGAGGTCCTCAGCCGGGATCATCCCCTGGCGTGAGCTAGAGAATCCCAGCTTCTCTACACCGTCGCCCTCTCCATCGCCGTCGGTATCGAACTGATTGGGATCAGTCTCTCCCGCGTCCACTTTGCCGTTGCCGTTCTCATCCTCACCAAGTCCGTTGGGGTTAGGGTGGTCGCCTATCTGGCCCACGCTGCCAGTGCCGCCGAAGCACAAGGGATTGGTGCCCGAGTCATCGATCCCCGCGGAGGGCGTGTGGCCTCCGCCGTCGCATAGGCCGTCGCCATCGGTGTCAGCCGTGACCGGGTTAGTTGTATTCGTGCTGAAGACCTCCACCCCGTCACCCAAACCGTCGTCATCTGTGTCGAAGTCCAGCGGATCGGCGGGAATCGGGCCTTGGCCCAAGAACTCACTGTCGACACGGCCGTCGTTATCCGTATCCCAGTCGAGGGGATCCGTGCCGATCTGGAACTCCTCGCCATCGAGCACTCCATCACCGTCGGAATCAGGATCGCAGATGCCAGTCACAAGTTCCCCGACTTCCAGCTCGCCCGCGTTGTTCTTATCCGGAACAGCCGGGGTCTTGTTCGGCGTCGGTGCGTCGGCTACATCGGCCACTGCGTCTTCTCTGTCACGCAAGCCGTCGGCATCGGAGTCGAAGCTGTTCGCATATCCATCCAGCAGAGTCCCGGAGCCATTGTCCGTGTTGCACCCGGGCCGGAACTCAATGTTGTCGTTGATCCCATCACCATCGGTGTCCATCTGCAAGGGATCAGTCTCGTCTAGTGGGCCAGGTGGGTTGTGGAACTGCGCTGTGCCGCTGAGCGCCTCTTCACAGTCGGACAGGCAGGCGATAGTGCCAGCGCCACTATGCCCAGCCAACAGTGGGGCGCTACCAGGAGCCCGGCCAAAGATGACGCCATCCGCAGTATCGCCATCGGTGTCAGGGTTCAGCGGGTCGGTGAAGAAGGTCTGGATCTCTTCCGTATCGCTGAGCCCGTCGTTATCACTATCCCAATCCCCCGCGTCTGTCCCCTGGGCAATCTCCTTACCGTCCAGGGTGCCGTCACCGTCAGAGTCAGCATCGCAACGGTTGACTCTGAAATCGTCATTCAATTCGCCGTCATTGCCTGCAGCAGCGGTGACGTCCGTGTCTGCCTCAACTCCATCCTGAAGAGCATCATCATCGGAGTCATCGTCGTTGATGAACGGACAGACAGTGTCGCGGATTGTCCCATCGACTGTGCCGCCAGGAAACTCGATAGCATCTCCAAGCCCGTCATCATCGGTATCCGGGTCGAGCGGATCACTGACCTGCTCGAACTGGCGGTCTGGGAAGGCCCCGCTCAGGATGAAGACCTCGTCATAGTCCGCGAGCCCATCACCATCAGAATCGGCAGCCGAGCAGGTCGTGAAGGTGCGGTTCTGCTCTTCATTGTCCGAGAGGCCATCGTTGTCAGTATCGGGGTCGGCCGGGTGGCAGCCCGAGCCGCTACCCAGCTCGAAGCCGTCGCTGAGGCCGTCGCCATCCGTGTCAAACACCGTTGGGTCAGGCTCACCTTCTCCCGAGCAATCGCCGAAAGGAGCCAGCGTGCAACCCGAGACTCCAAAGATCCCATCGCCATCAAGATCCTCCGCCCCATCGAGGATCTCATCCCCGTCGGTATCGGGATTCATGGGGTCGGTCCCCGCGCTCGCCTCACTCCGAACGATCCCCGTGACCGGGTGTAAGGGACAAGCCGAGGTGCCGTCACCATCGACATCCCCGCCATCCCCGTCGCAGAGGCCGTCGTCATCGGTATCCAGGTCCAGGGCGCTTGTGCGCTGGGCCAAGTCCTGTGGATCGGTCTTCCCGTCGTCATCGGTGTCCTTGTCGCACATGTCCGTGAGCTGGAACGTGGACTCAAACCCATCCGATGTCCCCACTCCGCCAACGCTGCCCGTGGGATCCGTGAACCCATCGCCGTCGCTGTCTGGATCGGTGGGGTCCGGGCAGTGCCTGCCCTTGGGGTGTCGAGCTGCAGCGCCCCCACTGGCCCCGCCAAAGAAGCCGCCGGCCGCGTCGATCTCGGAGCCGTCGGTGAGCAGGTCGTCATCGCTGTCAGGGTCGACATCGCTGGTTCCTATATCCAGCTCGATCACCCCGGGGAGACCATCGCCATCGAGGTCCGTGCAGGCGATGAGTGAGAAGGTTTGCAGAATGACCCGTGCTATCCCAATAGCCGTGGCAGTAATATCACTCGTGGGAATGGTTACACCTGTTACGACAACTGTGACGACAAGTATTCCTCCCCCTACACCCACCCCGATCACGGGGTCGGGAGTCGGATCGACGGTCAGCGCATAGATATCCAGCGCGAGGCCGGCCAGTGACGCCGTGAAACAGGCGGTGATAAGGCCTGATTTTATCTTGGCGATGTTCTTGCCGCCGCTGCCATCCACAGGGGCTGGAGTGGTGATGTTGTCGCCCCCAACGGATTTGAGATGGACGTTGTCATTTGGCTCGTATCTGACCGTAACGTTCTGCATGATCGTGCTAATCGTTACAGTAAAGCTACATGATCCGCCGCTCAGCGTGCAGAGCGTCGTATTGTCTGCGGCGTCTTGGATAACCCCCGTGGGGGTTGACGACGTGCCCCGTGCTGCAGTGTCGGTAACTGTCACTTGACAGGTAGAGGTGTTATTGCAACTGGCTGTCGTCTGGGTGGTGCGCCTCATGATGGCCTGCCCGAAGCCGAAGTTGCTGGAGGCGTGGGTAGTGGAACCACCGTAGACAGCCCCGATCGTGTGGAATCCGCTGTCGACCGAGAGCGACGTGGGCGTGTAGCTGAATGAACAGGTGGACTGCCCTGTGCCTGTCGTCAGAGCGCAGGGGTCGTTGGTGATCGTAAAGCTTCCACCCGAGCCTGTGGTGTCAACCATTAGATCGCCGGATCCGGTGGGTGCCAGGGCTGAATCCGTCGGGCCGCTGTCCTTAACCGTCACGGTGCAAGCCCCGGTTTCATTGACGAATAGCTCGCCGCTTGCCGCATTAGCCGAGTTCTTGCAAGTGATCAGAGTGGTCGTCGGCCGCAGGCGCACGGTCAGCTGTTGCCTGTCCGAGCTGGGCTGATGCACGGAGGAGCCCCCATAGCTGGCGGTGATCGTCGTCGTAGCAAGAGAAGTGCCGGCATCGCCCGGAGCCGGCGTATAATTCACGCTACAGGAGCCGGCACTCAGCGTGCAGCTATTGGCAGAGAACGCGCCGGCTTTGCCACCATCATCAAAGCTCACATCTCCTGCCGGGATCGCGGCTGTTCCCACTGTCGTGTCATCTTTGGCGGTCACGGTGCAGGTGATTTGCTGGTTGATATAGATATCCGTGGGCATGCAGCTTAAGAAGAGATCTGAGGCACGCTTCACCACGACCTGATCGAACGTGTCGCTACTGCTGTTATGTATGCTGTCCCCTCCGTAGCTAGCGGTAATCGTGTGCGTCGCCGTGTCCCCCTTGCTGGGGGTGTAGCGGACGGTGCATTCCCCTACGGGGTTGAGGGTGCAGCTTGTTGAGTCAAAGCCCCCTTCCGAGGGCACAGAGGTTGAGAAGGTCACCGTGCCCGTCGCAGCCAAGGCGGTGGCTTGTGACACGATGTGCCCGAACGTGCCGTTACTGCTGCTATGTCCACTGTCCCCTCCGTAGCTGGCAGTGATGGTGTGCGTCGCGACCTCACCACTGACGCTGGCCGTGCAGACCGCCTTCTCATTGACGACGAGGGCGGTCTCCGAGCAGGTCACTGTCGTCGTGGTCGGCAACTTGGTGGGGGTATAGGTCACGCTGCAGGATGAAGACGGTCCAGATCCGCTCAAGGTGCAGCTATTCCCGGGAGTAAATGTCCCCGAGCTCCCCGGGGTGGCACTGAAGGTCACCGTGCCCGTGGGTGTGGTTGGCGATCCGCCAATATCCGTCACGATTGCAGTGCAGGTGGTCGTGTCATTGACGAGGACAGGACTAGGCTCGCAATTGAGCACAGTGCTCGTAGGATTTGCAGCGAGCGCCACAAACTCAGAGCCGGCGATCAACAATCCGCAGAGGATCAGTAGGGCAAGGCCCAACTTTCCAGATGGCCGCAATCGAGGAAACAAGGGCATCGGCAGGTCCGCCCTCAGCGCTCCTCTTTCTTCAACTCTCTGTCGCATATTGTCTCCCTCCATTCTAGAAGACGACGGCCGCGCTGAACGCCAGGTGCGTCAGGCCGTTCGCACCGAAAGTCGGGCTTATCGAGAACACGGCAGGACTGAGCCTGAGGCTGAAGCCAATGGTCAACAAAGTGAACTTCAGACCCGACTCTTCTCCCGGTCGTATGAAAGCTACCTGGTGATTTGCCGAGAATATCCCCGACGAAATGGCCAGGGCCATCGATAGTGCGGTCAAGCCCTTGCCCGATTCAGTCGTGGCGATGGCGGAGAACACCGTGGTGACCGCTCCAACGCTGAAAGTGCTGTGCAGATTCAGCGCAGCAGTCCAATTGAACTCCCCTTCGCTGCTGAAGTTCAGGTTCAAGCTGAGAGGGCTGGAGGAAATCGCCAACGAGATCGCGCCGAATCTCAGCTCTAAGGGGATGCCTGTGACAGAGGTGCTGATCGTCCCCAGCCCTGAGATGGGCAAGCTGATACTCGTCGTCACCTGGATCGGCAGGCTGCTCGTTGGAGTGAAGCTCACGCTCAAGCCGAGCCGGATCGCTCCAAGCTCAATGCCGCTCACCGAGATCTGCTCGAAGCTGAACTCGAAACCCTCTTCCGCACAGTCGAGATCGACCGTTCCAGAGGCCGAGTATTTCTTGACGCTATTGCTTCCTAACTCGGCACATAGGCCTGTCTGGCTGGAGTAGGAGATGCCGCTGACCGTCTGGCCGGAGATGGTGATGATGTCGCCGAAGGCGAAGGTCTGGTTCTCGTAATGGAGTGCGTCGTTGGTCTCCACTCCACTGACGCAGGTGCCCTCGGTCTCACCATCTCCGTCGCAATCGCTCGTTCCGTAACCCGATCCCGGATCCGGGAAGGTCACATCCTCAAAGATCGCCAGGTTCGTCAATCTCAACCCCAAGATGTTCCCCTCCAAAGTGAAGCGCTTCTTGACAAACAGCATATGTCCCGGCGGGATGATTACAGTGTTCGGCATGTTATTGACATCCGTGACCGACTCGAAGGGGACTGCGAACCAGACGTCGGGCTTGAGTGTTAGACCACCTAAGCTAGTGCTTAAGCCCAGGATCAAGTGCTCCATCCCGGCGATGCTGATGGCAAGGCTCTCCGAAAGGACCATCCCGCCAACTACCAGGTTCAGTTTGATGATCGACTCGATATCAAACATCAGCAACGTCCGTTCACATGGTGTGTCCAACCTGATCTCGTCGATCAGCGTGCAGGAAAGAGGAGTGGCAGTCATATCTAATGCAGAAGTGCCGGATAACTGTGCCTGAACTATCCGAACTCCAGCCCCTAGCAAGACGATGCTGAGCAACAAGAATACAATACGCCAATACCTCTCTTTAGACACCTCGAGCCTCCTCTGCCTCGGAATCTGCTCCGGAATCTGCTCCAGACGCGAATTCCCCTCTACACATCACCTCGGTTGCTCCCCGATGTCCTTGCTCGGCTGGAGAGTCGGAGGGGAAACTCAAGGATGGAGGGGCTGGGGCAAAGGGCTCCATACTTCTCCGTGCCGACGGGTTCTATGGCGCTCATCTCCGGGCCCCTCCTCTTCCCTTGCTTAGCTCGCTACCTCCTCAGAAAAGAGTGGCTCACCAGCCAACGGTGAGCCAATCGAATCTGCCCTTGCTCGTCAGTTGTTGATCTTAGACGTTCACCAGCCCTGCCAGCCTCCTCTCACCCCCAGGGGCCTGCTGCTCTACGGCAACTAGACCATCCCTTGGCGGACCCGCGATGTTACGCCCCTGCCTCCGGATAGGTTTGCCCTTTCCACGAACCCCGGTGCTCTGCCTCTAATCGGGCTCAGCTCTCAAGCCCAACCTCTCGGCTCACTCAACAGTGAGCCTCTTCGCGAAGTATAGCCCATTGCCATACTGCCCCCCCTCCCCGGAAATCCGCTTAGGAATGGCACTTTATGGCCTTGACAGCTCCTGAACAACCAGCAACAGAGCGCTTTACCCTCAGGGAAAACCCCGCACCGGGCAGGCAATCGCCGGGGCCAGCTTCCCGCCCAAAGCCCGGCTACCGAAATGGGCTGAGCGATTGGTCTATCGTGGCCTCGATGTAGACCACCGCCGCGCGGTAGCGGGCGACGATCTCAGCGGGGGTGAGGATCTCGGTCTGGCGGCCCATCTCCTCCCTGTGGAAGCCGGGGACCCTCTCGAGCAGAGGTATGGCATCGTTGATCGGGATCGCGAAGTAGAACTCCGACCCCTCGAGCCCGGCGTAGTTCACGCCCAGCACCTCGCCCTTGAGGTTGAAGAGCGGCCCGCCGCTGCTCCCGTGGTAGATCGCCGCGTCCGTCTGGAAGGTCTCCTTCCCCTCACGCCCCGGCACATTGGTCCGGATCGAGGTGATCTGCCCCTCCGCGACGGTCAGGTCCCGCCCGAACCCCGGCTCGGGAAAGCCCATGGCCACGACATGTTCGAGCAGCTCGACCTTCGTCGAGTCGGCGAGGAAGACCACGGGAAGGCCCGCCGCGGGGATCTTCAGCAGGGCGAGGTCCTCTTGCTCGTCCGCGGCCAGGACTTCCGCGGAGTAGGCCCGCTCGCCAAGGAAGACCTCGATGGCGAGAGCGCCGTGGACCACATGCTCGTTCGTCAGGATGTAGCCCGCGGAATCGACGATGAACCCCGAGCCCGCCGCCTTTGGGGGAAAGAGCAGATCGAGGAGATAGCAGCCGGGAAGGAGGGAGAGGCAGAGGAGGGCTAGGATCAGCCCCCCAGCCCGCCAGGCGGACACGCCCTTGCCTCCCAACTTCCGACCGTTACCGGCGGTTCAGGCTACAGGTAGAACAGCGCGATGACCCAGAGGAGGGACCCCGCGATCGAGGCGATGGTGCACATCTGCTTCTTCGTGTTGATGTAAGTCTCCTGGTAGGCCATCTTGTAGCTTGCCGACTTGTTCTGCAAGAAGAGGACCCGATGGACGCTCATCTCCCTGCTGGTGAACCAGGCATGGGCCCAGCCGATCGGGCCGAGGAACATCCCGCCCATCCCGCAGCCGAAGTAGTTGACATCCGCGTTCGCGTCAGCCCGCGCCTGGGCCTGGGCCTCCAGGATCTCCTTCTCCTGGGCCATCCCTGCCACGGCCCCCACTGCCAGCGCCAGCAGAACCAAGAGCACTATTGCCAGATACTTCTTCATCAGGATCGACCTCTCTTTCCGCCTCCTGGGCGAACCAGGAAGGAGTCTAGCATGCGCTGAGGGCCCTGTCAAGAATGGGGCCCGCAGGCCCCCTTCTCTGGAGCGAGGGCGACTGCAAACCCCATGGCGACCGGGCCTCGCGGAGCACAGGTTGCGCGCGGCCCTGTTATCTACTATAATCTCTCTCGGATAAAGTGTGAATGGGAATGAGAACAGGAAAAGGCAATCTGGATGAGGATTCTGCTCAAAGACTTCACCATCCTCCCCGCCGCGGGCGGCCCGAAAGAGCACCTTTCTCTCCTGATCGAGGGGGGACGGATCAGCCGGATCGGAGCCGCGGCGAAGCTGGGGGATGGCCCCTTCGACCGAGTCATTGAGGGGCGCGGTAAGCTGGTCATGCCGGGACTGGTCAATGCCCACACCCATCTCCCGATGGTCCTCTTCCGTGGCTATGCCGACGACCTCCCGTTGCGCCAGTGGCTGGAGGAGGCGATCTGGCCGGCGGAGAGGAAGCTGAAGCCCGAGGAGGTCTACTGGGCCGCGCTCTTGGGGATCGCTGAGCTGTTGCATAGCGGGGTGACGGCCTTCGCCGACATGTATTTCTTCATGGACGAGGTGGCCCGCGCGGTCGAGGAGAGCGGGATCCGGGCCCAGCTCGCCTACGGCATGATCGCCTCGGATGCGGCACAGGAGGAGCGCGAGCTGGCGAAGGGCCTCGAGCTGGCTGACCGGTGGCATGGCGCGGCCGGAGGCCGGCTCCAGGTGGCCCTCGGGCCCCATGCCCCCTACACCTGCGGAAGGAGCCTCTGGCAGAGAGCGACGGAGGCGGCCCAACAGCGGGGCCTCATGCTCCACACCCACCTCGCGGAGACCGAGGCCGAAGTAGTCGAATCCCTCCAGAGGCACGGACAGAGCCCGGTCGAGTATCTCGAGGGCCTGGGGGCCTTCGCCGCCCCGATGCTCGCGGCCCACTGCGTCCACCTTTCTGAGAGAGACATCGAGATCCTCGCGGAGCACGGCGTGCACGCCGTCCATAATCCCACGAGCAACATGAAGCTCGGCTCGGGGATCGCCCCGGTGAGGCGGCTCCTCGAGGCGGGGGTGAATGTGGCCCTCGGGACGGACGGCGCGGCCTCGAACAACGACCTGGACATGTGGGAAGAGCTCCGGCTCGCCGCGCTCCTCGCCAAGGTCGGGGGCGACCCGACCGCGCTCCCCGCACCGGAGGCGCTCAGCCTGGCCACAGTCAATGGGGCGCGGGCCCTGGGCTTGAATGAGGCCGGCAAGCTCGAGGAGGGCTCGACGGCAGACCTGGTCATCCTCGACCTGGACCGGCCGCACCTCGTCCCGCAGTATGACCTGGTCTCGAACCTCGTCTACGCCGCCCACGCGGCGGATGTCGAGACCGTGCTCGTGGCCGGGGAGATCGTGATGGAAGAGCGGGAGATCAAGAGCTTCGACGAGGGGGAAGTGAAGGCCAAAGTAAGAGAGATAAGCAGGAAATACAGGTAAGGAACAGAGAAAAGGAGGAAGAGAAGATGGCACTGAGCAAGGAAGCGAAGGCGGCGCTGATCGCGGAGTATGGTCGCGGGCCGGGCGAGAGCGGCTCGCCCGAGGCCCAGATCGCGCTCCTCAGCGCGGAGATCCGCCAGCTCACCGAGCACCTGAAGGTCCACAAGCACGACTTCCACTCGGAGCGCGGCCTGATGAAGAAGGTCGGGCAACGGCGGCGGCTGCTCCGCTACCTCGAGCGGGAGGACCCCGCGAAGTATCGGCAACTGGTAGAGAAGCTAGGAATCAGAGGCTAGGAGAAGACCTAAGATGAGACTGGAAAGAGTCATTGAAGCAACCGAGGGACCGTTCCGGCTCGAGGCTGGGCGGCTGGCCCGCCAGGCCGACGGCTCGGTCCTGGTCACCTTCGGGGATACGAAGGTCCTGGCCACGGCCACGCGCGGGGAGGTCGAGGAGCTCGACTACTTCCCGCTGGTCGTGGACTACGAGGAGAAGTTTTACGCCGGGGGGAAGATCCCCGGCGGGTTCTTCAAGCGTGAGGGGAAGCCCTCGGACGAGGCGGTCCTCCACGCCCGGCTGATCGACCGCCCGATCCGACCGCTCTTCCCCTGCGGCTACTGGAACAGGGTCCATGTGGTGGCGACCGTCCTCTCGGCAGACAAGGATCGCCCGCCCGAGGTAGTGGGGATCCTCGGGGCCTCGACGGCCCTGCTGCTCAGCTCCGTCCCGTTCACCACGCCCGTGGCCGGGGTCCGGGTCGGGCGGGCCAACGGGCGGCTGATCGCCAACCCCACGGCCGCCGAGCGCGAGGCGAGCGACCTGGATATCGTCGTCGCGGGGACCGCGACGGCGGTGACCATGGTCGAGGGGACGATGAAGGAGCTCCCTGAGGGAGAAGTGATCGCGGCCCTGGAGTTCGCCCACTCCTACATCCGGGAGCTGTGCGCGTTCCAGGAGCGGTTCGTCTCCCAAGCGCAGGTGGAGAAGGTGGAAGTGGCCACCCCCGAGATCATGGAACTGAAGGAGCGGTTGAGCCGAGCGATCGGGGACCGGTTCCGCGAGCTCCGCGCGGCCCCGAACAAGCTGGCCCGCGAGGAGCTCCTCCGCACCATCAAGGAGGAGGCGCTGGCCGAGGTCCGCGCAGAGCTGGAAGGGACTGGGGCCGCGGAGGACCCTCAGCTGGAGCGGAACCTCTCCGAGGCCTTCGAGGAGTTGTTCCGGGAGTTCATCCGCCGGACGACGGTTGAGACCGGCGTGAGGATTGATAACCGCCGGCCTGAGGAGATCCGCCCGATCTCGATCGAGGTCGGCATACTCCCGCGGGTCCACGGCTCGGCCCTCTTCACCAGGGGCGAGACCCAGAGCCTCGGGACCTGCACCTTAGGGACGACCCGCCAGGACGAGCAGATCATCGACCGGATGCTCGAGGAGGGCCGGAAGCGGTTCATGCTCCACTACAACTTCCCGCCATACTCCGTCGGGGAGGCCGGGAGGATGGGCCCCCCGAGCCGGCGGGAGATCGGCCACGGCCATCTCGCGGAGAACGCCCTCCAGGCGATCCTCCCCAGCGAGGAGGAGTTCCCCTACATCATCCGGGTCGTCTCGGAGGTCCTCGAGTCGAACGGCTCGAGCTCGATGGCCACCGTCTGCTCCTCCTCCCTGGCGATGATGGACGCCGGAGTCCCGCTCAAGGGCGCGGTGGCGGGGATCGCCCTCGGGCTGATCGAGGAGGGCCCGAAGCGCCTGATCCTCAGCGATATCGTGGGGATGGAAGACCACTACGGGGACATGGACTTCAAGGTCGCCGGGACGAGAAGGGGCGTGACGGCCTTCCAGCTCGATGTGAAGAGCGGTGGGCTGACCCGCGAGCTCCTCGAGGAGGCCCTCGCCCGGGCCCACAAGGCGCGAATGAAGATCCTGGACGAGATGGAGGCAGTCCTCCCGGCCCCCAGGCCGCGGCTCTCGCCTTACGCCCCGGTCCTGGAGGTCATCCATGTGAACCCGGACAAGCTCGGCCTGATCATCGGCCCGGGCGGGCGGACGATCCGCGGGATCATCGACAGGACCGAGACGGAGATCGACATCGAGGACGACGGGACGGTCCGGATCTCCGGGCCGAACCGGCAGGCCGTCGCGGAGGCGATCGCCACGATCGAGGAGCTGACCGAGGAGCTGGAGGTCGGGAAGCGCTACCGCGGGAAGGTCACGAGGATCGAGCGCTACGGGGCCTTCGTCAAGCTCCCCAGCGGGGTCCGCGGGCTGATCCATGTCTCCGACCTCGCGAACGGCTATGTGAAGAACGTCGAGGACATCGTCAAGCTCGGCGATGAGGTTACGGTCGAGGTGATCGCGATCAACGAGCTGGGCCGGCCCGACTTCCGCCGCGTCCCGGAGGAGGGGGAGGAGGCCCGGCCCGTGCCGCAGCGGCGCGAGGCCCAGCGGCCTCGCCGGGGCGGGCGGAGGAATGAGCAGGCGGCCGCACCCGCAGCACCGCCGCGGAAGAAGGAGCTCCAGGCCGGAGATGTCCTGACCGGGACGGTGAAGAACCTCGCCGAGTTCGGGGCGTTCGTCGAGCTGGACGACGGGGCCGGGGTCGGGCTGATCCACATCTCCGAGCTCTCCGACGAGTATGTGAAGCGCGTCGAGGACGTGGTCCGCCCGGGCGAGCGCGTGGCCGTCAAGGTCCTCAAGATCGACAACCGCGGCCGGATCTACCTCAAGCGGCTGGCCCGCGCGGACATCAAGGTCTCTTAGGTGAAGGAGCTCTATCCGGGCTGCTCGAGAGGTGAGCTGGCGAACGGGCTGGTGGTGATCGCCGAGACCCGCGACCGGCGGCCCCTCTCTCTGGGCCTTTGGGTCCGGGCCGGGAGCCGGGACGAGCCGGAGGAGCGGGCCGGCGCGGCCCACTTCCTCGAGCACCTCCTCTTCAAGGGGACTGCGAACCGGACGGCCTTCCAGATCGCGGAGGAGATCGACTCCCTCGGCGGGGTGGTCAACGGCGCCACCCACGAGGAATACACGCTCCTCTATGTCAATGTCCTCTCGGAGCACCTCGAGCGGGCGCTTGACATCCTCGCCGACCTCGTCCGGAACCCGCTCCTCCGCGAGGCGGACATCGAGCGGGAGAAGGGCGTGGTCCTCGAGGAGATCCGGATGGTCGAGGACAACCCCCAGGAGAAGATCTTCGACCTGTTCATCGAGCGGAGCTGGAAGGATCGCCACCCCCTCAGCCGGCCGGTCCTGGGGAGGGCGGAGACGGTCAAGCGGCTCTCCCGGGCCGACCTGCTCGAGCAGTTCGCGCTCTACGCCCCTACGAACATGGTCCTCGTGGGGGTCGGGGGGATCGAGTTCGGCCAGCTCGCGGAGCTGGCGGAGAAGAAGTTGGGTGACTCCACGAAGCGGGCCGCCCCGCCGGAGCGGCGGCCGCCCGCGCCCCAGCGTCACTTCCACCTCGAGGACCGCGACTCTCAGCAGGCCCACCTCTGCCTCGGCGCGGAGGGGCTGGCACGGGCCGACGAGCGCCGCTATGCCCTCGAGGTGATGAACGCGATCCTGGGGAGCGGGATGAGCTCCCGGCTCTTCAAGCGGATCCGCGAGGAGCTCGGCCTGGCCTACGCCGTCTTCAGTATGCCCAACTACTACCTCGACAGCGGCCTCTTCCTCATCTACATCGGGACCGAGCCGCGCAATGCCCCGCGGACGGTCGAGATCGCCCTCGAGGAGGTCGAGCGCCTCCGGCGGGAGCCGGTGAGCCCGGAGCGCTTGAAGCTGGCCAAGGAGAAGCTGAAGGGGAACCTCCTCCTCGGCCTGGAGAGCAGCCAGGCAAGGATGGTCCGCCTCGGCCTAGGCGAGCTATACGACCTCCACATGGCCACAGAGGATGTGATCGCCCGGATCGAGAGCGTGACCGCCGCCGATGTGCAGGAGGTGGCCTGCGAGACCTTCGCCCGGCCGCTCTCGCTCACGGCCCTCGGGCCGGAGAAGCCGCTCCGGGAGCTGGAGAGATTCTTCAGCTAGATGGGCGACTGCATCTTCTGCCGCCCGCCGCGAGGCCGAGGGCCACATCGTCTACGAGAACGAGCGCGCGCTCGCCTTCCTCGACATCAACCCCCTCACGCGCGGCCATACTCTAGTCATTCCCAAGGAACACTACCCCGATCTATTCGGGATTCCGCCGGAGGATTGGCAGGCCGTGGCCCGCGCGGGCCAGCGGGTGGCACGGGCGATCCTGAAGGGCTTGGGGGCCGAGGGGCTCAACCTCCTCCAATCGAACGGCCCGCTCGCGGGCCAGGAGGTCTTCCACTTCCATCTCCACCTCATCCCCCGCTACCGGGGCGACGGCCTCCGCCTCGGCCACCCCAGCTTCTACGAAGAGAAGGACTTCCCCGGCACGGCCCGGAGGATCAGAGAAGCGCTGTAGCATATAATCGAGCGCAGCCTGCGACGAGCCACTCGGGTTGACCCTCGCTCCCCAGGGGCTATACTTTTGGGGAGGAAGGGGCGAGCAGGGATGAGGATCGCGATCGAACTGGCCTCAGCCGAAGCCGATGGCACACTCAGCCTCCCCCTCCAATACAACAGCGAGGTCCAGGGGCTGATCCACAAGAACGTCGATAAAGTTCTGGCTAACCGAATCCACGACCAGGGGACACCTCTGGGGAAGCGGCAGTTCCGCTTCTTCACCTTCAGCCGCCTCTCGGGGAAGTATCGAATTGATGGCGATCTCATCGAGTTCTCCGGGCCGGTCCGGCTCCGCATCGGTTCGGTCCACGAGGAGCTCCTCGAATCGCTGGCCCTCCACCTGCTGCGGGAGCCGCTGGTTCAGCTAGGGAAGGAGGAGTGCGAGGTGCGGAGGCTCGAGGTCGAGCCGCTCCCCAGGATCTTGCGGCCGACGGTGGTCCGGACGCTCTCCCCGATCACGGCCTACCGGACCCTCTATACGGCCGAGGGCCGGAGGAAGACCTACTATTTCAATCCCTCGAAGGGGAATGGGAGGAGCTGCTCTTGGCGAACCTCCGAAGGAAGGCTTCAGCCCTCGGCTGGGGGAAGGAGCGGCTGGCAGCCCTCGAGGGGGCGCGGATTGGACCTTTTCGGGTGGGGAAGCAGGACCTGCGGGTCCTGGAGTATCGCGGGACGGTGATCAAGGGCTGGACCGGCCTCTATGAACTGGACCTCCCGGAGCCGTTCTTCTTATTGGCTTATGACTCCGGGCTGGGGTCGAAGAACAGCCAGGGGTTCGGGATGGTGGAGGTGGTCGATGCCCAGAAGGCATGAGGACTGGCTGAGGCAGGCGAAGCGGAAGCTCGATTCGGCTCGCTGGGATCTCCAAGGGGCCTTTTATGAGGACGCCTGTTTCTCCGCCCATCAAGCGGCGGAGTTAGCGGCCAAGGCGCTCTTGGAGAGCCAGGGTCGGGTCGAGACCGGCCATTCGGTGCAGGCTCTATTGAAGAAAGCGGGCGTCTCTGAGGCGAGACTCCTGGGCGGAGGGCGGACCCTCGACCGCTATTACATCCCCACGCGCTACCCCAATGGGTTCCCTTCAGGAGCGCCGATGGATTACTACGATGAGCCGACGGCTCAGGAGGCGATCGAGCTTGCAGCGCGTATTGTCGAGTTCGTTGAGCAGCAGATTGCCGGACTATGAACACCTGGAGACGCTGGTCTCATTCGTTGAGCGGGCTCAGGAGAAGCTTCATCCGGCTGCTCTCATCCTCTTCGGCTCACTGACGAAAGGGAACTACTATCTTGACAGCGATGCCGACATCTGTGTGATTCTCGCGCAGCCGGAGGTGAGCTGGGGCGAAGGCTACAAGCAGGTGGCACCGTTTGATCCCGAGGGCGTAGTCCAACCGCTGGTCTACGGGACAGAGCAGTTTCTGAAGATGGTGCGGGATGCCAACGGTCTGGCCTTGGAGGTCTGTCATGACGGCTGGGTCCTGGCAGGCGATGAGGGCTACATCCAGCGCCTCGAGGAAGCTTTCGCGGAAGCGAAGCGACACTTCGGCCTGGAGAAGACCGAAAGCGGGTGGCTGATGCGGAAGGAGGGGTGATTATGCAGATCCAGGGGCTGGATCGGATCACCTTCGATCCGCAGATCATGGGCGGGAGGGCCTGCAGCCGCGGGATGCCGATCACCGCCTCACTCATCCTGAACCTGGTGGTCAACGGGATGACCAGCGAAGAGATCATCCGGGAGTATCCAGACCTTGAGCTGGAGGACATCCGGCAAGCGTTGAAATACGCGGCCTGGTTGGCCGAGGATCGTCTCTACGAGGTGAAGGTCTAGGGGTGAAGTTCCTAGCGGATATGGGGATTCCAATGGGCAGCGTGGCGCACTTGCGTCGGCTGGGCTATAACATCGCCCACTTGCGCGAGCAGGGACTGCAGAGGTTGCTCGACCCCGAAATCCTAGAGAAGGCCCGTGATGAGGGGCGGGTGTTGCAGCAAGCGGCGACTGGCCTGGCTCAAGGGGCAACTGTATCCGTGCGCGAGGGCCAGATCCGCGTGCGCACGCTGCCGATCTAAGAGGCGATAGCAGCATGAGGCTCGCCAAACTCACCGAGGCGGAGATCAAGCGGCGGTGCGACGAGCAGGTCTGGCAGCGTGGGGAGGACTATTATCGCTCCGGGCGGGTCCGGCGCTGCCTGAAGAGTGCGCGCGGTCTCCAGGCCCAAGTCCACGGCACGACGGTCTACGATGTGCGCATCACCGAACGCCGGGGGAAGCTGATCGCGATCTGCACCTGCCCCTTCGCCCAGAGCTGGGAGGGCTACTGCAAGCATATCGTCGCGACGCTCTTGGCCTGGCTCGAAGAACCGGAGCGCTTTGTCTCCACCGAGGGCTTTCAAGGGACGCTCAAGAAGAAGACGAAAGGCGAGCTGGTCGAGATCCTGAGCCGGATCTGTGAGGCCTATCCCCGGATCGCTCAGGACTTTCTCGGGGTCGGCGAGCGGGAGTTCAATCCTCGGGCAGCGGTGGAGGAGGTCTTGGAAGCGTCTTTGGATGAATGCACTCCCCCGGAGCTGATGCGCCGGCTGGAGCCGATCGCTTCGCGGGCGGAGGCTGCCCTCGCCCGAGGCGATGCGGAGCTGGCCCGCCGGGTCTACTACGAGCTGATCTTGGGGTGTTTGGCTGTCGACGAAGAATATGGCAGCACCGAGATCTTTCCCGCGAACCTGGTCTATACCTACGCCCAGGGGTATCAGGAGGCCGTGGAGGCCGACCCCGCGCGGGCGGAGAAGGCGGCGGTGATCCTGGAGGAGATCGCCCGGATGGAGAAGAGCGAGCTGGTCGAGCTCGAGGGGGTCTACTTCGACGAGCTCCGCAGGCTGCTTGGGCGAGCGGAGAAGAAGAGGGCAAGTTGAGGGCCGGGTTGGGAGAATTAGCATCGCAGACCTTGGCATACTTGTGGTCAGCGACTATAATGGGATACCAGGGAGGCGATCCTTGGAGGATGAAGCCACTGGAAGTGGACGGGCTGGTCTGGCAGGAGGGCCGGGTCTTCGCCTTCCTCAACACCTGGCTTTGAAATAAACCTCATGACCGCTCCTGTTGCGAAAGAAGTGAATGGCAGGTGCAATGATGAGTGAGGTGCATCTGACCGGGCAACCTTTCATCGACGCAGGATTAGCAGCCCTGCTGAGCGCAGGGAAGGTTGATCGTTTGGAAGAGCTGTCCGCAGAGAGACTGGCCCAAGCATGTGAGGAACTCCAACGTGTCCTCCTCAGCGACCAAGCGCTGGGCATCGGTGTAGCAAAGTCGTTTGCCAAAGGGACGATGTCTCAGCTCTTCCCCAATAGCGAATTGGTCAGCCCTTCCAACTGGAAGGGCGAAACCGTGGAAGAAAAAGCCGAGAGCGTCCGCCGGAAGTTTCGTGAGGCACTTGTATCAGATCTGCAGAAGGCGCGAGCATCTCTACAAGCTGAGGACGGCGAGGAGGTCTGCTTTGCCTGCGGTGAACGCCGCCCGGCTGCGGCGATGGCGACTGTGAGAAAGGCCAATATGCCTTTACTGGAAGGCATCGTCAATTTCTATCCTGCCTTCGCTTATGGCGTGCGCATCTGCGGCTTATGCGCGCTGGCGGTGCGATTCTTCCCGATGTCCGTTATGCGCACCGGCGTCTATAACCGCCTCTGGTTCTTGCATACGCAAGCACTTCCCATCGCCACTGCTGTTGCGCAAACCTACGGATGGGAGCATTTCAACCGTGCCATCGCTGCCAACGAATCCCTGGACTTCTTCGGCGCTTGGGCAACGGCAGGCAATGCAGGAACGGTGCTCTACTTGCTTTTTGAGTTACTGGAGCGCTTCGGTGACCAACTTCGCGGTGTTTGCCAAAATCCATTGCCGACCACGGCGTATCTTTTCCGCAACGACAACCGGGGCGGCTTCGTGCAGGCGTTGCCAATTCCTCATGAGCTAATGCCGTTCCTGGCAAAGTTGCAGGTTGCCTCGTCTAGTGCCTATCGGCGCCTCTGGTTTGAGCTGCTGCAAGTGCCCAGTGGCTTGGCAGAGAAAGAGCGGAAGGCGCGTATCGGGTTCGTTCAGTCTGTCGCCCAGAGGGTCTTAGACAGCCGTTCAATCATTAATGAGTGCCTTGACGATGCCGCGCTTAGATTGCGTGGCGGTTGGGTCGGCCATCGCCTTTATCTCCAGGAGGTACGCAGGATGGCAACAGAGAAACTGGCTATTTTGGAGCAGCTGGGCATCTCTCTTGCCCAGAGCGCCGATGTCAAGAAGCATGTCAACGAGCTGCGAGCGGCACGTTGAAATGAGCTTTATGGCATATTGCTAAGTTATGTGCGACAGGGTTGGCTCAAACACGAAGAGTTCTACACTCTGCTGCCGCCCAGCGGTTACGAGGTGGCAAGCGAGGTGCGAGACATTCTCCTGGCAGTGATTTACGAATGGCAGCGTTGCCAGGAGCAAGGCGCGGAATTACAAATCCTTACTGAACAAGTGGCGCTCTCGTCGGACGAAACGCTGTTGCGCTTGCAGCGGATCGGAGAGCAGCTCATTGAGCGTCTGCCCAACCTGTCCCGTTGGGTGGGCCGACTGCAAACAGCGCGTAGTCCATTCCAAATCCGCGGAGGTTACCTAAGTGCTGTTGAGCGGGGGGCGATAAGTTTTGATGATTTTCTCTTCCTTGCCCCGTTCGGCGATGCTCAACGCCTTTGGCTCTTGCGCGACTATCTCCTCGCTTTCTTGTTTGATCGAGCGCGCGAAGCCTTACCGGAAGAGGCAGAAATTGCCGTCGGCATAGAGGCTGATTCACTCGAAGCGGAGCGATATGGAGGTGATCAGTAATAGCGTATCCGGTGTTGACTGGGGCGGTGCTTGTGGAAGCGAACGGCGCGGCGTTGAACAATGCCGGGCAAGAGCCGGGGACACGCGTGGAAAACGCTATCGTAGTCAAACAGATCCGTATCGGGCGGTTGCGCTATCCCTATGTGTCAGGGCAGGCATGGCGGCGCTGGTGGCGTGAGGTACTCTACGCTGACTTTGGCTGGCAACCGAGCGAGGTCACGGTCATTAAGAAGCCTCAACAAGCCTTCACCGTTGGCGACCCAATTCGCTATGAGGAAGACGACCTGTTCGGCTACATGGTCGCTCGCAAACGTGCCAAGAAGGGCAGGAAGCAGACCGAAGAGGCTGCGGAAGAAGCCGAAGAAGCGCGCGGGACCTTCCGTCGTATCTCGCCACTCAAGAACAGCCTCTTGATTTCGGTCCTCCCAAACGTCATCGAGCGAGACTTCGGACACTTCACGCGGAACTTACCGCCGGAGGCTGACCCGCTGCTTTATGAGGCTGAGCACTATACAACCCATTTGCAGGGTGTCTTCACGATTTCTCTAGCAGATGTGGGGTGCTTTGCGATAGGCGAGATGCAAGACCTCTCTGACGATATCATCAAGGCTCACGAAGGCGAGCTTCAAGCGAAAAGCGAGCGTCTGTATTCGTTGCCCCCGGACCGGCGCATAAAGCGGGTTCAGGATGTTCTCAAGGCATTGGCGCGCTTGCGCGGTGGCGCACATCTGGCCCGCAACCTATCTGATGTTGCTCCTGTTGCTGCTCTGGTCGGCTTTCTTGACGGCGGCAATGCTCCACTCCAGCGTCTGTTTGAACCGGACGAAAACAACGAGAGGGTGAGGTTGAACCTCACACGCCTACGGTCGGTGTTGAGTGACCATAGAGATCGGCTCCTGACACCTATCAATGGCAAAGCCCTCTACTTCGGTTACCGCCCGACGGTCTTGACGAACGAGACTGATGTGCGCGAGGCATTTGAGAACGAGGAGCCATTCAAGACTTGTATCGAGGTTGTGGGCACTCCACAAGAAGCCCTGGAAAAGGCAGCGGGTGTAGTAGCTTCGGTGTTTGAGCAACACATCAAACAGTAGATGGAAACGGTGCTTGAGGGAGTGCGTGTTGTCTTGACAGCTTACACCGCCTCATTCCGCGTGCCCAGTTTCGTGGGCCACCAGCTCACACTTCCGGTCCCGCCCCTGTCCACGATCTACGGGTTGCTCTCTGCCGCAGCAGGAAGATGGGTATTGCCTGACGAGGTGACATGGCTGGCGTTTCGGTGCGAATATGAAGGCAAGGCTATGGATTTGGAGACCATCTATCAGTTTGAGAGAGCTAACGAAGAAGCTCTGCCTATGCCAAAGCCTCTGCCTAAGACTCGAACAGTTCTGCAGCGCGAATTCCTAGCGATGCCGCGCTTGACGGTCTATCTGCCACCTGGATGGGAAGCACTGTTCCGCGCACCTCGCTATGCGTTGCTGCTCGGGCGCACCCAAGATGTAGCGGGAGTGGACTCAATCGCATCGGTGACTTTAGAGCCGGTCAAAGAAGGAGCGGTGAGCGGTGTCTTGCTGCTGCTGGAGTTGGTCATGCAGAACAATACGCCTGCATGGCTGCATAACTTACCGATAGCCTTCACTGATGAGCCGCGGCGGCGATTGCTGGGCATGGGGATCTTCGGTGTAGTGGATGCAAGACGCCATTTCGCCCAGTTGCGTGCACCAAATTGGCTCTTTCGGGACACCAGCAACGGCGTCGTCCTGCCGGTTTATCGTCGGGAGTGGATTGTCGATGTCCTACAGTGAGCCATTGGCAAAGCCGGGAGAAGCGCCTACTCCGCTGGCGACGCACCTGGGCCAAGTGGCGGAATATGCTCGCGCCGCTGCTGAGGCTTGCCGTCCTCACTGGGAACGGGTATTGACCGATGAGTGGGCAGAAATTGTCGAGCAGGCTCTTGTCATTGCCGCGTTGACGCACGACCTAGGGAAAGCCGCGGATGGTTTTCAGCGCGCCTTGTGCGATCGCAAATTCCGTTGGGAATTCCGCCACGAGATCTTATCCGCAGCTCTGTTGCTGACGGCAGCCCAACCTGATGACGAACTGATGGAACTGGTCATTGCTGCTGTGTTGACGCACCACCGGGACTTAAGCGATCCGCAACTCTGCAAGGATGGAGGCTGGGTTGCCTTGCCCATGCCCGAGGTTGAACAAGACGCGGTGGCTAAGTTTCAGGCCAAAGCTAGCGAGTTGCGCGCGCATTGGGAGTGGCTTCAGCGATTCTGTCATCAACAAACAGCGTTAAACTCCTTCTGTTTGCCTAGTGAACCTGAGGATTTGCTGTTGCCTGCTAGATTCTTGGAGCGTCTGAAGCAAACACTGCGAGACCAATCGCTCCTCCAAGACGCAAGACAACGGCTCTGTTGCTCACGCGCGGCTGGCTCATGGCCGCCGATCACGCCGTCAGCGCTGGCGTCACTGAATTCAAGACTGCACTGCCTCTGTTGCTGCCCCTGCCCTCATTGCGTCCGTCATTACGCCCGTTCCAAAGAGTTTTAAGCGAGCACGAAGGTGATGCTTTCTTGGAAGCACCGACGGGTTCAGGTAAGACCGTCGCGGCGTTATGTTGGGCACTGAACAACCGTCGGCATGGCGAACGGGTTTTCTACCTGTTACCTTACCAAGCCAGCATTGAAGCTATGGCGGACACGCTGGAAGAGAGACTCGGTCAGGAGAATGTAGCTGTGCTTCATGCCCGAGCATTGGACTATGCCTTCCGAGAACACTTCGAGCGAGGAGGCACATACGAGACAGCCCATGCTAGGGCTAAGGCCGAGGTAGACCTCAATCGCCTTGCGCACAAGCCAGTCAAAGTTGCTACGCCGTTCCAATTGCTCAAGTGGCTCTTCGGTATCCCGCGCTTTGAGATCGGTCTTAGCGAAATGGTCGGCGGCTTGTTCATCTTTGATGAAATCCATGCCTACGATGCTCATGTCGTTGCTCTAATTGCGGAGATGGTGCGGGTGCTGAAGCGGCTAGGAGGACATTGTCTGTTTATGAGCGCCACTTTCCCGCCATTCCTCAAAGCGCTATTGCAGGGAACATTGGAAGCACCAGTGCCAGAATTCACACTCAGAGCAGATGATGAAGACGAATGGACCGATCGCTTCCTCTCTCGAGTGCGCCACCACTTGCGCTGGCACGATGAACCGTTAGAGGCATTAGTCCCTGCTATCATTCAAGCTGTTGAAGAGAGCCAGCGTGTGCTCGTTGTCGCTAACCGCGTAGCACAGGCCCAGGAGATTTATCGCCAGTTGCAGGGATGCTTGAATGGCGTCCATCTCTTGCATAGTCGGTTCACTCGCCGTGACCGCGTGGCGAAGGAGCAGACAGTCATCAGAGCTTGACGAGGAAAGCGAGAAGTCGATGTGCGTGTGCTGGTAGCAACGCAAGTTGTGGAAGTATCACTGGATGTCAGTTTTGACACTATATTTACCGAAATTGCGCCTGTTGACGATCTCCTGCAACGCTTCGGGCGCGTGAATCGCTATGGCGAGCATCCCGACGGTGTGGAGGTGCACGTGGCAAGGAGGTTCAATGCTGAGCGGTTACGCTGGGTTTATGATCTGGAAAGAGTAGCAGCCACGATGAGCAATGCGCCAGGGGATGGCACACCCTTGACCATTGAGGCTAGCACCAAATGGGTGCAGCAAGGATACTGGAGCGGGTGGACGGAGAGGGAGCAAAAACGATTTGATGATGCTCATGTCGCGTTCCAAACTGTGCTCCAAGCGTTACGCCCCCTGCACCAGGCACCCGAAGGCGAAAGGGAGTTCTACGGCTTGTTCCAGAGCGTAGAGGTGCTGCCACGCAGGCTTTATGACGAGTATGAGGGTCACATGCGTGAGAAGCGTTACCTGCTGGCACATCAGTTGCTTGTGCCTATTCCCATCGGGACATTCCATGCTCTCTGCAAGGCCGGTAGGATTCAACAGCTCAAAGATGGCCTGCCAATGGCGGATGCTGCATACGATCCCGGGCTGGGTTTGTTGCCAAAGGAGGCAGAGCCGGATGTCGCGTTCATGTAAAGGCACGTCGCAGAATCGTGTGGTGGGCTCCACAGCCAGCTTAATCAACAGTAACATCCCAGCTGCAAGAGCTGTCCAATCATACTGCCCACTTGAGCGAGGTGAGTTCGATGGCCACCTTGAAGCTGGACCTGCTGACGGAAGTCACTGAGTGGATTAAACTTGAAGCTATGCGGGAGACGCGTTTTGTGACCCTCTTCCCAGATCGGGAGGTGGCATAGTCGCGATGAAGATCAAGTGTAGTGGACCCCTCGGATTGGACACCTCTGTTAGGGAGGGGTAAGGTCCAAGGA
>JANLFV010000004.1 GCA_024653345.1 Candidatus Acetothermia bacterium
TGCCACCTCCCTAGCCAGAGGCCAAAATCTGTCCAACTCCAGGGGTCCACTTCACTCTGGGAACTATCCTCACTGCGCGAGTGTTGTTTGTCTCCTACAGAGAGCTGGAGCCGGCGAAATGGGACTATCGACTCACATTCCTGGACCAATGTGGGCAGGAATGGAAGCTTGCGATTACCGATCTAGACTTTCGGAAGCACTGCGATGATAGAGGGGATCAGGGGAACGCCCGGATAGAATCGCGCTCGACCTAAAGGGGAAATTGAACAGGTGCAAACTATATCTTCGCATCGGACTGGCCCGCGAATGGGAGAGGTTCCCCGAGCGCTGCTATTTGCAGGTAACAGGGCTACACTGCGTCGCGCCGTGCTTGAAAGGTGACACTGGTAAAGACTTAGGGTCGGCTGCAGAGGACAAGGACGTTCCGTTCTAGCGCTCTGTCAAACATGCTTCGATAGGGAGCTTCCTCTCCTCTGGAGAGAGAGGATTGAGGTGAGGGGGGATCCCGACCTTCCCTCATTGAGGGGGAAGGGGAACAGCTAGCCAGCCCATCAAAGAAAAGACGCAGAGCACTAGCTTGCAGCCGGCGATATTCACCACTAGAATGGCTCTAGCATGGGCGATCTCTTCAGTAAGATGGGCTCTCAGCCCCGGCCCCCGCTGGCCGAGCGGATGAGGCCGCGGACTCTAGACGAATTCGTGGGCCAGGAGCACCTCGTCGGGCCGGGGAAGGTCCTCCAGACCCTGATCGAGCGGCACGAGATCCGCTCGTTGGTCCTCTGGGGCCCGCCTGGGACGGGGAAGACGACCCTGGGGATGATCATCGCCCGCTCGTTCGGCGCGGAGTTCGTCTACTTCAGTGCCACCCGCTCCTCGATCAAGGAGGTCCAGGAGGCCCTCGAGCGGTCGCGGAGGAAGTTCCAGGCCTACGGGACGAGGGACCTGATCTTCATCGACGAGCTCCACCGGTTCAATCGAGCCCAGCAGGCGGCCTTCCTCCCCTATGTAGAGGAGGGGAGCGCAATCTTGATCGGCGCGACCACGGAGAACCCCTCGTTCGAGATCATCTCGCCGCTCCTCTCGCGCTCCCAGGTCTTCACCCTCAACCCCTTGAGCCCCGAGGAGATCAAGACGATCCTCAGGCGGGCCCTAGCCGATGAGGAGCGGGGCCTCGGCGGCCGGGGACTAGAGCTGGCCCCCGAGGCCGAGGAGTTCATCGCCCAATTCTCCGACGGCGATGCCCGGAGGGCACTGAACATCTTGGAGCTGGCCGCCGACATCGCCGCGGGGAAGGCCCTCGACCTAGCGACCGTCCAGGAGGCGGCTCAGCGGCGGGTCCCGATCTACGACAAGGCCGGCGAGGAGCACTATAACCTCATCTCCGCGCTCCACAAGAGCATCCGGAACTCCGACCCCGACGCGGCCCTCTACTGGCTCGCAAGGATGCTCGCCTCTGGTGAAGATCCGTTGTATATCGCTCGGAGGATGGTCCGGGTGGCCGCGGAGGACATCGGCCTGGCAGACCCCATGGCCTTGCAGGTGGCCGTGGCCGCGAAAGATGCTTACGACTTCCTCGGCTCGCCCGAGGGTGAGCTGGTCCTGGCCGAGGCCGCTTTGTATCTTGCGACCGCCCCGAAGAGCAATTCCATCTACAAGGCCTACGATGCGGCCATGGAGGATGTCGAGAGGACCCGGAACGAGCCGGTCCCCCTCCACCTCCGGAATCCGGTGACGAAGCTGATGCGGGAGGCCGGCTACGGCGAGGGCTACCAATACGCCCACGACCTCGAGGGCGGGGTCGCGCCGATGGAGTGCCTCCCTCCGAACTTGCGTGGCCGGAGGTATTACCATCCCAAGGAGGCGGGCTACGAGGCCGAGGTGGCGGCGCGGCTGCGGCAATGGGAGAGGCTGCGGAAGGGCTCCTAACTCGGCCCAGCCCAGCCGAACCGGGCTAGGTCGGTTTGGCCATGGCAATCGAAGACCACGCCCTCCTGCTCCAGCAGTTCTTGCTGGCGATAGCCGGTGCTCACTTTCCCCTGGGCGTTGATCACCCGCTGCCAGGGGACCGGGCGATCGATCGGATTGTAACGGAGTGACCCTAGCGCCCAGCCGACGATTCTGGCGTCGCACGGCGGGCCGGCGAGCCGGGCGATTTGGCCGTAGGTCGCGACCCTCCCGAACGGAATCTGCCTCACGACCTGGTAAATCTGCTCGTAGAGCTTGTCCATCTCCGTCAGCCTGCGCTGAACCCGACCAGGGCCGAAGCCACTACGCAAGGCGGGGGCACTGCCAAGATCCTGGAGTAGTCCGAGAGCTCAAAGCGGAGGATCTCGTAGCTCGCGCCGGCACCCAGGTATTCGCCGATGACCGGCACGATCTGCCGCTGATCGCTCTTCAATTCCGCGCAAATGGCGAAGAAGCCCGCATAATCGCGCTCCCGCAGCGCCAGGTCGAGCGAATGACGGACGCGCCGGAGGAAGAACGACTCCAGGTTCGCCGGATCGCGCGGCTTTCCCTCCATCTCCTTTGGAGAGCTGTAGCCGTTGCCGTAGTGAACGAGGTCCCCGGTCGCGACGAGCGCCGTCCGCGCGTCGACGACCCCGCTGAGCCACTGCGCAATCTCCGAGGCGACCTCGAACGAGCCGCGCGGATCGCGCGTCAACGAGACAAAGAGTGGCAGGACGGGAATAGGTTCGACGCGACGCTCCGCTGCGTGGAGTGCGAGCAAGCTAAAGAAGGCGTCGAGGGAAAACTCGCCTGAGAGCAGCTCCTCGGCCTCGCGAACCACATCGCCCAGCAATCCCTCCGTCGGGCAGGCCAAGAGATGGCCGAAGGGCGTCTCGAGCGGCGCGGTCTTGACGAAGGCTCCCCGGAAGATGGCGAACAGCTCCTCAGCCCGCGGGACATGGATCTCATTGGTGCTGAGCCCTCGATAGAGCGCCTGGTAGGGCTCGGGTAGGGCCCCGCCGTGGAGGACCCCCAGCGCGACGACCTTTCCGGGCCTTAGCTTGTAGAGCGTGGTCACGAGGCGGGCAAGGGAGTCCCCGGCGTAGTAGATGGAGGTGTGCGGGAAGGAGACGATCCCGCCGCGCTCTAGGATTCGCTCGAGCTGCGGCTCGCCTCGAGGGTAGCGGGCAAAGAGGTTGGCAATGTATCTCCGCCCCTCCGGGCTCAGCAGCTCAGCCCTGTAGTAGCTCTTCCAATCCATCCCGGCGAGCTCACTCCTCGTCCGGCCCGTGCCTCTCCACATCGCTCAGGCGGTGGAACATCTGGTCGAAGACGCGGCGGAGCCACTCGATCGCCTGCTTCGAGAACATCCCCGCGAGGCCGGCGAAGGCCAGGACCCCGAAGAGGTTGGCTGTCCTGGCCCCAGCGGCGGTCGAGAAGAGGAGCCCCCGGACCACGAGGTAGAGGATCGTGGCCAGGACCGCCCCGATGAATGGCCGGAGGAGATACCACCAGAGCCAGCTTGCGGCCAGTTCCGACTTCCCGGCGAAGAGGGCGAACGAGGTCGCCATGTGGATGCAGGCCCCTAAGGCCCCCACCAGGGCGACGAGCAGGATCAGCCCTGCCTCCGGCCCCAATGAGAGAGGAGCAACCTCGCCCTCGCCGGCGGAAGGGAGGATGGTGATGATGAGGTAGAGCAAGGCAACGATGAAGAGCAGGCAATAGCCCCCGAGGAGGCCCCTTGCAAGCGGCTTCATCAGGGTCGCTCCTGGCGGTCCACCTTGCGGCTCGGGCCCTTTCGCCTCCATTTTCTCCGCTTGCGAGCTTAGCATCCCTGACCGCGCTGGTCAATACAGGGGGCCGATTGGCCCAAACCGGCTAAGCTTGTATTATCCCCTCGATGGCAGCTGAGGAGCTATTCGACCGGCTGAGCGGGATCGCCGATAGAGATCTGCCCAAGATGGCCCTCGTCCGCTGGCAGCGGCCGAGCCTGGCGATCGAGGACATTGAGGGGCGAGTGAGGAGCGCGCTTGGGGGGCTAGATCTCGCGAGCCGGCTCAAGCTCAAGCCCGGGGCTGAGGTCGCTCTCGCCTGCGGGAGCCGCGGGATCAGCAATATCGCCAGGATCGTCCGGGCGGCCGTCCAGCACCTTCAGGGGCTCGGGCTGAGGCCCTTCATCTTCCCCGCGATGGGCTCCCACGGGGGCGCGACGGGCGAAGGGCAGGCCCAGACCCTGGCGAGGCTCGGGCTCACTGAGGCGGAGATGGGCTGCCCGGTCCGGTCGACGATGGAGGTAATCGAGCTCGGGCGGACCCCGAGCGGGATCCCCGTTCTGGTCGACCGCTATGCCGCCGCGGCTGACGGGATCTTCCTGATCAACCGGATCAAGCCGCACACGGCCTTTTCGGGGCGGATCGGCTCGGGCTTGCTAAAGATCATGACCGTGGGGATGGGGAAGCAGCCGGGGGCGAAGGCCATCCACCGGTTCGCCTTCCGGCTCGGCCTGGAGCGGGCGATCCTCGAGGTAGCCGAAGTCATGTTGAAAAAACTCCCGATCCTGGGTGGGCTGGCGATCATCGAGGGGTTCTACCACGAGACGGCCCGCCTCGAGGCCCTCCGGCCCGAAGAGCTCTTGACGCGAGAGCCGGAGCTGCTCGCCCAGGCGCGTGAGCTGATGCCCCGGCTCCCCTTTACGGAGCTCGATCTCCTGATCGTGGACGAGGCGGGGAAGGAGCTGAGCGGGACGGGGATGGATACCCAGGTGATCGGAAGGCAATACATCCTCGGGGAGCCTGAGCCGGCCTCGCCGAAGATCAAGCGGATCTACCTCCGGAGCCTCTCTCCCGACTCCGCGGGGAATGCCCTGGGGATCGGGCTGGCGGACTTCGTCCACCGCCGGGTCGTCGAGGGGATGGACCGCGAGAAGACCTACATCAACGCCCTCACGGGGACCGGGCCGGAGAAGGCCCGGCTCCCGCCCTACTTCGGGAGCGATCGGACGGCCATCAAGCTGGCCCTGGCCACGATCGGCCCGGTCGAGCCCCGCGAGGCTCGAGTCCTCTGGATCAAGAACACCCTTGAGCTGGGGGAGTTCGCGATCTCCGAGGCCCTCATCGCGGAGGCGAAGGCCCACGGCGAGCTCGAGGTGGCGAGCCGGCTTTGGCCCCTCGCATTCGACGGGAAAGGGGACCTCATCGGGCTCGCTGGGGGCGGGCGGTCTCCATGATCAGCTTCGCCAGTCGCTTGGAGTCGTGCTTGACCGTCGGCTTCCCCTCGAGCTCCACGATCTCGAGCAGGTCGGCCTCGAGGACCTCGGGGCCCTTGAGATCGGCGAGATCGTTGACCACCGGGACGGCCCCCTCGTCCCTGTATTGCTGCAGGAGCGGCTCAGGGATCGGCTGGGAGTTGACGATCACATAATCGAGGCTAGTGATGTCGATATACCTCCCCAGCGTGGCCAGGTGGCTCCGCGCGGTGAACCCGTCAGTCTCCCCCGGCTGGGTCATGAGGTTGACGACATAGAACTTCTTGGCCTCGGCCCGCTCCAGCCGGCTCGCGATATTGCCGACCAAGAGGTTCGGGATGATCGAGGTGAAGAGGCTCCCCGGCCCGAGGATGACCAACTCCGCCCGGTCGAGCTCTTCCAGGACCTGCTCATAGGGCCGGACTCGCTCCTTGGAGAGGAGCATCCGCTTGATCCGCCGGGGATCGCGGACGATCTCCGTCTCCCCGCGGACGAGCGAGCCGTCCTCCATCTCAGCCACGAGGTCCACCTGCTCGAGGGTTGCCGGGAGGACCCGGCCGCGGATGTTGAGGATGTGGCTCATCTCAGCGATCGCCAGGTCGAACCGACCCGTCCGCTCCTGGAGGCCAGCAATCACAAGGTTCCCCAGGGAGTGGCCGTTGAAGCTCCCCTCGCGGAAGCGGTGCTGGAAGAGCCCGGCGATCCGCGACTCGTCGTCGGCCAGGGCGATGATGCAGTTCCTGATGTCGCCGGGCGGGAGGATGTCCAGCTCCCGGCGGAGCTGGCCCGAGGAGCCCCCAGTGTCCATGACCGTGACCACCGCGGTGATATTGCTGGTGAACTCCTTCAGCCCGCGCAGGAGCACGGAGAGCCCCGTCCCGCCCCCGAGGGCCACCACTGACGGGCCGCGGGAGAGGAGCCGCCGGCTGTAGATCATCTCCCCCGCTCGCCCGATGGCCTCGGGAGCGACCCCCTTGATGACCGATCTTAGGAAGCGGTAGACCCCGAATGCGGCCCCCGCCAGGCCGGCGAGCAAGAGGAGGCTCCCGATGAGCAGGCCATACCCTGGGGCTGGGACCAAGAGCCCGTAGAGCCAGCGGACGAGCTCCCGGCCGAAGAGCAGGACGAGCCCGAAGATGAAGGCCAGCATCGCCAGGGCGGCGACAGCCACCCAGCGCTTCACCCCCATCCCGGGGTAGAGCCACCTCAAGGAGCGCTTCAGCCTCATCTCGTCCTCCGGCGGGCGAGCTTGATCCCGCCCGGGCCGAGGAGCCGCCGCAACTCCTCCATCAGGCCCCGGGAGAGCCGGACGGCGAACTCCTCCCCGGCCTTGATCAACTCCTGAGAGTCGCCCAGGTCGAGCTGGAGAAGGACCGGCGTCGGGCCCGCCGAGGCCCGCAGAAGGGCCCGTAGCCGCTCCAGCAGCCGCTCATCCACCTCCTCCAGGGGGAGGAGGAGCCGGAGCTCGAGCGATTCCGCCTCCTCCAGCGGATAGAGCTCCTCGACCACAACCTGGGTCTGGCCCCCTCGCTGCTCCGCCCGCCCGATCAAGTGAATCAGATTGTCCTCCTGGAGGAGTGAGGCTTGCCTCTCATACAGGTCGGGGAAGACGGTCAGTTCGGCCTTCCCCTTCAAGTCCTCCAGCCGGACGAAGGCCATCCTTCGCCCCTTCGAGGTCGTGACGACGCGGACACCGTCGATTCGGCCGCCGAGGTAGACCGGTTCCCCAGGCTTGGCCTCCGCTAGCTCATTCAGGCTGTGGGAGCGGAGGCAGGAGAGCTGCTCCTCCCACTCCTGCAAGGGGTGGGAGCTGATGTAGAGCCCGAGGAGCTCCTTCTCGAAGCGGAGGAGCGTCTCGCGCGGGAACTCCTCCTCGCTGGCCTCCAGGGTCGGAGTGACTTCCTCCTCGGCGAAGAACGAGCGCTGGCCGCTTCGGCGCTCCTCGTGGGCCACTTGGGCCAGCTCCAGGCCGACCTCGACCTGCCGCAAGAGCCCCTTCCGCGTGGCGAAGCGGTCGAAGACCCCGGCCTTGATCAGCGTCTCCAGGACCTCTCGATTCACCTGGCGGGGGTCGAGCCGGCGGCAGAAGTCCACGAACGAGCCGAACGGCCGGCCGCCCCGCGCCGCGAGGATCGCCCCGACGGCCCCCTCTCCAACATTCTTGATCGCCGCCAGGCCGAACCGGATCCGGCCATCGTGGGCCGTGAAGTAGAGATCGCTCTCGTTGATCTCCGGCGGGAGGACCTCGATCCCCATGTCACGGCACTCTTGGACATACTCCGCGATCTTGTCGGTGTTATCCGCCACGCTCGTCAAGAGCGCGGCCATGTATTGCGTGGGGTAGTTCGCCTTCAGATAAGCGGTCCAGTAGGTGATGAGCGCATAGGCGGTGGAGTGGGCCTTGTTGAACCCGTAGCGGGCGAACTTCTCGATGTCGGCGAAGAGGTCGAGGGCCCGCTCGATGGGGATACCGTTCTTCACGCAGCCCTGGACGAACTTCTCCCGCGTCTCCTCCATCGTCTTCCGCTCCTTCTTCCCGATCGCCTTCCGCAGGAGGTCGGCCTCCCCGAGGGAGAAGCCAGCCAGGACCCTGGCCATGAGCAGCAACTGCTCCTGGTAGATCGGGAGGCCGTAGGTCTCCTCGAGGATCGGCTGGAGGTCGGGATGGGGATAAGAGACCCGCTGGCGGCCGTGCTTCCGGGCGATGAACTCCGCGGCCATCCCGCTCTCCAGCGGCCCGGGCCGATAGAGGGCCAGGAGCGCGGCGATGTCCTTGAACTCCGTGGGCGCGAGCCCCCGCACCAACTCCTTGATCCCGGCCCCCTCGAGCTGGAAGATCCCCGTGGTCCGCCCCTCCTGGAGAAGCTGATAGACCTTGGGATCGTCGAGCGGGAGCCGCTCCAGGTCGATCTTCTCGCCCGTGGTCCGCTCGACCAGTTGGAGCGTGTCTGCAAGGACGGTGAGGTTCCGCAGGCCGAGCAGGTCGATCTTGAGCATCCCGATCGCCTCGAGGGCCACCATGTCATACTGGGTGACGAGTGAGCCGTCGCTCAGCCGGAGCAAGGGGGCGTAGTCGGTCAGCTCGGCCGGGGCGATCACGATCCCCGCGGCGTGGGTCGAGGGGTTCCGGACCAGGCCCTCCAGCTTCTTCGAGAGCTCGAGGAGCCGCCGGACTTGAGGGTCGTCCTCGTAGCGCTGCTTCAGCTCGCGGACGCTCTCCAGCGCCTCCTCCAGGGAGGCGCCGAAGGGGATCAGCTTAGCGATTCGATCGGCATCGCTGTAGGACATTCCCAGGACGCGGGCCACATCGCGGACCGCGCCCCGCGCGGCCATCGTGTCGAAGGTCACGATCTGGGCCACGCGGTCCTGGCCATACCGCACGGTCACATAGCGGATCACTTCGTCCCGCCGGCGGGGGCAGAAGTCGATGTCGATGTCCGGGAGGCTGATCCGGGCCGGGTTGAGGAAGCGCTCGAAGAGCAGGCCATACTTGAGCGGATCGATCGCCGTGATCCCCAGGCAGTAAGAGACAAGGCTCCCCGCGGCCGAGCCCCGCCCCGGCCCGACGGTAATCCCCTGCTCCTTCGCGTAGCGGACGAAGTCCCACACGATCAGGAAGTATGAGGCATAGCCCATCTCCGCGATCACCCCGAGCTCATACTCCAGCCGCTCGCGGACCTCCGCGGGGAGCTCCTCACCGTAGCGCTCCCGCGCCCCGCGGAGGGCCAGCGCGCCCAGATATTCGTCGAGGTTCGCATACCCCGGCGGGAGGTCGAACGGCGGAAGATGGGCCACCTCCAGCTCCAGGTCGAAGTTGCACCGCTCGGCAATGCGGAGAGTGTTCTCCAGGGCCTCGGGCCAGGGGGCGAAGAGGCGGGCCATCTCCTCGCCCGACTTGAAGTAGTATTGATCGCCCTCGTAGGCCCGGAGTTCCTCGCGATCGCGCGACTGGATGTTCAAGAGGATCTGATGCGCCTTGCTGTCCTCAGCGGAGATGTAGTGGACATCATTCGTGGCCACGAGCGGGAGCTCCAGCCGGCGAGCGAGCTTCACCAACTCCTCCAAGAGCCCCTGCTCCTCAGGTAGGCCGTGGTTCTGGAGCTCGATGAAGAAGCTCTCCCTCCCGAAGAGCTCGCGGAGCCGATGGGCCCACTCGTCGGCCTCGCGCGCCTGGCCGGCGAGGAGCGGCTTGGCCAGGACACCGCTCTTGCAGGCGCTGGTGACGATCAGGCCGTCGCGATACTCCCGCAATAGCTCCAGATCGATCCGCGGTTTATAGTAGAACCCCTCGATGTAGCCGAGGCTGGAGAGCTTGAGGAGGTTCTTGTAGCCCCGCTCGTTCTCCGCTAGGGCCAGGAGGTGGCGGTAGCGCTCGCGGCCGGGGCTCTTCTCCCGCCGACCGCGCGGGGCGAGGTAGAACTCGACGCCGATCAGCGGCTTGATCCCGTAGTTTCGGGCCTTCTGATAGAACTCGACCGCCCCGGGGAGCGCCCCGTGGTCGGTGAGAGCGAGCGCGGGCATGGAGAACTCCTTGGCCCGCAGGAGCAGTTCCTCGATGCGACAGGTGGCGTCGAGCATGCTGTATTCCGAGTGGACATGGAGATGGACGAAGTCCATTACTCCTCCCAGACAATGATGTATTTCTCCTCGCCCGGCCTGATCAGGCCGAGCTGCTTCCGCGCCAGGTATTCCATGTATTCATTGTCAAATCGCTTGGCGAGGAGCTTCTCCAGCTCCGCCCGCTCCTGGAGGAGTTGCTGCTCGCGGAGATCGAGCTGCCGGAGTTGGGCTTCCAGCCGGCTGATCTCCAGCGCACGGGCGATGAAGAGATAGCCTATCCCCAGGACCACGGAGCCGATGGCGATGAGGGTCGCGAGGAGGACGAGCCTCCGGAGCCGCTCCCTCCGGCGGAGGACGCTCAGGCTGATCGCGCCCATAGCAAGCTCCTCAGGGGGAGCTGGAACTCCTCTTCCAGCCGGAGGAGCCGGTTATACTTGGCCACCCGTTCCGAGCGGCTGCAGGAGCCGCTCTTCAGCTGGCCACAGGCAGTCCCGACCGCCAGGTCGGCGATGAAGGTGTCCTCGGTCTCGCCCGAACGGTGGGAGACCACGCAAGCGTAGCCGGCCCGCCAGGCCAGCTCCATCGTCTCCAGGGTCTCGGTGAGCGTCCCGATCTGGTTGGGCTTGATCAAGATCGCGTTGGCTACCCCTCGCGCAATCCCCTTCCGGAGGAGCTTGGGGTTGGTGACGAAGATGTCGTCCCCGACGATCTGGAGCCTCTTCCCCAGCCGGGAGGTCAACTCGGCCCAGCCCTCCCAGTCCTCTTCCGCCAGGCCGTCCTCGAGGGAGACGATGGGGAAGTCCTCGGCCCAGCCCTCGTAGATTTCGATCAGCTCGCGGCTTCTCAGCCTCTGCCCCTCAAACTCGTATCTCCCCTTGGCGAAGAAGCTGGAGGCGGCGGCATCGACGGCGAGAAAGAGGTCCCGCCCCGGCTCCCAGCCGGACCGCTCGATCGCCTCTACGAGCAGCTTCAGTGCAGCGGCATTGCTCTCGAGGTTCGGGGCGAAGCCGCCCTCGTCCCCCACGCCTGTGGAGAAACCCCTCTCTCTCAGGAGCTGCTTCAGTGTCTGGAAGACCTCGGCAGACATGCGCATCGCCTCGCTGAAGGTCGCCGCTCCCAGAGGGACGATCATGAACTCCTGGATGTCGAGGTTGTTATCGGCGTGGACCCCGCCGTTGAGGACATTGAGCTGGGGCATGGGGAGCCCGACGGGCCGCGAGCCGGCAAGATACTTGAACAGAGGAATCCCGAGAGAGGCCGCGGCCGCGCGGGCCGTCGCCAGCGAGACCCCCAGGATCGCGTTCGCCCCGAGATTGCTCTTGTTCTCCGTCCCGTCGAGGTCGATCAGCTTCCGGTCGAGTCGCTCCTGATCGAGGGCCGGGAGGCCGATCACCTGAGGGCCGATGACCTCGTTCACGTTCTCCACGGCCCGAAGGACCCCCTTCCCGCCGAAGCGCTCGTCCCCATCCCGCAACTCCAGGGCCTCGTGCTTCCCCGTCGAGGCCCCGGAGGGGATGGCCGCGCAGCCGGACGAGCCGTCAGTGAGGAAGACCTCGACCTCGATCGTGGGATTCCCCCGCGAGTCCAGGATCTCCCGGCCGTGGACCTCGTCGATCTCCACCCAGTAGTTGGAAAGCTCTCCCAAGGTCGATCCCCTCCGCGCTGAAGTTTGTTCCAGACTGGATTATAACCCTCTCCGCCCGCCCCGGACAAGTGACTCTGTCACTCCACGGTGTGCCGGACGGCGCCCGGCCAGGCCGGGCTAGATCCGCAGCGCGAGCCGGTATAGCCAGGTGATGAGGAATCTCTGGATGACGATGAGGAGCAGGATCAGGACCAGCGGCGAGAAGTCGAACTCAGTCGGCGGAACATACCGGAGGAGGAGGCGACGGATCGGACAGAGGAACGGCTCGGTGGTGAGGTAGAGGAGACGGACCAACGGGTTCCGCGGATTGGGCTGGAACCAAGAGACGATGGCCCGCGCGATCGTCAGCACATACAGGGCATTGATCGCCGTGTCTAGGACCCTCGCCAGCGCGTAGAAGAACTCGCCCGCCAACGGTCTCCTCCCGAGAGGAAGTCCTCACGGCCAAGCTGATCTCATCCCGGTCGGACTCAGATCCCCAGGACAATGACGACCTGGAGGAGCGGCCCGCTGAAGCTCGCGCTCGGGCCGGGGAGGTCCCGCCCGTCCGTGCGCCAGTCGCTCACCTCGCCGGCCCAGAGATAGCCAAGAGATATCCGGACCCGCTGGGCTCCGAGGGCCCACTCCCCGCCCGCATATAGCTCGAGTGAGAGGAGCTCGCGGGTCAGGCCCGTCCCGGTCGGCCTTGCCAGCCCGGACTGGAAATCGGCGGCCGGCTGGAAGGCGACCTCCAGCGCCAGGTGAGCCGGGGCAGCCAGCCCTCCGACGAAGATTCCCCAGCGCTCCGTGACGAGCTCGCCGTATTCCAGCGCTAGGCCGGCCAAGCGGAGGCTGAGCCTGACGGACTTGGCGAGCCGCGAGGCCGCACTCTCGCCGAAGGCCGCAAGACCTCCGATGGCCAGCTTGTCTCGCCGGTCCCCAGAGTAGCTTGCCCCAAAGATGGCTAACCCCGGCGGAAGCTGGGGCAAGTCTGCCCGGCCCAAGTCCCTGTTGAGCTCGGCCAACTCGAGCGGGAGCCAGGCCAGCATCGGCCCGCCGCCGGGGGCGAGCGGCTGGGCCTGCCCGAGCGTCACGAGCCCGGCCACGGCCACCAGCAGCAGAGCCAGCCCCGACCTCACTCCGCTCACCTCCTCGGCCAGATCTAGGGCTTGTGCTCCCCCGGCCGGAGAGCCTCCTCGGGGAGGCTCTCAAGCCACCTCACCAGTCCCACGAGCTGCTCGACCGCGGCCCGGAAGAGCCTCTTCCCGATCTCGGCTGTCCCTCGCTGGGGGTCGCCGGTAGCGCCGCTCTCCGAGAAGTCGACCGTGTCGAAGCTCACCTCAGTGCCGAACAGCTGCCGGCCCCAGCGGGGCGGGCCCCCTGCAGCTGCCTCGGCCAAGGCCGACCGGTCGACCGACTCCCCCTCGAGGTAGAGCATCATCGAGGTCTCCACCTCTCCCGCGTGCGAGCCGAACTGGGGGAAGATCTCCCGCTCCAGCTCGGCCACCGCGTGCCACCACTGCCAGACCAGCGCGTAGACCCCGTCAAGGTGGAGCTCGCGGCAGACCTCCTGGAGCGCGGCCAGGTTCCCGCCGTGGCCGTTGACATAGATCACCCTTCGCAGGCCGTGATGGGCCAGGCTCTCCGCAATCCCTCTCATGTAGCCGCGAAAGTGCTCCGGCGCGACCCAGAGGGTCCCCCAGAACTGGCGGTGGTGCTCGGAGAGGCCGACGGGGATCGCCGGGGTGCACAGCGCGCCGGTCGCCTCGGCCGCGGCCTCTGCGAGGGCCTTCGCCGTGAGAAAATCCGTCCCCAGTGGGAGATGCGGCCCGTGCTGCTCGATGCTCCCCACCGGGATGAGGGCCACCTTCGCCCTTCGCAGCTCTTCACGCGCCTGCTTCCAGGTCTTCTTCTCCAGCATACTCGCTATTCTATGCCCTTCCCGAGGAGCGAGGCAATCAGCTCCCCGACCTTGGCCACCGTCTCCTCCGGCCTCCCCGAGGCCTCGATGATGTAGTCCGCGCCTTGGAGGCTCTCTGGCTCTTGGGCTTTGATCCGCAGCTCCGCCTCCTCCTGAGAGAGCCCATCACGCTCCCGCAGCCGGCGAAGCTGCTCCTCCTGACCGACCTTGAGAGCGATGATGTAGTCGAAGAGTGCGCGCTCGACATGCCTGGACTCCAGGAGGACCGCCGCCTCGAGGATCAGGACCTTCGTCCCGCGCCGGCGCTCTCTCTCCACCAGCTCTCTCAATCTAGCAGTGATCGCCGGATGGACCGTCTCGCTGAGGAACTGGAGCTCGGTCCTGTCCTTGAACACGATCTCCCCCAGCTTCTTCCGGTCGATCTCCCCGCCGCTACGGAGAATCCCGGGGCCGAAGTGCTCGACCAGCCTGTTGTAGACGGGCGAGCCGGGACGATAGACCTCCCAGGCCAGCCTGTCGATTTCGATCGCGGCGAAGCCCGGCCGCTTCGCCAACTCCCGGGCCACGAGGCTCTTCCCGCTCGCGATTCCGCCCGTAAGGCCGATGACGATCATCATCCCCCGTCGGCGAGGAAGAGGAACGGCTCCCAGCGCCGGTAGAGTTCGGCCGTGGCCACCACATCCCCCAGGCAGTATTGGGCGATCTCCCGATACTTCCCCTCGGCAAAGAGCCGGTTGAGATCGAGGCCGGTGATCCCGTGTCCCTTGGGGCTCTCGATCCCGAAGGCCTTGCAGTAGAAGTCGAGGTTGAAGCTTCTCACCGACCGGTAGAAGGTGAGCTGGTCGAGGAGGTCGCAGTGGACTCGGGCGTCGAAGCGCGGCGGCATGAGGTTCCTGGTCGGCTTGAGGCCGTGGATGGCAGACCGGATCATCAGGAAGGGGCAATCGAAGCCCCGGCCGTTGAACGTGATGAACCGGTCGTAGTTCCGGATCGCTTCCCAGAAGCGCTCGAGGATCCCGCGCTCGTCCGCTGACTCGAACTTCACCGCCCCGTCTGGGGAGGCCCAGCTCTCGCGCTCCGGGGACTGATAGTAGACCCGACCGCGGTTGGTCTCGACATTGAGGAGCCCGATCGCCACGATCTCGGCCGTCAGAGGCGCGAAGTTGAGCCCCTGGAACAGCTCCTCCCGCTTCCGCTGACGCCTCTCCTCTGTCTCCTCCTGCTCGGCCAGCTTCATCAGATAATCCTGCTGGACCTCGTCAAAGCTCTCCCAGGTCAGGCCGACGGTCTCGATATCGAAGACGACCTTGGACATGGTCCCTCCTTCCACGATTCTCTCACGCGCCCGAAAGGGCCGGGTGGTGTCAGCCATCGAGTGCGGAGTGGGCGGCCTCGACCACCCCCTCAAGATCGGCTCCTGCCGGGAGCCCGCGTGAGTTCACGAGATGGAGGAAGAACTCGATGTTCCCCTCCGGCCCCTTGAGGGGCGAGAAGGTGGCGTTCAGAACCGAGAGGCCCAGCTCAGCGGTGATGAACTGTCGAAGGTCCTCCAGGACCTCGAGCTGGACTCGGGGGTCGTGGACCACGCCCCGTCTTACTCTATCTTTCCCGGCCTCGAACTGCGGCTTCACCAGGGGGATGATCGCCCCGCCCTCCTTCACGATCGGCGGAAGCGGCGGGAGAAGCTTCTTCAGGGAGATGAAGGAGGCATCGATCGTCGCCAGGTCTACCGGCTCCCCGATGTCCTCCGGCTGAAGGTAGCGCGCGTTCAGCCTCTCGAGGACCACCACCCGCTCGTCCTGACGCAGGGGCCAAGCGAGCTGGCCTCGGCCGACATCGACGGCATAGACCCTGCTCGCGCCGTGCTGGAGGAGGCAGTCGGTGAACCCGCCGGTCGAGGCACCGATGTCGAGGGCCACCTTGCCCTGGACATCGATCGCAAAGGCCCGGAGCGCGTGCTCGAGCTTGAGCCCCCCGCGGCTGACATACTTGGGACCGGGGAGGAGCTCGATCTCCACCCCCTCCCTGACCAGTGCTCCCGGCTTATCAACGGGAGCACCGTCGACCAAGACCTTCCCCGCCCGGATCTCCCGCTGAGCCTGGGCGCGGCTCCGCACCAGGCCCCGCTCCTCGACGAGGAGGTCGAGCCGCCGCTTCCGGCCCTCAGGCTCGGCTCGCAGCCTCCCCCCGCTCCGCCCAGACTGTGGCATACTCCGCTAGCGCCTCCTCAAGGAGCCAGAGAGCCCTCTTCAGGTCTTCCCTTCTTAGGACATAGGCGATCCGGACCTCGTTCCGCCCCAGGCCGGGGGTCTTGTAAAACCCTCCCCCCGGCGCGACCATCACCGTCTCCCCGTCCCGCTCGAAGTCGGTCAGCAGCCAGGCCGCGAACTCCTCCGCATCGGCCAGGGGCAGCTCGGCCATGACATAGAATGCCCCTTGGGGCTTGACGCACCGGACGCCGGGGATCTTCCTCAGCTCCTCATAGAGCAGGTCCCGCCGGGCGCGGAACTCCGCGATCATCTCCTCCGTCTTCCGCGGATAGGCTGGGGAGTTGAGATAGCAAGTGAGCCCGAGCTGGCCTGCAGTCGGGGGCGAGAGGCGGGTCTGAGCCAGCCTCATTGCCGCGCCCATCACTTCCTCGTTCCGGCTGGCAATCGCCCCGATCCGCGCCCCGCAGGCACTGAACCTCTTGGAGATCGAGTCGACGAGGATCGCCTGCTCCTCCAGGTCGGGAAGCTGGAGGACGCTCGTGTGCTCTAGGCCATCGTAGATGAACTCGCGGTAGACCTCGTCGGAGATGAGGAAGAGATCATGCTCCCGGACTATCCTGCTCAGCTCTTCAAGCTCGGCCCGGCTGTAGACCACGCCCGTCGGGTTGCCGGGATTGGTGATGAGGATCGCCCTGGTTCGCTCGGTGATCCTCTCCTCGATCTCCTCGCGCGCCGGGAGCCGGAACCCATCCGCAGCGCGGGTGGTGAGCGGGACGATCTCCCCCGCGGCGATCTCGGCATAGCCGTTGTAAGGGCCGTAGAACGGCTCGGGGATGATCACCTCGTCCCCGGGGTCGAGGACAGCGAGCAGGGCGAAGGTCACCGCCTCGCTCCCGCCGACGGTGACGATGATCTGGCTCTTGTCAAGGGCGATCCCGAACCGGCGATAGTAGCGGACGAGGGCCTCCCGCGCCTCCTCGTAGCCCGGCGAGGGGCTGTAGGCCAGGATCTCGGGAGCATGGTAGTAGCCCTCGAGGAACTCCTTCGGCGTCGGGATGTCCGGCTGGCCGATGTTCAGGTGGTAGATCTTCTTCCCCGCCCGCTTCGCTCGGTCTGCGAGCGGGACGAGCTTCCTGATCGGTGAGGGCGGGATCCGCCTCGCCCTAGCTGATATCTGGGGCATCTTCCTCCTCCTTTGCGACCGCTGTCTTGAGCATGAATTCTACCAGCTCTTCGAACGAGATCCCCGCCGCCTGTGCCGCCTTGGGGAGGTCGCTCGTGGCGGTCATCCCCGGGATCGTATTGACCTCGAGTATATAGACCTCACCATCGGCCGTGACGCGGAGGTCGACGCGGGAGAAGCCGAAGCAGCCGAGAGCCCGATGAGCGGCCAGCGCCAACTCCTGGACCTCGGCCCCTACGCGGTCCGGTACCTCGGCGGGGATGACGAACTCCGTGGCCCCCGGTGTGTATTTGGCCCTGTAGTCGTAGAATTCCTCCTTCGGCCGGAGCTCGATGAGCGGGAGGGGCCGATCTTCCCGATCGAGCCGGAGGATCCCCGCGGTGACCTCCTTGCCGGGGATGAATCGCTCGAGGTAGAGGTCGCCGAACTTCTCCCTCGTCTCACGGAGGGCCGGCTCTAGCTCACCTTCTCGGCGGACGATCTTCACCCCCAGGCTCGAGCCCTCGGCCCGCGGCTTGACCACCAAGGGATAGCCGAGGGAGTTCGCGCCCTCGATCGCCTCCTCCAGCCAGCGAGTCCCCTGCGGATGCACATAGGCGGGGGTGGGGAGCCCTGCGGCGGCGAAGGCCTCCTTCGCCAGCAGCTTGTCGAGGGCCATGCGACAGGCGAGGGCCGGCGAGCCGGTGTAGGGCTTGGCCAAGAGATCGAGGAGCGCCTGAATCGTCCCATCCTCCCCGATCCCGCCGTGGAGGCAGATAAAGACCAGCTCGACCTCGCTGAGCTGGGGAATCAGTTGGTCGGCGGCGGAGAGCTCGAGCTTCATCGCCTCATACCCGCGCTTTCTCAGGGTGCGATAGACATTCTCCCCCGATCTCAGGGAGACCTCGCGCTCCCCGGAGAGGCCGCCGAGCAGGACGCCGATCCGCTGCCCCTCGAGCTCAACACCCATAGCCCTAGGATAGCAGGGCCCGCTCGCAGAGGCAAGCCTATCTCCGTCTTGCGGGGGTGAGCCAGCGCGGGCATCGCGGCTTGGGATGGAACTTGCTAGACCTCGCCCGCGGCGGCGCGGGCCTGGAGGCTGTAGAGCGCGTAGTAGAGCCCCTGGCGGCGGAGAAGCTCCTCGTGAGTCCCCTGCTCCACGATCCGGCCGCGGCTTAGGACCAAGATCTTGTCGGCATCGCGGATCGTGGAGAGCCGGTGAGCGATCGCGATCGAGGTCCGGCCGTCCATGATCTTCTCCAGCGCCTCCTGGATCAGCCGCTCGGTCTGGGAGTCGATGTTCGCCGTCGCCTCGTCCAGGATCAAGATCCGCGGGTTGAAGGCCACCGCCCGGGCGAAGGCCAAGAGCTGCCGCTGGCCGACCGAGAGGGTCGCCCCCCGCTCACCGAGCTCCGTCTCGTAGCCTGCAGGGAGCTCGGAGATGAACCGGTGGGCCTGGACGAACTTCGCCGCCTCGATCGCCCGCTCCGCCGGAAGACCCTCGTTCCACAGCCTGATGTTCCCCAGGACATCCCCGGAGAAGATGAAGACATCTTGCAGGACCACAGCCATTCTGGCCCGCAGGGCTGCCGAGTCGAGCTCGCGGATGTCCACGCCGTCGATGAGGATCTGCCCCCGCTGAGGCTCGTAGAGCCTGAGGAGGAGGTTGATGATCGTCGTCTTCCCCGACCCGGTCGGGCCGACGAGGGCCACTCGCTCTCCGGGCCGGACGCGGAAGGAGATGTCGCGCAAGACCCACTCCTCGTCCTTGTAGGCGAACCAGACATGGCGGAACTCGACCTCCCCGCGCCCGCCTGCGGGAGGCTCGAGCCGGCCGTGCTCCTCCTCCGGCTTGTCGAGCAGGGTGAAGATCTTCTCCGCTGCGGCCATCGCCCCCTGCATGATGTTGTATTTCTCCGCCAGCTCGATCAGCGGCTGGAAAAGCATCCGGACATAGTTGATGAACGCGACCAGCGCCCCGAGGGTGAAGGTCCCGCGGATCACGCCTCCGCCGCCATACCAGAGGAGCAGGGCGAGCGCGAGCGACTGCATCAGGCTGATCAGCGGGTTGAAGATCGCGTAGACGTTGAGCTGGCGCATGTCCGCCTCGTATTTGGCCCGGTTGATCTCTCCGAACTGCTCCCGGCTCCGCCGCTCCTGGTTGAAGAGCTGGATGATCCACATGCCCGAGATTGCCTCCTGGAGGAAGGCGTTCAGCTGGGCGATCCTCCGGCGGACGGCCCGGTAGGCCGCGCGGGCCTTGATCCGGAAGACGAGGGCCGTGAAGCCGACCGCGGGGGCAAAGAGGAGGATGAGCAGGGCCAGCCGGGCGTTGAGCTGGAACATGATCGCGACCGTCCCCACTAGCAGGAAGCCGTCGCGGAGGAGGTTGACCAGGACGCTAGTATACATCTCGTTGATCGCCACCACGTCGTTCGTCGCGCGGGTTACCAGCCGCCCGACGGGGTTCCGATCGAAGAACCTCGCGGGGAGCCGGAGGACATGCTCAAAGATCTCCTTCCGGAGGTCGAACATCACCCGCTGGCCGGTGTATTGCGAGAGATACATCTGGCCGAAGGAGAGGAGGAAGCGGGCTCCGAGGATTCCCAAGTAGGCGAGGGCCAAGAGGCCGATCCCGCGGAGGGCCGCCTCCCGGGCTATCTGCGCCCCGGTGGCCGGCTCCATGTAGAGGTCGATCGCGAGCTTGGTGATGTAGGGCATGGCCAGCTCCAGGCCCATCAAGACCAATCCCAGGGCGAGCGTGAGCGCGAACAGCCTGCGATAAGGCCGGAGATAGCGGAGCAGGCGCCGGGTCAGCCGAGCATCGTAAGCCTTCCCGAGCCGCTCCTCCTCGTAGAAGTAGTCCTGGCTCATCGGGAGTGCTCCTCCTGGTCCACCCCGACCGTCCGCGCGCTCCGCGCCTGGGCTTCCTCCAACTGCTGCAACTGATGGAGGCGATAGTAGAGCCCTCCCAGGCCCACCAACTCCTCGTGCGTCCCTCTCTCGATGATCCGGCCGCCCTCCATGACCACGATCAGGTCGGCCTCGCGGACCGCGGAGATCCGGTGGGAGATGATGATCGAAGTCCGCGCCCGGAGGACCTCGCGGAGGTTGTGAAGGATCAGCTCTTCAATGTGGGCATCGACGGCCGAGAGGGCATCGTCTAGGATGAGGATCTTTGGGTCGCGCAAGAGCGCGCGGGCGATCCCCACCCGCTGGCGCTGGCCGCCGGAGAGGGAGAGGCCTCGCTCGCCGACAACCGTCTCCAGGCCCTCGGGGAAGGCGGCGATCTCCTCCCAGAGCCCGGCCAGCTCCGCCGCCCTTTTCACTTCCGCCTCGCTCGCCCCCGCCCGGCCGAAGGCGATGTTCTCGCGGATCGTTGCGGAGAAGAGGAAGACATCCTGGGGGACCATCCCGATCAACTCCCGGAGCGCGCGGAGGTCCAGCTCGCGGATGTCGACCCCGTCGATGAGGACCGAGCCCGGAGGGGGATCGAACCGCCGCGTGAGCAGATCTACCAAAGTGGACTTCCCCGAGCCGGTCAGCCCGATCACCCCGAGGACGGTCCCGGGATTGATGCGCAGGTTCAGATCGCGTAGGACCGGCGCGCCGTTGCCGTAGGCGAAGGTGAGGTTCCGGAACTCGATCTCCCCTCTGCCGGGGATGGCCCGCGGGCGTGCCGGGGCAGTGATCTCCGGCCTCTCGGCCAGGACCCGCTTCAGCCGGTCCATCGAGGCCGCGCCCCGCTGGAGCAGGTTGACCACCCATCCTAGGGCCATCATCGGCCAGGTGAGCATCCCCAGATAGGAGGTGAAGGCCACGAAGTCCCCCAGGCTGATCCCCTTGAGGATGACCGCTCGCCCGCCGAGCCAAAGCACAATCGCCACCGAGAGGCCGGCGAGGAGGGTGATCGCTGGGTCGAAGAGGCCCCAGACACGGACGAGGGTCATGTTCTTCGCCACGAACAGCTCGTTCGTCCGGGCGAAGTCCCGCGCCGCCCCCTCCTCCTGGGCGAAGGACTTCACCACCCGGATCCCGGCGAAGTTCTCCCGCACCTTCTCCGTGACCGTGGAGAAGGCCGCCTGGACCGCCTCAAACCGGCGATGGATCACCCTGCCGAACCCCAGGGCCACGGCGGTGATGAACGGGAGCGGGATGAAGGCATAGAGGGTGAGCTTAGTGTTGATGGCTAGCATCGCGGCGATCGAGAAGGAGACCATCACCACAGCGTCGGCGAGCGCGAGCAGTCCCATCCCGCAGGCCATCCTCACGGCATCGACATCGTTGTTCGCGTGGGCCATGAGGTCACCGGTCCTCGTCCTGTTGTAGAACTGAGGCGAGAGCGTGAGAAGGTGGTCGTAGAGCTGGGCGCGCAGGTCCTGTTCGATCCGGCGAGCGCTGCCGAAGATGAAGTAGCGCCAGTAGTAGCGGAGGACGAGGATCACGGCCGCAAGGCCGGCCACATAGAGGGCGTAGCGCACGAGGTTCTCCCCGACCCCGGCGGAGAGCTGGTCGACGGCCTGGCGGATGATCAGCGGGACGACGAGCTGGGCTCCGTCGACGATGAAGAGCGCGGCCACTCCCAAGAGCAGCCGGTAGCGGTAGCGCCAGAGATGCCTCAGAATCTCGCGCATTGGTTCTGCCCCGATTTCAAGAGGTCGGGAAGGTGGAGGCCCTGTTCAAGCCCCGCCAGTCACGGATGAGAGGATTATACCAGCCCGATCGCGCTCGCTCAACCGTTCGGCTAGATGTGAATCTCCACGACATCGCGGTCTTGGAGGGCGTGATCACGCGGGACCTGCTGCCCCTCGAATCGCCCCGAGCCCCAGAGCCGGGCGAACCGGAGTCGCGAAGCGAAGTCCTGGTGGATCGCCCTCGCGAGATCGAGCACTGTGCTGCCCTGGGGGAGAATGTAGGGCTTATCCATGTCGGGCCGCTTCCCTGGCTCCTTGGTGTAGATCCGGATGATCTGGAGTGCGGTGAAGACCGCTCGCTTGAACTCCTCGAGCCCCTCGCCGGTCGAGGCCGAGACGGCCACGAGCGGGAGCTCCAAGCCCGCGGCGATAAGCTTGGCGGGATGCTCCCGTGCGCCGGGGAAGTCGAGCTTCGTCCCGCAGAGCAGGCCGCGCTTGACGAGCATCCCCGAGTCGAGCCCCTCGATCGGCTCAGGGGCCAAGCGGAGGCGCTCCTCCTCCAAAAGGCTGAGCAGCTCCAATAGGTCGCTCTCGGGATCGGCTGACGCCAGGTCGAGAACGGCCACGACAAGGTCGGCATTCCTGATGTGGGAGTAGACCCAGCCCTCGGTATACCCCGAGGCGAGCGGGGGTAGGTCGACTAGCTGGATCTGGACATCCTCGAACTCCATCATCCCCGGGAGGGGCTTGAGCGTGGAGAAGGGGTAGTCGGCGATCTCCGGGCGGGCGTTGGTGAGCCTGGCGAGGAGGCTGGACTTCCCGGAGTTGGGGAGCCCGGCCAGGGCCACCTGGCCCGCGCCCTCGCGCTCGATCGAGTCCAGGGTCGAGCGGCTCGGGCCTCTAGGCGAGCCTCGCTTCTTCGGGGCGGTCCGGAGCTGGGCGATCTTCCGCTTGATCTCGGCCTGGAGCTTCTCCGTCCCCTTGTGCTTGGGGATGGTCGAGAGCATCTCGCGGAGGGCCTCCAAGCGCTCTTTGTCGGTCTTGGCCGCGCGATAGCGCGCCTCAGCTGCGATGTATTCCGGCGTGAGGTTCGCGGGCATCTTCGCTCACTCCCGCTCAATTTTAGCTGTCGCCGGCCACCACGGCCAAGGAGGGGGACCTCGATCGCTCGGTGATGCGGATTACACTGGTCACCCGAGCGCCCCGCCGAGGAAGTAGCCGAGGGCCAGCAGGAGGTCCGTGCCCAGAATGGTCTGGACATTGGCCGCGAGGGCGGGAATCAACCCAGAGAGATCATCCTGCTGCTGGAGCGCGATATGGCCCGCTCTCCAGGCCAGCGGGAGGCTGAGGAGCCCGAGCAGGCACCAGCGCGGCGCTATCGCCGAGGCTGCACTGCCGATGATCGAGAGATAGGTTGCGCAGAGCAGCGTGACATAGATGTAGGCCGCTCGGCGCTTCCCTAGTAGGATTACCAGGTGGGCCCGGCCGCCCCGGCGGTCGGCCTCGGCGTCGGGGAACTCGTTGAGCAAGAGGAGATTGCTCGTGAGGAAGCCCGGCGCCAGCCCGGCAACGACGGAGGCGAGGCTGAAACTGCCACTCTGGACGAAGTAGGCCCCCATGACGGGGAGGCTTCCGAGCCCCAGCCCGGCGACGAGCTCGCCCGCCCCCCAGCGAGCCAGGTGGGTGGTGTAGAAGTAGATCATCGCCCCTCCGGCGAAGATCAGGATCAGCAGGAGAGGGCCGGAGAGGATTGCTAGATAAAGGCCGATCGCGAAGGCACCGAGAAGCGCCGCCAGGGCCAGTCTATAAACAGCCGCGGGCTGCAGGAAGCCGGCAGGGAGGACCCCGCTCCCCCCGCTGAAGGGGGTCTTCACCGTCCTCAGGTCTATCCCGGTCCGGTAGTCGCTGTATTCGTTGAGGAGGTTCACACTGATGTGGGCCAGCACGAGCCCGGCGAGGGTCCAGAGGGATCGAGCTAGAGAGAAGACTCCCGCCTCCCACCAGGCGGCGGCGACGCCTACAGGGACCAGGACCAAGGAAAGCAGCAGGAACGGGGCCCGGACCGCCCGGGCCCAGGTCTTGAGCTTCAGCACCGTAGCTAGGGCTCCTCGCTCACCGCGAGCTTGTATCCGAAGCCGCGGCTGGTGAGGATGATCTTCGGCTGCTCCGGGTCTTCCTCGATCTTGTTCCGGAGGAGATAGACATACTTCTTCACATCCTCCGAGGAGGCGAAGTCGCTCCCGGTCCAGATCTTCCCCAGGATCTCGCGGTGGGAGAAGACCTTCCCCGGGCGGGAGGCGAGCAGCCGGAGGAGGTCATACTCCTTAGGGGAGAGCTCGACCGGCTTGCCGCGGACTCGGACCTCCTTCTTCTCGTCGTCGATCCTCAGGGGGCCCAGCTCGATGAGCGGGCCGGGGGCGACGCGACGCATCACCGCCGCGATCCGGGCCTCCAATTCGCGCAGGTCGAACGGCTTGGTCACATAGTCATCAGCGCCGAGCTGGAGCCCCTTGATCTTCTCCTCGGTCGAATCCTTGACCGTGACCATGATCACCGGCACGGAGGACCTCTGCCGGATCTCCTCGAGGACGGCCCAGCCGTCGAGCCGCGGCATCATCACATCGAGCAGGAGGAGGTCGGCTCCGTGCGCCTCGAACTGCTCCAGGAGCTCGACGCCGTTCGCTACGGCGATCACCTCGTGGCCGCGAGACTCGAGGAACCGGCGGAGGAGCTCGCGCGAGCCGGCGTCGTCCTCAGCGATCAGCAGTCTCATCGCGCACCTCCCGGGAGATGGTGAAATAGAATCGGCTCCCCTTCCCCGGCTCGCTCTCCAGCCAGACTCGCCCGCCGTGGAGCTCGACATACTTCTTCACGATCGCCAGCCCGAGCCCGATCCCGGTCGCCTCCCGCCTGTCGGAGAAGTCCACCTGAGTGAACGGCTCGAAGACCCGCTCACGATACTCCGGCGGGATCCCCCGCCCGCTGTCCGCGACGGTGAAGAGGGCCTCGCCATCGCGGGCGGCCGCCTCGATCTTGATCCAGCCGTGGTCGGTGTATTTCAGCGCATTGCTCACAAGGTTCATCAGCACCTGCCGCAGCTTCGTCCGGTCGGCCCTCAGCACGAACGGATCGACCGCCGACTCCAGGCGGAGGCCCCGTTGCTGCGCGAACCGCTCGAAGTTCTGGACCACCTCCGCTACCAGCCCCTTCGCTTCGACCTCCTCCAGGTGGAGCCGCTCCTCGCCCGCCTCGATCTTGGAGAACCTCAGGATATTGTCGATCAGCTCGAGCAGGTGGTTCCCCGAGGCCAGGATCGCCTCGATGTCCTCCTGCTGCTTCGGGGTGAGCGGTCCGTCGATCCTCTCCAGGAGGAATTGGGCGAACCCGCGGATCGTGTGGAGCGGGGTCTTCAGCTCGTGCCCCATCATCGCCAGGAACTCCGACTTGATGCGATTCGCCTCCAGCAGCTTCTCATCCCGCTCGGCGATCGTGTCCGCCATCTTGTTGAACTCCTCCGCTAGGAGGGCCAGCTCATCGCTCCCCTGGACCGGGGCGCGAACACGCCGGTCCAGCCGGAAACGCTTCACCGAGCTGCTCAAGCTCTCCACCGGCCCGAGGATCATCTGGTAGAAGAGGAAGGCCACGAGCATCCCGACAATAGCGTAGCCGAGGGCCACGAGCGCGATTATCCCCAACTCCTGGCGGATCTTGGTCCCGACCCGGGCGAGGGAGAGGCCGACGCGCACATACCCGCGGGAGAGCTCGATCCCCTCGGGGTTCATCACCCAGCGGGCGGGCACGGCCCGCCAGAGGTCGAGGTAGCTCGTCCCGTTCGGGAGTTGGCGCTGGAGCTTCCCCTGGGAGGAAAGACCGGGCTCGAACGGCGGAATCTCCTCCAGGCCCGGCTGGACCGCGGCATAGGCCTGCCCTCCAATGATGATCTGGATGTAAAGGACATCCCCGGAGCGGCTCTCCTGGAGGAACTGGAGGTTCTGCATGAACGTGAGCAAGGGGATCTCCGAATCGGCAAACTTCTCTGCTAGCGTGCGCAGCAGGTCCTGGCCCTCCTTGACCAGCTGGTTGTGCAGCTCGCTGGAGAGGCGTTTCAGAGAGACCGCGGCAAAGGAGATGGAGAGCAGAAAGGCGAAGGCGACCAAGGCCAGGATGAACTTGTATTTCAGGCTGAACTTCCTCTTGCGCCTCATCCTATCTCAAGTTTAGCAGAAGCTCCTGGAAAGGTCAATGGTTGACCTTGATTTCACCGAATTCTCACCCCCCTTCCACCACCTTTCCACGCGCGCGGGCGAAGAATGAGGGGCTTGGCGGAAGAAGCCCTCGACCGAGCGGCTGGCACCGATGATCTTACCCATCTGCAGAAGGCCGGCCCTTCAATCTCTGCCCGGTCTCGCACTCCGACCGAGCCTCGCCTGCCAGGGGCGAATCGCGCGGCCGTCCAGCGGACCTTGACAAGGGGCTCCCTGCTCATTAGCATTGACTGGAAGAGCACGCACTGGAGGTGATGCGATGCGCAGCTCGAAAGGGGGGCTCCTCCTGATCGCCGCGGCTCTTTGGACCCTGCAAGCGTTGCCATCCCTCGGCCTCCCCTGCCCCTCGGTGGCACGGCCCGACCTCTGCGCCGCGAGCCCCTCCCTCTCACTGGCAGTGAGCGAGGCCGCCCTCTCCCCAGTGGATCTCCTCCCCTGGACTCCGGCGGTGAGCGTCAGAGGGGTCGAGGAACTCTTGGCCCAGACGGCTGCAGGGATCGGCCAGCCCCCTGGAGATCGGGCAGCACTAAGGGAGCTCTTCATGGGCCTCAGCCTCTCCTTCGACCTCTGGCAGTTCAGCCAGAGCCCTCCTGACCAGGAGATAGTGCTAGCCTTGGGGAACATCGCGGCGCTGGAGGCCAGGCTCGATCTGCTCACCACGCTCGTCGGCCTGATGCTGGAGAAGCTGGGCGGCGCCGCCCTGAGCGAGGACCAGGAGGTGAACCTGGTGCTCAAATTGGAGGGACTGAGCCTCGGTCCGGGGACCATCCTCCAAGGACGGAGCGTGCTCACCCTAGACAAAGATCTGAATTTCTATGTGGACAAGATCACCTTGACGATCACGAGCGGCGCACTCCTCAGCGAGACGGAGCTCGAGCCGCGGGGATTCTCCATCACCGAGGAGCGGCTGGGGATCCAATTCAACCTCGGCTTGGTCTCCATCAGCAGCGGGATCGTCATCGGCGATCAGCGCCTGGTGAGGGAGACGATTCGCATGAGCGCCTCCTCGGGCGACCTGAACCTGGTGAGCGAGATCTCCTTCACTACCGAGAGCCAGGAGTTCATGATCGGCGCGACCATCGGGAACCTCAGGCTTTCCTCCTCCTCTCTCCTCACGCCCCTCGGGCTGGGAAGCCAGACATTCCAATTGGAGTGGGAGTTCTAGCGCCGCTCAGGGTGGCTCCCCCAGTCGAGCTTGCGCGCCAGCAAGGAGAAGAAGCCCGGAGCGGGGTTGACCATCACGACCTTGATCCGCGAGGCGGAGCGCCCGACCAAGAGCTGATCGCCGGACGCGAGCTCCCCCGCCCGGTCGCCATCGATGAACAGGGCCGCGGGCTCACGGGCCACGACCCTCAGCCTCGCCTCGGGAGGGAAGATGACCGTGCGCAGCCCGAGCCGGTGGGGTGCGATCGGGGTGACGATGATCATCTCCAGGCGGGGGTCGACGATCGGCCCGCCCGCGGCGAGCGAGTACGCGGTCGACCCGGTAGGGGTGGCGATGATCAGCCCGTCCCCGGGGTAGAAGGCGACGAACTCCTCCCCCGAGAAGAGCTCGAGCTCCGCCAGCTCTCCCAGGGACGGGCGAGAGATGAAGACCTCGTTCAGGGCGAGAAAGCTCCTCTGGCCAAGCCGGGCCTCGAGCAGCATCCGCTCCTCGAGCGCGAACTCCCCCCGGCGGAGCTTCTCCAGGGCCTGGAGGGCCTCTTCTTCCCCAACCTGGGTGAGAAAGCCGAGGCTCCCCAGATTGATCCCCAAGAGAGGGACCTCTTCCCGGCCAAACCTCATGGCCGCGCGGAGGAATGTCCCGTCCCCTCCGAGAGTGAGGGCTACCGTCCCCGGCCCGGCCTCCAGCTCGCCTTCCTCCAGGCTCCCGTGGACTGTGACCTCGATCCCGCGCTCCTTCCCCCAGGCCTTAATCCGCTCAACCAGGGGCGGGGCGCCGGCCTTGGCGAAGTTCACCAGCAGAACGAGCCTCTCTAAGCCCACATCAGCCATTCTACCCCGCGATCAGAGGTGCTTCCAGCGGCAGAGGAGCCGCTCGAGGAGGTCGAGCAGCCCGTAGAGGACAAGGCCGAGGAGGCCCATGACCATGATCCCGGCGAAGAGGGCCTCGAAGCTGAACTGGCGCCTGGCGCTCAGGAGGAAGTAGCCCAGCCCGGAGTTAACCCCGGTGGTCTCGGCAAGGTAGAGGGCGGCGATCGCGATCCCGATGGAGATCCGCACCGAGGCCAGAACCTCGGGGAGCGAGGCGGGGATGATCACATGCCGGTAGAGCTGCCACTTATTGGCCCCGGCGCTCCTCACGCTCAAGACATAGTCTTGGGGGACATTCCGCGCGGCATCCCTGGCTGCCAGCAGCGTCTGGAAGGCCACGATCAGGGCGATGGTCAGGACGATCGAGAGCTCGCTCAAGCCGAAGAGGACGAACAATAGCGGGAGGAAGACGATCTTGGGGATGGGGAAGGTGATGTAGATGATGGGGCTGAAGATGCGATCGAGGGCCTCCTCGTGGCCGATCACCAGCCCGAGTGGAGCAGCGAAGACGATCGCCAGGAGCAGGCCAAGCAGGACCCGGAGCCCACTGGAGAGGAGGTTCCTCCCCAGCTCGCTCCAGCTGCTGTAGACGGCCTTGAAGGCCATGATCGGGTCGGGGAAGGCACGGGCCTTAGCCGGCTCGTCGCTGAAGACCCATTCCATGATCAGGCTCCCGAGGAACCACAGGGCAACGAGGATGAGGACGCCCAAGAGATAGTAGGAGAGCTTCCGGCGCGCGCTCATCAGAGGAGCTCCCGGAGCCGGCGGACCAGCTCGTAGAACTCGGGGCTCCGGCGGTATTCGACCGCCCCCATCCCGGGGTTCTCCAGGAGGGCCTTCATCCTCGCCGGACGGGGCGTGAGCACGGCGATCCGCTCGCCGAGGAAGACCGCCTCCTCGATATCGTGGGTCACGAGCACCATCGTCAGCCGCTCCTTCCGCTCCTGCCAGAGCTGGAGGATCGAGTCCTGGATCTCCTCCTTCGTCTGCTCGTCGAGGAAGGCCAGCGGCTCGTCCATCAGCAGGACCTCCGGCTCGACGGCCAGAGCCCGGGCCAGGCCGACCCGCTTCTTCTGGCCGCCCGAGAGCTGGGCGGGATAGCGGCCCCGGAGCTCGGCCAGCCCCAGCTCCTTCAGGATCGCCTCCACTCTCGCCAAGTGAGCCTGATCCAGCCCGCCGTTCAGCTCCAACCCCAGGACCACATTCTTCCAGACGGTCTTCCAGGGCAGGAGGCCGATGTCCTGGAGGATGAGGGCCACATCCCGCCGCGGGCCGCGGACCTCCTCGCCGGCGATCCGCACGCTCCCCGCGGTCGGGCGGCGGATTCCCGCCAGGACATAGAGCAGGCTGGTCTTCCCGCAGCCGGAGGGGCCGATGATCGCCAGACTCTCGCCCCGCTCGACGCGCAGCGAGAGCTCGGCGATTGCCTCCTGGCTCCGCTCCCCACCTCGCTGGCCGCGGCCGAACTGGTAAGCGAGCTGGAGGCCCTCAACCTCGATCATCTCATGCCCCGAGGAAACTGTTGTCAGTCGCCTGCGCGTAGGAGACCGCCTGGCGAATGAATCCCTTCCGAAGCGCCCACTCGACCACCGCTCCAAGTTCGTCTTCCGCGAGCCTGCGCGGCTGGGGGAAGGAAGGAATGTCGAACATCTCAAGGAACCCCTCGGGCAGGTCAGCCTTCGTATACTGCTGGTCAGGGATCACCTGGTTGAAGACCTCGATCCCGATGTCGGCGGCGAGGTCGAGGAACTCTTCCCGCGGGGCGAGATTGATCTCGGAGACCGCCTGGGTGTAGGCCCGATAGAAGCGGTCGATCTGCTCGGGACGGCTCTCCAGGACGCTCCTCTGGAAGGCGATCACCGCCGGCATCAGCTTGATCCCCTCGTAGCTGGAGAGGTAGGTCGCGCGGTCCCGCTCCTGGAGGAGCGTGTCCTCCGGCCCGGCGAGGGTCGCCAGCGGCTCGGGAAGGACGGCCGCGAGGACGCTCCCCCCGATGAGCAGCGTGTAGATGTTCACCAGATCCCCGCCCTCGGTGTAAATGACCCTGTCGTCGAACCTCTGCCCCAGGCTCGCCAGGAGTTGGTCTGTGGCGTAGTGCATATCCGTCTGCTGGAGGATCATGATCGACTCGGACGATCTGCCGCTGACGCGGTTGAAGAGGTCGTCCAGGCTCTGGACCCTGAACGGCCCGCTCCCGAGCAAGGCCAGGGTCTGGCTCCCCTGGACGCGCTCGAAGGCTGTGGAGGTGACGGCGATCCTGGCCCCGGCGTTGGCTAGTCCAAAGACGACGGTCGAGAGGTCGCAGATGAGCCCATCGAGCCTCCCGGAGATGAAGGCCTCGCGCCGCGCGAGATCGTCGACGAGCGAGACGACCTCCACCTCGACGCCGTGGGCTTGGAAGAGCCCCTTCTTCTGGGCGAGCTTCAAAGGTATGGCCTCAAGGGAGAGGGGATAGCTGATCTGGAGCGGCGGCTGCGCGCGAGCCAGCCGGGGCGAGACGAGCAGCCCGGCTAGGCCGAGTCCGGCGGACTTGAGGAAGGAGCGCCTCGTGAGTTTCGCTTCCATCTTCTCTTACCTCCCAGTCGCGTAGGCTTTTCTCATTATAGCAGCGCCATATTGGCAGGGCAATCTCAAGGGATCAACACCGCCGCGGCGCGAACTCGACCCTCCTTCAGCCGGAGGAGGACCTCATTGGCCTCAGCGAGGCGATAAGTCTCGACCGCGGTCTCGATGGGGATCTTGCCCGCTAGCTCTAGGAGCTCTCGGGCATCGGCGCGGGTCATGTTCGCCACGCTCCGGACCGTCCGCTCGCCGTAGATGAGCTCGTAGCTCATCTCCGGGATGGGGCTCATGTAGATCCCCGCGAGGGCCACCGTCCCGCCCGGGCGGAGCGCGCGGAGCGACTCGGGGACGAGCCACCCCGCCGGGGCGAAGATGATCGCGCTATCGAGTAGCTCGGGCGGCTGGGCCCGCGGCTCGCCCACCCAAGCGGCGCCGAGCTCGCGGGCCAGCTTCTGATGCTCCACGCTTCTGGTGAAGACAAAGACCTTGCACCCTAGGTAGCGGGCGACCTGGATCGTCACATGGGCCGAGGCCCCGAAGCCGTAGAGCCCGAGCCGCTCGCCCGGGCTCACCCCGCTCAAGCGGAGGGCTCGGTAGCCGATCACGCCCGCGCAGAGGAGCGGGGCCGCCCTCTCGTCGGGAAACCCGTCGGGCAGAGGATAGGCAAACTCCTCATGGACGACGGCGTATTGGGCGTAGCCTCCATCGACATGGAGGCCAGTAAACCGGGCGTGGGGACAGAGGTTCTCCAGGCCCTTCCGGCAGAAGTCGCACTCCCCGCAGGCCCAGTTGAGCCAGGGGACCCCGACCCGCTCGCCCGGCCGGAAGCGGCTCGCCTCCTTCCCCAGCCTTTCCACTATCCCGACGATCTGATGGCCGGGCATCAGGGGAAGCTTCGGCAGGCGGAGCTCGCCCTCGACCGTGTGCAGATCGGTGTGGCAGACGCCGCACGCCCGGACACGTAGGAGAACCTCATTCTCCCGCGGCTCCGGCTCGGGAGCCTCCTCCAGCGCCAGCGGCTTCTCCTCGATCGACCGCGGCTGGCGCAAGACCATCGCTTGCATCGACGGCTCATTATACCAGGGCAGGTGGGAAGGAGGCGTCGGCAAGCCGGCGACAGGCCATCGCCCTGCTGGAGCAGGGGCCACAGGACTTGCCCTCGAATCGGGGCTTCACTAACATCCAGATCCTGTGGATCGAGAATGGATCGCGCGGTTGCCGAAGTTCGACTTGCACGTCCACCTGGACGGGTCGCTCCGGCCGGGGACGATCCTGGAGCTGACCAAGAGAGGCCCCAGAGGGCCGCACCTCCCAAACTTAGAGGCCATCGAGCGCGCGGTCACCCCGCCCCGGCACTGCCAGCTCGAGGAATACCTCCAGCCTTTTCAGGTCACGCTGGCGCTGTTGCAGACAGACGAGGCCCTCGAGCGAGCAGCCTACGAGCTGTGCGAGGATGCGGCCCGCGAGCAAGTGGTCTACATCGAGATCCGCTTCGCCCCCCTCCTCCACCTGAAGGCGGGGTTGAGCCCGCAGAAGGCCGTCGAGTCGGTCCTGGCGGGGATGCGCCGGGCGGAGCAGGCGTATCCGGTCAAGACCGGCCTGATCATCTGCGGAATGAAGCAACATCCTCCGGAGAAGGTCGAGCGGACTGCTAGGCTGGCGGCGGACTACCTCGGCCAGGGCGTGGTGGGGTTCGACCTAGCCGGGCCGGAAGAGCCCTTCCCGCCGTCATTGCACCGTCGGGCGATCGAGCTAGCCCGGGCGGCCGGACTCCACCTCACCCTGCACGCCGGAGAGGGATGCTGTCCCGAGCAGATCAAAGAGGCCGTCGCGCTCGGGGCCGAGCGCATCGGGCACGGCTTCTACCTCTATCAGGATCAGGAGACGGAGCGGCGGGTTGCCGCTGCCGGGATCGCGCTCGAGGTCTGCCCGACGAGCAACCTCCAGATCTCAGGCCAGATGGAGACCTACGCCGATCACCCCTTGAAGCGCTACCTCGATCGCGGGATCCGCGTGACCGTCAACACCGACAACCGCCTGATGTCCAAGACAAGCTCGACCCGGGAGTTTAGCGAGGTGATCGAGGCCTTCTCGCTCACGCCTGCGGAGGTCAAGAGGCTCCTCCTCAACAGCGCCGCGGCGGCGTTCGCCCCGGAGGCATTGAGGAGAATGCTCTCTAGCCAAGTGAACGAGGCTTTCTCCGAGATCCCCGCTAGCCAAGGCCGCTAGCTCCCCCGGTGCACGAGCTACCTCGGCTAAGGCGAGCTCGCCTCAGCAGCGGACTCGGCTTGAGCTGCCTCTTCCCAGGTATAGCCCCAGGCCGCGCCGAAGCCTGCGGAGACGGGGATCGCGACATAGATGAAGAAATGGCCCAGCAGGCTCGCCAGGCCCTGGAAGGCTGGATTGTCCCCGACAATCGCGCTGAGGAGGGCTAGCGCGCCGATTGCCAAGCCTTCCCCGGCAGCCGCCCCGAGGAACGCGCCCCACAGGCTGCCGGGCACTCTGGCGACCTGCCCGGCGACGCCCGCTCCCAGCGCGGCGCCGGTGGGGACCCCAGCGAGGTAGCCGAACAGGCCGAAGAAGGCACAGGTGATGTCGTTCCAGCCAATCGCGGGGATGCGGTGGCAGATGAAGTGCAACCCCTCGCTCCCTACCAGCGCTCCGCCGAGCGCGCCGAGCGTTCCTCCGAAGGCGAGGGGCAGGAGATCCTCCCTCGCGGAAGCCTCTCCTGTTGCACGATCTGCGCCTAGCCCACTCACGCTAAGAGACAGCGCTAAGACCACAACGACCAGCACTAGCCTGCGCATCGCTCCTCCTTGGGGGACAAGAGTCTTGTCAAGTGGCATTATAGCATTTCTCCGCCTGAAGCGAGAAGCGAAGGTCCTCTGGTGGGCTCAAGTCGTTCCAGAAGGCGCTCTTGCCGCACCAAGCGGGAGCGCGAGCGCCGAAGGGAGCGGGAACTTGTCTTCCGCGGAGCTTGGGAGAGGCTCGTGGCGCGGGAATTCCCAGATGCGGTTTGACAGGTGACCGCGCCCTTGTTATCCTCTAATTGCAAATGGTTCGCAATAGCGTTCAGCCGGAGGAGGCGAGGATGCTGGAGGCAAGCGCTTTCCTCAGGGCCGAGAAGAAGCGCCTCACTCCCCAGCGATCGCTGCTCCTCGGGATCATCCGCCAGCACGGCCACCTGGACGCGGACGAGATCTACCGCCTGGCCAGGCGAGAGAATCCTCGCCTCAGCCTCTCCACAGTCTACCGGACGCTCAACCTGCTCAAGGAGCTCGGCCTGGTCGAGGAGCTCCACCTGGGCGAGGAACACCACCACTACGAGGCCAAGGCCGAGGAGCACCATCACCTGGTCTGCCTCAGCTGCGGGAAGGTCATCGAGTGTCGGCTCACCGAGGACCTTCGAGAGCTGGGCCGGAGGCATGGCTTCACGATGGTCAGCGCGCAGGTGGAGCTCGCCGGCTACTGCGCCGATTGCCGGAAACAAGGAGAGAATGATCCGTGACACCCAGGTGCCGCTCAGCGCCCTCCCCGCCGGCGAGGTGGGGCTGGTCCGGGCCCTGACCGGCGGGCGGGGGCTTGTGGCCCGGCTGGCCGCGCTGGGCTTCATCCCGGGGACGGAGGTGATGATGCTCCAGAACTTCGGGAGGGGGCCGCTGCTCGTCGCCGTGCGGAACACCCGTGTGGCCCTGGGGCGGGGCGAGGCGGCCCGTATCTGGGTGAGCCGGAAGAGGGGCTAAGGCCATGGTCGAGCGGGTCTCCCAGGCTCAGCGGACGATCACTGTGGCCCTGGCGGGCCAGCCGAATGTGGGCAAGTCCACGGTCTTCAACCTCTTGACCGGCCTCTCCCAGCATGTGGGGAACTGGCCGGGGAAGACGGTGGAGCGGAAGACCGGGATCCATCAGCATAACGGCACGATAATGCGCATCGTCGACCTCCCCGGGACCTACAGCCTGACCGCCAACTCCCTGGAGGAGCGGATCGCCCGGGACTACATCATCAAGGAGCGGCCCGATGTGGTGGTGGCCGTCGCTGACGCCACGGCCCTGGAGCGGAACCTCTACCTGGTGGCGGAGCTGCTCTCCCTCCCCGTGCCGGTGATAGTAGCGCTGAACATGATCGATGTGGCCGAGCAGCAGGGGCTCCATATCGAGCCGCATGTCCTCGAGGCCGCGCTCGGCCTGCCGGTGGTCCCGATGGTGGCCACCAAGGGGCGTGGTCTGACCGAGCTAGTCGAGGCCATCGCCCGGCTGGCCCAGGGCGAGGTAGCCTATGCCCCGAGCCGGCCCCGGATCCGGGAGGACCACCGGGCGGTCCTGGAGGAGCTCGAGCGGCTCATCGCCGATGCCGTGCCCGAGCCATACCCCAACGATTGGGTCGCACTGAAGCTCCTGGAGGGGGACGAGGAGCTCACCCGGATGATCCGGGAGCAGCTAGCGCCGGAGCGGTGGGAGGAGGTCCATTCGATCCTGAGGCGCCATGAGGACGCCGTGCTGGCCGTGGCCGGCGGGCGCTACGAGTGGATCGGGCGGATGGTCCGGGCCGCGGTCACCCGCCCGAGGGCCGGCCAGATCAGCCTCACCGAGCGGCTCGACCGGGTCGCGGCCCACCCGGTCTGGGGCCTCGGGCTCCTCTTGGGTGTTCTGGGGCTGGTCTTCTTTCTGACTTACGCCATCGGCTCGCCACTCCAGGGCCTGCTCGAGGCCCATCTCGTCCGGGCCGGGGCCGACTGGGCCGCCCGCCTCCTCGCTGGCGCTCCGGCTTGGCTTGTCGGGTTGGTCGCCAACGGCCTCATCGGCGGGGTCGGGAGGGTCCTCACCTTCCTCCCGATCCTGCTCGTCTTCTTCGCCGCCTTCGGCTTCCTCGAGGACCTGGGGTATATGGCCCGGGCCGCCTATGTCATGGACCGGTTCATGCACCGGATGGGGCTGCACGGGAAGAGCTTCCTGCCGCTCTTCTTGGGCTTCGGCTGCAATGTCCCGGCGGTGATGGGCGCGCGAGTGGTCGAGGGCGAGCGGGCCCGGCTCCTCACGATCCTGGTGGCTCCACTAGTGCCCTGCACCGCCCGCATGGCCGTCCTGGCCTTCCTCGTGCCGATCTTCTTCGGGAGGGCCTCCACCTTGGTCTCCTGGGGGCTGGTGGCGTTCAACCTGCTCATCCTCGTGCTCTTGGGGATCGGGCTCAACAAGCTGGTCTTCCGCGGCGAGCGGGCGGCCTTCATCATGGAGCTGCCGCTGTATCACATCCCCAACCTCCGGACGATCGGGCTCTTCGTCTGGCGGCGGACAGCGGCCTTCATCCGGCGGGCGGGGACGATCATCCTGGCCGTCTCCGTCTTGATCGCGGCCCTGGCGGCCCTCCCGAGCGGCGAGCTCGGCTCGAGCTACTTGGCAGCCATAGGCCGCTTCTTGGCCCCCCTGGGAGCTTTGATGGGCCTGGGCTGGGAGATGATGGTGGCCCTGCTCACCAGCTTCGTGGCCAAGGAGACCGCGATCGCCACCCTCGGGGTGCTCTATGGCGCCGGCGCCGGCGGGGAGGCGGGGCTGGCCGGGATCTTGGGCAGCCTCTTGGCCCCGTCCGCAGCATTGGCGTTCCTCGTGGTGGAGATGCTCTTCATCCCCTGCGCGGCCACGGTCGCGACCATCCGCCAGGAGACGGGCTCGTGGAGGTGGACCCTCTTGGATGTGGCCCTTCTACTCGTCCTCTCCTTGGCCATGGGCCTACTCGTCTATCAGGGGGCGAGGCTGCTCGGATGGGGGACCTGATGCTGGGGAGACTCCTGGAAAGCCTGCGCCGCGGTGGGACGGAGAGCCTCTCCGGCCTAGCGAGAGAACTGGGCGTAAGCGAGGCATTGCTGGAGCGGATGCTGGAAGACTTGGCTCGCAGAGGTTACTTAACGCAGCTGAACAACGGTTGTCCAGGCCAGTGTGCTCGCTGCGCGGCAGCCTCGCTCTGCAGCAGTGGCAGGCCGACGCGTGCCTGGGCTCTGACAGGGAAGGGTTCCGGGATGATCGCCGGTCGCACTTGTTGGAAGGCAGGGCGGATCGTGACCTAGGGGGGACCTCTCACTTGGTGAGCACCGGATCCTGTGCCTTGCAGAGCGCATATAGGAGATCGAGGTGCTGGTGCAAGCCTTGGGAAACCACCCCAGTCTCGAGGATGACGCTGCTGGCAAAGCACAGTCCGGAGTGCGGCGTAGGGCTGATGCTGCCGGCCCAGGCATTAGAGGAGATCGCTTGCTGTAAGGTCTGTAGGGAAGCAGTCGCACTGGGGCGAGGCTCGGCATGATTGGTGAGGGAGTCTGATCTCCGTGACCGCAGACGTGCGGATGGACTGCGCTCGCACGCTCCCCCTCCCGCTGGCTGGGGGAGGAGATCTCTTGACTTTGTAAGAGACTTGCGCTAAGAATGGGCAGGAGGCTGGGAAAGGAGGTGGTGGATCGGGTGCAGTTTCTGAACAATCTAGACCACATTCCGTAAAGGAGGGAAAGATGAAGGGGATCTGGATTAGGGTTTTGTTGGTATTCCTCTTGGTTAGTGGCCTCGGCCTCATGCCGCTATTGATCGGCTCGGCGGCCGGGGCCGGGGGGAACTTGAAGGCCGGGTTCATCTATGTCGGCCCGATCGGGGACTACGGCTGGTCTCACGCCCACAATGCGGCCCGCCTGATCGTGGAGGAGACCTTCCCCTGGCTCGAGACCGTCTATGTCGAATCGGTCCCCGAGGCCGAGGTCGGGACTTACATCGACCGTCTGATCCAACAGGAGAAGGTCGATGTGGTCTTCACCACCAGCTTCGGGTTCATGGACGGGACCCTCGCCGCGGCCCAGCGCTACCCCGAGAAGATCTTCGCCCACTGCTCGGGGTTCAAGCGGGCCCCGAATATGGCCACCTACATGGCCGACTTCTACCAGGTCTACTACCTCAACGGGCTGATGGCCGGGGCGCTCACCAAGAGCGGGAAGGTCGGGTATGTCGGGGCCTTCCCCATCCCCGAGGTGAAGCGCCACATCAATGCCTTTACCATCGGGGTCCGGGAGGTGAACCCCACCGCCGAGGTCCATGTCCGCTGGATCTTCGAGTGGTATAACCCCGCGGCGGCCAAGGAGGCGGCCGAGGCGCTGATCAAGGACGGGGCCGATGTCTTCGCCTTCACCGAGGACTCGCCCACCGTGGTCCAGGTGGCGGCCCAGAACGGCCTCCCCAGCTTCGGCCACTACTCCCCAATGTTCGACTTCGCCCCGGACTATGTCGTCTCCGGGCAGATCGTCCACTGGGAGAAGTTCTACCTCGACTTCCTCGCCAAGGTCTACGCCGGGATGTATAACACGACGAATCTCCAGGATGTCGACTATTGGGGGCTCCTGCGCGAGGGGGCCGTCGAGGCCGGGGCCAAGCCGGGGATGCTCATCAACCCCAAGTTCGAGGGGGCGCTCAAGGACAAGAAGGTGAGGATCTGTATAGGGATTCACCTCCCTGATTCCACCTGTATTGGGGTGTGGATTGAAATCTCCGTCTACGAGCTCGTCATGCTCCGCCTTGAGCAGATGAAGGACTTCGAGATGGTCTTCGACCCCTTCACCGGGCCGATCTACGACCGGAAGGGGAACCTGGTCATCCAGCCGGGAGCCCGCGCGACCTATGACGAGCTCCTGACGATGGAGTGGGCCGTCGAGGGCGTGGTCGGCCCCTGGCCGGGCGAGCCTTAAGCCTTAATGAATGAAAGCGAGGCAGGGGCGGCTGCTCAGATCGAACGGGCAGCCGCCCCTTCCCTGACCGAACTGACTGCAGGGATGCCCCCGCGGAGGCCGCTCCATGAGATGACCCAAGAGCTCGTGGCCGTCGCCATGGGCCGCCGACCCGCCGACCTGGTCATCCGCGACGGCCGCTGGGTGAACCTCTGTTCCGGTGAGATCATCGAGCACACCGACATCGCGGTCCTGGGGAGCCGGATCGCCTACTGCGGCCCCGGCGCTTCAGGGATGATCGGCCCGAAGACCGAGGTGATCGAGGCCGAGGGGCGCTACCTCCTCCCCGGCCTGCTCGATGCTCATCTCCACATCGAGAGCTCGCTCCTCACCGTCACGGAGTTCGCCCGGGCCGTCCTCCCCCACGGGACGACCGGGGCGTTCATCGACCCCCACGAGATCGCCAATGTCCTCGGCCTGGCGGGGGTGAGGCTGATGCTGGAGGAGGCAGCCCGGACGCCGCTGCAGATCTATGTTCAGGTCCCCTCCTGCGTCCCGGCCGCGCCGGGGCTCGAGACCCCGGGGGCCGAGCTCGGCCCGGAGGAGGTAGAGGAGGCCCTGGCCTGGCCGGACGACAGGGTAATCGGCCTGGGGGAGGTGATGAATTACCCCGGCCTCGTCGCCGGGGATGCGGGGCTCCACCGGAAGGTCGCGGCGGCCCTCAGGCTAGGGAAGGCCGTCGGGGGGCACTATGCCTCGCCCGACCTGGGCCGGATGTTCCATGCCTATGCCGCCGGCGGGCCGGAGGACTGCCACGAGGGGACCCGGCCTGAGGATGTGATAGCCCGGGTCCGACAGGGGCTGTTCGCCATCTTGCGCCAGGGCTCGGCCTGGCAGGACCTTATCCCCCAGCTCCGGGCCGTCACGGAGATGGGGCTCGAGCCGCGCCATCTCCTCCTGTGCACCGACGACCGCCATGCTGGGACGATCCTCGCTCAGGGCCATATGGATGAGGTCGTCCGGCTGGCGATCTCTCGGGGAGTCTCGCCCATTTCGGCCCTGCAAATGGCGACCTTGAACACCGCCGAGCGGTTCGGCGTGGCGAAGGATGTGGGCCTGCTCGCCCCAGGCCGCTACGCCGATATCCTCCTGGTCCGGGACCTCGCCGAGCTCGAGGTCGAGCTGGTGCTCGCCGCGGGGGAGGTCGTGGCCGAGAGAGGCCGCCTGGTGGTGGAGCTTCCGGCTTACCCCTACCCCGAGGAGGCAAAGGCCACAGTCCGGCTTAAGCGGCCACTGGCCCCTTCCGATTTCACTGTCCCGGCCCCGGCTTCCTCGGGCGCGGGGCGGGTCGCGGCCCGCGTGCGTGTGATCGAGGTGAGCGAGAACCAGGCCCAAACGAGAGGGCTCATCCTCGAGCTTCCGGTGAAGGACGGCGCGGTCCAGCCCGATCCGAAGAGGGATGTCGCCCTCCTCGCGGTCGCGGAGCGGCACCATGCAAGTGGCCGGATCGGGCTGGGCTTCGTCAAGGGTTTCGGCCTGAGGGCGGGCTGCGCCCTGGCGAGCACGGTGGCCCATGACAGCCACAACCTCCTGATCATGGGGACCTCCCCGGAGGCGATGGCCCTCGCGGGGAACCGGCTCGCGGCGCTAGGGGGCGGGCTCTGCCTGGTCAGGGATGGGGCGATCTTGGCGGAGGTCCCCCTCCCGACCGCCGGGCTGATGGCCGACCGGCCCGCCGAGGCTGTGGCGGCGGAGCTTGAGGAGCTTGAGCGGGGCTTGCAAAGCTGCGGCTGCAAGCTGAGGGGTGCCTTCATGACCTTCTCGCTCCTCGCGCTCGGGGTGATCCCCGAGCTAAGGCTCAGCGACCTCGGGCTGATCGATGTGGCCTCCTTCGCGCTCGTCCCGCTCTTCCCGGAGGAATAGAGATGGCCAAGAGCGAGCGACTGGAGATGCGGGGGATCGTCAAGCGCTTCCCCGGGGTGGTGGCCAACGACGGGGTGGACTTCACCGCCCGGGCGGGCGAGATCCACGCCCTCCTGGGAGAGAACGGGGCGGGGAAGACGACCCTGATGCGGGTCCTCTACGGGATCTACCAGCCCGATGCGGGCGAGATCTTCCTCGACGGGCGGCCGATCCGGGTCCGCTCGCCCGCCGAGGCCCTGGCCCTGGGGATCGGGATGGTCCACCAGCACTTCCGGCTCGTCCCGACCCTGAGCGTGGAAGAGAATGTGGTCCTCGGGCTGCGGGAGGGGCTCTCGCCCTTCCCCCATCTCCGAAGAGTTCGGGAGCGGCTGGCGGCGATCGCCCGCGATTACGGGCTGGAGGTGGACCCCCGGGCGAAGGTCTTCGAGCTCTCCGTGGGGGAGCAGCAGCGGGTCGAGATCCTGAAGGCCCTCTACCGTCGGGTCCAGATCCTGATCATGGACGAGCCCACGAGCGTCCTCACCCCGCAGGAGGTCGAGCAGCTCTTCTCGACCCTCCGCTCGCTCGTCGAGGCCGGCCTGACGGTGATCTTCATCACCCACAAGCTCGATGAGGTCCTGGCGGTGAGCGATCGGGTCACGGTCCTCCGGAAGGGGAAGGTGGTGGCCACCCTTCCGACCGCCGAGGCGGATAAGCCCTCCCTCGCGAGGATGATGGTCGGGAGGGAGGTGGTCTTCCGGCTCGAGCGCGGGCCGGCCAAGCGGGGGGAGAGGCTCCTGGAGGTCCGTGACCTCCAGGCCCTGAGCGACCGCGGCCTCCCGGCGATCCGCGGCCTCTCCTTCGAGCTCTACGCCGGTGAGATCCTCGGCGTGGCCGGTGTGGCCGGGAACGGCCAAAAAGAGCTGGTCGAGGTCCTCACCGGCCTGAGGCGGGCCACCAAGGGCCGGGTCCTCCTCTTCGGGAAGGACCTGACCAACCGCTCGCCCAGGGAGATCGCGGCCGCGGGGGTGGCCCACATCCCGGAGGAGCGGCTCCGGCGGGGGCTGGTCCCGGAGATGAGCGTGGCCGAGAACCTGGTCCTCAAGGGCTACCGCGACCCGCCCTTCGCGCGGGGCCCGTTCCTCGACCAGCGGGCGATCATCGGCCATGCCGAGGAGGCGATCGCGGCCTACCAGATCATGACCCCGAGCCCCAATACCCCGGCCAAGCTCCTCTCTGGGGGGAACCTCCAGCGGCTGATCCTCGCCCGGGAGCTCTCCGGCCAGCCGCGGCTGATCATCGCCGCCCATCCCACCTACGGGCTCGATGTCGGGGCCACGGAGCAGATCCGCGGGCTCCTCCTGAAGCAGCGGGAGCTCGGGGCCGGGGTCTTGCTCATCTCTGAGGACCTGGAGGAGATCCTGAGCCTCTCCGACCGGATCCTGGTCCTCTTCGCCGGCCAGGCGATGGGGCTCTTCAAGGCCGGTGAGGCCGCGCTGGAGGAGCTGGGCCTGTTGATGGCCGGGGCCAGGTCAGGGAAGGGGGAGGAGGCGAGCGCAGGATGAGGCTCTTCACGATCGAGAAGCGGCCTTCGCCCTCGGGCGGGCTCGTCCTCCTCACCTCGGTCTTAGCGATCCTGGCGGCACTGGTGGTGGCCGGGATCTTCTTCTGGGCCTGGGGGGCCTCCCCGCTCCACGCCTACCGGCTGATCTTGCAGGGGGCCCTGGGGAGCAAGCTCGGCCTGGCGGAGACGGTGAGGCGGGCCATCCCGCTCCTGCTCTGCGGGGTCGGCCTGACCCTGGCCTTCCGGGCCCTCTTCTGGAACATCGGCGCGGAGGGCCAGCTTCTCCTCGGCGCGGTGGCCGCGACCTGGGTGGCCCTCTTCTCCGGGCTAGAGGGGCCCTGGCTCATCCCGGCGATGCTGGCGTTGGGCTTCCTCGCCGGGGCGATCTGGGCCCTCATCCCCGCGCTCTTGAAGGCCAGGCTGGGGATCAACGATGTGATCACCACACTGATGATGAACTACATCGCCATGTATCTGGTCCTCTACTTAATCCACGGGCCGTGGAAGGGGCCGCAGATGCGCGGCTTCGCCTATACTGATTTCTTCCCCAAGGCCGCCTGGCTCCCCCTGGTCCCAGGGACGCGGATCCATTGGCTCACCCTGATCCTGGGGGTCCTGGCGGCCCTCGGGGCCTACATTCTTCTCACCAAGACCAAGCGGGGGTTCGAGATCCGGGTGATCGGGGAGAACCCCGAGGCCGCAAGGTTCGCCGGGATGAGCTACACCCGGACGATCTTGCTCGTCATGGCCCTCTCGGGCGGGCTGGCCGGCCTGGCCGGGGTCGGCGAGGTCGCGGGCGTCCACCACATCTTGAGGCAGCCGGAGCAGATCTCCCTCGGCTACGGCTATACCGCGATCATCGTCGCCTGGCTCGCCCAGCGGAACCCGCTGGCGGTGATCCTGACCGCCCTCTTGCTCGGGGCCCTCATGGCCGGCGGGGATGTGATCAAGGCCTCACTAGGGCTCCCCTTCCAGTTGGTGAACATGTTCAACGGGCTGATCCTGGCCTTCCTGATCAGCGCTGAGCTCCTGATGCGGTATAAGGTCTCGTTCCGGCCGAGGAGGAAGGGATGGGCTGGGAGACCTGGCTAATCGGGACGATCAGCCGGGCCTTGGCCTACGGGACCCCGCTCCTTTTGGGGACCCTCGGGGAGATCTACGCCGAGCGGTCGGGGGTCCTGAACCTCGGGGTCGAGGGGATGATGGTCATGGGGGCCTTCTCCGCCTTCGCTACGGCCTACACTACCGGGAACCCCTGGCTGGGGCTCCTCGTGGCCGCCTGCGTCGGGGGGGCGTTCTCGCTGATCCACGCCTTCGTGAGCATCACCTTGAGGGCCAACCAGATCGTCTCCGGCCTGGCCCTGACGATGCTGGGGCTGGGGCTCGCGGGGGTCTTGGGCCGGGGCTGGGAGGGGAAGCCCCTTGAGGCCGCCCTCCCCGCGCTCACCGTCCCCCACCTGGCGAAGATCCCCGGCTTAGGGCCGAGCCTCTTTGTGAACCAGAATGCCCTGGTCTACCTCGCGGCCGGGCTGGCGGTCCTCCTCTGGTTCGTCCTGTATAAGACCAAGATCGGGATCAGCATCCGGGCCGTGGGGGACGATCCGGCCACCGCGGACGCGATGGGGGTCAATGTCTTCCGGACCCGGTATCTATGCGTCCTTTTAGGCGGGGTCCTCGCCGGCCTCGGCGGGGGCTACCTCTCGGTCGCCTACCGCCCGGCCTGGACTGAGGGGATGACCGCGGGGATGGGGTGGATCGTGATCGCCCTCACGATCTTCGCCTTCTGGAACCCGCTCCTCGGGCTGGTGGGGGCCTACTTCTTCGGGGCGCTGTATCACCTCTCTTATCGGCTCCAGCCTTGGACCTCTCCGGAGCTATTGAAGACCATGCCCTATGTCTTCGCGATCCTGGTCCTGGCGCTCGTGGCCCGGGGGACCCTCAAAAGGAGGATGAATGCCCCGGCCGCGCTCTGTGAGCCTTATATCCGCGGGGAGGAGTAGCCTTGGAATTCGGGCCGCCTCTCCGGGTATCATCGATCCAATGTCGAACCGCCGGGAAAGGAGTGAGGTGAGGGAGATGGAGCTCCATCTGAAAGTTAATGGCGAGGCGAAGGTCTTCCAGGCCGGCCCCCGTGACCGCTTGGCCGATCTCCTCCGCCGGGAGGGCTACTTCGGGGTCAAGCTCGGCTGCCGGACTGGCGACTGCGGGAGCTGCACCGTCCTTGTGGACGGGAAGCCGCTCAAGTCCTGCATGGTCCCCGCGGCCAAGGCCGAGGGGAAGGAGATCACCACCATCGAGGGCTTAGCTCAGGATGGCAAGCTCCACCCCCTGCAGGAGCAGTTCCTGGCCCACGGGGCAGTCCAGTGCGGCTTCTGCACCCCGGGGATGATCCTAGCTGCCAAGGCCCTCTTGGACGAGAACCCCGACCCGGACGAAGCGGCGGTGAGGAAGGCCCTCAAGGGCGTCCTCTGCCGCTGCACCGGCTACGAGAAGCCGGTCCGGGCGGTCCTGGCCGCGGCCAAGGTCATGCGCGGCGAGCCTATTGCTAACCCCACGGTCGCGGTCGAGGAGGCGAGGAAGTTCAGGGTCGTCGGGAGGAGCGTCCCCAGGGTCGACGGCCTCCAGCTCGTCACAGGAAGGCCGGCGTTCACCGACGACTTCCGCTTGCCGGGGATGCTCTACGCCAAGATCCTCTGGAGCCCTCACGCCCATGCCCGGATAAGAAGGATCGACAAGAGCAAGGCCGAGGCCCTCCCGGGTGTCCGCGCGGTCCTGACCTACAAGGATGTCCCCAGGGTGGCCTATACCCGCGCGGGGCAGGACTACCCCGAGCCCTCGCCCTACGACTACTTCATCTTGGACAAGAAGGTCCGCTATGTCGGGGACCGGGTCGCGGCCGTGGCCGCCGACTCGCTGGAGATCGCGGAGGAGGCCCTCAAGCTGATCGAGGTCGAGTATGAGCCCCTCCCGGCGGTCTTCTCCCCCGAGGAGGCCCTCGCCCCAGGCGCGCCGGTGATCCACGACGAGCCCGAGGCCCGGGGGATCTACGACCCGAAGCGGAACATCTGCGCCCATGTCGATGTCCAACTCGGGGATGTCAAGCGGGGCTTCGAGGAGGCCGACCTCGTCCTGGAGAACGAGTATCGGACCCACCGGGTCCAGCACGCCCAGCTCGAGCCGCACATCACGATCACCTACCTCGACGAGCATGACCGGCTGGTGGTCCGGACGAGCAACCAGGTCCCGTTCCACATCCGGCGGCAGCTCTCCCAGGTCCTCGGCCTCCCGGTCGGAAGGATTCGGGTCATCAAGCCCCGGATCGGCGGGGGCTTCGGCGGGAAGCAGGAGATGGTCCTGGAAGATATCTGCGCCGCCTTGACGCTCGCCACCCGGAGGCCGGTCCGGCTCGAGCTCACGAGGGAGGAGGACTTCCGGAGCGCCAGGACCCGCCACCCGATGATCATCCGGATGAAGAGCGGGGTGAAGCGGGACGGGACGCTCGTGGCGAACGAGATGGTGGCCCTCGTGGATGCCGGGGCCTACGGGTCTCACAGCCCGACCGTCCCCAGCAACACCGGGAACAAGAACCTCCCCCGCTATCGCTGCCCGAACATCCGCTACGCCTTCACCGCGGCCTATACGAACCTCCCGATCAGCGGGGCCATGCGGGGGTATGGGACCCCTCAGGGGGCCTTCGCGCTCGAGTGCCAGATCGACGAGCTGGCCTACTCTCTCGGGATGGACCCCCTCGATTTCCGGCTGAAGAACATCGTCCGCGCGGGGGATGTCGACCGCCTCTCGCCCTTGGTCTATGAGATCAAGTCCGAGGCGGCGAACGACTGGGTCATCCAAGGGAATGGGCTGGAGCAGTGCATCCTCAAGGGGGCTGAGCTGATCCGCTGGAAGGAGCGCCGGCGGGAATTTGAGGAATGGAATAAGAAAAACCCGCGGCTCAAGAGGGGATTGGGGATGGCCTGCCTCTCCCAGGGGAGCGGGGTGGCCGGGATCGACAAGGCCGCGGCCACGATCAAGCTGAATGAGGACGGCTCGTTCAACCTCTTCGTCGGGGCCACGGACCTCGGGACCGGAGCCGACACCGTCCTGGCCCAGATCGCGGCGGAGGTGCTGGGAGTGGATGTGGAGGCCATCATCGTCTACGGCGGGGACACCGACTTCTGCCCCTTCGACTCCGGGGCCTATGCCTCGAGCACCACCTATGTCTCCGGCGGGGCGGTGAAGAAGGCCGCGGAACTGGTGAAGGACCAGCTCCTCGAGGTGGCGGGGAGGATGCTCGGCGAAGAGCCGGAGAGCCTCCGCCTCGAGGCCAAGAAGATCATCTCGGACTCGGGGAAGGAAGTCCCCCTGTCTGAGGTCGCCATCCAAGCCTTCTACAGGGAGAAGTTCCAGGTCGAGGCCACGGCCTCAAACTGCTCGCCCGCCAGCCCGCCGCCGTTCGCGGCCCAGTTCGCCGAGATCGAGGTCGATACCGAGACGGGTAAGATGGAGGTCAACAGATTCCTCTCCGTGGTCGATTGCGGGACGGCGATCAACCCTGCCCTGGCCGAGGGCCAAGTTGAGGGGGCGGTCGCCCAGGGCCTGGGCTATGCCCTCTTCGAGGAGATGGCGTTCGATGGCGAAGGGAGGTTGCTGAACCCGAGTTACCGCCATTACCCCATCTTGAGGGCCGACCAGATGCCCCGCCTGGAGACGGTCCTGGTCCAGACCTTCGAGCCGAGCGGTCCCTACGGCGCGAAGGCCGTTGGCGAGATCGCCATCAATGGCCCTGCGCCGGCAATTGCGAATGCAGTCTATCATGCTCTAGGGGTCAGGATCAGAAGCCTCCCCATCACCCCGGCAAAGGTCCTCAAGGCGCTGGGGAGAGCTCCGTAGCTCGGAGCCAACCCCGAGGGGCGTTCAGCTCACCCCCTGGTGCGCATCGCCTGCTTCGCCCAGCTTCCTTGAGGGGGAGCCCCGGCCTCCCTATAATGTGCATATGCACGGAATGGAGGAGGGCGATGCCACGGCGGAGGAAGTGGCGCCGGTGCGCCTTCCGGCCGCGGGCCAGGTGGTTCTACCCCGCCCCAACGCCGGGGAGCGCCCTCGTGCAGCCGCCGGTCGAGCTCGGCTCCGACGAGCTGGAGGCGATGCGCTTGGTTGACCTGCTCGGGAAGGAGCAGAGCGCGGCCGGGGAGGAGATGGGCATCTCCCGCGGGACGGTCCAGCGCTTGCTCTATTCAGGCCGGGCGAAGGTGGCCCAGGCCCTCCTCGAGGGCCGGCCGCTCCGGCTCAAGGGCAACGAAGCCTTGCTGCGCTGCGCGGTCTGTGGCTTCGAGCTGTCCGCGCCGCTCTCATCAGGTAGCGTGAGCTACCTGCGCTGCTGCCGCTGTGGCAGCCCGAATCTCTACCGTGTCGAGCAGATAGAGAAAGAGGAGGTGAGCTAGATGCCAGGAGGCTACCGTTGGATGTATCAGTTGACCGGCTTGCCGGGCTGGATGCGGTTCGGCTACTCGCCGGGGTGGGGCGGCTTGCCCCCGGGGGCCCAGTTCCTGATGGAGTCGGGGCTGTGGCCCCAGTTCCAGAGCTGGATGCAGAGCCGGATGCCCTATCCAGCTTGGCCGATGGTCTCGCCCTTCATGGCCTATCCTCAAGCTCCGGGGATGCCCGCTAGTCAGGAGGTCGAGCTGCTGAAGGGCCAGGCGCAGGTGCTGGAGCAGCAACTGGAGGCGATCCGGAAGCGGATCGAGGAGCTGAGCGGGAAGGAGAAAAGCAGATGAAGATCGTGGTCGCGACGACTAAGGGCGGCCTCGACGACCAGGTCGCGCCAACCTTCGGCCGGACGCCGACCTTCACGGTGGTCGAGGTCGAGGGTGGCAAGATCGGCAAGGCCGAGGTGGTCCCCAACCAGTTCGCCGGGGCCCCCGGCGGGGCCGGAATTCAGGCCGCGCAGTGGGCGGCCAATGCCGGGGCGAAGGCGGTCATCGCTGGAAACTACGGCCCGAACGCCTCGGGCGTCTTGGGCCAGGCGGGGATCGAGCTGCTCACCGTCTCCGGGCTCACGGTCCGCGAGGCGGTCGAGCGCTACCTCAAGGGCGAGCTCGCCCCTTTTAGTGTCGGGGCGATGGCCACCCCCGGCTGTGGCATGGGGCGCGGTATGGGCCGCGGCGGGGGCATGGGTATGGGCCGCGGGATGTGGGGCCAGGGAATGATGCCCCCACCTCAAGCCCCCATCCCGCCCGCTGGGGGAACGCCACCCATGTCCAAGGAGCAGGAACTGAGGATGTTGAGAGATCAGGCCGAGATGCTCGAGCAGCAACTGAAGCAGATCAAGAAGAGGCTCGAGGAGCTAGGAGGAGAGTGATGGGCACGAAGGCAAGGGAGATCGTCGAGCTGGATGTTGAGAAGCTGATCGCCGAGCTGAACAGGGCCTACGCCGATGAGTGGCTTGCGTTCTACCAATACTGGATCAGTGCTAGGGTGGCTCAGGGCCGGGAGAGCAAGGTGGTCGTTGAGGAGCTGAAGCGCGTCGCTCTGGAAGAGCTGGAGCACGCCGAGGAGCTGGCTGACCGGATCATCCAACTGGGCGGCCGGCCATTGACCAACCCCAAGGAGTGGCTCACCAAGGCTAACTGCGCCTACAAGGAGCCGCCCAACGACCCCAAGGATGTCGCTCGAATCATCAAGGACGCCATCGAGGCCGAGCGGTGTGCCATCTCCGTCTACAACAAGCTGGCGGAGACAACTCATAGCAAGGACCATGCCACCTATCATCTGGCGCGGCACATCCTGGACGAGGAACTGGCGCACGAGGATGCCTTTGAGAACATGCTCTGAAGAAGAGGAGGTGATCTAGATGCCCAGAGGCTTTGGCCGCGGTATAGGGTATGGGATGGGCGCTGGGATGGGCTACTATGGTCGGCCCGGCGGCCGGGGGAACCCTTACCCATTCTGTCGCTTCTTCCCCTGGCTCCCTCGTGGCTGGTGGCGCACCGGAATGTATGGACCGATGACGCGCTATTCCTATCAGTCTTACGGCGCTTCCCCTCAGTATTCGCCCTATGGGCCTTACTCGACTGCCTACGCGCCGCCTTATTACTACTGAGATGAGGGTCTGTATACCAACTGAGGGGAGCGGCGGGCTGGACGATCGAGTGGGCGAGCACTTCGGCCGCGTCCCGACCTACACCATCGTAGACACGGAGACCGGCGCGGTCGAGGTCCTCCCCAACGAGAGCGAGCACATGGGCGGCACGGGGCTGCCCGGGGAGCTGTTGGCCCGGGCGGGCGTTGACGCTCTCCTCTGCGCCGGGCTGGGCCCCCGGGCGATGGCGTTACTTGAGGAGCACGGCGTGAGGGTCTACATCGGCGCCAATGGTAGCGTGCGCGATGCTCTCGGGGCTTGGAAGAGAGGAGAGCTCCAAGCCGCTACGGATGAGGACATCTGCCGCGAGCACAAGTTCGGTGAGCACCATCACCACTGAGCTGGGAAAGAGGCACGCGCGTTGCAGATCGTGGTGACCGCCGGCAAGGGCGGGACGGGGAAGACGACCGTGGCGACCTCGCTCGCCCTCGCCCTCCAGGAGCGATACCCTGTTCAGTTCCTCGACTGCGATGTCGAGGAGCCCGACGCCCATATCCTGCTCAAGCCCCAAATCAAGGAGCGCGAGCCGGTCTATGTCAACCGGCCGAAGATCGACGAAGCCAAGTGCGATTACTGCGGGAAGTGCAGTGAGGCTTGCCAGTTCAACGCCATCATGGTCATCAAGGACAAACTGGTCCTCGTCTATGACGAGCTCTGCCACGGCTGCGGGCTCTGCCATCTGGTCTGCCCCAAAACCGCCATCTCTGAATACGAGGTGGAGATGGGCCTCATCGAGCGCGGCACCGCTGGCGGCATGGAGTATCTCCAGGGGACCCTCACCGTCGGGGAGCCGCTCGCCACCCCGATCATCCGCCGGTTGAAGGAGAAGATAGACCAAAAGAAGGTCGCGATCCTCGACTCCGCCCCGGGGACCGGCTGCCCGGTGATCGAGACGATGCACGGGGCCGACTTCGTCCTCTTGGTGACCGAGCCGACCCCGTTCGGCCTCCACGACTTGAGGCTGACGGTCGATGTGGCCCGGACGCTGGGGCTGCGGATGGGTGTCGTGCTCAACCGCGACGGGGTCGGGGATCGCGGGGTAGAAGAATACTGCGAGAAGGAGGGGCTCCCGATCCTGCTCCGCATCCCGCTGGACCGGCGGATCGCCGTGGCTTACTCGAACGGTGTCCCGCTCGTCCTGGAGCTGCCGGAGTGGCGAGAGCGCTTCCGGGAGATGTTCGCCGCGCTCGCGGAGCTGGCCGAACCGGAGCGAAGATGAAATGAAGCAACTGGTCGTGATCAGCGGTAAGGGCGGGACGGGGAAGACGACGCTCGTGGCCGCCTTCGCCGCCCTGGCGCAGAGCAAGGTCCTGGCCGACTGCGATGTCGATGCCGCCGACCTCCATCTGCTGCTGGACCCCAAGGTCGAGAGGTCCGAGGCGTTCGAGGGCTCGAAGGTGGCGATCCTCGACCAAGAGAAGTGCATCCAATGCGGGGCCTGCCTTGCGAGCTGCCGCTTCGGGGCCATCTCCGAGAGCGGCGGGCTCTTCGCGATCGACCCCTTCCGCTGCGAGGGCTGCGGGGTCTGCGCCTTCGTCTGCCCCGCGGGGGCGATCAAGCTTGAGCCACGCCTCTCGGGCCGCATCTACATCTCCTCCACCAGGTTCGGGCCGCTGGTCCACGGCCAGCTCGAGCCGGGGGAGGGGACCTCAGGGAAGCTCGTCTCCTTAGTGAAACAGCGGGCGATGGAGCTGGCCCAGCTTGAGGGGAGGGACTTGATCATCGTCGACGGCGCCCCGGGGATCGGCTGCCCGGTGATCGCCTCCCTCGGCAACGCGACCGCAGCCCTGATCGTCACCGAGCCGACCCTCTCCGGGATCCACGATATGGAGAGAGTCCTCGGCGTGGCTCGCCACTTCCGGACAAGGGCATTCATCTGCATCAACAAGTGCGATCTGAACCGAGAGATGGCGCGACGGATCGAGGAATTCGCCGCCGAGCGGGGGCTCGAGGTGGTAGGCCAAATCCCCTACGACGATGCCGTGACCGAGGCCCTGGTCCAAGGGAAGACGGTCGTCGAGCATGCCTCCGACTCACCGGTAGTCCAGGAGATCGAGCTGATGTGGTCTAGACTAGCAGAGGTCCTGGAGCTCGGGGAGGCGACGCGAACCGGCCCCTCCCACCGAGGCCGGGGCTGAAGGAGGGTCTCCGGCCGGGGACAGGGAGAGTGGACCGGCGCTTCGGGGGTGACGATGATCATCGAAGAGATTCTCGACTCGGTGAAGCAGGAGTTGGAAGCAAGGGCTGTTGAGGACATCCGGATCGGGCTCGGCTATACCGCGGTGAAGCTGGACGACGGGAGTTGCGGCCTCGCCGCGACGATGCGGGACGAGATCTCGGCCTGCTGCACGGTGCTGGAGAAGGCGGGAGCGCTCCGCAACGAGCGAGCCGACTCCTTGGCCGAGCTGGCCCTATCCCCTGACGGCCTGGAAGCAGCGCTGGGGGTCGCCACGATCAACGCGATCCTAGGCCGCAGGCCCCTGGAAGGGGAGTGCGAGGCGAGCGAGATCGTGCGGGACCTTGGGATTGCGAAGGGTGATGCGGTCGGGATGATCGGCTACTTCGGGCCGTTGATCGAGCCGATTCGCCGCGCCTGCAGGGAGCTATACATCTTCGAGCGGCGGCTCCCCGCATTCCAAGCTGTCGTTGGCGAGCGGCCGGCCGAGGCTCCGCGGGTCTATCCCGATTGGGCCGTGGAGCTCTTGCTCCCGAGGTGCGATGCGGTCCTCATCTCCGGCACGACCGTGCTGAACAAGACGATCGATCATCTGCTCCGGCTCTGCCGGGGGAGGGTGGCCCTTGTCGGGCCGACGACGCCGCTCTCGGACATCTTTGCCAAATACGGGGTCTCGCTCCTCTTCGGCTCGAGAGTGAGGGATCCCGCGCGGGTCTTGAGGGTTGTCTCCGAAGGCGGCGGGACGGCCACCTTCGGCTCGGCGGTCTCTAAGGTCACGGTGAGGCTTAGGAGGTAAGCAGATGCACAGTCAACAACAGAGGCTCAAGATGGTCGAGGAGCAAGAGCGGAGGATCAAGGATAATTTAGCGCGGATCAAGCACAAGCTCGTGGTCTTCAGCGGGAAGGGCGGGGTGGGGAAGACGACGGTGGCGGTTAACCTCGCCTATGCCCTGGCGCGGAGCGGGAAAGAGGTCGGCCTCCTGGACGCGGACCTCACCGGCCCGAATGTCCCGCAGATGGTCGGGCTCCAGGAGCCGCCTGCCGTAGCTGAGGAGGAGATGCTCCCCCAGGCCGCGAGCTTGCCCAACCTCAAGGTCATCTCCCTGGCCACGATGATCCCCGCGGACGCCCCGGTGATCTGGCGCGGGCCGATGCGCTCGAAGGCCCTCGAGCAGTTCCTGGGAGATGTGGCCTGGGGCGAGCTGGACTTCCTCGTGGCCGACCTCCCGCCTGGCACCGGCGATGAGGTCATGACCATCGCCCAGCGGATGGAGCCGGAGCTGGCGATCATCGTCACCACCCCGCAGGAGGTCTCGTTGATCGACGCCCGGCGGGCGATCAACATGGCTAAGAGGATGGGGATCCCCAAGATCGGGGTGGTGGAGAACATGTCCAGCTTCAGGTGCCCCAACTGCGGCCATGAGCTCGAGCTCTTTGGGAGCGGGGGCGGCGAGCGGGCCGCGCGGGAGCTTGCGGTCATGTTCCTCGGCAAGATCCCCTTCAATCTCGAGGCCCGCCGGGGGGCCGATCTCGGGCGGCCGATCGTCCTCGAGGACCAGGGGGCGGACATCTCCGAAGCTTTCGAGCAGATCGCGCGGGAGATCGTGCGGCTCTTGGATGAAGAATCCTCCTGAGCAGAGGAGCGCGCGGGCCTTCGGGCCAGTCCCCTCGCGCTGCCTGGGAAGGAGCCTGGGGATCAACAACATCCCCCCGAAGGTCTGCAGCTATTCCTGCGTCTACTGCCAGTTGGGCCGGACCATTGCTCTTGAGATCGAGCGCCGCAGCTTCTACCAGCCCGAGGAGATCCAGCAAGATGTCCTGGAAAGGGTCGCGAGGGCGCGAAGGCTGGGAGAGCCCATCGACTACCTCACCTTCGTCCCCGACGGGGAGCCGACACTGGACTCCAACTTGGGCCGGGAGATCGAGCTCTTGAGGCCCCTAGGGATCAAGATCGCCGTGATCAGCAACGGCTCGCTCGTCTGGCGCGAGGATGTCCGGGAGGAGCTGGGGAAGGCTGACTGGGTCTCGTTGAAGGTCGATGCGGTCAGAGAAGAGCCCTGGCGGAGGATCAACCGCCCCCATCCGGCCCTGCGCTTGGGCTCGATCCTCGAAGGGATGAGGGCCTTCGCCAGAGCTTACAAGGGGAAACTGGCGACCGAGACGATGCTCGTCCGTGGGCTCAACGATGGCGAGGAGGACCTCACTGAGGTGGCCGGGTTCCTCGCGGAGCTAGAGCCGTCTCGGGCCTATCTCGCTGTCCCCACCCGACCCCCGGCAGAGGGGTGGGTCGAGCCTCCCGATGAGGAGAGGATCAATCAGGCCTATCAAGTCCTTCGCGAACAGCTCGAGCATGTGGAGCTTCTCATCGGCTATGAGGGCAATGCCTTTGCCTTTACAGGCAATGTCGAGGAAGATCTCTTGAGCATTACGGCCGTCCATCCTCTGAGGGAGGAGGCGGTGAGGGAACTCCTGGCCAAGGCTGGGGCAGACTGGCAGGTCGTCCGCAAGCTGATCGACGCGGATCGCTTGGTAGAGCTAGAGTATAGAGGGCGGAAGTTCTACATGAGGCAGGTCGGCGGAAGGCTCGGCCTGTAGAGGAATGGGCATCTTGAAGATCCCTCAGCCACCTGGGCGGTGCAGGGCTCCCTTAGGGAGGTTGTCGCCCATGCAAGGAGGCGGGGATGCTGGGAGCGATGGACATCGCGGCCAGGATGGCGGCCATAGCGGTCCTAGCGGCGCTCACCCTGGGCACCACGATGAGGTGCGTCGAGCAGACGAGTCCTTTGCCGGAGGAGGTGGGGACTGTGACTCTGACGGTGCTCTATGACAACTACGAATCCGACCGGCGGCTCAAGCCAGGCTGGGGCTTCTCCTGCCTGCTCCAGGGCCTGGAGGAGACCATCCTCTTCGATACTGGAGGTGATAGCGCGATCCTCCTCGGGAACATGCGGGCCCTGGGGATCGAGCCCTCCCGGATAGACTCGATCTTCCTCTCCCATAGCCATGGTGACCATGTCGGGGGGCTAGCGGGGCTGCTCGAGGAGCACAGTGCCGTTAGGGTCTATCTCCTGAGGTCTTTCCCCGAGGAGTTCAAGGGGCTGGTCCGCGGCTCCGGGGCGGAGGTAGTAGAGGTTCAAGAACCAATGGAGATCTCTCCCCACGCCTGGTCGACGGGCGCGCTCGGCACCTCCATCGGCGAGCAGTCGTTGGTTCTCGAGACAGACGTGGGCCTCGTCCTCATCACCGGCTGCGCCCATCCGGGGATTGTAGAGATCATCAAGAGGGCTAAGCGGCTACTGGGTCGGGATGTCTACCTCGCACTGGGGGGCTTCCACATGCTGGGGATGAGCGCGGTCGAGATCCAGGAGATCATCGCGCAGCTCAGGGCCGAGGGGGTCAAGAAGGTCGGCCCCTGCCACTGCTCCGGGGACCTCACCCGCAGGCTCTTCCGGGAGGCTTACGGGGAGGACTACATCGAGGTCGGCGTGGGGTCCGTGATAAGCTTGGAGTAGCCTCACAGACTGCCGGGCTAGAGGCTCCCCTCGGGGGTGAGCTGAGCTCAATCCACCTGGACTTGCGCGGCCGTGATGAGGCGGCCGTCGTGGGTGATCCCGATATTGTAGACCCCGGGGTTAAGCCGGCGGAGCTCGCCGCGGTAGGAGACGGAGCCGAGGCACTCGATGCAGTAGCCCTCCTGCGCCTTGGAGGTGATCGCGATCTCGTAGGTGTTGACGCACCTCTCCCCCGGGCCGCAACGCATGGTTATCAACTCCGCCGTGAGATCATAGCAGGGAGTGGGGGTCGAGACCGCTCCGGAAAAGGTGATCCTCCCCCTGCCGCCCTGGAGCTCGGCCCCTTCCGCTACGGAGGCGCAGCTCGAGCCGAGCTGCGCGAAGGAGAGGAGCGGCTCCGATGGGCCAGGGTTCCAGAGCGCGTCACAACTCTGGAGGCCAAGGACCGCCCCGAGGCCGAGAAGCCCGCTCGCCTTCAAGAACTGACGCCGCGTGAGCTTTTCCATCCTCATCTGGTGCCGGGGGAGGGATTTGAACCCACACGAGCTTTCGCCCACTAGCTCCTGAAGCTAGCGCGTCTTCCGGTTCCGCCACCCCGGCGGCATCCGCATTCTATCCCTTGCAGGGGCTACCTGTCAACCGCCGACTCTTCCTGATAGAGGTAGCGCTTGATCTCCTGCTTCGTGGTCTTCTCGAACGGCTCGGAGAGGATGATCAAGTCCTCCCGGCTCTTGATCCGCTTGTAGTGCGCGAGGTTGCGGCAGCGGAGGCTCACCTCCTCCCAGATCAACTCCCGGATCTTCTCCACCTCCGTAATTCCCTGCTCCCTCAGGCCGTCCCAGTTGGGATAGACGAGGGCCTGGACGACCTCCTTCCCCTGGCGGGAGCCGCGCTTCACCAGGATCTCCTTGACGTAGGGGATCCGGCCCAGCTCGAACTCCACCTCCTCGGGATAGACGTTCTTCCCCGTCTCCAGGACGATCACGTTCTTCCTCCTCCCGTGGAGGTAGAGCCAGCCGTCGCGATCCAGCCTGCCCAGATCGCCGGTGTGGAACCATCCGTCTGGGTCCAGGACTTCCTTGGTCCGCGCGGGGTTCTTGTAGTAACCCTGCATGATGTTCGGGCCGCGGGCCACCACCTCCCCGACCCCCTGCCTGTCGGGGTTGAGGATCTTCAGCTCCACGCCGGGGACGGCCGGGCCGACCGAGCCGGCCTTCCGGTTGAACGGCGTGCTGAAGGTCAGCACGGGAGAGGTCTCGCTCAGGCCGTAGCCCTCGATCACCCCGAACCCGAGCCGCCGGAAGCCGCGGATCGCCCGCGGACTCAGCGGGGCCCCTCCGGAGACGAAGAACCGGAACGCCTGGCCGGTAAGGTTCTCCCGCAGGACTCTCCCTGCCAGCCGCGGCAGCAGGCGGTAGATCAGCCGGGCCTTCAGCCCGCCTCTGGTCAGCCGCTCCTCGATCTTCTCGAACATCGCATGGTAGAGCTTGGGAACGCCGATCACCACGGTCACGCCATTCTGGAGCATCAGCTTCGGAATCCCCTTGTAATCAGCAGTGTAGATCAGGGTCGCCCCCACAGCCGTGGGGGCAAGGATTGAGGTGGTGAAGCCGAAGATGTGATGCCACGGGATGATCGAGAGGACAATGTCCTTCGAGGTCACATCCAGCCTCTCGAGGAAGGCCTGGACATTCGAGGTGAGGTTGCCATGGGAGAGCATCACCCCTTTCGCGTTCCCGGTCGTCCCCGAGGTGTAGATGATCAGGGCGAGGTCCTCGGGTCGACTAGGCACCTCCGCCCCGGGCTTCCGGCCCTCGAGCAGCTTCCAGAACTGCTCACCCATCGGGATGACCTCTACCCCGGCGGCGGGCCTCTCGGAGACGAGGAGCTTGGCCTCGGACTCCGCAAGGATTCGTTCGACCTCCGGAGGCGTCAGCTCAGTGTCGATCGGAGTGATCACCGCGCCGCGGCGGAGCGCGCCCCAGAGAGCCACCTGCCACTCCAGCCTCGGCCGGGCCAGGATCGCCACGCGGTCGCCCTTACCAATCCCCAGCTCTTCCAGAAGCCCCGAGAAGCGCGCGGCCAGCTCGCCCAGCTCGCCGTAGGTCGTGGGAAGATACGGGCTCTCCCCTCTCTCCGGCCCGGCGAGCTTGAGTGCCACCAAGTCCCGGTAGCGCTCGACAGATGCGGCGAATAGCTCGACGAGGGTCGCGAAGCCTTTCATCGCTTCACCCCCTCCTCTTGGTAGAGGTAGCGCTTGATGTCCATGGTCGAGGTCTTGGCGAAGGGCTGCTCGACGAGGACGAGGTCCTCCTTGCTCTTGAGCCGCTTGTAGTGGGCTAGCTCCTCGGAGACACGCTTGACCTCCTCCCAGATGAGGTCCAACGCTACCTGCGGGTCCTTTGTCCCCAGCCGCTCCCAGTTGGGATAGACGTGGGCCTGGACGACCTCCTTCCCGCCGCGGTAGCCGCGCTTCACCAAGACCTCCGCGATGTAGGGGATGTGCGAGAGCTCCCACTCGATCTCCTCCGGGTAGACATTCTTCCCGCTCTCCAGGACGATCACATTCTTGCGCCGGCCCTTGATGTAGATGTAGCCGTCCTTGTCCAGCATTCCGGAGTCGCCGGTATGGAGCCAGCCTTCTTGATCGAGGGCCTCAGCCGTCCGCGCGGGGTTCTTGTAGTAGCCGCGCATCACATTCGGGCCGCGGACGAGGACCTCCCCCACCCCCTCGTCGTTCGGCTCGAGAATCCTCACCTCCATCCCCGGAAGGATCGGCCCGACGGTCCCGACCTTCCGGTCGAAGGGATAGCTGAAGGCCACCACCGGCCCGGCCTCGGTGAGGCCGTAGCCCTCGATGATCCCGATCCCGAGCCGCCGGAAGTCCCGCGCCACCTTCGGGGTGAGGGGCGCGCTCCCGGAGACGAAGAACCGGAGCCGCGCGGAGGCCAGCTCGCGCTTCACTCGCCGGCCCACGAGCTTCGGAGCGAGCCGGAAGGCCAGCCGCCCGAGGAGCCGCTTCTCCACCGCCTCGCGGACATGGTCGAACATCAGATGGTAGAGCTTGGGAACCCCGATGAGGATCGTCATCCCCGTCTCCTTCATCAGCCGGGGAAGCTCCTTGTAGTTGTCGGTGTAGATCGTGGCCGCACCGGTCCAGAAGGGAACGAACAGCCCGACCGTCAGCCCATAGCTATGATACCAGGGAGCGATGGAGAGGAAGACATCCTCCGGCCCGATCGGCATCCGCTCGAGGCAGGCCGCTACATCGGCGTTGAAGTTGCGATGGGTGAGCATCACCCCCTTGGCATCCCCAGTGGTCCCCGAGGTGAAGGCGATCACCGCCAGGTCGTCCGGGGCGGGCTGGCGCTCCAGCTCCCCCTCCTCACGGAGGAGCTCGGGGAGGCGGAGGAGCTTCCCATCGCCTCCCAGCTCGCTGGTCAGGCCGATCAGCTCCAGCCCTAGCCCCTGGCTGGCCCGAAGGCACTCGGGCCCCACGAAGACCACCCTCGCTTCGGCCTGGGCGATGATCCGCTCGACCTCCCTGGCCCGCAGCTGCGCGTCGAGCGGGACCGCCACCGCCCCGGCCTTGAGGATCCCGAGGAGCGCGACGGCCCACTCGATCCGCGGGGGCGAGAAGATCACCACCTTCTCGCCTCGAGCGATCCCCCGCCGGGCCAGGGCCACGGCCAGCCGGGTCGAGCGGAGGTCGAGCTCCCGATAGGAGATCTCATCGTAGCCCTTCTCCCGAGGGATCTTGATTGCCGTCCGGTCGGGATAGCGCGCCGCCGTCTCCTGGAAGAACTGGGGAATGGTCCTCTCGTCCATCGGACTCACCTGCCTTGTCGATCAAAAGGATAAATGAGAGCTCCACGGCCCAACCGGACCACCCCCATCAAGCTCCGCCCTCCCAATCGAAGGGGAGCTCGGCCTTCTCCAGGATCTGCTTGACCCGCAGGCGGCTCTCCTCCAGCTCCCGCCGGGCGGCCTCGGCCAGGCCCACCCCCTCCTCAAAGAGCGCGAGCGACCTCTCCAAGGAGACCTCCTCGCGCTCCAGTTCCTGGACGATCTCCTCGAGCCGCGCGAGCCGCTCCTCCAGGCTCAGTGGCTCGGCCATCAGCCGACCTCCTCGACGCGACAGAGAAGCTCGCCCCGGTGGAGCCTGACCTTGAGGCGATCGCCCACGGCCGCCTCCGCGGCGGCCTTCATGACCCGCCCGCTCCGGAGATCGATGGCGATGGCATAGCCCCGAGCGAGGACCGCCAGGGGATTGGCCACCTCCAGGCGCCCGAGAAGGCTCTGGAGCTGCTCTTCGCAACGCTGGAGGTGCCGGGCGATCGCTCGGCCAAGGCGCTCGCCGAGCTCATCCAGGGCTTGCAGCTCCTCTTCCAATCTCTTGCCGGTCAAACGGAAGGCGTAGCTGCGGAGGATGCTCTCCAGGCGAGCCTCCTGTTGTTGGAGCAGGCTCTGCTCCGCGTTGATGAGCTTCCCCAAGCGCTCGCGAATCCGGGCGATGATCTCAGCCCGGTCGGGAACGACCAGTTCCGCGGCCGCGCTCGGCGTGGGGGCGCGGACATCGGCCACGAAGTCGGCGATGGTGAAGTCAATCTCGTGCCCCACGGCCGAGACGACCGGGACCTTGGAGCCGTAGATGGCGCGCGCCACAATCTCCTCATTGAAGGCCCACAGGTCCTCCAGTGAGCCGCCGCCCCGACCGACAATCAACACGTCCAGCCCTCGCCCGTCTCGCCGATACTCATTAGCTGCGGCGATCGCCCTGGCGATCTCCGCCGCAGCTCCCTCCCCTTGAACCCGGGCGGGGAAGAGCAGGAGCTCCACGAGAGGATACCGCCTGGCGATGATGGAGCAGATGTCGCGGATCGCCGCACCCTCGGGGGAGGTGACGATCCCGATCAGCTCGGGGAACGGGGGCAAGGGCCTCTTCCGGGCCTCATCGAAGAGGCCTTCAGCCCGCAAGTGCTCCTTGAGCCGCTCGAACTCAAGCTGGAGCCGGCCGATCCCCGCGGGCCGGAGCTCGCGGATCACTAGTTGATAACGGCCTCGGCGCTCGAAGATGGTCACCCGGCCGAAGGCCAGGACCTTCTGGCCGTTCTCGGGGAGGAAGGCCAGGCCCCGGCTCTCCGCGCCGAAGAGGGCCGCATCGATCTCCGCCCCCTCGTCCTTCAGGGTGAAATAGAGGTGGCCCGAGCTGTGAAGCTTCAGGTTCGAGACCTCCCCCTCGACCCAGAGGTAGGCCAGCGCTGATTCCAGAAGCTCCCGCACCTCCCGGTTGAGCTCCGAGACGGTGTAGACCCTCCCGCCCCAGCCCCGCCGGACCGGAGGCCCCTCCTCAAAGTGGAAGGAATACATCCCGGCCTTATGATAGCCGAAGCGGCCAGACCGGTCAATCAGTCTCAGCAGCGCCCGAGCGGATCCTCGCCTGAGCCTCGCTGGAGGAGCTCGACGATCACTCGCCAGAGGCCGAGGTGCGCCCGGCCCCGCTCCGAGGCCGAGACGAGCAGGAGGAGATCGCCCTCGGCCTGATGGGGGAAGCTCTCCCGGAGCGAGCGGGCGGCCTCCGGATTCCGCTCAGCCAAAGGCTCCCCGCTATCGCTGAACCGCAGGGCAGCCGCCGGCCCGGCGATCAAGATCGCCCCGGTTGCCCCTTCCCGGATCACGAGGTCCCGGAGCCGCCAGCTCGGCCCGCAGCCCCCGGCTCCCGCGATCTGCGCCCCTACAGTGAACCGATCGAGCGCCAGCTCGCCCGGACGAAGCTCTCGCACCTCCTTCACGCGCTGGAGGATCGCGGCGGACTGGCGGCGACCCTCCGGGGTGAGGCGCGTCCCGCGCCGGTCCATCTCCAGGAGGCCGAGCCGGTGAAGCCTCTCCAGTTCCTGCCGGACGACGATCTCTCCCAGCCCCGTAGCGCGGGCCAGCCTCCGCCGCCCGCCTGGGGCGCGCCCGAGCAGCCAGATCAGCTCGCTCGCGATATGAGCTCTCACCGCTGCTAGGATAGCGCATTGCCGGCGGGTGCCCAAGTCCGTCGCCCGGTTGCAGCGCAGGGCGGGGGCAGCTATATTGATCCTATGCGAGGTGATCACGATGAGGGAGCGGCGCGCCGATATCGGTGCTGAGCGGAAGAGCCCCTACCGGGAGGAACGGAAGTTCCCCGAACCGACGATCTGCCCCCGCTGCGGGCTGGTCTATCTCGGCGGTGGCTGGCAGCAGGCCAAGGGCGAGCTGCCTAAGGAGGCGAACAAGGAGCTCTGCCCCGCCTGTCGGCGCGAGACCGATCGCTACCCCGGCGGGATCGTCTACCTCTCCGGCGGCTACCTCTGGGCCAAGGAGAGCGAGATCATGAACATCGTCAAGAACCAGGAGGAGCAGGCCAAGGCCAAGCGCCCGCTCCAGCGGATCATGTGGGTGGAGAGGAAGGACGAGGGGATCGAGATCGCCACGACCAATCAGCATCTCGCCCGCCGGATCGGACGGGCCATCAACTCGGCCCACGCCGGCGCTCTCGTGATCAAGCAGAAGGCGGGGGAGAACTTCGTCCGGATCTATTGGGAGCGGGAGGGATGAGCCGGCTCGACCAGCCGCTCGGGCTCCTCCTTGAGGAGCTCGCCTCGAGCTCGCCGACCCCCGGCGGGGGAGCGGCGGCGGCCCTCGCCGGTGCGCTCGCCGCGGCACTCACCGCGATGGTCGCCAGCCTCACTCAAGGGAAGAAGGGCTACGAGGCGGCCCAGCCGGAGATGGAGAGGATAGCGCGGGAGGCCGGGGCATTGCGTGACCGGCTCGCGCGGCTGCTGGAGGAGGACGTCGCCGCCTTCGAGGGCGTGGTGGCCGCCCATCGCCTCCCCAGGGCCGACCCGGCCCGCGCGCTCAGCGTCGAGGAGGCCCTCAAGCGCGCCTCTCGCGTCCCCCTGGAGACCGCCGAGAGTTGCCTCGGCGTCCTGCGGTTGGCAAAGATCGCCGCAGCACGGGGGAAGAAGGAGGCCGTGACCGATGCCGGAGCCGCGGTGGCCCTGGCCTATGCCGGACTGGAGGCAGCCTTGCTCAATGTGAGAGTGAACCTGCTGGCGATCCAGGACGAGGCGTTTGCCGCAGAACATTCCGAGCGAGCTGAAGCGCTCGCCACTGCCGGCAGCCGACTGAAAGGGGAAGCATTGAAACTGGTGCAAGAGAGGATGGAAGGGTGAAGTTCCTGCTGACGAACGACGACGGGATCGGCGCTCCGGGGCTCGTGGCCCTCGCAGTTGAGCTGGGGAAGCTGGGCGAGGTCTTGATCGTCGCTCCGGAGCGGGAGATGAGCGGCTCCGGGCACGCCTTCACCAGGCACTCTCCGCTGCGGCTCCGCCGATTCCACATGGACGGGAGGCTCTTCGGCTATGCGACGACCGGGACGCCGGCCGATTCGGTCAAGCTCGGCCTGTTCCTAGCCAAACGCCAGGTCGACTGGGTGATCTCGGGGATCAACCGCGGGGGAAACCTGGGCGTGGACCTCTTCTACTCTGGGACCGTCTCCGGGGCGATCGAGGGGGCGATCGACGGCTTCCCCGCGATCGCCTTCTCCCTCCCGACAAAGGAGTATCGCTACCCCGACGAGCCGCGGTTCGGCGAGGCAGCCGCGATCGCGCGCGAACTGCTCGAGCAGCTGATCCGCCGCGGGCCGCTACCGCGCCGACTCTGCCTCAATGTCAACATCCCCAACCTCCCGCGCGAGCAGATCCGCGGGGTCAGGCTCGCCGCCCAGGCCCTCCAGCGCTATGACGACGATTTCGCCGTTGGGGCGGACCCGTTCGGCGAGCGATACTACTGGCTGAGCGGCGGGGCGGTCGAGGAGGATCATCGCGAGGACTCTGATCTGGTCGGGATCAGAGACGGTCGGGTCACGATCACCCCGCTCCGGATCGACCTCACCGACTGGGAGCTGCTGGAGAAGATGCGGGAATGGGAGCTGAGCCTTTCCGCGAGGTAGCCCTCGAGGCGGCGCGCGCGGCGGGTGAGCTCCTCCGGGAGGGCTTCGGCGCGAACCAGCGGTTCGCCCTCAAGAGCAGCCGGCTCGACCTGGTGACCGAATACGATCGCCGCTCGGAAGCCTTGATCGTCGACAAGATCGGGGCGCGCTTCCCTGACCACGAGATCCTCGCCGAGGAGAGCAGCGCCTCACTCCGCGGGACTGGCTCGCCCTACCGCTGGCTCATTGACCCCTTGGATGGGACGACGAACTTCGCCCACGGCTACCCGATCTTCGCGGTCTCAATCGCCCTCGCGCGAGATGATGAACCGCTCCTCGGGGTGGTCTACAACCCGGTCCTGGACGAGCTCTTCTTCGCCGAGCGGGGGAGGGGGGCAATGCTCAACGGCAGGCCGATCCGGGTCTCCGGGATAGATAAGCTCGGCCAGGCCCTCCTCGCCACCGGCTTCCCCTATGATCCGGGGCAGATCGGGCTGAACCTCGAGCTCTTCGAGCGGTTCATCTACCGGGCCCAAGCGATCAGGCGCGACGGCTCGGCGGCCCTCAACCTCTGCTATGTCGCCTGCGGGCGGTTCGACGGCTTCTGGGAGCTGGACCTGCGGCCCTGGGACATCGCCGCGGGGGCCCTGATCGTCCGCGAGGCCGGTGGAGAGGTCACGGCCTTCTCCGGCGGGGAGCTCGACCTCTACGGGAACGAAGTCCTCGCCTCGAACGGGAAGATCCACCAAGAGATGGTGGCCGTCCTTCGAGGGGGCCTTGACTTCCCTTCCGAAGGGGAATAGACTCTCTCCCTGATGGAGGGCCAAACTTACATCGAGGAGATCGCGGATAAAGTCGGCCAGGAGGTCCTGCTCTGCGGCTGGCTCTACAACCGCCGCTCGAGCGGGAAGATCCAGTTCCTCCTCGTCCGGGACGGGACCGGGATCATTCAATGTGTCCTGGTCAAGGGCGAGGTCCCCGATGAGGTCTTCGAGCTGGCCGAGCGGCTCACACAAGAGTCCTCGATCAAGGTCCGCGGGGTAGTCCGAGCCGACCCCCGGGCCCCCGGGGGCTTCGAGCTGGCGGTCACGGGGCTAGAGTTGGTCCACCTGGCCGAAGAATACCCGATCGGGAAGAAGGAGCACGGGATCGGCTTCCTGATGGACCACCGGCACCTCTGGCTCCGCTCCTCCCTCCAGGTCCCGATCCTCCGCGTCCGCCATGAGGTCTTGCAGGCGATCCGGGACTTCTTCAACGAGCGGGGGTTCATCGCCACCGAGGCCCCGATCCTCACCCCCGCGGCCGTGGAGGGGACGACTACCCTCTTCGAGGTCAACTACTTCGATGAGAAGGCCTATCTCACCCAGAGCGGCCAGCTCTACCTTGAGGCCACGGCGATGGCCCTGGGGAGGGTCTACTGGATCGGGCCGACCTTCCGGGCCGAGCGGTCGAAGACGCGGAAGCACCTGACAGAATTCTGGATGGCCGAGGCCGAGATGGCCTACTTCGACCATGACGACAACTTGAGACTGCAGGAGGAGCTGGTCCGCTACCTCGTCCAGCGGGTGAGTGAGCGGCGGCGGAGAGAGCTGGAGGAGTTGGAGCGGGATGTCGACCTCCTCCGGTCAGAGGTCGAGGGCCCCTTTGCCCGGATCACCTACGATGAGTCCCTAGAGATCCTGAAGCAGAAGGGGCTCGAGCTCCCCTGGGGGAAGGACTTCGGGGCCCTGGAGGAGGAGGCCTTGGGGGACCACTTCGGGAGGCCGGTCTTCGTCGAGGCCCTCCCCGCGGAGATGAAGGCCTTCTACATGGAGCCGATGCCCGAGAACCCCGAGCTAGTCCTGGCCGCGGACCTGATCGTCCCCGAGGGGTATGGGGAGCTGATCGGCGGGAGCCAGAGGATCTCCGATCTAAAGCTCCTGGAGGAGCGGCTGAAGAAGTTCGGCCTCCCACGCGAGCCCTATGAGTGGTATCTCGACCTCAGAAGATACGGCTCGGTCCCGCACTCCGGCTTCGGGCTGGGGATCGAGCGGGCCGTCTCCTGGATCTGCGGGTTAAAACATATCCGGGAGGCCATCCCCTTCCCGAGGATGCTCTACCGGCTCACGCCCTAGCCGCGGCTCCTTCGCTACGGGCCTTCGGATCCGGTGCTGATCGGTTTATCTTGACTCCCACAGGAGGGCATGCTATTCTTAGCCGGAGAGGTTATGCAAAGCACAAGTGCCATCACACATGTTAAGGATGCGAATGGAAGGGCTTCGGACCGTTCTTTGGCTGTCCGTGTGAAGCCGAAGTTGCTGGATCAGCTTCGCGAGGCCTTACGCTCGCGCCATTACAGTCGCCGGACGGAGCAGGCATACGTAATGTGGGTGAAGCGGTTCATCTTTTCCCACAATGTGCGCCATCCGGCGGAGATGGCCGACCCGGAAATCAACGCTTTTCTGACCCATCTGGCCTTGAAGGAACGAGTCAGCGCCTCGACGCAGAACCAAGGCGGCAAGGGCGTGCGCAGCCCGGTTGATGCTTTGTGGTCAGGAAAGCGCTGGGGTGTTATACGGAAACCATATAACACCCCGAAGCAGTTTGAGGGATAAGGTGAGACCATCGGCAACAGAGAACTTAACAACCTATGCACACCGGTATCTTATGCCGACAAAAGCGGCATCCGGATGTTATGTGGAAACCATATAATCAATAGTTAGCCGCCTGCTTTAGATTAGGGAAGGAAGCTTCAACAAAACAATGGTAGAGTATGCGGGCGAAAGGGTAACAATCCGACCCACAACCGGAGCTGATCTTTCTGATCTCATGGCTTTGTGGAATGACGGGCGCGTCATGAAGTGGGTGGGATTTCCCGACGGCCTTAGATACGACCTGGAGAAGATTAGAGACTGGTATAAGAAGCTGCGGTTGGATTCTAGCAGGCATCACTTTGTGGTTCACGCAGAAGGTGTTGGATTTTGCGGCGAAGTGTATTATGCGGTGGACAAGGCATACAGGCGGGCAGGTCTGGATATCAAGTTTACACCGGAAGCCCAGGGGCAAGGATTGGCGACAGACGCTTTGAAGACGTTGATCCGCATTGTCTTTGAATCAGAACCGGAGATAGAGGCAGTTTGGGTGGAGCCGTCTGCAGAAAACACTGCGGCCCGGAAGCTGTACGAGCGTTGTGGTTTGAAGGCAAAGCCTCGCCCGTCGGACATGGAGCAAGGTCCTTCATACTGGGAGTTAAGAAGAGAGGATTCGGACGGCGGCTAACAAGCGCTTGCAGCCGACCGCTTCGCTCGCTGCGCTCGCTCGCGGCGGCTGAAGCGCGAGCCGTTAGCCTGCGCATTTTCGAGTTGTGGTACTGCTGAGGAGCAAAGTCATGATTGAGCCTGGGTTAGACGGCAAGGTGGTTCTTGTTACGGGAGCAAATAACCCGTATGGCATTGGCGTGGCCACAGCAAAGGCCTTTGCCGCCCAGGATGCACGCGTGTTCATTCACTTCTTTCGTTCCCCGAATGCCCACTCTGGGGCAGAACAAGTACGTGGTTCTGGATCGGCCTTCTTCCAGGCACAGCAGGGCAAAACAGCGGACGAAGTTCTTGATGCGATTCGCCGAAAGGGCGGGCAAGCCGCAGCGTGGGAAGCCGATCTCTCCGATCCGGAAAATATTCCCAAGCTGTTCGACCAGGTAGAAGCGGTCTTTGGGCCTGTAGATATTCTGGTCAACAATGCGGCAGCCTGGAAAGGGGACACCTTCTTGACATTGGATGCGGCATCAGGCAAACATTTTCCAATCCCCACAATCTCCCCCGATAGCCACGACCATAACTTTGCCGTGAACAGCCGTGCTGTGGCCTTGATGATGGCAGAATATGCGCGGCGATTTGTGCAGCGCGGGGCGAATTGGGGGCGCATTGTCAATGTGAGCACAGATGGGGCATCTGCCTTTCCCGGAGAAGTTTCCTATGGTGCGAGCAAACACGCGATGGAGAGTTACCGTCGTGCTGCAGCGATCGAATTGGGGCCATACGGGATAACGGTCAATGTGGTTTCGCCAGGGCCGGTTCAGACGGGATACATCACGCCGGAGATGGAAGAGAAGTTGTGCGCAGAAATTCCCCTTCGGCGGGTGGGAAAGCCGGAAGATGTTGCGGACGTCATCGTCTTTTTAGCTTCGGAGCAGGCACGTTGGATTACTGGTCAGTTGTTGTATGTTGGTGGCGGTCATGTGATGCCTCTGTAGTCAACAGCGCAGGCCAACACCGGCTGCAGCGGACTCGCTGCGCTCGGTCGCTTCGCTCCCTCGCTTCACGGCGGCTGAGCTCGGTGCCGTTAGCACGCATCTTTTGATGACTCTAGGGACAGACTCAGAGGAGGTGAAGAACGGGGTGATGATTAACCCTACTTCATCATCGGCTCAGCAGGTATCGGGCGCGTTCGCAATTCGTCCGGCTACTCCCACGGACATAAGCGCTCTTTGCGAATTGGATCACGTTGCCCAAAAGGATAGCCGGCGGCGCGCTTTCATCGAGCGCGCGGTGCAGGCGGGTAACTGCTATGTTGTTGAAACCGGCCATCTGATTGTGGGATATGGCGTCCTCGAGTACACTTTCTATGAGCAGGGCTTCGTTTCCATGTTGCACATCCATCCCGAGTATCGGCGGCAAGGCGCGGGGACAATGCTAATGCGGCATATGGAGTCCATTTGCCAGACGAGTAAGCTGTTTACTTCGACCAACTTGTCTAATCTCCCCATACAGGCGTTGTTGGCGAAGTTGGGATATGAGCTGAGTGGTGTCCTCCATCACCTCGACAGAGGGGATCCGGAGTTGGTGTATGTGAAGTTTCTAAAGATGGATGCGGGCTAACAAGCGGTTGAACCTGACCGCTGGTTGGCGGCTCCCAATGACTCAGAGTGGTGAGGCTGGCAACGGCTGAGGTTTCACGAACTGCCAAGGGGGCTTGAGGGAGTGATGGATCCGGCCCTTGCCCTTTGATTCTTGCTATGCTATCATCCCGCCATGGCAAGGCCGCACTGCTCAGGGTAGTCGAGAGTCGACTATCAGAGCGCAGCCTGAGCGAGCCGATCTTCTTGGCAAGGCAGCCTTGAGGCCTTTGCCAGCGAAAGCTAACGAAGAGGGAGGATGAATTACCCCATGACTGAAGTAGTGATCGTCGATGCGGTGCGGACCCCTACGGGGCGGTTCCAGGGGGCGCTGGCGGAGTATAAGGCCACGGACCTGGGGGCAAAGGTGATCGCCGCCTTAAAGGAGCGGAATGGCCTGAAGGGCGACGACCTCGATGAGGTGATCCTCGGCCAGGTGGTCCAGGCCGGCGCGGGCCAAGCCCCGGCCAGGCAGGCCTCGATCCGCGGCGGGATTTCCCCGAAGGTCCCGGCCTTCGCCGTCAATAAGGTCTGCGGCTCGGCCACCAAGGCCGTGATCCTCGCGGCCCAGGCCATAAAGGCGGGCGATGCTAAGGCCATCATCGCCGGCGGGATGGAGTCGATGACCAACGCCCCCTACGCCCTCCCTGGCGCCCGCCAAGGCTACCGCCTCTGGGACCAGCAGGTCAAAGATCTTTTGGTTTACGACGGCCTGTGGTGCAACTTCGAGGACAAGCACATGGGCTTAGCCGCGGAATACACCGCTCGGAAGTCGGGGATCTCCCGGGAGGAGCAAGACCGCTATGCCTATGAGTCGCACATGAAGGCCGCGCGGGCCACCGAGGCGGGGAAGTTCAAGGAGGAGCTCGTCCCGATCCCCTTCAAGGATGGCCTTCTGGAGCGGGACGAGACGATCCGGCCCGATACGGCTCTGGAGAAGCTGGCCAAGCTCAAGCCGGTCTTCCAGGAGGGCGGGACCGTCACCGCTGGGAACTCCCCCGGGCTTTGTGATGGGGCCTCGGCCGTCTTGGTCATGGCCAAGGAGGAGGCCGACCGCCGGGGCTTAAGGCCCCTGGCCCAGATCATCGGCTATGCCGTCGCGGGGGTGGAGCCGCGCGAGCTCTTCTACGGCCCGGTCTTCGCCACGAGGATGCTCTTGAAGAACCTGAAGGCCAAGATCGACCTCTTTGACCTCATCGAGGTCAATGAGGCCTTCGCCGCCCAGACCCTGGCCGACGGGAAGGAGCTGGGCTGGGACTGGAGCAGGGTGAATGTGAACGGCGGCGCGCTCGCGCTCGGCCATGCGATCGGCTCCTCGGGGACGAGGATCTTGACCACCCTGATCTACGAGCTCCGACGCCGCGGGCTGGAGCACGGCCTGACCACGATCTGCATGGGCGGCGGGACCGCGGCCTCGCTGGCGATCAGGGCGCTCTGATCGGGCTTTCTCTTGTTACCCTGCGAGCCTGGTGCTTGACCTCAGGGAAGAATATTTCAAGATGGAGACGGTGATCGGGCTCGAGATCCATGTCCAGCTCAAGACGGAGACCAAGCTCTTCTGCGGCTGCCTGGCCGACTCCGCCGGGCCGCCGAACTCGCGGACCTGCCCGGTCTGCCTCGGGATGCCCGGGGCCCTCCCGGTCCCAAACAAGCGGGCGGTCGAGCTGGCGATCCGGGCCGCGCTGGCCTTCCACTGCGCGGTCCATGCCAGTTCGACCTTCGCCCGGAAGAACTACTTCTACCCCGACCTACCCAAGGGCTACCAGATCTCGCAGTATGACGAGCCGCTCGCGAGCGGCGGCTGGCTCGAGCTAGAGGGCCGGCGGATCGGCCTCCGCCGGCTCCACCTCGAGGAGGACGCGGCCAAGCTGGTCCATACCGAAGACGGCCGGACCCTCGTCGACTTCAACCGGGCCGGGGTCCCCTTGATCGAGATCGTCACCGCCCCGGAGATCCGCTCCCCAAAGGAGGCCCGGGCCCTCCTCCAAGCCGTCCGCCGGACCCTCCGCTACATCGGCGTCTCCGACTGCGACATGGAGGAGGGCCAGCTCCGCTGCGATGCCAATATCTCCCTCCGGCAAGAGGGCAGCCGAGCGGGGACGAGGACGGAGATCAAGAACCTGAACTCCCTCAAGGCCCTGGAGGAGGCCCTGGCCTATGAAGAGGCCCGCCAGCGGGCGCTTCTCGAGGCGGGCGAGGAGGTCGAGCAGCAGACCCTCACCTGGGACGCCGCGGCAGGGAGGACCATCCCAATCCGGTCCAAAGAGGAGGCCGAGGACTACCGCTACTTCCCCGAGCCGGACCTCCCGCCGCTGCTCATCGGCTCGGAGTGGCTCGATGAGATAAGAAGAGGGCTCCCCGAGCTGCCCGAGGCGCGCCGCCGCCGCTGGCGCGCGGAATACGGCCTCCCGGAATACGATATCGAGGTCCTCACCGAGGAGCGGGAGATCGCGGACTACTTCGAGGCGGTCGTCCGGCTCTATCCCCGCCCGAAGGAGGTGAGCAACTGGATGATGACCGAGCTCCTCCGGCTGGCGAAGGAGGGGGAGATCCGGCTCGGGCCGGCGGACTTCGCTCAGATCTTGAGGCTGGTCGGTGAGGGGAAGCTCAACCGCGCCGCGGGGAAGGGATTGCTGGAGGAGGCCTTTCGGACCGGCCGGAGCCCGGAGGAACTCCTTGCGGAGAGGGACCTGCTCCAGATCTCCGATGCGGCCGAGCTGAGCGGGGCCGTATCCGCGGTCCTTGCGGAGAACCCCCAAGCCGTGGCCGACTATCGCGGGGGAAGGGAGCAGGCCCTGAGCTTCCTCCTCGGGCAGGTAATGCGGAAGACCGAAGGGAAGGCCGACCCGAAGCTGGCCCGCGCGCTCCTCCTCGAGCGGCTCGGGCCTAATCGCACCTAGTATAGCCGCAGTCCTGGCAGAGGTAGCACCCCCCGGTGAAGAGGAGGACCCCGCCGCACATCGGGCAGAGGTCGAGCTCCTTCTTCCCGTCCTCCTTCGGCTCCTTCTCTTTGGCCGGGAGGAGCTTAAGCGGGGGCACTGCATGGTTCTCGATCAGCTTCAGTTGCTCTCCGCCCTTGAGGTATTCAGCCATGGCCTTGGCGATGGCATCGGGGACGGAGAAGACGATCTCGCCGTCCTCTTGGACGATCGGGCGTGAGCCGCGGATCAACTGGAGCTGGTCGATGATCGCGCTCGGCTTGATCCCGCTCCGCAGGGCCAGTGAGATGAGCCTTCCGATCGCCTCAGTGAAGGCCATCGAGGCCGAGCCGGACTTCCCCAGCTGGACGAAGACCTCGAACGGGCCGTGCTCGTCCTCATTGACCGTGACGAAGAGGCTCCCCATCTCCGTCTTGTAGTTGTAGGTCTTCCCCTTCACTACCCTCGGGCGGGAGCGGGGGAGCCGGGCCGGCCGGCGGAGGGCCGGCTCCTCCTGGGCCTGAGCCTGAGCTTGAGCGAGAGCGGCCTCCTTCTCCGTGAGCATGATCCCCCGGCGCGAGCCCTCGCGGTAGACCGTCACCCCCTTGCAGCCCTGGTGCCAGGCCTCGAAGTAGATCCGCTCAACATCCTCCGGAGTGGCCTCCTTGGGGAGGTTGACCGTGCTGGAGATGGCATGGTCGATGTGCTTCTGGATCGCCGCCTGCATCTTGATCCGCATCTCCGGAGCGATCTGGTGGGCCGTGACGAACTCCGGCGGGAGGGCGCCCAGATCCCGCTCACTGAGCCCCTGCCGCTCGAGATACTCCCGGACGAGGGGGTGGAGGACATGGAACTCCTCCTGGCCCAGGGATTCAGAGCGGCGGACATAGCTCAGCGAGAAGAGGGGCTCGATCCCCGAGGAGACACCCGCGAGGGCCGAGCCGCTCCCGACCGGCGGGACGGTCAAGAGCGCGGCGTTCCTCAGCCCATACTTCTTGATCTCCTCCTGGAGGGAGGGATCAAGCCTCCGGATGAAGGGGCTCTGGAAGTGCCTCTGGGCGTCGAAGGCCGGGAAGGGCCCCTTCTCCTTCGCCAAGGCCACGCTCTCGCTGTAGGCGATGTGCTTGATCCGCTCGAAGAGGCGGTCGACGAAGGCGATCGCCTCGTCCGTGTCATACTTCAGCCCGAGCTTGATCAGGAAGTCCCCGAGCCCGGTAAACCCCAGCCCGATCCTTCTCGAGCGGAGGGAGGCCTCCCGCTGCTCCGGGAGGGGGTGGCGGTCTTTCCCATAATCGAGGGCGTCATCGAGGAACCGGACGCCATACCTCAGGGCCCGCTCGAGCTCCTCCCAATCGACTCGGGCCTGGGGGGTGAACTCATCGGCGACGAAGGCGGAGAGATTGACGCTCCCGAGGTTGCAGCAGCCGTAAGGCTCAAGCGTAATCTCGGAGCAGGGGTTGGTGGTGAGGACCTCCATCCCGTTGTATTCGGTTGTCGACTCCCGCTTGACGGTGTCCCAGAAGATCACCCCCGGCTCGGCCGCCTCCCAGGCGGCCCGGATGAGCCTCTCCCAGAGCTCGCGGGCCCGGACCTTCCGCTCGACCCGCGGGACGGCCTCGCTCTCATACCAGAGGGTGAACTCCCCATCCCGCTCGACCGCCTCCATGAAGCCGTCGCTCACGCGGACGGAGATGTTGGCGTAAGTGACCTTCGAGAGGTCGCGCTTGACCTCGAGGAAGTCGAGGATGTCCGGGTGGTCGACCCGCATGGTGATCATCAGCGCCCCGCGCCTTCCGGCCTGGCCGATCGTCCCCGTCGTGGTCGAGAGGAGGTCCATGAACGAGACCGCCCCGCTCGAGTAGATCGCGGCGTTGTTGACCGGCGTCCCCTTGGGGCGGAGGATCGAGATGTCCACCCCCGCCCCGCCGCCGTAGGAGTAGGTCCTGGCCGCCTCGCGGCACCAGTCGAAGATCCCCTCGATCGAGTCCTCCCTGATGGGAATTACATAGCAGTTAAACAGTGTCACTCGCCGCGGCTGGCCGGCCCCGAACATGATCCGCCCGCCGGGGATGAACTTGAAGTCCTCGAGGAGCCAGTAGAACCGCTCCTCCCAGGCCCCCCGCTCCGGCTCGACCGAGGCGATCTCACGGGCGATCCGGCGCCACATCTCCGGGGGGACCCGCTCCAGGAGCTCGCCCTCCCTGGTCCGGAGGGCATACTTCTCGAGGAAGACCCGGACCCGCAGCTCATCGCCGTGGAAGAACTCGACTGTCTCTTCAGGCATCTCCCTCGGTCTCTGCTCAGCATTGATCCTGGTCATGATCTCCTCTGAACTGAACACACCCCCAGCTAGAATACCATTCTGTCGGGCGTGGCTTCAGTGATCTGAAACACCATCTGGCAAGGAGCTTGGGGTGGGATTTCTTGGTCGGGACGACCGGAATCGAACCGGTGACCTCTGGCCCCCCATGCCAGCGCGCTACCAGGCTGCGCCACGTCCCGAATGGACCACGTGAGTAATGATAGCGCTTCTCCAGCCGGAGTGCAAGTCCGGCCGGATCACCGCCAGAGCCGCCACTGTCCAGGCTCGCTGCTGGTTTCCCCCGCTTGAGACCGTTAGCAAGGGCTGTCGGGCGGCCAGGCTGCTGAGCGACCGCGGCTTGACCCTCTTTTCACCGTTTTTCCACCTAGAATCGCCTTGAAACTTCACAGAATCCTTCCTATAATCCTGCCAGCCGTGGAGAGCGCAAGGGGAAAAGGCTCTTCGTCCTGAGCAGATGATGTGGAGGTGAGCAAGATGAAGAAGTTCCTGGTCATTACTGTCCTGACCGTGGCGCTCCTCGCCACGGGCTTCACCCTGGTGGTCAACTACCGCGCGCGCCACCCAAGTGTGGCGAACGGGCTCGACCTCTTGAGCACAACCCAGAGCGAGGCGGCCGAAGTGGAAGCCGGGGCAAGCGCGCCCCTGCCCACCCCCCTCCCTGCTGATCTGGAGGGCCTGAGCAGCGAGCAGCTCCAGAGCCTGATCATCGCCGCCGGGGAGAGCGCGATCAAGGCCGCGATCAGGGCTGCCAGCCCCGCCGTGGTCCAGATCGCGGTAACCATGGAACAGAAGGCATTCAACCCCTTCGAGCAGCTCCTCAACGATCCCTTCTTCAAGCGGTTCTTCGGCGAGATCCCTACCCCGCAGAAGCGGATCGAGCAAGCGATCGGGTCAGGCTTCCTGATCCATTATCAAGGCCACCACTACATCCTGACGAACAACCATGTGATCGAAGGGGCGACCTCGATCAACATCGTCTTCCCCGACGGGCAGCAATTCAAGGGCGAGGTAGTCGGGAGCGATGCAGAGCTGGATGTCGCCGCAGTGCGGGTTAAGGGCGAGATCCAGGGCCTTGCCCCAGTCAGGCTAGGGGACTCCGACAGGGTCGAGATCGGCGACTGGGTCGTTGCGATCGGGAATCCCATCGGGCTCCAGCACACGGTCACGGCGGGGATCATCAGCGCTCTGGAGCGGACCGTCCCGCGGCCGGACAACAATGGCTACTTCTACCACATGATCCAGACCGATGCCGCGATCAACCCCGGCAACTCCGGCGGCCCGCTGGTGAACGCGGCCGGGGAGGTGATCGGGATCAACACCGCGATCGCCACCAACACGGAGGGGATCAACTTCGCCATCCCCATCAACAGGGTGAAACAGATCCTCGGCCAGCTGATCGCCAAGGGGAGAGTGACCCGGGCCTGGCTAGGGATCTACATCGCGGACATCACGCCCGCGCTGGCCGAGCACTTCGGGATCGAGGCAGGCGGGGGAGTGCTGGTCAACGATGTGGTCAAGAAGTCCCCAGCCGAGAGGCTTCTCCAGCGGGGGGACATCATCCTGAGCGTCGACGGCCAAGCGGTCCATAACACCGGTGAACTCCAGGACCTCATCATGTTCCGCCAGGTGGGGGAGAAGGTCAGGCTCGAGATCGTCCGCGCGGGCCAGCGCCTGACGGTCGAGGTCCCCCTGGGCGAGCGGCCCAGCCAGGTCCAGGCCGGCCAGCCGGGAGAGGGCCAGACCCAGGAGCAAGGGGTCAAGCGGTTCGGGCTGACAGTCCAGAACAACTCTCCGGAGATGGTCCAGCGATTCGGCCTGGCTACTGACCAAGGGGTGGTGATCGTCGCCGTCGACACGGGCAGCGTCGCCTACTGGGCCGGGCTGGAGGTGGGCGATGTGATCCTCGAGGTGAACCGCCGCGCGGTCGGGTCAGTCGAGGAGTGGGACGAGCTAATCTCAAGAGTCCCGCAGGGAGGAACAGCCCTGCTCACGGTCCTGGACCGGCAAGGGGTGACGCATTTCCTCACCCTGAGCGGCGACTAGCCTTCGCGCGGATCAGTATGCGTCAGGGCCGGCCTGCCATAGGGCAGGTCGGCCTCCGCTTCTCGCGGGCTATTGCAAGCCGGGGGCAAGCGCGGTTAAAATGATATCTGTCCGGCGGAGGGTAGCGCAGCTCGGCCAGCGCGCAGCGTTCGGGACGCTGAGGTCGCGGGTTCAAATCCCGCCCCTCCGACCACCAGGCTCCGCCTGGACCATTTACCTTGCCCGGCCCAACGGGCCGGGCAAGACGGAGGTCGAGCTTGCAGCTCGTGCGGAAGTAGCTCAACGGTAGAGCACTGGCCTTCCAAGCCAGAGACGCGGGTTCGATTCCCGTCTTCCGCTCCGCGCCCGTAGCTCAGGGGACAGAGCAACGGCCTTCTAAGCCGTGTGCCGGGGGTTCGAATCCTCCCGGGCGCACCAGAGGGGCGTAGCTCAATTGGTAAGAGCACTGCGCTGTGGCCGCAGGGGTTGCGGGTTCGAGTCCCGTCGTCCCTCCCACCAGGCTTCGGCTGGACTGTTCAGCTTCGCTGGCCTTCGGCCAGCGAAGATAGAGGTCGAGCGGAGCTCGCTTGCGCCCGTAGCTCAATTGGAAGAGCGGTGGCCTTCGGAGCCATTGGCTGGGGGTTCGAGTCCTCCCGGGCGCACCAGCGAAGGTGGCGGAACCGGCAGACGCGCCAGCCTTAGGAGCTGGTGGGCGAGAGCCCATGCGGGTTCGAGTCCCGCCCTTCGCACCAGCTTGACAGCTCGGGCAGCTCGGTCTATAATTCAACCTAGGGAGTGCGGGAATAGCTCAGCTGGCTAGAGCGTCTGCTTGCCATGCAGAAGGTCGCGGGTTCGAATCCCGTTTCCCGCTCCAAGAAGGCCGAGGTGGCGGAACCGGTAGACGCAGCGGACTTAAAATCCGCTGAGGGAGACCTCGTGCGGGTTCGAATCCCGCCCTCGGCACTCTCGAGCGCGCGGGGTGGAGCAACTGGAAGCTCGTCGGGCTCATAACCCGGAGGTTGCTGGTTCGAATCCAGCCCCCGCAACCAGGCGCCGCGGGCGCTTATTATTCTGGCGGGATAGCTCAATTTGGCTAGAGCGCGCGGCTCATGACCGTGAGGTTCAGGGTTCGACTCCCTGTCCCGCCACTGCGGGGATGTAGCTCAGTTGGGAGAGCGCTGCCTTCGCACGGCAGAGGTCGGCGGTTCGAATCCGCTCATCTCCACCAGCCCGCCACCGCCAGCACGCCTAAGGCCAGTGAGACCAGGTAGAGAATCAGTAGGGCCTTCCCGTAGCCCCACCTCGCGAGCAGGCGATGGTGGATGTGGCCTCGGTCGGGGGCAAAGACCGATCTTCTCGCTCTCAGCCGCCGCAAGATTGCCCAGAGGGTGTCGGCAATCGGTAGCCCGAGAAGGATGAGAGGCGGCAGAACCGGCAACCGCTCGATCGGCCCGAAACGGTGGCCGAAGGGCTCGAGGGCCAGGACGGCCAAGAGAAAGCCGAGGATGTAGGCCCCCTCATTCCCCAGGAAGAGCCGGGCCGGATAGAAGTTATACCTCAAGAACCCAGCGACGGCTCCCGCGAGGCCTACGGCCAGGGCGAGGGCGATTGAGCCTCCCGACTTCCAAGCGAACAGGGCGATGAAGCCGACGGCGATGAGCGAAGAGCCGGCAGCCAAGCCGTCCAGGCCGTCGATGAAGTTGAGCGCGTTCGTGATCCCCACCACCCAGATGATGGTGAGGGGAATGCCCCAAGGCCCTAGCTCCAGGCCTGCTCCCCCCAAGCCGAGCGATCTCACCCAGAGCCCGCCCCACAGCACGGGGATCAGGGAGGCGAGCGCCTGGACGAGGAGCTTGCTCTTCGCCCCCAGGCCGCGCAGATCATCGAGTAGCCCCAGGCCCGCGATCACGATGACCCCGAGGAGGACGCTGGAGACCTCCCTCGACCAGGGCAACAAGGGCCCGGCTCCAATGAGCAGGCCGCCGAGAAGGGCCAGCCCGCCGATCGGCCTGGCCCCTTGGTGGATCTTCCGCTCGTTCGAGCGGTCGACCAGCCCCAGCCGTGGCGCGACGAGCTCGCTCAGCTTGGCCAGGATCAAGGAGCTGAGCGCCGCCATGAGGAAGGCCCTGAAATACGGCATCAGGCTATGATATAGCCAGAATTGAGCTCAGGCCAAAATTATGCTATCCTCAGCTGGGGAATGGTGGAGATCGAAGCGATTCAGTCCGATCGGCCGGCCCAGGCTTACCTCCTCGTGGGCGAGGGTGCGACGGACGCGGCGCGCCGGCTGGTCCGGCGGATCATCTGCGCCGATGGCGGTCCAGGTTGCGCGAAGCTCGACCGGGGAGCCCATCCGGATGTGAGGTGGGTGAGTCGGGCAAAGAGGCTCATTGGGATTGATCAGATCAGAGCCCTCCAGGAGGACGCGGTCTATCCCCCGAGCGAGGGCTCAAGAAAGGTCTATGTCATCAGCGACGCGGAGGACCTCAGCCTCGAGGCGGCCAACAGCCTCCTGAGGATCCTAGAGGACCCGCCGCCGTATCTCGTCTTTGTCCTGCTCGCCCGGAGCTTGGACCTCCTTCCCACGATCATCTCCCGCTGCCAGGTGGTCCGGCTGATGCCCCAAACCCACGCAGCCATCAGGGAGGGGCTTCTCGCCCGCGGCTTCACGCCGGAAGAGATCGACTACCTCCTCGCTGCCACCAAGGGGCTCCCCCAGCTTCTGGAGAGGCTCCCTCATGACGGCTTCAGGCCGCTAGAAGAGAGGGCGAGACTGAGAGCTCAGCTGGAGGGGCTGGAAGATCAAGGCATAGTGAAGCTCCTGGCCAAGGCGGGCAATCCCCTGGAGAGCCGCGAGGCGGCGCTAGAGCTGGTCCGGCGGATACCGCAGCGGGGTTCCTGGGAGATCCTCAGCCTGGCGGCCGCGTTGAGCAAGCTGGACCGCGAGGTTCTCGGGGAGTTGCTCCATGAGGCCGTCTTCTGGCTGCACGACCTCCTAGTGGTCTCGCTCAGCAGCGAGGGGCGGCCAGGGGTAGAGCTGTTCAATCTCGACGAAGAAGAGGCTCTTCGTGAGGCTGGCCGCCGCCAAGAGCCTTCCCGGCTGATGGGCCTAATTTCGCTCCTCGAGCGAGCGCGAGCTGAGCTGGAGGGGAATGCGAACCTCCCACTCCTGCTGGAGGCGGCCTTACTCCGGATGAAGGGAGCCCAGAGTTGAAGGAGCAGGAGCAGGTCGTCCTGGTGGTCTTAGGCCGTGGCCGGCGCGAGCAGCGCTACTTCCGCCTCGGGCGGCTCCTCCTCCGCCCGAAGGAGCTCTGCATCGTGGAGGCCGACCTGGGCGAGGAGTTCGGCGAGGTGCTCCGCGGGCCGGAGCTGATCAGGGTAAGCGAGCTCGATTACCCTCTCCAGCGGGTCCTCCGCCAGGCCACGGAGGAAGATCAACATAGAATTGCGGCAAACAGAGCCGAGGAGGAGCGGGCACTAGTCGCGGCTCAGGAGATGGTCCGTCGGCGGGGGCTGCCGATGAAGCTCGTGAGCTGCGAGTATAGCTTCGACCGCCAGCGGCTGACCTTCCACTTCACCTCGCCCCAGCGGGTCGACTTCCGCGAGCTATTGCACGAGCTCGCTGCCTACTTTCAGGCGCGGATCGTCTTACACCAGATCGGGCCCCGGGAAGAGACCCAGCTCTTGGGCGGCCTCGGGCGATGCGGCCGGACCCTCTGCTGCGCCACCTTCCTCCGGAACCCCGAGTCGATCTCGATGCGCATGGTCTACGAGCAGGAGCTGTTCGTCCCGCCCGAGCGGGTGACCGGTCTCTGCGGCCGGCTCCTCTGCTGCCTCCGCTACGAGCACCAGAACTACGTCGAGACGCTTCTCAAGCTCCCTCATATCGGCTCGCGGATCAAGCACGATGGGAAGAAGGGGAAGGTCGTGGGGCACAATATCTTCAAGGGGACCACGATCGTCGAGCTGGAGGACGGCCGGCGGGTCGAAGTCCCCGGCCTCTCCAAAGAAGATGTTGTCTGATCAGAACTTCTGCTCGAGGGTCAATTCCAACCCGGCGGTGAGCTTGTCCTTAGCGGGTTCATTGGGATAGCTCTCCGCAACGAAGCTCGCGGCCAGCTTGAGCGTCAAGCCCGGGGCGATGCCCTTGGCCAGCTTGAACTCGGCGCTCCAGGCGAGCTTATCCTTAGCCGGGGCGAGAGGGTAGGTCGTGGCCTCCCTCTCCAAGTCGAGCGTGAACCCCGGCTCGGCAAACTCTAGGACCAATCCGAGCCCCTCGACCAGCGTCTCCTTCTCGGGAGCATTGGGGTAGTTCGTGGCCTCTCGCTCCCAGCTCAGGGTGAGGTCGGCACGGGCGAGGGCCCACTCGAGCTTGAGGTCCTGAGCCCGGACGGTGTAGTCCTTGGCACTGCTGTTGGGATAGATGATAGCCTTTGCCTCGAGGGAGCCCCTGGCCTTGAACCCCTCCCTCTCGAAGGTGGCCGTGCCCTCCCAGTCCTGGCTCAGCTCATCTTTGGCCGGGTCGTTCGGGAAGAGCTTCCGCTGCCAGGCAGTGCTCCCCGCGAGCGAGAGCCTGCCCCGCTCGGCCTCGAACCCGACCGCGAAGGCAATATCCCTCTCGTCCTTCTTCGTCTCTGTCGGGAAAGCCTTCAGCGTGCCTGTCCCCCCTATTTCCAGATCGAGCAAGCTGAGAGCGAACTCAGCCCCCATCGTGCCGCTGATGATGCGACTTCGCTCGCGGGGCAGGATGCCCCGGACCTCCGAGATCAGCCATTCGGCATCGTCTCTGGTGATCTTCCCCTCGCGCCGCCTCCGCTCGATGAGCTCCAGGAAGTCGAGGAGATAATCGACTGCCTTCTGTCTCTGGCCATCTATGAGGGCCTGCAGTGCCTTCCCCAGCTTGTTGCCCTTCCTCTCCACGAGCTCGTCCTTTATCTCCTGGGGGAGACTCGGGCAGCTCTTGATCTCCTCCCTTAGCCGCAGAAGTTCACGCTTCACGACCTCGACCCGGCTGATTTCCACCTCCTTGGCTATCGCCTCGGGGAAGAGAGTGCGCTCGTAGCCTAGGCTTTGGGCAAGCTCCACTTCACCTAGCTCGAGCTCCATCGCCACTTCCAGCTGATCGACGAGCTTATCATCCTCTCTGGACCACCTCTCCATGAAATCTAGCTCTTGATGCTCCAGCGCTAATTGGAGATCGAATCCCTTGCCCTCGAACGCGGCGGCGAAACCGAGCGCGAAGTCTTGCTTATCCTTCCCAGGCACGGGGAAGAGCGCGCTCCCACCGTCGACGGTCCAGGCCAGCCCGATCCCTCCGATTGTGGTCGCCATGCGGAAGTTGAGATCTCTTGCGCGCTTGCTCTTATCGATCTTTCCCATGATCGTCTCGGCTCTAGAGATGAGGGAATCTGCCTCGGCAGAGATGATCAAGCCCTCGCCGTATCCGTCCTCAACGAGGCGGATGAACTCCGTGAGCTGCCGGATCGCCCGCGAGTTTTCCCCGCGATCAGCCGCCGCCTTGGCCACGTCCAGATTCCCGTTCAACAGCTCAGCGAAGGCAGCGGGGATGCAATCGGTCTCGGACGAGGCGGCGAAGGGGGCACAGGTCAGATCGATCGTATCCTCCTTGAGGCCCTCGATGTTGTTGATGTTCCTGATCGCTGTCTTGGCCTTGCCTCTCAGCTTGTTCGCATCATCTTTGCGCGTAAGCTTCTTCGCGACATAGGCTGAGCTGACGGCCTCCCTGAAGTCCCTCAACTCCTCAACCGCTTCATCGAGACGGCCACTCTCCAGCAGCCTGGTGATCGCCTCAAGCCAGGTGAGCCACTCTGCTCTCAGGTTCTCCTTGATCTTGCCGGGCTCGATACTTCTCACGTCCTTCCTGATCGCCTCGAGCCCCTCGAGCGCCTTGACAAGATCGCCGATCTTCACCTGATGGACATTGCTGATTGCTTCCTCTAGGGTTGCGCTCGCCTTGAGGTTCAGCCCCGCAAAGGGGGGCCTCAGATTGAGCTCCGAGACAAGGTCGAGATACTCTTCGGCGATTCCATTTATATTGCTCAGCGCTTTGAACTCGGTTGTGCCCTGCCAATCACCGCTCGCGGCGGATGGCAGGTGCACAGCAAGGACTAAGACCAAAGCTAAGCCGATCTCCCTCATCCTGCGCCCGCCGGAGCGCCAAGGTCAGCCCTGGATCTGCCGCTGGCCTGGTGCCCCAGTGCTCGCTAAGCATATTATACAACGAAACAGGCATACGCGAGAGGTTCTCTTCTAGCCCGATCAGAACAGCACAGTGAGCAACCCACGCTAAGTTGGCCTCATAGTCGGGAGGGCCGGTTGAGGCAGAGGAAGCTCAACAGGAAAGGTTTATGGCGTCGCTGTCCGCACCGAATCCCGGCTGGAGCCGCGGATCGCTTCAGAAGCTGGACAGCTAGCGTCATCCAGGTGTCTGTGGCAGGGCTAGTTCAGCGGCGAACCGGGCGCAGCTCGGCCCGCAAGATCGGCTGGCGGGCGGCCCGGACCTCATCGAGCCGGCGGACCGGGGCATTGTGGGGGGCCTCCTTGAGCAATTGCGGATGCTCCTTAGCCTCCTTGGCAATCTCCTCCAGTGCGGCGATGAACCGGTCGAGCTCCTCCTTGCTCACCGTCTCGGTCGGCTCGATCATCAGGGCCTCCTCCACGATCAGCGGGAAGTAGATCGTCGGGGGATGGAAGCCGTAGTCGATCAGCCGCTTGGCGATGTCGAGTGTCCGGACATCATTCCCCAGGCCCTTCCCGGAGAGGACGAACTCGTGCTTGCAGAGCCGATCATAAGGGAGCTTGTAAGTCCGCTTCAGCCGCTCCTTGAGGTAGTTCGCGGCCAGGACCGCGCTCCCGCTCACAGCCCGGAGGCCCTCATCCCCGAGCATCAGGATGTAGGCGTAAGCCCGGACCATCACCGCGAAGTGCCCGTAGAAGCTGTGGATTCCTCCGATTGATTTGGGCCGGTCGTAGTCGAGGTAGTAGCGTTCGCCCTTCCTGGCGACCACCGGGACCGGGAGGTACGGCTCCAGCTCTTCGGTCACGGCCACTGGGCCGGAGCCGGGCCCGCCGCCCCCGTGAGGGGTCGAGAAGGTCTTGTGGAGGTTGAAGTGGACGATGTCCATCCCCATGTCGCCCGGCCTGGCCCGGCCGACGATCGAGTTTAGGTTCGCCCCGTCGAAGTAGCAGAGCCCGCCGGCTTTATGAATAACTTCGGCAACCTCGAGGATCGCCTCCTCGAAGATCCCCAGGGTGTTCGGGACGGTGAGCATGATCCCGGCGACCTCCTCGGTCATGTTCCTCTTCAGGCCCGCGAGGTCGACCATCCCCCGCTCGTCCGAGGGGGTCTCGATGACCTGAAATCCGGCGGTATGGGCCGAGGCGGGGTTCGTCCCGTGGGCCGAGTCGGGGAGGAGGATCTTAGTTCGCCGCTCGCCCCGCTCTTCAAAGTATTTCTTGATCAAAAGCATCCCCACCAGCTCGCCGTGGGCCCCCGCGGCCGGCTGGAGGGTGATCCCCGGTAAGCCGGCAATGCCCTTGAGCAGCTCCCCCAGCTCGAACATCAGCCTCAAGATCCCCTGCGAGAGCTCCTCCCCTTGCAACGGATGAGCAAACTTGAACTGGGGAAGCCGCGCCAGGTCCTCGTTGACCTTGGGGTTATACTTCATCGTGCAGCTCCCCAGGGGGTAGAGGCCGTCGTCCACGCCGTAGTTCAGTTTCGAGAGCCTCGTATAATGCCGGACGAGGTCGGGCTGGCTCACCTCGGGGAGCCCGGGCGGCTCGCGCCGGAGCAGCCTCTTTGGGATCAGCTCCTCGAGCGGCCTTTCGGGGAGATCGAGCCGGGGGAGGCTCACCCCCCGCCTTCCGGGCTTGCTCAGCTCGAAGATCGTGCTCATCGCATCAAGCCTCCCTCAGCCCCTCTACGAAGAGGTCGAGCTCCTCCCTCGTCCGCTTCTCCGTCACTGCCACCAGAATGGAATCCCCGAGGCCGTATGGCGAGAGATCGAGCCCGCCCAGGATTTCGGCCTCCCGGAGGGCCGCCAGAACCTCGCCGGGCTTCCGGGGGGTCTGGACCACGAACTCGTTGAAGAACGGCCCGGCGAACTTGAGCCTATAGCCCTTTATCCCACTGATCCGCTCGGCAAGGTAATGGGCCTTCTGGAGGTTCAGTTCGGCTAGTTCGCGCAGGCCCTCCTTCCCCAGGGCCGAAAGCCAGACCGTGGCCGCGAGGGCGCAGAGAGCCTCATTGGTGCAGATGTTCGAGGTGGCCCGCTCCCGGCGGATGTGCTGCTCCCTCGTCTGGAGGGCCATCACATAGCCGGTCTTCCCTTCGGCATCGACCGTCCGGCCCGAGACCCGCCCCGGCATCTGCCTTAGGTATTTTTGCCTGGTGGCGAATAGCCCGAGGAGCGGGCCGCCGAAGTCCGGGGGGTTTCCCAGCGCTTGCCCTTCCCCGACGACGATGTCCGCCCCGAACTCGCCCGGCGGCCTCAAAAGGCCCAGGGAGATGGGGTTCGTGCTCACGATCAGGAAGGCCTGGCCGAGTGATTCCTTCAAACCCTCGAGGTCCTCGATGACCCCGAAGAAGTTGGGGGATTGAATGAGCAGGCCCCCAAACTCGGTTCCAGAGGCAAGGGCCTGGTCGAGGGCCCGGCGGGCGAGCAGCCCGCGCTCATCATACGGTAGTTCGATCAGCTCGAGTTCCGCGGCCCAGGCGTAGGTCCTCAAGACCTGGCGGTAGTGAGGGTTCAGGCTCGCGGCCAGGAGGAACTTCCGCTTCCCCGTGACCCGCGCAGCCATGAACATCGCCTCGGCCAGGGCCGTGGCCCCGTCATACATCGAGCTATTGGCCACCTCCATCCCCGTCAGCTCGCAGACCATCGTCTGGAACTCGAACATCCAGGTGAGGGTCCCTTGAGAGACCTCGGCCTGGTAGGGCGTGTAGGCGGTGTAAAACTCCGATCGGGAGATGAGGTGCTCCACGACCGCGGGGATGAAGTGGTCGTAGATCCCCCCGCCGAGAAAGGAGACGAACTCCGTGGGGTCGAGGTTCTGGGCCGCGCGCTCGCGGAGCTCATGGGCGACCTCGAGCTCGCTTTTCGGCCCGAGCCCGAGGGGCTTGTATCTTTTCAAGACCTCGGCGGGGATGTCGGCGAAGAGTTCCTCAATGGAACTTACCCCGATCGCCTCCAGCATCTCCGCGATCTCCTCGGGGGTGTGGGGGATGAACTCCGCGGCCATCATTCCTCGCCCTTCTCCAGGAACCTCTCGTATTCCTCGGCGGTCATCAGCCTCTCCAGCTCCTTGGGGTCGGCCATCTCGATGAGGGCGAGCCAGCCCTGGTCGTGCGGCGACTTGTTGATCAATTCCGGCTCATCGCTCAGCCGCTCATTCACCTCCACGACCTTCCCGCTCACCGGGGCGTAGACATCGGAGACGGCTTTCACTGACTCGACGGTCGCGAACCCCTCGCCCTGCTTCACCTCCCGCCCGACGGCCGGGAGCTCGACATAGACGATATCCCCCAGCTCGCTCTGGGCATGGTCGGTGATCCCGACCCGCGCTCGGCTCCCCTCGGCCTTGGCCCACTCGTGGTCCTTTGTATAACGAAACTCCTTCGGGTGCATCTCTCCTCCCTTCAGCAGTGCGGCGGATTATAGCGCCGGGCGGAGCGCGGCTTCAAGCTCGCCCAGCTAGCTGGAAGGGGCGACTGCTCGCGGTTTGAATTTGCCCTGCCGGTGACCTATACTCTGCAAAGCCAAATCGCATTCGGGAGGCAAGCATGGAAAGGCAGAAGAATTCGTGGGATATCCTGATCGGGATAGTCGTGTTCGGCTCGCTCTGGGGGACCCTGGAGGCCACGGTCGGGGGGCTCCTCCACCTCGTTCATTTTCCCTACGCGGGGGCGATCATGGCCAATATCGGCTTCACGCTCATGGCCACGGCCGTCGCCATCTACAGGCGGCCGAGCCTCCCGCTGGGGATCGGCCTCGTCGCCGCCTCCTTCAAGCTCTTGGACATCCTCCTTCTCTCGCTCTCGCCCTTTGCCCAGGCTGTGGTCAACCCGGCGGTCGCGATCGTTCTGGAGGCCTTGGCCTTCCAGGTGGCGGTCACCCTTCTCTGGAAGCCATATCTAAAGGGCAGCCTGGCGCGGAGTGGAGCGGGCCTGCTCGGGATGTATCTGGCCTACTTCGCGATCGCCCTTGTCTTCTTCTACGCCCTCGGCAGGGGCCCGCGGGAGGTGCTCACTCCTGGGGAGCTGCTGAGCTTTGCCCTGCGCGACGGCGCACTAGCCGCTGGGATCACTCTCCTCAGCGTCCCTCTCGGCCACCGGCTCGGCCAGTGGCTGAGCCAGGCGAAGGAGCGGGCGATCCTGGCTCGCCCTAAGCTCTATTATCTCGGCGCGACCGGGTTGATCGCGCTCTGCTGGCTTGCCGCGGCCCTCAGCCTGCGATGAAGGTCCTGCTCACCGGGGGGCTTAGGGTCGGGAAGAGCACCGTCGTCGAAAGGGTCCTGGAGCTCTGGCCAGACTCCTTCGGCGGCTTTAGGACGATCCGTTGCCCTGGCGGCTACAAGATTGTGGACCTCGCGACCGGGCAGGCGGCACTGATCGCCAGGAATGGCAAGTCCGGCCTGATCCAATATCCTGCGGCCTTTGAAGAGGTGGGAGTGGCGGCCATCGCCCGGGCCCTCGATTCCAAGGACCTGGTGGTCATGGACGAGCTAGGGTTCCTCGAGCTCGCTGCTCCCCGGTTCCAGGAGGCTGTCCTCGCCGCCCTCCGCGGGGCGAAGCCGGTCCTGGGGGTTGTGAAGCAGGAGCGGAATCCCTTCCTTGACAAGATCCGTGCACTCCAGGAGATCACGCTTGTCGAGGTTCGGAAGGAGAATCGGGACCTGTTACCGATTGAGATCGCCCGGCTTCTCATGGCCGCACCTTCGCGAAGATGAAGATTGCGATTATCGGCGGGACGGGGCGGCAGGGGTTCGGGCTGGCACTGCGCCTCGCAGCGAGCGGGATGGAGGTGCTCATCGGCTCACGGGTGCGGGAGAAGGCTGCCGAGAAGGCCCGCGAGCTGGCGGAGAAGTTGGCTGCAAGAGGAGTCGAGGCTCAGGAAAGGGTAACGGGCCTCGACAACTTCGCGGCCGCTCGGGAAGCGGAGATCGTCTTCATGACCGTCCCCTATCCCGCAGGGCGAGAGATCGCCGCCTCTCTAAAGGAAGTTCTGAAGGGGAAGATCTTCGTCGACATCTCCGTCCCGCTCAAGAGCTTCAACCCTCCTGAGGTGGAGATGCCCCCGGAGGGCTCGGCTGCGGAGGAGATCCAGGCCCTCCTGGGCGAGGAGGTGAGGGTTGTGGGTGCCTTCAAGGCCGTCTCCTCGCACGCGCTGGCGAACCTCGAACGGCCTGTGGAATCCGATGTGCTCCTCTGCGGCGATGACCCGGCAGCTAAGGAAGAAGTAAAGGCAGTGTGCGAGAGGCTGGGACTGAGGGCGTTCGACGCCGGCGGACTCCGAAGCGCCCGAACGACCGAGCGGCTTGCCGCGCTCCTCATCGGCCTGAACCAGAGATATAAGCGGAGGGCGATCGGGATCAGGCTGACTGGGACCTAGCGCATGATGCACAGGCGACTGGAGATCTGGGGGATCGAGGGCTTTCCGATCCTCACCGGCCCGTGCGACCTCCCGAGAGAGATCGTCGCGGCACTGGGGAGGGCCAGGCTCCCGCTCGACCACGGCGATGTCCTCGTTGTCACGCACAAGATCGTCTCGAAGGCCGAGGGGAGGGTCGTCGAGCTAGGCGAGATCGAGCCAAGCCCGCAAGCGCGCGAACTCGCGGCCAGGACGGAGAAGGACGCACGGCTCGTGGAGGTCATCCTGGGGGAGACGGAGGAGATCCTTCGGGCGGAGCGGGGCCACCTGATCGTAGAGCAGCGCGCCGGCTACATTTGCGCTAACGCTGGCGTGGACCGCTCCAACTCCGGCGGCCTCGGCAGGGTTGCCCTCTTGCCGGAAGACCCGGACCGCTCAGCGCGGGAGATCAGGGAGCGAATAAGGGAGGACCTGGGCAAGGAGCTGGCAGTGCTCATCAGCGACACTCACGGTCGGCCCTGGCGGAACGGCGCGATCGGCCTCTGCATCGGCCTGGCAGGGATGGAGCCACTCCTCGATCTCAGGGGGAACAGCGACCTCTTCGGGTATAAGATGACCTCCTCGATCGAGTGCGTCGCCGACGAGCTAGCCGCGGCTGCTACACTCGTGATGGGCCAGTGCGACGAGGGGATCCCTCTGGCTCTCATCAAGGGCCTAGCCTTCGCCCCGAAGACCGGCTCGGCGCGCCAGATCCTCAGAGCCAAGGAGAAGGACCTCTTCAGATAGGCTCTCCCCGCAGCGGCGCTCCTTCACCTTCCCTCAGGGGTTGAAGCCGAGGGCAGAGGCTTCGGATCTGCAGGAGTGAGGCATCGCCCAGCCCGGGGAAGGCTTTGCTCCCGGCCCGCGAATCTGCTATTCTAGCCTGGTATGCACGCGGTGCGCATTCGCGGGATCTATGCGACGGCCCTGACGAACCTCCTCTCGCGGCAGGGGTTCAGGATCGTCCAGCCCTCGCGGGCGATCTGCGAGCGGTTCAACCTCGCCCCAAACCAGGAGCCCTACGACCTCGACCTCTACGACCTGGATGACCTCCAAGGGGTCTTCATCTCGGGGGAGGAGGAAGGCCTGGAGCAGTTGATCGCGGCGCTCCAGCGAGAGCTTCCCGATGCGATCGCGCGGCGGTTCGACCTCGGGCTTCACGCAGTCTACCGCGGCGTGGCCCGCTCCAGCACCTCCGAGGGGACGGTCTTCGATCTCGGCGGCATGAGCGCCCTCCTCCCCGGCGAGATCTTGGCCCCCGGGGAGACCGCACTCGTCCAGGTCGCCGCGCTTCCCGGCCGGGGGCAAGCCCCGCTCCTGCGGCGGATGATCGGCATCCCCGGGCGATACGCGGTCCTGATCTCGACGGGGCGAATCGCCACGAGCCGCCAGATCGAGGACTACGGCGAGCGGATGCGCCTCTCCTGGCTTGGGGCAGAGCTGGCCCCCAAGGGCTGGGGGATCGTCTGGCACACCGCCGCGGCGGGCCAGAGCCGGGCGGCCCTGGCCGAGGACATCGACCGGCTGAAGGAGCTAGCAGCCAAGCTGGACTGCCAGGAGGAGGGAGCTCCTCAACTCCTGCTGGAAGGGACCAGGGCCGCCCAGCTCGAGTTCCCGGGCGCGGCGAAGCGCCGGCTCGACGAGCTGCGGAATGAGGTGGTGCCCACTCTTGCGGGGCACCACCAGGCGAAAGCGGCCGGGAACAAGGAGGAGACCGATTTGCTCGAGCAGATGCTGAGGAAATTCGCCCGTCCGCGAGCAAAGGGGCTGATCGCCGCCGGCCCGCTCGGCCAGGATGCCCGACCCGGCGAGGTCCTGGCGATCGAGCATGTGAAGCTCGATGGCCAGGTCCTGGTGCTCGGCCACGGGACGGTCACGGGCCTGGCGCGAGAGGAAGGCCTCGTCGAGCTAGAGCGGGAGATCAAGGCCGGAGGGGAATACGACGGCCTCGGCATCCCTAAGGAGCCCGGCGATCGGGCGGTCACCGAGTTCACCGAGGGAAGCTGGTATTACAGGACGCGTTACTACTCGCGGACCGGGGAGCTCAAGGGGGAATACTTCAACATCAACACGCCGATCGAGGTCTACCCAGACCGGATAAGGTATGTCGACCTGGAGATCGATGTCGCCTCCCTGCCGGGCGGTGAGCCCCGCCTCCTGGACGAGGCGAAGCTGGAGGAGGCCCTGGCCAGGGGCTGGATCACGGAGGGCTTGGCCGCGCGCGCTCGCGAGGTAGCTCGCTCCCTTCTGGAGGGCCGGTCCGGCTGAGTTGCGATCCCCGCCGTCCTTGGAGTAGCATCTCTGGCGAAAGGAGACGCGATGAGAGAGAAGAGAGGGAGATTGCTGAGCAACCCGATCCTGCTTGTGGTGATCGGTGCGCTCCTCGTGGCGGCGGTGCTGATCGTGGCCAGCCAGTTCTCCGCCCGCCGGAACGCGGTCGTCGTCAGCCCCGAGACGGGGGCAACCCAGCAGGAGAGTGAGTTGACCCAGCCTGAGAAGCCGGTAACTCCTCAGACGATCCTCGCGGCCCAGCCGACCAAGGGCTCCCCGGACGCGCCGGTCACGATCATCGAGTTCGCCGAGTTCTACTGCCCCTACTGCGCGCGCTACCTCTGGGAGACCTACCCGAGAATCGAGAGCGACTACATCAGCAAGGGCCTAGTCAAGTATGAGTTCCGGAACCTGGTGGTCCACGGCCAGCCGGCATTGCTCACCGGCGCGGCGGGGGAGTGCGCCCAGCAGCAGGGCAAGTTCTGGCCGTTCCACGATCGGCTCTTCGAGACCGTCTTCCCCGGGAAGAATGTCAGCCAGTCGAAGGTCCTCGGCCTCGCCGACCTCAAGGGAGTCGCGGCGGCAGTCGGCCTGGACACGGCTCAGTTCAACCGCTGCCTCGAGGGCTACGACACGAAGTTCAACAGCTGCTACTTTGACTACAACAACTGCACCGGAGCGGGGACGGACGAAGAGAGCTGCGCTGAGGCGTTCAATGCCTGCCTCACGGCCAACGAGATGTTCCAGAGGCTCCTCGAGGATCAGGAAGACCTCGGCCAACTGATCGAGAATCTGCCGGCTGAGGAGCAGGCCCAGGCCCAGCGGATCGGGACGCCCACCTTCTTCATCAACGGTCACATCTTGATCGGGGCCCAGCCCTACGAGAGCTTCAAGAGGGTGATCGACCGCGAGCTCGCGCGGGTCCAGGGCCAGTAACTGCTGGAGATGAAGGGAGCAGCGCCGGTGCGGCTGGTGATCAGCCTCCTAGCCTTGCTCGGGCTCGGGGTCTCCGCCTACCTGGCTTACGAGCACTTCTGCGGCCCGATCGTCTGCATCGGCTCAGGCTGCGCCATCGTCAATGAGTCGGTCTACTGCCGGATCTTCGGGGTCCCGCTCTCGGTCCTCGGCCTGCTCAACTACGCCCTGATCCTGGGGCTGGCCATCGCCAGCCTCCGGGTGAAGAACCCACTCTCGAGTTGGCTCCACCTGGGGATCTTCGGCCTGGCTCTCAGCGGGACGATCTTCTCCGCCTACCTCACTTATCTTGAATTCGCGGTGATCCGGGCCTTCTGCACCTGGTGCGTAGTCTCGGCCGTGACTATCACCGCAATCTTTGCCCTCTCCTCCCTGAAGTTGACAGACCCCCGCAGGGGGGATTAGGATCGGCCAGCAACCGAGAGAGGGGTGGGGTAGATGAAGGTGTGGAGGGTTCTTCTAGGCCTGTGGGCTATCTTGGTTCTGGGGGCCACGGCCGGGGCCAGTCCGGTCGCTTCCATTCAAGGGATCCAGCCGCTCGGGGAGGACGAGGTTGTGACGATCGTGAACAGCGGCTCCGAGCCGCTCGATCTCAGCGGCTGGCGGCTGGAGAGCAGCAACTCCCTGGGGCAGGAGGTGAAGGAGACCTTCTGGTTCCCGCGCGGCTGCCTCCTCGATCCCGGGGATGCCTTGCGGATCCACTCCGGCCGCGCGGCCCGGGGCTGGTCGGGCGCGAGCTGTGCGACCGGCGAGCTCGGCTGGTTGCCGCTCGAGGTCTGGAATGATAAGGCCGATGTGGCCTGGCTCCGGGACTCCGCGGGCGAGCTGGTCGATCTTTATACCTATACCATCGGTGAGGAACCCCCAAGGCCCGCGCCGGTCCTCAACCCGGGCGAGAAGGCTGAACTAGCCGGGCCTCCGCTGAGTGGCTTCCCCTGCCGCCTGCCCGAGCCTCCGAGCGCACCGTGGTGTCTGCCTCGCTGCATGATCCCGAGCTGCTGCGTCGTGAGGGTCATGCTCGAGTCGGTCGAACTGGTCTTCAACCGCGGCGTGGGCGAGAACTGGCGGTTCTTCGCCTCCGCCGGCTCGATCGAGCCGGAGGTCTCTCCCCAGGCCCTGCCCCAGCTCCTCTACGAGGAGGTCTTCAAGGGCGAGACCTTCGTCCAGTTCGGGGCCGGGGCGGTCGAGCAGGATCTCCGGCCCGATCGGGGCTGGGTCCAGCAGGAGCTGAGGCTCTGCTGCCCCTTGAGCCCGCTTGAAAGGCCGGTCGCGCTCGAGGTCTATGTCCGGGAGAACGAGCCCTGTTGCTCCAACTGCGTGGCCCTGTGGCGGTTCACCTTCAAGGTCACCGTCGAGCCGTTCACCTGGGCGAAGGCAGCTCCCCCGCCGCCCCGCGCCGAATTCTCGATCACCCCCGCTGGCGACCGCCGGGTCGGGGAGGTCGTGGTCCTCGACGGCTCGCCCTCCACGGGCGAGGGGCTGAGCTACGCCTGGGACCTCGACGGGGACGGCCAGGCCGATGCCGCGGGCCTCCGGGTCGAGCACCGCCTCTCCCGGGAGGGGATGAACCTGGTCACCCTCACGGTAGCCGACCGGCTGGGGCGGACCGATTCGCTCACCAAGGGCATCAGGGTCGTGCCCACCGGCGGAAGGGAGGAGGGGCTCGACCTCGGGCTCTTCTGGCTCACCCTCCCGGCCCTGGCGGTCGGCTACTTCCTAGCAATGGCCTTTCGAGGGTAAAGCCCGCGCGAAAGGCGGTTGAAAAGCCCTCCCCGAGCTGCTATCTTTGGCCGAGCGGCCGACTTTAGGAGGAAGGATGAGGACGGGCTACTGCGGGGAGTTCTCCGCCCGGGATGCGGGAAGGGAGGTCGAGCTCTGCGGCTGGGTCCACCGCCGGCGGGACCTGGGCGGGATCACCTTTATCGACCTCCGCGACCGCTCGGGGCTCATCCAATTGATCTTCAATCCCAATCAAGGCGAGGCCCATCGCCTCGCCCGCGCGCTCGACCGTGAGGATGTCATCCAGGTCAAGGGGATCATCGGCAAGCGGGCCGCGGGGAACATTAATCCGAACCTCCCCACCGGCGAGATCGAGGTCGAGGTCCGCGAGCTCCGGCTCTTGAACAAGGCCCGGCCGCTCCCCTTCCAGATCCAGGACGAGGTCGAGGCCCGCGAGGAGACCCGGCTCGAGTATCGCTACCTCGACCTCCGCCGGCCGAGGATGCGCTGGAACCTCCTCCTCCGGCACAAGGTGATCCTGGAGATCCGGAAATTCCTCGACGCCCGCGGCTTCATCGAGGTCGAGACCCCGATGCTCACCAGGTCCACCCCCGAGGGGGCAAGGGACTACCTGGTCCCGAGCCGGACCTTCCCCGGGCGGTTCTTCGCCTTACCGCAGTCCCCACAGCTCTTCAAGCAGATCCTGATGATCGCCAGCTTTGATAGGTATTTCCAGATCGCCCGTTGCTTCCGGGACGAGGACCTCCGGGCCGACCGCCAGCCGGAGTTCACCCAGCTCGACCTGGAGATGGCCTTCGTCAGCCAGGAGGAGATCTTGGCCCTCGTCGAGGAGCTGGTCTGCCACCTCTTCCGGGAGGCCCTGGGGCAGGAGCTCGAGCGGCCCTTCCCCCGGCTGAACTATCAGGAGGCCCTCGCCCGCTTCGGGAGCGATAAGCCCGACCTGCGCTTCGGGCTGGAGATCCGCGAGGCCTCCGACCTCTTCGCGGGGAGCGCCTTCCGGATCTTCCGGGAGACGGTCGAGCGCGGCGGGCTCGTGGCCGGGCTCGCTGCCCCCGGTTGCGCTCGCTACTCCCGCCGGGAGCTGGAGGAGCTAGAGAGGCTAGCGAAGGGCCTCGGGGCCAAGGGGCTCGTCTCGCTCAAGCTCGCCGCGGAAGGGGTCGAGTCGGCGATCGCCAAGTTCCTCAGCCCCGAGCTGGTCGCCGCTCTCCGGGAGCGGTTCCAGGCCGGGCCGGGGGACTTGATCCTCCTTGTGGCCGATGAGCCCCGCCGGGCGAGGGAGGCCCTCGGCGGCCTCCGCCTGGAGCTGGGGCGGCGGGAGGGGCTGATCTCCGGTGGCTGGAAGCTCCTCTGGATCGTCGAGCCGCCGCTCTTCGAGCTGGACGAGCAGGGAAACATCACCAGCACCCATCACCCCTTCACCATGCCCAAGGCCGAGGACCTCGGACTTTTAGAGCGGGAGCCGCTCGCGGTCCGGGCCGACGCCTACGACCTGGTTTTGAACGGCGCGGAGATCGCCGGGGGCTCGATCCGGATCCATCGCCGGGACCTCCAGGGCCGGATCTTCAAGCTCCTCGGCCTCTCGGAAGCGGAGGCGGAGGAGAAGTTCGGCTTCTTCCTCCGGGCCCTGGAGTATGGGGCCCCGCCGCACGGGGGGATCGCCTTCGGCCTGGACCGGCTGGTGATGCTCCTGGCCGGTGCGGAGTCGATCCGCGAGGTCATCGCCTTTCCCAAGACCCTCACGGCCTACTGCCCGCTCACGGGCGCTCCCGCGCCGGTGAAGGAGAGCCAGCTGGAGGAACTGGGCATTGAGCTCCGGAAGGAGTCGCCGGCTAGAGGAGCAGCTTGACCAGCCGTCCGCGCAGGAGTCGTGGATTCGGCTCTGGAGGCGGGGCCGGCAAGCCCTGGAGCAGGGGCCTCAGTTATGGCCTCCCCTGATTCTGCTATAATCGGGTAGCATGCTACATTGGGCACGGGAGCGGAAGTTAGTGATCCTCGTCCTCGCCGCGGCCCTCGCGGCAGCGGTCCTCATCCTCGCGCCCAGCCTCTCCCAAGTCCGCTTTGAAGCGGGCAGGCGGCTCTTCCCCGGTCAGGGGGATCTCCCCCCTGGCGCCAAGGGGACGGGGCTCAACCTCGACCTCTTCTGGCAGGTGGCCATGTGGACTCTGGTGATCCTCTTCCCGTTCTCCATCATCGCCGCGTTCATCTGGCCGGAGAACTTCAAGTATGCTCTGATTCGGTCCGTGGTCCTTGTCCTCTTCCTCGGGATGCTCTTCTTCTCCATCCGGGCACTCAAGGACTTCCTCGAGCAATTACTCAACGCGCTGGACAACTTGAGGGCCGGAGGGCTCGGGGCCGGAGATGCCCCGGGGCTAGGGGAGACCCCGCTCAACTCGGTCCGCGCCCCTCGTTGGTCGATCTTCCCCTTCCTCCTTGCCGGGCTGGGGCTGCTGGCCCTGGCCGGGTGGCGGCTGAGGCGGTTCTGGCGTCGAGGGCGAGCGGATCGACCTCTTCTGGAGGTAGCGGCCGCGGCGCGGAGGGCGGCGGAGGAAGTAGCAGGAGGGGGAGATCTCCGGAACGCCATCCTCCGGTGCTATCGTGAGATGAGCCGCCTGCTGAGCGAGCAGCGGCATGTCCCGTTTCCCAGGGCGATGACGGCTCGGGAGTTCGAGGAGCGGCTCCGTGCCGTCGGGGTCCAGGACGAGCATGTCGGGCAGCTATCGCGGCTCTTCGAGCTGGTCCGCTACGGCGGGCGGGCGAGCGGGCCGCGGGAAGAGGCAGAGGCGCTCGACTGCCTCCGGGCGATCGAGCGGGCCTACAGCCTGAGGGAAGCAGCGGGATGACAGCCCTGGGAAGGCAGCGGTTGGCCGTCCTCTCCCTAGCCCTGGTCTTCGTGGTGACGCTCCTGGTCCTCGCCGCTTCACTCACGCGGCTCGAGTTCGCCCCAGGCCAGACCTATTCCCTCCCTTCTCGCGCGGGACGGGCCTCGGACAATCCTCCGCCTCTGCCCAGCAACCGCTGGATGGACTATCTAAACATGATCTTCTGGGCCCTGGCCGCGCTGCTCCTCGTCGCTGCGCTCGTCGCGGCAATCCTCTCCAAAGAATACCGGAAGGAGCTTCTCCTGACCGCGCTGGTCTGCCTAGTCCTCGCCGTCGGGTTCTACTCCTTCCTCCACGAGCGTGCCCAGCCTAAGCCGATCGAGCCCCCGCCCGAGGAAGCGCCCCTGCAGTTGCAGGAGCCCCCGGTGGCGGCCCCCGTCGAGCCGGTGAACCCGCCCCGCTGGAGCCCGTTTCTGCTGTTCCTCGTCCTTCTGGGGATGGCCGGGCTGCTCGGCTGGCGGTTCCTGCCCCGCTTCTGGCAACGGCGTGAGGGCAGCCTCGAAGGCTTGGCCGGGCTGGCAGGCGCGGCTGCCGCCCAGCTTCGCGGCGGCGCGGCCGTCCGAGACACCGTCTTGCGCTGCTACGCGGAGATGAGCGAGCTTCTGGGGAAGCGGGAGCAGATCCCGTCGGGCCTGCGGAAGTGCCTCACCCCCCGGGAGTTCGAGCGCCTTCTGGAGCGAGCGGGCGTCCGGAGCGAGCATGTCGCTCGCCTCTCCCGGCTCTTCGAGAAGGTCCGCTATGGCGGGAGGCGGACCGGCCCTGAGGAAGCGGGGGAGGCCATCTCCTGCCTGGAGGCGATCCAACAGGCTTATGGACGAGAAGCGACGTAGAGGGCTCTACATCCTGGGGCTGAGCGCGGCTGGCGTGGCGCTCCTCGCCGCCGTGCTCACTCTGGTGGCGGGGGAGTTCGTGCGCGAGCGGCTGATTCAACCCCTGCTGGTCACCTTCCAAGCAATCGGAATCTACCTGCGCGCTGTCCCGCAGCTCGGGATCTGGCTCTTCGCGCTCCTGCTCTTTGTGCTCCTCGGTTCTTACTTCCTCCGTGGCCTGAGGCGCGAGCCGACGCGCCGGGAGAAGCGCGCAAAGAAGGTCGAGCCTCGGCCGGGGTTGATCGCTGACCTGGTGAGGCGGATCGAGCTCGGCCAGCACGGGGAATACTTCAAGTGGCGCCTCCGACGGGAGTTGCGGGACTTCGTCGTTGACCTCCTCTCTTGGCGCGAGGAGATCTCCACCGAGGAGGCCCTCGAGGCCATCCGCGCCGGGGTGTGGACGAGCGACCCGCGGGTCAGGGAGTTCTTCCAGCGCGGGTTCGAGCGGCGTTACACCTCGCTCGACTGGCTGCGGGGGCTCTTCAACTCGCCCTGGGGGCGGCGGGACAGCTCATTCGAGCAAGACCTGGCATTTGTCGTCGGCTATCTCGAGTCATTCGCGGCCGGCGCTTCCGCCGGGCCGCGGAAGGCTCTGGCAAAGCGAGGGAGGGCTAGATGGAGCTGAAAGAATTGAGCGAGCACTGCTCGAGGATCATCGCCGAGGTGGAGCGGGCGGTCATCGGGAAGCGCTCGATGCTGGAGCTGGTCCTGATGGGCATCCTCTCCGGCGGCCATATCCTCTTCGAGGACTACCCCGGCCTGGCCAAGACGCTCACGGCCAAGTCGTTCGCCGCGGCACTCGGGCTGGAGTTCAAGCGGATTCAGTTCACTCCGGACCTGTTGCCAGGTGATGTGACCGGGACGCACATCTACAACCAGAAGACTGGGGAGTTCGAGCTGAAGCGGGGGCCGATCTTCGCCAACATCGTCCTGGCCGACGAGATCAACCGGGCCCCGCCGAAGACTCAGGCCGCGCTCCTCGAGGCGATGCAGGAGTATCAGGTCACGCTCGAGGGCGAGACACTGAGGCTCCCCGGGCCGTTCATCGTGATCGCCACGCAGAACCCGATCGAGTATGAGGGGACCTTCCCGCTCCCGGAGGCCCAGATCGACCGGTTCCTCGTGAGGCTGGAGGTCGGCTACCCCGGCCACCGGGAAGAGGTCGAGATGCTCCGCCGGCGGCGGGGCCGGAAGGCGGATGAGGTCCAGCTCGACCCGGTCACGACCGGGGCGGAGATCATCGAGATGCAAGCGGCCCTGGAGGGCGTCTACCTCGATCCCGACATTGAGGACTACATCGTCTCCTTGGTCGAGGCCACCCGCCAGGACCCGCAAGTCTATGTCGGGGCATCGCCGCGGGGCTCCCTGGCCTTGATGAAGCTCTCCCGAGCCCGCGCGGCCCTCGATGGTCGGGACTATGTCCTCCCGGACGATGTGAAGGCCGTGGCCAAGCCCGCGCTCGTCCACCGGCTGATCCTCAAGCCGGAGCTGTGGATGCGGGAGCTCGCGGCGGAAGAGGTGGTCGAACGGGCCCTCGCCACCGTCCCCGTCCCTAAGGTCGACTGATGCGCGGACCGCGGTTCCTCTCCTCCCTCGGCACGCTGATCCTCCTCATTCTCCTCGTGGGGCTTCTCCTGAGGCGGGGCGAGCTGTTGCTCCTGATCCTCCCTCTGCTCGTCTACCTCAGCGCCGGGATTTGGCTGGGCACATCGGTCGAGGAGGTGAAGCTCACCGCTCAGCGGAAGATCAGCCAACGCCAGCTCCTCAGCCGCGAGGAGGCCATCGTCCGCGTCGAGGTTCTCAATGAAGGGAAGCGCCGCTTGAGCGAGGTCCAGCTGCTGGACGCTCTCCCGGAGGGGCTGACGGTCCTGGAAGGCGAGACGAGGCTTGTCACCTCGCTCGGGCCCGGCGAGCAAGCGGCGCTCGAGTATCGCGTCACGGCCGCGCGGGGGCGGTTCGAGCTCTTCCATCTCCGCGCCAGGGTCGGTGACAGCCTGGGGTTCAACCTCATCGATCTCGAGCTGCCCTGCCCCGGCGAGATCCTCTTCACGCCGCGGTTCGAGGAGTTGCGGGACATCGCGATCGCTCCACGCCGGACGAAGGTCTACTCCGGGGTGGTGAAGGCCCGTCTGGGCGGGACGGGGGTCGAGTTCTTCGGGACGCGGGAATACTATCAAGGGGACGAGTTCCGCTGGATCGATTGGAACGCCACGGCCCGGCTCGGGCGGCTGATCACCGCGGAGTTCGAGCAGGAGAGGGTAGCCGATGTCGGGCTGATCCTCGACGCGCGCGCTCGCGCGGACATCACCGTCGGGGACGAGTCGCTCTTCGAATGCTCCGTCCAGGCGGCGGCCTCGCTCGCCCGCTACTTCATCAAGGGCGGGAATCGGGTCGGGCTCCTGATCTACGGCCGCTATCTCGACTGGACCTTCCCCGGCTATGGCCGCCTCCAGCTTCTGAAGCTCCTCAAGGCCCTCACCCGCGCGGAGAAGGGGGACAAGGCGATCTTCGAGGGCTTGGAGAACATCCACCGGCGGCTCTTCCCCGCGGGCTCGCAGATCGTCCTCATCAGCCGGCTCCTCGAGCAGGACATCGAAGTTCTGCGCCGATTGCGAGCGATGTATTCCGTGATCGTGGTCTCACCCGACCCGCTGGAGTTCGAGCTAGCCCGCCTCCCTGTGAAGGACGAGACGGTGGAGCTGGCTTGGCGGATCGGCCGGCTTCGGCGGGAGCTGATGCTGAACAAGCTCCGGGAGGCTGGGGTCCGAGTGGTCGACTGGAAGGCGAGCGACCCGCTGAAGGCCGCGGCGCGGGAGGCCCTCTCAAGGTTGCGGCGATGAGCGTCTGGTTTGCTCGCGCGGCTCTTCTGGCGTCCGGGGCATTCCTGGTGGCGGCGGCGATTCCGGCCGAGGCCGGCCTCCGCTGGAGCCTTCTGGGCGCGGCGTTCGTGATCCTCGGCCTTTGGCTGGGAAGCTATTTCACGCGCTTCGAGCGGCTCCCGACCGTGGGGCTGGCGGGGATGGTCGCTCTGGCAGGCGTTGCCGTCTATTTCGGGCTGAATGCAACATTCATCCTGATCGCGCTGCTGCTGGCCATGGTCGGCTGGGACCTCGATCTCTTCGCCCGCCGGCTGTGGGGGTTCGTCAGAATTGAGGGCGGAGTGGTCAGTCGCCACCTGCGCGCCACGGCGATCGTCGGCCTGATCGGGCTGGGCCTGGTCCTGCTCGGCCTGCATGTCAGCTCTGCGGTGAGCTTTTGGCCCGCGCTGCTTCTGGCCGCGGTGAGCTTCGCCAGCCTCGTGGCGCTCCTCCGGCTGAGCGCCAGCCCCTGAGCCGCCTTTGACCCCTGCACCCCGAACTGCTATACTCTCCCTCAGAGTCGAGCACCAAGCTATCAGAGGAGGAAGAGGACGATGGCCTATGTGATCTGCGAGCCCTGTGTTGGCGTGAAAGCCACCAAGTGCGTGGAGGTCTGCCCGGTCGATGCGATCCATCCCCGGCCAGACGAGCCCGGCCACAAGGAGGCCGAGCAATTATTCATCGATCCCAACACCTGCATCAGTTGCGGGGCCTGCGCTGCCGTCTGCCCGGCGAACGCGATCTACGCCGAAGAGGAGGTCCCGGCAAAGTGGAAGAGCTACATCGCCAAGAACGCTGAGCACTATAAGTGATCGCGCTCGATGATGAGGTAGTCCTTCGTCACTTCCTTGACGATCCCACTGATCGGGGCGTGGAGGTTGACCGAGAGGCACTTGAAGTCGGGGAGCTCCCCCTCAACGGCCCTCCCCACCAGCTGGTTCTCCTCGACCCGGTCCCCGGCCTTTACCAGGGCCCCCGAGGGCTGGCCGGTGCACTGCTTGAGGTAGAGCTTCACCCGCTTGATCCTGGAGGTCACATCGTGGACTTCCCTCGGCTCCCAGTGGAGGTATCTCTCAATCCCCAGCTTCCGCATGATCTCGGGGAGGCTCTCGCTCCAGGTCGGGCGGGTTTCCTCCCGCCGCTTGAACATCCCTTGATCGGTCACGAGGAGGCCGTTCGTCGTCTTCTTCACCGCATATTCCCCCACATCGATCTTGCTCCCCATCATCGGCCCGCCGTCGATGCACATCAGCTTGTGCGAGTTCCCTGTGATGACCCCGCTCATCCCCAGGAGGTCCATCGCATAGGTCCCGACCGGGGCGAGGTAGACCCGCGGCTCGGCCACCTCGCCGTAGACATTGATGTATTTCTGGGTCACTGGCTTTCCCAGGAAGAGGGCACGATACATGTTGTAGACCGTCTCCACATTGTTGACCGTCACCCCGAACTCCGGGGGATACTTGCCGAGGGGGATCTCAATGCCGGTGATCGACTTGGTGAGCCAGCGCTCCTCACCCATCCCATAGAGCGAGGGTGTGTAGGCGATGTTAAACCGCTTCTCCAGCGGGGCGAGCTTCGGCCGATCCTTCTCCTTCGCCCCGATATAGATCTTCTGGAAGCCGAAGATCTCCTTGAGGGCATTCAGGATCAGCTCGAACTCGTCGGCGTGGGTCGTCAAGAGCAGCTTGTCTGCCTCGAGCCCCGGTTCGCCCTCCTCGGCGTTGACAATTAAGATCGGGGTCGGCTTGAGGTATTTGTAGTAGGTGGGGAACCCCGCCCCACCGGCCCCCACCAGCCCCATGTCGCGGAAGAGGCAAGCGGCCTCGCGCGGGTCCTTCGTGAGCGGCTGAGCCTTAGCCATGTCAAACCTCCAAGAACAGGATAAGTGCGATCAGCGAGATGTTAGGTGCACAGAGGTCATTTGTCAAACCTCCGCCCGGCGGGGATAATGAGCGCGATGCCTCGATCAATTCTGATCTTGGGCAATGGCCCCTGGCACGGGGTGGAGTTCCTCCCGGACCTCCTGGCGGAAGCGGACTACATCATCGCTGCGGACGGGGGCGCGGCCCGCGCGCTGAGGCTCGGGTTGAGACCGCAGCTCGTCGTGGGGGACCTCGACTCTCTGGGGCCGGATGAGCGCGAGGCACTGACGCGGAGCGGGCTCGCGGTAATGGCCCATCCTGCGGAGAAGGACCAGACCGATCTCGAACTGGCTCTCGACCGGGCGATCTCCCTCGGGCCGGAGAGGATCGTGCTCTTTGGGGTCCTGGGAGCGCGGCTCGACCAGAGCCTCGTGAACATCTTCCTCCTGGAGAAGGCCGCGCGCGCGGGAGTGGCCGCCCAGATCCTCGCCGGACGGGAGCGAATCTGGCTTGTGCCCAACCGATTGGAATTGGCCGGGGCCGAGCCGGGAGAGCTCGTCTCGCTCCTCCCGCTCTCCGAGGAGGTCGAGGGGGTCCAGACCTGGGGCTTGAGATACCCGCTCCGGGGCGAGCGGCTGACGCGGGCCTCCTCCCGGGGAATCTCGAACGAGGTCACGGCCCTCCCGGCCGGGGTCGAGCTCAAGGGCGGCCTGCTACTGGTGATCCACCGCCGTTGATCTAGCTGGGGGCTGTCGATATAATCAATTCGACAGGGGAGCTCGGATGGACCGGGCTGAGAGGGCCGTAAAGGCCGACCCTTCGAACCTGATCCGGGTAATGCCGGCGTAGGGAGCCTTCCTGGCAAGCCTGGGCCTTCCCTCCCCCTTCTTGCAGCAGAGGAGGGATCCACGATGCGGAAAGTGCTCTTCGCAGCGGTGGCTTTGGCGCTCGGCCTCCTCTTCTCCGCCGCGGCAGAGGTCCCCGCGCTTGTCGTCTACACCTACGACAGCTTCGCCTCCTGGGGCCCGGCGGCGTTCATCGAGGAGGAGTTCGAGCGAGACCATGCTGTGGACGTGCAGTTCATCGCGACCGCCGATTCGCGGGCGATGCTCGTCAAGTTGATCCGGGAGCGTGAGGCGGGAGAGCAGGGAGCGGACGTCTTCATCGGCGTCGAGGCGGCCGACCTGGCGAGAGCGAAGGCTTCCGACCTCTTCATCCCCTTAACCGCTGAGGACGTGCCGACGCTGACCAAGGTCCCCGAGGCCTTGCTGATCGATCCCGAGATGATGCTCATCCCTTATGAGCACGGCTATATCACTCTCGTCTACGATGGCGAGGCTCTCCAGACCAGCGATGTCCCCCGGACCTTCCCGGAGCTACTCGATTCTCGCTACCGGAGGATGCTGATCCTCGAGGACCCGCGGCTCTCCTCGCCCGGGCTGTCGTTCCTGCTCTGGACGATCCATCAGTTCGGCGACCCGGGCTACCTCGACTACTGGCGGGAGCTCCTGCCGAACATCCTCACCATCGCCGGCGGCTGGAGCGAGGCCTACGAGCTCTTCCTCGCAGGCGAGGGGCCGATCGTCCTCAGCTTCTCCACCGACACGGCCTACTCGGTGATCGAGACGGGGAGCGCGCGCTACAAGGTCATGCTCTTGAACAACCAGGGCTATCGGAATATCTATCTCATGGGCGTAGTCCGGGGGACGAGGCAGGAACGGCTCGCGAAGGAGTTCCTGGACTTCGTCCTCTCCCCAGCGGTTCAGGAGCGGATTCCACTCACGGAGTGGATGTTCCCGGCCAACCCCGAGGCCCTCTTGCCGGTTGAGTTCTACCAGTATGCGGTCGTCCCGCCCCAGCCGGTGATGCTCTCCCCGGAGGAGGTCGGGCAGAACCTCGACCGCTGGCTGAGAGAATGGGCCAGCGTCATCGTGGGAGGCTAGGATAAAGAGACTGGGCCGGGCGGCGCTCGTCGGGACCCCGGTGGCCTTCCTGGCCTGCGCCTTCTACTACCCCCTCCTCCGCCTCTTCCAGGAGGGAGTGGTCGAGGACGGCCGGGTCACCCTGCGCTATCTGGCTGAGGTCTTCCGCGAGCCCTACTTCCGCCAGGTGATCCAGTTCACGGCCGAGCAGGCCCTGCTCAGCACCCTCCTGGCGATCGCCCTCGGCCTCCCCTGGGCGTACATCCTCACCCGCTACGACTTCCCGCTCAAGAGGACCGTCCGGTCGGTCACGATCGTCCCCTTCGTCCTCCCGGCCGTCACGGTCGCTCTCGGGTTCATCCTCTTCTTCGGGAACAACGGCTACCTCAACCGATTGCTGATGAGCCTCTTCCATCTCCAGAGCCCGCCGCTCAAGCTCCTCTATTCCCTCAAGGGGATCGTCCTGGCCCACGCCTTCTACAACGCCCCGATCATCGCCAGGATGGTCCATGCCCAGTGGGAGCGGCTCGACCCAGCCTACGAGGAGAGCGCCCAGGCCCTCGGGGCGGGCCGCCTCCGCCGCCTCTGGAGCTTGACCTTGCCGCTCCTTCTCCCCAGCCTGATGACCGGCGCGGCCCTTGTCTTCATCTTCTGCTTCCTCAGTTTCCCCATCGTCCTCTCTCTGGGCGGGGCGCGGTTCTCCACGCTCGAGGTCGAGATCTACACGCAGTTCATCGTCCTGTATCAGCGGGAGCTCGGCGCGGCCTTGGCGCTCATTGAGGTCTTGCTCTCGCTCATGTTCACCTACGGCTACATCCTGCTCGAGGGCCGATTCTCCCGCGAGCTCGAGGCGGTCCGGCCCCGGCCGACCGTCCCGCTCTTCACCAAGCCGACCTGGGGGAAGGCCGCCCTGTGGGCCTTCATCCTGTTGAGCGGGCTCCTCTTCCTCGGCCCGCTCGCGGGAGTGGTCTATGACTCCTTCACTCGGGAGTGGGCCGGCCGGACCCTGCTGACGCTCGACTGGTATTCCTACATCTTCCGCCCGGAATACGAGGCGCTGATCGGTGCCCCGCCGCTGAACGCAATCCTCAACAGCCTCCAGTTCGGGCTGATCGCAATGGCCATCGCCGTGCTCGTCGGCCTTCCGATCGCCTTCACCGTTGCCAGAAGCCCCTTCCGAGGACGACGGCTCTTCGATACCATCGTCATGGCCCCCCTCGGGGTCTCCTCCGTCGCCGTGGGAGGGGCGCTCCTGCTGGCCTTCCTTCGGACGCCGCTGCGCGGAGGCTGGCTCGCCATTCCCCTAGCCCACGCGATCCTCTCCTATCCCTTTGTGATCCGCGCGGTCGTCCCGATCCTCGAGGGCCTCGAGCGGAGCCTGGTCGAGGCCGCGCGGGGCCTGGGGGCCTCGCGGCTCCGGGCCTTCTGGGAGATCGAACTCCCCCTGATCCGCCGCGGGCTCCTCGTGGGCGCGGTCTTCGCCTTCGCCCTCTCTCTTGGGGAGATGAGTGCGACGATCATGCTCGCCCGCCCGGAATGGAAGACGATGCCCCTGGTGGTCAACGACCTCCGTGCGGCACGGAGCTTCGGGGGCGCAAGCGCGATGAGCACGCTCCTCATCCTCGTCACCAGCGGGAGCTTTATCGTCATCGAGCGGTTCGGAGAGCGGCTCTTCGGCGGCCCACCGCGGGGAAGAAGAGGAGCGGACCGATGGTCGAGGTGAGGCTCGCGCGGGTGAGGAAGAGCTTCAACTCTGTCTTGGCTGTCGATGATGTCTCCTTCACGGTTGCCGAGGGGGAGTTCTTGGCCCTCGTCGGCCCCTCGGGGTGCGGGAAGACGACGATCCTGAGGCTGATCGCGGGCTTCGAAAGGCCGGATGCGGGGGACATCCTCTTCTCTGGAAGGAGCGTCCTCGCTCTCCCCGCCGAGCGCCGGCGCGTGGGGATGGTCTTCCAGAACTATGCGCTCTTCCCCCACATGACCGTCGCGGGCAATGTAGGCTACGGCCTCCGCTTCAGGCCGGGGAGCGATAGGCGAGCGCGAGTGGCGGAACTCCTCCGTCTTGTGGACCTGGCGGGCCTGGAGGACCGTAGCCCAGCGGAGCTCTCCGCAGGCCAGCGTCAGCGGGCGGCGCTCGCCCGGACCTTGGCCCCCGAGCCGCAGCTCCTCCTGCTGGACGAGCCGCTCTCCGCGCTCGACGCCAAGCTCCGCGAGCGGCTCCGCCTCGAGATCAGGCGCCTTCAGCGCCAGCTGAGAATCACGACGATCTATGTCACCCACGACCAGGAGGAGGCCCTGGCGATCTCCGACCGCGTGGCAGTCATGAACAGCGGGAGGATCGAACAGCTCGGAACCCCACAAGAGGTCTACGCCAGGCCGGCAACGGCCTTCGTCGCCTCGTTCATCGGGCGGGGGAACTTGCTCTCCGGGGAGATATCCGAGATCGAATCGGGCAAGCTCGTAGTTCGACTCCTCCCCCAGGGCCCCGCGGTGGCCGTGGCAGCGGAGGCGACCGCGGATTGCCTTCCCGGAGAGCAGGTGAAGTTCCTCATCCGCCCGGAGCGGATCAAGCTCGGGGCCGGCCTGGCGAACAGGCTCCGTGGCCGGCTGAAGGGCGTGGAGTTTCTCGGCGACGCGATCTGGGCCTATCTCGACTGTGCGGGGAACGAACTGCGAGTGAAGCTCGCGCCGGGGGATCTCGCGGTTGCGGAGGGTGAAGAGGTCGAGGTGAGCTTCTCCCCGTCTGACTGCTATCTGCTGCGCCACGCCGCTCGTTCGCCGTGAGCGCCGGCCGCGCGTTCGAGCAGCTCACCTGGCAAGCGCTCCCTTCACCAGTTCCGCGCCCATCTTCCACAGCCCCCCGGGGAAGCGATGGGCCTCGGCCAGGACCTGATCGAGCGCTCTGAGCGCGTAATCGACCTCCTCCTCGCCGATGACCAGCGGGGGGAGGAATTTTATTATATTGACCCGGTGGCCCGAGACCTGCGTGAGCAGGCGGTGATCCCGCATCAGGCCCATCACGACCATCTGGGCGAAGAGCCCCTCCTGGACCTTCTCCAGGCCGGCCCAGGCGGCGCGGAGGGCCAATGACCGCGGCGGGCCGAACTCGATGCCCACCATCAGCCCCTTCCCCCGGACATCCCTCACCAGCTCGTATTTGCCCTTTAATTCCATAAGGCCGGCCAGGAACCGCTCCCCCAGGCGGGCGGCCCGCTCGACCAAGCCCTCCCTCTCGATGACCTCGAGGGTCACGAGCCCCGCCCCCATCGCCAGCTCGTTCATCCCGAAGGTGTTGGAGTGGACCACCGACCGCTCCAGCCCGGAGAAGACCCGCTTGTGGATCTCCCGGCGGGTGAGGACGGTGCCGACGGGGACATAGCCCCCGCTCAGGGCCTTGGAGACCGTGACGATGTCCGGCTCGAGGCCCCAGTGCTCGCCGCAGAAGAACCGCCCGGTCCGCCCCAGCCCGGTCTGGACCTCATCGAGGATGAAGAGGGCCCCATGCGCGCGGCAGAGCCTTTGGGCCTCCGGCAGGAAGCGCTCGTCCGGGAGATAGACCCCCTTCCCCTGGATCGGCTCGGCGATGAAGGCCGCGACATCCCCCTTGGCGAGCTCCCGCTCGAGGGCCCCAAGGTCGTTCATGGCGATCGCCGTCGCGGGGAGGAGCCGCCCGAACCCCGAGCGGAAGTGCTCGCTTCCGTTCACCGAGAGCGCCCCTAGCGTCAGCCCGTGGAAGGCATGGTCGAGATAGATGAACCGCTCCCGGCCGGTGGCCCCGCGGGCGAACTTCAGGGCCCCCTCGACCGCCTCGGCCCCAGAGTTGGTGAAGAAGACGGCCTCCAGGCCGGGGAAGCTGGCCTTCGTCCGCTCCACCAGCCGCTCCGCCAGGAGCCCCGCGAGCAGGGGGCAGTCCATCTGGACGAGATTCGGCCGGTCGAGCTCGATGAGCTCGTGCAGGGCCCGCTTGAGCGCGGGGTGGCCCCGCCCCAAGTGGTAGACCCCATACCCGCCGAGGAAGTCAAGATACCTGTTCCCGGCCCCGTCGTAGAGGTAGGCACCCTCGCCCTTGGTGTAGACCTTATCATAGCCGATGATCTCGAGGACCCGCACGAAGCCGGGCGTGATATACCTCCTGTGCAGCTGGTAGTTCTCGCCTTGCCGCTCCGCGATCAGTTGGGCAATCTCCATCGCCTCACCTCCTACCGAGATCTTAGCCTCCTTGACACGGAGGACGCAATCGGGTAAAAAGGACCGTGCGACCGTCGACAAGAGGAGGAGGAGACTATGGAGAGGCTGGCAGTGGTTCTGCTGATCTTCTGCGGCCTGTTGCTCATCCAGGCCGGGCGGGCGGCGGAGGACCCCGCGGCGCTGATCGCTGAGGCTGATCAGCTCTACGACCGCTGGAGCGGGGAGTTCGACTTCGTCGCTTACGAGGCGAAGCTCCGGCGCGCGATCGAGCTCTGGGAGGAGGCCCTCCCGCTCATCCCCGCCGATCAGGTCCAGACGAGGGCCCATGTCCTGAACCGCCTCTCTCAAGGGTATTTCGAGCTGGCCCGAGGCTACATCTCGCGATACAGCGACAGGGAGCCGGCCTACGGGAAGGGGAAGGACTACGCCCTGGAGAGCCTCAGGCTCGACCCCGCCTTCGGGCAGACCGAGCAGGCCGACGGCTTTCGGGCCGCGCTCCGCTCCGCCAAGGATGTGGCCGCGATCTTCTGGTATGGGAACAACCTCGGGGAATGGCTGAACTACCACGCGATAACGGCCCTCGCCGGCGGGACAGCCGATGTCCGAGCCTCCTTCGAGCGATCAGTCGAGCTCGACGAGAGCTACAACGGCGGCGGGCCGCACCGGGCTTTAGCGGCCTTTCTCGCCCAGGTCCCGAGCTTTCTCGGCGGGGACTTCGAGGGCTCCGTGCCCCACTTCGAGCGGTCGATCGAGATCGACGGGGATTACCTCGAGAATTATGTGAACTACGCCGAGTTCTACGCCAAGCCGAAGAAGGACTGGGACCTCTTCTGCGGGCTGCTCAGGACAGCCTTGGACAAGGCCCAGGACCCGGCGGTGATGGCCAAGTGGCCGTTCTACAACAAGCTGGCGCTCGATCGGGCCCAGGCCCTCTGGCAGTGGCGCGCTGACGGCGAGCGGGTCTGCAGGTAATTACAGGCCGAGCTCGGCCCGCGTCCGGATGAAGGCCAGGATCTTGTCCCGCGCGAGCATCCCTACCAGGCTCTGGTCCGTCACCACCGGCAGTTGGTTGATGTCCTCCCGGGTCATCAGCTGAAGGGCGGTCAGTAGCTCCGCCTCCGGGGCGATCGTCCTCACCCGGTCGAAGGGGATCATCACCTGTGCCACCGGGGTCCTCGACCAGTCCGCTCGCGGGACCTCACGCAGGTTGTGGACCGTGATGACGCCCTTCAATCGGCCGTCCTCGATCACGGGGAGGCAGCGGCGGAGCGAGGTCAGGACATGCTCCTCGACCAGCCGATCGAGGGGAAGGTCCGGGGAGACCTGCGGCCAATCGGTCGTCAGCACCTCGCTCACGGTATGCCCCTGGAGCAACTCCTGGAGGGTGAACTGGCGCCAGCTCTGGTTGGCGGCGTTCTCCAGGAACCAGCCGATGAAGGCGAGCCAGAGGCCGTTGATCAGATACCCGCGGAAGACGAGCAGCACACCGGCGAGGATGAAGAGGAAGGCCACCGTCCGGCCGATCATTGCCGCGAGCTGGGTGGCCCGCCGGAGGTCCTTGGTGATCGCCCAGACGATCGAGCGGAAGACCCGCCCCCCGTCCAAGGGGAAGCCGGGGATCATGTTGAACCCCGCGAGCATGAAGTTCACGAAGCTCAGCCATTGAGCGAGGGCCGTCACGGGGGAGTTCTGGCGCCGCGTAGCCCACCAGATCGCCCCGAAGCAGAGCCCGATGGCGAGGCTGGTGAGCGGCCCGGCGATCGTGAAGCGGAACTCGTCCCGCGCGGACTTCGGCTCCTCGGTGATCTGGGCCACGCCCCCGAAGATGAAGAGCCTTATATTCCGGACTGGTGTCCCAGACCTCCGGGCCACGAGGCTGTGGGCCAGCTCGTGGGCCAGGACCGACCCGAAGAAGAGGAGGCTCGTCGCCAGCCCGAGCCCCCAGTAGAGGGCCACAGGCCAGTCGGGATAACCTTGCGGGAAGTAGCCCACGGCCAGGGACCAGGCGACGAGGACGAAGATGATGAACCAGGAGTAGTCCAGCTGGACCTCGATCCCGAAGATTCGGCCGATAGCAAGAGCGTTTCTCATCGCTCCTCCTCAAGCTCGCAGGCGCAAGATACAATCGGATTATATTCTGAAGAGCTGCGGGCGGCCAACTGGCGGTCACCACTCGGTTTCAATCGGATTCAAGCTCATCTCACTCGCCCTTGGCGGTTGAAATGCTACGCCGGCGATGCCACAGGATGTAGGCTAAGGCGATAACGGCTGAGCCGATCAGGGCATAGATTGTGACCTGGCGGAGATTCTGCTTGAGCAACTCCTTGTTGTTCCCGACGAGGTAGCCGAGCCAGGCGAGCACGGTCACCCAGATCCCCGCGCCCAGCGCGGTGAAAAGGGCGAACCGGCCCAGAGCCATCCGGGCCAGCCCGGCGGGGAGGGAGATATACTGCCGGACGCCGGGGATGAGCCGCCCGAGGAAGGTGCTGATCTCGCCGTGCCTTCTGAAATAGCCCTCGGCTTTCTCATATCTCTTCTCGGTCAGGCCGAGGTAGCGCCCGAGCCGGAGGATCAGCGGCCTCCCCAGCTTGAGCGCGAGCCAGTAGTTGAAGATGGCCCCGAGGAGCGAGCCCAGGATCCCGGAGAGGATCATCAGCCAGAGGCTCAGCTTCCCCTGGCTCGCCAGATACCCGGCCGGGGGGACGATCACCTCGCTCGGGAAGGGGAAGAAGGAGCTCTCGAGGAACATCCCGGCCAGGATGCCGGGATATCCCAGCCGCTCGACGATGCCGACGACCAGCGAAGCGATCTGATCCATGGTTGAGATCATACTCCGGCTCGCTCAGCGCTGGCCGCATCCCCAGCGAGGTGGCCGGAGCGGGCCGGGCCTCGGCGACTCAGTCGCCCTCTGCAGGGTGAGGAGGCCCGCTTGCAGCCTGCGTGGGAACCCTGAGCTCCTCGACAACCTTGGTCGCGACCCGGCTAGAGAAGCCGCGCCGCCGGAGGAAGGCGAAGACCCTCGCACGACGCTCCTCCTCCGAGAGGTGGCGGTAGCGCTCCGCCCGCTCGGCCGCGAGCTCGCGCGCAAGAGCCTCCTCCTCGAGCCCGGCTTCGGCAAGGACTCGCTCGATGATCTCCGCGGAGACGCCCTTCTCGCGGAGCTCGCGCTCCAGGAGCGCTTTCCCGCTCGGGCGCCGCGCCAGCCGGTCAGCAACCCACAGCCGGGCGAAGGCCTGGTCGTCGACCAGGGCGGACTCTTCCGCCCAGGCGAGAACCGCGTCGATCGTCCGGTTCGAGTGGCCTCTCTGCCTCAGGTGGGCCCGGGCCTCGAGCAAGCTGCGCGGACGGTAGCGGAGAAGCCGGATGAGCTGGCGCTTTGCCTGCTCGAGCTCGTCCTCACTTCTTGGCATCCCCGCGCTTGGCCTTGCTCCCCAGCGGAGCGGTCAGCTCCTTGGCCTTCCCTTCCTCAGGCTTGGACTCCTCGCCCTTGAGAAGCCCGGCCTTCCGCCGGATCTCTCGCTCGAGCTCGTTCGCCAGATCGGGGTTCTGCGCGAGGAACTCCGCGGCCTTGGTCAGCCCTTGGCCGAGCTGCGTCTCGTTGAACGAGAACCAGGCCCCGCTCTTCTTCACCACCCCGAACTTCTCCCCGGTGTGGATCAGATCCCGCTCGCGGACGATCCCCTTCCCGTAGATGATGTCGAAATGGGCCTCCTTGAAGGGCGGGGCGACCTTGTTCTTCACCACCTTCACCAGGGTCTCGTTCCCGATCTTCTCCTCGCCCTCGCTGAGGGTCCCGATCCTCCGGATGTCGAGCCGGACCGAGGTGTAGAACTTGAGCGCCAGCCCGCCGGTGGTCGTGGTCTGCGGCCCCCACTGGGTCGCGCCGATCACCGAGCGGATCTGGTTGATGAACACGACGGTCGTCCGCGACTGGGAGATCGCCCCGGCGAGCTTCCGCATCGCCTGAGACATCAGCCTCGCCTGGAGGCCGACCTGGGCCTCGCCCATCGCCCCGCTGATCTCGGCCTCCGGGACGAGCGCGGCCACGGAGTCGATGACGATGATGTCGACCGCGCCGCTGCGGACCAACTGCTCCGTGATCTCCAGGGCCTGCTCCCCCGAGTTCGGCTGGGAGAGCAGCAGGTGGTCGAGGTCCACCCCGATCGCGCGGCAGTAGCTCGGGTCGAGGGCGTGCTCCGCATCGATGAACGCCGCCGTCCCGCCGAGCTTCTGGGCCTCGGCGATCATGTGGAGCGCGAGGGTCGTCTTCCCCCCTGCCTCGGGGCCGAAGACCTCCACAATCCTGCCCCGCGGAATCCCGCCGACTCCTAAGGCGATGTCCAGGGCGAGCGAGCCCGTGGGGATCGTCTCCACATCGAGCTTCCCCTGCTCGCCGAGCCACATGATCGAGCCTTCGCCGTAACGCTTCCTAATCTGCTCGAGAATGCTCCCCAGAACTTCTTCCTTCCCCATCTTTGCTGGCCTCCTCCTCTGATCCTGAAGCCATGATACTCGATCGGCCCAGGCACAGCAACGCCCCGGCCAATGATGACGCTCTTGGCGGGCGAGCGGGGGAAGCTCGCTCAGTGCTTCGGGATGAGGCAGAGGAACCTGAGCGGGCCCTTCGAGGTGTTCCTCAACTGGTGTTCCTCCTGCGGGGGGATGAACAGGAATGACCCCGGCTCGATCTCGCGCTCCTCGCCGCCGTCGAGCGCTGTCCCCCGCCCCTCGAGGATGAAGATCTCGTGCTCGTAATCGTGCCGGTGGCGCGGACTGTGGCCGCCCGGGTCGATCTCGAAGAGCCTCATGTAGAAGTTAGGTGCGCCCTCGCGCTCGGCGATCAGCCAGCGGACCCTCACTCCCTTCGCCCCCGCCATCTCCATCGCCTCGGCCTTCACCTGAGAGAAGTGGCCAATCATCTCGACTCCTTTCGCGCAACTGGTTGAAGTTTCCTCTCCAGCGCCTCCTCGACGACCCGCGGGACGAACCGGCTCACATCCCCGCCGAAGGCCTTGATCTCCTTGACCATCGAGGAGGAGAGGAAGACATAGTCCCGACTGGTCATGAGGAAGACCGTCTCGAAGGTCGAGTCGAGGTCCCGGTTGGTGAGGGCAATCTGGAATTCGTAGTCGAAGTCGGAGTTGACCCTCAAGCCCCGGATCACGACCTCGACCTCAAGCTCCTTAGCACACTCGATGAGGAGGCCCGTGTAGCCGATCACCTTCACATCCGCCAGGCCCTCCTCCTTCAGGGCCCGCTTCACGAGCTTTTTGCGCTCCTCGAGGGGGAAGAGCGTCCGCTTGTTGGGATTGGAGAAGACGCCCACGATCAGCTCGTCGAAGAGCTTCCGCGCGCGGCGAGCAATGTCGATGTGCCCGTAAGTGATGGGGTCGAACGACCCCGGATAGAGCGCCCGCGTCATCATTACCTCCCGAGGAAAGGATAGCAAAGGAGCGCGCGCGGGGTCAATCGGCCATCATCAGAAGAACCTTGGTGGCAGCGCTCAACCGCTCAGCCCATCGGCCTGCTGGAGAAGAAGCCCGGAGACCTGAAGTCACCCAAGAGAAACCGCAGGACAACCCTGCCCCTTGACTTTATTTCTCCGCGGCGTTGAGCCATAATCGAGTCGTATGGCCACTCAGCTAGACCGGCGGCTCGAGCTTGAGGCCCAGGTCCTCTTCCACCTCTGGGCCGAGGGGGCCACCCCCTTCCGCCGGCTGATGGAACTCCTCAAGGTCCAGCAGCCGGCCGCGCGGGCGGCCGTCACCAGCCTCGCCCGCAAGCGCTACATCTTCAAGCTCTTCGAGCCACCGGATAGGGAGGACGACTCGATCTACTACCTCACCTCCGGGGCCAAGGAGCGCCTGGCTCAGCTCTTCCAGGGCGACCCCCGCTACTACCTGAAGCAGCTCTGGTATGCCTTGAAGCAGGAGGAGACCAAGCTCCCCAAGCCCCGCGTCAGCTGAGCCTTTCGCTACAAAGCTCGACGAACGGAACGCTCTAGCCCTTCAGCGGTGCTGAACCGAGGCCGGTATCCCAGCAGCCTCTCCGCCTTGGAGGTGTCATAAGCGCAGTGGCCCCCGAGGAGCTTCGCCGTGAACCGGGTGAGCAGCGGAGGGTTTTCCCTGCGGGTGAGCCTTCCCCAGACTTCAAGCAGAAGGCCCAGGTCATAGGCCAGAACCTCGGGAAGGTGCCGCCGCGACGGCGTAAGCCCCATCAGGCCAGCAATCTTCTTGAGCGCCTCGTTCCAGGTCAGCAGGTCCCTGTCCACACAGTTGAAGGCCTCCCCGTCCCCTCTATCTCCCTGCAGGAGGAGCAACAGCAGATCGACCACATTCTCCGCATAGACCAGGTTCGCCAGGTGCTCCCCGCTCCCGATGATCACCATCCGCCCCGCCTTGATCTGCTTACAGATCAGCGGTAGGAAGTGCCGATCCCGCTCACCATAGATGAGGCAAGGCCGGACGATAGAGGTCACCAGCCCCTTCGCCTGATATTCCCTCACTCTGCTCTCCGCGGCGATCTTGGTGTCGATATATGGGTTCCGCACGGGCTTGAGGGGCTCATCCTCCGCGATCAGCTTGTGCTCTGTCCTCCCGTAAACTGACACGGAGCTAACATGAACGAACTTCCCCACGCCATTCTCTAGGGCGCCTTGGAGCAAGGCCTCGGTAGCCTGGACATTGAGAGCATAGAACTCCTTCCTCGAGCCCCAATCGCCGACCTTCGCTGCCGCGTGGACGACCGCGTCCATGCCCTGGGTCGCTTCCAGCAGGGACGAAGGGACGCGGAGGTCGCCATAGCGGGGTCTTGCCCCCAATCTCTCGAGGATCGCGGCATCGCTCGACCGCCGGACGAGCCCGTAGACCTCATACCCCTCCTCCAGGAGCCTCGCGACGGCGTGGCTTCCGACCAAGCCCGTGGCGCCGGTGACCAGCACTCTCCTCATCGAGCCTCGCCTCTCCTCTGGCGAGATTATCCGCGATTCCCGAGGAGAAGAGGCAAATCCGGTCCGGCCGACCCCGGCCGCGGCTCAGATACCGTCCTTCGCTGCGCAGGGCTCGATTTGATGCGCGCTCGCGGCGGGAGTAGGCTTAGATCGCCCGATCCACAGCTCGACAGAGGGAGGTGGGGAGCATGAGAAGGGAGAAGCTCGCAGAGTGGTTGCTCCTGGCCCTGGCATTCGCCGCATTGCTCGTCGTCCTGGTTAGAACAGAGTTCGCGGTCAGCAGGATCGAGAGCCTCCTGCAGGGAGTCCAGCAACCGTTGGGAAGCATCGAAAACAAGCTCTCTGGCATAGGGAGGAGCCTCGGTTCACTGGAGGAGCAGCTAGGGGAGATCGAAGCCACGACGAAGGAGCTCGACGAGCGAATGCAGATAGTAGACTCGGTCAATGCCGCAGTTGCAGCGATCTCGCCCTCCCTGGGCGAGGCCATGGAAGAGCTGAGCCGCTGGCTCGACCGGCGGCTGGCGATCCTCGGGCTCGCGGCGCTCATCGTGGTTCTCTACTCCAATCTCTAGCCTGAAGAGCAGTCATTGACTCTGCACATCCTGCGGTAGTATGATTGCTCAGAAGGCAGCCCAAGGAGCGGCTGGACAGGAGGAGGAGTTCAGGAGTTGGAGCCAAGAAGGATAGCCTCAGTGATCGCTGGTGTGGGGAAGTATGTCCCGTCTAATGTCGTGACATCCCGATCCATCGCTGAGCGGCTGGATCTCTGGGGGAGATTCAAGATCCCTCACGGAATCATTGAGAAGCTCACTGGGGTCCGCGAGCGGAGGTTCGCTGAGGACGGTGAGGCCTCCTCCGACATGGCAGCCCGCGCCAGTGAGGCTGCCCTGGCCCGCGCGGGGGTGCGCGCTGAGGAGATCGACACGCTCATCTTCGCCGCGGCCTCGCACGACATCTCCGAGCCGGCCACAGCCAACATCCTCCAAGAGAAGCTGAGGGCGCGGAACGCCCATGTCATGGACGTGAAGAACGCCTGCAATAGCTTCCTCAACGCGGTCGACATCATGGATTCGCTCATCAAGACCGGCCGGTGCCGGGTCGGGCTCGTCGCCTCGGGGGAGGTGCTGTCGAAGTGCATCAACTGGGAGCTGAACAGCCCGAAGGACTTTGAGCTGGGCTTTGCCGCGCTGACCCTGGGAGACGGTGGCGGGGCAATGATCCTGAGGGCCTCCGAAGACGGGAGAAGAGGGATCGTCCAGAGCCACCTCTTCTCCGACGGCTCGACCTGGGAGCTCGCCACGATCAAGGCCGGGGGAACGAGATACCTGCTCGATCGGGCCCATGCCTACTTCGTCTCCCACAGCGCCAAGATCCAGCGGCTCGCGATCAGGCATGTCCCGCCGGTGATCGACGCGGTCCTGAAGAAGAGCGGCTGGCTCCTCGAGGAGGTCGATCTGGCTGTCCCCCACCAGGTGACTGAAAAGCTGATCGTCAAGCTCTGCAAGATGCTCAACTTCCCCCTGGAGAGGGTGATGGTCACCCTCGGCAGGTATGGCAACACCGCCGCGGCCAGCATACCGATCGCGTTGGCCGAGGCGATCGAGAGCGGGCTGGTCCGCGAGGGGAGCAGAGTGCTGCTCGTAGGCGGGGCCTCGGGGTTCAGCGCCGGGGCGATGACGGTTGTATTGTAGCTGATCGACCATTCCTCTCAGCCGGGGCTAGCTCTGTCCCCTCCCGGAGACGGAGGCGGCGGAGGGAGATCAGGGCGAGCAGGACGAAAGCCGAGGCCACAGAGAAGCAAGCGAGATACCCAAGCCAGCTCGCGACATAGCCCCCGATCAGCGACCCGAGGATCCAGCCGACCCCGATGAGCGCGTTGTAGACCCCCAGAGCCTGCCCCTGGGCTTCCTCGGGGGCGAGCTTCGCGGTGATGCTGATCGAGGTCACATTCGTCATGGCCCAGGTCGTGCCGGTGAAGAGGAAGAAAGTCACGATTGCCGGGATCCGGAGCGCCGGCGGGGCGAGGGCCAAGAGTGCCGCCAAGGGGAAGATGGCCATACGGACGGCGAGCGCCAGCCATTGAACCCGCCAATTTCCCAGCCGCTCGGCCAGCCGCCCCGCCTGGCGGTGGACGAGGGTCGAGGTCCCGCTGTGGACCATCCAGAGCGCGTAGATGACCGCGTTATCCATCCCGAGAGCCTCGCGGAAGAAGATGGGGAGGGGGACGAAGAAGGCCGATAGGCCCATGAAGATGAGCACGACCGCGCGGTAGTAGCGCGTCAACTTCCTCCCGAACCGGTTCTCGCCGCGGAAGAGCTCGAGGAGCCGCTTGGGCCTGGCGAGATAGTAGAGATGGAACGGGGCATAGCGGAAGCGCTCGATGAGCATGTTCCCCATGACCACGGCCACCCCGGGGAAGCCCCGCGCTTCCACCGGCCCGCCGCGCTCCCTGATGAGCCGGAGGACCATCACTGCCGCGGCGAGGTCGAGCGCGGCCAGGGGATAGAAGAGGGCCCGGAGGCCCCCGTCCGGAAGCCCCGAGGCCAAGCGGCTCCAGACCGACCCGAGGGCCAGCCCGCTCACCCAGCCTGCGCCCGTATAGCGGTTGAACCAGCCGATCCTTGACTCCCAGTGCTCCCGTGCCACGCCCTCGATCGCCAGGATGGTCGAGACTGCCGCGCTCGCCACCCAGAACGCGTTCATCAGGGCGTTGAGGAGGATTAGGTAAGTCATGCCCCGGCTCAGGCTCATCAGGAAGAGGGCGCCTCCCGAGCCGAGAAAGGCCAGGAGGATGAACGGCTTCCGCCGGCCCAAACGGTCGGAGAGCCGCCCCCAGATGATGGAGAAGGGGACTCCCGCAAGGGAGGCGACGCTTGCCATCAGCCCGATCTGGCCGACCGTGCCGCCAAGGGCGGTAGCGGCAAAGAGGGGGAGGAGGAGTGAGGCGCTGCCCGCGGCGATGAAGGCGCAGGTGAAAGCAAGGAACCACCGCTCCGTTCTTCTCATGGCCGTTGAAGTATCAAGCCTCGTCGCCCGCGCGCGGCCGGGCGAAAGAAAAAGATCCAGGCAGCGACCTACTCTCCCAGCCCCTCGCGAGGCTAGTGCCATCGGCGCTGGAGGGCTTAACTGCCGTGTTCGGGATGGGAACGGGTGTTTCCCCTCCGCTATCCTGCCACCTGGAATCTCAGAATCCCTTCGGCCCTTGAAGAGTGAATAGAGCGTGGAGAGCAAGCGATCGGCCGATTAGTACCGCTCGGCTCAACACGTTACCGTGCTTACACCTGCGGCCTATCTACCTCCTTATCTCGGAGGGACCTAGGAGACCTCATCTTGGGAGTGGCTTCGTGCTTAGATGCCTTCAGCGCTTATCCAACCCGGACTTAGCTACCCAGCGATGCCCCTGGCGGGACAGCTGGCACGCCAGCGGTCCGGCCCTCCCGATCCTCTCGTACCAGGGAGAGAGCCCCGCAAGTCTCCTGCGCCCACAGCGGATATGGACCGACCTGTCTCACGACGGTCTGAACCCAGCTCGCGTTCCCCTTTGATCGGCGAACAGCCGAACCCTTGGGACCTGCTTCAGCCCCAGGATGGGAAGGGCCGACATCGAGGTGCCGAACCGCGCCGTCGATGTGAACTCTCGGGCGCGACTAGCCTGTTATCCCCGGGGTAACTTTTATCCGATGATCACCGGTCCTTCCACACGGCACCGGTGGGTCACTAGGGCCCGCTTTCGCGTCTGCTCGACTTGTAAGTCTCACAGTCAAGCCCCCATCTGCCCTTACGCTCCACGCCGGATCTCCAACCCGGCTGAGGGGACCTTTGCGCGCCTCCGTTACCTTTTAGGAGGCGACCGCCCCAGTCAAACTGTCCGCTAAGCACTGTCCCTCTGCCGCTTCTGGCGGCAGGAGGTTAGAGACTCAGCATCGGCAGGGTGGTATCTCAAGGACGGCTCCCCGGCCCCTAGCGGGACCGGTTCACAGCCTCCCACCTATCCTGCACAGCCGACACCAAGGCCCAGTGCCAAGCTCCAGTAAAGCTCCACGGGGTCTTTCCGTCCTGCTGTGGGTCACCGGCATTGTCACCGGTGTTTCAATTTCACCGAGCCCCCCGTCAAGACAGCGCCCAGGTCGTTGTGCCTTTCATGCGCGTCGGAACTTACCCGACAAGGAACTTCGCTACCTTAGGACCGTTTGTCTTCTGTTACATTCCCATATCGGAATGCAGTCCACCGGAGCGGACTCTCCGTATCGCTACGGAGACCGGACCATCTCTTCACCCTTGTGGGGTGCCCGACGTATGGTCTCTGGGGATTCCCTGAACCGTGCCAGGATCTCTCCCTCGTCATAGCGCCGCCTGCCGCCATCATTCATCTCGCGGCGGATCTCGAGGATCTTCTCGATCCCCTCCTTGTGAAGGTGTGCTCCCTGCTCCATTAGCTGTGCGATCTGGCAGAACTTGGCGAAGTCTCTCTTCTTCTTCGCTGAGAGGAAATTGAACCGTTTGAAGAAGGGGATGACATTGTCCAGAATCGGCTTGAGCTTGTTGACCTCATAGTACCAGACCCCATCCTCACGCTGCCTCATCGTGCCACACTGTAAGTGGCGCTTGAACAGGGCGAGGATGACCCTATCTCGTTGTGAGATGTTGAAGCAGAGAGAGACCTTCCAAGGGAGCCGGTAGTCATCGCGCGGCCTGAAGACGACGTTGAAACTGCCTTCGCCATCTGCAAAGCCCGCGAGATACCAGCCGATTTGAGGAGGAACTCTCTTGATATTCGCCATATGGATACACCTCCTCCTCAATGGCACGGCCTGGGCCTTTCCTGCTGATTGTCCGCACCGGCCGGTTTGTCACTGCGCCTGCGACTCAGGCGCCAGTACCGCCGGATACTCCGGACTTTCCAGCATATAGTCGGGTTTATTTTCGTAACTACAACGGTCGAGTTATAGTTACGGCCGGCCTTCGCTAGGGCTTCAGTTCGGGGCTTGCACCCCTCCCGTTGACCTTCCAGCAGTGGCCAGGTTTCAGTCCCTATACATCCTCTTTCGAGTTAGCAGGGACCTGTGTTTTTGGTAAACAGTCGCCCGGGCCGTTTCTCTGCGGCCACCCGAAGGTGGCACCCCTTCTCCCGAAGTTACGGGGCCATTTTGCCGAGTTCCTTGACGGAGGTTCTCTCGCCCACCTTAGGATACTCTCCCAGCCTACCTGTGTTGGTCTGCAGTACGGGCTCCCTCGCGGCTCGCTAGAGGTTTTTCTCGGCTGCTGACTCGGGCTTCCTTCGCCCCCGTAGGGGCTCCCCATCACGCCTCGCCTTAGCCGGGCGGCGGATTTGCCTACCGCCCGACGGCTCAGCGCTTGGACCGGGACTTCCGTCACCCGGCTGGCCCAGCCTGCAGCGTCACCCCGTCGCTGGTAGCGCCCGAGGGAGGGGCCGGAATGTTAACCGGCTCTCCATCGCCTAACCCCTTTCGGGTTCGGCTTAGGGCCGCCTAACCCTGGGCGGACGAGCCTTCCCCAGGAAACCTTAGGCATGCGGTGGCCAAGATTCTCACTCAGCTCGCGTTACTCATGCCGGCATTCTCCCTTCCGCCTCGTCCACCAGCCCTTCCGGTCTGGCTTCACCCTAACGCGGAATGCTCCCCTACCGCCGCTAGCAGTGCTAGCGGTCCGCAGCTTCGGCGCTGAGCTTAAGCCCCGTTAAATCTTCGGCGCGCGATCGCTAGTCTGGTGAGCTATTACGCACTCTTTGAAGGATGGCTGCTTCTAAGCCAACCTCCCAGCTGTTTCAGCAACCGCACATCCTTTCCCACTTAGCTCAGTCTTGGGGGCCTTAGCTGGCGGTCTGGGTTGTTCCCCTCTCGACTATGAAGTTTATCCCCCACAGTCTCACTCCCCTGAATCCACCAGCGGTATTCGGAGTTTGGTTGGGCTCGGGTTTCCCCTCACCCATCCAGTGCTCTACCCCCGCCGGCTTCAGACAGGAGGCTGCACCTTAATGCATTTCGGGGAGAACCAGCTATCACCAGGCCCGTTTGGTTTTTCGCCGCTACCCACAGCTCATCCCCTGGATTTTCAGCTCCAGTAGGTTCGGACCTCCACCTACTCTTACATAGGCTTCATCCTGGCCATGGGTAGATCGCCTGGCTTCGGGTCTATCCCCCGTGACTTCCGCGCTATTCACGCTCGCTTTCACTCCGGCTCCGCCTTGCGGCTTAACCTAGCCACGGAGGATAACTCGCCGGCTCATACTGCAAAAGGCATGCCGTCCCAGACTCCGTCTGGGCAATTCGCCTTGTTGCCAAAGGCGACAAGGTTTCCGCTCCAGGCGGAGGCCGGTCCGACTGTCTGTAGACAGACGGCTTCAGGTTCTATTTCACTCCCCTCCCGGGGTGCTTTTCACCTTTCCCTCACGGTACTTGTGCGCTATCGGTCAGTGGTAGTATTTAGCCTTGGAAGGTGGTCCTCCCAGCTTCGCGTCGGGTTTCACGTGCCCGGCGCTACTTAGGACGATAGCCGAGGAGAGCTTCCCCTTTCGTCTACGGGACTATCACCCTCTCCGGTCGCTCTTTTCAGTGACTTTGCCAGCGGTTCGACTAGAGAAAGCTTTTCTCACTCCTCGGAGCCGCCACAGCGACTCCCGCCACCGTCCTGCAACCCCGCATGAGCAACGGCTGTGGCCTATAAGCTCAAGCGGTTTAGGCTCCTCCCCGTTCGCTCGCCGCTACTAGGGGAATCTCGGTTGATTTCTCCTCCTCCGGCTACTGAGATGCTTCACTTCGCCGGGTTCGCCTCCCGCGCCTACTCAGTTCAGCGCGGGATACCGCGCTTGCGCGCGGTGGGTTACCCCATTCGGGCATCCTCGGATCAAAGCCTGCTTGACGGCTCCCCGAGGCTTATCGCAGCCAGCCACGCCCTTCATCGCCTCGCACTGCCCAGGCATCCACCGTCTGCCTTTACTCTGCTTGTTTAGACCCACGCTCTATTCACTTTTCAAGGACCGAAAAGGCTTTTCCTGCAAAGCTACAGTATAACACCATCTGCCGCCCTTGTCAAGTATCGCCATCAGGCTGGAGCTCGACCTCGCCCCAGAGGCCCTCCAGATCGTAGAACCGGCGGACCTCCGGCTGGAAGATGTGGACCATGAAGTCGCCGTAGTCGAGGACTACCCACCTCTTCGAGTCCAGCCCCTCGGCCACGGGGACTGTCCCGCGGCACTTCTCCATGATGTTCACCGCGATCGCCTCGACCTGGCGGTCCGTGCTCCCCTCGGTGATGATGAAGTAAGAAGTTGGAGCCGCTAGCTGCTGCAGGTCGAGAACGACCGTCCGCTCGCCCTTCTTCTCGGCAATTAGCTCAAGGACGAGCCGGAGCCGGCGTCGCTCTTCCTCATCCAGCTCGCTCCACTGCCTACGGGCCAACTTTGAACCCCGGCCCTCCGATGAAGAGAAGATCCACCTTGGCTAAATTATAACCCATCTGGGCAAGCTTGCCCAGCGACCCTTCCCCGAGTGCGGTGAACTCCTCAGCGCTCACCACCCTCACCTCGCCGGGGAGGACGGCCTTCACCAGGTCGGCCTTCCGCGCGTCCCCACTCAAGTTGATGAGGAAGGTGTGCTTGTAGCTGAAGTTGTCGGCATTGCCGTAGAAGACCACCTGGAAGTCGTGCTGCTCGAGGAAGGTCGTGGTATTGCGGGCCAGGGCGAGCGCGCCGCTCCCGTTCAGGACGCCCAAGCGGACCTCACTCGGGATCAGCACATCCAGTCCCCGGACGAGCCTCGCGACCAAGTTCCGCGTCTCGACGATCTTCGGCTGGAGGTAGTCCACATCTCCGATCCGGACCGGGTCACCCGGAAGCTGGACCAGCTTCACCTTCTCCGCCTCGAGCCCGCGGAGTTGCTTCGCTAAGTTGAAAAGGTCCACGAGCGCTAGGTTCGTGGTGACCCGGCTGGTGAGGGCTCGAACGAGCGAGTTGAGCTCGCTCTGATCCTGGTACCCCTTGGCGAGGAGGGCCTTGATGAACTGCTGCTGCCGCTTGATCCTCCCGATATCGCCGGTCTCGTCGCGATAGCGGATATAATCTAGGGCCTTCTTCCCGTCCAGAAGCTGCTCCCCCGCGGGGATGTCGATGTGCAGATCCTGGGCCTGGTCATCGTATTTCAGGTGCTTCTCCACCTGGATCGTCACCCCGCCGAGGAGGTCGACGATCTCCCGGAAGCCCTGGTAATCGACGAGCACGTAGAAGGGGATCGGGATCTCGAGGAAGTCGGAGATCACCCGCTTGGCCAGGCCGACTTGGCCCAGGGAATAGGCAGCGTTGGCCTTGTGGAACTGGCCGTCGGGGAACTGGAGCCGCAGGTCGCGCGGGATCGAGATCAGGGCGACCTCTTGCCCCTTGATGTGAGCGAGGATCATCGTGTCACTCCGGCTCTGCCCTGCCACGGAATCGAGCCCGAGAACCAGGATCGTCGCCTCGGCCTGATCGATCGAGGAGCCGCCCGGCCTGAGGATGATCAGCAGGACGACTATGGCGACGATCCCCAGCCCTAGTAGGAGTAGTCTCGCACGCCTATTCACCGTCTCACCCCTTGGTAAGGTTAGCCGGAGGTGGGGCGGAAGTCAAGAGCAGCCGACTGCCTGGCTGTGCTATAATCCTCTTGGTCAGGTGAAGGAGATGGGGGACCTCTATGTCGAGCTGGCGAGGCGGGCGACGGAGGAGTATGTTCGCACGCGGCGGCGGATCGCGCCCCCGGCCAAGCTTCCTGCGAGGCTGAAGGAGCGAGCCGGCGTCTTCGTCTCGATCAAGAAGCGTGGTGCCCTCCGCGGCTGCATCGGGACCTTCCTCCCCACCGAGGAGAACCTTGCGGAAGAGATCATCGCTAATGCCATCAGCTCGGCCACGAGGGACTACCGCTTCCCGCCGATCAGCCCTCAGGAACTGGGAGAGCTTGAATACTCCGTGGATATCCTCACCCCGCCCGAGCCGGCGACGATCGAGGAGCTCGATCCCCGGAGATACGGGGTGCTCGTCGAGAGCGGTGGCCGGCGCGGGCTTCTCCTCCCCGATTTGGAGGGGGTGGAGACGGTCGAGCAGCAGCTGGAGATCGCTCGCCGGAAGGCGGGCATCGGCCCAGACGAGCCGGTCCAGGTCTACCGCTTCACCGTTGAGCGACACAAGGAAGGCTGAGTCCCGCTGCGTTGACAGGGAGCGGCCTGCGCGTTAACATCGTGTAGGACTAGATCATGCGGAGACTGCGCGTGGCCTGGCGCACCCTGGGGTGCCGGGTCAATCAATACGATACGGAGTTGATGAAGGCGCGGCTCGCCGGGCAGTTCGAGGTTGTCTCCGACGGGGCCGAGGCAGAGGTCTATATCCTCAACACCTGCACTGTCACCTCGCGGGCTGAGGCCAAGGCGCGGCAGTATATCCACAGCCTTGGCCGGCGCGGCCTGGTCCTGGTCACGGGCTGCTGGGCAACTGTGGCCCCCGAAGAGGTCGCGAAGATCCCCGGCGTGCGGCTCGTCTTCCCCAACAGCGGCAAGCTCCAGGTCGAGAAGCTGGTCCAGACCGCGCTCACTGGTGGAGGAGGCATCGTAAGACCTTCCCCGGACGGGGCCTCGCTCGATGAGGAGCGGATCGCGACGGACCTCGCTCACACGCGGGCGTTCGTGAAGGTCCAGGACGGCTGCGACCGCTTCTGCACCTTCTGCCGGACGGTCTTCGCCCGCGGCCGATCCAGGAGTAAGTCGCCCCAGGCCGTCCTGGCCGAGGTGAGCCGGCTGGTGGAGAACGGCTTCGTCGAGATCGTCCTGACCGGGATCGATCTGGCGTCCTTTGGAAGTGAGAACGGTGCCTCCTTGGCCGGCCTGCTGTGGCAGCTGGCGGAGATCCCCGGCCTGAGGAGGATCAGGCTCAGCTCGCTCAACCCTCAGGGGATCAGCCCGGAGTTGCTCCAGTTCTTCCGCGAGTGCGACAAGGGCTGCCCCTACTTCCATCTTCCGCTCCAGAGCGGGGACGATCTCATCCTGAGGAGGATGAACCGCGGCTATTCAGTGGCAGAGTATCGCGAGAAGGTAGACTTGATCAGAGAGATGCTGCCTCAGGCCACCTGGGGAGCGGATGTCATGGTCGGGTTCCCCGGGGAGACAGAGGAGCAGTTCTTGCGGACATGCCGGCTGCTCGAGGAGCTGGCGCCGTTGAGGCTGCACATCTTCCGCTATTCTCGCCGGCCGGGGACGGCCGCGGCCCGCTTCCCCGAGCAGGTGCCCGAGAGGATTAAGCTCGAGAGGGCGGCCCGGCTGCGAAGATTAGGAGAGGAATTGAGCCTGAGAGTCAAGCAGCGCTACATCGGCCAGCGCCTGAAGGTCCTGGTCGAGGAACGAGGTGCTGACGGCCTCTGGCGAGGCTGGGCCGAGAACTACATCGAGGTCGGGATTCTCCCCCGCGGGGGCCGGGAGCTGGAGGCCGGGGAGATCGTGCCGGTCCGCATCAGGAAGGTCGCGGCAGATCGCTTGCTCGGGGAGGTCACTTGAGTGGAACCAGAATCGCCTAAGCGGGAGGACGCGCCAATCTCACAGGAGCTGATCCTCAAGGACCAAGAGGAGGCGACGGCGCTGTTCGGGGGGCTCAATAGGAACCTGAACTACATCAAGGAGCAGTTCCCGAAGGTCAAGATCATCGCCCGCGGCAACAAGATCCACCTCGAGGGGAGCGCGGACGAGGTGGCGCTAGTCCACGGTCTTCTCGACAAGCTGCTAGACATCATCGCCGACAACCATGTCCCGAGCCTCGAGGAGGTCCGCTACCTCGCGGAGAAGACGAAGGAAGGGGAGGACCTGCGCGGGGTCCTCTCCGATGTGATCCAGGTCACGCACTGGGGGGAGGAGATCCGGCCGAAGACGGTCGGCCAGCGGCGCTACATCGAGGCGATCGAGCAGAACGATGTCGTCTTCGGGATCGGTCCGGCGGGGACGGGGAAGACCTACCTCGCGGTCGCGGAGGCCGTGGCACACCTCAAGCGGGGGAAGGTCGGGCGGATCATCCTCACCCGGCCGGCGGTCGAGGCTGGGGAGGAGCTGGGCTTCCTCCCCGGCGACATCCAGGCCAAGGTCAATCCCTATCTCCGGCCGCTCTACGATGCGCTCTATGACATGGTCTCCAGCGACGAGATCGCCAGGTATCGCGGGGATGGGCGGATCGAGATCGCCCCGCTGGCGTTCATGCGCGGACGGACGCTCAACAACAGCTTCGTGATCCTCGACGAGGCTCAGAACACCACCCACACCCAGCTGAAGATGTTCCTCACCCGGCTCGGATTCCACTCCAAGGTCGTGGTCACCGGGGACATCACCCAGATCGACCTGGAGCGGGGGAGGTCCGGATTGGTCGAGGTCCAGCACATCCTCAAGGGGATTGAGGGGATCTCGTTCATCTATCTCGACAAGGGGGATGTGGTCCGCCACCACCTAGTGCGGAGGATCATCGAGGCCTATGAGCGTGCAGAGGGTGGGAAGGGCGAGGAGAGCTAGGCAGAGGAGGCGGGCCGCGGTCAGGCCCCGCCAGGCCCTCTACTCGGCTCTCTTCGCCGCGTTGCTGTTCGGGCTCATCTCGTTCCAGTTCGACCGCCAGAGCCCGTGGTTCTACAGCTTCCTGAGCTGGGGCGAGCTCCTGGCGAACGGGCTGATCGCGGCTGTGCTTCTCGCCATGCTCTCTCTTTACCTGCGCTATCGCCGGCCCGAGCTGTGGCAGGAGGAGCGGTCGATCCTCTTCCTCGGCGGCCTGGTCATCGCAACCGTCATGCTGGATAAGGGGGCCAGCTTCTTCTCGCCCTATCTGGTCCCGGTGGCCCTGGCGGTCGGGCTCGGCGTGATCTTCTTCGGCTTGGAGGTCGGGTTCGTGCTCGCCGTGGCCTGTGGTCTCCTCGTCGGCCTGGGGCGAGAGATCTCGGCCACGGAGAGCCTGGTAGCCTGGGGCGGGGGCCTGGTCATGCTCTTCGGGGCGAGGAAGATCCGCCGGGGGGGCGATCTAGCCCTGGCAGGGATTGGCGTCTCCCTGATCAACATGATCCTGCTGCTCGGTGCGGCGATCCCCTCGGGGATTTGGCCGTGGAACGCGCTCGTCTGGGCCGGAGCGAACGGCCTCTCAAGCTACCTCCTCCTCCTCGGCGGGATCCCCCTCTCGGAATACCTGACGGGCAAGACAAGCCCCCTCGGCCTGACGGAGCTCCTCTCGCCGGCCCATCCCCTGATGGAGCGGCTCCAGCGGGAGGCGCCCGGGACCTATCATCATGCGCGGAGCGTGGCCCAGCTCGGCGCGAACGCCGCAAGGGCCATCGGGGCGGATCCGCTCCTCACGGAGGTCGGGGGCTACTACCACGACATCGGGAAGTTGGAGAACCCCCGCTACTTTGCGGAGAACCAGGAGGCGGGCCAGAACCCCCATGACGAGCTCTCGCCCAGCATGAGCAAGCTCGTCCTGACGGCCCATGTCCGCTACGGGCTGGAACTGGGGCGCCAGTTCGGCCTCCGGCCCGATGTCCTCCGCTTCATCCCTGAGCACCACGGGACCTCGGTCATCCGCTACTTCTACCTCAAGGCCCTCCAGGAGCGGAAGGAAGCTATCTCGGTCGAGGATTTCCGCTACGAGGCCGAGCGGCCGCGGACGAAGGAGACGGCGATCATCATGCTCGCGGACTCCGTAGAGGCGGCCACGCGGGCCGTGCCCAATGAGAGCTTGCAAGAGGTGATCAGAGAACAGGTCCGGGCGAAGCTGGAGGACGGCCAGCTCGACGGCTCGCCCTTGACCATTGCCGACTTGCACGCGATCGAGGCGGCATTCTACGAGACCCTCAGGGCGATGCGCCACGGCCGGCCCGAGTCCTATCCCCGCCCCTCGGACACCTGAGGTTGACGGCCCGCCTGAGCGCGGCAAAATGAACCCCAGGAGGAGATAACGGATGTGGAGGATGCTCCCGCTGCCGGCACTGAGCCTAGGTTCCGTTCCCGGACTCGCCGGCGCTCAAGAGATGGGACGACTGGCCTCGGCCCTCGGCCGACTTCTCGCCGGTGTGGCTGCGTCGCTCACCGGCGCCGGCAGCGGACCGATCGGCCTTGTGAGCTTGCCCCGGTTCCTCCACGAGCTCGATGAGCGATTCGAGAGGTGAGGCGATGCCAGAGCTGTCGCTGGAGGAAGCCCGCCGCCGCGTGGACTGGCTCCGGAAGGAGATCCGGCGGCACAACTACTATTACTATGTCCTCGACTCGCCCATCATCTCCGATGCAGAATACGATGCCCTGATGAGGGAGCTCGAGGAGCTCGAGGCTCAGTTCCCCGAGCTCGCTGATCCCACCTCGCCGACCCAGCATGTCGGGGCCCCTCCTCTGGAGGAGTTCCGCTCCGTCCGCCATACGCTCCCCATGCTCTCGCTCACCAACGCTTTCAGCGAGGAAGAAGTCCGGGAGTTTGACGCCCGGGCCAAGCGATTCCTCGGCCTCGAGCCCGCTGCGGAACTGGAGTATGTCGTCGAGCCGAAATACGACGGCCTGGCGGTGGAGCTGATCTATGTGGACGGAGTCCTGCAGGTCGGCTCGACCCGCGGAGACGGGGAGGTCGGGGAGGATGTGACGCTCAACCTGAAGACCATCAAGGCGATCCCGCTGGTGCTCAGGCGGCCCGAAGGGCGGGCGATCCCGAAGAGCCTGGCCGCGCGCGGCGAGGTCTACATGAATATCGCGGACTTCAGGAGGCTGAACGAGGAGCGGCTCGCTCAGGGGGAGCCGCCCTTCGCCAACCCGCGGAATGCGGCCGCCGGGAGCCTGAGGCAGCTCGACTCGAAGATCACTGCTCGCCGGCCCCTCCGGATCTTCTTCTACGATGTGGGCGAGACGGTCGGGATCGAGTTCCGCACCCAGGAGGAGTTGTTGAGGACTCTCCCAGAGTTCGGGCTCCGGGTCAACCCCCTCTTCCGGAAGTGCGCCGGGATCGAGGAGGCGATCGCCTTCCACCACGAGCTGGAGCGGGAGAGGGAGAGTCTCCCCTACGAGTCGGATGGGGTGGTGATCAAGGTGAACGACTTCCAGCTCCGGCGGCGGCTGGGGGAGATCTCCCGCGCCCCGCGCTGGGCCCTGGCCTACAAGTTCGCCCCTCGCCAGGCCACGACCCGCATCCGAGAGATCGTCCTCCAGGTCGGCCGGACGGGGGCGATCACGCCGGTGGCCCTCCTCGAGCCGGTCGAGCTGGCCGGGGCGACGATCAGCCGGGCCACCCTCCACAACCAGGAGGAGATCGCGAAGAAGGACATTCGCGTCGGCGATCTGGTCCTGATCGAGCGGGCAGGAGATGTGATCCCCGAGGTGGTCAAGCCGATCCCCGAGGCCCGGACCGGTGAAGAGCGCAAGTGGGAGATGCCCGACCGCTGCCCCGTCTGCGGGAGCGCACTCGTCAAACCGGAGGATGAGGTCGTCTTCCGCTGCCCGAACATCTCCTGCCCCGCCAGGATCAAGGAGTCGATCCGCCACTTCGCGAGAGCCCTGGACATCGAAGGGCTGGGGGAGAGGCTGGTCGACCAGTTGGTGGAGAAGGGGCTGGTCAAGGAGGTGGCCGACATCTTCCGCCTGGAGAAGGAGGAGCTGGCCGCGCTGGAACGGATGGGCGAGAAGTCGGCCTCTAACCTCCTCGAGGCGATCTCCCGAAGCAAGCGGCCGTCGCTGAGCCGCTTCATTTACGCGCTGGGGATCAGGCATGTGGGCGAGCATCTCGCCGAGATCCTCGCGAAGCACTATGGATCGGTCGCCGACCTGATCTCAGCCCGGGAGGACGAGCTGCAGGGGATCTTCGAGGTCGGGCCGGAGGTGGCGCGGAGCATCGTCGAGTTCTTCTCGACCGAGAAGAACCGCGAGGCCGTGAGGAGGCTCCTGGAGGCAGGGGTCAGGCCGGTCTCGGAGAAGCTTGAACCGGCCCGGCCGCAGCCGCTTGCGGGGAAGAGGTTCGTCTTCACCGGGACGCTCCGGGCCTTCACGCGGGAGGAGGCTGAGGGGCTGGTAAGGCAGCTCGGGGGCGAGGCCAGCTCATCCGTCAGCCGGAAGACCGATTACGTCGTGGTCGGGGAGGCCCCGGGCTCGAAGCTGGCCAAGGCCCGCGAGCTGGGAGTCAAGGTCCTGAGCGAAGAGGAGTTCAAGGCCCTGTTGAGAGAGGTGGGGGGCGGGGAGGGGTGATCCCTCCCCGCCCTGGGACCTAGCTTCGAGAGGTGGCCTGGAGGATCTTCAGCGTGACATTGGTGGTGCTATCACCCATCTCGACCTGCATCTCTTTCACCAGGCCATTCACCGGAGCGCGAACCTCCAGCGCGGTGATCTCCGCCTCGAGCTGCTTCCGGAGGTTATCCTTCTTCACGCTCGCCAGTTGGGCCAGGAGCTCATCCCGCCGCGGCTGGTCCTTGACCGCGATCAGCCCGTTCTCGTAGACCGTATCGCCCTGGGCGATCAGCAGCTTCCCGTAAGGCGGGGTGTGGAGGGTAAACCGGACGACCACGAGCGCCTCCTTCGGTTGAGTCTTGACCAAGGGCAGCTTGTTCAGGGTGACGGTCTCCACCAGCTGCTCGATCGGCGAAGTTCCGGGGATGAGGGCCCCTTCCCGGACCCAGAAGTAGTCAATGACCGTAATCGCGGCCGGGGCAGCCAGCTTCAGTTCGACCTGCGCTCCGGGGGCGACGCACCCGCCGGAGAAGTAGATGACATTACCTTCAATAGTGGGGATGGAGCTCTTGAAAGGGGTCACGGCCTTGATCTGGCCGAGGACCTCCGCCGGAGGGAGGTTGAACTTCACCTGGAGCCCGCAGACCTCGATCCCGAGGTCGTTGCTGAACCGCAGGCTCACCTGAGTCCCAGTCTGGAGTCCGATCTCGCCTTGGGGCAGCCGCGCGCCGGGGAAGAGCGCCGGGGCGGCAGCCAGAAGGAAGATCACCGGGAACGCGACCGCTAGACCCTTCAGTAGCGCTCTCCTTCTGGACATCGAGATCACCTCCTTCGTGATCGCTTCGATATACTTCAGGGTAAGGGAGAAGTTTCGCCTTGACTTGCCGCGCCGGGCGGGCTACCATGAGCTTCGGTGGGGTGTGGTCCAACTGGTAGGGCGCCCGGCTGTTAACCGGGAGGTTGGAGGTTCGAGTCCTCCCGCCCCAGCTCGCAGAGAGCTCGACAGGCGGCGCTGATCGACCCCCTCAGCCAGACGGGGTTAATCAGACCAGTGGAGTGCCATGCTCGCTTGACCTCCCGCGCAGGGTTCCCTGCAGTGAGCAATGCCCAGCGCCTCTGCCTTAGGGTATAATCTCGCCAGAGTTCTCCCCGCGGAGAGTGGTGATGGAAGATGGTCTGCGATCGAGCGATCCGTGGCCTGATCTTCGACTTTGACGGCCTGATCCTGGATACGGAGTGGCCCACCTTCCGCTCGCTCCAGGAGATCTGCCAGGAGCATGGCTGCTCCATCTCCCTCTCCACCTGGGCCTCCTACATCGGCACCTCTCGAGAGTTCGACCTGCTCGATTACCTCGAAGCGCAGCTCGGCCGCCCATTGGATCGGGAGGCCATCGCCGCAAAGCACAGGCGCCGCGAGCTCGAGTTGATCCGGCTGCAGACCACGCTGCCCGGTGTGGAGAGCTACATCTCCGAGGCGAAGCGACTAGGCTTGAAGCTCGGCCTGGCCTCGAGCTCCTCCCGCCAGTGGGTGACGGAGCACCTGGCGCGGCTCGGGCTGGCCCGCGAGTTCGACTCGCTCAAGTGCGCCGAAGATGTGAGGGAGACCAAGCCCAGCCCAGACCTCTACCGAGCGGTCCTGGCTGAACTGGGCCTTAACCCCGCTCAGGCGGTCGCGCTCGAGGATTCCCCGAACGGGATCCTGGCTGCCAAGCGGGCCGGCCTCCTCTGCGTGGCCGTGCCGAACGCCCTCACGAGGCAGCTCTCACTGGAGTTGGCGGACCTGAGGCTCGAGTCGTTGGCTGAGCTGCCCCTCGCTCAGCTCCTTCCGGCACTGGAGAAGATAAGGCGAGCGCCTTGGGCTCCCTAGCGTTCGCACGCCGAACTGGTCAGCCGCGCCGGCGAGCGATGCCATTGCCGCGGCTAAGCTCCTTCGCTATTGCTGGAAGAGGATCGGCGCTACTTCTTCTTCTCCTCCCGGGCCAGGAACTCCATGATCGCCTGGACGACAAGATAGTTGACCGAGCGCTCGCGGGCCTTCGCCAGCCGCATCAGCCGCTCGATGGGATTCTCCTTCAGCTTCTCCTGGGGAACGTAGATGCTCAGCTTGTCCCGGACTTCCGGCATGCTGACCTCCTTAGGGTCAAAGATTGGCGATATGATAGACGATCGGCAGTCGCTGAGTCAACACAAGCCCTTGCCGAGGTCGGGCTAACGCGCAAGGAGCCCTCGCCTGTGCCAACAGCGGGATGGATCAATCCCTTCCCAGGAGCTCGCGAGCGGCCGCGACCGCCTTCACGATCTGCTCTCGGCTCACATCGAGGTGGGTCACCAGCCTGATCCGCTGGGGCCCGATCGCGTGGACCAGAATCCCCCGCTCCTTCATCTGCTCGGCAAACTCCGCCGCGCTCATCTCCTTGAGGTTGAAGATCACAATGTTCGTCTCCACCGGCTCGAGCTGGACTGAGCCTAGCTCAGCCAGCCCCTGAGCGAGCAGGCGAGCATTCTCGTGGTCCTCCGCCAGGCAGTCGATGTGGTGCTCGAGGGCGTAGAGCCCGGCGGCGGCCAAGACCCCGGCCTGGCGCATCCCTCCCCCGAGCATCTTCCTCACGCGACGGGCCTCCTCGATGAAGGCCCTCGAGCCGAGGAGGAGGGAGCCGACCGGCGCGCCGAGCCCCTTCGAGAGGCAGAACATCACCGAGTCCAAGCCCCTTGCCAGCTCGCGCGCGGGGAGGCCTAGCGCCACCGCGGCGTTGAAGATCCGCGCCCCGTCGAGATGCACGGGCAGGCCCTTAGAGTGAGCGAACTCCAGCAGTTCCCGGGCCGCTTCCAGGGGGTAGATCGCCCCGGACTTCCGGTTGTGGGTGTTCTCGATGCAGACTAGCCCAGTCCGCGAGAGGTAATAGATCGCGGACCTGATCGCCTCCGCCACGGCCTCGAGGGGGAGGACCCCGCGGGCGGTCTGGATCGGGCGGGCGAGGACCCCCGAGAAGGCGGCCATCATCCCCATCTCGTAGTTGAAGATGTGGGAGTCGGCCTCGAGGATCACCTCGTCCCCGGGACGGGTATGGACCTTGACCGCGATCTGGTTCCCCATCGTCCCCGAGGGGACGAAGAGGGCCGCCTCCAGCCCCAACAGCTCGGCCGCCCGCTCCTGAAGCTTGTTGACCGTGGGGTCCTCGCCGTAGACATCGTCCCCCACCTCAGCGGCGGCCATCGCCCGGCGCATCCCGGCCGTGGGCTTCGTCACGGTATCACTCCGCAGATCGATCATCGGTTCTCACTCCTTCCAGCCCTCCTCGCCGATGAGCGGGAGGAAGCTGCACGGGACGAGCTCCTGCCGCAGGAGCTCGCCCCCCACTCGCCTCAAGAGGACAAGCTCCTGGAGATGGCGGTCCCCGACGGGGATGACCAGTCGCCCCGGATCGGCCAGCTGGGCGATCAGCGAGCCCGGGATCTCCGGGACTGAGCCGCTGGCGATGATCCGGTCGTAGGGGGCGTGCTCGGCCCAACCTTGGGTCCCATCTCCGAGGCGGAAATGCACATTCTTCCGGCCGAACTCGGCCAAGCGCCGCTCGGCCTCCTCGAGCAGCCCGGCGAGCCGCTCGACAGTATAGACCTCCGCGGCCAGCGAGGCGAGGATCAGCGCCTGATACCCCGACCCGGTCCCGACCTCCAGCACGCGGTGCTCAGGCCCCACCTGGAGCGCCTCGACCATCAGGGCCACGATGTAGGGCTGGGAGATCGTCTGGCCCTCAGCGATCGGGAGGGGCTGGTCCGCGTACGCCAGGTGCCAGAGCGGGCGGGGGACGAAGAGGTGGCGGGGGATCGCGCTCATCACCTCGAGGAGCCGCCGGTCCTTGATCCCTCGCTCCGCGAGATCGCGGACCATCTCCCGCCGGTCTCGTTCCAGCTCATCCCTCACTCTGGCCACCCTCGCCGCGCCCGCGGTAGGAAGCGACGATCGCCCGCGCCGCCGGCTCGTCCTCGGCCGAGACCATGATCTGGACCTCGGCTAGGCCGTCAACGGTCACAGGGTAGAGCGACTGCGGCCCGCGCTCGCGCAGCCGGCACTTGACTCCCGAGCTCTCCAGCAGGCCCCGGACGACCTGGGCCTCCGCCTCGCCCCAGGCACAGTAAACCGTCACATATCCCATCGCCGGCCATTGTAGCACGCGCCGGAGCCGAAGCGTAAGTCCAGCTCATTGTGGACGATTACGATGCAGTGGTCGGCATGGAGGCTCAGCGGCCCGAGGGAGAGCTTCGGAAGAGCAACCATCAGCTCCAGCTCTCCCGGGAGAAACTCAAGATGGTCGCTCAGCACGAAGCCGCTATCCGCTGCCAGCTCGGCCTGGCGGAGGGGGAGGCCGGCCTCGTGCAGGAGGATCAGCTCTTCCACCCTGCTCTGGGCCTCGCTCAGCACTTCCCTCAGCCCCCGGTGGGAGATGTATATCCCGGGAGTCGATTCCACCTCCCCCTGCCCTGCGGCAGCGAGAGCCGGCTCTGCCGCGAGCTGCTCCCGGGCCGCGAGTGCTCTCTGGATCAGCGCGGCCGTCGAGCGCTCGTCCGGATTGAGGTGGCGGAGCCTCGAGCCCACGAACCTCAAGGTCACCTGGTCTTGCAGCACTAGGTATAGCTCGGTGTCCCGCCGGAGGTCGTGCGAGAGGCAGAAGGCGCTGTTGACACACCGGCAGAGGACATCGATTCGCCCTGCGCTCCCGGGGAGGTCGTTGAGGCTGAACCCGGGATCGAGGCGCGCGCGGTGGCCGAGGACGATGAAGACTCTCACGGCCAGAGGCTACCCTCCCCAAGCCCGGTTGTAAAGCCCTTCGCCGAGCGCTTGCAAAGGGCCGGCGCTTTGGTAAAATATGGTCAGCATCGGGTTGGTTCTTATCACCTCCTTAACGGAAGGGCTTGGCCGACCCGGAAACGGTGTAAGTCCTAGCGTGCTGCCAGGGTTTTGCCCGCTACCCCAGCGGGATCTTTCCCCAGCAGCTCTGGACCGCGGCGCAAGCCGCAGGCCAAGCCCTCCCCACCTCCCTCGGAACTGGCGAGCCTCCTTGGCTCAGCCTTCCATCCGAGATGGCCGGGGACTTGAAAAGGCGACCGACTTGTGCTACTGTTGTGCCGACGAAGGGAGGTGGAGTAGGTGTATTGGTGGATTTGGCTCTTCGGCTTCTGGTTCATCTGGCTCGTGGTGTTGCTGGGCTTTCTCACGGGGACTGGGACCTACTAGGCGAGCCCACTTCACCCCCGGCGGTCCTATAGAGCGGCGAGCCCGAAGCCCGGGCTCGCTAAAGTAGCTTGTTTGGGAGGTGATCCCTTGTGAGCTGCAAGAAAGCCCTCGGAGTATTTCTGTCCCTCGTCTTCTTGTCGTGTCTAGCCTTGGGCCACGAGATTCGAGCGGCCCAGTTGACCGTCAAGGTCAGCACGGACAAGCTGGAATACCAGGCCGGCGAGATCGTGACTATCACCGCTCGCGTCCTGCTCGATGACGTGCCCGTCGCGGCAAAGATCGACACGGCCTACATCGACATCACCTACGATTCGGGCTTAGCCTCTAGGAACTACATCACCTGGGACTTCTCGCCCCTGGCCCCCGGAGTGTTCGTCGCTCAGGCCCGAGCCGGCGCTTCCGGGACGAGACGAGTCTATGTGGCCGCGAGCACCACGGTCCGGGAGGGCTGCTGCTGCCGGACGATCTGCGCCTTCGCTTGGGCTGGCTACACCGTGACGCCAGGTTGCCAGACCTGCTACCAGCCTTGCTTCACCTGGCCGTGCTGCCAGCCGTGCGTGCCCTGCTGGGCTCCCGACTTCTTCATCAGATACACCGTCACGATCGTCTCCGCAGACCCGCCGGTCTCGTTCTCGCTCCCTCCCCATGTGACGAGCGCCCTCCTGGAGCGGGCGAATCCCCTCACCTTCCGCGAGGCCCCGCCCCATAGCGTGACGTGGAGCTCCATCCCCGGGTTCGGCTGGGTCAATGACGCCCTTTCCGAGCTGGGGCTGAGCCTGGACCCAGAGACGGGGAGGATCAGCGGCAACCTGGACTTCAGGCGAGTCCGGAAGGACAGATATTACTTCTTCATCGAGGCCCTCAATCCCGCGGGCGAGGTGGTCGCGGGGATCTGGGTCGAGATCGCTTTCGTCGAGGCCTAATGCCCTACTCTTCAGCCGAGCGCCCGACGGCTCGCGCGAGCCGTCGGGCGCCCTTCTTTAGCAGTTCCGGTGCAGTCAGCCTACAGCTGCGAGGTGCAGTGGGGGCAGCGCTTGGCCTTGATCGGGATGGTGGAGAAACAGTAGGGGCACTCTTTGGTCGTCGGCTCGGCCGGAGGCGGGGCCTCGGCCCGCCGCTTGAGCCGGTTGATGTAGCGGACGATCAAGAAGACCGCGAAGGCGATGATCAGGAAGTTGATGATCGTGTTGAGGAAGACACCGTAGTTGACAGAAACGGCCCCGGCGGCCTTGGCATCGGCCAGAGAGGCGTAGGGCCCGGGGGGAGTCCCATCCTTCAAGACGAGGAAGAGGTTCGCGAAGTCCACCCTCCCTAAGGCCAGGCCGATCGGGGGCATGATCATGTCCGCGACGAGCGAGCCGATGATCGCCCCGAAGGCCACCCCGATGATGATCCCCACGGCCATGTCCACCATGTTCCCCCGCATCACGAACTCCTTGAACTCCTTGAGCATCTTCCCTCCTCTCGCTTCCCATTCTTCAGGATGATCACTCCCAGATCTGTGACTGCCATCACATTGGCGTGAAGGGGCGCACTTGACAAATGCGCCAGCAGTGTAATAGACGTTACATCGGAAGAAGGAGGCTAGGAGGCCCGAGCCAGGCTCCGCCCGTTGCTCAGCTTGAGCAGGGCGTCCGTTCGGCCTGAAGAAAAGGAGGGTGAGAGGTATGAGGTCTAGCAATTGCACTCTGAGCGTGGCTGTCTCCGGTATCCAAAGGAAGGCGGGCGAGATGAGACTCTACACCTTTATCCTAGCTGGCGCGCTGCTAGGGCTGGTCTTCTTCCCACTGGCCGGCCATGCCCAGTGCACGACAACCTTAGATCTTAGGATCACTTCCGGGCCTTATCTCTTGGTAGACTCCAACAAGCCGGGGATAGAGGGGCCGATGGTGGTGACGGTCTCCGCCGTGATCACGAACACCGGTGCGAGCCCGGCGAACGATGTCTATGTGCACATCGGCAATGGAGTCACTCCTGGCACCTTCCCGGCGGGGAGCGACGGCAAGAGGCTAGCGATGCTTGATGGCATCGGCGATGCCACAAGATACATCGTTGACTTGGCCGCGGGGGAGTCGAAGACGATCTTCTGGCAGCTGACTTATCCGCCGACATTCAATCAGACCTACGGCTTCACCGTCTGGGCTGACAACGAAGCCGGCTGCTTCGCTACGGATAGCGAGACGGTCATGACGAGAAGCGCGCTCACCGCGAGCGCAAACAAGCTCTTGGGCGTCGTCAGCGTCGAGCCTGCAAGCGGCATCGTCAACCCCGGGAACATCCTCACCGTGACCTTGGCGGCGTTCAACTTCGGGCAGGTCGGTTCCGGCCCGAACGGCGAGGAAGACGCCTGGCTCCAGCCGGTGGGGAACCTCGACTTCGACCCCCGCTGCTTCCGGCTCGTCCGGACCGAGGTCTACATCCACAGCATCGAGAATGTCCCGCCATACGATGGCATGCCTTACATAGATCAGGTCTATTTCCCCGGGATCGGGTCGCGGAACCCGCCGCCGAACTATGGCTTCAACAGCGCTGACTATGCCAAATACTACTTCATCGCTCTGAACGGCTGCTCCACAACGATCAAGCCCTATAACGAGGTGGCCTCCGGAAATCAGGAGAAGTATAGCGGCGATTACGGCGTCCCCGCCGCAACTGTCCCGCTGCGAAGCGAGGCCGGCGGGCTCAGCTTCAGCAAGTCCGTCGCTCCCTTGACTGCGGAGGCGGGTGATACCCTCACCTGGACCATCACCTACGGCAACAACACGGACTACCCGATCGGCGACCCCACCACAGGGAACGGCCTGGTGGTGCTCGATGAGGCCATCCCCGAGCATACGACCTATGTGGCTGGGAGCGCAGCCTGCAGCGCAAGCTGCATCATCTTCTGGTCCAGTGATAATGGGGCGAGCTGGACGACCACGGAGCCGCCAGCGGCCTCTGTCACGAACATCAAGTGGTATATCAATCAGATCATCCCCGCCCATACCGATCCGGCGGGGACGGTGAGCTTCCAATCGACCGTCAATCCTGGGACGCCGCCGAATACCCAGATCTGCAACAGGGCTTCGGCGATGATCGACGAGGCCGATCCCCTGGTCGCCGATACGGTCTGCGCGAACGCGCCCCCAACTCCCACAGAGCTCGAGGCCACGAAGAGGGATGAGCTGTTCACCGATGCTGACGGGGATGGCTTCCCCAGCCCCGGGGACACCCTGCGCTACACGATCGTGATCAGGAATGCGGGCGCTCAGGCCGCGAACGATGTGGCCTATCAGGACATCCTCGACGCCAATCTCAGCTTGGTCTTGGGGAGCGTGACGACCACCCAGGGGACGGTCACAGAAGGGAACAACCCCGGGGACAAGAATGTAGCGGTAGAGGTCGGAAACATCCCCGTCGGGGGCTCGGTGACCATAACTTTCAGGGCAACGATCAAGAGCCCCCTGCCGGAATGGGTCACCGAGATTGTGAACCAAGGACTGGTCGAAGGGAGCAACTTCCCCACTGCATGGACTGATGACCCCGACACGCCCACAGAGGATGATCCGACGATCACGCCGATCACCGCTGCCCCCTATGTGGAGGCCTATAAGGAAGATAGCCTGGTGCTGGACGCGGACGGGAACGGCGTTCCCAGCCCGGGGGACACCATTCAGTATACCATCACGATCATCAACAGCGGCAACCGGGATGGCACGGCCACGCTGCTCATCGATCCCCTCGATGCCAACACAACATTGGTGGTGGGCTCGGTCACGACCACCCAAGGGGCAGTGACCAAGGGGAACAATCCGGGAGACACGATCGTGGAGGTCCTCCTCGGCACCCTGCCGGGGGGCGGCTGGACGGCCACCGTCACCTTCAAGGTGACGATCAACGACCCCTTGCCGCCCGATGTGGAGCGGATCTCCGATCAGGGCCTAGTCCTCGGCTCGAACTTCCCCGCGGAGCCGACCGATGATCCCGATACGCCAGGGGATGACGATCCTACGGATACCACTGTCACGGCCTCTCCACAGATCGAGGCCTACAAGCGGGCCAGCCTCCTCGTCGACGCCGATGGCAATGGCTTCCCCAGCCCTGGGGACACGCTCTCATACGCCATCACAATCCTCAACGACGGCAATCGGGACGCCACGGGGGTGACCTTCGCCGATACGCCCGATCCCAACACCACCTTGGTCGCGGGGAGCGTGATCACCAGCCAAGGGTTGGTCATCAAAGGGAACGGCCCTGGAGATACGACCGTGTTGGTGGACATCGGCACGATCCCCGGGGGCGGCGGGACCGTCCAGATCAGCTTCCAGGTCACGATCAACGCCGATGGCTTCAGCCAGGTCGAGAACCAGGGGCAGGTCTTGGGGTTCAACTTCCCCGCCGAGCCGACCGACGACCCAGAGACCGCGGCTGATGACGATCCGACCGTCACGCCTGTCATCTCTGAACCCCTGATCCGGTCATACAAGACCGACATCCTCGTCGACGATGCGGACTCAAACGGGGTTCCCAGCCCCGGCGATACTTTGATGTATGCGGTGACCATCGCCAACAACGGAAATGCCACCGCTACCGGGGTAACCTTCACCGATACTCCCGATCCCAAAACGACCTTAGTCGTCGGCAGTGTTATCACCAGTCAGGGCACGGTCATCTCCGGCAACAGTGCCGGCGATACTATGGTGAGAGTGGATGTCGGGAGCATTGCCCCCGGAGGGAGTGCAAACATCAGCTTCAAGGTGGTAATAGACAGGGATGGGTTCACGACGGTCTCCAATCAGGGGCTGGTGACCGGGACGAACTTCCCTTCAGATCCGACCGACGACCCGGATACAGCCGCACCCGACGATCCGACCGAGACAAAGGTTGGGCCCACACCGCCTTCCCCGCCCCCGATCGGGGGCGATCCCCCGATCTACAAGGACATCGTGGCCTTCCCGACACCGGAGCTCCGCTGGAGCGGCGGGCCCTACCGCGACTTCAACGGGAACGGCGATCCCCGCGACTGCCTCCTCCGCTACAAGAACATCGAGACCGGCAGCGTCGTGAACACCGGCTTGGTCGTCTCCTGCGCCGCGGGGGACATCGACATCTACGAGGACCTGATCGCCTTCGTCGGCCAGGACGGGAGGATCCGCTACTACAACATCACCACCCGCGGATGGGAGGAGACCGGGGCCAGGGGCTCCCAGCCCTCGATCTTCGGGAAGATCATCGCCTTCTCCACTACAGACGGCCGGATCGCCTACTTCGACCTGGATCGGAGGAGGTTGACCGAGCTCGGTCTCCCAGGGAGCGACCCGGCCATCCACGGCCAGTTCATCGCCTTCACCAGCGGCACGACCATCCACTACTATGACCTGCAAAGCGGCGCGGTCACCGACACCGGGGCCGTGGGGCGCCAGCCCAGCATCTATGCCAACAGGATTGCGTTCGCTACGGACGAGAGCGCCCTCAACACGGACTTGAACGGGGACGGGGATACCGACGACTCGGTGATCCGCTACTACGACCTCGCGGAGAAGAGGATCATCAACACCGGCGCGGTCGGGCGCTCGCCCGCGACCTCCGGGAGATACATCGCCTTCGAGACCGACGAGCGGGCACTCGGCACGGACCTGAACGGCGATGGCGATGCTAAGGACACGGTAATCCGCTACTACGACCTCGAGCTGGGCCAGGTCTTCACCACCGGCCGGCTCGGGCTGGAGCCGGACATCTACGAGGGCGTGATCTCGTTCTGGGTCTTCGAGCCGCTCGCCCGGCTGGACCTGAACGGGGACGGGGACCGGAGCGACCCGGTCGTCGAGGTCTACCGGATCGAGCCGGAGGAGCAGGTCGAGCCACTAGTGGTCCGCGCGATCCTGGGGTATCCCAACCCAGCGCGCGGTGCGGTCCGCTTCGCAGCCCAGGGCGCGGGGATCAGGGAGATCCGGGTCGAGGTCTTCAACCTCGCGGGAAGGCGGATCTACGATAGCGGCCCGGTCCGCGGGAATGAGCTGGTCTGGCGGCTCCTCGACCAGACAGGCCGACCGGTCGCGAACGGGGTCTACCTCTACATCGTCACGGTCCAGGGCGCGACGGAGGCGCAGCGGAGCGAGGTCCGAAAGCTGGTGGTCCTGAAGTAGGTAGCTTGCGCGGGATGCCCGGGAGACTCCTCGCGCTCGCCTTAGCGATCAGCCTGGCCGGCGCGGGAAGCGGCGCCGCTACGGACGCTCAGCCGAGCTATGGCCTCGCGGTCGAGTGGCTCGTCCATGCCCAGACCTACAGCTTCTTCGGCCTTTCTGCCAGGGCGGAGCTGGAAAGAGGCCGCGTCGGCGCTCGCCTCGAGCTCGGCCTGGCCTCGAACCCCGGGGGCGACGACCTCGTGCTCTCGGCCGCGGCCTCGGCCATCCTCTATCTCGGCTCAGGGCCGGAGAGGCCGTATTTCGGGCTGGGGCTGGGCTGGGCCCGCTGGGAGGACCTGGTCGGCTGGGATCGGGGCGTCTGGGAGCAGAGCTACAGCAAGCTCCTCGCGGGGAGCAAGTTATCCCTTGGCCTGCCGCTGTTCTGGGAGGTGGCGCTGACCGTCGGCTCGTGGTTCAACCCCGTCCTCACGGTGGGGCTCCGGCTCTAGCCGGCCCAGGCCCGGGGCTCGCGGGGGCGGCTGACCCCGGAAGAGGCCGCGGCTTTCCAGCCCGCTCGGGCTGAAGGTCATCCGCCCGCCATCGCCGCCGCACTATGCTCGAACTGGACCTGAAAGGGGGCTGCGTTGCAGGGAGCTGCCTTCTGGATTGCGACAGCAGTTGCTATCGGCCTTCTGCTGCTCATACAGCTGATATCGCCCCAGAGGCACTTTACTCACTTAGCCATACGCTCTATGCAGGCGAAGACTATCCCACACTGACCGCGACGATTCAGGCAGCTAAGCCTGGGGATACAATAATCCTGATGCCAGGTGTCTACAAGGAGAATGTCGTGATCGAGAAGCCGGTGAGGATCATCTCGTGGGGTAAGGTAATGGCTGCTATCGCAAGGCCCCTACCTCCTGAAGTGAAGATCATCATCCGCCCTCAGGACGCTGCGAGGCCGGCGATCAAGGTCCTCGCGAACAATGTCCGGCTGAGCGGGCTGGTCATCGAGGGCGGGAGCGCGGGGATCGAGCTTGCGGGCGTGACGGGCGCTAAGCTCATCGAGAACGAGGTTCGCGGGGGCGAGGCCGGGATCACCTTGCGTGGCGCGCGGGGGAACCTGCTGAAGGGGAACCGGATCAGCGCGAGCAGCGCCGGGATCGAGCTTCTCGGCGGCTCGGGGAACAAGCTGAGCGAGAACTCGATCGCGGGCAGCGAGCTCGGCCTCCGCCTCGATAACGCTGAGGCGAACGAGCTTGCGGCCAACAAGGTCGGCCGGGCCAGGACCGGGGTCCTCCTCCGCGGCTCCCGCGGGAATAGGCTGGTGGGGAACGCGATCTCGGAGGGCCAGTCCGGGCTGGTCCTCGACCGCTCCGGGGGGAACATCCTCAAGGAGAACCGCCTGATCGGGAGCCCTCGCCCGCTCGAGCTCCTGGGGGAGGCGGTCGAGGACTGGCTCCAGGAGATCGATACCACCAACAAGGTCGACGGCCGGCCGATCTACTACCTCGTGGGGAAGGAGGGGCTCGAGCTCACCCCCGCCCAGAACCCCGGCTATGTCGCCTTGGTCCGCTGCAGGAGCATCACCGTCAGCGGGATCAGCATTGGAGGCGGCCAGACCGGGCTCTTGCTCATCGAGACCGATGGGATAGTCCTGCGGAATAACCGGCTCTCCGGGGCCGCAGTCGGCCTCAAGCTCTGGCGGACCAAGAACAGCCTCCTCGAGGGGAACACCATCGCAGGCGGCGAGGTGGGAATCCAGCTCCGCGACTCAACAGGCGAGATCCTCTCCCGCAACACCGTGACCGGGAGCGAGCTGGGGATCCTCGTCGAGGGCGGGGGCGGCCACCTCCTGGAGGGGAACGAGGTCTCCGGTGCGCGGCGGGGGCTCAGCCTTCTCGGCTCGAACGGGAATCGGCTCGAGGGGAACGCCGTCCGCGGGAGCAAGGAGTATGGCCTCCTCCTCGAGGGGTCGAGCGGGAACACTATTGAAGGGAACGAGCTGCTTGGGAACTGGGTGGGGATCTTCCTCCAGAGTGCCCAGGCCAACTCGATCGTCGAGAACCGGGCCGGCGAGGGCCAGTATGGGCTCTACCTCGCGAGCTCCTCGGGGAACGAGATCGCGAGGAATGACTTTAGTGGGAACGGGCGGGCCGGGCTCGGCGGCTCACTCGAGGGGAATAAGGTCGGGGAGAATAGGACCTAAGCCCTGACGCTGTTGAATTGCTAGGCCATGGCCCTAAGGCGACAGGCGATGGGAGTCGAGACCTCCCTCCTTGATGAACCTCTGAAGTTCATGTAAAATGTTTTTGCGATGGAATCGGCGACATTTCACAAGATCTACATCAAGGATAGCCGGGACATGAGTGAGGTGGAGAGCAATTCTGTCCACCTTGCCTTAACCTCTCCCCCGTATGTGACCACGACCATGCACGAAGGCCAAGCCTTCCCTTTCCGGGAGTTTCTCGATCTTCTAACATCGGTTTCCCATGAGGTATGGCGAGTCTTGGTTCCGGGTGGAAGATTCTGCCTGAACATTGCTGACATTCGCACCAAGTATCTGGAGGGACACGAGGGGAAGCTCTATCGTGCTCCTCTAGCCTATGAAGCCTTTCGCGTCCTGCTGGGCTTGGGCTTCCGATATCTTGACACCTGGCTTTGGCAGAAGGGCTTTAATCGCAACTTCGGCGGCCCTCTCCTCGGCTCTTACCCCTACCCGGCTACGATCTATAACAATGTATACTTCGAATACATCTATGTCTTCGAGAAACCCGGTGAAGTGGACCCCTGGAGTTGGACAGATTTTGGCCTCTGGCTAGGGAGGTGGCA
>JANLFV010000005.1 GCA_024653345.1 Candidatus Acetothermia bacterium
CTTCCGCTTCTTTCTCAGCCACTCCCCGCGGTTGGTCACCTTGATCCCCGTCCCATCGAGGGCAATCACTACCTCCTCCCCCTCCCGGGGCTCGTAGCCCAGAGCTGGGTCGAGCTCCAGCTTGGGGATCCGCAAGGAGAGGGTGCTGTAATCCGGGGCGGGGATGGAGATCAGCTTTCCTAATCTCCGGGCAAAGCCCTCCAGTTGGCGATAGGGCAGGCTGAAGACCACCCGCAGTGTCCCCAGGAACAAGATCAGGCTATGGGGATATTTGAAGGGCCGCCCGTTCTTTCCCCGGTTTATCTCAAAAAGCTCCTCTTGCCATCCCTGCAGACTCTCCACTGCCAGGAGGATCTCACCCCGCTGGACGAGGTGCTCATTGTATTCCCTCCAGTCCCTATCAGGCTTCTTCTCCTCGGTCATCGCCCATCCCTCCGCCACCATCATAGCTCCCCGGCCCCACTTGCTCAACACAGCAAGCACTTGGAGAAGGGCAACACCGGGAGGTGGGGACTTCACCTGCACTCGCACGACGAGTTGCCCTTCAAGCTGGGCGACCTCAACAATTTCCGCTTCATACCCGGCAGTAGGTTTCTCACCGAGGAAGAAGGCGATTACCATCTCCCGGCTGAAGTCCACCGGAGGAAGTGGTGGCTTGAATATTCGCCCTGTCACATGTTCCTCCCAAAGGGCTTGCCAGCTTTCTTGGTCCCGAATCACGAGCTCTCGGTGATCTCGGACCCCACTTCGGATCCCTTGATCTAGGGTCTCAAACGGCACTCCAACACTAGGAGGCACAGGGCTCCCTTCATCTCCTGCCTCGGGGATGGAGGTGGAGATGGGCATCAGGCCCTCGCGGGGCAGGCAGCCTGTAAGGGGAAAGACCACGAGGCAGAGGATTATCATGATAATTTGCTTCATTTTCTCACCCCGAATGAGAGAGCCGGGGAGGCGGGTTTCCCCCGCCTCCCCGTGGATCTTCAGCTTCACCTCGGCTTGGGCCGGAACTCCCCAGGGGGAATCCCCGGATTCTCTACCAATGGCTTCCGCTGAGCCGCGCTGAGGAAGTATTCCATGCCGTATGGGCCTGGGAAGTCATTGCCCAAGGTCTGGACCGGCGTGACTGTGGTCCCAGTGATCTGGAAGACCGTCCACCAGTAGCCAGTTCCACTAGCATCGCAGGCCCTGAAAGTCCCGACAAGGGCGCTCCCTTTGTATAGCCGGACCACAGCGTCGTCGTCACACCAGGATGTTTCTACACCATTAAAGTCGTGCACCGCGAAGGTGTAGGTGCCGGTATATTTGGTCCGGAACACCGTGGTCTCAACGAACGGTGGCCACCAGGGCCGCCACGGTATCTCCCCAGGCTCGTCCCTTAGCAGCCGGGCGAAGGGATGGACATTCAAGTTCCCTCGATCTAGCCAGAACACCATATACTTATTCCGGTCCGGAAGAGTAGGAGGAAGCCAGAGGTAGGAATCAAGGTCCCAATGGTTCCATCCTCGTCACTCCAGGACGGCTGTCCAGACATCGCTGGCCTGGGGCTTGGGCAGGGCGAAGAAGGGGAGCAAATTCCAGCACCCCTCGGGAACTGACCAAGTCCTTTCATCGGCTGTGGTGATGTAGCCAGACTTGGAGGCAGTCACGGTGTAGTCACTTTGGGGTATGTTGGTGATGGTGAAGGTCCCGTCGGCCCGGGTGGTGGCAGTGGGGGTGATTGTGCCGGACTTTGCGGTCACCGTGGCAGCTCCAAGGGGAAGGCCATTGTTCGCGTCCACGACCAAACCGACGAGTGCCCCTCCCGCGGGCGGCATCGTCATCTTCGCCGCGAAGGCGCTATACAGATTAAGTTGTTTAACGCCATTCGGGAACGCGTGGCCATTGCATTCGTCAAGGTCGACGGGATCACCGGTCGTAGTGAGGAGGTCGGCTACCTGCTGACGAGTCAAGGTGGGCCACTTGCCCCACACTAAGGCCGCCGCCCCGGCCACAAATGGGGAGGCCATCGAAGTCCCGTCGGACCAGTCATAATTAGGCTCGTAGAACCAAGACCCGGCTACTGGCGTAGTTGAGAAAATCCCCACACCTGGGGCAGCGATGTCCACGTAATCCCCGTAGTTAGAGAAACATGCTTTGCGGGTCCCTATCCAGCAGACATCTTGCCAGTTCAGCCACTCCTCCCATTTGAGTTCCGTTGCCCCCACCGCGAGGACATCAGGATAAGCTGCGGGGTAGAGTGGGTCTGTGATATCTTCGTTCCCAGCTGCGGCGACCACTAAGACCCCTTTGGTGTTCGTGGCATAATTGATGGCATCGGCGATGTATGGATCTGGCATGTAGCCACCCCAGCTCAGGTTGATGACCTTAACCCCAGAATAGTCGGCGGCATAGACGATCCCCGCTGCGCCCGCGAAGATCGGGACCCACCATTCGCCGACCCGGATGGCGAGGACCTTGCTCTTCCCGGACACTCCGGCTACCCCAGAGTTGTTGTCGATGATGGCGGCAGCGATCCCGGCGACATGGGTTCCATGCCCAGTAGTATCCATTGGGTTCATATCGCCATCATAGTAGTCCGGCCCCTTGATGACCTTGGCCGTGCCGAGGTCGGGGTGGGTGTAGTCCACCCCGGTGTCCACTACAGCCACGATGGGCGCGCTGGTCGGGAGCACTGAAGCCGCAATCTTATGGAAATCGATAGCGAACATACCCCACTGCCAGTGGAAGTATCGGTCATTTGCAAAGTGTTCAGGGACAACAGGTTTGGCCTCCCTCCCCAAGAGCTGGTATACATAGTTAAGCCCGACCGATTCTACATCTGGTTCCGCGGCGAGCTTGCCCTTCATCTCCGTCAAGTCCATCCCAGCTGGAATGCTAACCAGTATGAGCCTCAACCGGTTGATCCTCCCTCGCAGCACTAGTTTGTGCTTGTTGAGCAGGGCATTGATATTAGTCGTTGTGAATTTATCCGGCTTGAACTTCACAATGAGTTGGTCAGGGATGAACTTTATCGCTCGGGCTTCTACCGCTGTGAGAGCGGTAGGATAGGCCCCGGTATCCATCCAAACATCATCATTCACCGCTTCCGAATCAAGGTCCTGAGGCAACAAACCGTCAAAGTAGGCGCAGCCACCCAACCATGCTACTGCAAGCATCAAGACGGCACATAATACTGAAACAATCCCAGGTTTCACGGCAGTCCTCCCTCCTTATTAGACTGATGTGAAGCGATCATTTCGTGCGTTTACGTCACCTCTTTCCCGCGAGAGGTTATTATTCACTCGCAGCTATATCATTATACCCGAACATCCAAGCTAGTCATCTCCAAACTTAGATAGACACGGCAGTTTCACCCTTTGACACCCTAGTCTATTGTTCAGCAGGGGGCATCAGTCCAAACCCTTGAGCTGGCTCGAGGCGAGGCGGCAGGAGGCCAGGTCGCCTAAGCCGTGTGTCCTGTTGTGCGATCGGATTTCGGGATTAGGCGCTCAGAATTAGATTCGGATCACGACCCCATGGAAGCGGCAGAGCTCAGGCATCGGCTCTGGCCGGCCTGGGATCCGGGAAGATCTCCTCAGGGACCTTCCCTGTTAGCCTAAGGTAGAGCGCGTCCGGGCAGAGGGCGATCTCCTCCTCCCAGGCGATGGCCCCGGCCTCATCATCTATCCTGACCGCCTCGAAGAAGGCCCGGTCTTTGCGCCCCGAAAGAGCCGCAGGGTCAGGTCTTGCAATGAGACATCTCCTGCTGCGCGGCCTGGGATGTTGCAATGCAAGACCTGACCCCAACTGCTGAAGCCACGGGTTCAGCCTGTTAAACCCAGACGACGTAGATCTGTTTCGTCCCACCCGATGTCTCCAAGCAGAGCCCGCAGCATCTTCGGGCTGAAGATCTTGCGCCTGTGATAGTGTATCGCTACGATGCGTGGCCCTTTGCGGAAGACGCGCCGTGATCCCCTACCCTTGCGCAGTTGCCAGCCATCGCGCTCCAGAGCCGCCATGAGCTCATCCGCGGTGATAGTCTTGATCTGGTCCCAAACCTGAGGAGGCCAGCTCATCAAACCGAGATTGAGACCGGCTTCGTATATATCTGCACGCCGGGGGGAATAGCTTCCACCACTCCCGTGGGGATGGGATCGCCATCTTCGATGAGGACTTCTAGATAGAGCTGGGCCAGCTCTTGGGCGCGTTGGACGGCTTCAGCCGCTGTCGCTCCGTCGGCATGAAGCCCTGGCAGCATGGGGCTCCAGGCGTGATAGCGGTCTCCGTCGGGCTCAACGAGAAAGACGATCTGGAAGGTCAGTGTTCCTGCGTGCGGTTTGAGCTCTTGAGCCATAACAACTCCTCATTCCTTCATCTCATGGCAGCACCAGATCACCCTGAACCATCACGCCGGCAAGCACGCAGCAGTCAAGCGCTGCGATCGCGCTCTTCACGTTTCCCGCCTTCGCTTGCAATTGTAGCACTTTCGGCCCCGCGTGGTCAATAGAGCGGGCAGTGCTGGGGCATCGGGTCAGATACTGTATCGCTCGTCAAGTTGCTACCCCCTCCTGCGCGGCCTGGGATGTTGCAATGCAAGACCTGACCCCAACTCGTTAGCCTGAGGTAGAGCTTGCTGATGATCAGTATGGATCTAGAACTTGACCCCGGGGGCTTTTCCGAGCCGGTGGGGGCCTCAAGGTAGGGAGCGGCCTCGAACCCGAACTGCCTCGCGATCAGATTCCCCGGGAACCGCCGGATCGCGGCGTTATACTCCTTCACTGAATCGTTGTAGCGCTTCCTCGCCACGGCGATCCTATTCTCCGTCCCCGCCAGCTCGTCCATCAGCCGGATGAAGGTCTGGTTCGACTTCAAGTCGGGGTAGTTCTCTACGACCACGAGGAGCCTCGCTAAGGCCCCGGCCAGGGCCGCGTCGGCCTCGAGCTTACCCGCAAGGTCCTGCGCCCCGGCATACTGAGTCCGGGCGGTCGCGATCTCCTCGATGATCGTCCGCTCCTGGGCCGCGAACCCCTTGACCGTCTCCACGAGGTTGGGGATCAGCTCGAACCGCCGCTGGAGCTGGTTGGCGATCTCCGCTTGGCTATTCGAAATCTCCTCACGCATCGTCACGAAGCGGTTGTAGTTCCCCACGGTCAGGAAGTAGATGACCAACCCCAGGATCACGACCACGACCGCGACGACCAAGCCCTTCTTCACCTTCGCCTCCTTGTGAGGGAGTCTAGCGTCTGGCCTAGGGCTTGTCAAAGGCGGCCGACTTGCAGCCGCGGGGGCTTTTGGTATATATTCGGGGTGCGAGGTGACTCTAATTCTTAACAGGAGGCCGGGAATGGATGAATTGTTCTCCCGACGGACGCGGGCCGTCAAGCGCTCGGAGATCCGCGAGCTGTTGAAGCTGGCGGAGCGACCGGAGGTGATCTCGTTCGCGGGCGGCTTCCCCGACCCCGCGACCTTTCCCCATCGCGAGCTGGCCGCGGTCGCCCAGAAGGTCCTGGGCGAGGACTACGATCGCTCGCTCCAGTATGGCGCCACTGAGGGGGACCGGCTCTTCCGCGAGGCGGTCTGCGAGTGGCTCGGCCGGCAGGGGCTTGCGCTCTCCCGGGAGGAGGTGACGGTCACCAGCGGCTCGCAGCAGGCGATCGACCTGATCTGCAAGGTCTTCCTCGACCCCGGGGATGTGGTCTTCTGCGACCTTCCCACCTACCTCGCGGCCATCCAGTCCTTCACGGCCTTCGAGGTCGAGAAGGTGGGGATCCCCCAGCGCGAGGACGGGATGGACCTGGAGATCCTCGAGGAGAAGATCGAGGAGGTGAGCCGCCAGGGGAAGCGGGCCAAGCTGATCTACCTCGTCCCGGACTTTCATAATCCCACGGGGATCACCATGAGCCTGGTCAAGCGCCGCCGGGTCCTGAAGATCGCCGAGCGGCATAACTTGGTGATCATCGAGGACAACCCCTACGGCCAGGTCCGGTTCGAGGGCGAGCCGCTCCCGATGCTGAAGAGCCTCGATCGGACGGGAAGGGTCGTCCTGCTCCTCACCTTCTCCAAGATCCTCTGCCCCGGCCTCCGGCTGGCGGTGATCGTCGCGTCACCCAGAATCACCGAGCAGATCGTGAAGCTCAAGCAGCCCGCCGACCTCTGCAGCTCCTCCTTCACCCAGCGGCTGGCCTACGAGTTCATGACCAGATACGACTTTGCGGCGCACATCGACGAGATCCGCGCGCTCTACCGGGAGAAGCGGGACACGATGCTCGAGGCACTCGAGGCCTACATGCCCAAGCATCCCGGGATCCACTGGACCAAGCCCCAGGGCGGGCTCTTCGTCTGGCTCACCCTCCCGGAGTTCGTCGACACTCGGGAAATGTTCCCCCGCGCGGTCGAGCGGAATGTGGCCTATGTGGTGGGCTCGGCGTTCTTCGTCGACGGGAGCGGGCAGAATACGATGCGCCTGGCCTTCTGCGAGCCGACCCCCGAGCTGATCCGCGAGGGGATCAGGCGCTTGGCCGAGGTGATCGAGGCGGAGCTGAGCGTCGCCAGCGCGGCCGTCGCCTCTAAGTGAGCTGCCCCCACCAGGGGAGCTTCCGCAGGACGAGCTCCGAGACGAAGGCGAACAGCGCAAGAAGGAGTGAGACTGGCCGGAGGTTCTGGTATTGGCGGACCCCTTGGCCGCGGAGCAGCTCCTTGCTGAGGCCCTCCTCCGTCAGATACTGGCCCCCGGTCGCGGCCGCGATCTCCTCTAGCAGCAGTTCATCGATCCCGATCCGGCGATACTCCTCAGGATAGGGGACCGTAACGGCCTTCGTCGCGGAGGAGATCTCCTGCCCCTCCCCGGTCGCGGTGAGATTCACCAGGTAGGCCCCGGGCTGGAGGTCCTCGACCACGGTCTCGTAGCGTCCCGGGGCGAGCTGCTCCAGCTCGAGCTCCCTGGCTCCCTCGGCGGAGGAGAGCGCGCCCCGCACCTCGAGGAGGTTGGCCCACCGCCCGTCCTGAGCGACCTCTGCTACGAGGCGGAGCGAGGAGCCCTCGACCTCGGCCGCGAGCGTGAGCTCCTCTCCCAGCGGCCGGCCCGAGGCCCGGCGGACGATCTGCATCATCAGGAGTGAGGCCCCCTCCCAGCTCAGCCAGCCCGCGGACCAGCGCCCCTCGAGGTCGGTGTTCACCACCCCTGCTCGGCCGAGGCCGTAGCTCCAGAAGCTGACCAGCGGATCGTCCTGCTCGGAGAGGAGGGCCACCTCGCTCGTCTCCTTGGGGTAGGTGACGATGTAGCCCCCCAGAGGAGGGATCGGCCCGAGCTCGCCGAGCAGCGCGGCTGACGGCCCGGGGAGGACGGCGATCTGCCCCTCGAGCCAGCGCTCGCGCCTCGTCCGCTCGACCTCCTGGAGCGTCACCCGCGGCAGGTCCTCGGGGTCCTCCACGAGGTAGACCTGGCCGCCGGTCGCCTCGGCCAAGCCCCTGAGGAAGGGCACGTCCGCGTCCTGGCCGATGGCGATGGCCGAGACGGTGATCTTCTCGCTCGCGATCTGCTCCAGAAGCTGGGGGAACTCCAGCTCGTGGAGCAGGGCCTTCCCGTCGGAGAAGACGATGATGTGCTTCATCTTCGCCTCGACGGCTGCTATCTTCTGGAAGGCCTCCTCCAGCGCGGGGTAGAGGTCGGTCCCTCCCCCGGCCTCGAGGGCCGCGATCTGGCGATAGATCGGCTCCTTGTCCTCCGCCGGCTGGAGGGGGAAGAGCCACCAATGGGCGGTGTCGAAGGCCAGGAGCCCGAGCAGGTCCCTCTCCTCCAGGACCTCCGCGCTCGCGGCCGCGGCCTCCCTGAGGAACTCGATCTTCTTGCCGGTCATGCTCGAGGAGCGATCGAGGACGAAGACGATCGCCAGCGAGGGGGCCTGGGCCGGCTCGCGCCCCTCATAGGAGATCGGGAGGAGCCGCTCCAGCCCCGTCTCGCGGAGCCCCTCGACCGCCCGCTGGCCCTGGATCACCAGCAGGCCCCCGCCGGCCTGGAGGTAGCTGTCGAGGGCCTCGACCGCCCGCCCGCTGAGCCGGGCGAGCGGGAGGTTGTCCAGAATCACCAGCCGGTAGGGCGCCAGGTTGAGGAGGTCCCAGACGAAGCCGTCCGCGGAGGCGCGGGCGTATTCGTATCCCGCGGCCCGGAGGAGTTCCGCGGTCCCTCCTCCGGCCCCGCTCTGGAGGAGCAGGATCTGCGGCCCGCCCCGGACGGTCGTGATCGCCTCGAGCGAGTTGTTCTCCATGATCGTGTCACCGGCGGCGACGAGGTAGGCCCGATAGCGATGGAGCCCGCTCTCGCCGAGTCGGTCGCGGAGCTCGATCCTGTTCGAGCCCGGGAGGAGGCTCACCTCCCGAGTGCCCCACCACTCGCCGTCGCGGTAGAGGAGGAGCTGGGCCGCGCCCGCCCGGAGCGAGCCGATGGTGAGGGCCAGCCCGAACTCGGCCCCCGGCGGGACCTCCTCCGGGAGGGAGAGCGCCTCGAGCCAGACCTCCTCTCCGCGGGGCCGGAGCGGGAGGACGGAGATCTTGACCCCCTCCCGGGCCGCGCGGGCCAGGACCGGGCGAAGGTCGCCCCTCGTGGGCAGCCCATCGCTGAGGAGGACGATCCCTCGCCCGCCCTCCTTCGGCAGGCTGGCGAGCCCCAGCTCGAGCGCGGCGGCGAGGTCCGTCCCGTCCGGCGAGACGACGGCCGAGACATCCTCAAGATCGAGCCTGGCCTTCAGCCCCTGATCCACGGCCGCCTCCGCGCCGAAGAGGATCAGGCCGTAACGGAGGCCCTCGCGCTCCACCATCAACGACCTCACCAGCTCGAGGAGTTCCTCCCGCGGACGGGCGATGCTTCCGGAGAGGTCGACGGCGAAGTAGAGGTTATTCTGGAGAACTCGCGAGGCGATCTCCGGCTCGGCCAGGGCCAGGAGGAGGAGGCCCAGCGCCACGCCCCGGAAGAGGGCGACTCGTCGCCGCTTGAGCAACCACCAGAGAAGCGGCATGAGGGCCAGCAGGCCGAGCAGGGCCAGCGGCTGGGAGAAGCGGATCAACCTTTCCTCCTCGCAATCCGCCAGCTCGGCCGCTCATGCCGGATCGATTCTAGCACCAGCGCGAGCAGCCCCCCGAGCGCCAGATACTCCCAGAGCGGCCGGAGCGCGCTCCGCTCGTGGGTGAGCCCCGCGAGGGCGCTCCCGCTCGGGGCGTCGAGCGGCTCGCCCGGCTCCGACTCCGCCGGTGCTAGGTTGACCGCGAGATAGCTGCTTCCGCGCGGGGAGTCGAGCCGGTAGAGCCCGGGAAGCTCGGGGATCAGTGCCTCCCCGGCTCGAGAGGTCTTCCCACGGGGATCGGTTACCTCGACCGCCGTCTCGAGCGGCAGGGGCTCCCCGACCTCGTGGTAGGCCAGGGCTTCGCCCCCGGCCAGTGGCGGGAGGAGCCAGCCGAGCAGGTTCTTCATCAGGATCGGGAAATCGACTGTAAGCACCAGGTTGGACCAGCGGAGGTCGAAGGCGATGAAGCAGATCCGCTGGGCCTCCAGCCGCTTGAGGTAGATCAAGGGGAGGCCCGCAGCGCTCAGCAGGACCTCGCCGCCGGAGGGCAGGCTCGCCCGGGCGGCCCTGGCCACGGCCAGCGAGCCGGGCTCGACCCCTGCGAGGAGCGGGTGCGCGGCGGCTCGGGGCGGCGAGCTGATCTCCTCCAGCCCGAGCAACTGGACGAGCGGGGGATAGGAGGCGTTGACTAAGAGGATATTCCCCTTGAGGTCTGCGGGGACCTCGGCACCGTTGGCGACGATGAGGTCGAACTCCCCGTCCCCGGGATCGCGGGTGATGGCGAACTCCCCCGCGGCCAGGAGCGCCCCGCGGAGGAAGCGGTCGTCCCTCCCCAGCCAGAGGACGCGCCGCTCGAGCGGCGGGAAGGCGAAGTATCGCCGATCGTCCCAGGGGAAGTCGTCCCCGGCCTCGAGGGCCGCGGTAGCAGTTCGCGGCAATGGGCCGGGATGGGAGAGTGCGAGCGCGCGGCCGCTGTGAGCGGCGAGGGCAATCCTCTCGGAGAAGATCGGGGCGCCATCGGCCGAGATCGTGAGGACCGGCTCGGCCGGCTCGTCGGTGTAGTTCTCCGCCCGGACGAAGACGGAGTAGCCGCTTCCCGGCTCGGGCTCGGGGCGGATGGCGAAGGCGCTCAGGGCCAGGTTCGCGGCCGGCTCGCCCAGGCCGATTACCTCGAGCGGGAGGCTCTCCCCCGCCCCGCGAACCGGGTGGTCCGTGAGGTAGAAGATCCGGCTGAAGTCGGCGAGCGGCCCCTGGCTCTGGAGGAGTTGCCAGATCTGCTCGAGCGAGGCGTCCCCTTCGAGGGTCGGACGAGAGGAGCCGAGGGCCTCCCGAGCACGGCGCTTCTCCTGAGTGAGCGGCACGAGCAGCCTCGGCCGCCGCTGGGCCTGGATCAGGGTCAGCTCCCCCGCGGCTGAGTCGAGCAGCTCGAGCGCCCGCTCGACCGCTAGCTCGTAGCGGCTCACCCCCCCGCGGGAGACCTGCATGCTCGCGCTCCCGTCGATGATGATCGCCAGCCTTCCCGAGAGCCCCGCGCTGTAGTAGGCGGGGTTGGCGATCGCCAGGATCAGGAGCGTGAGGGCCGCGAGCTGGAGGAGGAGGAGCCAGAGGGAGCGGCGGACGAAGAGCAGGGCCCGTCTCCCCCGCGCCTCGATCTCCTGCCAGAGGAAGAGGGCTGAGACGCGATACGGCTCCGCCCGCCGGCGGAGAAAGTAGGCCACGACCACCACCGCGGCGAGCGCGAAGAGGTAGAGCGCCCAAGGACTGAGGAAGGTCATCGCACGACCCTCCTCTCCCCCAGCATCTCGAAGATCGCGCTCTCGAGGGGGGTGGTGACGGGGAGGCGGAGATACTCGATCTTATGGGCGAGGCAGAACTGCTCCAGGCTCTGGAGATAGGCCCGGAGCAGCTCCTGATAGGCCCTGATCGCCCGCTCGTCCATCTCCAGCTCGAACGGCCGCCCTCCCTCCTCGGCGTCCTCGAGCCGGACGGCCCCCTGAGGGCGGGGCTCGAGGTCCTCGCTCGCGAGGAGTTGAAGGATGATCACGGTGAACCGCCTGTAGAGGAGGTGGGAGAGGCCGCGCTCGTAGCCCTGCGGCGTGAGCATGTCGCTCAACAGGACGAGGAGCCCCGGCTCGCGTCGCTGGGCGGCGAAGCCCTCGAGCGCCCCGTCCAGGTCGGTCCGGCCGCCCGGCCTCACTCCCTCGAGGTAGCGGAAGAGCTGGAAGATCTGGCGCGGGCCGGAGTGGGGCGGCAGGCCCCCCTCGACCCTGGAGGCGAAAGGATAGGCCCCGACCCGGTCGAGCTCCTTCAGCCCGAGGTAGCCGAGCGCCGCGGCCAGCCGGAGCCCGTAGAGGAGCTTCCCGCCGATCTCCATCGAGCTGCTCTTGTCGATCAAGAGGTAGATCGGGAGGTCCTGCTCCCGGGTGAAGACCTTGATCAGCAGCCGGTCGAGGCGGCCGTAGACCTTCCAGTCAACATAGCGGAAGTCATCGCCGGGCGAGTATTCCTTGTAATCGGTGAACTCCAGGCTCATCCCCGCCCGCGGGGCATGGTGGGTCCCGCCCGGCCGGCCGCGCGGCTGGGTCTTCACCATGAGCCGGAGCCGCTCCAGCCTCTTCAGGAACTGCTCATCTAAGAGCATCGACCTCCACCCTCCGCAGGACCTCGTCCAGGACCTCTTCCGGGGAGACCCCGGCGGCCTCGCCCTTGAAGCTGAGGATCACCCGGTGATTGAGGCTGGGGGCGAAGACGGCGCGAATGTCCTCCAGGCCAACATTCACCTCGCCGGCGAGGAAGGCGTGGGCCTTGGCCCCCGCGATCAGGCTGATCCCGCCCCGCGGGCTCGCGCCATACTCGACATACTCCCGGACCGCGGGCGGCGCGAGCTCGGAGTCGGGATGCGTGGCGTGGACCAGGGCGCTAGCGTAGCGGTAGAGCTGCTCGGGGACGGGGAAGGCGGCCACGATCTCCCGGGCCGCGAGGACCTCCTCGCGGGAGAGGACCTCCCTCGCAGAGTAAGGGGCGCCGGAGGTGTTCCGAACGATGATCTCCTCCAGCTCCCCCAGGTCGGGATAGGCGAGCTTGAGCTTGAAGAAGAACCGGTCGACCTGGGCCTCGGGGAGCGGATAGGTCCCCTCCATCTCGATCGGGTTCTGGGTGGCGAGGACGACGAACGGCTCCTCCAGCTCGTGGGTGTTGTTCCCCACGGTCACGGACCGCTCCTGCATCGCCTCGAGCAGTGCCGACTGGGTCTTGGGCGTGGCCCGGTTGATCTCGTCCGCGAGGATGAGGTGGGCGAAGAGCGGGCCGCGGGCGAACTCGAAATGGCGCCTCCCGGCCTCGTCCTCCATCAGCAGCAGCGTCCCCGTGATGTCCGCCGGCATCAGGTCCGGGGTGAACTGGATCCGGGAGAACTCCAGCCCGAGCGCCCGCGCGAGAGTCCTCACTAGGAGGGTCTTCCCCAGCCCGGGCACCCCCTCGAGCAGGGCATGGCCCTGACAGAGGAGGCAGATCAGCACCCCCTCGATCACCGCGTCGTGGCCGACGATCACCCGCCCGATCTCCTCGCGGAGCTCCTGGAACATCCTCTGTGTCCGCTGCAGGACTTGCTCGTCGATCATCATTCCTCCGTGATGATAAGAAAATACTGCTTGACCGTCTCCTGGACCTCTTCCGGGACATTCCGCGATTCGAGGATCGCGATCACCCTCTGGAGGTTCAGCCTTAGGGTCGCGGGAGCCTCCGCGCCCCCGGCCTCGAAGGGCGTCCCTCGGGTGAGCAACTGCTCGACCTCCCCCCATTCGCCCAGCTCGCCGGAGATGTGCAATTCCCTCGTCCCCGAGGGCCAACTGAGCGGCAAGGGCTCGCCCGCGGGCCAGCTGCCCCGGCTCGTCCCGGCCTCCTCGCCGCCCTCCTGGCTGCCCTCAGTCGGCGGCTCGCCCGACCCCTCTCCCTCGGGCGAGGCGCCGCTCCCCTCCTCCTCGCCGCGGCTGGCCGATGCCGGCCCCGCGAGCTGAAGGGACCGCTCGAGCTCCTCATCTGCCTTGGCCAGGCTCTCGGCCAGGGCCTGGGCCGCCGCCAGGTTCTGCTGTGCCTCGGGCCTGCCGAGCTCAGGGAGCCGCTGGAGCAGGTCCTTGAGGAGCCCGCCGGTGAGGCGGCTCGCCAGGCGGCCCAGCTCGGCCTGAAGCTCGGCTCGCTCCGCCTGCCCCGCCCCCTCCTCCTCGCCCTCGCGCGCCGCCGGCGAGGAGAGGGCCTGCGAGAGCCGCTCGAGGATCTCCCCTCTGAGGGCCTGATCGGTCGAGGGGCCCCAGAGCTCCTCCTCCAACTGCTCCTGGAGCTCCCGCGCCCGCGCGCCCCTCTCCTGGAACACCTCCGGTCGGCGCTCGAGCGCGAGTGCGGCCAGCTCTTCCTCCAACTCCGCCGCTTGCTCCTCGAGGGCCGCGAGCTTCCGCTCGAGGGCCTCCTGTCCCCCCCGCTCGACCGCCCGCTCCTCGGCCGTTGGCCAGGGGGCGATCTCCCTCGGCAGGCCCAGGAGCAGGGTGGCCAAGATCAGGGCAGTCGGCAGGAGCCAGCTCCTCCTCCGCGCGAGGGGCACGGCCCGCGCCACCTCGAGCCGCGGCGGAAGCCGGGCCGTCAGAAGGGGAATGAACTCCGCCGGCCCGCGGCCCCGCGCGAGCTCATAGAGCGCGGAGAGCCGCTCATGGAGCCCCAGGCGGCGGTCGGCCTGGAAGAGGGCCCGCGGCAGATCGACCTTCTGGAGGTAGGACCAGAGGAAGCCCGCGAGGCCCACGAGCAGATTAGCAAAGACGAGCCAGTAAGGCTCGATCGCCCCGACGAGCCCGAGGAGCCGGAGCGCCTGATAGCCGAGAGTGAGGGAAAGAGTGGCGCTCAAAGAGCGGCCGGCCCCCTCGAGCCCCCGGGCCAGGCGGGCCCGGCGCTCGATGCTCAGGACAAGCTCTTGGAACCGCTCCATCGCTTGATCCTCCTTCGCGCGAACAGGAGCGAAGCTCCGCCGAGGGCCACCAGCAGCAGCGGCCCCGCAACTGATTCTACCGGATAGCCGTGGCCCTGCAGCAGGAGCCCGAGGTTGAAGAACGGGCTCCCCGCAGGCCAGAAGAAGGTCCCCCCGAGATAGGCGAGGAAGCCGAGATACTTGAGCTGGAACTGCGCTGTCTCCGAGGGGAGGGTCGCCAGGAGGAGCCCGAAGGCCGCCCAGGCCCAGCCGTAGGCCGAGAGGTAGGCCGCGCTGGAGATGATCGCCGCAGGCCGGGCGTAGGCCCCGGCCTTGAAGATCAGCCAGAAGGGGGCGGTGAGCAGGAGCCCCAGGCCGAGCTGGGAGGAGATGTGGGCCAGGTATCGCCCGAAGCGGCCTTGGAATCGGCCCCGCCAGCCCTGCTCTCTCTGGCCGACCTGGAGGGCGAAGATCCCGAAGGCCACCAGCAGCGTCCCGGCGAAGAAGGGGACGGGCTCCCAGTCCGAGCTGATCAGCTCCCCGATCCGCCGGCTCGGGGGGAGCGTCAGGATCGTGACCGCGCCCAGGAGAGCCGTAAGGCCGAGATAGAGGGCCCAGTTCAGCCGGTTCACTAAGTAGCCCATCTCTTTGCGCGCCATTCAGGCGTCCTCCTCGATGGCCACGATGCAGGCCGCTTGGCGCTCCTCCGCCGCGGCCTGAGAGAAGGTCCCCGGCGGGGCGCAACGGCAGAGGAGCGCCCGCTCACCGCGCAGCCCCTCCCTGGCCTTGGCGTAGAGCTGGGCGCGGACCGGCTCGGTCGGCCAGCGGGCCTCCGGCCCCACCTCGCGCTCCGTTGTCTCGTGAGGCCCGAGATCGCCGAAGAGAAACGCTTTTCCTCCCAGGAGAACGAGGCAGTCCGAGAGGCTGAGCGGGGTGAGGTTCTTCGCGATCGCCCGTCCTCCGGCGACCCTCAGGCTGGCCAGGTCCCCGCTCATCCTCTCCAGGTAGAGCGAGCGCGCCTGCCAGGCCTCCATCTTGAACAAGGCCCTCAGCTTGTCCTCCTCCCGGAGGAAGATGAGATCGTAGAGGTGGTCTCCTCGTTCCTCGGGGAGGGCCTGCTCCAGCTGGCCATCGGCGATCTCCGCTTCCACCTCGAGTTCCGCCCCGGCCTTGGCGAAGAGCCCGAGCCAGGCCGAGTGGACCGTCGCGCCCCCTAGGTCGTGGAAGAGGTCGAGCTCCAGGCCGAGGAGCGGCTTGGCGAACTCCGGGCGGTCGAGATACCGCGCGGTGAGAACCATCACACCCGCGACCCAGAGGAGGACGAGCGGGCTCCAGCGGGGGCGATGCAAGGCGGCCCAGCCGAAGAGGGCCAGCCCGCCGAGGTAGAGCGAATAGATCCCGATGAGTGTGAGCTTCGAGGGGAAGGGGAGGCGGAGCTGGCTGAGGAGCTCGCCCGCGAGGCGCGGCGCCTCATGATCGACCGACGCGCCCTTCTCTTCCCCGCTGAGGGCCTTCCAGAAGGCCTCGTCCACCGGGTCGGTCAGGGGATTGACGGTGGAGAAGAGGACTCGTCCCCGCCCCCGCGCCGCCGCGACGAGAATTGCTGATCCCTCCTGATAGAGGACTTCACCGCGCGGTTCACCGAGGACGACCGGGCGGCCCTCCCGCTCCCCGAGCCCCGTGGGGGCGAAGGGGATGAGCTCGCGCAGTGCGGGAGTGTCCTGAAAATACCAGTTGTCACCCCCGAGGACCACCAGCTCGCCGCCCCACTCGATCCAGCGGACGAGCGCCTCCCACTGGGGGCGGGAGAGCCCGGCCGGGTTGAGCCGAGCGAGGTAGATCCGCCTCACGCCCGCAAGCCCCGGCCACTCGCTCGGCAGGCTCTCGGGCTCGATCTGGAGCGGCAGCTCGCCCGAGGGGAGGGCGTTGGGAAAGGGGGAGTCCCCCAGGGCCAGGGTGAGCGGCTCCTCGGAGAACCGGCCCTTCAGGCTGATCTCCTGCTCATGGACGACCTGGCCGCCGGCGAGGACGGTGATCGAGAGAGGGTAGATATAGCCTCGGACGAGGAAAGTGAGCGAGAACCGCTTCTTTGTCCTGCCCGCCAGCTCGAAGGGGAGGATCAGCCGCTCCTCAGTCGCCCCCTGCCAAGGGCTCTTCACCTCTTGAGCGATGATGATCTGGCCCTGGAGCGCCGGGCCCCGGCTCTGCAGTGTGATCCAGATGGGCGTGGGGCAGTCGGGATGGTAATAGCCGTTGAAGCCGAAGTCAGTCTCCACATCCACCTGGGCGGCCAGCGGCGAGCTCGCGACTAGGCAGATCAAGAGCGCTAACCCCAGAGGTCTCATAAAGGTCACGGAGATGATACCCCCGCCTGACCATCTCTTGACAGCCGCTACCAGCGGCCGCCGGCCCCGCCGCCCCCGGCGTGCCCCCCGCCGAACCCGCCGAAGCCCCGCCCGCCAAAACCCCCGCCGATCCGCCCGCCTCCCCCCGAGCCGGTCCCCCCGGACCAGAAGATCCAGGGGAAGGGCGAGGGTCGGCCGATGCTCCGCCGGCGGGAGAACAGCCAGTAGAGGATGATGAAGATGATCACGAGCACGATCAGGGCGCTCTTCAGGTTCGCCCCGGGGCCCTCCCCCAGGCCCTCGCCTGGGGCGAGGCCGGTCAGCTCGACCCCCGCGTCCTGGGCGATGATCGCCGCGAAGGCCTCTACCCCCCTCCTGATCCCCCCGGAGTAGTCCTCAAGCTTGAAGTAGGGCAGGATGTCCCTGTCGCGGACCTCGCCGACCTTCCCGTCGGGCAGGATCCCCTCAAGGCCGTAGCCGGTGAAGATGTGCATCGCCCGGTCCTCGGTGGCCGCGACGATCAGCAGCCCGTTGTCCTTCCCCTCCGCCCCGATCTTCCACCGGTCGAAGACCGCCATCCCGTAGTCGAAGATGTCCAAGGGAGAGGTCGTCTTGACGGTGAGGACCGCGATCTCGGCGGTCGTCTTCTCCTCCAGCTCCCTCAGGAGGCCATTCAGATACGCTTCGACCGGCTCCTCGATCACCCCGGCGTAGTCCGAGATGTAGTCGATCGGCTCCGGGATGGCGGCTTCCTGGGGAGAGCCGAGGAGCGGGAGGAAGAGGATGAGCGCTCCGATGATCAGGGCCATTCTGCAGCGCATCTCTAGCCCTCTCCCCTGAAGAGGTGGTCGGCAGCCCGGGCGAGCTGGCGGACCTCGAGGAGATAACGCGAGAAGAGCCCGTTCAGCTCCGCGCGCCCGAAGCTGCGCAGCCCGAGCTTCAGTTGATAGGCTTGGCGGAAGGCGTCCAACTCCAGGCCGAAGGCCGCCTCGACCTGGGCCAGGATCTCGAGGAACTCGCGCGGCGGGATCGGGAAGCCCTTGAGCCGAAGGAGGGTCGAGAGCACGGCCGCGAAGGGGCTGAGGGAGCCGATGAGGACCCGCCGGAGTTGGCGCGTATCACCAGCGGCCTCGAGATAGGCCCGCCGGAGTTGCAACCACTTCCCCTTCAGCTCCTGCTCGCACTGGAGGCGGAGGTTCTCCCGGGGGACCTCCAGCCGCGCGAGGGGGTCCTCCTCGCCCCACAGGAGGCGGTGCTGCTCCTGCATCTCCAGGAACTCGATGGGGAAGGAGTCCAGCGAGCTTCGGATATACTCCGGATCGAGGAAGAGCGGGCTGAGCCGGCTCTTCTGCCACCTCCTCATCCACCTGCCGGCCTTGGCCAGCTGAGGGGGCCCGACCTCCCGGAGGACGACCAACAGGTTCAGATCCGAGACTCCGGAGATCCACTCCGGCCCGACGGCGCTCCCGTATAAGACTACCGCGAGCAGATCATCGCCGTAGAGGTCCCGGACCTCGCGAACGAAGCCCTCGAGAAGCCCCTGAGTCCGCGGATCGAGCTCGGCCATCTCAATGAGCTTATACTGAATGGCTTGCGCCCTGTCAAAGGCGGGGAGCGGACGGCTGAGCGTGAGACATGCCTCGTCAACTGCCCTAAGCGATAGCGACATAAAAGCGATGGCCGATGCCCCTCGTCCTGCACTTGACTTTCTCCGCAGTTGAGATTATACTCTTGGTCGAGATCAACTAGCCGGAGGTGATGGTCGGTAAACCTCTGAGTTGCCCATCCGCGCTATTCCTCTGCTCAGGGACTGATTCGCTTGCCTTCATCGCCTCGGATGGATGAGGCAGAGAGAGGGATCAGGATGGGCTCGAAGGTGGTTGGGGCATCAAGGGGAGGTTTCGCTCTAAGAGCCGCAACGATCATCTTGCTCCTCGGCGGCGCTGTCCATGGCAGCAGTCCACATCTCCTTGCAGCTGGCCCGCGCGATGTGGTGATCAACGAGGTCGCCTGGATGGGGACGGCCGCGAGCACTTATGACGAGTGGATTGAGCTTTACAACAACACCGATCACGACATCGACCTCACCGGCTGGGAGCTTGAAGCTGCCGACGGGACCCCAAGCATTACGCTCTCCGGTATCATCCCCGCCAAGGGCTACTTCTTGCTCGAACGGACGGATGACAACACCGTGAGCGATATCTCCGCCGATCAAATATACGGGAATGACGGAACTACTTGGGCGCTCAAGAATGATGGCGAGGCCCTCTTCTTGAGAGACTCCTTCGACAATGTCATTGACACTGCCAACGGCGATGGGGGCAAGTGGCCCGCGGGCACGGCCGCGGGCGGCACTCCTCCCTATGCCACGATGGAGCGGATCGATCCCCTCGCGCCGGACTCCGACTCGAACTGGGCCACGAACGACGGCGTCCACCGGAACGGCCATGATGCCAAGGGAGACCCGATCAATGGGACCCCCAAGGCTCTCAACTCGGCCTCGATCGTCAACCATCCTCCCACCTGCAGCGATGTTAGCATCACCATCGACGAGGATAGCTCGGTAGAGATCGATCTAGCCTTGCACTGCGCCGATCCCGACGGCGATCCCCTGAGCGGCTCGTTCGTGAGCGACCCTGCCCATGGCACCGCCCGGTTCTTGAGCCCGACCATTCGCTACACCCCCGAGGAGAACTTCTCGGGCGGCGATTCCTTCACCTTCAGGGTGAGCGACGGGCGGCTCGAGAGCAACACCGCCTCGGCCAACATCTTCGTCAACGAGGTGAATGATGACCCCATCGCCGATGCCGGGCCGGATCAGACCGTGGATGTCGGCTCCATCGTCCAGCTCGACGGCTCCGCCTCCGCTGACCCCGATGGCGATGAGCTGAGCTACACCTGGTCTCTTGTCTCTAGACCGGCCGGGAGCGCTGCGGTGCTGTCGGACCCCGCGATCGTCGACCCTACCTTCATCGCCGACCTCGCCGGGGTCTATATTGCAGCGCTCACGGTTGAGGACGGTCGCGGGGGGAGGGCCTCAGATCAGGTGACGATCACGGCTCTAGCGAACGAGCCCCCGGCGGCCGACTTCTCATATTCTCCCGAGCTTCCCACCACCTGCGAGGTGGTCCAATTCGTCGATAGCTCACAAGATCCCGATGGGACGATCGCCGCCTGGGAGTGGGATTTCGGCGACGGTGCTGACTCCACTGACCAGAGCCCGCCTCATCGCTACCTCGAGCCCGGAGCCTACACGGTGACCCTCACTGTGACCGACGATCGGGGTGCTACCGGAACTGCTTCCGAGGGGATCGAGGTCTGGCTCCGCGAGGGGGATGCGGACAACGACTGCCAGCGGACCGTCAAGGACGCCATCCTGGCGGCGAAGTCTGCCCTCGGCCTGCTCGCACTGACTGAGTATCAAGAAAAGGCCGCCGATGTGGTCCCACCGTGCGGGACGATCGATGTCCGAGATGTAGTGAGGATCGCCGAAGTGGCCCTGGGGATCAAAGACGAGAGTATCTTCACCTGCGATGGAGGCCAGGGCCTGGGAAGCGTGAGCTTACGGAAGCCTCAGAGCCTCGGGCCGGCCGAGCTTCGCATCGGCACTAGGGAACTCCTCCCCGGCGAAAGGGCCACCCTCACGATCTTTTCCAGCGCGGCCCTCTTGGGGCTCCAGGCCGGCCCGGAAGGGGGCCTCTCCTTCGATCCCAAGGTGATCCAGATTAGAGCAGTTCGGGGCGTCCCGCCATACGAGGTGCTCGCGAGCGAGGTCGATAACGGGGCGGGCCGAGCCAAGTTCATCGCGATCGCCCTGGGGGAGCCCGAGGGCGGCGAGCTCGTCGAGTTGGAGGTCGAGGCCATCGGGCGAGAGGGCGAGAGCACCCTGATCGGGCTCACACCGGACATGGCCATCGATGCCGAGGGGAACGGACTTAGGCTCGAGGCCGTCGCAGCCCGGCTGACGGTAGGCCGGCCGGGGCCGCTCAAGGTCGAGCGCGTTCGGGCCTTCCCCAATCCGGCCCGAAGCAGGGAGGTGAGGTTCATCGCCGAAGGCCAGGGGATCAAAGAGGTCGAGGTCCGGGTCTACGACCTCTCCGGCCGGGAGGTCTTCAATAGCGGCTGGGTCGCGGGCCCGACCTTCGAGTGGAACCTCATGGGCAACCGAGGGCGGCTGGTGGCGAGCGGGGTCTACCTCTACATTCTGGCCATCCGCGGCTTCGGCAGGGATGAGCTGGTCCAAAGCGGGCTAAAGAAGCTGGTGATCCTCCGATGAGCGGGCTGAAGGCGATCCTGGGCGGGCTCCTCTTGGCCACGATGGCCGCCTTTCTCAGCGCCTGCGTCGCCGGAGTGGCCTACGGCCCGAGCGTGGTCGTGGGTAGCCTTGCGCTTCCGCCGGGCGGGACCGGGCAGGTCGTGATAAGCGTCTTCGGGCTCAATGACCTCCAGGGCCTCCAGGTCGGGCCGCAAGGGCGGTTCACCTTCGACCAGAAGGTGGTCCAGTTAAAAGCGATTGAAGGGCTCAACGGCTTTGTGGTCTTCGCCAGCAAGATCGATAATGCCGGGGGCTGGGCCTCTTTCCTTGTGGCCTTTCCCGGCGGGAGCCGGGGCGAGGACGGGGTGGTCCAGCTCGAGCTTGAGGCCGTCGGGACACTCGGATCAAGCTCGACGCTCGCGATCACCTCGATCGATGTCCTGGCCGACAGCCGAGGGAACGATATCACCAACTACGAGATCATCAACGGGAGGGCCATCATTTCCCCGGGCATTGGACCCTGATCCGGGGGTCGAGCCCCTTGTCCCCGTAGGCCCGATCGAAGTGGGCTGCGAACTCCGCGGCCAATTTGGCCGCCCGGCGGTCGTATTCCCCCTTATCTTGCCAGGTATTCCTGCGATTGAGGATTTCGCTAGGGACCCCGGGGCAGCTTTGGGGGACCCAGAGGTGGAAGAGCTTGTCCTCTTCGTAATCGGTCTCTTCTAAAGCCCCGTTCAAGGCCGCGCGGACCATCGCCCTGGTGAGGCGGATGTCCAGCCTCCTCCCGATGCCGTAAGGCCCGCCGCTCCAGCCGGTGTTGACCAGGTAGACCCTTGTCCCGTGCTCTTCCAGCTTCTCCCCGAGCATCCGGGCGTAGACCTCGGGCTTGCGGGGCATGAACGGCTCGCCGAAGAACCGGGAGAAGGTCGACTGCGGCTCGATCACCCCGGTCTCGGTCCCCGCGAGCTTGCTCGTATAGCCCATGAGGAACCAGAGCATCGCCTGGTCCTTAGTGAGCCTGGCGATCGGCGGGAGGACCCCATTAGCGTCGGCGGTGAGGAAGAGGATCGTCCGCGGGTGGCCTCCTTGGGCCGAGGGCTTGATGTTCTTGAGGAAGGTCAAGGGGTAGGAGCCCCTCGAGTTGGGGGTGAGCCGACTATCATGGAAGTCGAACTCACCGTCAGGATAGATCATGGCATTCTCGACGATCGCCCCATGCTCGAGGTAGTGGGCCTTGTGCATGATGGCGTTATAGATCTCCGGCTCCTTGTTGGGGTCGAGGTCGATCAGCTTGGCGTAGCAGCCGCTCTCGAAGTTCGCCACCCCGTTCGGCCCCCAGCCGTGCTCGTCGTCCCCGAGCAGGGCCCGCTCCGGGTCGGCTGATAGAGAGGTCTTCCCCGTCCCGGAGAGGCCGAGGAAGAGGGCCACATCCCCTTGTGGGCCCTCGTTGGCCGCGCAATGCAAGGGCAAGATCCCCTCCGGCGGGAGGAGGTAGTTCATCACGGTGAAGACTAGCTTCTTGACGGAGCCGCAGTAGGCCGAGCCGAAGACCACCCCGATCAGGCGGTCGAAGTCCATGGCGATCACCATCCTCGAGGCCTTCCCCGTAGCCGGGTCGGTCCGGAGCCGGCCCTTATACCTTTCGGGATCGAGCTTATCGTATGGGAGGGCCAGGATGGTGAGGGGCCTCCCGGCGAAGGTGCTCCTCCCAAGGTCTGGCGGGACCGGGCGGAACATGTTGTCCGTAAACAACGCCGTGAGGGCCCGGTCAGTGATAGTCCTCACCGGGAGGGCATAGGAGCTATCGGCCCCCACGACCCGCTCGGTGAGGTAGAGCCTCGGCTTGGCCCGGAGCGCCTCGAGTGCGTCCTCGAGGATCATCGCGAAGGTCTCCTCGTCCAGGGGGAGGTTGTTCGGGGAGGTCCAGTCGATCTCGCCCGCGCTCGCCTCATGCCTCACGATCACCGTATCCTTCGGCGAGCGGCCGGTCGACTCCGGCGGGGTCCAGGTGGCCAGTGCCCCGCTCTGGCTCACGAGCGCCTCCCGCCGCTCGACCGCCTCCTCGATCAGCCGCCCGCGGGAGGGGTTGGACCGGACTTCCCTGTGGCTCTGCAATAGCCTCTCTAGCTCTCTGGTGAACTCCATCGCGGCTCACACTATAGCAGTGGAACCGGGAAGCGGACAAGCTCAACGGCTCCACATTGCACCGGCGCAACTGAGCTGCTAGAATTAGTTTGTTACCCCAGTCCAGATCACCTAACCGCGCTCCGTGAGGCTCGCGGCGCAGGGCTCTCTCAAGGGGGGATGGAATGCTAGTCGACAACAACACCGGGTTAGAGGGGCGGAGGCCGTCGTTCTGTGTCCTGGGCGCTGGCCCCGGCGGGCTGGCGATGGCCGGCCATCTAGCCCTGATGGGCTTTGGGGTCAATCTCTACAATCGAACGGAGGAGCGGCTCTGGCCGGTCCAGCAGCGTGGGGGGATCGAGCTCATCGGCGAGGTCGAGGGCTTCGAGAGGATCGGAGGGGGGTGACCCAAATGGCAGGGGTCGTGAGAGACCTGGGCTTGCTTTTCATCCTCCTGGCCGCGGTGGTCCTGGGGAGCTATCTCATCCGGCTCTTCTGGGACCAGGTCCTGAAGCGGATCGCCCGGAGGACGCGGACGAAGCTCGACACCATGATCATCGAGGCCACGGAGCGGCCGGCCTTCCTCCTCGTCTTGCTCGGCGGGTTCTACCTGGTCTTCCAGAGGTTCAGCACCCATCCGGCCCTCGCCGGGACCCCCTGGCTCAAAGTCATCAACGGGGTCTTCTTCGTGGCCGCAGCGATCGCCTTCACTCGGTTCCTCTATGCCCTGATCAAGGCGATCTTGGACTGGTATCTCGCCGAGGTGGCCGTCCGGACCGAGACGAGAGTCGATGAGGAGTTCATCCCCCTCTTCGCCCGGCTCCTCAAGGTCATCCTCTACTTCATCGCCATCACCGTCATCCTCGGCTACTTTAAGGTCAACCTCACGGGGTTCATCGCTACAGCAGGGGTGGCCTCGCTGGCGCTCGCGCTCGCGGCCCAGGAGACGATCGCGAACTGGATCTCCGGGTTCGCCATCATGGTCGACCGGCCCTTCAAGGTCGGGGACCGGATCGAGCTACCCGACGGCCAGATCGGGGATGTCTACGAGATCGGCCTCCGCTCCACGAGGATCCGCACATTCGATAACAACCTCCTCATCGTCCCCAACACGGAGATGGCCAAGTCCAGGGTCCTCAACTTCCGCTACCCTAGCCCTCAGGCCAGGATCGCCCAGACGATCGGCGTGGCCTACGGGAGCGACTTAGATAAAGTGAAACGGGTCTTGCTGGAGATCTGTGCCAATCATCCCGATGTCCTGAAGGAGCCCCCGCCTGGGGTCTACTTCACCGAGTTCGGCGAGTCCGCCCTCAAGCTCTTCCTCTCCTGCTGGGTGGCCGCCTACCGCGACCTCTTCCGAGTCCAGGACGAGCTGAACATGGAGATCAAGCGGCGGTTCGAGCAGGAGGGGATCGAGATCCCCTTCCCCAAGAGGGATGTTCGTATCAGGAGGGAGTAGATGGGCGGCATGGTCAGGTCCAGTAGGCCAGGCCGCAGTTGGTAGTGGAGGCTATGCCCGAACAGGTCGGCATTGCGAGCCGGGACGGCGCCGACTCTGGAGCGCTAGGATTCCGGCAAGGGCCCATGACCTTAGCGGAAGCTGAAGCCTCAAGGAGGCATGATGGAGAGAACGGTAGCTCTACTGCAGCGGCTCTACTGGGCGATTCTGGCGGCTATCGTCGTCTTGTTCAGCCTGATCAACCTCGATCTTCTCAGGTCGGTAGTGAAGGTCGATCTCCTCTTCGGGAAGTTCGCCGTTCAAGCCGTCTGGTTCTTGGCCTTCGTCTTGGTCGCCTTCCTCCTCCAGATCCTCATCTCTCGCTCGCTGCTCGCTCTCGTCAGGGCCAAGCTCGAGAAGCTGAACCGGGAGTTGGCGGCGCTCCGGACCCCTCCCTCTGGAGAGGAGGAGAGGCGGGGCTGAGCCGGCCCTCCTTGACGGCCATTGGGCGTTTTGCTATGATCCATAGAGTTTGGCCTGGAATGATCATCAAGGATACGGAGGTGATCGAGCATTCCCAACATTAAGTCAGCGGAGAAGCAGTTGAGGCAGAGTGAGAAGCGCCGCGTCCGGAACAGGCGGCGACTGACGGCCCTCCGGCGCGTGACCAAGGAGCTCCAGAAGCATCTGGCCGCCGGGGAGAAGGAGAAGGCCCAGGCCCTTCTGCCCAAGCTGATGCAGGTCGCCGACCGCGCGGCCGCGAAGGGGCCGTTCCACCGGAACAAGGTGGCCCGGATTAAGTCGAAGTGGATGAGGAAGGTGAACGAGCTTGGCCGCGGATAGGGGCTATCGGATCGATTTCCTCAAGCATCGTAAGCTCTTCATGGCCCTCTCGGGCTCGCTGGTGCTGATCGCCATCATCTCCCTTCTCCTCCACCAGCCGCCGCTCAACCCCGGTCTGGACTTCACCGGGGGGACCCGCCTCCGCGTCCAGTTCCCCGAGGATGTCTCCGCCGCCGAGGTGCGGAGCGCCCTGGGGAGGATCGCCATCCCCGGGGTCGACCTGACGGCCAGCCTGGTCCAGGACTTCCCCGACCTCCGCCGCCAGGGCCAGTTCGTGAAGACGATCACCCTCATGGCCACCGAAGAGGACGATGTGGACAGGGTCATCAAGGCGCTCGGGGAGCAATTCCCCGGGATAGAAGTGCTCGAGCGCGATGTGGTCAGCGGGCAGGTGAGCCGGGAGATCCGCCAGAAGGCCTGGCAGGCGATCCTCGTGGCCCTGGTCGTGATGCTGATCTACATCTCCTGGCGGTTCAAGCTCCGCTTCGCCGTCGGGGCGGTGGTGGCCTTGGTCCACGACGTGATCATCCCGATCGGGGTCTTCTCCCTCTTCCGCTTCGAGGTCAACCTCTCGGTGATCGCTGCACTGCTCACGATCGTCGGCTACTCCGTGAACGACACGATCATCGTCTTCGACCGGGTGCGCGAGAACCTGGGGACGCGGAAGAGAAAGGTCGACTACTACGATGTCCTCAACTTGAGCAATAACCAGACCCTCCCCCGGACGATCCAGACCTCCGTGACCACGCTCATCCCGGTGCTCATCGCACTCTTCTTCGGGGGCTCGGTGCTCCGGCCCTTCTGCCTGGCGATGACCATCGGGCTGATCTCCGGGACCTACTCCTCGATTTACATCGCGGAGATACTAGTCTACTACTGGTCGCTCAAGGCCGACGCGGCTAGGGGACGCGCGCGCGTGCGCGCCCGCTGACGGGCCTGCTGATGGAGGACCTTTGCTCGCTCTTCACCTCGAGGCGTTGGCGGCTCAGTCCGCCGAGCCCAGGGCTGGCCGAGGCCCTCGCGGCCAGACTGGGCTGCTCGCTCGCCCTGGCCCGTGTCCTGGAGGGTCGTAAGGGCGGGAAGCCGGAGGATCTCCTGGAAGGAGGCCCCGAGCAGTTCAACCCCCCGTGGAGCTTCGCCCCGATGGAGCGGGCGGTGGAGCGGTTGCTCCTCGCCCGCGAGCGCGGCGAGCGGCTCTTCATCCACGGCGACTTCGATGTGGACGGGATCAGCGGGACAGCCCTCCTCTACCTCGGCCTCCGCCAGGCCGGCTTCCAGGGGTTGAAGGTCGAACTAGAGGACCGCGCCCGAGGCCACGGCCTCAATCCAGAGGTGGTGAAGCGGGTCATCGCCGAGGGGTTCAAGCTCCTCATCACGGTCGATTCCGGAACCTCCGACCCGGACTATGTCGCGCAGCTCGAGGAAGCGGGGGTGAATGTGATCGTCACCGACCACCATCAGCCCCTCCCCCAGCTCCCTCCAGCGACGGCGATCCTGAACCCGAGGCTGGAGAGCTGCGCCTACCCCAATAAGGCCCTCGCGGGGGTCGGGGTGACCTTCCAACTCCTCCGCGGGCTCTACGAGCGGCTGGGGATGGCTGAGCAGGCCCGGGCCTTCCTCGATTTGGTGATGCTCGGGACGGTGGCCGACCTCGTCCCGCTGGTGGCCGACGGCCAGGCGGAGAATAAGGCGCTAGTGGCCGAGGGCCTGAGGCTGCTCGCCGCCGGCGGGGGCCAGCTCGGCCTCCGGACGCTCGTGGAGAAGGTGGGCCTGGACCCGGCCCGCCTCACTGCTGGGGAGGTGGGCTACATCGTGGCTCCGAAGGTGAACGCCGCGAACCGCGTGGGCGACCCCCGGGTGGCCTTCCTCCTCCTCACTACCGAGAGCCGCCAGCGGGCGGACTACCTCGCGGAGATCTTGCTGGACTACAACCGCGACCGCCAGGTGGCCCAGGACGACCTCCTCTACCAGGCGGAGGAGCTGATCCGGGCCGGGGCGGCCGATCCCGCGCGGGACAAGATCATCATCCTCGAGGGGAAATACTGGAACCCGGGGATCATCGGCCTGGTCGCCTCCGATCTGGTCGAGCGCTACTATCGCCCCGCGATCCTCATCTCGCGGGGCGAGCGGGAGAGCCGGGCGAGCGGCCGCTCGATCCCCGAGTTCGACCTGATCGCCTCGCTCGAGCGGTTCAGCCACCTCTTGCTCCGCCACGGGGGGCACCAGATGGCCGCGGGGTTTTCCATCACCAACCAGAACATCCCTCCCCTGCGCGAGGGGCTCTTCAGCTACGCCAGGGAGCGGCTGGCCGACCTCGACGGCCCGACCTCGAAGATCGATGCGCTCCTCGCCCCCGAGGAGATCGGCCTCGGCCTCTACAAGGAGATCCAGCGCCTCGCCCCCTTCGGGATGGGGAACCCCGAGCCGCGGTTCCTCCTCCCGCGCGCCCGGCTCGCATCCGTCGAGCTGGTCGGCAAGGGAGGGAATCACCTCAAGTGCCGCGCCCAGGCCGGCGGGAGCGAGCTCGAGTGCATCGGGTTCGACATGGGAGGCTATGCCAGGCGGCTCTGGGAGCTAGGGGAGGTCGGGCTGGTCTTCAAGCTCGGGCGGGATGAGTGGCTCGGCCAGGTGAAGGTCCAACTCGAGCTGGAGGACTTCGTCCCGGCCTGCTGAGGGGAACGCCGCGGGGGCAGCGCTAGAGGACTTCCCGGCCCGGTTCGAGGAGGAGGACTCGCAGGATGAACGGCGGTATCGCCAGGGCCCTTCTCGCCCGCCACGGCTGGCGTAGCAGCCGGTAGAGCCATTCCAGGCCGAGCTGGCGCAGAACGCGCGGGGCCCGCGGGAGCCGCCCCGAGAGGACATCGAGGCTCCCTCCGACCCCGATGAGGACCTTTGCCTTGAGCTCACGCTTGTGCTCCAGCATCCACAGCTCCTGCCGCGGGACGCCCAGCCCGACGAGCAGAACCTCGGCCTCGGAGGCGTTGATCAGCCCGATGATCTCGCGGTCATCAGCGAAGTAGCCGTGATGGGTTCCCACGATCCTGATCCCCGGGAAGCGCTCCTCCAACTGCGCCTTGGCCTCCTCGGCTACGCCGGGAGCCGCCCCGAGGAGGAAGAGCCTGTAGCCCCGCGAGGCCGCGCGCCGGCAGAGCTCCTCGGCCAGCTCGATCCCCGTGACCCGCTCCGGCAGGGGTGCTCTCCAGAAGCGCGAGGCCCAGACTATCCCCGTCCCGTCGGCGGTGACGAGGTCGGCCTGCTGATAGGCCTCCTTCAGCCTTTGATCCCGCTGGGCCCGCCAGAGGGCGGTCGTGTCGGGAGTCATGACGACCGCCTGCCGGCCCTCGGCCAGTCGCCGCTCGAGGAAGTCGGCCGCCTCCTGCAGCCTCAGCCGCGCTAGAGGGACGCCGAAGAGCCGAAGCTGCCTCTCCGTCGAGAGGAGCTGATCGCCCGCGGCCGGGCTCCCCCAGCGCCACAGGATGAAGCCCAGCGGGACAAGCCCGCCGAGGAGGAGTAGCCCCGGCCTGGGGGTGCGCCAGAGGACGAGGCCGATGCTGAAGTAGCTCGCCAACAGATAGAAGAGGAGGCCATGGTGTCGGAGGGTCCGGAGGAGCGCAGCCCGCTCGGCCGGGCCGTAAGCGATCGGGAGCGTGGTCGTCCAGAGCGGGAGCCCGAGCGAGAGCAGCGGCCCGAGCAGCGCCAAGGAGGCAGTCGTCTTGAGGACCCCGGCGATGGAGATGAGCGCCAGGGCAAAGCCCACGGCCTCGGGAGCGGCCAGCCCTCGGCCGCGGAGGAACCAGGCCGACAGGAGCCCGAGGAGGCTGACAACCAGGGCAAGGGCGAACAGCGGCGACTGGCCCTGAAATAGCCCGATGATCAAGAAGACTACGGTCGTGAGCAGCGCGATCTTCAGCCCCAGCCGCCCCGCGCTCCAGGAGTTGATCAGGCTCAATGAGTGGGCCACAACGGCGATCCAGCCGAGCGTGAGCGGGAGGCTGAGATAGCTCAGGTAGATGAAGCCACCGCTGGGACTGGTGATGAAGGAGATCCTGAAGCCGGCAGCGTAGGCGATCCCGCCCGCGAAGAGGACCAGCGCAAGGCGGAGCCAGGGGCTGTTCCCCCAGCGCCTGCCGAGCGCACTTCCGACAAGGAGCATCGCCAGGCCCGCCCCCAGGCCGAGGAGCCGCCCGTCCGGGCCGAGCGGGATCAAGGCCAACGGCAGGGCGAGCAGACTCCGCCCTGGCCGGCGGCGGGCGAATGCCAGCCCGGCGATCAGCGCGAGCCCCAGGACCACCACCAGCTCCATTACAGTTGACATTAAACCCGACGAGCCCGGTCAAGTGAAAGAAGGGGGTGAGATGGACTCCGGACCTTTGTCCCCTGGCACGGCAGCCTCGGCCGATTCCAGCCAAATCATAACCTCGGCGGGCAGCCCCAGGTTAAGGTCTATGACGCCGCAGTGGTCGCTCGCGTCAATACTCCGTCAGGTATCCCGTCTCAAGAGCATGAACACGGCACGCTGGGGGTTGCGCAAGAGTGGGTAGTTGCTTTATTATGATCGCTATTAAGGAAAGGTGGTCGCCGAACCCCATGGAGATGGGAGGGTCGATATGGGTGTTGAGTTCTCGCCTCAAGAAGTTATTGAATTCTTAGGAGGCCGGGACGAGTTTCGCAAGTTCCTTGGACAAAAGGTCCACGCCGCCGAGGTGGCTAAGAGCCTAGTGGAGGCGGCCTTGGCCGGCAAAGGTGATGCCTACAGCTCTTCTCTTCAGGACACAATCAACCGCATTGGTGAGCTCTTAGGGTTCCAAGTGACATACGGGGAATACCGGAGTGGGCCGGACGGGATCTGGCTCTCCTCGATGGACCGTGCTCTCGTAGTGGAAGTGAAGACCTCCACCAGCTTCCGCATCTCCCATGAGGTGCTCTTGGGGTATATGGACCAGGTCAAGAGCGAGCGCGGAGTCCCCAAGGGGAGTGTTCTGGGGCTCTATGTCATCGGGCGTCAAGAGGATGACACAACTCAGATTGAGGACAGTATCAGGGGCGGGGGCCGCGAGCGCGAGCTGCGCATGATCTCTGCCCATGAACTGATCGCGCTCTTGGAACTGAAGGAAGAAGCAGGACTAGACCATGAGCAAGTCCTGGTCTTCTTGCCGCTTGACTTGGTCAACTTAGGCCCACTTATCCGCCAGGTGAGGGCGATGCTTCTTGCTTGCGCTCGCGGTGAGGGTGCTCAGCCTGAAACTCCTACACTGGAAGAACCATCCCTGCCTCCTAAAGGCAAGCGGCGGCTGGTAAGACTCAAAGACCTATTGAAACGAGGGATCATAGAGCCGGGGATGGAATTTCATGCGAAGCGTAAAGGCAAGGAGTATACGACTACAGTCTCTGCCAATGGCAAGTTGATCTTGGGCAAGAAAGAGTTCGAAACGCCTTCAGCTGCCGCCTGCGCTGCGGCCAAGACCACTGCCGAAGATGGGTGGTTCTTCTGGCACTATAGAGATGCCCAGACTGGCCAGCTGGCCCCGATTGCCGAACTCCGGGCCAAGCTAACCGGCGGGCTCCGCAACCCTTACCTGCCGAAGGGAAAATGAAGAAGAGCATTGGCTGGTTCTAAAGTCAACCGTGGTCCATCTTCAAAATCCCGGGGAGCTTGGAGTGCCGATGGCCGGGAAGCGGGAGGCGGTGTATGAGGCGGTGGTCTCGCTGCTGCGGGCGCGGCTGGAGAACGTAAAGAGCATCCGAGATATGCACTTGATTTACATGGACGACTCTCGTGATGAGCAACTTTGCGCATTCTCGGCTCTAGCTGTGCCAGCAGATCAATGGCAAGAGGCATTTGCCCAAGTGCGCGCGTTCAGGCGCGGCCTTAAGAGATCTGATGGAATCTATGTTTATAAAGAGCTTCATGCCTGGAAATTTGTCTCAGGACGAGGCAAGATCTCTGATCGAGTGGTTCCTAAAGGCCGGCGCTGTGAAATCTTCAAACAAGCCTTGCAAATGGTTGCTAGCCTTCCGGGAAGTCGTCTCTTCAACGCCGTATTCCCTGCCAAGCAAGATACTTGGGCATTCGAGTGACTGCTCAATCGTATTAACCGGACTATGAGCGCTTGGGATAGTCGAGCCATCTTGATCTGTGATACTGGTAAGGAGTTAGCCTATATACGCCTAGTTCGCCGCTTGCATATCTACAACCCTATACCCAGTAAACACGGGGTCTGGGAAGATACAGGCACAGCGACGAAAAATATCCCCATTGAGCGCATTATTGAAGATCCGTTCTTCAAGCGCTCGGAGCAATCGTACTTCATCCAGTTAGCTGATTTTTGCGCTTATGCGCTCTTACGGAAGGAGCGACCGGTCCCCTCCAAGACAGAATATGGCTTAGATCGCGCGTTTGAATTGCTCAAGCCTATCCTGGTCTTGGAGGCAAGCCCCCGGGATCCTGAAGGCGTTATTCGTCCTTAGCCTCAAAAAGAAGAGCAGGGCCTAGCTCCGCCACCGAGGACGGGTTCGGTCCTGCATAACTACTATAACAGCTCGTCGGACGAATGTCAAGTGCTGTGAGGTGACGGCGGGCGAGCGCGACGCTGTCTATGAGGCAATGATCGCACTGGTGCAATCGCCGCTGGAGAAGGTAAAGTGTATAATGGGAGAAGGTGAGACGACATGGGCAAGTATCAGTTTACTGTTGTCGTAGAGAGCGATGAGGATGGCGTGTATATCGCCTCCTGCCCCGCAGTTCAGGGATGCTACTCCCAGGGGGTACCTACGAAGAGGCATTAAGGAATCTTAAGGATGCCATCAAGCTGCACATTGAGGCGCGCCGGAGCGTGGGAGAGCCGATTCCCATCGAGATCGCCGTAGATCGGGTAGAGATTGATGTCTAAGCTCCGCCCAGCCAAGTCCGAAGAAGTGCAGAGGATCTTAGAGCAGCTGGGCTTTCAGCCCATCCGTCAAAGTGGCAGTCACGCTGTCTACCGCTATCCTAATGGCCGCTGGACTGCGGTGCCCCTTCATCCAGGCAGGGAGGTATCCAAAGGGACGCTGAGAGTCGATGAATTTGAAGCGTTGTGCTGACGGTTGGGGAGCGCGCCACATTCTCTAAGGCTATGGGTGAGCGATTACTTCCCCACACAGAAGTTGGCGAAGATCCGGTCGATGACCTCCTCGGTGAGGTTCTCCCCGGTCAGCTCGCCCAGGATCGCCAGGGCCTCCTCCAGCCCGGTCGCCAGCAGGTCCGGGGTCGCCCCCGCTCTGGCGTCGGCGAGGGTCGCCTTTAAGGCCCCTTTCGCCCGCTGGAGCAGCTCCTTCTCGCGGATGTTCAATAAGAACAGGCCTTCAGGCCTCTCGAGCCGGCCCTCCCAGACCAGCCCGACCAGCCGCCCCTTCAGCTCCTCGAGGCCGGTGCCGAGCTTGGCCGAGATCTCTAGGACGCCTTCGGGCTCGATTCCCAGGGCCACAACCGCCTCTTGCGGAGAGAAGCTCTTCTCGAGGTCGGCCTTATTCAACACCAGGATGGTGCGCTTCCCCTGTAGTCTCTTGGCGATCAGCCGGTCCTCCGCCGTGAGCGGCTCGCTCAGGTCGAGCAGGAAGAGCACCAGGTCCGCCCCCTCCGCGGCCTTGAGGGCCAGCTCGACCCCGAGCCGCTCGACCGCGTCATGGACCTCCCGGACCCCGGCGGTGTCGATCAGTTTGAAGGGGATTCCCTCGAGCTCGACCCACTCCTCGAGCCGGTCCCGGGTCGTCCCCGGGAAGGGGGTGACGATGGCCCGCTCCTCCTGGAGGAGGGCGTTCAAGAGCGTGGACTTCCCCACATTCGGCCGGCCGATGAGCGCGACCGCCAGCCCCTCGCGGATGATCCGCCCATCCCGGCCGTGCTCGAGGAAGTATTCTACCTGAGCGAGGGCCGCCTCCAGCTCCCCGAGGAGCCGCTCTCGCGGGAGGGCCTCCTCCTCGTAGTCGGGGAAGTCGAGCCCCACCTCAATCCCAGCCAGAAGGTCGAGGAGCCTCTCGCGGAGCTCTTTGATCGGGCGGGAGAAGCGGCCCTCGAGCCTTTGCATCGCGCATTCCAGCCCGAGCTCCGTCTTGGCTCGGACGATCTCCAGGACCGCCTCGGCCTGGTCGATCGAGATCCGCCCATTGAGGAAGGCCCGCTTGGTGAACTCCCCCGGCCCGGCCGGCCGCGCACCCTTCGCCAGGACGAGCTCCAGGACCCGCCGGAGCGGGACGATTCCCCCGTGGCAGTCGATCTCCACCACATCCTCGCGGGTGTAGGTCCGGGGGGCACGCATCACGGCCACGAGGACCTCATCGACCCTCTCCCCGCCAGCCTCGATGAAGCCGTAATGGATGGTGTGACTCGGGGCATCCCGGAGCCTGATCCCCTTCGGTGAGCGGAAGAGTCCGTCGACGATCGCGATCGCCTGGGGGCCGGAGAGGCGGACGATCCCGATCCCACCCTCCCCGAGGGGGGTCGAGATCGCGGCGATCGTATCCTCAGTGTAGGCGCGGCTCAATGACTACCCTCCGCTCCGCCCCCCGGCCCTCGGAGTAGGTCCGGACCCCGGCGAAGCCGGCCAGGGCCTCGTGGATCGCCTTCCGCTCCCAGGGCTCCATCGGGTTGAGCCGGATCCGCTTCCGCTCGGCCCGGGCCTCCTCTCCCAGCTTGAGGGCCATCAAGCGGAGCTCCTCCTTCCGCCGGAGGCGGTAGCTGTTGACATCGAGCTGGACCCGGACCCCCTCGTGCAGCCGCCGCTTCAGCGCGAGCTCCAAGAGGTAGTCGAGGGCCCGAAGAGCCTCCTGCTCCTGGCCGGAGAGGATTTCCATCCCCTTCAGGTCGATCATGACCATCCCCCCCTCCTCCTTCAGCTCGAGCTGGGCCGATTCGCCCAGGATCTTGAGGAATCGCTCGAGATAGGCCCGGACGGCCGCCTCAACTTCGGGCTTCATCGCCGTTCCCCTCCGCCTTCTCCGCGAGGAGCTGCTCCGTGGCCTCGAGGGGGACCGGCGCGAGCCGGGCCACCTCGCGGTTGATCAGCCACTGCTGGCCGAGCTGGACGATCGTGGTGAGGAGCCAGTAGAGCCACATCCCCGCGGGGAAGTTCCGCAGAAAGATCCCCATGAAGACCGGCATCCCCAGGGTGAGGAGCCAGTTCGGCTTCTGCCCGGTCGTGGGGGTGGAGAGCAGGCTCTGGAGGATCATGGCCAGGACATTCAAGGCCACGATGATGTAGTAAGGGTCCGCGACGGAGAGGTCGGCCATCCAGAGGAACCCCGGCGAGAGGTGGACCCGCTCGGCCGAATAGAGGATGGCCTGCCAGAGGACATAGAGGATCGGGAATTGAATCAACAGCGGCAGGCAGCCGGAGAGGGGGTTGATCCCCTCCTTCTGATAGAGCTCCATCATCTTCTTCTGGAGGAGCTTTTTGTCCTGCTTGTAGCGCTGCTGGAGCTGCTGGAGCTTCGGCTGGAGCCGCTGCATCCGGGCCATCGAGTAATACTGCTTCCGCATCAGGGGGAAGAGGAGGAGCCGGACGACGATGGTGAAGAGGATGATCGCCCAGCCGTAGTTCCCCGTGGCGGCGTAGAGCCAGTCGAGGAACCGGACGATCCCCACCAGGGCCCAGCCGAAGGCCCCCACATCGACGACGGCCTCAAGCCCCGAGAGCTGGAGCAGCGCCCACTTCGGCCGCCCGGCGTAGAGCGTGAAGCCGAAGGTCCGCTCCTCGCCCGGCGCGAGCTTGAGCTCGCCGGTCCTGACCCCGAGGAGCTTCCGCCCGCGCTCGTCCAGCTCCACGCTCGGGGCCAGCGGCTTCCCCTGCCCCGCCGCGCGGCTCTTCAAGAAGAGGACCAAGACCTTCGTCACCACCCCCAGGCCATCGAAGCGCTCGTAGCTCGGGGGGACGGTCTCCGCCCGCTTCCCATCGAAGAGGTAGCGGACCTCGCCGGTGACGAACTTCCCCACGACTAGCTGGAACTGGTCCGTTCCCAGGAGCAGCTTGAAGCCCTCCAGGGAGAGTTCGCCCCCGCCCTGGTTCCGCAGGACCAGATCGAGGTCGACGGTGTAGGAGGGATCATCGCGGATGGTGTAGATTCTCTTGAGCTGCAAGGCCCCCACGGCCTTAGCGAACTCGAGCTGGACCTCTCTCGCCTCCTGCTTCAAGAGGCGATACTCCCAGGGCCCCTCGAGGCCGGCGAGCTGGAGCGTGAACGGGAAGACCCCGCCGGGGGTGTAGCTGCGGGCGAGCGTTGTGGGGTCGGTCGTGGTGTCGACGACCAGCTCTTGCTTCCTTAGCCCGTAGGGGGCGAAGTGGAGGAAGGCGCTCCGCAGCTCGCCGTTCTCGGTCGAGAAGAGGTAGTCAGCTAGCCCCGTCCGGACCTCGATCTCGCGATAGCCCTCTCGCTCCGACTCCTGCAGCTCGATCCGCCTTGAATCCTCGGCCCCGAGGGCCATCGTCCCGGCAAGGACAAGCGATGCCAGGAGCAGTATGGCTGAGCCTAGGGCAATCCTCTGCATTCCTTCCGGCCTCCGTCTGATGAAGCTGCTCTAGAGTCTAGTCGAGCGGGATTGCCATTGCAACTGCTCGAGGCCCCAGATCGCGCGAGCGGTTGCTGGAGGAGGGCTCTTCCCGGTAAACGCGGCTTGCACTGCGCTCTCGGGGTTTCTCATGGATTGCCCCGCGCAGGCTGTCAAGGTAAACTCTAGGCCGAGATGTTCACCGGGATCGTCGCTGGCCTGGGGGAGGTCGTGACCCTGGCCGGGGGAAGGCTGGTGATCCTTCCGCCCGCCGAGCTCCTTCCGCCGGCGGGGGGGAGCATCGCCGTGAACGGGGCCTGCCTCACCGCTTCCGAAGTTGAGGACGGGAGGTTTGCCGCGGACTTGAGCCCGGAGACCCTCAAGCGGACGAACCTCGGTGCGCTCCGCGCCGGCGAGAAGGTCAATCTCGAGCTCCCGCTCGCGGCTGGTGACCGGTTCGCCGGCCACCTCGTCCTCGGGCACATCGACGCCGTTGGCAAGATCGTGGCTATCGCGCCCCAGGGCGAGTCCTACCTCTTCTCCTTCGCCGTCGAGCCCCGCTTCGACCACCTCCTGGTGGAGAAGGGCTCGGTGGCCGTGGACGGGATCAGCCTCACCGCCTTCAACATCCGGGAAGGGCGGTTCGAGGTGGCGATCATTCCTCACACTTACAGGATGACCAATCTGAAATACCGCCGGCCCGGGGACTTGGTGAATGTGGAATTCGACATCCTCGGGAAATACGTGGCGAAGCTCATGAACATGAAGGTGAAGGAGGTCTCATGGTCTTCGATCCGGTAGAAGAGGTGATCGAGGCGATCCGGCGGGGGGAGATCGTGATCGTCGTCGACGATGAGGAGCGGGAGAACGAGGGCGACCTCGTCATGGCCGCGGAGAAGGTCACCCCGGAGAAGGTGAACTTCATGGCCAAATACGGCCGGGGGCTGATCTGCGCCCCGCTGGCGGAGGAGCGAGCCGATGAGCTCGGCCTCCGCCTGATGGCCGGGGGGAGCACCGGCCGGGAGACGAACTTCACCGTCTCCGTCGACGCCCGCTACGGGATTACCACCGGGACCTCGGCCTTCGACCGGGCGCTCACCATCCAGCTCCTCGCCTCGCCCGCGGCCGGCCCGCGGGACTTCGTCCAGCCGGGCCATGTCTTCCCGCTCCGGGCCAGGTCGGGCGGGGTCCTCCGCCGGGCCGGGCACACTGAGGCAAGCGTCGACCTCGCCCGGCTCGCCGGACTCTACCCTGCAGCGGTGATCTGCGAGATCATGAACGAGGACGGGACGATGGCCCGCCTCCCCCAGCTCTGCCAGTTCGCCCGAAAGCACGGGCTCTTGATGACCTCGGTCGCCGACCTCATCAGGTATCGTGCCCAACGGGAGAAGCTGGTGAAGCGCGAGGCGGAGGCCGAGCTCCCCACGGAGTTCGGCCACTTCCGGCTGGTGGCCTACAGCAACGATGTGGACGGGAAGGAGCATGTGGCCCTGGTGAAGGGCGAGGTGGCGGGGAAGGAGAATGTCCTCGTCCGGGTCCACTCGGAGTGCCTCACCGGCGACACCTTCCTCTCCAAGCGCTGCGACTGCGGGCCCCAGCTCCATGAGGCCCTCTCCCGGATCGAGGCCGAGGGGGAGGGGGTCCTGCTCTACATCCGCCAGGAGGGGCGAGGGATCGGCCTCATCAACAAGGTCAAGGCCTACGCCCTCCAGGACCAAGGGCTGGACACGGTCGAGGCCAACCGGCGGCTCGGCTTCCGCGAGGACCTCCGGGACTACGGGATCGGGGCCCAGATCCTCAAGGACCTCGGCCTCTCCTCGATCCGGCTGCTCACGAACAACCCGAAGAAGGTCGTCGGGCTCGAGGGCTATGGCCTGGTGATCGTGGAGCAGATCCCGCTCGAGGTCGAGCCCAACGAGTATAACTACGCCTATCTCCGGGTGAAGAAGGAGAAGCTCGGCCATCTCCTCCGGCTCCCCGAGGAGGGGTTGAGATGAGCGAATTCTCCGGCTCGCCCGATGGGAAGGGCCTGCGGATCGCGATCGTGGTCAGCCGGTTCAACAGCGCGATCACCGAGCGCCTGCTCGCGGGGGCGGTCGAGCGGCTGATTCGCGGGGGCGTCAAGCGCGAGGCCATCGATGTCTATTGGGTCCCCGGCTCGTTCGAGCTCCCCCAGACAGTCCGGAAGCTGATCAAGGCCGAGAAGTATGATGGGATCATCCCCCTCGGCTGCCTCATCCGCGGGGAGACCCTCCACTTCGAGGTCCTGGCAAGGGCGGTGACCGCGGAACTGCTCCGGCTTAGCTTAGAGGGGACGCCTCTGGTCTTCGGGGTCCTGACCGCCGACACTGCGGAGCAGGCACTGGCCCGCGCGGGCGTGAAGTCCCACAAGGGCGTCCAGGCCGCGGAGAGCCTCCTGGAGCTGATCGGCCTCCTCCGGCAGATCTAGCGATGGAGCGACCGAGCTTCGGGACCTCGATCTTCATCGCCGGCGAGGAGGAGCAGCTCTGGGACGAGGAGGTCCATCAGGCTCGGGCCGCCGGGGCGGAGCACCTGGCCGTCCACCTGGAGTATCCGCCTGGGAACGGCCGCCTGCGTGAACGCCAGATCCGCAGGCTGCGGAACGCGGCGAAAGGGACCAAGCTCCTCGTGGAAGCCCCCAGCTCTTGGCCCTCGCTCGTCACCCCGCACGAGGGACTCCTCCGCCTCTCCCTGCAGGAGTTGACTGACTCGCTCAGCGTCGCGGCCAAGCTCGGGGCGGCGCTCTTCATCCTCCGCGGCGGGCCGAACCCCTTCCCCCACCTCCGGGAGCTAGGGGATGGCGTGGCACGCTTTGCCGAGGGCGTCCGCGAGCTCCTTGCCCGCAGCCGCCAGTTCGGCCTCCCCCTGGCGGTGGAGAACCTCGCTCGAGGCTTCCCCTCCACTGCCGAGGAGCTGGAGGGAGCTCTGGCCCTGGGGCTGAAGCTGAGCCTGGCTCTGGATGAGCTTGGCGGGAGCGGCGAGGAGGTAAACGCTCTCTTGAAGAGGTTTTCCGCGCGGGCAGTCCGGGTAGCGCTCGGGCCCCTCACTAGCCCGCTCGCGGCCGAGGTGCGCGACTGCCGCTTTGCCGGCTTCCTCACGCTCGAATTCCCCCCGAACCCCGCCCGCTGGGGGGAGGTTCAGGAGTCCCTGCGCAGCCTGAGGGAGCTGTGGGCCGGGGCCTAGGCCGAGAGCGAGCCAGAACCTGGAGCCCCTCGGGCACCGAATTTTCACCTCTCTGCCATTCCCTTTGGACCCAGGGATCACTATCCTCGAGGCTGAGGGCTCTCTTAGGGATTCCCAAGCCTCCAAACCTGGGTGAGAGGGGGAGAAGGCACCTCCTACAAGGTCTCACGCCTTGTAGCAACTGAGCCACTCCCTTGGGAGTGGCTCAGTCCTTTCCGATCTCCGGCCCGATCCACTTGAAAAGATTGCCCTTCCCGAGTGCGAGAGGGGAAGGAGGCGGGCGAGGCCCCGCTCGGGGCGTGCGCCGGGCCGTTACTGCAGGACGATGTGGGTGCTGGTATCCGTCACCCCGTCGATCTGGTGGATGCGATCGATCATCTTCTGGTGGACATCCTTGATGTCGTTCACTTCGGCCTTGATGATGGCATCGTAGTTCCCGGTGATGGGATAGGCCTCCTTCACCCCTTCGAGCCGGCCCAACTTCTCCAGCACCGGGACGATCTTCCCTGCCTTGATGTGGACTAGGATATAGGCCTGGACACTCATCGCTTCACCTCCAGCCAGAATAATGCATCTTACCAAAGTCAGCGGGGAGGCGCAAAGCTCACTTCCCCCGGAGCTATCAGTCAGCTATAATCGCCCCGATGGGCTACGATTATCTCGTCCTGGGAGCGGGGATGCAAGGCGCGGCCGCGGCCTACGATCTGGCGCGGTTCGGCGAGGCGGAGCTGGTGAGACTAGCCGATCTGGACCCGGCCCGCGCGGCCGAGGCGGCGGCGCGGGTCAATCGCTTGACTGAGGGCGACCTGGCTGAGGGGGGCCAGATCGATGTTGGGGATAGAGCAGCTCTAGCTCGGGCGCTCCAGGGCGTCGATGTGGTCCTGAGCGCCGTCCCCTACCGGTTCAACCTCCTGATCACCGAGGCGGCGATCGCCGCCCGCGCGGGGATGTGCGACCTCGGGGGGAACACGGGGATCGTGCTCGAGCAGCTCAAGCTCGATCCCCAGGCCAGGGCCGCGGGCGTCACGGTCATCCCCGACTGCGGCCTGGCCCCCGGGATGGTCAACACGCTGGCCGTCTACGCCATGTCCAAGATGGAGAACCCCCAGGAGGTCCGGATCTGGTGCGGCGGGCTCCCTCGCTATCCCAAGCCGCCCCTCGGGTATAAGCTGGTCTTCAGCATCGAGGGGCTGACGAACGAGTATTTCGGGAAGGCCGAGGTCTTGCGCGATGGCAAGGTGGTGGAGCTGGACACCTTCACCGAGCTGGAGGAGCTGGAGTTCCCCCCGCCGGTCGGAAGGTGCGAGGCGTTCATCACCTCCGGCGGGACCTCGACCTGCCCCTGGACCTTTGCGGGGAAGCTCAGGAGGTATGAATACAAGACCGTCCGCTACCCCGGCCACTACGAGAAGATCAAGCTCCTCCGCGACCTGGGCTTTCTCGACCCCGAGCCGGTCAAGCTCGGCGCGGTCGAGCTCGCCCCGCGCGAGCTCTTCCACAAGCTCGTCCCGCCAAGGATCTCCTTCCCCGAGGACCCGGACCTGGTGGTCTTGCGGGTCGCCTGCTCCGGTCTGGATCGGGGCGAGCCGATAGAAGTCCAGCTCGAGCTGATGGAGTTCGCCGACGAATCGGCCGGCTTCTCGGCGATGGAGCGGACGACCGCCTTCCCTGCGGCGATCGTGGCCGAGATGATCGCCAGAGGCGATCTCGAGCGGGGCGTCATCCCCCTCGAGCGGGCCGTCCCCCCGGGCCCGTTCATCGCCGAGCTGACCAAGCGGGGATTCAGGCTGACGGAGACAGTCAGGCGGCCGCTCCGTTGATCTTCAAGATCGCGAGGATGATCCGGATGATGATCAGGACCCAGCCGACGCTCACGACGATCCAGATGATCCTCTTGGCGAACCCGTAGATGGCCAGGAGGATCGTCAGCAGCGCCAGGACGCCGATGGGGTCGATGAGCTGATCCAAGACGGAGCCGGCCTGGGGGAGGATCGCCTGGATCGCCTTGACGACCAACTGGCCGAGGCCGTGGGAGATTGAATACATGAAGGCCAGGAACTGGCCGAGAAGGTCGCGTCGCCCCTCCGCTCCCTGCACCCCCTCTTGAATCGCCCAGCCGCTGAACCCCCAGAGCAGTCCCATTCCGGAAAAGATGGTAATCCTTCTCACTTGTCTCGCCTCCCCCGAGGCGCTTATTATAGCATGTTCCGCCGGGGAGGCTGAAAATGGCGGCGGAGGAGGTTTCTCAGAGAGGTTGGGCGCTATGGTGCGCGGCGACCCGGTCTTCGTTCCATTCTGTCATCCAAATTACAGATATCGCCGGGGGAATATGCTATGAAGGGGGCGAGCGGTGGTCACTGATGACAGAAGGGTTGAAAAATTCGGGCTATTCAAGGAGGTGGCGGTGGAAGGTGCGGTCAGAGCGTTATCCCTGGACAAGTTGATCCGGCCTTATAGCAGGCGGATGGTCTATCGCGAAGGGGAGTATGTCTACCTGCCCGGCGATCCGAGTGATTGCGTCTACTTGATCGTGAAGGGGCGAGTGAGGCTCTCCTATCCCGGCCGGGACGGGCGGCCGCTGCCGCTCTCGATCCTCGGAGAGGGGGAGGTCTTCGGCGAGATGGCCCTGGTCGGCGGGGAGCGGCGCGAGCTGATGGCCGAGGTCCTCGAGCGGAGCTCGATCTGGGCCATCGAGAAGGAGGGCTTCCTCCGCCTCCTGCAGGGGAACGCCAGCCTCTCCCTGCAGATCATGGAGGTCTTCATCCATCGCCTGAAGCTGCTGCAGGAGCGCGTGGTGGAGCTGCTCTTCTACGACCCGCTCGCCAAGCTCTCGCTCCTCCTCGCCCAGACGGCCCAGGAGGGCGAGGGCCAGGAGCTGGACCTGGTGAAACTGATTCGAGTGGCAATGGCTGACGGGGTCATTGCCACTCCTCTCTCCTCCAGCTAGACTGCCGAGGGTTAGCGCGGCCAGAAGAGGAGGACCGCCGCCGTAGCGGCGATCAAGAGCCCTAGCCCTATCCAGAGGATCACCCTGGTCTGAGCCTGCTGCTTCTTGATCTCCTTGATCGCCGAGGTGAGCGCGATCGTCCCGCGCAGAATCCCCTGAGAGAACTCCCCCTCCTGGAACGAGGGCATGATGTCGCGCTCCAGGATCTGCCGCAACTTCTCGTCCGTAAGGGCGCGGTTCAGCCGCTTCCCCGGATCGAGGCGGATCCTCCCGTCCCGCAGGGCCACGAGGAAGAGGAGGTCGTCCTGCCCCAGGCCCCACTGGGCGAAGACCGCCGCGCTGTAGTCGTCGATCTCCAGAGGGGCAGTGCTCTCGATGGTCAGGATCACCACCTTGCTCCCATACTTATCCTCGAGCGTCTTCAGGATGAGCGCTAGGGCCAGCTCGGTCTTCTCGTCCACGATCGCGGCGTAGTCGGAGACATAGCCCTGCTGTTCGGGGACCTGAGCCTTGCCGGCCAGCGCGGGGGCAGAAAGAAGGACCAGCAACGCCAGGAGCGTTCCGGAAAAGATTCTTGCCATCATCTCCTCCTTGAGCTTTCCCCGATTATAGCCCAGGGCCGCTGGGGCCGGTCAAGCGGGAATTGCCCGCGAGCTGGGGGCTCAGCTAGGCTAAGGGAGGATGAGATCGCTCCCCGCGCGACGGCAGAGGCTGAGCTTGGAGTCGCGCGTGTCGCCCGTCTTGCTAGCGACGGCCCTGGCGCTATGCTCCTTCCAGAGCCATCTCGGCGGCTCGCTCGCCGCGTCGGCCGTCGGGCCATGGACCTCTGAGTGTCTGGCACTCCAGGCTGAGCCCGTGGGCGCAGCCAAGACCTTCGTCACCTGGCTCCCCTCGGAGGCCGCGCCGGACGGCGGGATCGCGGTCAGGGTGATCTACCCAGATCGGCCTCGCTATCCCGAAGGGACCGCGGCGGTCGTGGAGGTCCCCGGCGCGGACGATCCCGGCAGCGTAGACCTCCCGGCGCGCGCGGTGCCGGAGGACCCTTTCGTCGCTCAGGGGCTGGTCCATCTCCTGTTCGCCTTCCCCGGCGGCGGGCGGCCGCCCCTGCAATCGGGCGGCGTCTACGACCATCGGGGGTTGGACTCATTGAAGGCAGTGCGGGATGTCGTCCGCTCCCTCCGCGGAGAGTTGAGGGAGGTGAACGGCTGCACGATCGCCGACCTTCTGCCCTACAGGGTCACCCAGGTCGGGCTCGTCGGCTCCTCCAACGGCGGGAATACTTCCATTGTGGCCCTCGGGCTCTTCGGGGACGAGATGGATGTAGACTGGTATGTCGGCTGGGAGAACCCTGCGGGGGTCCAGTTTACCACCGTCGACCTCGGCTCGCGGGAGAAGCCTAATCCCGCTTACATCCCGGGCTCCTGCCGCCCCACCCCGGAGGGGGCCAGATGTGATGTCGATTACACTCACCTCCGCTGGGACGGAGAGGCGGTCTCCCGCGGCTGGGGGCCGCAGCGGGGCGGGGAGCGCGGCGCCCTCTACCATGATTTGAACGGGAACGGCCGCTACGATGAGCCCGATTACGTCCTTGGGGCCTACACCGGGACCTTCGCGGGCCAGGAGAAGCGGGTCTACTCGACCGCGGCAATCGAGGCCGCGGCCGGCCGCGGGCTGCTCGACCCGTGGCCGGAGGGGGTCGCAACCGTTGAAGAGGCCCGCGAGTTCTGGCGAATTCGCGATATGAGCCGGTATTACGATGATGTCATGACCAAGCTCCCCCAGCTTCGGGCGATCGTGATCGGCTCGCGGGACGACCATGTCCAGGAAACGCCGGACTACCCGCACATTGTCCTCCAGTATCGGGGCTGGCAGGAGGCGGGGATGGAGTGGGTCCGGCTCAATCCCGACGCGGCCTATGTCGGGGCGCTGGCGGGCCGGGCACTCCCGGTCGCGGATAACGATGCCAACATGCTCGTGGACTATAACAACATTCTTGGCCTGGTCGAGCCGGAGATCGTGGGCGACCCTCTCCTCCAGTTGGCGGCCGTGCTGGAACTGAGCGATCGGACCTACCGGGATGACTGGCGAGCCAATTTGGACAAGCCCTTAAATATGTAGAGGGCCGCCTTCCATTGATGGCGCAAGGCCTCAGTTCCCCGGCCTCCTTCTCACGAAGAGATGGATCGGCCGCTCCAGCCCGGCCAGGGCCGCCTCCATCAGGGCCTCGGGGAGCGTGGGATGGGGGTGGACCGTCCGGGCCAGGTCTTCCAAGGTCGCGCCGGCCTCGACCGCCAGGGCCGCCTCGCCGATCAGGCTCGAGGCCTCCGGGCCGACGATCTCCGCGCCGAGCAAGGCCTTGCTCTCAGCATCGGCGACGAGCTTGACAAAGCCTTCGGCCTCCCCCATTGCCGCCGCTCTCCCCAAAGCGGCGAAGGGGAACTTCCCCACGACGATCCTCCGGCCTTGGGCTTGGGCCTCGGCCTCGCTCAGCCCGACATAAGCCACCTCCGGATCGGTGAAGATCACCGCCGGGACGGCCTTGAAGGGGGCCGTCGGGAGGCCGGCGAGCGCCTCGGCCGCGAGGAGCCCCTCATGGGAGGCCTTATGGGCCAGCATTGGCGGGCCGGCCGCATCCCCGATGGCGAAGATCCGGGGGTTGCTCGTCCGGAATCGCCCGTCCACTCTGATGAAGCCCCTCTCGGTGAGCTCGACCCCGGCCTCCTCCAGCCCCAGCGCGGCGGTGTTCGGCCCCCGGCCCACGGCCTGGAGGATCTTCTCTGCCTCAAGCCTCTGCTCGCCCTCGGGGGTCTCGACGAGCAGCTCCGCCCCTAAGCGGCCCCGCCGGAGCCCCTTGGCCTTGGCCCTCAAGAGGACCCCCACTCCGAGCCCGCGGAGCCGCCGCTCGACCGGCCGCACAAGCTCGGCGGGCACGCCCGGGAGGAGTTGGTCCATTATCTCCACGACCGTCACCTTGCTCCCGAGCTTGGCATAGAGAGTCCCCAGCTCGAGCCCGATATAGCCCCCGCCGATCACGATTAGGGCCGCGGGCACCTCCCGAAGGGCCAGGGCATCGGTCGAATCGAGGACCAGCTCATGGTCGAACTCCAGGCCGGGGAGCTCCAGAGGCCGCGAGCCCGGAGCAACAATACAATGCCCAAACTCGATGGTCTCCCCCTCGGGGCCCTCGAGCTCGGCCGCCTTTTCGGAGATGAACGAGGCCCGGCCCTGGATCACCCTCACGCCGTTGGCCGCGAGGAGCTTGGCGATCCCCTCCCGAAGGCGGGCGACCACCCCTTCCTTCCAAGACTGGAGCCTCCCCAGGTCCAAGTGGAGGCCCTCGACGGAGATGCCGAGCGGCTCGAGCTCGGGGATCTTATGGTAGAGATTGGCGGCATGGATGAGGGCCTTGGAGGGGATGCAGCCGACATTCAGGCAGACCCCGCCGAGCCGGTCCTGCTCGATGAGCGTCACTTCTTTCCCGAGCTGGGCGGCCCGGATGGCCGCGACATAGCCTCCCGGCCCGCCGCCGACGATCAGGAGCTCGGTCTTCATCGGCGTCTGGCCTTCTTGAAGAGCTCCCCGGCGCGGTAGGAGCTCCGGACCAGCGGCCCGGCGGCCACGGCCAGGAAGCCCAGCTCCTCCCCTAAGCGGGCATAGCGCTCGAACCGCTCGGGCGGGAGGTATTCCCGGACCTCGAGGTGCCGCTTCGTCGGCTGGAGATACTGCCCGAGCGTGAGGAAATCGACCCCCGCATCCCGGAGGTCCCGCATCGCCTCCAAGACCTCCTCTTCGGTCTCCCCCAGCCCGAGCATGAGCGAGGACTTCGTGTAGATCGAGGGCTCGAGCCGCTTGATCTCCGCTAAGACCTCGAAGGATTGCCGATAGCCCGCCCGGCGGTCCCGGACGAGCGGGGTGAGCCGCGCGACCGTCTCGATGTTGTGGCCGACTACATCCGGTCCGGCCTCCACGACCCTCTTGAGGGACTCGATGTCGCCCTGGAAGTCGGGGATGAGGACCTCGACCGAGGAGGCGCAGCCTCCCCTTTTGATCGCCTCGACCGTCTTGGCGAAGTGCGCGGCCCCGCCGTCAGGGAGGTCGTCCCGGCTCACTGAAGTGAGCACAACATAGTCTAGGCCCCACTCGGCCACCGCTTGGGCCACCTTCTCGGGCTCCTCCGGGTCCGGAGGCTCGGGCCGGCCCTTGGCCACGGCACAGAAGCGGCAGCCGCGGGTGCAGACCTCCCCGAGGAGCATGATCGTGGCCGTCCCACTTCCCCAGCACTCATCGATGTTCGGGCAGTGGGCCCCCTCGCAGACCGTGTGGAGCCCGAAGCGGCGGAGGGCCCCCTTGATCCGAGCATAACCCCCTCGCCCCGGTGGGCGGACCTTGAGCCAGGCCGGCTTCCGCCTGGCAGCGGTTGGCATCAGCTTCTCAGCCGACCTTGACCTCCTTGGCCGACTGCCACAGCCCGTGGATGTTGCAGAACGCCAGGGCGTAGAGCGTCCCGGACTTGGCGGTCTTGAACGAGGTCGAGACCTCGTGGTGGGTATAGATCGAGCTCGTGTCCGGCCCCTCGGTCGATTCGCCGTGGGCGGCGAACTCGAAGTGCCCGAGCTGGTAGGTGAACTTCTCCCCCTCGGGGTGGAAGAAGAGCTCGATCCAGCGGATGTGATGGGCTGTGGTATTGGGGTGCGCGATCTCCTTCCCCAGGCTCACCTTCACTTGAACGAGCTCGTTCGCCTTCACCTTCTCGGGGCACTCGATGACCGGGACATGCTTCTCCTTCTTCCAGTCGGCCTCCTGGATGTGTTCGGCAAATTTGACCATCGGCTCACCTCCTCCCCTCGAGCCTCTTGTGGCAGAACCACCAGTCGTAGCACTCCACCTTCCCGGCCTTGGCCTCCTCGAGACGCTTCTTAGCCCCCTCCTCTGAGGAGGGCGGGGGGACGATCACTCGGTCCTTGAGGAACTCATTCTCCGGCCAGCCGGCGGGGAGAGCCACCTTCTCCCGATCGGCGGTCTGGAGGGCCCGGAGGAGCCGGAGGATCTCGTCCATATTCCGCCCGACATTGAGGGGGTAGTAGATGATCGCTCGGATGAGCCCCTCAGGGTCGATGAGGAAGACCGCTCGGACGGTCTGGGCCTCCGCGGCCCCAGGATGGAGCATCCCATAGAGCTCCCCGATCTTGCCGGTATTGTCGGCGATGATCGGGAAGGGGATCTCTACCCCCAACTTCTCCTTGATCCACTCGACCCACTTGATGTGGGAGAAGACCTGGTCGATCGAGAGGCCCAAGAGCTCGGCCCCCAGGGCCTTGAACTGCTCATAGCGCTTGGCGAAGGCCACAAATTCGGTGGTGCAGACCGGGGTATAATCGGCGGGATGAGAGAAGAGGACCACCCACTTCCCCTTGTAATCCTTGGGGAAGTCGAGCGGCCCGTGGGTAGTCCTCGCCTGGAAGGCTGGTGCCGGATCGCCGATCAATGGCAAGCACTTCTCCATCCGCTCACCTCCTCGCCCTCGTTCTCCCCCTGGCCCTTGCTGCTCGCCTCTTCGGCCGCTCCGCCGCCTCCGCTGCTGCCCCTGCTCCCGCCTCCTGCAGGAGGGTCCCGAACTCGTTGTGGTGCTCCTCCTCGTCCTCGAGGATCCCGCGGAACATGTGGGCGGTCGTCACATCCCCTTCCTTCTCCGCTAGGGCGATGATCTCCTTATACATCGCGATCGCCTCCTCCTCGGCCTTCAGGTCGAGCTGGAGCATCTCCTTCCACTCCTCCCCGACGGTGATCGGGGCCGGCTTGGTCGTGGGGACCCCGCCCAGATAGTCCACCCGCTCGGCGATCGCCTCGGCGTGCTTCATCTCGGTGATGGCGGTGGCCCGGAAGACCCCCCCGATCGCGGCCGCATGGGGCCCGGCGATCCGGACATGCTGCCACATATACTGGATCGAGACCTGGAGCTCCCGCGCGATCGCCTCGTTCAGCATCTCCAGCAGCTTCTTCGATGCCATCCTGACCTCCTTGATATGTTGGACTCTGCTCAGCCCAGTCTAGTCAAGACCTGCCCCGGCCGTCAAAATCAGAAGACCTTGAACTTCTCCCGCGCGGCCCCGCAGACGGGGCAGCGGTCGGGGGCCTCCCCCTCGACGGTATAGCCGCAGACGGGGCAGATGTAGACCTTCCCGAGCCGGAGGTCCTTCCCGCCCGCCAGGGCCTGCTTGGCCTTTTGATACATCCCGGCGTGGATCTTCTCCGCCTCGAGGGCGTAATGGGTCGAGCGGACCGCCCCTTGCTCGTTCTGGAGCTCAGCCACCTTGTTGTAGGCGGGATACATCTCCTCGACCTCGAAGGTCTCGCCGTCGATCGCCGTCTGGAGGTTCCCCGTCGTCTCCTTGATCCCGCCGAGTTCACGATAGTGGTTGGTGGCGTGGACCTGCTCGGCATAGGCGATGGCCCGGAAGAGCCGGGCCACATTGGGATAGCCCTCCTCTTCCGCTCGCTCGGCGAAGATCAGGTAGCGCATGTGGGCCATGCTCTCCCCAGCGAAGGCGCTGTTCAGGTTCTGCTCGGTGATCTTGTGCATCTTTACCTCCTTTCATTCAGATCCTTTCAGCACCCGCTCGGCCACGGCCCGGCCGAGGGCCGCGCCCTGCTCTAATTCCGCCTCGGTCGGGCGGCCGTTGAATTCGACGACCGGCCCGACCAACTCCCACTTCAGCTCTTCGATAATGCTTCTCATCGCCTTCACGGCCCCGCCGGACCAGCCGAAGGAGCCGAAGAGGCCGACGAGCCTGTGCTGGAGCCGCTTCCGCTGGGCCAGGCGCAGGAATTGCTCGATCGGGACGAAGACCCCGCCGTCGTAGGTCGGGGCCCCCAGAATCAGCGCCTTGTAGCGCCAGGTCTCGGCCAGGAGGAAGCTGGGGTGAGTCCGGGAGGCATCCATCACCCGCAGCGGCGCGCCTTTGGCGATCACCCCGCGGGCGACGCGCTCGGCCAAGAGCTCAGTGTCGCCATACATCGAGCCGTAAATAAGGACGACGCCGGGCTCGCCCTCCATCCGGCTCCAGCGGTCGTAGAGCCCGACGATCCTGCTCGGATCTTTCCGCCAGACCGGGCCGTGCGAGGGGGCGATGGTCCGGATCTCGAGGCCCTTGAGCCTCTGGATCGCCCTTTGGGTGGGATTGGTATACATCCCGACGATGTTAGAAAAATAGCGGAGGCTCTCGGGCTCATATCGGGCGAGGTCCAGCTCATAGTCGAAGAGCCCCCCGTCCAGGGCCCCGAAGCCGCCGAAGGCGTCCCCGGAGAAGAGAATCTTCTCCTCCGGCAGGTAGGTCATCATCGTCTCCGGCCAGTGGACGAACGGGGTCTCATAAAAGATGAGGCTATGCCTCCCCAGGCTGAGCTTCTGGCCGTCCCAAACGGGCTCGAACCCCTCCTCAATTCCGTAGAGGGCTTTCAATAGGCCCCTGGCCTTCTCGGTCCCTAGGATCTTGAGATTCGGCGCGAGCCTCCGGATGAGCGGGAGCGCCCCGGAGTGGTCCGGCTCCATGTGGTTGACGACCAAGTAGTCGAGCTTCCCGGGATCGAGGACCTCCTCGATGTTCCGGACGAGCTCGAGGGCGAAAGGCCCCTTGACGGTGTCGATCAGGGCCACCTTCTCATCCACGATCAGGTAGGAGTTGTAGCTCACCCCTTGGGGGAGGGGCCAGACCGACTCAAAGAGGTCGGTCTCGCGGTCGTTCACCCCCACCCAGAAGATTCCCTTCGCGAGCTCGATCGCGCTCATTGCCGATCCTCCTCCTTCAGGCAGTCGGCGCAGAGGCCGTAGAGCGAGAGCTGGGCCTCCTCGACTCGGTGGCCCTCGAACTCCTTCCCCGCGAGGTCCTTAAGCCCCGGCGGGGCCGCGAGGTCGAAGAGCCGGCTGCAGCGGCGGCAGCGGAAGTGGCAGTGCGGCTCGGTCTTGAGGTCATAGCGTGCGGCCTGGGGCTCGATCCGCAGCTCGGCCACCTCCCCCAGCGCTTTCAGGACCTCCAGGGTGTTGTAGACCGTAGCCCGGGAGAGCATCGGGTAGCGCCGGGCGAGCTTCGCATAGAGCTCCTCCGCGGTCGGATGGCCCCCCTCCTCCAAGAGCTCGATGACCGCCAGCCGCTGGGGGGTGAGCTTGAACCCCGCCTCCCGCAGCCGCGCGATCAGCCGGTCTCGCTCCTCCATAGGCTCGAGTATATCCCGGATCGGGCTCGGCATCTCTAGCACATGAACTTCGAGACGAACGGGGAGGTCTCGCCGCGCCGCATGAAGTGGCCTGATGGCCCCTCGCCGAGGAATTCGGAGAACCACGACTCGTGCTCGATCTCTTCATTGAGGATCGCCAGGGCTAGGTCATAGGTGCGATGATCCTTCCCGGCAGTCAGGTTGCAGACTTGGGTGTAGCCGCGCACGGCGCAGCGCTCCGCCTCCACCAGGACGGTGGGTATCGCCTTGATGTCCCTCGGGTCCTGGGGGAGCGTCGCCGGCGGGCAGGCGGAGATGTCGTGGAACTCCTTCATGTCTTGCGGTAGCCTCCCGCCCAGCTCGTAGATCCGGGGGACCAGGGCCTCGAAGTGGTTCCGGTCCTCGATCCGTGCCGTCTCGGCGATCTCTTTGATCCCTTCTCCCTCCAACCCGATCAGATTGGCCCGCAGGATCGTGTAGTAGTAATAAGTAGTGAGCTCAGCCGCCGCGTTCTTCACCAGCAACTCCAGGAGCTTATCCACATCCACTCCCGCTTTCTCGACCACCTCTCTTGCTACCTTCGCCACTCTCGACCTCCTCGTCCTCTTCCCAGGCCGGCGAGCGCCGGTCCGGGCTAATCTGGCAGCATTATAGAGTAGTAACAAATCTCTGTCAAGCTGCCTTCTAAATGAGGGAAAGCCCGCTCGATCTCATTGGCCGCGAGTCAGGGCCTCCAGGGCTTGCCGGAAGCGATCATTCATGGCGCGGACATACTCGTCGCGCGGCAGGAGGTCGCGGCCCACTGCCGCTAGGGTCCGGTCTGCCATCTTACCGTCCCGGACGAGCTGCCGGCCTGCCTCCCCCGCGGCCTCGTAGATCTCGTCGACGGGCAGGCCGAGCCGCTTCAGCCGCGGCAAGGCCGCAGCGTAGGGGCGCAAGAGGGCTCCGGCGAACTCGACCCCCAGGTTCCGGCAGATCGCCCTCACATGCGCGATCAGCGGCTCGAAGTTGTCCAGCTCAGTGAAGCCGCAGACCGAGACGAGGACCACCTTCTGATCCGTTCGCCCGTCACGCCGCGGGTGGCGGCAGTGGCCGTCCCTGATCTCGAAGAAGGGCTCGACCAAGGGGAGGGAGCGCTCGATCAGCCGCTTCATCGTCGAGGTCATCCCGTCGACGAAGACCGGTGTGGCAAAGACAAGCAGGTCCGCGGCCTCGAGCTTGGAAAGGAGCCAGGCCATGTCGTCCTGCTGGACGCACCGTCCCGGGGTCTTGAACCAGCAGCCGAAGTCGCCGAGGCAGGGCTCGATCTTCAGCTTGTGGACATAGATGAGCTCGACCTCCGCTCCGGCCTCCTCCATCCCGTTGAGGAACGGACCGAGGATCAGCGCCGTCCCGCCCTTCTCCATCTTCGGGCTGCTGTTGAGAGCCAAGACCTTCACCTGGTGCTCCTCCTCTCACGCGGCTATCTCGAGCTAATCGCTCGGGGCACAGACCAGTATCGTCGCTCACTTGAGGAAGGTCAACTTTCCCACGCGAGCGGGGCGAGGGCGCGGCAAACGAAACGCGTCTCACGGTATTGCCGATCACCGACTCTTCCCAAGGCGAGTGCTATACTCCGTTCACTAGGTCAGGCATGAATGGTGAAGTCTCTTCCTAAACGGAGAATGCGCGCTCTCCGCTCGCGCTTCCGGGCGGAGAGGCGGGAGGTGGTCTAGATGCTGAAGCCGCTCGTTCTCATTCTGATCGCTGGGGTCATCTTTTTTCTGACCTTTCAGGCGACCGGGCTCGCCGCGGAAGAAGAGGCCGGGCAGGTCGATCCGCTCATCCCCGGCCTGGCGTCATTCATCGTCCCGGGGACGGGCCAACTGCTGATCGGCGACTCGGATAAGGCCCTGGTCCACGCGATCATCGACCTCGGGGTCCTCGCGGCCGGCTGCTCCGCGGCACTCCTCTTCCCTGTCCCGCTGGTGGTCTGGGAGGTCACGGTCGTCGCCAGGCTCAGCCTGTCGACCTACAGCGCGTTGGATGCCTATTCCAGCACGAGAGAGCTGAACCGCTACCACGCGGCCCTAAGCCAGCTGATCAGCTATATGGTCCAAGAGGGCTGACTCTCATCCCGAGCGCGCTCGCTCTTCGAGCGAGGCCCGTGAGAGAGCAGCTTACGCTAAGGCTTTCCCCCCACGGGGAGGCGGAGCCGCTCCAGGATCTCCTCCGGCCGCCACTGCCTGGTCCCGTCGAGCACCAGGGCCGCGGGATGGCCCAAGAGCCACCGATCGTGGAGCTCCTCGATCTGGCGGAGGTAGTCCAGCGTGATCCGGCTCTCCTCCTTCCGGCCCCTTGCCCTGATCCGCTCGAGGCAGACCTCGACCGGCGTGCGCAGGTAGATGATGTGGTCCGGCTGGACACAGTATTGGCTCACGAGGAAGTCCCACAGGCCGCAATAGAGCTCCCACTCCACCTCGCTGATCGCCCCTAAGCGATGGAGGTTGGCGGCGAAGACATGCCTATCGGTGAAGACCGACCGCTCGAGGACGACCCGAGGGTGAGCGGTCCGGCTCAGGATCTCCTGCCAGGTCTTGACCCTGGTGACGAAGGCCATGATCTGGAAGGTGAAGGCCCACCTCTCCATCTCCGCATACATCCGCTCGAGGAGGTTAGCGGCGAACCCCTCGCGCCAGAGGGAGATCGGCTCCTCGAGGAAGTCGAAGAGCCCGGAGGCCTTCATCCTCTGCCCGACGGTGCTCTTCCCCGCCCCGATGTTCCCCTCGAGGGAGAGGATGAGCCTACCCTCCCTGGCAGGTCGGGCGGCAGGTTGCAGCTCGTTCTTCAGCATAGCACTGGCGGCAACGCGGTGCATAGCTCTCAGCTCCTCCGACTTTGATCACGGGTCCGTCGAGCGGGGCCGGCCTCCCGCCGATCAGCCGCTGGGTCCTTGTGGCGAACCCGCCGCACCTGGTGCAGATGGCCGCCCGCTTCTCCACCTTATCCGCGAGGGCCAAGAGCGTCGGCATCGGCCCGAACGGCTCCCCGGCATAGGTGAGGTCCAGCCCGGCCACGATCACCCGCTTCCCCAAAGCGACCAGCTCCTCGCAGAGGGCTGGGAACCGCTCCGAGAAGAAGTTCCCCTCGTCGAAGGCCACGACATCGGCCTCGCGCAGGCTCGCCGGACCGACGATCTCCTCGAGCTTCGCGAGCGACTCCTCCCCCGGCTGGAGGAGGTAGGCCCGGACCTCCCGGCCGTCGTGGGTCACGACTGCGTCCTTGGCATACCTCGTATCGATCACGGGCTTGAAGAGGAGGGCCTTCCTCCCCGCGAGCCGGACCTGCTCGAGCCGCCAGAGCAGCTCCTCCGTCTTGCGGGAGAACATCGGGCCGGTAATGACCTCGAGGCTCCCTGCCTGCACTCCCTCTCACCCCCATTGTCGGGAATCTAAGGTGCGGCAAGTAGCGAATTATATCCCAGCCCGCGGCGAGGGTTCAAATCTCTGGGTCTAGCTCCTCGAACCGGGCGAGGAAGTGGCGGAGGCTCGGCGGCTCGCTGACGAACCGGAGCGGCCTGATCCCCTCCCGGCCGCGGTAGACGGAGATGACCGTCTCGGCCACATAGTCCAGGTGGGCTCTGGTGTAGACGCGGCGGGGGATTGCCAGGCGGACCAGCTCGAGGCGGGGGAAGCGCCACACTCCTGTCTGGGGATCGCGCTCGCCGAAGGCGAGGGTCCCCAGCTCGACCGCGCGGACCCCGCCCTCGCGGTATAAGGCCACTGAGACCGCCTGGCCGGGAAGATGCTCTCGCGGCCAAGTGGGGAGGAACCTGAGCGCGTCGAGGTAGACCGCATGCCCGCCGGGCGGCTCGAAGAGCGGGACGCCCGCCTCCCTCAGGCGGGCGGCAAGATACCGAACCTGGCCGATCCGATACCGCAGGTAAGGTTCCTCGATCGCTTCCTGCAGGCCCTGTGCCAGGGCCTCCATGTCCCGGCCCGCCAGCCCGCCGTAGGTCGGAAACCCCTCGGTCCGGACCATGTTCTGGCAGATCCGGTCGAAGAGCTCCCGATCGCGCACGCACAGCAGCCCGCCGATATTTACCAAGCCATCCTTCTTCGCGCTCATCATCATCCCGTCGGCCAGGGAGAAGGTCGCCCGGACGATCTCGCGGATGGTCAGCGCGGGCTCCTCCCGCTCGTGGATGAAGTAGGCGTTCTCGGCGTGGCGGGCCGCATCGAGGTAGAGCGGGACCTCGTAGCGATCGCACAGAGCCCGTGCCCGGCGCAGGTTCTCCAGCGCCACGGGCTGGCCCCCGCCGGTGTTGTTGGTGATCGTGATCAGGACTAGCTTCGGCCGCGGGCGGCCCTTCAACGCCCCCTCCAGCCGGCCCAGGTCGATGTTCCCCTTAAAGGGATGCGTGCTCACGGGATCATAGGCTTCCTCGACCACTAACTCCAGGGCCTGAGCCCCGCGGGCGAGGATGTTGGCATTCGTCGTATCGAACGGCTGATTCGTGGCCACCAGGTCGCCCAGCTGGAGCAAGACCTCGAAGACGACACGCTCCGCCGCCCGCCCCTGATGGACGGGGGTGAAGTAGGGGAAGCCGAAGAGGTCTGACTGGACCTCGCCCAGCCGCTCGTAGCTCCTGGTGCGGGCGTAGGCCTCGTCGCCACGGTGGAGCGCGGCCCACTGCTCGTCGCTCATCGCCCCGGTCCCGCTATCGGTCAACAGGTCGATCGTCACGACCCGGGAGGGAAGATTGAACAAGTTATAGCCGGCCTCGGCCAGGTGCCGCTCCCGCTCGGTGCGGGCGGTGAGGGGGAGCGCTTCCACAGCCTTGATCTTGAATGGCTCGATAGGATACTCCACGGACTTACCTCCTCAGCTAGGGACTTCCCGCTGCTTGAAGGCGAATCTCCCCCAGGCCAGGACCGCCTCCAGGGGCTTCCGCTCACGCGGGCCGAGCTCGATCTCGAGGTGCTTCTCGCTCAAGGTGCCGGGGTCGCCGGGCTTCCCGACGACCACCAGGGTCATCAGGACATAGTCCGGCGGGATCCCCAGGGCCTCCTTGACCTTCAGGGGGTCGTAGCCCGCGATCGGGTGGGCCACCAGCCCCATCTGTGTGGCCTGGACCATCAAATTTCCGACGGCCAGCCCGCAGCCGAAGAGGAAGTAGTCGCGCCCATCGCTCAGCTTGCAGTCCAGGTCGCGATGGGAGGCCACGGCTATAATTACTGGAGCCGGCTTGGTCCAGTAGTTCCCGCCCGGGAGGGCCGCCTTCACCTTCTCTAACCCTTCACCGGTGGCGACGACGAACCGCCAGGGCTGGTTGTTGAAGCAGGAGGGTGCGAGGTGGGCCGCCTCGATGAGCCTGGTGATCAGCTCTTCTGGAATCGGCTCGCTCGAGATCGCGCGCCAGGCCCGCCTCGTGGCGATGAGGGGGTTGATCTCCCGGTCGGCGGAATGGAGCGCCTTCAAGACCTGCAAGACCTCCTCAGCATGGCCCGCGACCTTGACCCCTAGCCACTGCCACCTCAAGGCCCCGGCCCGATCGAAGAGAAAAGTCGAGCGCAAGAGCTTGCCCTGGCCGTCCACGGCCCCAAGCTCCCGGGCCAACCGGAGCTCGGGGTCGGAGAGCATCCTCACCTTGAGCCCCTTGGCCTCGACGAACTTGGCCTGGGCTTCGGGCCGATCGGGCGAGACGCCGAGGACGGCCGCCTCCAGCGCCTCGAACTCCCCGAGCCGGGCTGAGAACTCCTGGGCCTCGCGGGCGCACCCTGGCGAGCCGGCCTTGGGGTAGAAATACAGGACGAGATACCGCCTGAGGTAGTCCTTGAGCCGGGCCCTCCCGCCATCGTGGGCCGGGAGCTCGAACTCCTCGAGCTTGCGAAATAATCTCATCGGGACCTCCTTTAAGTTCTAAGTTCTTAATGGAATGGGGCTGAGGGAGCCCTCTCGCCCCTTATGCTGGGGCTTCATCCCTCGAACATCGGGCCGGTGACATCCCCTTGGTTGTTGTAGCCCCGCTCCTCCCAGAAGCCGCGGTAGGCGGGGTTGTCGGAGAGCTCGATCTCGGTGATCCAGCGGGCCCACTTGTAGCCCCACTTCCCCTCGGCCACGAGGATGAAGGGGAACCCCAGGGCCGCTGGGAGCGGGAGCCCGTTGATCCTGTCGGCGATGATGATGTCCTTCTCCAGGAGGTAGGCGAGGGGAAGAGATGTGGTATACCCGTCCTGGGCGTGGAAGATCACGGTGTTCGCCCCCGGCTTCGGCTGGACCAGTGCGAAGATCGCCTTAAGCGGAATGCCTTCCCAGAGGGCCTTAACGGACCAGCCCTCGACGCAGTCGACGGCCGCGAGCCGCTCCTTCCGCGGCAATTCCTTAAGCTCGTGGTATTTGAAGGAGCGGGGGCGCTGGACCAGCCCGGTGATGGCCAGCTTGTATCGAGCCAGGTCGATCTCCTGGACCCCCTTGGTCGAGTTCTCCCGGAAGTCACCGATCGAGCCGAGCCGCTCGCCCCGGTATTCGCGGAGCTCGGCCTGAGCCGGGTGATTCTCGCTCATCATCCTCTCCTCCTACTCGACTCGTATAGACAGCCAAATCACCCCAAGCCCAGCGAGCGATGCCTCTCGGCGATCGTCTCCGCTAGTTTATCCAAGGCCTGGAGGTCGGCCTTCCTCGGCGCGCCCTTGCAGATCACGGGCTCGAGGAGCTCCACTTTCAGGTTCGAGAGCAGCCCCGCGAGCTGCTCGACCGCCTTCCCGCCCCAGCCGTAGGAGCCGATGACCGAGACGAACCGCAGTTTGGGCCGGAGGGCATTGGCGAGATAGGCGGCGTAGGCCGCGAGGGGATGGGGCCCGCCCAGGACCGTCGGGGTCCCGATCACGACCGTGGCCGCATCGACCAGGGCCATCGCGAGCTTACCCACATCGGTCTCTGCCAAATCGAACCGCTTGACCTTCACCCCTCGCTCCGCCAAAGCCCCCACCAAGCGCTCGACCATCCTCTTGGTGCTACCCCACATCGAGACATAGGCGATCACAGCCAGGTTCTTCGGCAGGCCGGCGACCCAGTCACGGTAGGCCTCGAGGATGAACTCCGGCCGGCGGTAGATCGGGCCGTGGCTCGGGGCGATCAGCTCGATCCTGTAGTCCTTCAGCTTCTCCAGGTGCTTTGCGATCACCCCCCGGAAGGGCATCATGATCTCGGCGTAGTAGCGCTTGGCCGGCTCGTAGACCCGCCCCTCATCGGCGTATAAGTCAGTCGTCGCAAGATGGGAGCCGAAGAGGTCGCAGGTGAACAAGACCCGCGCCTCCTCGAGGTAGCTCACCATCGTCTCCGGCCAGTGGACCCAGGGGAGGTGGATGAACCTCAAGGTCTTATCGCCCAGCGAGAGGATCTGGCCGTCCTCGACCGGCTCAATCCTCTCCTCGGGGATGGCGAAGAGGTCGATGAGCAGCCCTTTACCCTTGGGGGTGGTCAGGACCTTGGCCTTGGGGTAGCGCTCGATCACCTTGGGGATCGCACCGGAGTGGTCCGGCTCGGCATGGTGGGAGACGACATAGTCCAGGGCCTCTACATCTTCCAATTGGGCCAGGAGGTGCTCGCTCATCCTCGGGTCGACGCTGTCCAGGAGGGCTGCCTTCTCCCTGCCTCGGATGAGGTAGGCGTTGTAGCTCGTCCCGTCCGGCAGAGGGATGAGGGAATCGAAGAGCCGCCGGTCCCAGTCGATCGCCCCCAGCCAATAGACCCCATCTTGGATCTCTCGCGGTCTCATAGCAGCCTCTTCTCCCCTTCGATCTTCTTGATCTCGGTGATGTCCTGGGTCACCTCCATGCAGCCGAAGTATTCGCCCGCCTTCCCCCAGACCGGGAAGTAACGGATATAGATTAGCCGGCCCTTGAGGTCGAGCCAAAATTCGGCCACCTCCCGCCTCCCGGTCCGGAAGTCCTCCAGGATCTGATTGACCAGGTGGAGGCTCTTCTGGGGGTGGCACTGCTGGACCTTCCTCCCGAGGACGGCCTTCGTCCGGGTGAAGATCCGCTCTTCGGGCCGGTTGAAGTAGCGGACGGTATCATCTTTATCGACGAAGGTGATCTCCACCGGGAGGGCATTAAGGAAGGCCTCGAGCTCCTCTTGGGAGAAGCTCCCGGTCTCGAGCTCGATCAGGCCGGCCCTCTCAGCCTCGGCCTCGACTTGAACCCTGGCGGCCGGCTCCGGCGGCCTGGGGGTGAAGCAGCAGTAGCCGAGCTCATCGAACTCCGCTCGGATGGCGGGCCACTCCTCTCCCGTGATGACTTTTGAGGCCGCGGGGAAGAGGATGTTGTTCTCCTTGTAGATGTGGCTTTGGAGCATCTCTTCCAAGGCCGCGGCCTTCTCCGCCAGTTGGCCTGCGAATCCCTCCGGAGCCGCCCCGGCCTCGGCCGCGACCGCGACTTCGACGAGCCGGGCAAGCTCGCGCTTCAAGCCCCGGAGCTTGTCGTGCTCCTGCCACATGATCGCCGGGGGCTCGGTGATCCCGTGCCTCTCGAGGTAGGGGAAGAGGACATTCTCCTCCCGAAGGTAGTGGCTCTCCGCCTCCAAGAGGTGGTGGACGAGCTCCCGCAGCCTCGCCCTATCCGGGCCTTCGCTCTCACTCAGCCCCCGGGCGAGGCCCGCCAACTCCGCGGCGAACCCGCGAAGCAGTTCGTGCTCCGCCATCAGGATCTGGAGCGGGTGACCCGCTGGGAGCGGGGGCTTCGGCCCCTCCAATCGCTCCTTGAAGAGGGCGAGGTGGACATCACAGAGCCTTTGGACCTCCTCCCGCGGCAGGCCCTCTCTAATTAGCTCCTCCTCGGCCTTCGCCAATTCCTCCGGGGAGAGGCCGGCGATCAGGCCCGCGAATTCCGCCTTCAACCACTCCGGCGGCTCGCCCGCGTGGAGCCGCTTGATCAGCCCCTTGAGGGTCTCTTTTCTAGCACCAACTTCGCTCGAGTGCTCACTCATTAAGTCCTCCATATTCTTAGCTTGGCTAATTATACCGCCGGACCAAGGGGCGAGCAACTCCCTCTTGTCTTGCATTCCTCCCCGGACTTTGCTAAACAGTGATGGACCGGCGGGACCTCTCCGCCGAATCAGAGGAGTTATCCAATGGAGCAGATCGTTGACCTGTGCAAGCAACGGGGCTTTATCTTCCAGGGGAGCGAGATCTACGGCGGGCTCGGGGGCTTCTGGGACTACGGCCCGCTTGGGGTCGAGCTGAAGAACAACATCAAGCGGTTGTGGTGGAAGGCGATCGTCCACGACCGCGAGGATGTGGTCGGGCTCGATACGGCGATCATCATGAACCCCCGGGTCTGGGAGGCGAGCGGCCACCTCACGGAGTTCACCGACCCGATGGTCGACTGCAAGCAGTGCAAGCGCCGCTTCCGGGCCGACGACATCAAGGACCAGACCTGCCCGAGCTGCGGGGCCATCGGCCAGTTCACCCCCGTCCGGCGGTTCAACCTGATGTTCAAGACCTTCGTCGGGCCGGTGGAGGACGCGAGCGCGCTCGCCTACCTCCGGCCGGAGACGGCCCAGGGGATCTTCACCAACTTCAAGAATGTCTTGAATACCATGCGCAAGAAGCTCCCCTTCGGGATCGCCCAGATCGGCCGCTCCTTCCGGAATGAGATCACCCCGGGGGACTTCATCTTCCGGGACCGGGAGTTCGAGCAGATGGAGCTCGAATACTTCGTCAAGCCCGGGGAGGACGAGCGCTGGCACAAATACTGGGTCGAGGAGCGCTTTAACTGGTATATCCAAGCCCTGGGCCTGAGGGCGGAGCGGCTCCGCATTCGGGAGCTCCCGAAGGAGGAGCTGGCCCACTACGCCAAGGCGGCCTATGAGATCGAGTATGACTTCCCGGGGAAGGGCTGGGCCGAGCTGGAGGGGATCGCCAACCGGACCGACTACGATCTTAGGAGGCACATCGAGTTCAGCGGGAAGGAGCTCTTCTACTTCGACGAGGAGACCGGTGAGCATATCATCCCCTATGTCATCGAGCCCTCGGCGGGGGTGGACCGGCTCTTCCTCGCCTGCCTGCTCGACGCCTACCATGAGGAGGAGGTCCGCGACCGCAGGAGGGTGGTCCTCCGGCTCAAGCCGGCCCTGGCCCCGATCAAGGTGGCGGTCCTCCCGCTGTTGGCCAACCGGCCGGAGATCGTGAGCCTCGCGCGGGAGATCACCGCCAGGCTCAAGCCGAAGTTCACTACGATGTATGACGACACCGCCTCGATCGGGCGGCTTTATCGCCGGCAGGACGAGATCGGGACCCCTTACTGCGTGACCGTCGATGTCCAGTCCCTCACCGACCATCAGGTCACGGTCCGCGAGCGGGATACCATGGAGCAAATCAGGGTCCCGATTGACCAGCTTCCCAGGCTCCTGGAGGAGAAGCTCGCTTTAGCCTAGGGCCTGAGGGCCCAGAGGAAACAGATGAGACCTTGGCAGAATCTGGCCGGCAAGTTGGCCGATAAGCTGATGGACCTGGCCAACTTCACCGCCGGTGCCCTCATCATCGGCCAGCTCATCAGCGGGCGGCCCTTCGACTGGACCATAGCGGCCTTGGGGCTCGGGGTCTGGATAGCACTTTACATCATCGCGTCCATTGCGGTATTATTAGGCCGAGGTGAGTGAGCTATGGCGCCGCTGATCACTATGTTGGGAGGGATCGTCGTGGCCGCGGGCCTGATCGTCGGCTTCGTCGCCTTCCTCCGCTGGCGGGACCGGCGGTCGCAATCCCGCTCGGGGAAGAGGGTCTAGCCGAGCCGAGCGCGCCCGGAAGCTCACCTTTGATTTCAATCTTTTCTCTTATCCCTCTTGCTCGAGGAGGTTCTCGACCATGGCCGAAGGGATCACACCCCGGAGCGAGGACTTCTCGCAGTGGTATAACGACCTCGTCCGGCGGGCCGAGCTGGCGGACTACGCCCCCGTCCGGGGGTGCATGGTGATCCGCCCCTACGGGTATGCCCTCTGGGAGCAGATCCAGCAGGGGCTCGACCGGCGGTTTAGGGAGACCGGCCACCGGAACGCCTACTTCCCGCTCTTCATCCCCCATAGCTTCATCGAGAGGGAGGCCGAGCATGTCAAGGGCTTCTCGCCCCAGCTCGCGGTCGTGACCCACGGCGGAGGGGAGGAGCTCGAGGAGCCACTGGTCGTCCGGCCCACCTCGGAGGCGATCATCGGTCACCTGTATTCTAAGTGGATCAAGTCCTACCGCGACCTGCCGGTCCTGATCAACCAGTGGTGCAATGTCGTCCGCTGGGAGATGCGCCCCCGGCTCTTCTTGCGCACGACCGAATTCCTGTGGCAGGAGGGGCATACGGCCCACGCCACTTATGAAGAGGCCGAGGCGGAGGCCCGCCTGATCCTGGACATCTACGCCGAGTTCGCGGAGAGGGAGGCCGCAATCCCGGTGATCAAAGGGCGGAAGAGCGAAAGTGAAAAATTCCCCGGCGCGCTCGTCAGTTACAGCATCGAGGGGATGATGGGTGATCGCCGGGCCCTCCAGATGGGGACCTCCCACAACCTGGGGCAGAACTTCGCGAAGGCCTTTAACATCCAATACCTCGACCGGAACAATGAGCTTCGGTATTGCTGGACCACCTCCTGGGGTGTGAGCGCCCGCTTCATCGGGGCGATCATCATAGTCCACGGGGACGACCGTGGACTGATCCTCCCGCCGCGGCTCGCCCCGATCCAGGTGATCATCGTCCCGATCTACAAGAGCGAGGAGGAGCGCTCGCAGGTCCTGGAGGCCGTGGCGCGGGTGAAGGGCCTTCTTGGCGGCTCAGTCCGCGTGGAGGTGGACGACCGCGAGGAATACACCGCGGGGTGGAAGTTCAACGAGTGGGAGCTCCGCGGGGTCCCGCTGCGGCTCGAGCTCGGCCCAAAGGATGTGGAGCAAGAGCAGGTCGTCCTGGCGAGAAGGGACCTTCCCGGGAAGGAGGGGAAGCTCGCCGTCCCCCAGGCCGAGCTCCTTCGGGAGGCCGAGCGGCTCCTCGAGGGGATCCAGCGGAGCCTATACGAGCGGGCCCTTCGCTTCCGCGAGGAGCACACCCACGAGCCAAAAGATTATGAGGAGTTCAAGGCCGCGGTCGAGGACGGCTTCGCGCTAGCCCCCTGGTGCGGCGACCCCGCATGCGAGAAGGCTATCCAGGAGGAGACGAAGGCCACGAACCGCTGCATCCCCCTTGACCAGGAGCCCGTCTCCGGGAATGCCCGCTGCATCCGCTGCGGCCGGGAGGCGAAGGAGCGAGCGGTCTTTGCCCGGGCCTATTGAATTGAGGGGCTCGGGGGGCGAGCCCGAGCTGAATCAAGAGGCGATCCCTTCGATGACGACGAATGTGCCTGTCCCGATGGCATAGAGCCTCCCATCAGGGCCGGTGATGCGCATCTCCGCCACATCGACCCGCCTCCCGCGATGGATGAACTCCCCGACGGCTTCCAAGTCCACCCGGGAGGCGGGCTCGAGGAGGTGGATGTTGAGGCTGACGGTTGCGAGCCAGACATTCTCATGGAGGGCGGCAGCGGCGAACCAGCCCGCGGTGTCGAGCAGCGTGGTCATGATCCCGCCGTGGACCCCGCCGAGGGCGTGGTCGAAGTCCGGATTGTAAGGGAGGTGGACATGGGCCCGGCCATCCCCATCGTAGGAGAGGCTCATCCCGAAGCTCCGGGCGATTGGGGAATTGGAGAATCTTCGGATCAGCTAAGCCTGCCGTGCGGTCATCTCAGCTCCAGCCGCATCGGCGGCAACTCTTCATCATCCCGAGCGATGTGGAAGCCGTGCTTCAGGTAGAATTCGACCGGCCTGAAAGGAATCACTCAGGGCAGCGGATCCGCACCCGCCCCGGCTCCACAATGATCAGATTGCCCATGATGTCGCTCTCCCCAAGCCCTGCCAGCCCTCGCCGGATCTCCTCATTGATCCTCTTGGTCGAAAGCTCATTAGGAAACCGGGCGATCTCCTGAGCCACCAGTCGGGCAGCGTAGGCCAGGGCAGCTAGCACATCCTCGCGCTCCAGCTCATACTCACGCATGACTTCTTCCATGGACATGCCGCCCGCGAGCTTGCCCAGGACCAGTTCCACAGGCACTCGTGTCCCCCGAATGACCGGCTTGCCGAAGCGGACTCGTTCATCGACCACGATCCGCGGAGCGATCTCCACCGCCATTCTTATCACCTCAACCTGCTTGCATTATCCTCCAAATCGCGGAGAGGGTCAAAAGGACTTCCCGCTGAGGCCGGTCCCAGCGCCCGATCAGCCGCTCTCCTCTAACTCCAGCCGCATCAGCGGGAATTCCTCATCGTCGCGGCGGATGTGGAAGCCGTGCTTCAGGTAGAACTTGACCGGCCCGACGGGGTTCTCCGGGCTCCCGCGCCGGGCGAAGGCCTCGACAGCCTTGAGCCCCCTCGAGCGGAGCTCGTCCAAGATGCCCTTGAGGAGCAGGCTCCCCAGCCCTCGGCCCCTATGTTCTCTTGCGGGGATGAAGAGGCAGGCGATCAGGGCCGCATCCTCGCTCACCGGCCCGGCGGGGTAATTCCTCGAGTTCGGGAGAAATCGGGCCGGGGCATACTCGGCGTAGCCTATGGCCTTTCCGTCGAGATAAAGGAGCTTACCGCAGGGCCCGAACTCGGCCCGGACTAGCCGGAGCCAGGCTAGCTTCCGCTGGAACATTTCCCCCTTCTTCCCCTCGGCCGGGTCGAGCAATAGCTCGGGCTCCTCCCAGTAGAGGCACCACTTGCAACTGTAGGGGCGACTCGCCCACTCCGGGGCCTCGATGAGGTTCTCCTCGGTCAGGTCGAGGAGCTCGGCCTTCATAATTTAGCCTCCTTCCAGCTTAGCTCGGCCAGCGCCTGTGGGAGCTCCCCGAGCGAGCCGACCTCGAGGTCCGGCTCGTGGGCCGGTGTGAGCGGCTCCTGCTTCGCATAGGGCCCGACGAGGACCCGGACGGTCAAGAGCCCCAAGAGCTTGGCGGGGAAGGTGTCAAGATCGAGCCGATCCCCGACCATCGCCGCCTCCTCCGGCCCGACCTCCAAGGAGTCGAGGATCACCTGGAAGAAGAGGGGATCGGGCTTGGCCACCCCCATCTCCTCGGAGACGAGCCGGAAGCGGAAGTAGCGGAGGACCTCGGAAGATTCGAGCAATTCCTTGATCGCCGCCGGCTGGTTCCCCGCCAAGGCCAACTGATAGCGCCCGGAGAGGGCCGCGACGGCCTCGAGAGCCCCAGGCTGGAGCCGCTCGGCCTTCCACTCCTGGCGTCGGCGCCTGAGCTCCTCCACCGCCCGGTGGTAGCCCTCCAGATCGGGCTTGAGGAAGTGCCATATCGCCGCCCGGCGGGGGTTGGGGTAGAGCCGGGCGATGAGGCCCTGCACTAGCGCTTGATACTCCTCCTTCGGGACATCTCGGCCGCTCGAGGCCAGTAGCTCGAGCACTACTCGGTCGGCAAGCTCGTAGAAGCTATGGTCATCGACCAATGGGCCGCCAATATCGATCAAGATCGCCTTGAGCACCTAGAGCCCCTTCTCCATCAGGTGCCAGTCGTAGTGGAACTTATTGTCCCGCAGGGCACAGGCGACCTTGAAGCCGTGCCTCTCGTAGAAGGCCCGGGCTTGGTATTCGGCCGTCTCCAGCGTCAGCTTATGGCACCCCTCGGCCCGGCAGAGCCGCTCGAACTCCCGGAGCAAGCGGGAGCCGAGCCCCCTCCCGCGGCATTCCTTGGCCACGAGGAGCTGGTCGAGGTGCCCGACCCCGCCGACGAGGTGAAAGGCCGCGAGCCCGACCGGAAGGCCTCCCACCTCAGCTAGGAGATAATACCGCCTCGAGTCCCAGGTGACCCCGACCTCGGCGTTGTATCTCTGCCACTCCTTGGCGGCGAACCCCTCTAGCTCTTCTCTGCTCGCGAGGCGGACCGCAACCTCGCCCTCCGTGGCTATCGCTCTTCTCTTCCCCTCTCCCCGGTCTGGCCTAGGGCTTCTCAACCAAGACCTCCCAGTGGCTCGAGCGATAGACCTGCTCGCGGACCCTCTCGACAAGCTCGAGCTCGAGGATCGAGAATGCCCGGAGCACCTCCTCCAGCTCCTCCCGGTCGCTGAAGTGATGGGGGATATCGCGGTCTTCGCCGATGTCGGGGATGAAGGTATCGGGCTCGATCTCCCGCCCCCGGCCGTAGCGGTAGCTCCGCTTCGACTGGAAGGTCAAGAGCGCCAGCCCGCCGGGCCTCAAGGTCCGGTGGATCTCGGCGAGGGCCTTCCGCATCTGCTCCAGGGTCCCGTGGTAGATCACATGGATGCTGATCGCCCCGTCGAAGGAGCCGTCGGGGTAGGGGATCGCGGTCATATCGCTCTGCTTCAGTTCGGCCTTCAGGCCCTCCTCTTCCAGCCAGCGACGGGCCAGCTCGAGCCCGGTCGGGGAGATGTCGATCCCGCAGACCTCGAACCCCTCCCTAGCGAGGTAGACCAGGTGCCGGCCGGTCCCGCAGCCGAGGTCGAGGACCCTCCGGAAGCCCCGTTCTTTTGAGAGGCCGGCGAACTCCACGCCCCTCGGGTAGGGCTCGCGCCAGCGGAACTCCTCCCGCTTGAAGAGCTCATCCCAGGTGGGCATCGATTATCCCTCCCCAGCTCTTGGGAGCGGCCGCTGACGCACCCGTCCGCGCTCGACGACGGTGAACTTCCCCTCCAACTCCAGGTCTCCCATGCTTAGGAGCTTGGAAAGCTGGTCTGCCGGTTCATCGGGGGTCGTCGGAACAAGACGGAAGTAGACCACCCCGGCAGGAACTGGGAATCTACGCTTATAGATCAATTCACCATAGTCCCGATCGAAGGTGAGCATAATGCGATGCTCACGAGCAGCGCGGCTCAAGAGGTCTCGATCTTTGGCACCGGGTGAGCTTTGGATAACGGCCACCACATCGTGGCCAGCCATCTGTAAGCGATGCGCGCTCTTCAGGGGAAAGTTCTCGTTGGCCAGAAATCTTGTGGCCCTCAAGTCGATATAGGGTATAGAGCCTCTTCTCTCAGGCAGTCGGCCGCGAAAGCGAATACGGCCTGCAGAGCCTCAGGGCTGAGGGTCGGATAGTTCTCCAGGATCTCCTCCTCCTTCCACCCTGCGGCAAAGAGATCGAGGATGAAGTCCACCGCCAAGCGCGTGCCTTTTACTACCGGCTTGCCCAGCAGGATCTCCGGGTCAGAGTGGATGTATTCTCGCCAGTCCATGTCCGAACTCATTATGCCTGGAGGGGGAAGCAAAGTCAAAGCAGTTGTTAGTTGTTCGACAGGCTCAAGCCTCCATCGTCTCCCAGGCCGCGTCACGGCAGTAATCATACCCCCCGGCCAGCTCCTCCCCAGCTTCAAGATGCCGGAGGACGAACTGGCCGCAGTTGCTCCCGATCTTGTTCTCCTCGACCTCGCCGATGCTCACGAGAACCTCGTAGCCGGCGGCCTGAAGCTCTCGGACCACGGCGTAGTCGCCATCCGGGCGGTAAGGGTCGATATAGGATGCCAGGCCGCTCTTCCGGGCCCGATGGGTCGGGTTGAGCGGGGTGAGCTTCACCAAGAACTTTTCGGGAGAGAAGTAGTGGGCCAAGACCTCGGCCTCGAGCGGGGCGCCCTTCGCCAGGGCGAAGTTGAGGGTGATCTTCCGGTCGCCCTCCTCGGGCTCGCAGAACCGCTCGCCGTAGTCCGCGATCTCGGGGAAGGCCCACTTCCTCGCCGGGATCAGCTCATCCCTTAGCTCGGGGTCGGTGGTGTGGAGCGAGAACTGGAGCTGGAACCGCCCGCCGGAGTAATGTTTCCTTTTGAGCTGGAGGAGCGCCTCGAAGAAGCCGTCCGTCCCGTAGGGGGCGATCGTGGAGAGCGAGGGCAAGAGCCCCGGGGCATCATACCGCTCGGGCAGCTCCTCCAAAACCTCGAGCACATCGGGATTGAGGGCCGGCTCGCCCATCCGGGCGAACTGGATCTTGAACTTCTTCACGGGAATGCGGCCGTCGGGGAACCTCTTCTTCACCAGGTAGTCGATCTGGGCCAGGATCTGCTCCTTTGAGAGCCGCCCGCGATACCCTCCCCCGGCGTCGCACATCTTGCAGCCCACGGGGCAGCCCACCAGCGTCGAGACGAGGAGCACCCACTTCTCCTCTCGAGGGAGCGGGGGCGAGAGGGCCTCGACGAACTCGATCGGCCGCCCACCGTCGAGCTCGGCGATGTAAACCCTTGCCACCTCTTCCTTCCCCGTCGTCCCGAGGATTCTCATTGCCCCTCCTTGAGCCTTTGGTAGATCCTCATCGCCGTCTCGAGCCCGTCCCCCACGGCGATCGCGGTCTGACGGAACGGCCCGCGCCGGACATCGCCCACGAGGTAGAGAAGCCCTCCGGCCTCGAGCTCCGCGAGCCTCCCCCGGAGCCCCGTGGCCAGATAGTCTAGCTGCGGGACCCGTCCGATGGCAAATATAGCGTAGTCGAGCTCGAGGGGCCAGCTCCTCCCCGGGCTGATTAGCCCGAGGCGGAGGCCCCTCGCGGAGCCCTTAGTCTCCGTGACCATAGTGTTCTCATGATAATGAATCCTCGGGCTGGCCCGGGCCCGCTCCCACAGCAGCGGGAGGCACCTCATCCTCCCGGAGCGGTTGAGGATGTGAACTTCATTCCCTCTCGAGGCGAGGTTGAGGGCGTAGTCGAAGGCCGCGTCCCCGGCCCCGACGACCCCGATCCTCGCTCCCGTGAGCTCACGAAGAGGGTAAACCTCGTAGAAGACTCTCCCCTTGGCCTCCTCGGGGATCGGGCAGTCGGTGAACTCCCTCGGCTTAGTCCCCGAGGCTAAGACCGCGACCTTGGCGGTCAGCCGGCGCTCGTCGGTCTCGATCAGGAAGGCCCCGCCGCTATGGTCTAGCCGGCGGACCTCCTCGAAAGAGACCTGAACGCCGACCCGCTCGAGCTGCTCCGCAAAGAGCCGGACCAGCTCCTCGCCCCGGATCCCGCCGGGGAAGCCGGGGTAGTTTTCGACTAGGTTGGCATTCAGGAGCAAGCCGCCGACCCGCTCCCGCTCCAGAAGCAGCGGCTCGAGCCCCGAGCGCTTGAGCTGCAGGGCCGCGGCCAGCCCCGCCGGCCCGGCCCCGGTGATCACGACTTCAGCCTTAGTCATCCTTTCCCCTCTCGAGCAGGGCGAGGAGCTCCTCGGCCAGCACGGGGTGGGCGAAGCCGTGGGCCAAATTGAGCAGGCTCGCCCGGTGGAAGGCCGCGTTGTAGCTGGCGGTCCCGTCGATGACAAAGAAGACCTCGAACCCGCGGACGAAGGCGGACCGGGCGGTCGTCTCGCAGCAGAGGTGGGCCATCACCCCCGAGATCGTGACTTGCTCTACCCCTCTCTCGCGGAGGAGCTGCTTCAGCGGGGTCTTGTAGAAGGCATCATACTGAGCCTTCTCGAGGATCAAGGGCTCCACACCTCGCCGGGAGGGCGCCATCTCCGCCCCTCCCCCTCGAGCTTGAGGGGGGAGGGAGCGGGTGGGGGTGGCGAAGAGCTCCGGGACCAGCTCGCTCAAGGGGTCCTCCCGCCTGAGCAGCTCCCGCCACCACTTGCCCATCTGGCCGGCATCCTCTTCGGTGTTGAGGTGCCGGGTGAGGACCACCGGTCGGCCTCGCTCGGAGAAGGCTTCGATCAAGGCTTTCACCCTGGGGAGGATCGCCCCCGCGCTGGGGATGTAGGCATGCGAATCCTCCTCCAGGAAGTAGCGCTGCATGTCCAGGACCAGGAGGGCCGCCCGCTCGAGGCGGAACTCGAAGGGGTGCCGCTCGCGGAGGGGGAGGACGGACTCGAGCATCCCCCGGGCTTGGCGAGCAATGGATTCGCCGGTAAAGTAAGCTTCCTTCATCTCTCCCCACCAGGTGGAGAGGCCATGGCCCTAGCCGCCGGTCTCCCGCCAGAGCCAGGCCAGGTAATCAGGGTTGCCCTCGGCAATGGGCATAGCCAGGATCTCCGGGACCTCGTAGGGGTGCAGCTCCTTGATCCGGGCCTCGATCTTGGGGTAGTCGGCCGCCCGGGCCTTGATGAGGCAGAGCCACTCCCGGGCCTCCTCGAGCCTCCCCTTCCACCAGTAGTGGCTCTCGACCGGCCCGAGGAGCTGGACGCAGCCTGCAAGCCGCTCAACGAGGACCCGCTCGGCCAGCTCCCTGGCCTTCTCTTCCGAATCGACGGCCGTGAGGACCTGGATGAACTCGCTCATCGGGCTTCAGTCCGGGACCGGACTGCGCTTCATCTCGAGGATCAGGGCCATGGCCTCCGCGCTCTCCTGTCGGATCCGATGGAGGGCGAGCGCGAGCTTGCTCCCCTGCCCGCCAGTCCGGTCGGCCAGCTCGGAGGCCTCGGCCAGATACGGCCCGGCCTGCTCGATCAGCTCCTGTAGCCTCTCCAGCACCGCTTGCTCCATGAGGGTTCACCTCCCTTCCCGACGACCCAGACGAGGTGCGCACCATCTCCCGCCCGGCCTTTCAACCATTCATACTCCCCAGCCGCGGGGGTGTCAACACGCTGTGAGAGGCCCCTACCGGATCGAACAAGAGTGCTTCTCGCGAGCGCGCTATCGGGGGGCATTAGGGAGCAGCCGGCCACTCCTTGGCACTATAGAGCTATAAGGCTGTCAGAGGTGAGCGCCCATGGCGCGAGTCCGGCTGCAGGTCTATCTCGAGGAGAGGCAGTATCAGCGGCTGGGGGAGGTCCCTAAGTTCCATTGCGGCCGCTCAAGGCTTACGCGCCATGCGTCGCTCGCTGACCAGGATACCCGCGGCAAACCCAACCGCAATTATGACGGCCCAGCGATCATTAAGTATAGTGGTAGCACCTACTAATTGCCCTCCAATCAGGACATAGCTCGCCAAATACAGGACGACCAATGCGCCTAACCCTACGGCACGGCGAACAAGCCCCAGGGGAAGAGCCTCTCAGCTAGAAATTGGGCCACGACCAGAGCGCCAAAGACGATGTGAGGCAAATCGAGCATCTTCTCGCCGAATACCTGCCGCCGTTGCGATTTCACGCATGCCTTAGTCGCCGGGGAAGACTACCCGGCTCCGAGCCGGACCAGCCGGGCCGGGCGGGGGTCGGGAGGGTGCATTGCAAGAGCTCCTTCCGGGGCTTAGTCTAACTCGATGGTCACTAATTCTTCCTGTTCCTTCGGCTCAACGGGGGTCAGAAGCATGTCCTCAGCCCCGATCTTCAGGGACTTGAGCAGCTCCTCCTTGGTCTTCTCCTGGGCATTCACGCCCGGGAGGTCCACAAGCCAGCCGATCCACCACTCACCGCTTCTCTTCACCACGGCTCTAAACTTCATCTAGTGCTCCCTCCTCACCTCAGCGGGGAAGGGGATCTCCAAATCCTTGCAGATCTTCCGCGCGAGCTCATCGACTATCTCTGTATGCCTGGGGACCTGGGTCCGATATCTCCCCCGGGCAAAGATGCTATGCCTGCGCCCCTCTCGCAGAAGAACTGCCCCGTGTTCGGTGATATGCCGAATGAGCTCTTTCCGCTTCATCCCCGGCCTGCGATCCAGTATACCTCCGCTCCAACGCGGCGGGCAAGGGGCAGGGGCCTATCTTGCAGTATAGCAGCTTAAGTTATGTCGGGTAAGCAAGGGCAGGAAGAGACTGCGAAAACCAGGACCCCCAGGGCTCGCTTGCCCGGGAGCCGACCCTCGCAGTCAGTCGTCCCTTTAAGCTAGGCTAGAGCCTAGCCTAGTCGGTGGCGATGATCATGCAGCAGTCACCGCCGGGCGTTGCTGAAGGATGGCATCGAGCAGGTCCAGCACAAATCGTCTCGCTCGGAAGATCTCCAAGAGCACTAGATAGGTGCACAGAATAATTGAACAGGCGACCACTCGTCGTGGCATGATGGGTCATGTCCAACCATCAGCCCCAACGGAGGTGGCCGCCGATGAGAAGTATCGTCCTTACCCCGCCCCAGCGCCAAGTCCTCATCCGCCAGATGAAGCGGGAGACCAAACCCAGCCGGAGATTGAGAATGCACATCGTCTTGCTTTGTGCTGATGGCTACCGCCCCAGCCAGATCGCCCGGGTGTTGTATTGCTCTCGCACCACAGTCTACACCACCGCCCGGCGCTTCACAACCTTCGCCGATCAGAGGCCCCGTGGCCCGGCAGCGGCCCTCGATCAGCGCGCACAGCAGCGCCTGGAGCGGCTGGTGGAGCAGGAGCACAACTTCCTCCGCTCGCGCTGGACCTGCCCCCTCTTGGCCTGGCAACTCCTCCGCGAGCGTGGCCTGGCCGTCAGCCGAGAGACGATCCGCCGCGCCTTGCACCGCCTCGGCTTCCGCTGGCGCAGGCCGCGACCGGTCCCGCCACCCAGGAACCCTGAAGAGAAGCGGCAGCGGCTCCTCCAGATCTTGGCAGCACTGCGGCAGTTGGCTCGTGCCGAGGGCTTCTTCTTCCAGGACGAGACCAGACTGGAGCTCAACCCCAAGCTCGGCTTCGCCTGGATGAGGCGAGGGCATCAGCAGCCGCTGCCCACTCCAGGGACCAACCGCAAGGTCTGGCTCTCGGGGGCGCTCAACTGGCTGACGGGCAGATTGCATTGGGTGGTGGGGCCGCGGAAGGACAGTGAGCTGTTCCTGAGGCTGCTGGAGGAACTGCGCTGGAGCTACCGCTGCCACCGGCGGTTGCACCTGGCCTTGGACAACATCTGGGGAGCAAGCTGGTGCGCGCGTGCCTGGCCAACAGTGGGGGGAGGCTCTGCCTCCATCCGTTGCCGGCCTGGAGTCCTGAGGCCAATCCTATGGAGTCGCTCTGGTGGGGCTTGCATGAGGCGATCACCCGCAACCATCGCTGTGCAGACTTGAGAGAGCTGCTGGGCTATGCCGAGGGCTACTTAGCCCAGGGGCAACCTTTCCGCCCCGCCCTGGGGCAGGTCTACCGGGAGCTGGAGCGCTCCCCGCCCTAAGGGCCCACTGTCCAATCATCTTGTGCTCCTATCTAGCGCTGTTTCGCAGATACCCCAACACCAACAGGCGGCAGATTGTGGCCTTAGCCGGACTCGATCCGCTCGAACATCGCTCGGGGAGTTCGGTGCACAAGAAGTCGAGGATCAGCAAGCGGGGGAGCAATGAGATTCGGAAGCGACTGTATGAAGCGACCCTGTCGGCAGCCCGGTTCAATCTGGAGGTGAGGGAGATCTATCGGCGGCTGAAGGAGAGGGGGAAGCCGGAGAAGGTGGCGCGGATCGCGGCGGCGAGGAAGCTCTTGCTTATCGCCCATGCGATCTACAAGAGCGGCGAGCCTTATCGCACGCCGGGGGAGGCATCAACTTGACGGGCGATACAGTATCTGACCCCATTCCCTCTTCTTAGCAGGGCATTCCCCGCGGCCTGCCCAGCGAAGACCGGCCTCCCGGAGAGGTCCCAGACTCGGACGGCGATCGACTCGATCCCTCGGCCTTGGACGATAAAGCGCGAGCCGGTGAAGGCCACCTTCTCGACCGTCAGGGCAGCTGTGCTTGGAGCCAGCCCAGCGGCCGCGGCGGCGGAGCCGCTCACAGGCGTCCCGCCGATCCAGAGCGCGATCAGCTCCAGCATCTTGCTATCGTCGATCGTCTGGCCCCCGGTGTTCGGGACCGCCTCGCCGTTGATCCAGAACGAGATCGCGCGGAGGATCTCCTGGTCGCCGATCACCAGGTCGGGATTGGCCGCACCCGGCGGATCGCCCGGGACGAGTGCCGCGATCGCCTGCTCGATCGAGAGCCCTCCCGGCGGAGGAGGCCCGCCGACGGTGACGGTGAAGGTCCAAGCGGCCATCCCGAGGTGGCCGGAGTTGTCCGCGGCCCAAAGCTGGACGAAGACCTCGCCCCTGGCCAGCGAGAGCCCGAGCTGGCTGAGGTTCACGCTGAACTTCTCCCCGTCCCAGCCCACGCCGCGGTCGCCCTTCCGGAACTCCCTCAGCCCCTGGGCGTCCCAGAGCCTCAAGAGAAGCGTCTCGGGATTCACGCCGCTCCCGGGATCGAGGACCCGAGCGGAGACCGCCGGCTGAGCAATTCCCACCGGCCCAAAAGGCTGGAGCTCGAAGAACTCCGGCGGGGCGAGGTCCGAGACCTGCCCCACGGTCAGCTCGCCATTGACCAGCAGGGGGTGCATCAGCCGGCCCTGGTCGTCGAACATGCTCACCACCTCGACCTTCAGGGCGCTCTCGCCGAGCAGGACGCCCTTGAATTGGACCCGCCCGAGCACGATCCCCGCATCGCCCTGCTTCACGATGTTCTCATCGTCGCTGGCTGAGAAGTCGATGGAGTTCTTGTCTACGGCCACCTGGGCCTGGGCCTGCCCGGCGAAGGCGATGAACACCACGCCGAGGATGTCGGCGAGATCGCCCTCAGCCAGGCTGACCCGGACCCGGTAGCTCGAGAGGCCCTCGGGGGCCTCAGTGAGGATGACCGGCACTTCCACGACCGCGCCGGCATAGACGCTGTCGCTCCCTCCCACAACTGCCGGGAGCCCAGGGGTGAGGTTGCTATAGACTCGCAACTCCCCAGCCTGGGTGGCGACATCGAAGGGATTCCCCAGGTCGTCCCTCATCTCTCCGACCAGGACCTCTAACGAGCTCTGGCCCGTGAGCGTCCCGCGGAGACGCAGCACGGCCAGCGTAATCCCCGAGGCCCCGGCCTCGACCTGATGGAGCCGATCGACCGATTTGATCTTAACGCTATCTCTGTCCGGAGCGAGCTCCACCCGCGCGTCCTCGCGGAAGGTCTCGGGGAAGGAGAGGGCCTCGACCTCCCCGACCACACCGGTCCCAAGCCGGACCGTAAGCTCGAACTCTGCCAGCCCCCGAGGAGCGCTGTTTAGGATCACCGCTAGCTCCGTCGCCGCACCGAGCGGGGACTGCCCCTGGCCGATGGTCACCGTCTGGGCTAGGCCAACGCCAGCCGCTGAGGAGACAGCCAGCAATGCCAATAGGATGCCAGTGAAGGCTCTCATGACCCCACCTCCTAGGATCGTGAGCTTCAACATCGGACCATCTTAGCAGATGGGCCTCTAGAAAGGAAAAGTGTGGGTGGCAAGAGGGGGATAAGCTCAGCTGGGCCTTGAAGGGGGCGGCGTGAGGAAAACTAGAGCCCCCGAGCTTCTGCTCGGGGGCTCCTCATCTCCGTCCATCAGCGTGCGCACGGGTCATACGTGCGCACGTTCAGATCCTACCTCAAGACGACCAACTTGCGGACCTCGGTCTGCACGACCGCTCCGTCCGCGCCACGGACGGTCACGGCGTAGAGATAGACGCCGTTGGCCCAGGCTCCGCCGTCCACCGCCAGGGCATTCCCCGTGGCCTTCCCGGAGAAGACCAAGCTCCCGGCGAGGTTCCAGACCCTAGCCTCGACGGAGGCCACGCCGACGCCCTCGACCACGAACCTCGAGCCGGTGAACTTGACCGCGTCCACCTTGAGGGCCACCGGCGCACCGGCGACCTCAATAGAGAGCGGTCTCACCGCACCGGAACCGTCGCTCGTGGTGTAGCTCCCGGCGATGGTGTAGCTCCCCGGGGCGGCGTCGGCGGGGACGGTGACCTTATAGCTCACGGTCCCGGCCCCGAGGACGAGCCACTTGGTCTCGCTCGGCTTGTAGAAGGCCGAGCTGTTCTCCAGTGGGGTGATCGTCCAGCCGGCCGGCAGGCTCTCGGTCAGCAGCAGCCCCTTCACCTCGCCGTTGAAAGCCACGGTGACGGTGAAGGCCTCCCCAGGCGCCACCCTGGAGGGTGACGCCTGGTGGTTGATCTCTACTGCTGACCTAGTGGCGAAAAAACTGCCGAGCCACTCGAAGAAGTTGAAGCCCTTCTTCTGGGGCTGAGCCGACTGGCCCGCGGCCATCGCGACCGGGGTCCCGTCGATCCACATCCCGACGAGCTGGAGGATCTTGGCATCGTCGATCTTCAGCCCGTCGGTCCCGGGGACGATGGTGTCCTCGACCCAGAGCTCGACCGCCCAGGTGATGTCCGGGTCCTCGATGATCGTCGGGCTCCCGGAGTGCTGGGCCACGGCCTGCTCAATGGTGAGCATGATCGGCCCGGTGACATGGACATTGATCGTCTTGCTATCGTCATTGGTCTTCAGCTCGACGGTGAAGTCACCGCCCTCGGTGAACTTGTAGTCGAAGGTCACCGTCGTCGCCGCTGAGGGGTTGATCGTCTTAGTGACGGACTTGGTCCCGACAACCGTCCCGCCCTTGCTCACGATGAGGGTGATCTCCTGGGTCCCCTCTTCCGTCCCGGTGTTCTGGATCTCGGCGATATACTGGACAGCCACGCCCTTGTCCGCGCTGGTCGGGCCGGTGAAGGACTTGATGGTGAACATGTAGCTCGGGCAGATCAAGTCGCTGGAGCAGACCGGCTTGTCCAGGAACGGCTTGTAGTTGACCTTATCAGTCACGCGGTCGCCGATCCCGTTGGGGTTCGTGCTGTGCTTCGGCCCGGAGGGCTCGCCCCACCAGTTGTTGGTGGCGTCGATCGACTCACCCGGCTGGAGCGCGCTCGCATCGACCCCGAACTTCTCGTTCCGGGCGATGTTGTTCTGGTTGATCGCGTTGTCCATGACCTTGCGGACCTCGACTCCGACAGCATTCCTCCGGATCGCATTGTCATGGATCTTCGTCCCGGTAGAGTTGAGCAGCACGCCGGTCCCGAGGCCATTGGCCCCGTGGATCTGGTTCTCGGAGACCTCGATCCCCGTCCCGCGCTGGATGACATCGATCGAGACGCCGATCCCGTTCCCGACGAGCTTGTTGCCCTTGATGATCCCAGTGATCAAGTCCCGGCCAGCATAGAGGGCGATTCCCTCCTTAGTGTTATTCTCGGCAGTGTTGCCTTCGATTGTGATGTTCTGGCCGATCTGCCGCCCGGCCGCGCCCGTCCGGATGCCCGCGTAGTTGCCGCTCGCGGTGTTGTTCCGGACGGTGATGTTGCTCAGGTCCTCGTTGGCGTTGACCTGGACCCCGTCCCCGACGGTGTCGCGGTTCCGGTCGTTCCCGGCGAAGTGGCTGTTCTCGACCAGGATGTTGCTCACATTCCGGGTCCCGCTCACCTGGACGCCGTGGTCATTGTTCGTGTCGCAGGTCGTCGGGTCGATGGTCACATTCCGGACAGAGTCACCGGCGATCAGGATCCCCGAGCCGCGCCCGACCGCGCCGCGGGTGCCGTTGAAGTTGAAGGCCCCGTCCTTGATCTTGACGGTGTCGATGTCCCCGGCGACGACGGTAGCGGCTTCAGGCTTACCACCGGCGCTGGCGTCGGACTCCAGCCGGAGGCCGAAGGTCCCGTTGCCGTTCCCGGTCGTGTTCGTGACGGTGACCATGCTCTGGTCGCCGTTGTCAGTGGCCAGCGCGATCCCATCGCCGTTGTCTCCAACATCATAGGTATTCCCGCCAATTCCGGGTTCGGCCTGGCTCTCGATCGCGGTGACATTCGTGAAGGTGATCTCGCGGATGTCGCCGCTGCGGACTGTAGGCAAGTCAGTATCGGTCTCCAGGCGGAAGCCGCCGAGGAAGTTCCTTGTGGCGTTCTCGTTCTCGAAGCTGATCCGGGAGATCTCCGCCCGCTCGGTCCGCATGAAGACCCCGAACCCGAGGCCGGATGAGCCAGCAGGGGCTGCTCCCGGTGCTGCAGAGGGGTTCCCACCGTTCTCGCGATAGTCGTTCCCGGAGAAGGTGATGCTCTCGATCCGGAAGCCTTCGCCCCACGCCACAGCACTACCATTGATTGTGGAGTCATGGTAGACGCCGAAGCCATCGCCGTAGGGCGCTTCAATTACCAGTCCAATGTAGTCACCCACGCCGTTGTTGTGGAACTTGTTGTTGGTGACGGTGGAGCGGTCGAAGTCGCCGTTGTTGGCGATGCAGACGCCGTTGTTGAAGTTCTGGCGGAAGTCGTTCCCGTCCAAGAGCAGGCTCTCTACGCGCCCGTTGGCCTCGATGGCCAAGCCATTCCCGTGACGGCAGGGGACGAGCGAGGACGCGGGCGGGAAGGTCTCGTCCCAGCCGCGGTTGCTGTTGATCGCGTTGTTGACGATCTTCAGGTCGCGGACATCTGTGATATTCTGTGTTATGTAGATGCCGTTACCTTGTCCTGTCCCTGGAACGGCAGCTGGGCCGTTGTGTGTGATGCCTTGGTCCGGCGTGGCGCCTCTGTTGTTGCTGATGGTCACGTTCTCACCGAGCCGCCCGATGTGGTCAAACGCGATGCCGTTCCTGGTGTTGAACTGGATCAGGTTCCGGTCAATGATTGTGTCTCGAACCTCAGTGACCGGCCCGCAGAACCGGATCCCGTCAGCCGGAGGAGTCGCCGCCCCAGCCCGGTAGATCTCGTTGTTGATGATCGCCAGCTGCTCGACGGTCGTGCTGTTGAAGAAATGGATGTTAGCGAAGTTAACTGGAAGCACCCTGGGGCTGCCGGCTCCCACGGGTAGGGGGACCCCGTTGCCGTTGTCGTCGAAGATGTTACCATCGATGACGACATTCCTGGCCAAGCCTCTCCGTCCGATTGCGCCGACAGTGTTGTCGAACTGCAAGCCATCGCCAGCGTTATTGCGGATCTCGTTGTTCAAGATCCGGATGGTGTCGATGGCATTGATAGCCATGTAAGTGAACAGGATGGCCTCAGCGCCGTTGGCGCGGAGTGTGTTGTTCTGGATCGTGATGTTCTCAATTGCGGGTGCTGGAGTTACACCGGGCGGAGGAGCACCAACACCGCAGGTCGTGTTTAGAGGATCAGTGACGCAGATCCCTGCACCAGCAGTGTTTGTGATCGTGAACCCCTGGTCTGCAGCCGGCCCGCCGATGGTGACGCCGCGGTTGACGATGTTGACGAGGCCACCAGCACGAGCGCCAGTGATGATAGTTGCAGTAGCACCGTTTGTGGACCGCAGTGTCAAGTTCTCGATGAAGATATTTGCCGCTAATGCCCCTAGGTTATAGGTGCCAGGGAAGACGACGCAGGTATCGCCGGCCGCGGCGACCTTGCCCGCGTCAGGCCCGGCTCCGAGTGGCGCGCCGGTGACGCAGTTCACCAGGTCAGGGGCGGTCGTGACCCTTAGCTCCTTCCCGAAGGCCGTCCCGCTGATTGCCAGCGCCAACATTAACACGATTGACGCGATGAAAGCCGTCCGAGATTTCGGTCCGAATCTACTCAGTTTCAACTCATACCTCCTTCGTTGCTTATTTGTCCAATAATCTTCTCCACTCGCTCTCCTCGCGAAGTTTATCATCTTTCTCGCTAGAAGACAAACTCCGCGCTCAGGACCAGGGTGTCGCCCACGCCCTCGCCCGAGATCAGCTTATTCTGGACCCAGGCGAAGTCGATCAAGAGCGGCGCCAGGTTCAGGCCCGCGCCGGCGGTGAACCCGAGCTCCCCGCCCTCGGGGAGCGTGACCCCGGCTCGGATCCGGACGACCTCGAGGTTGAACTCCGCCCCGAAGCGGATCGTGGCGGCGATGTCGCTCCCGAAGTCATACTCCGCGGCCAGGAGGAAGCCGTTCAGCATGTAGGCCCCGCCGAGGCGGAACATCGAGCCGACCTTGTCCACGGCCCCGGTGCTCCACTTGATCCTGGTGTCGCCGATGTCGAAGGCCGCCACCCCGAGGGAGAGGCCCTCGACCACGCCGCTCACCAGCAGGCCGGCGTCGAACCCGAAGCCGTTCCCGCTCGCCCCGGCCAGGGACTGGTTGTAGGCCTTGACTGTCCCCCCGGCGAACCCGATCCCGGCGATGTTCAGGGCGAAGGACCCGCCGAGGAGCATCTCGTTGTCGTTCACCGTGCCGATCTGGTTCCCGTTCTCGTCATACTGCGGGATCCCGGCGATGTTGATCCCCATGTAAGTGGCGGCCACGGAGAAGCCGGCGATGTTGGTGATCCCGCTTAAGAAGTTGAAGTTGATGTCGGCCATGAACTTGTTCGTATACATCCCGCCGATCCGGGGGCCGCCCGCCAGGGCGATCCCCGCCGGGTTCCAGTAGGTGGCCGAGTAGGAGTCGGCGATGGCCACGAAGGCCCCGCCCATCCCGAGGGCCCGCGCATCCACGCCGTCACGGAACCCGGCGAAGGCCCCCACGCCCTCCTCGGCCAGGCCCACTACCCCGGCGATGAGGATCAGCGCTAGTCCCAAGACGATTGCTCTTTTCATCTTAACTATACCTCCTCACTTTCGTTATCTCCATCCGCTCTTCCTCCCTGGAGGCCCCCTGCGGGGCCCCCAGGGAAGCTTCGCTTCTCTCCCATCACCGGCGGATGACCAGCTTCATCACATTGCTGGTCTCGCTCCTGTTCTTCCCGATCGCCTGGATGATGTAGAGGTAGACGCCGTTCGCGCACTCCCCGCCGTTCCAGGAGAGGGTGCTCCCGGCCACCTCGCCCGAGTCGAAGACCATCCGACCAGCGAGATCATAGACCCAGACATGGATCTTCTGCACGCCCACACCGACGATCTTGAACATCGTCCGGACCGTGAGCGGGTTCGGCATGTTGAGGTAGCCAGTGACCCTTAGCTCGGCCGACTCGATGAAGACATCGTCATCGGAGGTGTCGGTCGGGTCGTCGGGGTCCTTGTAGCTGGCCTTGAGGGTGTCGCCCGGCTCGACGATCATCATCATGCCGGTCCCTGGCTCGCCGGAGGTGATCGGCTGGCTTAAGAAGACGCCGGTGTCCGGCCCGGTCTCGACGAGGTCGACCACGACCTTCGCGCCGGTCCGCGGGTTCTCCACGGTGAGCGCGCCCTTGATCGTGTCGACTACGCCGGCGGTCCGGTTCTCATCGCCATCCTCGACCGTGACATAGATGGTGTCGCCCACGACGAACTTGGCCATGTCCCGGCCCTGAGAGTCGGTGAACCTTGTCCGGCTCGCGGTCGGTCCCGGCCAGATCGGTCTGGGGGCCAGCTCGGCCTTGGCCAGCCCGAAGTCGGTGGGGTTGTTCGGGTCATGATACATGACGAAGATCGTGTCGCGGTCCTCGATCTGGAGGACCCCATCGCCGACCATCGCCGGGGTCATCCCCTGCTCCGGCCGCCACATGGTGATCCCCTGGCCGTGGAAGACATGGGTGTTCGGCCCGGTCTCGACCATGACCATCGTCTCCTTGTCGCCGGTGTTCCGGTCGTAGAGGGTGACGACGAAGCTATCCGCCAGCTCTGACTGCTCGTCCTGGTCGCACTCCTCGATCTTGACGAACAGCTCCTGGCCCTTCTTCACCTTGTCGATCGGGTTCCAGGCCTCGGAGGTGAACCAGACCTTGTAGACTCCCGTGGCCTCGCCCTTCGGCCCTTCGCAGCTCGGCGCGCCGGCGCGAGCCGTGAAGACATCGCAGCTCTTCACTCTGGCTACGGCGTAGTCGCTGTCGAACGGGTCGTAGGTCCGCTGCTCCTTGTCCGCATACTCGACATAGATGGTGTCGCGGTTGTGCGCGGCGATGAAGCCTCGGAGGTCATCCTGCATGTCCTGCCGGCCGAACTCGGTCTCCGCGCCGATGAGCCTGATCCCGTCCCGGTTCCGGAAGACGCCGGTGTTCAGGCCCGTCTCGACGAGCGGGACATGGAGCTCGCGCCCGCCGTTGGAGTTGTAGATGTTCACAAAGACGGTCTCTGCCAGGTCGCTATCGACGTTCTCATCGTCGTCGCGGACGGTGACATAGATGTCCTCGACGATGTAGAACTCCTGCTTCTCCACGCCGTTCTCATTGGTGAAGGTCACCGTAGAGGGGTTCGGCTCGGCGACCTTGGCCACATCGAGGGCGAAGTCGCTCGGGTCGTTCGGGTCAGCGATCCCCGGCCCGACGACCGGCCCGGTGATGACCTTGATCGGGGAGTCGAGCTGGACCGGGTTCATCCCGGTCGAGCGGGCCTTCCCCGTGATGACGAAGTCGCCGGCGACTGAAGAGGCCGTCGCCTTATAGGTCCACTCCTTGGTCGCGCCAGGAGCTAAGTTCTGCTGGAAGTTCGAGACGCTCGCCGGGGTGAAGCCCTTGGGGAGCGTGTCCTTGTAGGCCACGAGATCGAGCGTCGTGGCCGTCTTGTTCGTGATCTTCACCGTGACATAGAAGGTCGCGCCGGGGGCCACGGAGTCGGGGACCGTCCGGGTGAACTCGATCCCGTCGCTGGTGGTAGCCGTCCCCTGGGCGACGACCGAGACCGTGCTCAGGCCCCTAGCCGCCGCAGTTGCCCCGACGGTGATCGTCGAGGAGACGGGGAAGGCATTGATCCCCACGGCCTTGGCCGTCCCGGTGATCGTGTAGGTCCCGGGTGTAGAGCTAGCGGTCGCGGTGTAGGTGAAGGTCGCGGTCTTCCCGGCATCGAGGCTCGTGGCGAAGTCCGTCTTGCTCTCCGGGGTGAAGCCCGTGGGGAGCTTGTCGGAGAAGGCCGGGAGCTGCAGGGCCGCGCCGCTCTTGTTCGTCAGCTTGACCGTGATGGTGAAGCTCGCTCCGGGGGCGACCGTCTTGGCGGAGAGCGCCCGGCAGAACTGAAGCTTCCCCGTGGCGTCGGTCGCACAGTCCTCAGTCACGGGCGGCGGTGGGACCACCTCGCCCATTGGGGCGCGGTAGAAGGCCACGATCGTGTCCTTGTCCAGGACCTCGAGGACCAGGTCCTTGGAGGACTGGGGCGTCGTGCCGAACTTGTCCTGGAGCAGGACGCCGTCGACATTCCGGAAGATCCCGGTGTTCGGCCCCGTCTCGACGAGGGTGAGGATCTCGCTCGCCCCGGTCCGGGGGTTCATCAGGGTCACGCCCTCGATCGTCTCCACGGCCGTGGGGTCGCGGTTCTCATCGTCGTCCCACACGGTGACGAAGACATCGTTCCCGACGTTCCAGAGGTTGACCTCCGTCCCGGCCCGATCGGTGATCTTGATCGTGGCGTAGGTGAACCCGATCTTCGCCAGGTCGGCGTCGATGTCGGACGGGTCGCTGGGGTCGGTGTAGAAGACATAGATGGTGTCGTTATCCTTCACTTCGAGGATCCCGTTGTTGGGGGTCGCGACCGCATTGTCCTTCAGGGGGGCGATGTAGAGCCCGGGGAAGTTGCGGAAGGTCCCGCTGTTCACCCCGATCTCCTGCATGACGAACCCGCCGTCGGTGGTCTCGACATCCCCGGTGTTGGGGTCGACGACCTCGACGAGCGGGACTTTGCAGTGCTCGTCTGTCCCGGTTGCGGCGCACAGCTCATCCGTGAAGGTCCCTTGGATCAGCTCTACCTCATCGGAGTCGCGGTTCTCGTCCGGATCGATGATGGTGATGAAGAGCATCTCTCCCGTCCGCCAGCCCTTTATCGGTTGGCCGTTCACATCGGTGAACAGGACCTGGCCTTTGCTGGCGAGCGCCTGTGGAGAGAAGGCGATCACTGCGAGAGCGATAATGAGTAGAGCACTAAAGCCGATCAGCTTAACTCTGTTCTCCACTTGCATACCTCCTTTGGTAGTTAGTCATAAAATTCCTCTCCGGCCATTCATGATCATCCTCCCCGATTCCGCGGTATGGATCACCTCCTAAACGCGAATATCGCGATCTTAACAGATAGATCATTCACCGAGCTCCTACCGTCTGGAGCGACCGGCAATTGTCCAGGAGTGTAGCACCAGGGGTGCCCCCTGTCAAGCCACCTCCCCTGGGGGCAGAGCGGCGGTCTGAGGGATGACAAACATAAGGGGTAAGGACCCTAGCCTCCATTCCTACCCTCTCTCGGCTCCAAACTTGGCAGCATCCTAACATATTTCCGCCCCTTTGTCAAGTAACGGGCACCACATTTCCCCACTCTCTCTTGGGAGGAGCCACTTCCAACTCCGGGGTCATTGTATGAGGCCCCCTCTGTTCTGCTAAGGAAGTCCGTCTCTCACCCCGTTGATGGAGGTCGGAACTCCAGGGGAATTCTGTCCCCTGCTCCCGGAAGGCTAGAACTCACCGGCCTCGCCGCGCTCCTCCGCCGCAATCCGCTTCTCGAGCCACTTGTCGATGACGGTCTTCTTGAACCGCCAGCGGTTCCCCAGCTTCACCCCGGGGATCTCTCCCGCCTCGGCCTTGCGGTAAACCCAGTTCTTGCTGAAGGACAGGTAATCAGCCAGTTCTGCAGCCGTCATCACTTCTTTCTCCAAGTCTTCCTCCTCATCCTTGCTCCTTGAAAAGTTGCCTAAGACTATAGCATGACCTCCCCGGTCTGTCAAGTCTTGCCGGACGATTGTCCCGCCACTTCCTCCCCGCTGAGATCACCCCCCTTCCCGCGTTTGCCGGCTCTTCTCCCTAGCTTTCCGCCTTAATCCCTCTCCCTGGCCTTGGAGAGCCTCACAATTGCCGCCGCTCCTTCTCAGAGCCCCCGACTCGCCCCGCTGCCGCTCGGCCTCTTTGTCAGCGGCCCTCATTCCCTTGGGGTGCACGCTCACCCGGGCCGGTTCGCCCGCTCCCAGTCCGCGCGGAAGCCCTCCAGCCCCAGGTCGGTGAGCGGATGCGCGAAGAGCGCCCGCAGGACGGCGTAGGGGACGGTAGCGATCTCCGCGCCGAGGAGGGCCGCCTCGAGGACATGGCGGGGGTGGCGGACGGAGGCGACGATCACCTCGGTGGGGAACCCGTAGTTGTCGAAGATCTGGAGGATCTGGGCCACCAGCTCCATCCCGTCCCCGCTCCGGTCGTCGATCCGCCCCACGAACGGGGAGACATAGCTCGCCCCGGCCTTGGCCGCGAGCAGCGCCTGCGTCGGGGAGAAGACGAGGGTCACATTCGTCCTAATCCCCTCCGCGCTCAGCCGGCCGACGGCCTTCAGCCCCTCGAGGGTCATGGGGATCTTCACCACGACATGCTCGTGGATCGCGGCAAGCCGTCGCGCCTCCTCGACCATCGCCGGGGCCTGCTCGCTCGTGACCTCGGCGCTCACCGGGCCGTCGATCAGCCGGCAGATCTCATGGATCACCTCCTCGAACCGGACGGGCGCGCCCGCCTTCCCCAGCTCCTTCGCCAGGAGCGAGGGGTTGGTCGTCACCCCCTCGATCAGGCCCCAACTGGCCGCCTCCCTGATCTCCTCCAGGTTCGCGGTGTCGATGAACAGCTTCATCGGAACCTCCTCAAAAGATCGTGTTCAGGTTGGCACATGCGCAAGTTTGCATCGGGATTCACCTCGAGATCCTGACGCGCAGACCGGCACACATGTTACCATGCCCGCGGCTCGCGTAGTCGTCTGATCCGGTCCAAGTTTATCGGATCGGCGTCGGAGTCCAGCTTCGCGCTCTCCTGCGCCAGCTTCGGCGTCTCCAGGATGAACGGCAGGTCCCGCAGCTTAGGATGGTTGATGATCCTGGCGAAGCCCTCAAGGCCGATCTCCCCCTCGCCGATGTGCTGGTGGCGGTCCTTATGCGACCCGAGCTTGTATTGCGAGTCGTTGAGGTGGATCAGCGCGAGCCGCTCGAGGCCGATCTCTAGCTCCAGCTGCGCCAGTGTCTCCTCCAGGCCCCGGGCCGAGGCGATGTCGTAGCCCGCGGCGAAGCCGTGGCAGGTGTCGAAGCAGAGCCCGAGCCGCTCTCCCCCCCGATCCAGCTCCAGCAGCAATGCCAACTCCTCGAACCGCGAGCCGAGGACCGTCCCCTCCCCCGCGGTGTTCTCGAGCAGGAGCTTCACCGGCAGCCCGTCCGTCCGCCTCAGGACCTCTCTCAGCGCCGCTCGCGCCCGGGCCAGGCCCCACTCCTGGCCCATCCCCACATGGGCCCCGATGTGGGTGTTCACCTGGGGCACGCCGAGCGCGGCCGCCCGCTCCAGCTCCTTGACCACCGCCCCGATCGACCGCCGGTAGAGCTCCTCTCTCGGCGAGGCGAGGTTGATGAGATAGATCGTGTGGATCACGATGTATTCCACCCGGCTCGCCGCCCAGCTCAAGCGGAACCGCGCGGCCTCCTCGGGGGGAAGCTCGCCCATCTTCCAGCTCCGGGCGTTGTGGGAGAAGATCTGGAGCGCGTTGATCCCCAGCTCCTCGGCCTGAGCGAAGACCCGCTCCAGCCCGCCGGCGATCGAGAGGTGGCAGCCCAAGAGCATCTCTTCCCAGGCCATTCAATAATCGTAACCGAAAGCGGCGCTCGAGCGCAAAGCCGGCCTTCCCAAGCTAAGGAAGCGCGAGGAGATGGCCGATCTCCAGCCCGAGCCGCTCCAGCTTCCCGCCCTGCCTCCCGAGCTCGAGGGTCCCCCGCCAGCCCCGCTGGGGGGCCGGCCAGAAGCGGTAAGAGATAGTGAGGATCTGGCCCGCCCCCTCGGGTTCGCCCGGGCTGGCGAGGAGGAGGGTGAGGCCCAGCTCGGCCCGCGCGCCCGGACGGAGGGCAAGCTGCAGGATCTGTTGGCTCGCCTCGAGCCTGTCCGGCGAGCTCCAGAACCCGAACCAGCGGTAGTAGGCGGTGAAGGCCTCGCCGTAGAGCGTCAGCCCCGCATCTGCCTGGATGTCGGATCCATGCTCATACTCGTTCCGCCCGAGGCCGGCGGCGAGGACGAGCGCTTTGTAGTGGGGGACCTTGAGGTCGAGCTCGAGCGAGACCCGGCTCTTGGGGAAGAGGCCCGCGCCCAGGCTGAGGCTCGCCCCGCCGCAGATGAACAGATCAGGGCTGAGGTCGTAATGCATGGCATACCCCAGGCTCGCCCCGCGCGAGGCGCCCCGGCCCGCGCCGACGAGCTCCCAGATGCTGACCAGCTGCCCCGAGCGGGCCTCATAGCGAATCTTCACACCTCTCTCGGAGGAGGAGCGGGCGGAGTGGCGGTAGTAAGCGGCCAGCTCGAACTGGCCTTCTGGTTCAGCCAGGGCCAGCCCGGCCGCGAGGACGAGTAGGCCGAGCCCAAGCCCGAGGGGCTTCATCTCTCGATCTCCCCGGCGCTGACGGTCAGATCCAAGCCCGCAGGGGCCTCGACGGGCCGCTCCTTGGGCCTCGGGCTCGGCAAGGCCCGGCCTCCCTCGGCCCAGGCCAGCCGGGCCGCGATCTCCATCCGGCTCCGATGCTCGGTCCGGACCCACGCCTTTGCTGCAGGGTGAGGAGCGCTTGGGCCACGATCGGGACCCAGGTGAGCCCGAAGAGGAGCGAGTGGAAGTAGTAGCGGTAAGCCCGCCAGGGGGGCCGCTCGAGCAGCAGGGCGATCAGGCCGCAGCCGAAGGCCTGGAACTGGGCGAGATACATGAGATAGGCCAGGCCGAAGGCCGAGAGGAGCTCGCTCGGAAGGACCGCCCCCGAAGAGTGGGGAATGGCCAGCCGGAGGGCCCCGATCGCGGAGAGGATCACGAAGGCCAGGATAAGGCGGACCGGCTGGACGAGGTAGAGGAAGGCGTCCAGCTTGGCCCAGGACCGCTGGCGGAGGCCGAGGCTAAGCAGCCTCGGCCCGTGCTGCCAGGCCACTCTGATATGGCCTCGCATCCAGCGGAGCCGCTGGCGCCAGGACTGGCGGAGCGTGAGCGGCTTCTCATCGTAGATTCGCGCGTCGTGGGCCCAGGTGGTCCGCTGGCCCTCCAGGAGCGCGCGGACCTGGAACTCGAGGTCCTCGGTGAGGCAGTCCTCGCTCCAGCCGTAGCGGGCGAGGAGCCCGGTGGCGATGCACATCCCAGTCCCGCCGAGGGCGCTGCAGAGCCCGAGCCGGGAGCGGGCGAGCTGGAAGATCCTCGAGGTGGACCAGTAGGCCAGGGCGATCGAGCCCGCGATCCAGGAGTCGTCCGGGTTCTTGGTGTCGAGATAGGCCTGGATCACCCGCTCGCCCCGTGCCAGGCGGGCGTTCATGACCGCGAGGTAGTTCGGCGCGACCAGGTTGTCCGCATCCACGATGCAAACCGCGTCGTAGTCCAAGATCCGCTCCCGGAGCTGGGCGAAGCCCCAGTTGAGCGCCGCGGGCTTCCCCTTCCTCAGCCGATCCTGTCTCACTAGGAGCTCGGCCCCCGCCTGCCGGGCGGCCAGCGCGGTCCGGTCGTCGCAGTTGTCGGCGATCACGAAGACATCGAACAGCTCGCGCGGATAGTCCTGCGCCAGGATGCTCTGGACATTGAGGGCGATCACCTCCTCCTCATTGTGGGCGGGGATGAGGAAGGCGAAGCGGTGGCGCGGCCCGATCAGGGGGGTGGGCCGGGGCGGGAGGAAGCCGAAGAGGCTGACGCCCAGCTCGTAGAGCGCGAGCGCTAAGAGCCCGAGGAAGAGCGCTTCGAGGACGATGAGCTCGATCATCCCGGAGGGAGGGCAAAGAGCGCCGCGGCGTTCCGGGTGGTCTGCTCCGCCACCTTCTCCCGAGGCAGCCCGGTGAGCTTCGCCACCTCCCGGGCGATGTAGCGGAGGTAGGCAGGCTCATTCCGCCTCCCGCGGTGCGGCAGAGGCGTGAGGAAGGGGGCGTCGGTCTCCAGCAGCAGCCGCGCGAGCGGGACTCGCTTGATGACATACCGCTGGCGGGCCTTGGGGAAGGTGACCGGCCCGCTGAACCCAAGGTAAAAGCCCAGCCCGAGGAGGGCCTCGGCCTCCTCCAGGCCGCTCGAGAAGCTGTGGACCACCCCGCGGACGCCGGCCCCCTCGAGGGCCGCTAGGATATCATCATCGGCCTGGCGGTCGTGGACGATCACCGGCTTATTCAGCTTCGCGGCCAGCTTTAGCTGGGCCCGGAAGAGCTCGAGCTGGGCCTCCCGGGGGCTGTAGTTCCGGTAGTAGTCCAGCCCGATCTCCCCCAGGGCCACGACCCGCTCGGCTCTTGCCAGCTCCTCGAGCCTGGCGAGCGCCCTCTCCAAGTCCGCGGCATACCGCCTGGCCTCGTGGGGGTGGACCCCCACGGCGGCATAGATCTTGTGCTCGTGAGCCAACTCGACCGCGCGGGCGCTCGACTCGAGGTCGATCCCGACGGTGATGAGCCCGATCCCCGCCTCCCTCGCCCGCTGGACCACCGCCTCCCGGTCGGGGTCGAACTCCCTCATCTCGAGGTGGAGGTGGGTGTCGATCATTATCATTTGGCCAGCTCCTCCTCGATCACCTGCCGGAAGGCCTCGTATGGCTGGGCCCCGACGACCTTCCTCCCGTTGATGAAGAAGGTCGGGGTCCCCTCGACCCCCAGGCGCTTGGCCTCCGCGAGGTCGGCCTGGACGGCCTGGGCATACTCGCGTGAGGCGAGGCAGCGGTCGAACCGCTCGCTCTCCAGCCCCATCTCCCCGGCCAGGGCCCTAAGCCGCGCCGCGGTGAGGGCCTTCCCGCCCTCGTTCAGCGAGATGACGAAGAGCCGGTCATGATACTCCCAGAACCGGCCCTGCTCGTGGGCGCATAAGGCCGCGAGGGCCGCCTCGGTCGAGGGCTCGCCGTGGACCGGGAGGTGGCGGAAGACGAGCCGGACCTTCCCCGCCTCTACATAGTTCTCCTCGATCTCGGGGAGGGTGAGGGTGGCGAACTTGGCGCAGTAGGGGCAGAGGTAGTCGCTGAACTCGACCATCGTCACCTTCGCCTGGGGGTTCCCCTTCTCCGGCGGGAGCTTCGGGGCCGGCGGGGGCGGCTCATCCGCGGCTGTGACGACGATGTAGTCCGGCTTGGTCAGGGCGGCTCGCCGGCCCGCGCTATCAAAGATGGTGAGGCTGACGGTGTAGACCCCAGGAGCGGCGTAGGTGTGGGCGGGGTTCGGGGCGGCGCTCGATTCGCCGTCCCCGAAGGCCCACTCCCAGGCGATGATCGGCCTTTTCGGGTCGGATTGAGAGCGGTCCTCGAACTGGACCTCGAGGGGGGCCTTCCCCGAGGTCGGCGAGCCTAGGAAGTCGGGGACTAGCGGCTTGGGGAAAAGTTGGTCGCACCCCGGAAGGGCCAGGCTCAGCAGCGCCAGGCCGACCAGGAGTGCGACTACTCTTGGGCCCATCTCCGTCCTGTCCACCTTACTCCAGCAGGGAGCCGCAGAGCGCGGCCGCTCCTTGGGCTCGGCTGGGGATGGGGCAGAAGTCGTCCCCGCAGCTATCGCAGCCGCCGAGCAGGAGGAGCAGGCCTAATGCCAACACCAGCAGCCCGATCAGGATCTTCCCTTTCATTCGAACTCCTTCAGGACTTGGGGCAGCTTCTTCAGGAGGTCGCCCGCGATCATCGCTCGCTCGCCCGTCTCGGGCTTCAGGCGGTCCGCGGTCAGGCCGTGGAGGTAGACCCCGCAGACCGCGGCCTGCCAGGGCTCGAGCCCCTGGCCCAGGAATCCCGCGATCAGCCCGGTCAGGACATCCCCGCTCCCGCCGGAGGCGAGCCCCGAATTCCCGGTGCTATTGATGTAGCACCTCCCGTCGGGGGTGGCCACGACCGTCGGGACGCCCTTCAGCACCAAGATGACATTATATTCCTTGGCGAAGGCCCGCGCCGCCCCGACCCGGTCGGCCTCGATCTCAGCGATGGCCTTCTTATTCAGCCTCGAGAGCTCCCCCGGATGGGGGGTGAGGACCAGCGGGGCCTTGGCCTCCCTGATAGCCTCGGGCTCATCGCTCAAGTTGTTCAGCCCGTCGGCGTCGACGACCGCGGGGAGGCCCACCCGCTTGATCAGCTCCTTCACCAGGCGGGCCGTCTCGGGGTGGCGCGAGAGCCCCGGCCCGAGGGCCAGGACATCCTGGGGCTTCAGGCTCTCCTCGATCTCCCCCAGGGCCGCGAAGGCCAGGGAGCCATCGACCTCCGGCAAGGGGCGGGTGATCACCTCCGTCAGCTTCTCCTCGAGGATCGGGTTGAGGCTCGCGGGAATCCCGAGGGTCACGAGCCCCGCCCCGGCCCGCAAGGCCGCCTCCGCGGCCAAGGCCGCCGCGCCGGTGTAGCCCCGCGAGCCGGCCAGGACGAAGATCCGGCCGTAGTCGCCCTTGTGGCTGTAGGGCCTCCTTCTGGGGAGGGGGCTCGCCACCAGCTCGCGGTCGATCAGCTCGAGCTTCGAGTCGAAGCCCTCGACCAGCCCCCGGGGGTAGCCGACCTCGCCGACGACGAGCTCGCCGACGAACTCCCGTCCGGGGTAGAGGAGGAGCCCGAGCTTCGGCAAGCCCATGGTCACGGTCAGCCTGGCCCGGACGCAGGGGCCCTCGACCCTCCCGGTCTCGGCCTCGAGCCCCGAGGGGAGGTCCACGGCCACGACGAAGGCCCCGGCGGCGTTTATCAAATCGATCGCCCTCGCGTAGTAGCCCCGGACCGGGCCGGCGATCCCCAGCCCCAAGAGGGCGTCGACGACGATGTCCGCCCTCTCCAGGGCAGCCGCGAGGTTGGCCAGGCCCGCCTCGTCGGGGAGATACTCGACCGCGGCCCCGGCCTTCTCCAGGATCGCGGCGTTCCTCTCCGCCGGCGGGGAGAGCTGCCCCTGGCCCCGCTCGGCGAGGATGAAGACCTTCACCTCAGCCCCGAGGTTCAGGAGGTGCCGGGCCGCCACCAGGCCGTCCCCGCCGTTGTTCCCCTTCCCGGCGACGACGACCACCCTCGGCCTCTTCCTTCGCCCTCCCCCTTCGAGGGAGAGGGAAGGGTTGAGGGCCCGCTCGACGATCGCCTGGGCCACGGACCGCCCGGCGTTCTCCATCAGCACCAGGACATCGAGCCCCAGCTCCTGGGCCCGGCGGTCGAGCTCCATCATCTGCGAGCCGGTGAGGACCTTCATCTCGTCGTCGAGGGATTGTAAGCCATGCCCGGAAGGTGGTCAATCTCTCTTTCCCTCTCCCTCGAAGGGAGAGGGTCGGGGTGAGGGTGAGGCTGGCCCCCCTCATCCCGGCCTTCTCCCTCCCGGGGGCGAAGGGGATGGTGAGCGCGGTCCCCGGCCGGCGAAGGGGTTGTGATATAATCAGTCGCATAACTTGCGGGCATTGAGGGAGGCGAGGCCAAGATGACCAGAGTGAAGGGCTGGGGCGCGCTAACGCTGCTGATCCTGCTGCTCTTGGGCGCGAGCGGCTGCGACCTGCTGTTCAGCCAGCCGCCGGTGGCGGCGATCCGGGCGAGTCCGACCGCGGGGAAGCCCCCGCTTACAGTCCAGTTCGACGGGGCCGCCTCTTATGACCCCGACGGCTCGATCACGGCCTACAACTGGGACTTCGGGGACGGGAGCAAGGCCGCCGGGGCGAAGGTGAGCCATACCTACGGCGCCCCAGGGTTCTACGCCGCGACGCTCACGGTCCAGGACGATGCCGGGAAGCGGGCCAGAGACATGGTGGTCATCCGGAACTTCGCCTTCACCCGGACCGCGCTCCCCGCCGGTGACGGGCCCGCGGCCGGGGCGGTCGCGGACTTCAACCGGGATGGCAATGAGGACCTGTTCGTCGTGAACCAGTTCGGGGATGAGGCCACGATCCTCCTCGGAAGGGGGGACGGGAGCTTCGCTCCCTCCTCGATGAGGCTCGGGGACGGGCCGATCTATCTCGAGCCGGCCGACCTGGACCGCGACGGGCTCCTCGACCTGGCCGTGGCCAATCTGATCGCCTCGACCGTCTCCATCCTCTTGGGGAACGGTGACGGGAGCTTCAAGCGCTTCCAGGACCAGGCAGTCGGGACAGCCCCGATCTCGCTCGCGATCGTAGACCTCGACCGGGATGGGAACCTCGACCTGGCCGTGGTCAACGACTTCTGCGACGATATCCTCCTGCTCTGGGGCAAAGGCGACGGGAGCTTCGCCAAGGGCAACAGCCTGAGGGACGAGCGGCTGGCGAACTTGAAGTCCGTTACCGTGGGTGACTTCGACCGCGACGGGAACCCCGACCTGGCCGCCGTCGCTCAGGACAGCGGGAAGGCCGCGATCTTCCTGGGAAGCGGCCAGCGGGACTTCCCCCAGCGCTGGCTCTTCCCCGCTGGAACCTCCCCGACCGTCCTCCGCCAGGCCGATGTGAACGAGGACGGAAAGGAGGACCTGATCGTGGCCCAGCGGGGCGGCCCGGCGATCCTCCTCGGCTGGGGCACGGGCGCGCAGACCTTCCATCCCCCGGAAACCCTGGCGATGGAGGGCACGCCCGGCTCGCTCGGCCTCCTGGACCTCGATCGGGACGGGAACCTCGACCTCGCCGTCACGGACCGCGCGAGGGACCAGCTGAGCCTCTTCCTCGGGCGGGGAGACGGGAGCTTCGAGCCGCCGATAAGTTTCGATGTGGGCCGCGGCCCCACGGCGGTCCTGGCCCTGGACGCGAACCAAGACGGGAGGCTCGATCTAGTTACGACAGACCAGGACGGCGACACCGTCACGCTTCTCCTCAATGCTACGCCCTAGGAACTCGCTTCAGGCTGATACCTCCGCCCGTTCGCCGAGGAGGGCGAGGACCTCCTGAACCACCTCGGCCGCGGCTTTGGCGGTGACATCGATCCAGTGGGCCTCGGGGATCCTCTTGAAGAAGGTGAGCTGGCGCTTGGCTAGCCGCCTGGTATTTCGCTTGATGAGCCGGACCGCCTCCTCGAGCGAGAGCGCCCCCTCGAGGTAGGCGAAGGCCTCCTCGTAGCCGATCGTCCGGTAGGCCGGCATCTCGGGGTTGACCTGCCGCTTGAGCTGCCGCGCCTCTTCGATGAGGCCCTGAGCGAGCATCGCCTCGACCCGGGCGTCGAGCCTCTTGTAGAGCCTCTTGCGGTCCATCACGAGGCCGATCTTGATGAAGCTGTGGGGGAAGGGCTCGGACTGGGCTTGGAGCTCGCTCAAGGGTCGGCCGGTCAGCTCGTAGACCTCCAGGGCCCGGACGAGCCGCTGCCGGTCTTGGGGGTTGATCTTCTCCGCCGAGCGGGGGTCCACCTCCCTTAACCTTATATATAGCTCCTCCAGGGGCCGGGCGAGGAGCCTCCGCCGGAGGGCTAGATCGGCCTGCGGGCCGGGGAAGAGCCCCCCGACCAGGGCCTGCATGTAGAGCGTGCTCCCGCCCACGACGATCGGCCAGCGCCCGCGAGCGCGGATCTCCCCGATGAGCCTCGCCACATCCCTCCGGAATTCGGCCACATCGTAGCGCTCCTCAGGCGAGCGGATGTCGAGCAGGTGGTGCGGGACCAACCGGCGCTGCTCGGCCGTGGGCTTGGCCGTCCCGATCTCCAGCCCGCGGTAGAAGCCCCTCGAATCCGCGGAGATGATCTCCCCTCCCAGCCTCTGGGCCAGGCCGAGGGCCACCTCCGTCTTCCCCACCCCCGTCGGGCCGAAGATGAGGGGGATCTCCTTCGCCGCGCGCACACTATCAAGCGCGGAGGCGGAGTTCACTTCAAGACCGTCAACGCGCACGCCTGCACATGTGCTAACCTGCCGAGGCTATTCTTCATTCATCAACAATTCCCGGAACTTCTTCAACTCCTGCTTCCGGCTGGGGTGCTTGAGCTTCTCCAGGGCCTTGATCTCGATCTGCCTCACCCGCTCCCGGGTGATGTTGAAGACCCTGGCCACATCCTTGAGGGTCCGGGGATGGCCGTCCTCCAGGCCGTATCTCAATTTCAGGATCTCCTTCTCCCGGTCCTCCAGCTGGGTGAGGGCGTGCTCCAGCTCCTCGGCCAGGAAGAGCTTGAGCGTCTCCTTGATCGGCGAGGGGGCCCGCTCGTCCTCGATGAAGTCCCCGAGGGTGTCCTCCTCATCCTCGCCGATCGGGCGCTCGAGCGAGGTCGTGTATTGGGCCACATTCTCCACCCGCTTGATCTTCTCCACCGGCATCCCCAGCTCCTCCGCCAGCTTGAGGAGGTCGGGGATCTCCCCGTGCTCCTGGACATGCTCCTTCTTCACCCGCTCCAGCTCCCGGACGGTCTCGATCATGTGGACGGGGATCCTGATGATCCTCGACTGGTCGGCGATCGCCCGGGTGATCGCCTGCCTGATCCACCAGGTGGCATAAGTCGAGAATTTATAGCCTTTCGTCCAGTCGAACTTCTCCACCGCCCGCATCAGCCCGATGTTCCCCTCCTGGATCAGGTCGAGGAAGGAGAGCCCGCGCCCGATGTAGCGCTTGGCGATCGAGACGACCAGCCGGAGGTTCGAGAGGATCAGCCGCTCGCGCGCGTCGCGATCGCCCCGCTCGATCGCCTGGGCCAGGGCCACCTCCTCCTCGCGGGTGAGGAGCGGGATCTTCCCGATGTCCTGGAGGTAGAGCTTCACCGGATCGCCGGCGTTGGTGGGAAGCTCCTTCTCCTCGACCTCCTCCGCCTCCGAGAGCTCCAGCTCCACCTCGAGGAACTCCGGAATGTAGTAAATCTCCTGCTCTTCGGCCTCCTCTGGCGAAGGGTTCCCCCGTAAGTCCCTCTGTTCCTCCATCGTCATCTCCTTTGACCCTCGATGACACCCTTGCGCAAGGAGCGCAGCAGCCCCTGGCGCTCGCGCTGCTCCGCCAAGAGCCGCTGAGCCACCTCTCGTTCGCCGTGCTCCTCCGCCTCCAGAAGCTTCTGTTTCAGCTCGCGCAGCTCCCGCTCCAGCCGCGGGAGCCGGAGCGCCGCGAGCGCGTCGCGGATCGCCCTCTCCCGATCGGTGAACTCCACCTGGGAGAGAGCCAGCTCGGTCACCGTCCGTTGGTCAGCCTCCTCGAGGACCTCCAACAACCGCTCCGGCCGGAGAGGGCCGTCCCCCTGCTGGGCGAAGATTGCCTCGATCAGCCTGGGGTAGCGGGTGAAGTCCCGCGGCTCCAACTCCTGCCGGGCCTGGTCGAGCGAGAGATCGCCCTGGATCAGGAAGTAGAGCAAGTGCTCCTCCGGCCCCCAGGGGGCTGCGGGACCGCCCGGTCGTGCGGCTCGCGCGCGCGGGCCGGGCTGAGCCTGGGCCGGCCGCCGCTGGCGGGCCACCTCCAGTTCGACCTCCTCCTCCGCCAGGCCGAAGGCCTCGGCCAAGCCCCGGATCAGCTCATGCCGGAGCGGCCGAGAGGCGATCCCCTCGATGAAGGAGCCGGCCTCGGCGAGGAGCCGCTCGACCCGGAGCGGGTCGCGGTCCGGGGCCTGCGCGGCCAGGTGGGCCACATAGAACTTGTGGAAGGGGAGGGCCTGCTCCCGGACGGCCTGGAAGGCCGCTGCCCCGCCCTCTCGGATCAGGCTATCGGGGTCTTCCTCGCTGGGGAGGAGGGCCACGAGCACCTCGAGCCCGGCGTTCCGGAGCGCCCGCATCCCGCGAAGCGAGGCGGCCTCGCCCGCGGCGTCCCGGTCGTAGGCCAGAACCACCCGCTCGGCATACCGGCGCAGGAGCTGGGCTTGCTGCTCCGTGAGGGCCGTCCCCATCGTCGCGACCGCGTTCGTGAATCCCGCTTGATGGAGGCTGATCGCATCGAGGTAGCCCTCGACGAGGATCAGCTCCGCGTAAGTCGCACTTCCTTTCGCCTGGCGGGCGAGATGGAGCGCGAAGAGCGCCTCGCCCTTGGTGAAGAGCGGCGTGTTCGCGATGTTCAGGTATTTCGGGTCGCCCTCGCGCTCGCGCAACAGCCGCCCGGCGAACCCGATCACTCGCCCCTGGGGGTCGGCGAGAGGGAAGATCAGCCGGTCCCGAAAGCGGTCGTAGTAGCCGCCCTCCCGAGCTTGGACGACCAGCCCCAACTGGCTGAGCAGGCGCTGGTCCTCTTCCGTCCGGCCGAACCGGCGCAAGAGACTATCCCAGCCGGGGAGGGCGTAGCCGAGCCTGAACCTCTCGCAGGACTCCGCGGTGATCCCCCTCTCGAGGAGATAGCGCCGGGCGGCCGTCCCGGGCTCGTCCTGGAGGTTCTTCTGGAAGTAATCGGCCACTCGCTCGTTCAGCTCGTAGAGCCGGGCGAGCGGGCTCCCCGGCCCGCGGCGGGCGAGTTCGACCCCCGTCTCGCGGCCCAGCCGCTCGACCGCCTCTTGGAAGGAGAGCCGCTCGATCTTCATCAGGAACTTGAAGATGTCCCCGCCCTCGCCGCAGCCGAAGCAGTGGAAGAGCTTCTTCTCCGGGTCGAGGACCATGCTGGGGCGCTTGTCGGGATGGAAGGGGCAGATGGCCATGTAATTCTTCCCGCTCCGCTTGAGGGCGAGATAGCGGGAGAGGACCGCGACCGCGTCAACCCGCTCTCGGATCAGATCTAGCTCCTCTCGGGTGGCCATCGCACCTGCAGTTCGCGGAGGAAGGGGTTGCTGATCCGCTCCCGGGCCAGGGTCGTCTCCGGCCCGTGGCCGGGATGGATCAGGAAATCTCCGTCCAGCTCCATGATCCGCCGCAGGGAGCGGTCCATCGCCTCTTGAGAGCCGCCGGGGAGGTCGGTCCGCCCGATCGAGCCCGAAAAGAGCAGGTCCCCCACGAAGAGCCGCTCGTCGGCGAGGAAGACGACGCTCCCGGGCGAGTGGCCCGGGGTATGGAGGACCCGCAGGCTCTCCCCGTCCTTCCCGAGGGCGATCAGGGTGCCTTCTTCCAGGAGGCCGTCCGGCTCGAGGTCGGGGAGGAACCAGCGGAGGCCGTCGAGATCGGCCCCGTGAAGGAGGAGCTCGGCCTGGGGGAACTCGCGCTTGAGCCTGGGGGCCCCGCCGAGGTGGTCGGGATGGCCGTGGGTGAGGAGGATATACCTCACCCGCTGGCCGGCGAGCCGCTCGAGGAGCTGCTCCTCGTCCGCCCCGGGGTCGATGACTGCCGCCTCGCCGCCCCAGTTGAGGATATAGCAGTTCGTCTCGAGCTCTCCCAGGACGAGGCGCTCAACTTCTAGCTTCATCGCTGGCCTCCCTCGCTCCCGCTCGGGCGACGGTCAGGACATAGACCTCCTCGTAGCCGGCCTCGCGGAGCGCCCGGCTGCACTCCTCGGCCGTCGCGCCCGTGGTGTAGACATCGTCGATGAGCAAGATCGCCCCGTGCTCCGCTTCCAGGCACGAGGCGAAGGCTCCGCGGACATTCGCTCGTCGCTCCTCCGGCCCGAGGGCCGTCTGCTCCAAAGTCTCCCGGACCTTGGCGAGCGCTGAGACCACGGGCAGCCCGGCGAGCCTCCCCAGCTGGCGAGCCAGCAGCTCCGCCTGGTTGAACCCCCGCTCGCGCTCCTTCCTCCTCGTCATCGGGACGAAGGTCAGGGCCTCGACCCGCGGCAATAGCTCAGCCCCGGCCTCGAGGAGGTAGCGTGCTAGCTCACGGGCCAGGGCCCGCTCGCCCCCGAACTTCAGGCCCTTGATCAGCTCCGCCAGGCCGGCCTCGTAGTAGCCGAAGCTCCGCGCCTCGGTGAAGAACCACGGCCGGTCGGCGCACTCCTTACAGAGGTCGGCCGCCGGATCGGCGAGCGGCGCGCCGCAGCGGGCGCATCCCGGCTCGTCCGGCCTCGGGCGGGGGAGCCCGGAATAACAGCTGAGGCAGAGGAGCCCGTCCTCTAACGGCTTGCCACAAAGGTAGCAGTGCGGCGGGTAGAGGAGCTTCAGCGCCCCTCGGGCGAACTGGTCCAGCAGCACCGCACTGCGCTCCGCGACGGTCATCTCTCAGGCCTCGTCGAGAAGCAGGGCCGGACGACCCTCAGCCGGTCTTCGTGGCCGCGGAGGTCGAGGAGGCGGGGGGCGATCGCCTCGCCCGGGCCGGGGAGAGGGAGCGCGAGAAGCCTGCTCGTCCCGGCCTCGATCACCAAGACCGCCGGTCTGCCACCGCTCATCTCACCTCCCGCTCAGCGCCCAGGCTGAGGAAATAACGATGGAGCGAGAGGTTCCCCGTCAGCTCGGGATGGAAGCTGCTCACGAGGATGTTCCCCTCCCGGGCGAGGACCGGCACCCCGTCGTGATAGGCCAAGGCTTGGACATTCGGCCCGAGCCGCTCGATCTTCGGGGCCCGGATGAAAACGGCCCGGAGTGCCCCGAGCCCGGCGATCTCGAGGTCCTCTTCGAAGCTGTCGATCTGCCGGCCGTAGGCGTTCCTCCGGACGGCGATGTCGATCAGCCCGAGCGGTTCGACCCCATCTCGCCCAGTTACCAGCTCCCGGGCCAGCAGGATCAGCCCGGCGCAGGTCCCGAAGATCGGGAGGCCCGCCCGGCCCAGTCGCCGCAGCTCGCGGTCTAGACCGCTCTCCCTTAGTAGAAGGGAGATGGCCGTCGACTCCCCGCCGGGGATGATCAGCCGCTCAACATCCTTGAGGTCCTCCGGCCGGCGGACCTCCACCCCCTGGGCGCCGAGCCGCTCCACCGCCCGGAGGTGCTCCCGGAAGTCGCCCTGCAGCGCCAGGACCCCGACTTTCATACTAACCTTAGTAGGTGTGCACTTTGGGAAGCTGGCACGCTAACGGTCACGGAGCGAGGCTCCCTTGCACACGCGCGAACGTGCGGACGCGCCAACGCTCGTCTCATCTCGTCTGGAGCAATTGCTCTTGGGGGATCTCTTCGATCGCGATCCCCTTCATCGGCTCGCCCAGGCCGGCACTGATCTCGGCCAACTTCTGGGGATCGCTGTAGTAGGTGACGGCCTGGACGATCGCCCTAGCCCGCCGCTCCGGGTCGCTCGACTTGAAGATCCCGCTCCCCACGAAGACCCCGTCCGCCCCGAGCTGCATCATCATCGCCGCATCGGCTGGGGTGGCAATTCCGCCCGCAGCGAAGTTCACCACCGGGAGCCGGCCGGCCTCGACGATCGCCTGGAGGACCGCGAGCGGGGCGCCCAGCTCCTTCGCATACTCGACCAGCTCCTCCTCGGGCATGTGCTGGGCCTCGCGGACCTGCTTGTTGATCAACCGCATGTGCCGGACGGCCTCGATCACATTCCCCGTCCCCGCCTCCCCCTTGGTCCGGAGCATCGCCGCCCCCTCGGCCAGCCGGCGGGCCGCCTCCCCCAGGTCGCGACAGCCGCAGACGAACGGCACCCTGAAGCGCCACTTGTCGATGTGGTGCCAGGGATCGGCGGGGGTGAGCACTTCGGATTCATCGATGTAGTCCACTCCGAGGGCCTCGAGGATCTGGGCCTCGACAAAGTGGCCGATCCGGACCTTGGCCATCACCGGGATGGAGACCGCGGCCTGAATCTCCTTAATCTTCTGAGGATCGGCCATCCTCGCCACCCCTCCTGCGGCACGGATGTCGGCGGGCACGCGCTCGAGGGCCATCACCGCCACTGCTCCGGCCTCCTCGGCGATCCGGGCCTGCTCGGCGTTCGTCACGTCCATGATCACGCCCCCCTTGAGCATCTCGGCCAGCCCGCTCTTCACCTTGAAGGTCCCGCGTTCCATTCCTCCCTCCTTTTCTCACCAGATTGCACTGGAATTATACCGACCCTGCCGGACTACCTCAAGGGGACGGGCAAGGATCTCCCCGCCCCGGGGAGAGGAAACTGGGCTCCTCAGCGCGGGTCAGCTGGCGGCGGGCGCCGCGAGGGCGCGAGCGATCGCCTCTCGCCCGATCCTCCAGGCCCGGAGGTTCACCTCGGCGAAGCGGGGTGCGAACGCCTCTATCCGCTCCTCCAGGGCCGCGACGGGGAAGGGGAGGAGCTCAGTCGCGCTGAGCGCCCCGAGCATCACCATGTTCAGCGCCAGGGGGGAGCCGGCCTCCTGGGCCAGGGCCGTCGCGTCGAGCTTGAGGAACTGCTTCACATGCCCCTTGACCTCCGCGAAGGCCCGCTCGAGGTCGGGATATCTCCCCAAGCGGAGCGAGACGGTGATCGGCCTGATCGGATGGGTGTTGGTGATCACCCAGCCCTTTGGGGAGACCTTCTTTAGGGGGCCGAGCGCGCGGAGGGCCTCGAGCGGCTCGAAGGCCAGGAGCAGATCGGCCGCGCCCCGGCCGAGGATCGGGCTCCGATAGCCCCCGAGCAGGACCGCCGTCTCCACGATCCCCCCGCGCTGGGCCATCCCGTGAACCTCGCTCACGAGGGCCTCGACGCCCGAGCGGAGGGCCGCCTCGCCCAAGAGCCGGGCGGCGGTCAGCGAGCCCTGGCCCCCGACACCGATCAGATAAACCTTCAGCCGCTCAGGCAACGGCTTTCTCCTCCTCCACTTCCGCCTCGACGAGGGCGTCGTTCGGGCAGAGCTGGGCGCAGACCCCACAGCCGTTGCACAGGACCTCATCGACTGCGATCTGGCCGTCGTCGGTGAGGGCGAGGGCCGGGCAGGCGAAGGTGTCGAGACAAGCGTTGCAGTTCGCGCACAGGCCGCAGGCCAGGCACCGCCGGGCCTCGGCGCGGGCCGCGGGCTCGTCGAGCCCGAGCTCGACCGGCCGGAAGTCCGCGATCCGCTCGCCCGCGGGAGCCTGGGGGAGCTCGACCCGCCGCTCCTCGGGGACCTCCGGAGGGTGATAGCGCTCCTCGCGCTCCGCATCGGCAGGGGAGTAGAAGCAGACCTTCTTGGCCTCCTTGGGGCGGAGGTAGCGGTCGATCCCGGCTGCAGCCCGCTTCCCGGCGGCGATCGCCGCGATGACCGTCGCCGGGCCACTCACTAGGTCCCCTCCGGCGAAGAGCTTCTCGACCGAGGTCATCATCCGGTCGTCCACCTCGATCCAGCCGTGGCTGGCCCGGGCTAGGCTCAGGCCCTGCCAGGGGCGGGGGTCCATCTCCTGGCCGATGGCCACGATCGCGGTCTCCGCCTCGAGTGCGAATTCCGAGCCGGGGATCGGGACCGGCCGCCGGCGGCCGCTGGCGTCCGGCTCCCCCAGCTCGGTGCGGACCAGTTCAATCCCGCGCAACCGGCCGTCGTCGGTAACGAACCGCACAGGCGAGACCAGCTCGAGCAGCTCGATCCCCTCAGCCTCGGCCTGCTCGAGTTGCTCGTGGTGGGCCGGCAGCTCGGCCCGCGAGCGACGATACAAGATGGCGACCTTTCGCCCTCCCAGCCGGAGGGCAGAGCGCGCGCTGTCGAGGGCCGCGTCCCCTCCACCGATCACGACTACGCGGGGCCCGACGTGCGGCCGCTCCCAGCCGAGGTTCACCCCGCGCAGGAAACGGAGGCCCTCGACCACTCCTTCGGCCTCCTCACCTGGAATCCCTAACCGGAGGCCGCGCTGCGCCCCGACGGCGAGGAAGACGGCCTCGTAGCGCTGGAGCAGTTCTTCCAGGGGGACATCCTCGCCGACCTGGATCTTCCCTCTGAAGGTCACGCCCAGCTCGAGGACCTCTTCGAGCTCCTCCTCCAGGACGGCCCGCGGAAGGCGATACTCCGGAATCCCGCTCAGCATCAGCCCGCCCGGCTTTGCCAGCCGGTCGAAGACCGTCACGGAGTAGCCGCGAAGGCGGAGGTCGTGAGCTGCGGTCAACCCAGCCGGGCCGGCCCCGATCACCGCGACCTTGTGGCCGTTCTCTGCGATTTCGGCCCGCAGCTCGTCGAGGACCCTCCCGCGGAGCTCGGGGGTGACTCGCTCGGCCGCAAACCGCTTCAGGGCGTTGATCGCGATCGGCTGGTCGTAATCGCCCCGGATGCAGGCGGCCTCGCAGGGGTGGGGGCAGACCCAGCCCAGGGTCCGGGGGAAGGGGACGCGCGAGCGGATCAGCCGATAGGCCTCCTCATCGAGGCCAGCGGCGATCAGCCCGATGTAGCCCTGGACGCAGATGTTCGCCGGGCAGGCGGCAACGCAGGGCGGGAGGAGCATCTTCCGGGCTGGCCCGCTCCGGACCTTCTGGAGCGACCGGAAGGACTGATACAACAGCTCGCGCGGGACGGGGCAGCGGAAGCCCGGCTCGCCGTTCCAGCAGACCTTGCACCTCGTCGAATCGAGACGGACGAGCGCCACCTCAACCTCCGGAGCTGAGGAGGACACAGGGATGGCGAGAGATGACGGCCGTGACCTCCTCCTCGCTCTCTTTCAGCGCTTCCTCGAAGACCGCCGTGGCCTTCTGTAGGTCGACGGGATCGACTATGTGCACATGCCTCACACCACAGCCTTGAAGGAGGGTCTCGATCGGGACCGCGGGCGCGGGCCCGGTCGCGCAGAACTCGAGCCCGGGATGGGGCTGAAGGCCGGTCATCGCCGTCGTCCGGTTGTCGAGGACGACCACCAGGAACTTGTGCCGGTTGTGCACGGCATTGACGATCGCCGGTATCCCGGCGTGGAAGAGGGTCGAGTCGCCGATGAACGCGATCACCCGCTGGTCGCTGGCCCGGGAGAAGCCTCCGGCCGTCCCGACGGACGAGCCCATGCAGAGCAAATGGTCGGCCATCGCGAGCGGCGGGAGGAGGCCGAGCGTGTAGCAGCCGATGTCGGTGGCGAAGATCGTCTTCTCGAACTCCGCGCCCAGGGCCAGCTTGAGCGCATAGTAGCTGGCCCGATGGGGGCAGCCGGGGCAGAGGACCGGCGGGCGGTCAGGGAGCCGATCGGGGCTCGTCCAGACCGGCTCAGGCTCGCTGTCACGGAGGCCCAGAACTTCAGCGATCGCGCTCCGCACCCGATCGGGGTCATACTCGTAGAGCCGGGAGAGGCCGCCCGTCCCCTTCCCATAGATCTTGACCTTCAGCTCCAATTCCTGGGCCAGGGCCCGCAGGCTCCTCTCCAGGACCGGCTCGAGCTCCTCCACCACCAGGGCTCGCTCGACCGACCCCAGGAAGCGTGCCACGAGCTTCCTGGGTAGTGGATGGCTCATCCCGAGCTTGAGGACGCTCACCCGCCCCTCAACGCCCAAATCCTCCAGGGCATCGCGCACATAGCTGTAGGAGACGCCCGAGGTCACGATCCCCAGCTCCTCCCCCTCACCGAGGACGAAGTTGAACGGCGATTCCTCGGCCCTCGCCTCGGCCCGCTCGAGCCGCTCCAGGAGGAGCTTATGCAGCGGCCTGGCGACTGAGGGGACGATGACGAACCTGAAAGGGTCCTTGTGAAAGCGGCCCTTCACCTTCCGGTCCTCCGGGGCGGGCAGCGGCCCGACTTCCACCCCGGCCCGGCTGTGAGAGACCCTGGTGGTCGTCCTTAACAGGACCGGCAGCTCGAGCTCCTCGGAGAGGGGGAAGGCCGCTTTCGCCATCGCATAGGCCTCCTGAGGGTCGGCCGGCTCGAGGAGCGGCGCGCCGGCGAGGAGGGCATAGTAGCGGTTGTCCTGCTCGTTCTGGGAGGAGTGCATGCTCGGGTCGTCCGCGGTCACCACCACCAGCCCGGCCCGGGTCCCGGTGTAGAGCGTGCTCATGAACGCGTCCGCGGCCACATTCAGCCCGACATGCTTCATCGCCACGAGCGCGCGGACCCCGCAGAGCGCCGCGGCCGTGGCCAGCTCGAGCGCCACCTTCTCGTTGACCGAATACTCGAAGTAGATCCCGGTCTCCCGAGCCGACCGAGCGAGCGTGTCGCCGATCTCCGAGGCCGGTGTCCCGGGATAGGTCGTGGCGAACCCCAAGCCGGCCTCGAGCGCCCCGCGGGCGATCGCCTCATTCCCCAGCAGGAGGAGCCTCTCGCCCTTCTTCTCCTTCAATGCCCGCGGCATAGGGCTCACATTATATCAGGAGGCCCGAGCGCGTGCAGTCGCGGGCGCGCGTTGACGCCGGTCCGGCGTTTGGGATAAGATCCGGCCTATCCGGGGATGGCCGGCACGAGCGGGGTCGAGGAGGTCCTCACCAGGGAGGTGGCAGGGCCGCGGCGGCTGGTCCGCGCGCTCCGCTCCAGGAACTATCGCCTCTACTTCGGCGGCCAGGGGCTCTCGCTCATCGGGACCTGGATGCAACGGGTGGCCATGAGCTGGCTGGTCTATCGCCTCACCGGCTCGACGCTCCTCTTGGGCGTGGTCGGCTTCGCCAGCCAGATTCCGACCTTCATCTTCGCCCCCTTCGCCGGGGTCCTGGCCGATCGTGTGAATCGCCGGACGGTGATCATCGTGACCCAGGCGCTCGCCATGCTCCAAGCACTGCTCCTGGCGGCGCTAGTCCTCACGGGCGCGATCGCGGTCTGGCAGATCGTCGTTCTGGGGGTCTTCCTGGGCGTGATCAATGCCTTCGACATGCCGGTCCGCCAATCGTTCGTGGTGGAGATGGTCGAGAATAAGGAGGATCTGGGGAATGCGATCGCCCTCAACTCCTCGATGGTGAACGGCGCGCGGCTGATCGGCCCCTCGATCGCCGGGGTGCTCGTGGCCGCCGTGGGGGAGGGGATCTGCTTCCTCATCAACGGGCTGAGCTACCTTGCCGTGATCGCGGCCCTGCTCGCGATGACGATCACGCGCCACGAGGTCCGGCCCCAGGGGCCCCACGGCTGGCGCGGGCTGCGGGAGGGCTTCCTCTACGCCTTCAACTTTGCCCCGATCAAGGCCGTCCTGCTGCTCTTGGCCCTGGTGAGCCTGGTGGGGATGCCCTACACGGTCCTCATGCCGGTCTTCGCCCAGGAGATCCTCCGCGGCGGGCCGAGCACCCTCGGCTTCCTCATGGGTGCCACGGGCGTCGGAGCCATGCTGGGCGGGATCTATCTGGCCTCGCGGCGGAGCGTCCTCGGCCTGGGAAGGTTCATCCCGCTCGCCACGGGGATCTTCGGCCTCGGCCTTGTGGCCTTCTCCCTCTCCCGCGCCCTGTGGCTCTCGCTACTCCTCCTGCTGGTCGTCGGCTTCGGGATGACCGCCCAGGCGGCCTCGAGCAACACCGTCCTCCAGACGATCGTCGAGGAGGACAAGCGGGGGAGATTGATGAGCTTCTACACGATGGCCTTCATGGGGATGGTCCCCTTCGGTAGCCTGCTCGCCGGGGGCCTGGCCAGCCTGATCGGGACCCCGCGGACGGTGATGGTCGGCGGCTTGGTCTCCATCGCGGGCGGGCTCCTCTTCATCCAGCGGATCTCGGCCTATCTGCGGCGAGAGACGGCCCCCCAGAAGGTCTGCGAGATCTGGAAGAGCAGATGATCGGCCTTCCGGGATGGCTCCCCGGCCCGGCATGGCGAGTGCGATGATGCCCCGCTTCTCTCCTCAGAGGCTGATCAGCCATGTCGAGGCCCTCGCCGGCCTCATCGGGCCGCGGGGGACCGGGCGAGCGGCTGAGGCGCGGGCCGCGAGCTGGCTCTGCGAGCGGCTCCGGGCTCTCGGACTGAGCCCTGCGGAAGAGCGCTTCCGGGCCGTCGCCGATATGAACTGGTTCCCCATCTCCGCCGCCGCGCTCAGCCTAAGCGGTGTGGTCCTCTACCCCTGGGCAGCTTGGCTCGCGGGGCTCCTCGCCTCCCTGGCGGTGGCGGTCCTCTGGTGCGCGCTCACCCGCGCCGACAGCCCGCTCCGGCTTCTGCTGCCCCATGTCGCGAGCCGGAATGTCCGCGCTGCTATCCCGCCGCGCGGGAGGGTCGAGCGGAGGGTCGTGCTCCTCTCCCATCTCGACAGCAACCGCTGCCGGTTCGCCTGGCGGGCGGGGAAGGCCCGAACAGCGAGGCTCGGCTCGGGCGCGACGCTCGCGATCTACGGCCTGAATGGGCTGCTCTACCTTCTCGGGGCGGCGAGCGGGTGGAAGTGGCCTTATTGGGCCTCGCTCCCCGGCGCGGGCTACGCCCTGGCGACGCTGCTCCTCCTGATCGCAGAGCTGGGCCAGCCCTACTCGCCCGGGGCGAACGACAACGCTTCCGGAGTGGCGGTGAACCTGGAGCTGGCGGGCCGGCTCGCACGGGAGCCGCTCGACCGGACCGAGGTCTGGCACCTCTTCACCGGCGCGGAGGAGGTCGATCATCGCGGGCTGAAGCTCTTCCTGGAGAGGGAGAAAGGGCTGCGCGAGGCCTGGTTCATCGATCTGGAGGGGGTCGGCTCGGGCGAGCTCTGCTACCTCGTCGAGGCCGGGCTGATCAGGCGCTATCGGCCTGATCCGGAGCTCCTCGCCGTTGCAGAGCAAGTCGCGGCCCGCCGCGCGGAGCTGGGAGTGAGCCCGGCAAGGACGCTGGTGGTCGACGAGGTCCAGACCCTGCGGAGGCTCGGCTATCGGGCGATCACGATCGCGGGGCGGGACGAGCGGACGGCCTCGCTCCCCCATTGGCACACTGCTGAGGATGTGGTAGAGAATGTCTCAGGCGAGGCGCTCGTCCAGGCCGCGGAGTTCGTCTGGGCCATGCTCGAGGCGCTTGACCGGCAGGAGGGATGAGATGAAGGCGCTCGTGACCGGGGCCACAGGGTTCATCGGGGCAAACATCGTCCGGGCATTGCTGGAGAGGAACTATCGCGTGAGGGCGCTCGTCCGACCTGACTCCAACAAGAGGAACCTTGAGGGGCTAGAGGTCGAGCTAGCGGTGGGCGATGTCCGCGATCTCGGCTCGATTCGGAGGGCGCTCGAGGGCTGCTCGCTCCTCTTCCACGGAGCGGCCCTTTACTCCTTCTGGGTCCGGCCAAGGAGCCTGATCTACGAGGTCAACGTCGAGGGGACACGGAACGCGCTCCAAGCGGCGCTAGAGCGGGGTGTGGAGCGAGTGGTCTACACCAGCTCGGTCGCCGCGCTCGGCCTCCCGCGGGATCGGGAGCCGGCGGACGAGCGGACCCCGGTCGAGCCGGAGACCATCGTGAGCGACTACAAGCGGAGCAAGTATCTGGCCCAGCAGGTGGCGCTGGAGTTCGCGAAGAAGCTGCCGGTGGTCATCGTCAATCCGAGCTTCCCCGTCGGGCCATACGACATCAAGCCCACGCCGACCGGGCGGGTGATCGTGGACTTCCTCAACCGGAGGATGCCGGCCTATGTCGAGACGGGGATGAATGTGGTCGATGTCGAGGATGTGGCGCTGGGCCATCTCCTGGCCGCGGAGAAGGGGAGGGTCGGGGAGTGCTACATCCTCGGCGGGGAGAACCTGACGATGCGGGAGCTGCTAGCTCTTCTCGAGGAGATCACCGGCCTCCGTGCGCCGTGGGTCAGGCTCCCCTATTATCCGATCCTGGCGGCCTCTTACCTGAACGCGGCCTGGTGCGCGCTCACCGGGACGGTCCCGCGGATGACGCCGGAGACGATCCGCATGTCGCGCCACTACATGTTCTACGACCCGGGGAAGGCCGTGCGCGAGCTGGGCTTCCCCCAGACTCCGGCGCGCGAGGCCCTCCGGAAGGCGGTCGAGTGGTTCAAAGCGAACGGCTATGTCTCACCGCGAGCGGGAGATCGTCCCCGCCGCCCTGATCCGGGCTAGTGCTCTGTTGCACTTCCGTTGATCAGGGGCTTCTCCTCCCCTAGAGGGAGACCTGCCTACGGAGGCGTTCAAACCAAGCGTAACGGAGCGCTAGTCTAGCACCCTCACCTGCTCCGGGACGCGGAGGATGATCTCCGGGCCGTTGTATTCCCCAAGCTCGCCAGTCACCTCGATGAGCTTCCGGTCGTAGTCCAGCTCTGGCCTGATCCCCCGCTCGAGGAAGTTCGGCTCGTCCCGCTTGAAGATCACCGCGGTGAAGTTCCTCTTGTAGTCCCCGGCGGAGTCGAGGTAGATGACCCTCCCGGAGTCGTAGGTGCTCACGACATAGAACCGGACGGTCACGACCTTCCCGAGATAGCGCTTGAGGTCCCGCTCGGCCTCCTCCGCGCTCAAGGTCCCAGGGACCAGCTCGACCAGCTCGAGCTTCGGCCACTCCGGCTCGATACAAGCGGTAGCGGCGGCGCAGTCGTAGTCCTGGCAGTCGATGTAGCCGTTCCCGTTGTTGTCTGCATGGTCGTCGCAGTCGCACTCCCAGCTCGCCCCCGAGGCCGGACAGGCGGGGAGCCCGGCGGTGACCGCATACTCATTGGACCAATCGCTCACTTCTCCGCCGACGATGCTCCGGAGCCAGTAGTAGTAGGTCCTCCCCGGAAGGGCGGCCTCGTCGGCGAAATACCAGTGGTCGCCCGAGACCTGAAAGGTCTGCTCACATGGTCCGTAGGGGCTCGTGGCCCGGCAGATCTCATAGGAGTCGGGCTTCCTCTCTAGGTGTGGCCGCCACTCGACCCGGGCCGGGACATCCTGGGTGTTGTAGTGCTTGAGGGTCACTCGCGGCGGGCTCAAGGGATCGCGATCGTAGGCGAGGGCATCTTGATAGAGCCGCTCGAACTCGCCGGCGTAGCGCGCGGCCAGCTCGGGGCTGTGGATCACGACCAGGTCCTCATCGTTATGGTCCAGCCCGCTCGCGGTCCAGTTGGCTGAGCCGGTAATGACGATCTCTCGGTCGATGACGGCGAACTTGTGGTGGACCAGGCCGGGGAGGGCCTCGAGCAGGCCGGCCCCGAGGGCCAATAGCTCGTCCATCCTTGAGACGGCAAGGTTCTCGAACCCCCGGGAGTCGAAGACCGCCCGGACCTTCACTCCCCGCGCGAGGGCGGCCACCAAAGCCCAGTGGAGGGCCTCGTCGGTGTAGTAGAACATCGCCAGCTCGAGCTCCTCCCGGGCCTGGCCGATCAGCCGGAGCAAGGCCAGCCGCGGCCGGTCGCTCGGGCCGAAGTAGACCTCGACCGGGAGGCCCGCGACCTCGAACTCCTCGGGGGTGTCGTCCCGCTTGGCCGGGCCGAACCGCCCCGAGCGGAACATCTCCTCGAACTCCTGGATATAGGCCCGGGCGACCTCGCGGTCCCGGATCACTAGGTCATTGTTGGCATCGTAGTAGAAGGAGCCCTCCGTCCAGTTGGCCGAGCCGGTCCAGACCAGCTCCTCATCGACGACCATGAACTTGTCGTGCATCAGGCGGTCATTCCCGTCCAGCCTCACCTGAGCGCAGCTCAGGCCGCCGAGCTGGCCCTGGTATTCCTCAGCCTCGGTGAGGATGCGGAGCCTCACTCCGCGGGCGCAGGCCCCCTCGAGGGCCGCGATCACCTCGGGGTCGGTGACGGAGTAGACCGCGGCGTCGAGCTTCCTCTCGGCTCGGGCGAGCAGCTCGAGGAGCCTCCCCTTCAGCTCGCCGGCTTGGGCCTGGGGCCGGTCAAGCCGCGGGAGCCCGGCGAGCGGGTCGTTGAAGTAGGCGAGGAGCTGCTCCCCAAGCCCGGGTGTCGTCCGCTGGCAGGCCGCCCCAGCTAAGACGAGGAGGGCGAGGATCAGCGGCAAGAGCCAGCCGCGCCAGCCCTTCATCTCATTAGCCCTTCTTCCACAGCCTCAGGACCGCCTGAGCCGCATTGAGGGCCGCGCGGTTGAGGGCCTCGAGGTCGGGCTCGCCCTCCCCCGGCGCGGTCACGAAGACCTGGTAGATCACGGGCCCGATCTGCCAGATCAGGCCCGCGGCGGCCGCGGCTCCCGGCCCCGAGGTATAGGCGAAGCCGGCCTGGCCGTCGATCTCGACCTCCTCCGCGCCGGGCCCGGTCGAGTCGAGCAGCACCTGCTCCGCGGCCTCGGCCTTCTTCCGGTCCTTGAACAGATAAGCGGTGATCCCCATCCGCTCGACCTTCCCCGCGAACTCCACCCCCGCGAGCGGGGCGAAGGAGACGAGCGAGGAATACCGCTCGCCGTCGAAGATCGGCTCGACATGGTCGAACCGGTTGACCAGCTCGAAGCCCGCGAGCTCGGCCGGCAGCAGCTCCTCCGGGGGCCGGACCGCGGGCCCGCCCACCAGCGCGACCACGAGGACCGCGGCCAGCACGGCCGCCCCGAGGACGACCGCCACGATGAGCCAGTTGTTCATCCCATCTACCTCCTCAATGAAGATTAACCCTGGCACCGGGGCGAGACAAGCTTACTTGACCCCGAGCCCGCGGACTGCTAGGCTCGGCACCGGAGGCTAGACCGGAGATGAAACTTAAGGGGAAGCGGGTCGCGCTCCTGGTGGCCGATCTCTATCAAGAGCTGGAGTTCTGGTATCCCTACTACCGGCTGAGGGAGGAGGGGGCCGAGGTGGTCCCCGTCGGGCCCGAGGCCACGACTTACAAGAGCAAGCTCGGCTACCCCGCGGAGGCGAAGCGGGCGGCCAAGGAAGTCAAGGCCGAGGAGTTCGAGGCCGTCGTGATCCCTGGCGGCTATGCCCCTGATTTGATGCGCCGCTCGCCGGAGATGATCCGGCTGGTCCGCGAGGCCTACGAGAAGGGGAGGGTCGTGGCCGCGATCTGCCACGCTGGCTGGCTGCTCGCCTCCGCCGGGATCATGAACTTCTCCTCCATCAAGGACGACCTGATCCACGCCGGGGCGGAGTGGGTCGATCAGGAGGTCGTCCGTGATGGGAACATCATCACCTCGCGGTTTCCTGATGACCTTCCTGCCTTTTGCCGGGCGATCATCGCCGCTTTGGGTTAGCGCTCTACCACACCTCTGGTAAAAGACTTCCTCTCCCCAGTGGGAGGCGCGCCTACGAGGATTGAGGTGAGGGGCCACCCCCACAGCCCTCATCCCGGCCTTCCCCCTCGAGGGGGAAGAGGGTGCCGCGCCGGGCTCCCGAGCAGTTGAGGTTGTTAGGGGACGAGGACGACCTTCCCGAAGACCTTCCGCTCCTCCAAGAGCCTTTGGGCCTCCGCGGCCTCCCGGAGGGGCATGACCCTGTGGATCACCGGCTTGAGCCTCCCGGCCCAGAGCAGCCTCAAGACCTCGTGCAGCTCCTTCGTCGAGGCCATCGTCGAGCCTATAATGCGGAGTTGGTTCCAGAAGATCAGCCGGATCTCGGTCTGGGGGTTCGGCCCGCTCGTGGCCCCGTAGGTCACGAGCCTCCCGTTCTTGGCCAGGCTCCCCAGGCTCTTGACCCAGGTCTCCGCGCCGATCGAGTCGAGCACGACATCGACGCCCCGCCTGTTCGTGAGCCGGCGGATTTCCTTATCGAACTCGACCTCTTTATAGTTGATTAAGAAGTCGGCCCCCAGGCGCTTCGCGCCCTCGAGCTTCTCCTCGCTCGAGGCGGTCACGAAGACCCGCGCTCCCACGAGCTTGGCGAGCTGGATCGCGGCCGTGGCCACCCCGCCCCCCGCGCCCAAGATCAAGACATCCTCGCCGGGGCGCAAGCCCGCTCGGGAGATGAGCGCCCGCCAGGCGGTCATGAAGACCAAGGGCGCGGCCGCGGCCTCCTCGAAGGGGACATGTTCCGGCAGCGGGATAACATTTTTAGCCGGGACCTTCACGAGCTCGGCGTAGCCCCCGTCGGTCTGCTCACCGAGGATCTTGTAATGGATGCAGAGGCTGTCCTCGCCCGCGAGGCAGTATTCGCACTTACCGCAGGAGAGATTGGGGTTGGCGATCACCCGCTGGCCCCGCTCGAGCCCCTGGACCCGCTCGCCCACCCTCTCGATGGTCCCGGCCACATCAGCCCCGGAGATGTGAGGGAGGTTCACCCCCGGGAGGCCGCGCCTCACCCAGATGTCCAGAAAATTCACGGAGGTGGCCCTCACCCGGATAAGGACCTCCTCCGGGCCGATCACGGGCTCGGGGACCTCCTCGTATCTCAGGACGCTAAGATCGCCGTGCTCATGGAAGACGACCGCCTTCATCGGGATCACCTCATAGTCTCGCTGGCCGATGATAGGCCGGCTCGAGCTCGAAGATCAAATGGCCTGACCGGCCGATTGGCCTATCGCCACATGGGTTGTGCTATAATCTGGCTGGCCGAAAGCTCAAGGTGATCTGGTGCTCGAGCCAGGAGCAAGAAGAGGAGGGAGGAAACTATGAAACGGGGAGAGGCCAACTTCAAGCGAGTGTCATCGTCCATCCTGCGTAGAGCGCTGCTCGGAGCCCTCTTGGCCGCGCTCATCGTCGGCTCCGCGGCGACGGTCGTGCTCACGCAGACTGACATCTCCGCGATCGTCGAGCGGGTCCGGCCCGCGGTCGTGGAGATCGTGACCAACAAGGGCCAAGAGAGCGGGTTCATCATCACCGCGGACGGGGCGGTGCTGACCGCCTACCATGTGGTCAAGGGGGCGACCAGCATCAGGGTCCTCTTGCCGAGCGGCTCGAGCTACAGCGCCTGGGTGGAGAAATATGATGAGACCTACACCAGCGGCGGCAGTGATGTGGCCCTGCTCCGGATCAGCGCGAGCGGCCTCCCCACGGTGAGCTTGGGAGATTCCGATACGGTCAAGATCGGGCAATCCATCATCGTCATGGGCTATCCCCTGGACATGGGGTTCAGCGTCACCAGGGGGATTATCAGCAGCCTAGTCGACTTCGGCGGGGGCCGGAAGGTCTTTGTGATCGACGCAGCCGTGAACCCCGGCAACAGCGGCGGGCTGCTCTTGAACGACCAGGGCCAGGTGATCGGGATCGTCTTCGGCAAGGCCAATGTCCCCGGGATCACGGTCGAGGGGATCAACTTCGCCACGCCCATAAACACCGCGCGGAGGGAGTTGGGGCTGAGCATGCCCGCGCCGGAGCAGCCGCCGACTACCCCGAGACCGGCAGGAATGGTGCTCATCCCCGCAGGGAGCTTCCAGATGGGGGACAGGTTCAGCGAGGGCGACTCCGACGAGCGGCCGGTGCACACGGTCTATGTGAGCGCGTTCTATATGGACAAATACGAGGTGACCAAGGCCCTGTGGGACGAGGTGGCGCGCTGGGCTGCAGCTCATGGATACGACATCATGCCCGAGTGCGGCTCTGGGAAGGGGCCGGACCATCCGGTCTACGATGTCACCTGGTATGAGGTAGTGAAGTGGCTCAATGCCCGGAGCGAGAAGGAGGGGTTGACGGCCTGCTACTACACGGACAGCACGCAGCGGATGGTCTACCGGACGGGGAACCTGAACCTGTCGAATGATGCCGTGAAGTGGAGCGGGTGTGGTTATCGGCTGCCGACGGAGGCGGAGTGGGAGAAGGCGGCGCGCGGGGGCTGCGAGGGCCATCGCTTCCCCTGGCGCGATACGGACACGATCCAGCACAGCCGGGCGAACTACTACAGCAGCTCCGACTACAGCTATGACACGAGCCCGACGCGGGGTTATCACCCCAGCTACGCCACGGGTGATTACCCGTATACCAGTCCGGTGGGGAGCTTTGCGGCAAACGGGTATGGGCTCTACGACATCGCGGGGAACGTGTGGGAGTGGGTCTGGGACCGGTATGACCGAAGCTACTACTCATCCTCGCCCGGGACTGATCCTCGGGGTCCTAATGGAGGCTCGTCCCGCGTGGTACGCGGCGGCAGTTGGGGCTACGATGCGCCCGCTGCCGGGTTGCGTATCGCGGCCACAGCACGCCCGGCGGCAGCGGCCACTTCATAGGCTTCCGGGCTGTGCGGCCTGCAGGTCAGTGAGGTGAGCTGGAGTGAGGCGGAGCGGCTGGTTTCAGGTCGAGCAAGCGGAGCGGTCCCGTCCCGGAGGGCGGGATGCGAGACCTGAAGCGGTCGCGGAGCCGGCTGTTGGATCGTGAGCAAAGCGCCGCTCCCCCTCCCATCGGATGGGAGAGGGAAGCCCACAGGGCCGGGTGAGGGCCGCCGGGGCTGGCCGTCGGGCAGGTGTGCCTGCCATGACGGCAGGACACGCCCCAACGAGATTGCGGCCTTTGATCGGCAGTGAAGGATGCAGAGCGCTCGTCCATCCCTTATAATGATTGTGCCGTCTCTAGGATCAACGGAAGGAGTAAGTGATGGCACGTCAAGCAAGTAAAACAGTCACATCCGAAGAGTCTCCTGCTGAGGTCGAGCGCAAGCTGAAAGCCCTCAAGGAAGTAGCCGGGTTGCTGAGCGACTTGTCTCCCGAGGGAATGAGGGCGTTCTTGGAAGCCGCCAAACGCAGGCCACTCTTCGAGGATGGGCCTTCCGAGAAATGCCAGACTACCTCTTAGATACGAACATTCTCATCGAGATCTTAAGAAACAGCCCCACCGTTCTGGCACATATGAGAGCGGCCATCACTGCCGGACGTGATGTGCAGATCAACGCCCTCAGCTATTACGAGACCCGACGCGGCCTGCTTAACACTCTTAGAGCCGATAAGCTCCGCAAGTTCGACGCCTTTTGCCGGGTATTCGGGATCGTCCATCTCGATCAAGCAGCGCTGGATCGAGCCAGCGAAATCTACGCTGATTTGGAGAAGAAGGGCGAACTGATCGAGGATGCTGACATTCTCATCGCCGGGATGGCACTGGTCAACCACGCTGTGCTGGTGACCGATGACATAAGCCATTTCAAGCGCGTGGTTGGCTTGGCGCTCGAAAACTGGATGAAATAGGAATCGCTCTCGCCTCAAGTAGTCAGGATCGCACGGTCAATCCCGGCGATCACCCCTGGAACCGGCCTGGGGTGCGCGATGGGCAGGTGTGCTTGCCGTAAACGGGCAAGGCCTTGATATCCCTTGCCCCACTTTACTTCATCAACTATAATGCTCAACGGACGATCCGACACAAGGTGAGGATGGCGATGCTGAAGATCAAGAAGCGCTACGTCGTCAATGAGCGCAACGAGCCCGTGGCCGTGCAGCTTGATCTGGAAACCTTCGCCAAGATCGAGCGCCTGCTGGAAGACTATGCCCTGGGGCAAAGCATAAGAGCAGTCAAAGACGAACGCTCCCTGGATTTGAGAGAGGCCCAGCGGCGCTATGCGCGCCTGAAGAAAACCGGCAATGAATGAACTGGCAAGTTGTCTATAAGCCCACCTTCCTTAGGGAGTTGGCACGACTCCCAGCGGAGGTGCGCGCACGGGTTGAGACCTTTGCTTTTGAGGTGATGCCCAGGACAACCAATCCCTATGCTCTGTCAGGCGTCGAGAAGCTCAAAGGGTATCGGGAATATTACAAAGTGCGTTTCGGAGACTATCGTATTGGCCTCAGGTTCGACAAGAAAGCCAAGACAATCGAATTCTGCAGAGTCTTACATCGCCGTGATCTGTATCGTTACTTCCCTTGATATAATCTCGCTGTGATGCGCGTCCTGGTGGCGATGAGCGGTGGGGTCGATTCAAGTGTCGCGGCCCTCCTGCTCAAGAGGGAAGGGCACGAGGTCCTCGGCGCGACCCTGAACCTCTGGAGCTACGCCGGGCGGCTCGAACCCTACAACAACTGCTGCTCCCTCGAGGTCGCGGCCGTAGCCAAGCAGTTGGGCATCGAGCACCATTTCCTAGATTATGGCCGGCTCTTCGAGCGGGAGGTCGTCCGCCGGACGATTCAGAAATATCTGCGCGGGCGGACCCCGAACCCCTGCATCTGGTGCAACGCGCTCGTCCGGTTCCCCGCGCTGTTGGCCGAGGCCGAGCGGCTGGGCTGCGACTACCTCGCCACCGGGCACTATGCCCGGGTCATCAAAGAGAACGGAGTTCATCACCTCCTCCGCGGCCGCGACCTCGAGAAGGACCAGTCTTACTTCCTCTACCGGCTCACCCAAAGGGAGCTCGCCAAGCTCATCTTCCCTGTCGGGGATTATCTCAAGGAGGAGGTCTTCACCATTGCCAAGGAGTCCGGCCTCCTGGTCAAGCCCCGTGAGAGCCAGGACCTTTGCTTCGTCCCTGATAACGACTATCGCCGGTTCTTGCTGGACCACTCCAGGGACGGGATCCGGCCGGGCGAGATCGTCGATACCTCGGGCCGGGTCCTGGGCCGGCATGAGGGGCTCCCATTCTATACCATCGGCCAGCGGCGGGGCCTGGGGCTCGCCTCGGGCGAGCGGCTCTATGTCCTGGCCCTCGAGCCCGAGCGGAATAGGCTGATCGTCGGCCCGGAGGAGGCCCTCTACTCCCGCGGCCTGATCGCCTCGGAGGTCAATTGGCTCGGCGGCCCGCCCGGCGCGGGCGAGCTTGAGGTCGAGGTCAAGGTCCGCTATCGCACCCCTCCGGCGAGGGCGCGGGTCGAGCCCCTCGGCGACGGCCGGGCGCGGGTCATCTTCGCCGAGCCGCAGCGGGCCATCACCCTCGGCCAGGCGGCCGTCTTCTATCGGGACGAGCGGGTCCTCGGCGGTGGGGTGATCGAGAGAATCTTGAGCGATGCTGAGGCTTAGCGGGATCGAGAAGGGCATCCTCCGGAATGGCCTCCCCCTCAAGGTCCTCGCCGGGCTCGACCTCGAGGTCGGGGAGGGGGAGTTCGTCTCGCTCCTCGGGCCGAGCGGCTGCGGGAAGACGACCCTACTCAACATCGTCGCCGGGCTCATCCGGCCCGACTCGGGGCGGATCTTCTTCAACGGGCGGGAGGTCTCGAGCTGCCGCGGCCATGTAGCCTACATGCAGCAAGACGACCTTCTCTTGCCCTGGCGGACGGCCCTGGAGAACGCCATTCTCGGGCCGGAGCTGAAGGGGGCCGATCTCCACCGGGCACGGCACGAGGCCGAGGGGCTCTTCCACCGCTTCGGGCTCGAAGGCTTCGAGGACCACTACCCCGCGGAGCTCTCGGGCGGGATGCGCCAGCGGGTGGCCCTGATCCGGACCTTGCTCACCGGGAAGAGGCTCTTCCTCCTCGATGAGCCCTTCGGCTCGCTCGATGCCATGACCCGCTCCGTCCTCCACCGCTACCTCCTCGGGGTCTTTGAGGAGTTCGAGAAGACGATCCTCTTCGTCACCCACGACCTGGAGGAGGCCCTCCTCCTCTCCGATCGGGTCTATCTTCTCACCGCCCGGCCCGCCCGGGTCAAGGCCCTCCTCGAGGTCCCGCTCCCCAGGCCGCGGGACCGCGGAGAGCCCAGGTTCATCCGGCTGGAGCGGGAGCTCGAGCGCTTGGTCCAGGAGGAGCTCCATGTGGCCTAAGGCTCGAGATTACCTCCCTCCGCTCGGGCTCCTCCTCGCCCTCTTTGGGCTCTGGGAGCTGGTGGCCTGGCGGCTCGAATTGCCCTTCATCCTCCCCGCCCCGAGCGCGATCTTCATCAGGATGGCCTCGGACTGGCTCCTCCTCCTCCGCCATGCCTTAGTGACGCTTGAGGAGGTCCTCTTGGGGCTCGCGATCGCCTTTATTTTCGGGCTCGCCCTGGCCTTGCTCATCTTCCACTCCAAGACCCTCGAGCGGGCCATCTATCCCCTGGTCATCGCCGTCCAGAATGTCCCGGTCTTCGCGATCGCCCCGATCCTGGTCCTCTGGCTCGGCTATGGCCTCTTCTCGAAGGTGGCCGTGGCCGCGTTGATCATCTTCTTCCCGCTGGTGGTGAACACCGTCGACGGGCTTCGCTCGACCGATCGCGGGCTCGTGGACTTATTCAGGGTGCTTGAGGCCAGCCGGGGCCAGCTCCTCCTCAAGCTCCATTTGCCCCACGCACTACCGTTCATCCTCTCCGGCTGCAAGGTCGGGGTCACCCTCGCGGTCGTCGGCGCTGTCATTGGCGAGTGGGTCGGCTCGAACGCCGGCTTAGGCTTCCTGATGGTCCAGGCGAACGCCCGGCTCAAGATTGATCTTCTATTTGCGGCCATCTTCTGGCTCGCGGCCCTGAGCATCGCGCTCTTCGGCCTCGTCTCAGCCATCGAGCGGGCGGCGCTGCCGTGGCGGAGGGTTGGACAGGGATGAGCAGAAGCGAGCTGCTACTTTGTCAGGGAAGAGGAGAGTGTGCTATGATGACTTTGTCGCCCGTTCTGGCTGAAGTGGGCCGGGAGAGGGCCAGGCAGAGAGGGTTGAAGCGCTAGCGGTAAAGTTCATCCCTTTGTGGCGGCAGACTTAAGACACAACTGGAGTGAAGCTCCCTTCCTTCCCCGCCCGAGCCCGTTGGGCCGCAAAAGGAGGTTCTATGCGCATCGCAAAGCTTATCGGGACCGGCGCGGCCTTGGGGCTTCTAGCCCTTCTCATCTTAGCTGCGGGGGAATGGCAGACAAAGTGGGTTAGCCCAGGGTTGCACCGTTAATTCTGTCATCTGTTTGGCTGAGGGCAGTTGGCAGGAGAACCTCACGATCAGAACGGACAACCTGATCATGCGTGGGCAGGGACCCAGCCGGACCTTCGTGACTGGTTCGTTCCTGATTTAAGTGGCCGGCCAATTCACTGTGGAAAGCCTGACTCTCCAGAGTAGTGTGGCCGGGGCAGCGCCGTCAGGGATGGTGCTGATCCCGGCGGGGAGCTTCGAGATGGGGGACAGCTTCGGCGAGGGGGACCCCGACGAGCGGCCCGTGCACAAGGTCTTTGTGAGCGCGTTCTACATGGACAAGTATGAGGTGACCAAGGCCCTGTGGGACGAGGTGGCCAACTGGGCGGCGGTGCACGGCTACGACATCGGGCCGAGTAGCGGTTCAGGAAATGGGGCAAACCACCCGGTCACCGACGTGTCGTGGTATGAGGCGGTGAAATGGGCCAATGCGCGTAGTGAGAGGGAAGGCTTGACGCCGTGCTACTACACCAGTTCAAGCCAATCCACGGTCTACCGGACGGGGGGTGTGGATGTGCCGATAGAGTGCGTGAAGTGGAGTGGGTGCGGGTGTCGGTTGCCGACGGAGGCGGAGTGGGAGAAGGCCGCAAGAGGCGGCTTATCAGGCCAGCGCTACCCGTGGGGCAATGACATCGACTGTGCGAGAGCCAATTACTACCCTTGCGTTGGTAACACGACCCCGGTGGGGAGCTACCCGCCTAATGGGTATGGGCTCTACGACATGGCAGGGAACGTGTGGGAGTGGGTGTGGGACTGGCACGACTCGGGTTATTACTCGCGTTCGCCGGAGGCTGACCCCCGTGGCCCGGCGTCGGGCTCGTTCCGCGTGTTACGCGGCGGCAGTTGGTTCATCATCGCGTCCTACTGCCAGGTTGCGACTCGCGGCGGCGGCGCGCCCGGCCGCGCCTGCATGGGCTTCCGGGCTGTGCGGCCTGCAGGTCAGTGAGGTGAGCTGAGGCGGAGCGGCGGATTCCGGTCGAGCCAGCGGAGCGGTCCCGCCCGGAGGGCGGGAGGCGAGACCGGAAGCGGACGCGGAGCTGGGGCTTTCGCCTCGTGAGGACAGCGCCCTAGATAGGTGCACAGAATAATTGAACAGGGGGCCACCTGTCGTGGCATGATGGGTCATTCCTCTTGCCCGGCCCTGGGCAGGTCTACCGGGAGCTGGAGCGCTCCCCGCGCTAAGGGCCCCCTGTCCAATCATCTTGTGCTATCTAAATAAGTGAAGAGGCTCTCTAACATCATCGGATAAGCAGAAGAGAAGAGGTGGGTTATCCCGACTCTACCCAGCCCTTGTGGTTGAGCAAAGCGCGGGGGCCGGGCGGGACCCCGCTCGGCCCCCACGACATCAATGCGCGCTCCTCCGAGAGACTGAGTTCCCTTGCCTAACAAGCTTAACCCGAAGGCCTATTTCTCTCCGGCCAACTCCGAGACCATCCGCTCCAGCGCCTCCAGCCGGGATCGCAAGTCCTCGACCTCTTGGGTCAGGCGCGCAATCTGCTCGTCCTTCTCCAGGCTGAGCTGGTAGAGGGCCTGGATGGAGATGAGCGCGATCCCATCAGCGTCGCTGCTGTTGATGTAGCGCTCGCTCTCCCCCAGGCCGAAGGCGGCGTAGAAGTCCTGGGCCATCGGCCCGATGTGCCGGATCGAGGGGTCCTGGGACCTCATGTTCCACTCGCTGATCGGGATCTGGCTCAGCCTCTCGAGGATCAGCCGCCCGTCGACGGGACTGAAGTTCTCCTTCAGCTCGCGGTCGCTGATCGCGGACCAGGCGTTCGAGCCAGGGGTGAGGTAAACTCCGGCCGTAGGTTTGCCTGTCCCATCGACTGCGGAGACGAACCGCGCCCCGCCGGTGGAGCGGACGCTGAATTCGTTGGCTGCCGTGGACTCGAAATAGAAGCCAGTTAGGTGATCAGCCCACACGAAGCTCCCATCATGATTTGCTTTGGCTTGGGTTCCGGCGGCAAAGGATGCTACGCCAGCAGCGAGGTTCCCTGAGCCCCCACAAGCTGTGGATGCTTCACCATTGGCAGCATTGCCAGTGCCGCCGCAGACTGTAGCGACTTCTCCGTTCGTTCTGTTCCCCGAGCCTCCACTTATGGTAGATACTGAACCGATGGCAATATTGGCATCACCGCCGCAGATTGTTGCCAAGACTCCGCTCACTGTGTTCTTCGCGCCCCCACCTATTGTCCCCCAATGAGCTGTCACCTCGTTGTAGCATGGAGGGTCCACACAGATAGCTGCCCCACCCCCGGCGATTGTGGCCCCTTCGACCCCCGGATCGACGCTGTTCAGGCGGAACCCGCCGATGATGTTCGGCGAGGCAGCAGGCTCAATCCGCAGTGCCCTGTAGTTGTTCACCCGGATCTCCAGAGCCACATTGTCGGTGGTGCCGAGGAAGTTGGTGGTTGGGTCGGTGCCGGCATTACCGGTGAGCGACCAGGCTCCGCCGGTGGCCACTGGCTCACAAGTCACGGTCCCGTCGGCGTTGATGACCCGGATCGCGTTCCCCGAGGAGCATGAGCCGGTAACTCGGCGCTGGATCTGTGTCGTATCCACATCCTCTGCTGCGATGCTGCCGTTGACGATCTTGCTCGAGTCCACCGAGTTCCCGGCGAGCATGGCGAGCGTGATCCCGCCATTGGCCACGCTGAAGGTCGTGCCGACGAGGCTGAGGCCCGCGCCCGCGGAGTAGGTGGTGTCGCTGTCTGCCGAACAAATCCAGTCGGTGCCATTCCACTTCAGGACTTGGCCGGTGGAGCAGCCGGTGAGAAGGCTCAGGGTTACATCCCCGCTCGTCCCGCCCCCACTCAACCCCAACCCGGCGAGCACGGCGGTGATGTCGCCCCCGCCCATGGGCTGGCAGGCCACCGTCCCGTCCTCGCCGATCTCCCGGATGGCATTCCCTACTGAGCAAGTGCCCGTCACCCGCCGCTGGACCTCCGCGGTGTTCACATCTGCAGCGCCGAGGCTCCCATCCACGACCTTGCCCGAGTTCACCGAGTTCGCGCCCAGTTTGCTGGCAGTGACCGATCCGTCGGCGATCGCTGCCTCCTTCACGCAACCAGTGCAGACGATCTCGCTCTCCAGCTTGAGGTTCCCCACCACATGGAGCTTCTCCGCGGGGTTGGCTGTCCCGATCCCAACTCGATCGGTGATCGTGGTCAGCCGGACCACCGTCCCATCATCCGTCCAGCCACCACCCACTGCGGTCCCGCCCCCTGCGGGCGGCGCGGGATACTCGCAGGAGACCAAGATAGCCCCCAGGACGAGGATCAGGCCGAAGGCCAGAAAGAGCCGAAAAGCCGTGCCTCTCATCGTTACTCCTTTCCGTATACGCGATTCTGTCTCTGCAGGAGAATCTTGCTGGAAGAGCCTCTCACCTCCGAACTCCTCTTTCGCCAAATCTTTAGACCGCTCGCCCTTCCACGGCTAAGGAATCGGGTTTTCTTTGAAGGTGATGTTCATCACCGCTGCCGGACCTGAAGGCTCGGTGGTAGACCGCCTGCGGCTAGGCGAGGAGGATACGGGCGTCGAGTGCCAGGATGCCTTCCTCACGCAGGAGCAGCGGGTTGATGTCCAGTTCGGCGATCCGCGGCTGCTCGATGAGAAGCTGCGAGACCTTCAGGATTGCCTCGACCAGGCTCTCCTTGTCGAGCGGTCGCCTCCCGCGGAAGCCGGCGATCAGCCGATCAAGGCCGCTCTCGGCGATCATCTGCTCCGCATCAGCGCGGGTCAGCGGCGTGACGCGCACGGCGGTCTTGGCCAACAGCTCAGCGTAGATCCCGCCGAGGCCGAGGAGCACCGCCGGACCGAAGGCCCGCTCCCTTCTCCCCCCGAGGATCAGCTCCTCCCCGCCGGAGGCCATCCGCTGGAGGAGGAAGCCCTCGATCCTGGCCTGCGGCAGGCGCTGGCGGACCCCAGCGAGCAGGGCCTCGCACGCCTGGGCCAGCTGAGACCCGTCGGTGATGTCGAGCGCGAGCCCGCCGAACTCGGTCTTATGAAGCAGCTCGGGCGAGATAACCTTCGCCGCTAGGGGATAGCCGAGGTGCTCCGCAGCCTGGAGGGCCTCTCTGGCGGTTCTGACTTTGACCCACGGCGCGGTCGGAATTCCCAATAGTTCGAGAAGCGTGAGGCTCTCGTCGAGGGGGAGAGCTCCTCCCGCCCGGTTCCGGAGAAGCTCGCTGATCCTGCCGTCGGTTCGAGGGTTAGCGCCGGTCGGGACCCTTACACCCTCCAAGCTCCGGCGCCTGAGGTAGTAGTCCCGAGCCGCGGCCAGCGCGCCCAGGGCATCCTCAATCCCCAGGAAGAAGGGCCAATCGAGCTCCTGCTCCAGCCTGGCCAGCTCCTCCCGCTCGGTGAGAACCGTGAGCGCCACCGGCTTCCCGTAGCGGTGCGAGAGGGCCTTCACTCTTGTCACCAGCTCGCGCGTCTCGCGAGCCTCCGTGTTCGCCGCATAGGTGTGGACGAGGAGGACCGCGTCCACCTCGGCCATGCGGAGGCATTCCTCAGTGATCCAGGCATAGAGCCTGAGGTCGAACAGGTCGCCTAAGTCCAACGGGTTGGTTGGCTTGATCACCTTCGCCCGGAAGAGGCCCTGGACCTTGCTCAGGAAGGCCTGGGGGAACCGGTAGAGCTCAAACCCCGTGGCTTCCGCACCGTCCGCCGCGATCACGGCGTGGCCTCCGGTGCGGGCGATGACTGCTAGCCGGTTGCCGCGCACTGGGGGCAAGAAGAGGGCCTTGGCGCAGTTCACCGCGGCCCGGAAGTCGGGGACCCGGATGAGCCCCGATTGGAGCGCGGCCGCGCTTACCACGCGATCATCGTTGGCCAGGGCAGCCGTATGGGACCTGGCGATCGCGCTGCTCGCGGTCCCTCGATGGGCCTTGTGCAGCAGGATCGGCTTCCTTGCAGTCCGGGCTAGCTCCATCAGCCGCCGCCCATCCTCGATCCCCTCGAGGTAGAGGATGATCAGCTCCGTCCCCGGATCGGCGAGCAGGTATTCGAGGTAGTCGATCTCGTCGAGGTCGAGCTTGTTCCCGATGCTGACGATCTTGTTCACTCCCAGGCCGGAAACAGAGAGGAGGTTGGCGTAGGTGAGGGCCACACCCCCGCTCTGGGAGACTACAGAGATCTTGCCCGGTCTGGCCGCGGTGGGGCTCAAGAGGACGAACGGCAGGGCGAGCCCGTTCTCGAGGTTGATGATCGAGAGGCAGTTCGGCCCGACGAAGCGGATTTCCCACCGCCTCGCCACCTCGAGGAGCCGGTCTTCTAGCGCCCTCCCCTCCTCGGAGAACTCCGAGAACCCCGCGGACTCGATGACCGCCCACTTGATCCCCTTCCGGCCGCAGCGGTCCAGAAGCTCAGGGACCAGGGGAGCAGGTGTGAGGAAGACCGCGAGGTCTATGCCCTGTGGCAGCTCCTCGACCGCGCTATAGATCTGGACCCCGAAGACCTCACCCCGCTCCCTGCCGATCGCGTAGATCTTCCCCCGATAGCCGAACTGCTGAAGGTTGGCGATGATGTTCTTCCCCATGTTCTCCGGCTTCGCGGAGACACCGAGGACCACCAGGCTCTCGGGGTAGAAGATCGCTCTCATCGACTAGAAAATTGTGTAGTTCGCAGTGATGGAGAACTCCTTTGTCCAGTCTTCATAGCCGGTCTCCCACTTCAGGCTCAGGCCGGCCGCCACATTCCAGCCGCCGCTGACTTGGAAGAGGGCCTTCAGATCGACCGCTTGACTATCGACTTCCGGCTCCGCTGGCTGCTTCAGGCGGAGGAAGTTGTAGCTGAAGGTGTAGCTGAGCGCGGGACCGGCCCGATGGAAGTAGCTCACCACAGCGCTCAAAGAGTAGTTCTCGAGCAGCTCGAAGGAGGAGCTGAAGTCCGCCTTGGCCAGGAGCTGAGCATTCGGGGCGGGGGCGGCAGCGTAGTTCGCCCCGGCGAACACGAGGGAGTCCTGTGCGTGTCCCAGGGGATCAAGGACCTCGTAGCCCACGCCGCCGCGGACATCCCAGCCGCAGAGGCGCTCTCCTCCGACCGCCAGGACGATCTCCTCGATCCGCAACCCCTCGACCGCCCCGAGCTTCCCCGCGGTCACCAGGCCCGTCCGCTCGATCAACTCCGTGATCTTCTGCACAAGCTGCTCTAGCTTCTCGTATTCCGCCCGCTTGCCGATCTCCTGTGCCACGGCCATCAGGGTCTGGTCAGGGAGCGGCTGAGAGATGCTCTTCATGCCCAGGAGCATCTCCCCGATCCGCATCGCCTTCGCCAGCGGGGTGACATCGCGGAAGCGGCCATACCCTGCCCCGGTGATCGCATTCAGACCGAGATTCTTGTATGCGGATGAGGCGCGGAGGACCAGGCTCCCGAAGCCGAACAGGTCGCTCTCCTTGAGATACATCTGGTAGCTGCCGGACCCGATTCCGCTGTAGCCCAGTGCGCCGTTGTTGTAGCTGATCTTGAGGTTTGCGGTGGAGTTGTAGCCGTAGGAGGCGGAATCGAAGAAGCTGCTGAAGTCTAGGGCCGCGGAGCCCGCGGAGATGTTCCCCCGATTGTCCCGGTATTGGTCGTCGAAGAACCGGTAGTTCAGAGCTAGGCCGAGGTTTGTGTAGCGGCTCTCCGGCTGAGTGTAGCTGCAGAGCGGCACCGCCAACCCGCCGATCGCCAGGCCGGCCACGAGCAACCCCCCAACCAGCAACGCCAGAACCTTACGCATCTTGATCACCTCTTCCTCCAGTTTTATGGTCCAGTTTGAGAGTTTACACCATCACCGCCCCAACGGGCAATGATCTCCGTTACGCTCGACTATCTCCGCTCCGGGGAGGAGAGCAGCCTCTTGATCTGATCGAGCGCCTCCTCAGCCGCCGCTGCCCCGGCAGCGATCCCTCGCGCCGCTTGATGGTAGCGTGGAGGGTTATCCGCTAGCTTCGGTCGGATGAGAACATCCGGCGGGAAGAGCCGGAGGTTCAGCTCAACGATCCGCCGCTGGAGGACGACTGAGGCGAGGATGAGGATGCTCACGACGCTCGGTGCGCTCCGGCGGAGCACCTCTTGCTCCTTCTGCGTGAGGCGCCGCCGCGGCGCGAGCCCGCCCAGAGGGATCAGCCCGCCAAAGTGCCCCTCGAGGAACTTCCTCGCTCGCTTGGAGAGCCCGGGACGGGCATTCCGCTGCGGGTAGTAGCCCAGGTCGACGGCGATCACGATCTCTGCTCCCAGTCGGCGGGCCACATCGACGGGCAGGGGGTTGACCAACCCGCCGTCGACTAGCAGTCGCCCCTCGTGCTCGACGGGGACGAACAGGCCGGGGATGGAGGAGCTGGCCCGAATCGCCTCCACCAGCGGGCCCTCTTGAAGGACGACCTCATTGCCGGTGTCGATGTCCGTAGCTACGGCCGCGAACTTGATCGGGAGGGCTTCGATCCTGACATCCCCGAGCAGGGCCTGGAGCATCTTGAGGATGTTGCTCCCGCTCGACCAGCCCCGCAGCGGGAAGGTGGGGAGGAAGCTCTTGGCGACCCTGAGCAGGTCGGTCTTCAGCCACTCCTCCTCGACTCTGGCGATCGGGACGCCCGCGGCGTAAGCTCCGCCGACCATCGCCCCCATCGAGGTCCCCACGATGATGTCGATCGGGATCCCATGCTCTTCCAGGACTCTGAGGACGCCCGCGTGGGCCGCGCCCCGCGGCCCGCCGCTGGAGAGTGCCAAGCCGACGACCGGCCTCGCCATCAGATCCCTCCTTTCCCCCGCTGCCATTGGCCCTGAGCCAGGCTTAAGCTCGAACTAATGCCTTCCAGCATTCTAGCACCAGAAGCAGCATGAGAGGCAATCACCCGAGTCCTTGGGGAGGCCCCTACTCGGCAGACCGGTCCAAGCGGGGCTTCTTCCCACTTGATCTCTCCCCTGAGGTTAGCTAACAATGGGCCGATGGTGCGGCCGGTGGGATTGGAGGAGCTATTCGACCTCGACCCAGCGAAGACCCCCTACGGGGAGATCTTCGAGGGGATCAACTACATCTGGGATGTCCTGGAGAGGATCCCGGAGCTTGCCGCGCGGGCCAGGCCGATCGTCAGGGCCAAAGAGGTCAAGGGTGCTCATATCTTCGGAGCTGTCGAGATCGGTGAGGGGACGGTCGTCGAGCCGGGCGCCGTGATCCGCGGGCCGACGATCATCGGCGAAGGATGCCAGATCAGAAGCGGGGCCTACATCCGAGGGAATGCCCTCATCGGCCACGGTGTGATCATCGGCCACAGCTCGGAGATCAAGAACTGCTTGATCCACAACGAGGCCCAGCTCCCGCACCTCGCCTATGTCGGCGACTCGGTCCTCGGCTGGCGGAGCCACCTCGGCGCGGGAGTGATAGTTTCAAACTTGAAGGTCACCCGAGAGCCCGTGGTCGTGAGAGTCAACGATGAGGTCTACAAGACCGGCTTGAGGAAGTTCGGCGCGATCATCGGCGATGAGGTCGAGATCGGCTGCAATGCCGTGCTGAACCCTGGAACAATCCTAGGGAAGCGAACCCTGGCCTATGCACTCACCTCCCTTTCGGGGTATTATCCCCCGGGTTCGCTGATCAAGCTCCGCCAGAGCTTGGAGCTCGTGGAAAGGAGGCAATGATGGGGCTCTTTGGCACGGACGGTGTGCGGGGCGTGGCGAATGTCGAGCTCTCCCCGGAGCTGGCGCTGGCCCTCGGCCGGGCAGCAGTCTCCCTGAGGGACGAGCGGAATAGAGCCCTCATTGGGAGGGACACGCGCCGCTCGGGAGAGATGCTCTCTTCTGCCCTAGCTGCTGGGCTGGCTTCGGTGGGGATCGAGGTTCTCGACGCTGGGATAATCCCCACCCCAGCGATCCCGTTCCTGGTCCAAAGGTATGATGCCTCATTCGGGGTTGTCATCTCGGCCTCGCATAATCCCCCCGAGGATAATGGGATAAAGTTCTTCGACCGGGCCGGGTTTAAGATCAGCGAGGAGCTGGAGGCGAAGCTGGACCAGGCAATCGACGATGGCATCCCAATCCGCCCCTCGGGCCGGGAGATCGGCCGGATCCGGCCCGTGCCCGAGGCAGCTCAGCTCTACCTAGAGCGGCTGATCGCGCTCGCGCGCGAGAGGCTAGGCGGCTCGAAGCTGCGGCTGGTCGTCGACTGCGCGAGCGGCGCGACCTCGGGGATCGCAGCGAAGCTGTTCTCTCAGCTCGGGCTGGAGGCGATCATCATCCACGATCAGCCCGACGGGGACAACATCAACCTCGCCTGCGGCTCGACCGATCTCCGCTCGCTCCAGGAGGCCGTTCGCCTCTACCGAGCTGATCTAGGGGTGGCCTACGACGGTGACGGTGACCGCGCGCTCTTCGTTGACGCTGAAGGGCGGGAGGTCGATGGCGACGCCATCTTGCTCATCTCTGCCTTGGCGATGCACCGTGCGGGGGCGCTCTCCCCTCCCCGCGTCGTGGCGACGGTGATGAGCAACCTCGGTCTGGAAGAGCACCTCAGGGCCGAAGGGATCGAGCTAGTCCGGACGAGCGTGGGCGACCGCTATGTCGCCGCTGAGATCGAGAAATGGGGCTGCTCCCTCGGTGGGGAGCAGTCGGGGCACATCATCTTCCGGGACTGCTCGACCACGGGCGACGGGCTGATCACCACGGTCCAGGTCCTCTCGATCCTAGAGCGGACGGGCAGGCCGCTGGCCGAGCTGGCCGGTCAGTTCCGCCGCTATCCCCAGGTCCAGCACAACATCCCCGTGCGGAACCCGGGGATCTTTCATGAGAACAAGAGGCTGGAGGAGGCAATTGCCTCCTACCGCGCCCGTCTCGACGGGGTGGGGCGGCTCGTGGTTCGGCCCTCGGGAACTCAGCCGTTGATCCGGGTGATGGTTGAGGGGAAGGACGAGAGGCTCATCCGGCAGGTCGGGCAGGAATTGAGCCGGCTGATCGAGCAAGAGCTGAATCACCCCTAGCCCTCTCGTTGCGGCGCTCCGCCGCTCTCGGTATAGTCATTGAAGATGGGAATAGTTTACATCCACACCTGGGGCTGCCAGCTCAACGAGCATAAGTCGGAGGAGATCGCCGGGACTCTCGAGCGGACGGGCTTTCAGCTCACCGAGCGGCTAGAGGAGGCCGAGGTGGTGATCTTCAACACCTGCACCGTCCGGGAGAAGGCGGTGGAGAAGGTTCTGGGGAAGCTCGGCGAGGTCAACCGCCTCCGGGCTCGCGGGAGGGTGATCCTCCTCGGCATCGGCGGCTGCCTCTCCCAGGCTGAGGGGGAGCGGCTCCTTCGCCGCGCTCGGGGGGTAAGGATCGACTTCCTCTTCGGGACCTCAGCTAGCGACATCAAGCGGCTCCCCGAGATCATCGCCCGCGCGAGGGAAGGGCAGCCAGTCATTGCCGTCGGCCAGCCGGCGGGGCTCGACCACCTCCCGGCCCGGCGGGCCAGCTCGTTCAAGGCTTATGTCACGATTACCGAGGGGTGCGACCACTTCTGCTCCTACTGCATCGTCCCTTACACTCGGGGCCGCCTACGAAGCCGGCCGATGGAGGAGGTCCAGGCCGAGGTCGAGGAACTCGCCCGCCAGGGCTATAAGGAGGTCACCCTCCTCGGTCAGAATGTGAATGCCTACGGGAAGGACCTCTTCGGGGAGGGGCGCTTCGCGGCCCTCCTCCGTCGAGTAGCTGAGACGGGAATCCGCCGGATCAGGTTCACCTCTTCCCATCCTGAGGACATGACTGAAGACCTCCTGAGGACGATCGCCCAGCTTCCCAATGTCTCCAAGCAGCTCCACATCGCCGCCCAGTCCGGCTCGGACCGGGTGCTGAAGGACATGCGCCGGCCCTATACGAAGGCCGAATTTCTGGAGAAGGTCGAGCTGGCCAAGCGCCTGATCCCTGGAGTGAACATCACCACCGACCTCATCGTCGGCTACCCCACCGAGACCGAGGAGGACTTCCAGGAGACGATCGACCTAGTCGAGCAGGCCCGGTTCGGGAGCGCCTTCATCTTCAAGTTCTCCCCCAGGCCGGGGACGATCGCCGCGGCGAAATACGGCGATCCAATCCCGCAGGAGGTCAAGGAGCGCCGCCATCGAGTGCTCCTCGAGCTGCAGCGCAGGATCAGCGAGGAAGAGAGCGCAAAGCTCATTGGGGCCGAGGTCGAGGTCTTGGTCGAAGGCCAGGTTGGCCCCAACTGCTACGGGAAGGCGCAAGACGGCCGGACGGTCACCTTCAGCGGGCGAGGGTGCGCCCCTGGTGAGCTTGTGGCGGTTAGAGTAGCGAAGACGGCGTGGGGAACCCTGCTCGGGACAGCATGATGAGATGATTGAGCGAAGGCGCACTCGGGTCGTCAAGGTGGGAAGCCTCGCGCTTGGCGGCGCCAACCCGATCCGGGTCCAGTCGATGACCAACACCGACACTCGTAATGTCGCCGCGACCGTGGCCCAGATCAGGCAGCTCGAGGAGACAGGGTGCGAGCTCGTTCGCGTCGCGGTCCCGGACATGGAGGCCGCTGCGAAGCTGGGCGAGATCAAGCGGCAGATCGCAATCCCCCTCGTCGCGGACATCCACTACAATCACAAGCTGGCGCTTCGCGCGCTCGAGGAGGGGGTCGACAAGCTCCGCCTCAACCCGGGCAACATCGCCAAGCGCGAGCATCTCGAGGAGATCGTCCGTGCGGCCCGGGACCGCGGCGTCCCGATCCGCGTCGGGGTGAACTCCGGCTCGCTCCCGCAAGAGATCCTGGCCAAGTATGAGGGGCCAACGCCGGAGGGACTGGTAGAGGCCGCGCTCCGGGAGATCGAGATCCTCGAGGCGAACGGCTTTTTCGAGATCGTAGTCTCGCTCAAGGCGAGCGAGGTTCTCCTCATGATCGAGGCCTACCGCCTCTTCGCCAAGGAGCGGGACTACCCCTTGCACTTGGGTGTGACCGAGGCCGGCGGCGGGGACGCGGGGATTGTTAAGTCGGCCCTCGGGATCGGGACGCTCCTGCAGGAGGGGCTCGGAGATACGATTAGGGTCTCTCTCACCGGCGACCCAGTCCGGGAGGTCGAGGTGGCTTATGAGATCCTCAAGGCCCTGGGGCTCCGCCGCCGGGGCGTGGAGATCGTCTCCTGCCCCACCTGCGGCCGGACGCTGATCGACCTCGAGCGGCTCGCCGCGGAGGTGAGGGCGAGGCTACGAGGCCTCACCCTCCCGATCAAGGTTGCCCTGATGGGCTGCCCGGTCAACGGCCTGGGAGAGGCCGGCCGAGCGGATGTCGGGCTAGTGGGGAGCCGCGGCGGAGGGACGCTCTACCTCCGAGGGAAGATGGTCAAGCGGGTCCCCGAAGCGGAGATCGTCGACGAGCTGGTAGCGCTCGTCCTCCATTACGATGAGGCTCGATCCTGAGCTCCTTCGCCGGCTGGGCCTGAGCCAGTTCACTGCCCTCGACCTCGAGACCACCGGACTCGATCCAGAAACGGCTGAGATCATCGAATGCGGGACGGTCCAGTTCATCGACGGCGAGCCAGGGGAGCGCTTCAGCTCGCTCGTCTGCCCTGCGGCTGAGGCTCCTCCGCAGATCGTCAAGCTGACAGGGATCGACGCCGACGAGCTGCGACGAGCCCCATCACTGGCCGCGGTCCTGCCCCTCCTGCTGCAGTCGATTCGGGGAAGGGTTGTGGCCCACAATGCCGAATTTGAGCGCTCCTTCCTCCAGGCGGGAGCGGCCAGGCTCGGCATCGCCCTCCCCCCATATGACTGGCTCGATACTCTGATCCTAGCCCGCGCGCTCTTCCCCCGGCTCCACAACCACAAGCTGGGAACGCTCGCAGGCGAGCTGGGGTTCCCGAGCAAAGAGCTCCACCGCGCCGCTGCGGACGCGGAGAGGGTCGGGTTCGTCCTGCTCGGCCTGCTCCGGCGCGGACTCGAGATCAGTCCGACCGCCCTCGAGGCCCTGCTCCTCCTCGCCCCCACAGCCCTCAGGCAGCTCTTCCAGGGCCTCCTGGAATACAGGCAGAAGAGCGGTCCCCGGGCCCAACCGCGATCCCCGCGAGGCCCCGCGAGCAGTCGGTCCAGTCGCGAACCTCACGAAGAGTTCCGCCTGGACTGCGACGAGATCGCGAAATTCTTCGAGGAGGACGGCCCGCTCGCCGCCAGGCTCACCTCCTTCCGCGCCCGACCGGGGCAGATCGCTATGGCCCGCGATGTGGCCCAAGCATTCAACGATTCCGCCTTCTTGATCGCTGAGGCTGGGACCGGGACCGGAAAGTCGTTCGCTTATCTCGTCCCCGCGATCCTCTGGGCCAGAGGGCGTGGCGAGCGGGTGATCGTCTCGACGAACACGAAGAACCTTCAGGACCAGCTCTTCGGGAAGGACCTCCCCCTCCTGGGCGAGGCGCTCGGGGACTTTCGGGCCGTCCTCCTCAAGGGGCGGGGGAACTATCTCTGCCAGCACAAGTGGGAGTCCCTACTCCTCGAGCGGGCGGGGCAGCTCGGCCTCGAGCTGGAAGAGGAGTTTCTCACTATCCCCGTCTGGCTGGAGGAGACCGTTACCGGCGACCTCACGGAGAACGGGGGCTTCTGGAGGGGCCAGCGAGCCAGCGCGCTCGCCACGAGGCTCACTGACGATCCCGACTACTGCCTCGGCCGGGCCTGCCCCTTCCAGGAGAGTTGCTTCTCCCTCACTGCCCGCCGCGCGGCCCGGGAAGCTGATGTCGTCGTGATCAACCACGCTCTCCTCATCGCGGACCTCGACTCTGAGCAGGAACTCCTCGGGGAGTATAGGTATCTGATCGTCGATGAGGCCCACAATCTCGAGGTAGCAGCGACTGATCAGCTGACCCAGCGGCTCTCCTTCTGGGACCTGATGAGCCTCCCGGATGAACTACAGCAAGAGAGAGGTCTAAGGGCTCAGGGGCTCCTCCCGCTGCTTAGCGCGCGCATCGCGGCGGGAAGGTTCGACCCTCAGCTGAAGGAGGAGCTCCGGCAGGAGATCGAGCAGGCGGGCGCTCTCGTGGCCGAACTGCGCCGCCGCGGCCGAGCGCTATTCGCCAGCTTGACAGAGATTCTCAGGGAGCAGCAGGGCCTGACGGAGGAGAGCTATCCTCTCGAGCACTCCCTAAAGGACCGCTATGACCACCAATTGTTCGCCCAGCTAGCGGAGGAGTTGGGCGAGCTCCGACTCGCCTTGATGTTGCTCGCGGGCAGCCTGGAGAAAGTCGAGGCGCTTTTGCAGGGCTTGAGGGAGGGCGTGCTCAGCGACCAGCCGGGGCTCATGAGGCGGCTGGCCGCGGCCTGGGCCGGCACCGAGCGGCTCCGCGCGCTGCTGGACTTCATGGCCGAGGCAAGCGACGAGAACACGGTCTTCTGGTTCGAGCTCCCCCAGGAAGTGGACCGCTTCGCGGCCCTCTACGCCTCGCCGCTCGAGGTGGCCGGGCTCTTGCATGAGAAGCTCTTCCAGAACCTGGAAGCGGCCGTCTTCACCTCGGCGACCCTCGCAGTCGCCGGGGACTTCCGCTACCTAGCCGGTCGGCTCGGGCTGGATCGCCTCCCTCCGGAGCGGCTCCGCGCCCGCTCGTTCGGGGAGCCCTTCGAATACGAGAAGCGGTCACGCCTCGCCGTCCCGGAGTTCCTCCCCGCGCCCGACGATCCAGAGTTCCAGCCGATGCTGGCCCAGCTAATTCTCGACCTCTCGCGCCGCGTCGGGCGGCGGATGATGGTCCTCTTCACCTCGCACCGCGCCCTCAGCCAGGTCTATTGGAAGCTGCGAGCGGCAGGGGAGAGCGAGCTCTACGCCCAGGGGATCGAGGGGAGCCGGCTCCAGGTCATGGAGGGGTTCAGACATAGCTCGACGAAGCGAGCGACGCTGCTCGGCACGAGCTCCTTTTGGGAGGGGGTCGACCTCCCGGGCGAGGACCTGGAGATACTGGTCCTCACCCGGCTCCCCTTCTCCGTCCCCACCGAGCCGGTCGTCGCTGCTCGAGCGGAGCGGATCGCGTCAGCCGGCGGTAACCCCTTCCAGGAATACTTCCTTCCCCAGGCGGTCTTGAGGCTGCGCCAGGGCTTCGGGCGACTGATTCGGACCGAGAACGACCGAGGCGTCGTGATCATCGCCGACAAGCGGATCGTCCATCAGGCCTACGGACGCTCCTTCCGGGAGTCCTTGCCCCTCCGGCTTGTGACTTACTATACTCCGAGCAGGCTGCTCGTGGAACTGGAGGAGTTCTTCACCCGGGAGGGGCACAACCTATGAGGCTCACGCGCTATCTCTTGCCGACACTCAAGGAAGATCCCAAGGACGCCGAGCTGGCATCCCACAAGCTCCTGCTCCGCGCTGGCCTGATCAGGCCGCTCTCCGCGGGGATCTACAGCCACCTTCCCCTGGGCTGGCGCGTCCTGAGGAAGATCGAAGCGATCATGCGGGAGGAGATGGACGCGATCAGCGGGCAAGAGCTGCACTTGCCGATCGCCCATCCCGCCGAGCTGTGGGCTGCGACGGGCCGGCTCGAGGAGATCGGCCCGGAGTTGATCCGCTTCCAGGACCGGGCTGGCCGCGCGTTCGTCCTCGGCCCCACCCACGAGGAGGTGATCGCCGAGCTAGCGCGCCGTGAGATCCGCTCCTATCGCCAGCTCCCGCTGATGCTCTACCAGATCCAGACGAAGTTCCGCGATGAGCCCCGCCCGAGAGGCGGGTTGATCCGCGTCCGCGAGTTCACGATGAAGGACGGCTACAGCCTCCACGAGAGCCTGGCCGACCTCGAGAGCTATTACCCCCATGTCTACCGAGCTTACTTGAGGATCTTCCGGCGCTGCGGGCTGGCGGCCTTGCCGATCGAGGCCGACCCGGGGCTGATGGGCGGGACCGGCTCCCACGAGTTCATGCTCCCCAACGATGCGGGCGAGGACACCTTCGTCCAGTGCGACCGCTGCGGCTATGCCGCGAACCTGGCCAATGCCGTGGCCGCCCAGGCTGCCAGCGACGACGAGCCTGAGCTAGCACTCGAGCAGGTCGCCACCCCCGGCTACTACACCATCGAAGCCGTGGCCGGCTACCTCAAGGTGCCGGAATCGAGGACGGCTAAGGCCGTCTTCTACCGCGCCGGGGACGAGCTCGTCTTCGCCGTGATCCGAGGCGACCTTGAGGTCAACGAGGCCAAGCTCGCCCGCGCGCTAGGCACGGCAGACCTTCGGCCGGCCACTGAGGACGAGATCATGGCCGTCGGGGCCGTCCCGGGCTATGCTTCGCCGGTCGGCCTGAAGAATGCCAAGCTCAAGGTGATCGTCGATCAGTCCATCCCTCGGGCGAAGAACCTTGTGGCCGGGGCGAATAGAGAGGGCTATCATCTGCGGAATGTCAACTTCCCGCGCGACTTCGCCGCCGACAAGGTCGCGGAGATCGCGCTCGTCCGCGAGGGCGACCGCTGCTCCCGCTGCGACGGAACGCTGAGAGTGCGGCGGGGGATCGAGCTCGGCCACATCTTCAAGCTCGGGACGAAGTATAGCGAGGCCCTGGGCGCGACCTTCCTGGACCGCGAGGGGCGCGCGAGGCCGATCGTCATGGGCTCTTACGGGATCGGGACAGGCCGGCTGCTCGCTGCGGTCGTCGAGGCCCACCACGACGAGCGAGGGATCGTCTGGCCCGCCTCGATCGCCCCCTTCCAGGTCATCATCATCGTGCTCAATGAGGAAGAGCCGGACCAACACGAGTTGGGCGAGCGGCTCTACACCGCGCTCGGGCGAGAGTTCGAGGTCCTATTCGACGACCGCGCGGAGAGCGCGGGGGTCAAGTTCAACGACGCTGACCTCATCGGGATTCCCCTGCAGGTCATCGTGGGCCCCCGAGGGATGCAGGAGGGGAGCATTGAGGTCCGGCGGCGGGCCGACGGCCAGGCGAAGAGAGTGGCCTTAGATACGGAATTGGAGAACTTAGGGGCCATCATTCGCCAGGAGCTCGAGCGGCTGGACCGCGGGCTGGGCTGAGGTGATCGATGCGCTTGACACCCCCGCTAGGCAGTGGTATAATCAGGCCGAAATCCACCCATAGAGGAATAAGCTCCTCATGAAGGTATCGGCAATACTCCCCGCCTATAACGAAGCTGAGAGGATCGGTGCGGTGCTCGAGGCTCTCATTGCCACGGAGAAGGTCGACGAGATCATCGTCGTCGATGACGGCTCGACCGATAGGACTGCGGAGGTGGCTAAGAGCTACGGTGTGGAAGTCCTCTCCCTCCCGCGGAACATGGGTAAGGCGGCCGCGCTCGACCACGGGGTGAAGCTGGCCAAGAACGATGTCTTCCTCTTCCTCGACGCGGACCTCGTCGGTCTCCGGCCGGAGCATATCGAGCGGCTGCTCGAGGCCTACGAACGGAAGAGCCTCTTCATGGTGATCGGGGTTTTCAAGGAGGGCCGGCTGAACACAGACCTCTCCCAGGTGATTGCGCCCTACCTCTCCGGGCAAAGGGTCCTCAACCGGGCTGTTTGGGAGCGCGTTCGCCGGATTGAGCGGATGGACTTCGGGGTGGAGATGGCCCTCACCAAGCTGGCCCTGAAGGAGGGCTGGGAAGAGGAGCGGGTGGAGCTCAACGGCGTGACCCACGTGATGAAGGAGGAGAAGCGCGGCTTCCCACAAGGGCTGGTCGATAGATTGAAGATGTATGGCGACATTCTCAGATCGGTCTTCACCAAGGTCGAGGGCGAACGGGAAAGATCGAAGCGGAAGAGACCGAGGGAGAGCGAACAGGAGGTAGTAGATGGAGACAGGGATCGCTGAGCTGCGAGCAATGGACGAGGAGAAGTTGCAGGAACTGGCGGAGCAATACGGAGTTCCCGGCCGCGCCCGGCCACGGAAGGAGGAGCTGATCCTGACCATCCTCCGGGGCCAGGCGAAGGAGAAGGGACTCCACTTCGCCGAGGGGGTCTTGGAGATCCTGGCGGACGGCTACGGCTTCTTGCGCGACAGCTCGTGTCTGCCGGGGAAGAACGACATCTATGTCTCGCCCTCCCAGATCAAGCGGTTCGGCCTGAAGAGCGGGGATATCGTCAGCGGCCAGGTCCGGCCGCCCAAGGACGACGAGAAATACTTCGCTCTGATCAAGGTCGAGGCGATCGACTTCCAGGACCCGGAGACGATCCGGAAGCGGGTGGACTTCGGTGATCTCACGCCGCTCCACCCCACGGTGCAGTTCAAGCTGGAGCACGACCCCGCGGAGGTCTCGACCCGGATCATGGACCTGTTCACGCCGATCGGGAAGGGCCAGCGCGGGCTGATCGTCTCCCCACCGAAAGCGGGGAAGACCACCCTGCTGAAGCACATTGCCCACGGCCTGGAAGCGAATCACCCCGAGGTCTACCTGATCGTCCTCTTGGTCGATGAGCGGCCGGAGGAGGTGACCGACTTTAAACGGTCGATCAAGAGCGAGGTGGTCGCCGCAACCTTCGATCAGCCCCCGGAGATCCACACCAAGGTGGCGGAGATCGTGATCGAGAAGGCGAAGCGGCTGGTGGAGCAGAAGTTCGATGTCGTGATCTTGATGGACTCGATCACCCGCCTCGCGCGGGCCTACAACCTCTCCATGGCCCCGAGCGGGAAGCTCCTCTCCGGTGGGATCGACCCGACTGCACTCTACAAGCCGAAGGAGTTCTTCGGGGCAGCGCGGAACATCGAAGAGGGCGGGAGCCTCACGATCATCGGCACGGCCCTCATCGACACCGGGAGCCGGCTCGACCAGGTGGTCTTCGAGGAATTTAAGGGGACCGGGAACATGGAGCTGGTCATGGACCGGTCGATGGCCGACCGCCGAATCTTCCCCGCTATCGATCTCGAGCTCTCCTGGACAAGGAAGGAGGAGCTCCTCCTCCCGGAGAAGGTCCTGAAGCGTGTCTGGATCTTGAGAAGGATGATCGCCGAGATCGGGGATAAGAAGCAGGCGCTGGAGTTCATCAAGGAGAAGATGGAAGCGACCCAGAACAACGAGCAGTTCCTGGAGCTGATGCAGAACGAGTAAGGCTTAGATGCGCCAGCTGATCATCCGCGGCGGGCAACGGCTCTCCGGGGCTCTGGAAGTGGAGGGGGCAAAGAACGCCGCGCTCCCAATCCTTTGCGCGACAATCCTCACCGATGCTGAGGTAATCCTGCGGAATGTCCCCCACCTCCAGGATGTGGTGACAATCGTCGAGCTCCTGAAGGCCTTGGGCAAGCGGGTAGAGCAGCCCGAGCGGAATGTCTATCGCATCACGGCGCAAGGGCGACTGCGGGCGGAGGTGCCCGCCGAGCTGGTGAGGAGGATGCGCGCCTCCTTCCTCGTCCTCGGCCCTCTACTGGCCCGCCTGGGAGAAGCACGGGTCTCGCTCCCCGGCGGCTGCGTCCTCGGCCCACGGCCGGTCGACCTCCATCTCAAGGGGCTGGCCCAGATAGGGGCCGAGATCGGGCTCGTCCAAGGCGGTGTCGAGGCGCGAGGCCGGCTCCACGGCGCTGAGATCTACTTGGACTACCCCTCGGTAGGGGCGACGGAGCAATTGCTCCTCGCCGCGGCAGCTATCCCCGAGAGGACGGTCATCCGCAACCCGGCATTTGAGCCGGAGGTCGAGGACCTGGCCCACTTCCTGGAGGCGATGGGGGCCAGGATCACTTGGGGAAGGGAGATCGAGGTCCACGGGGCCGAGCGGCTCCATGGGGCCGACTACCGGATCATCCCCGACCGGATCAATGCCGGGACATACATGATCGGGGTGGCCCTGGCCGGCGGGCGAGCCCGGATCGGCTGCCGACCGGCCCACCTCGAGGCGCTCCTGCGGAAGCTACGAGAATGCGGGGCAAGGATCGAGGAAGAGGAAAACGCGATCTCCATCGAGAGCTCGGGCGAGCTACAGCCGCTCGAGCTGGAGACCGGCCCTTATCCTGGCTTTCCTACGGACCTCCAGCCCCAGATGACGGCGCTGCTCTCCGTCGCTCGCGGCACGAGCATTGTCCGCGAGAGGGTCTTCCCAGACCGATTTGCTTACGTTCCACAGTTGGTGCGGATGGGCGCTCAGATCAGGGTGAGCGATTCGACAGCAATCATCAAGGGCGTGGCCCATCTAGAGGGGGCAGCGGTCCAGGCCACGGACATCCGCGCGGGGGCGGCTCTGGTCCTGGCCGGACTGGCGGCGCAAGCCGAGACGGTCGTCTTGGACGAGGGCCACCTCGCCCGAGGGTATAGCGACATCGCCCGGGACTTGCGGGCTTTAGGCACGAAGATCAGGTGGGAAGATCAGGATTAGTCGAAGACCGCCTGGGTGAGCGGGCCTACCTCCGCGGCGGAGAGCGAGCAATCCTCGTCGGGCTCGACCTGGAAGACGGCCACGGAGATCTGGCGGAGCTAGCGCTGCTCAGCGAAACGGCGGGGGTGACCGTCTCGGGGAAGGTGATCCAGCGGCGAGACCGGCCCGACCCCTCATACTTCATCGGCGCGGGGAAGGTCGAGCGCCTCCGGGAGCAGGCCGCCCTGGCCGGGGCGGATACGATCATCTTCGACGACTCCCTCTCCCCCGCCCAGAGCCGGAACCTCGAGGAACAGCTCGAGCGGAAGATCATCGATCGCCCTCAGCTCATCATGAGCATCTTCGCCCAGCATGCCCGGACCAAGGAGGCGAAACTCCAGGTCGAGCTGGCCCAATTGGAATACCTGCTCCCACGGCTCCGCGGCTGGGGGAAGGTCCTCACCGGCCTCGGCGGTGGGATCGGGACCCGCGGCCCGGGGGAGACGAAGCTCGAGCAGGAGCGGCGCCGGATCAAGCGCCGGATCCAGCGGATCCGGGAAGAACTGGAGAAGGCAGCACTCGAGCGCGAGGTGAAGGGAAAGCTTCGCAAGGGGAGCGGCCTCCCCATCGTGGCCCTCATCGGCTATACCAACAGCGGGAAGTCGACTCTATTGAATAAGCTGAGCGGGGCTGATGCCCATGTCGAGGATAAATTGTTCGCCACCCTCGACCCGCTGGTCCGGCAAGCGACCCTCCCCGATAATCGTGCCTTCCTCCTGGTCGACACCGTGGGGTTCATCAGGAAGCTGCCGACCCAGCTCATCCCGGCCTTCCTCTCGACCCTCGAGGCGGTGAGGGAGGCCGACCTCCTCCTCAATGTGCTGGACATCTCGAACAGGGAGGTCTTCTCGCACCTGGCAACGGTCCAAGAGGTCCTGGCCGACCTCTTCGTCGATAGGCCCTGGCCGCCGCTCATCAATGTCTTGAACAAGGCCGACCTCCTCGCCGATCCGGAGGGGGAGGAGCGGCTCGCTCGGGCGATGAACGAGATGCGGAATGCCATCCCTATCTCGGCCCTCAAGGGGGAGGGCCTCGACCGGCTCCTCGCGAGGATCGGAGAGGAGCTCGGCCCGGTGCGCGAGCGGCTCCGGCTCCGAATCCCCTATGCTCGGGCCGCGTTGCTCGATGAGCTCCACCGCTCAGGGATGGTGGAACGGGCCGAGTATGGCCCGGAGGGGATCCTCGTCGAGGTGGCCCTCGCTGGCGAGCCCCTCCGGCAACTGGAGCGGCGAGCCGCCGCGGACGGGCTCGAATTGGAACGCCTCCCGCGCTAGGCGTTCAGGCTCCAGGAGAAGCGGCTTCCCCGAACATCCGCTCCATCTACTTGATGGCGGATCGAATGAGATCAGCGGCATCGAAGAGGTAGGACTCCGCCGCGCCGACTTTCCCCATATGGCCTTTGCCCGGAGCCAGGTATTCCCTGGCGATGGCCTCGAAGTAGTTCCCGCCTTCCCACTCGAGAGCTCCTCGGGTGGTATCGATGTACTCGATCTCCACCCAGCCGATCGCGCTCACGGAGGCGTGGAGCATCACCACCTGGCCCGGCAGGAGGCCGAGCCTCCGCAGGCCCTCCACCAGCCTGCTCCTCGTCACAAGCGGCCCTTGAAGCGGTCCCTCACGCTCGGTCAACGGCCACCCCTTTGCCCCCTGCGCCGGCCGACCGTGCCTACATCTATCGGAACTTGCATCTTGTTCATGGGCGCGTGTGCTAACCTCCCTTTCTGCTATAGAACAGGTCGGGATTGTCCCGTAATACCTCTGCATAGAGCTCGACCAACCCTCTAACCGGCGAGGCTGCTCCCATCGCCTGCGCTCGTTATTTCTCCAGCCTTCGAAGCTGCTGAGGGAGCTGTGCACGCCCACGATATCCCCTCGCTTTAGGCCCAGCTTGTGCAGGCCCCGCACGATGTCTTCCTTCGTCACGACCTCAGATGCCCGCGATCTCAAACTCATCACCGGGTTCGAAGACTCTCGCCTCAAACCTCAGCGGACCCAGCCTCTTGAGAAGGCATGCCCTCCCACGGCCATGCACCTTTGCAAAAGCCTCTTCTTGGATCTCAAGGCAGATCGGCTCGTCGATCCCGAGCCCAAAGGTCGAGCCCGTCAGCTCCATCGCCTCGGCCAGCCTGGGGAAGCCCCCAAGCTCAGCGAAATGGACCTCGACGATGCAATCCCGGAGTAGGCCAAATCCCTGGTCCACCCTGAGCTGGACATCGCCGTCCTTCGCGGGGTCGAGATATAGGCTAGTCCGGACAAGATATTCATTGGTTGGCGTGATCACCTTGCTCCCCCAGATGATACATGCCTCCGGCGCAATCAATGCTCCCGCCGAGACGCCCCCGTAGGGGATGCCGGAAGCGTAAAGCTCGCGGATGATGGCCCTGGCTTCTGAGAGCACATAGATCTGATGATACCTCCGGGTATCGCCTCCGCCGACGAATACGGCTGAGCATCGCCTCAACTCGGCGATCTGGCTTGGGCTCAATTTCAGCTCGTCGCCAAGAGGTGCGATAGGGATTACTTCCCTGACTCCCAAGCCCGCCCACGGATCACAATATCTTGGCACATACTCCTCCCAGCCCGGCCCTCCCGCAAGGAGAAGCGCGATCCGCGCCGACCGGCCTCCTGCGGCTTGGACGAAGGGGGCTGAGACGGCCTCGAAGTTATCGGCTACATCGCCGTAGAGGAAGAGCCGCCTCATGGCTCACCCGGCTTCGGGAGGAAGGGCTCGAGCCTCTCGAACATCTCGGCTAGCTCGGCCCTCCCCGGGGCCTGAAGCCCCTGGATCCGAGCGAAAAGCTCTCTGAACTCGACCGAAGAGAGCGTCTGAAGTTCCTGCCAGAAGTGGATCAGCCTGATCCTCCGGCCCTTCTCCTTGTAGAAGATCAGCTCGGCCAGCTCCATCGCGCCTCGCCTCAGCCAGAGGAGGGCTGATTCCAGATCGCCCTCGGCGAGCGCCCGCTCGGCCTTCCCGATGAGAGATCGCGCCTCGTCCAAGAGATCGTCGAGGAATTCTCGCTCCACCTCGGGAGTCAGCCGCGCCTCGTCCTTGAGGGCCTGCAAGATGCCCCGGGGGTCGTAAAGGATTTGCGCCTCCTGGAGCCCCCAGATGGTGTAGGGCTCCTCCTTGGCCATCCGCTCGAGGACATCTTGCGAGCGCAAGGCGATGTTCACCATGATGCCCTCAATAACCCTCCTCTCCCAGCGATATATCCCGCTTCCTTTGACCAAAACCAGCAGGTCGATGTCGGACCTGGGATGCACCTCGCCCCGCGCGACGCTCCCCTGGACGGCGCAGCCGAGGACACTCTCGTCCGTTTGCAACTCCTCCGCGACCTTCCGGGCTAGATGCAAATACTTTTCGGCCAATTCCTCATAACCTGCCCTCATGAGCGCCGCCCTTTCCAGCCTCCATGACAGCGCGGGCGTTGGCCTCTCTATCGCTCTCGGCATAAGTCTTGGTAATGATGATAACCTTGAAGTGGACCCCTGGAGTTGGACAGATTTTGGCCTCTGGCTAGGGAGGTGGCAG
>JANLFV010000006.1 GCA_024653345.1 Candidatus Acetothermia bacterium
CCTTGGACCTTACCCCTCCCTAACAGAGGTGTCCAATCCGAGGGGTCCACTACAACGATCGCTCCAATCGGCCTAGATGTTAGGCGACGGCGGTCTCAGAGTCAAGTGGAGCTTCCCTCCATCGCTTAATATAATCTGGCGATCGGCGCCCCGAATCGGGCGACCTTGAGAGCTATCATGAGACTGATCGCTTACTCCAAGGCCCTCTACTCGACCTGGGTCTACTATAGCCCCGACCGGGCCCTCTTCGATGCCGGGGAGGGGGTGAGCTCTGTCCTGGGGAACAAGTGCTTTGCCATCCGCCATGTCTTCCTCTCCCACGGCCATGCTGACCACATCTCCGGGCTGGTCGGATTAATAAACATAAGGAATAATGCCATGGGGGATACGGAGAAGCCCCTTACCATCTACTACCCCCGGGGGAACTGGCGGGTCTCGGAATTGATGAACTACCTCTGGCGGACGAACCGCCACCTCCGGTATCAACTGGAGTGGGTCCCCTTGAGCGACGGCGAGCGGGTCCAGCTCTTCGGCGGCCGCCTCCCACGGTATGTCGAGGCCTTCAAGACCGTCCACTCCCAGGACGAGCATTCGCTCGGCTACAACATCATCGAAAGGCGGGAGCGGCTGAAGGAGGAATACCGCGCCCTCCCCCAGGAGGAGATCCTCAAGCTGGTCCGCGAGAAGGGCCGGGCGGCGCTGCTCGAGCAATACGATAAGAAGCTCCTGAGCTACGGCGGGGACTCGATCCCCCTCGACCCGCGGAAGGTCGAGGAGACCGATTTGCTCTTGCACGATGTGACCTTCCTCGACGAGGAGGAGCGAAAGGAGTATAAGCACGCCACGCTCGAGGAGGCCCTCGAGGTCGCCCGCCAGGCCCGCGTCCAGCAGGAGCTCTTGGCGATCCACATCTCCTCGAGGTATCAATTCAAGCTCCGCGAGGTCGAGGCCAAGCTGCGGGAGCTGGGCCTCCCCTTCAAGGTCACACTCCTCCCCCCGGGGAAGGTCCTCAGCCGGGAGTAGCTCGCGGTTGCAGGCTGGTGAACTAGTTAGTAAGATCAGGCTCCACCTATTCCACTCACGAGGAGGTCTGAATCCATGAAGGCGGTGAAGACGGCCCTGCCCGGCCCGAGATCGAAGGAATGGATCGCGAAGAAGGAGCGGTATGTCCCTCGAGCTTTCGCCGCGCTGGCCCCATTCATCGTGGCCAAGGGCGAGGGAGCGGTGGTCTGGGACCTCGATGGCAACCGCTTCTTGGACTTCACCGGCGGCTGGGGCTGCCTCGCCGTCGGGTATAGCCACCCGCGAGTCGTGGCCGCGGTCAAGGAACAAGCCGAGCGGTTCTTGCACACCGACTTCACGGCCATGATGTATGAGCCGTTCATCGCGCTGGCCGAGCGGCTGAGCGCGCTCGCCCCCGGCCCGACCCCCAAGAAGGCGGCCTTCTTCAACTCCGGCGCCGAGGCGGTGGAGAATGCCGTGAAGATCGCCCGGTTCTATACAAAACGCAAGGCGGTGGTGGTCTTCGAGGGGGCCTTCCACGGCCGGACGCTCCTTGCGATGACCATGACCCACAAGGCCAAGCCCTACAAGGCCGGGTTCGGGCCGCTCGCCCCGGAGGTCTACCGGATCCCCTTCGTCAATGAGTATCGGTGCGACCTCCCCTTCGCCGAGGTCGAGCGGAAGCTAGTGAGCCTCGTGGCCCCCGAGGATGTCGCAGCCCTGGTCGTCGAGCCGATCCAGGGCGAGGGCGGGTTCGTCGTCCCCAAGGAGGGCTTCCTCCAGTTCCTGCGCGAGCTGACCGAGCGCTATGGGATCGTGCTCGTGGCCGACGAGATCCAGGCCGGGCTCGGCCGGACCGGGCACTCCTTCGCCTGCGAGCACTTCGGGCTCGAGCCGGACCTGATCTGCCTGGGGAAGTCGCTCGCCGCCGGGCTCCCCTTGACCGCGGTCGTGGGGAAGGCCGCGATCATGGATAGCGTCCCCGAGGGCGGGATCGGGGGGACCTTCGCCGGGAACCCCCTCGCCTGCCGCGTGGCCCTCGAGGTCCTGGAGATCATCGAAGAGGAAGGGCTCCTCCAGCGGGCGGAGGAGCTCGGGCAGCAGATCCTGGACCGGTTCCGCAAGATGCAACAGCGGTTCGACCTGATCGGCGATGTCCGGGGCTTGGGGGCGATGGTGGCGATGGAACTGGTGAAGGACCGCGCGACCAAGGAGCCGGCGGCGGCGGAGACGAGCGCGATCATCAGGGAGGCGATCCAGAACGGGCTGGTCCTGGCGAAGGCCGGCCTCTACGGGAATGTGATCCGGATGCTCCTCCCACTGGTCACCCCGGAGGAGCAGCTCGAGGAGGGGTTGAACATCTTGGAGAGCGCGATCGCGAGCGTAGTGCGCTAGCCGGGCTTCTCTTCCTTCTCCTCGGCCTTGAGGCTCGCGGCGATCTGGCGGAGCCGCCGCTCGACCTTCGCGTAGACACTCCCCCGCTCGAACTTCCCGTTCTTCAGCCGCCGCCCGGCCTTCAGCCCGGTGAGGAGCTCGATCCCCTCATCGACGGTCTCGATGGCCCAAATGTGGAACTTCCCCTCTCGGACCGCCTCGATCACCTCACCGGAGAGCATCAGGTTCTGCACATTCTTCTCGGGGATGATCACCCCCTGATGGCCGTTCAGTCCCTTCAGCTTGCAGGTCTTGAAGAAGCCCTCGATCTTCTCGTTCACCCCCCCGATCGGCTGGATCTCGCCCTTCTGGTCGAGCGAGCCGGTGACGGCGATGCTCTGCTTGAGCGGGACGCCGGAGAGGGCCGAGAGGAGGACGAAGGCCTCGGTGGCCGAGGCGCTATCCCCGTCGATCTCGGAGTAGCTCTGCTCGAAGGTGATCGAGGCCGAGAGGCTGAGGGGCTTGTGCTGGGCAAAGTGCTCCCCGAGCCAGCCCTTCAAGATTAGCAAGCCCTTGGTGTGGATCTTCCCCGAGAGCTCGGCCTCCCGCTCGATGTTCGTCACCCCATCCTTCCCGGCGAAGACGTTGGCCGTGATCCGGGTCGGCCGGCCGAAGGAGAAGTCCCCCAGCTCGTAGACCGCTAGGCCGTTCACCTGCCCGACCTTCGCCCCATCGACCTCCACGACCAGCTCCCCACGGGCGATCATCTCCTGGAGCTTCTCCTCGATGAGGTTGCTCCGGTAGTGCTTCTCCTGGACTGCGCGCTCGACATGCTCCGCCGTCACATACTTTGCCCCCTCGCGCTCGGCGCAGTAGCTCGCCTCGCGGATGATCGCCATGATGTCGGAGAAGCGCGCGGAGAGCTTCCGCTGATCCTCCGCCAGCTCCGTAGCATACTCGACGACGCGAGCCACGCCCGTCCGGTCGAAGTCCCGCAGCCCCGGCCGCTCGAGGACCCGCGCGCGGATGAACGGCCCGAACTTCTTCACATACTTCTCGTCCCAGTCCATCTCGGAGTCGAACTCGCTCTTGATCTTGAAGAACTCCTGGAAGTCCTCGTCGAATGCCTGGAGGATGGCGTAGAGCTCGTGGCCGCCGACGATGATCAGCTTCACCTGGAGTGGGATCGGCTCAGGCCGGAGCCCCTCGGTCGCGGTGAAGCCGAGCACGGTCGCCGGGTCCTCGATCGTGATCATCCCCGACTTGAGCGCCACCTTCAGGGCCTCCCAGGAGAGGGGGTTCCGGAAGAGGTTGTTCGCATTGAGCACGAGATAGCCCCCGTTGGCCCGGTGGAGCGCGCCGGGCTTGATCATGGTGAAGTCGGTCGTCAGGACGCCGAGCGCCACGCGTCGCTCGACCTTCCCGAAGAGGTTGGGGTAGGTGGCGTTCTCCTCCACGACCACCGGTGCGCCGGCGAGCTTGGAGTTGTCCACCAGGACATTGACCTCATACCGCCTCAGCTCCTCGCTCGGACCGGCCCCCTCGGCCTCGCCCCTCTCGGCGATGAACATCCCCAGGTTGGTCAAGATGTCCTCCTGCACTTCCTCGAGGAACTGGGCGACGCGGGGCTCCTCTCCGTAAGCCTCCTTGAGCGCGGCGATCTTCGGCTCGACGGCGAAGGCCGCCACCTCGCGGTTCAACTCCTCCAGCCGGAAAGCGCGCTCCTCCTCCAGCGCCCCGGCCCGGCGGATCGTCTCCTCGATCTGGAGGCGGACCTCGTGGTGGCGCTCCTCCAACGCGCGGCGCTCTGCCTCGCTCAATTGCTTATACTCCTCCTCCGTCATCGGCTTCCCTGCGACGAGGGGGATGCTGTTGATCCCGATCGGGGTCCGCTGCAGGGCGAAGCCGGCCTTCCGCGCCCGCCGCTCCAGCTCGCCGAAGAGCGCCTCTCTCTTCTCGTTCACCGCCTCGTCGATCCCCCGCTTCCGCTCCTGATACTCCTCGCTCTTGAAGGCCGTGGGGATGTCCCGCCGGAGGAGCTCGATCAGCTTGCTCATGTCCGCCCTGAGGCGGCTCCCCTTCTTCGGCGGGAGGAGAAGGTAGCGGGGTGTATAGGGATCGGCGAAGTTGTGGACATAGCAGATGTCGGGCGGGCGGGGCTCCTTGGCACTCACCCGCTCGAGGAAGGAGCGGACGATCGACATCTTCCCCGTCCCGGGCCCCCCGGCGACATAGATGTTGTAACGCGGGTCCTTGATCCCGAGGCCCCACTCCAGGGCCCGGACCGCCCGCTGTTGGCCGATCACCTCGCGGAGCGGCTCGAGCTCCGCCGTGGTCTTGAACTCGAAGAAGGATCTCGCGTCGCACCTGCGGCGCAACTCCTCAGGACGCAGCTCGCGCATCTCTGCCCTCCTGATCGGGATTCGTCCCAAGAGAATAGCAAACCCGGCCTGGCCGGGCAAGGTGAAGAAGGAGAGGGCCCCCGAAGCAGGGCCCTCCCCTGTGACTGCGCAGCCACGGTGCAGGCTAGAGGACCTGCACCTCTACATCTTTGGGGATCGGGAGCCTGAAGCGCGGGGAGAAGCTGCTCACGAAGCCCTCGATCTTGTATAGGCCCCGCGGCGCGCTCCCCGGGACTTCCACTTCATAGACGATCCTCAACCGATCCCCGAAGGAGGCCTCGTTAGCCCAAAGCCATTGATACTCACCCTTCTCGGCGTCGAAGTGCGGCTCGCTGTTCGTCGCCCCCCCGTTCTCCACGGCCCGCAGCCGCCAGCCGGTCGGGGGCTTGATCGCCAGCCCCGGTCCGCGGACGGTCTCGCGGAAGACGAGCTCGACCACGACCTTGAGCTGCTGGCCCGGAAGGACGCGGTTGGGGGCGAGCGGCGCGAAAATGGTCTGGCAGACACCAGCCGGAGCCGCGGGCGAAGCCGCGCTCACCGTGATCTCTCTCGTCCCGACGGCTGTCGCGCCACCGTCGTCCGTTACGCGGAGCGAGACCCTGTAGCTCCCGCCAGCATCGTAGACCCAGTTGTATCGCGGGAACTCAGAGGCCCGCTCGAAGGCCCCGTCGCCGTTAAAGTCCCACTCATACCGGACGATCCGGCCGTCCGGGTCGCTCGAGCTCGAGCCGTCGAAGGTCACGATGTCGTTGGCCGTCGGGCTGCCGGGAGCGTAGCTGAAGTCGGCCTGTGGCGAGCTGTTCGAGCCGGCGTAGAGGCTCACGGCCCCTAGGGCGCAGACGACCACTGCTAGGCAGAGCCTAAGCTTCATCGGACTCTCCTCATCAGGGCAGCGACTCGTAGACCGGCGTCTCGGTCAGCCAGTAGGCGATCAACTCCTCCATCGTCTGGAGGTCGATCTTCTTCTCACAGCTGTGAGGGACCTCTTCCCCAGCCAGCCACCAGGCGACGGCCTGCTGGATCTGGGGGAAGGTGATCTTGTCCCCGAGCTGGATGTTGAACTCGTCCTTCTCCGTATCCCAGCGGGAGATGACCCAGCTGATGGGGAGGCACTCGCTCACTTTCACCTGGCTCTCGCCCAGCACCGCCGCCTCGAAACCCGGGGAGGCGCTGCTGATGTTGCCGCTGAGGCTGTAGATGTCGATCGCAGCATCGGCAGGGACGGCCACATCGTAGACGATCTTCTTCACCGTCCCGGCAGGGATCTTCCCCACGAGCAGCCACTGCACGGCGCTGGCGTGATAGGTGAACCCGTCGTTCTCCCGCGGGGTGACCTTCCACCCCTCGGGCAGGTTCTCGTCGAGCCCGAGACCGTTGAGGTCGATGTTGATCGCGATGGTCACCGTGACCTGGAAGGTCTGGCCGGGGAGTGTCCGGTCGACATGCAGATAGGTATTGATCTCGCGGGTCACGCTCGCCTTGACGGTGAAGACCGTAAGCCGGGCGCAGTAAGGCGCAGAGGAGGCGCCGTCGTCGTCGGTGACGGTCAGGCAGACTTCATACTCTCCGTCCCGGCCGTAGCGATGGCGCGGATGCTGCTCGTTCGAGCGAGTCCCGTCGCCGAAGTCCCACCGCCAGGCCACGATCGTCCCATCCGGATCAGATGAGAGGTCCGTGAAGGCCACATCGTCCGCGGCGCTCGGCTCACGGGGCGAGAACTGGAAGTTCGCCTCTGGCGCGGCGTTCGGTCCGCGGACGGTAATCGTGAGCGGAGGAAGCTCCAGCCGCTGCTGCCGGTGGCGGAAGTCGTTGAACGTCACCTGCGGAGGCTCAGCGTCGATCTGCATCGCGACCCTCCGCCCGGAGATAGGCCGGGCGTAGGCCACCTCGAAGGAGGCGCACCAGCTCTCCCCGACGGGCAGCTCCGCCAGGCTCCACTCCAGGACGGTCGTCTCCCCGCGGCGCACCTCGCGGCTCGGCGGATTGGCCAGGGCCCGATAGGTGAACCCCGCGGCCAGCGTCCGGGTGACGGTGATCTCCGTCCCGACGAGGTCCCGATAGAGGGCCTCGAAGATCTGGTCCAGCGCTTCCTCATCGGGCTTGGCGAAGAAGAGCCCGCCGGTCAGGCCGACGATCTCGGGGAGGCTCGGCTCGAGGTAGCTCCCGATTCCCAGGGCGTAGATGATGATCCCGTTCCGCGCGGCGATCTCCGCCTGGGGGAGCGGCTCCCGGCCGGTGTTGCTCCGCCCGTTGATGAGCAGGATCTCGACCAGGACCGCATCGTCGCGGCCGTGCTGGATCAGCTCGAGATTCGCGGCTGCCAGCCCCTCACCGAGGCCGGTCTTGCCCGCATTCTGCAGCCGGCGCAGTTGGGCCGCGACCGCGCTCTTGTCCGAGGTGAGGGGAACATCGAGGCTGGCCGTGTCTGCGAACGAGACGAGCGCCACGCGGTCCTCCGGTCCCAGCCGGGCCAGGATCTGGTCCCCCAGCCTCCGGACCGCGGTGATGTCCGAGCTGGCCGAGCGGTCGGCTACCAGGACCAGATCCAGGGCGAAGAGCTGATCCCGCAAGGCGCGCAGCGTCAGGGTGACGATCGCGCGGTCCGGCTGGCCCGCGCCCTGGGAGTAGATCGCCTCGGGGCTGATCGCTTGCTCGAACCCGATGAGGGGGGCCGGCCCTTGGGCGTTGAGGCCGAGGCTCAAGCTGAGCAGGACGATGAGCGCGCCCGCGACCGCAACTCTCCTCAGAACTGCCATCCTCCTTATCTCCATTTTCGCTCTCCCTTCCATCGCTCTCTCCTTATCCCTCATCAAGGATCATCGGTCACGGTCCCGAGCGGCAGGTCCACGGGGGTCCCGGTGAGCCAGTAGGCCACCAGCAGCTTCATGGTCTCCATGTCGATGGTCTTGCCGCAGGTTCCGGGGACCGGCTCCTCCTCGAGCCAGAAGGCGATCGCGGCCTGGATCTGGTCGAAGGTGATCCGGCTCGAGAGCGTGGCGTCGATCGTGTTGCTCTCCACATCGAGATAGGCGATGGCCACGGGGATCGAGAGACACTGGGCGATCACGACTTCCGTGTCGCCGGTCACGCCGAGGTCAAACTGCGGGTTCATGCTGTCCACGACGCCGCTCAGAGTGATCACATCGAGCTTGCACTCGCACCCGACGCAGTAGAGGTCAATGGGCACGGTCACCTCATAGCTGATCGTCTTCACCGTCCCGGCGAGGATCTTCTCGGGGAAGACCCACTGGACCTCCGACTCCTTGAAGACTCCGCCGGCGTTGCCCAGGGCCCTAACCTCCCAGTCGCGGGGGATGTTCTCGTCCACGCCCAGGCCGTGGAGGTCCTCGTTCGCCGTGATGGTCAGCACCACGCGGAAGATGTTCCCCCGATACCCCTGGAGATAGAGCTGGTGGAAGGGGAAGGGGGTGATGATCCGGCGCGTGGCGGTGACCGCCCGATTCGAGGGCTCGTCGGGGAGCGGCTCATCGATCTGGATGCACTTGAGGTGGTAGGCGATGATCGTCTTGAGCGTCTCGAGGTCGATGAGTGAGCCGCAGGCTGCCGGGACCGGCTCGTCCTCGACCCAGTAGTAGATCGCCTTCTGGAGCTGCGCGGCCGTGACATCGTTCGCCAGGGTCAGATCGACCTCTTCCGTCTGAGTGTTGAGGTGGGCGATGGCCACGATCACCGGCAGGCAGCGGTCGACCTTGAGGCAGGAGTCGCCCTGCACATCCTTGTGGAACGCCGGTGAGGCGCTGTCCAGCACCCCGGTGATGCACTCCTTGACCGGGAGGGACCCGAGGACCTGCTCCTCCGGGACGGTCACATCGTAGATGACGCGGAGGGTCTCGCCGGCACGGATCGTCCGGGCCCAGATCCACTGGGTCTCCACGCGCTTGAACGCCGCCCCAGCGTTGTCCAGGGGGTTGACCTCCCAGCCGCCGGGGATGTCCTCATCGAGCCCGAGCCCCTCGATCGCTGTGGAAGTGGAGATCTCGACGATCACGCGGAAGGTCGAGCCGGGGAGGACCGCGGGGGTGGAGATGATCCGGGTCGCGGTGATCACGGCCTCGGAGACGGTGACCGTCCGCGTGGCCGAATTAGAAGCGCCCTGGTTGTCGGTGACCGTGAGGGTGACGGTGTAGCTCCCGGCCCTCGTGTAAGTATGGGTCACGGTGATCCCGCTGGCGGTCGTCCCGTCACCAAAGTTCCAGTCGTAGCGGGCGATCGAGCCGTCCTGATCGCTCGAGCCGGAGGCATCGAAGGTCACCGCCTGGCCGATGCTGATCGCGGTCGCCGGGGAGAAGGTGAAGCTGGCGACCGGCGGGATGTTCGTGGTGACGCTGACCGTGATCGGCTGGGTCAGGCTGGCAAGCCTGGTGTAGACGGGGTTGGCGATCGTGCCCGTGACGAGGTCCCACTGCGTGATGTTGCTGATGAAGCTGGGGGTGATCGTGATCGAGAACTCCCTTCCCAGCCCGCCGATCACCACGCCGTCGTTGTGGATCGGCTCCCAGCGCCAGTGGACCCGTGCCGTGGGAGGAGTCCACTCCCAGGTGTCCGGCGAGGGATCATCCCGGACCACGGTCGTCGCGCCCGCGGGGAGCCCGCTGAAGGCGAACTCCACCTCGCCCCCCACGGTGTTTCCGGGCTTGTCGTGGATGATCACGAGATAGACCTCATTGGTTGTGGTGTCCTTATAGAGGAAGAGGATGCTGTGCTGCTCCACCTCCAGGCCCGTGTGAGACTCATCGTTCCGGTAGTCATAGAACTGCTGGACCGGAGCGGCCCGCTCCAGTGGGGTGAGAGGATAGACTTCCGTGCCCTGCTTCACCGAGTAGTAGAGGTTCTGCTGGGCAAGAGCCGGCAGGGTGAAGAGGGCGACAGCCAAGAGAATGAGTAACGGATAGAGGATGAGCGTCTGCGGCCCACCCTCTAGCTTCGGAACCCGACTAGCAATCTTCATCTTTGGCCTCCTTTAGCGCCAGTATAGCACCGGTGGCCGCAAAAGACCGTAATCTAGATAACACTACCCCTTCTGTTGGTCTGAATATAGCACACCTTAGCGGCAGGAGTCAATCCCCTCTCCTGTCGCCAGTGCCAAACGAGGCCAAGATGACGGCTTGAGCATAACTCCGCCCGGCGGAGGGGCGAGGACAGCCGTCAGGAGCCGCGGTTAACCTTGTCCGCTAAGCCGGCCCAGGTCGAGCGGGATCGGGCTTTGCGCGCTGTGGGGATGGTCCGGGCCGGGGTAGATCTTGAGCCGGCGCAAGGCCCGCCGGCCCTGATCATTCTGGGGGAGCATCCGCTGGACAGCCTTGCGCAAGGGGAGGTCGGGGCTCTTCTCCAGGACCTCGCGGAGCGGCCTGGACCGGAGCCCCCCCGGGTAGCCGGAGTAGCGATAGTAGATCTTCTGATCGAGCTTCCTGCCCGTGACCCGGATCGCCGCGGCGTTGACCACGATGACATAGTCACCCGTCCCGACATGGGGCGTGTAGGCCGGCTTATGCTTCCCCTGGAGGATCTTAGCGATTTGCGCCGCCAGGCGCCCCAAGGTCTGCCCCCGGGCGTCGATCACATACCAGTTGCGCTCCAACTCTTCCTGCTTCACCATCGATGTCCTCTGCATCAGCGACTCCTCCTAGACTAGAGGCTGGATGATACCAAATCCGTCCCGCCGGTGCAACGACCGATCGGCTCAGCCCAAGACGCCCAGGGGGCTGTTCCGGAGGAAGCCCGTCGGCGCCACGAGCCGATTGTCAACCTGGAGCGGCTCAACGGCTTCTGGAGAACGCTGAGGCGCGGAGGATGCTCGTCTCCACTCCCGGCCCGAGGGAGACGATCGAGACCGGCACCCCCAGATGCTCCTCGACGAAGCTGATATAGGCCTGGGCCCGCGCGGGGAGCTCCCCGAGCTGCCGGCAGCCTCCGATCTCCTCCCTCCAGCCGGGGAGCGTCTGGTAGACCGGCTCGCAGTCGCGGAGCAGTTCGGCCTGGGCGGGGAAATCCGAGACTAGCTCGCCGCGGCAGCGATAGCTTGTGGCGACCCTCAGCTCGGGAAGGCCGGAGAGGACATCGAGCTTCATCAGGCTCAGCTCGGTGAAGCCGTTCAGCATCTGCGCATACTTGAGGGCCACGAGGTCGAGCCAGCCGCAGCGGCGCGGGCGGCCGGTGGTGACGCCCCACTCCCTCCCCCGCTCGCGGAGACGGTCCCCCAGAGCACTCCGCTCCTCGGTCGGGAAGGGGCCCTCCCCGACCCGCGTCGTGTAGGCCTTGACCACCCCGATCACCCGCTCGACGCGGCGGGGCGAGACCCCCGCACCGGTCCCGACGCCCCCGATCGTGGTGCTCGATGAGGTGACATACGGGTAGGTCCCGAAGTCCACATCGAGCAGGGTCCCCTGAGCCCCCTCGAAGATCACCCGCTCACCCCGGTCGAGCGCCCGGTTGAGCAGGGCGGCCGTGTTCGTGATCCGGTCGGCCCAGGGCTCCATTGCCTCCAGGACCTCATCGGCCAGCCGGCGGGGATCGAGGCTCTTCAACTCCTCACTCCGCCAGAGCTCCTGCTCGCGCCGGAGGTTCCGCTCCAGCCTCTCTCGGAAGAGCACCGGCTCCCGGAGATCGCCGGCCCGCAGGCCCGTCCGGTCCGCCTTGTCCCGGTAGGCCGGGCCGATCCCCCGCCCGGTCGTCCCGATCCCGGCCTCTGCCCCGGAGAGGCGCTCGACGAGCCGGTGGTGGGGGAGGACGAGATGGGCCGCGGCGCTGATGTAGACCTCCGGGTTGCAGCCGGCGTTCTTCAGCTCCTCCAACTCCTTGACCAGCGCCAGGGGGTCGACCACCATCCCATTCCCCAGGACCGCCTTGCAGCCCTCGCGGAGGCTCCCCGCGGGGAGGAGGTGGAACTTAAAGACCCGCCCGCCCAGGACCACCGTGTGGCCCGCATTCGTCCCGCCGTTGAACCGGACGCACCAGTCGGCCTCCGCGGCCAAGAGATGGGAGACTTTCCCCTTGCTCTCATCGCCCCACTGCGCGCCGAGCACCGCGATCGCTGGCATTCTTAGCTCCTCTGCCGCACAAGGCCGAACAAGGCCCGCTGGCCGTTCACCTCGCGCTCGGCTTGATAGTCCGCCTGGCCGGGCAGTCCCGCGACGAGCGCGGTGGCCAGGACCTCGGCCTTGATCCGCTCGCTGTGGCTGGTGATGGCTGCGGCCAGCTCACCGCCAGCCTCGTAGTATAGCACGATCCGGTCGGTCACCTCGAACCCGGCCTCCTTGCGCAGGAGCTGGACCTGGTGGATCAGCTCCCGCACATAGCCCTCCCGTCGCAGTTCCTCATCGATCTCCGTGCAGAGGATGACCGTCAGCTCGCCCTCCGCGGCGAGCTTCCAGCCCTCCTTCAGATCCCAGCTCAGCTCGAGCTCCTCTGGCCCGAGCTCGACGGTCCTGTCGCCGACGGTGAGAGCGAATTCCTGCCCGCGGCGGAGAGCGCTCGCCACCTCTTCAGGCTCAGCTTCGCTCAGCGCTGCGGCGATCCTCGGGGCGAGCGGCCCGAACTTCGGCCCGAGCGCGCTCATCCGGGGCGCGACCCTCGGGGTGAAAAGTTCCCCGCGGAGCTCCTCGAGCTGGACGGCCCGGAGCCGCTTGACATTCAGCTCCTCCTGGACGAGCAGGGCGATCTCCGGCCTGATCGAGCCCGCCCTGGGACCGGAGATCAGCATCTCCCTCAGCGGCTGGCGGACCTTGACCCCCGCGAGGTTGCGGGCCGCATGGCCGAGGGCCGCCACCTTCCGCGCCAGCTCCATCTCCGCCTCCAGCTCCTGATCGACCAGGTCGGCCTCGACCACGGGCCAGTCGCACAGGTGGACCGACTCCGGCAGGTCCTCCTCGCGCAAGCCCTGGTAGATCGACTCCGCGAGGAACGGCACGAACGGGGCGAGGAGCTTCGCCAGCTCCAGCAGCACATGGTAGAGCGTGAGGTAGGCCGCGACCTTGTCCTCATCCATCTCTCCGCCCCAGAACCGCCGGCGCGAGGAGCGGACATACCAGTTCGAGAGATCGTCGACGAACCTCTCCAGAGCCGCGGTCGCCGCCACGGGGTCGAACTCCTCGAGCGCTGAGGTGACCTCCCCGATCGTGCCCGCCAGCCGGGAGAGGACCCAGCGATCTAGGAGGGGCCGCCGCGCGGGCGGCAGTTGGTGCTCCCGGGGCGCGAACCGGTCGATCCCGGCGTAGAGGGCGAAGAAGTTGTAGACATTCTTCACCGTCTCCAGGAAGCCGAGGAGGGCCTCGCCCACGCCCTTGGCCGAGAGCTGGCGGGTCTTCCACGGCGCGGAGGAGGAGTAGAGATACCATCGGATGGCATCGGCGCCGTAGCGCTCGATCACCGGCCAGGGGTCGATCACATTCCCCCGGCTCTTGCTCATCGCCCGCCCCTCCTCATCCAGCCCGTAGCCGGTCACGATCACATTCTTGTAGGCCTCCCGGCCGTGCAAGAGCGTGCTCGTGACGAGGAGCGTGTAGAACCACCCGCGGGTCTGGTCCTGGCCCTCGGAGATGAAGTCCGCCGGGAACTGCTCCCGGAACAGGTCTTGATTCTCGAACGGGTAGTGCCACTGCGCGGTGTGCATCATCCCCGAATCGAACCAGGCGTCGATCACATAGGGGACGCGGCGCATCTCGTCTCCGCAATCAGGGCAGCGGAGGAGGAGGTCGTCGATGAACGGCCGATGGGGCTCGACCCGGGCTGCCCGCTCCTTATCGACTGCCAGCTCCACCAGTTCGGCGCGCGAGCCGACGCAGACCTCCCGACCGCACCCTTCACAGACCCAGATCGGAAGAGGCGTCCCCCAGTAGCGATTCCGCGAGAGGGCCCAGTCCTTCATCGTGTTGAGGAACTCCCCGAAGCGGCCGGCCCCCATGTGCTCAGGGTGCCAGTGGACTCTCTCGTTGCTCTCGATGATCTCCTTCTGCCGGGCGGTCGTCCGGACAAAGTAAGAGTCCAGCGCGTAGTAGAGGAGTGGGGTGTCGCACCGCCAGCAGAAGGGGTATTCGTGCTCGTAGAGCTGGTCCTTGTGGAGAAGGCCTCGTGCCTTCAGGTCAAGGATGATCTCCCGGTCCGCGTCCTTGACGAACCGGCCGGCCCCGAGGGGGAAGTCGGCGGTGAACCGCCCGGCTTGGTCGACGGGGCGGAAGAACTCCAGCCCCTCCGCCTGACCGAGCAGGTAGTCTTCCTCGCCGAACGCTGGGGCGATGTGGACGATCCCGGTCCCCTCCACGAGGTTGACGAAGTCCGCGGCCACGACGCGGTAGGCATTCTCGCTCTGGAGCAGCTCGTATGGCGGCCGATAGCGGAGGCCGACCAGGGCCTTCCCCTCCAGCTCTGCCAGAACGCGGTAGCGTCCTTTCCCCAAGACCTGGTCAAGCAGGTCCTTGGCCAGGATGAGCGTCTCTTCGCCCGCGCGGACCTTGGCATAGACGAAGTCCGGGCCGACAGCGAGGGCGGTGTTCCCCGGTAGGGTCCAGGGCGTGGTGGTCCAGACGAGGAAGGCCGCGCCCTCGCGATCTCGCTCGATCGGCAATTTCACATAGACCGAGGGGTCCCGGACGGTGGCATATCCTTGAGCGACCTCGTGGCTCGAGAGGGGGGTCCCGCAGCGCGGGCAGTAGGGAAGGACCTTGTAGCCCCGGTAGAGGAGCCCCTCCTCCCAGATCCTCTTCAGTGCCCACCAGACGGTCTCAATGTATTCGTCGGTGTAGGTCACATAGGCGTTCCCCAGGTCGATCCAGAAGCCCATCCGCGCGATCAGCCTCTCCCATTCGGCCTTATACCGCCAGACGGACTCCTTGCACTTGGCGATGAACCTTTCGACGCCGAAGCTCTCGATCTCCCCCTTGCTGTTCAGGCCCAGCTCCTTCTCCACCTCCAGTTCCACGGGGAGACCGTGGGTGTCCCAGCCGCCCTTCCGGCGGACATAGAAGCCGCGCATCGTCTTGTATCTTGGAAATAGGTCCTTGTAAACGCGGGGGAGGAGGTGGCCGAAGTGCGGCCGCCCATTGGCCGTCGGTGGTCCCTCGTAGAAGACCCAGCGGGGCGCGCGCTCCCGGAGCTTGAGGCTCTTCTCGAAGGCCCCCTGCGCCTCCCACAGATCGAGGATCCCCGCCTCACGCGCGGGGGCCTGACCCTCTAATCTGGCATAAGCAGGCATGGCAACCCTCCTGAGGAAAGATATGGGATCGTGAAGAAAAAGTCAAAGCGGGATTAAGATACAGGTCTCTTCTGCCCCCCTAGAGGGGCAGAATAATGATGCTGGTCGGCCTCGTCCAAGTAAGCTTGACCCGCATGGCCGACGCGATTCTACCGCGCCGCCGGCCGGCTGTCAAGGTCGGGGGTGAACCGGGCGAAGACCTCCTCGACATGCCTGAGGTAGTGGCCGTGGTCGAAGAGCGCTTCGATCTCCTCAGCCCCCAGCTGGGCACGGACGGTCTCATCTTCCAGGAGCAACTCCTTGAGGCTCCGGCCCTCCCGCTCAGCCCGCGCTGAGAGCTGCTGCACCAGCTCGTGGGCCCGGCGGCGGGGAAGCCCTTTCTCGACAAGCTTCAAGAGGACCGCCTGGGAGAAGATCGCGCCCCTGGTCAGCTCGAGGTTCTCCCGCATCCGCGCCGGATCGACAACTAAGTTCTCGAGAACCTCGCGCATCCGCCGGACCATCCAGTGCGCGGCCATGAAGGAGTCGGGGATAATGACCCGCTCGACCGAGCTGTGAGAGATGTCGCGCTCGTGCCAGAGAGTGATATTCTCGAGAGCGGCCTGGAGGTTGGCCCGGAGGAGCCGGGCCAGCCCGGAGACCGTCTCGCTCGCGATCGGGTTCCGCTTGTGGGGCATCGAGGAGGAGCCGTGCGGGAGGCCCTCGTGAACCTCAGCGATCTCTGTCCGGGAGAGGTTCCTAATCTCGACGGCCAGCCGCTCCAGCCCCGCGCCGAGAAGGGCGAGCGCTGCCAGCGCCTGAGCATGCCGGTCGCGCGCGATCACCTGGTCCGAGACCTTCGCCGGCTTCAGCCCCAGCCTTCGGCAGATCAGCTCTTCCGCCCGCGGCTCGATGTGAGCGTAGGTTCCCACCGCGCCGGAGGCCTTCCCGTAGGAGATGGCCTCCCTCGCCTCCTCCAGCCGGGCGAGGTCCCGCTCCAGCTCGTAGTAGAAGTTCAGGAGCTTCAGCCCGAAGGTCGTCGGCTCGGCATGGACGCCGTGGGTCCGGCCGACCATCAGCGTGGTCTTGTATTCCCTCGCTTTGTCAGCGAGAACTGCCAAGAGGGCCTTCAACTCGTCGATCAAGACGGCCAGGCCGGCGCGCATCGCCATCGCCAGGGCCGTGTCCTTCACATCGGACGATGTCAGCCCCTTATGCAGGAACCGGCCTTCCGGGCCCACTCGCTCCTCGAGCGCCCAGATGAAGGCCAACAGGTCGTGGCCGATCTCTCGCTCGATCTGCCTGGATCGCCGGATCAGCTCGGGCTCAAGGCGGGCCCGCCGGCTGATCGCCTCCGCGGCGCCGGCAGGGATCGCGCCGAGCTCGGCCAGGGCCGCGACGGCCGCCAGCTCGACCTCGAGCCAGCGGCCATACTCGGCCTCCTCAGTCCACAGCTCCCGCATCGGCGAGAGGGAATAACGCTCGATCATCCCAGATAACTCTCGTAGACCAGGTCACCGTCGAGCATTCTGACAGAAATATCTCGCAGTTGCCAGGCCTCGGTCAGCCGCTCGACCCCAGAGCCGGCGATCGCGCTCACCGGCCCGCCGACGATCTTCGGGGCGATGAAGAAGACAATCTTGTCGACCAGCCCGGCCTCGAGGAAGCTCGCGGCCACCGTCGGCCCGCCCTCGACGAGGAGGCTGTCGAGGCCCTCCGCGCCCATCCGGGCGAGCAGGTCCGCCAGGTCGACCCGCCCGGCCCGAGACTTGAGTCGCCAGACCCTCGCACCGCGGCGCAGAAGCTCCTCCTCCTTGGCCGGCGGCATCCCTTGGGTCGTGGCGACCACCGTCGGGGCAGCGCTCTCGAGGCGCAGGACTTGAGCATCCAGGGGAAGTCGGCCCTCGGAGTCCAGGATGATCCTCCAAGGGTCTCTAGCCCCCTCCAGGCGGGCGGTCAGCTGGGGATCGTCCTTCAGGACCGTGTTGATCCCGACGAGCACTGCAGCATACCGGCTTCTCATCCAATGGACCAGCTCGCGAGAGCGCTCGTTCGAGATCCATCTCGACTCGCCGGTCCGGGTCGCGCTCCTCCCGTCGAGGCTCATGGCCAGCTTCAAGATCACGAACGGCCGGCCGGTCGTGATGAACTTGAAGAACGGCTCGTTGAGCTTCCGCGCCTCCTCCGCCAGAACGCCCTCGACCACCTCGATCCCCGCCTGGCGAAGCCGGGCAAGCCCTCGGCCGTCCACGAGAGGATTGGGGTCCCGGACCGCCACGATGACCCGCTTGATCCCCGCGCCGATGATCCACTCGACGCACGGCGGGGTCTTCCCCCAGTGGACGCAGGGCTCTAAGGTCACATACAGGTCCGCGCCGCTCGCCTCCTCGCCCGCGGCCTCCAGAGCGAGGACCTCGGCATGGGGCCCGCCGAACCGCTGGTGATAGCCTTCGCCGACGATCCGGCCACCCCTGACGATGACCGCCCCGACGAGCGGATTGGGACTTGTCCAGCCCGCGCCGCGCTCGGCCAGCTCGAGCGCGCGGCGCATCAGCTCCTCAGCCACCGGCCGCCTGCCTCAGGGCCGCGACCGCCCTCCGCCGGTCCCTCTGCCCGAAGATGGCCGTGCCCGCTACGATCACATCCGCGCCCGCGGCCACGATCTCGCGTATGTTGCCCTCGTTCACCCCGCCGTCGACTGCGATCTCCACAGCAAGGGACCGCCGGTCGATCTCCCGCCGAAGAAGCCTTATCCTCTCCAAGGAATCGGGCAGGAACTCCTGCCCCCCGAAGCCGGGCTCGACGCTCATCACCAGGACCAGATCTGCCTCCGGGAGAAGGTCGAAGACCGCCTCGACCGGGGTCCGCGGCTTGAGCGAGAGACCGCCCCTTGCGCCGGCCCGCTTGATCTGGGCGATCAGCGGCCGGGGATCGGCGACGACCTCGATATGGAAGGTGATGGTATCGCCCGGCCTCACCAGGAAACTGTCGATATACCTTGCGGGGTCGGTGATCATGAGGTGGATGTTGAAGGGGGTCGTGCAGCCGTCGCGGAGGGCGTTGACCACCGGCGGGCCGATGGAGATGTTCGGGACGAAGTGGCCGTCCATGACATCAATGTGGAAGGAGTCGACCAGGCCGGCGACTTCGGCGATCTCCTCGCGGAGCCGGCCGAGGTCCGCGGCGAGGATCGAGGGGGCGAGCTTCATCGCGACTCAGCGCCTGCGGCTGAGAAGGTAGAGCAGGGTCAGGACCGCGGTCGCGGCCGCTGCGACGTAGGTGAGGGCCGCCGCGCCGAGGACGCGCTTCACCGCTCCTAGCTCCTGCCCCGAGGTCACAAAACCTCCGTCCCGCAGGAGAGCGATCGCCCGCTGGCTGGCGTTGAACTCGACCGGGAGGGTCACGAGCGTGAACAGCACCGCCAGGGAGTAGGCGACGATCCCGGCGGTCACAAGCGGCGGCATCTGGAAGAAGAGCCCGAGGAAGAAGAGCGGGAGGGCCAGCTGCGACCCGAAGTTCGCCATGGGGACAATCGCCGTCCGGAGCTCCAGGGGCCTGTAGGCCCGGGCGTGCTGGATAGCGTGGCCCACCTCGTGGGCTGCCACTCCGAGGGCAGCGAGCGAGCGGCTCTCGGGGTTGGAGAGCCGGAGCGTCCTCGTCCGCGGATCATAATGGTCGGTCAAGGTGCCCTTGACCTGTTCGATCTTCACGTTCCCCAACCCCGCCCCGTCGAGGAGCCGACGGGCCAGCCGCTCCGCGGTCGTCCCGGAGGAGGCGTTGACTCGGGAGTATTGCGCGAAGGTGCTCTGGACCCGCCACTGGGCGTAGATGCCCAGCGCCAGCGCCGGAAGCAACATGATCAGGTAGAGAGGATCAAAGAGCCACATAGTAGTCCGATCACCGGGAAGGATTATAGCAAAGGTCCGGGCGCACGGCAAGCACGAGCGGGGGAGGAGACTCAGCCGGGGCAGACTCCTTCCAAGATCGCAATCTCCTCCTCCGTCAAGCCATACAGCCTGTAGCCGACCTGGTCGATCAGCCTATCGGTCAGCTCCAGCTTCTTCTTGAGCAGTAGGAGCTCCGCGAGGGCAGCCTCGTAGAATGTCTCTAATCGAGCGCAGAGGCTAGGAAGGGCTGCCCTGAAACACAATGCGTTATTCGCTTTGGTTTCGGAGTGGCGCAGGAGATGGCGCGAACTAAGAGGATTCGCTTCTGGGTTCGTCCAGCCATCTCCCTCATGAAGGTCCTTAGGCCTGAACCAGATCGTCATGAATTCACGGCTTCGCCATGCCTGCCCAAGACACCGGTCGGCCGATTGTCAAGGGATGCGCTTGTAGGAGAGCCAGCAGCCTGAAGAGAGGCTCTCAGTTCTCCCGCTCGAGCCTTGCGATCTCCTCGTCGCTCAGGCCGAAGTAGTGGGCGAGCTCGTGGATGACCGTTTTCCGGACCTGCTCGCGGACCTCCTCCTCAGTCCGGCAGAGGGCTTCGATGTTCCTCTGATAGATATAGATCTGATCCGGAAAGGGATACCGCGCCCAGACGGACCGCTGGGTCTGGGGGACCCCGTGGTAGAGGCCGAGGAGGCTCCTCTTCCTGAAGCGCCCTCCCGCCTCGGGGCCGGGATAGTCCTCGACGATGATCGCGATGTTCTCCAGCCGGTCGCGAAAGGACTTGGGGAGGCTAGCCACGGCCTCCCCCACCAGCGCCTCGAACCTCGCGCGGTCCAACCCTAGACGAGCATCAGGCGGGCCATCTCCGCGCCGTCACCCTGACGCGGCCCGAGCTTGATGACCCGCGTATAGCCGCCGCTCTGGTCTCTATACTGCGGGCCGATCTCCTCGAAGAGGAGCTTCACCACTTCCTTGTCCTGGAGGAACTGGAAGGCCAGCCGCCGGGCATGGGTGTCCTCCGGCCCGCGGCGGGCCAGGGTGATCAGCCGCTCGATCTCCCTCTGGGCCTCCTTGGCCTTGGCTAGGGTGGTGTCGACCTTGCGGTGCTGGATCAGCCCCTTGGCCAGGCTCACCAGAAGGCTCTCCCGCTCCTCATGAGGGCGGGAGAGCTTCCGCCCCTGCTTACGATGGCGCATTCTTCTTCCTCTCCTTCTCGCTCCTCAGGGAGTAGCCCAGCTCCTCCAGCCTTCGCTCGACCTTCTCCAGGGTCTTCTCCCCGAACCCGTGGATGTCGGAGATCTCCTCCCGGCTCTTCTGGAGGAGGTCCTTGAGGGTGATCACGCCCCGGCTCTCTAGCAGGTTGCAGGCGCGGTGGTCGAAGTCCAGCTTCACCAGGGGCATGGAGAACTCCTCCGGCTCCTCGATCACCACCGGCTTCCCCAGGGGGTGGAGGGCGAACTCGTGCAGGATCTGGAAGTGCTCGATCAGGATCTGCGAGGCCATGCTGAGGGCCTCCTCGGGCCTCACCCCGCGGTTCGTCTCGATCTCCAGGATCAGCCGGTCGTAGTCTGTCCGCTCGCCCACGCGGGTCGGCTCGACCTTGAAGTTCGCCAGCTTCACCGGGGAGAAGTCGGAGTCAACGGGGATCACACCCAGGGGCATGTCCTTCCGCTTATTCCGCTCCGCGGGGCGGTAGCCGACCCCCGACTCGACCTCCAGCTCGGCCTTCAGCTTCCCCTTCTCGTCGAGGGTCGCGATGTGCAGCTCGGGGTTGAGGATCTCCACATTCTGGGGCGCGTCGATCTGGCCGGCGGTCACCTCCCCCGGCCCTTCGGCCTCGAGCTGGAGCCGGGCCTCCTCATCGTTCGGCATCCGGATCGCCAACCCCTTGAGGTTGAGGATGATCTCGAGGAGGTCCTCCTTCACCCCGCTGATCGTGTCATACTCGTGGTAGTGGCCATCGAACCGGACGCGGACGACCGCCGCGCCGCGGATCGAGGAGAGGAGGACCCGCCGGAGCGGGTTCCCGATCGTCACCCCGTAGCCCCGCTCCAGTGGCTCGATCACGATCCGCGCCCGGCTGTCGGTCAGCTCTTCAATCTTAATCTCGGGCTTTACTGCCTGCTCCATCTCGTTGCTCCTTAGCGCTGTTGTGGGGAGACCTAGCGCGAGTAGTATTCCACGATCAGGTTCGCCTGAATGGTTTGCTCGACCTCTGCCGGGTCGGGCGCGCTGACCACCCGGACCTGGCCGTCCAGCCGCTCCAGCCAAGAGGGGAGCGAGCCCTTCTGTTCGGCCATCGCCGCCAGCAGCTCCTTGATCCCCCGCTTCCCTAGAGAGCCCTCTTGGAGAGCGATCACATCCCCCTCCTTTGTCAGGTAAGAGGGGATGTCCACCTTCCGGTCATTGACCGAGAAGTGGCCATGGCGGATGAGCTGGCGGGCCTGGTTCCGGGAGTTCGCGAAGCCCGCGCGGTAGACGACATTGTCGAGCCGCCGCTCCAGGAGCTGGATGAGATAGTCACCGGTTACGCCCTTCTTCTTCTTGGCCAGCTCGACATACCGGCGGAACTGCTCCTCGCGGAGACGGTAGATCCGGCGGGCCTTCTGCTTCTCCCGGAGGTGGATCGCATACTGCGAGGCCTTCCCGAACCGACGCCGGCCGCGCATCCCCGGCGGGCCGGAGCGGCGCTCGACGGGGCACTTGTCGGTGTAGCACTTCAGCCCCTTGAGGAAGAGCTTCTCCCCCTCGCGGCGACAGGCGCGGCACTTGGCCTCAGTATCCCTACCCATCGACGGAGACCTCCTTCGCTCTCGCTGCGATCGGCCTAGTTATGGGCGACGGGCGTGACATTCTTCACCTCTTCTACCCTAATCCCCGAGCCGCGGAGGGTCTGGATCACCGAGTTCCGCCCCGCGCCCGAGCCATTGACGAGCACGACGACCGAGCGGACCCCGAACTCCCGCATCCGCTCGAGCAGCCGTTCCGCGGCCGTCTGGGCCGCGTAGGGCGTCCCCTTCCGCGATCCCTTGAACCCGACCACCCCGGGGCTGATCCAGGTGAGGACCGCCCCCTCAGTGTCGGTGAGGGTGAGGATCGTGTTGTTGTAGGTGGAGTGGACATAGAGCCGCGCGCGCTCGACCTTTCTCGCCATAGGCTAGTGCTCCTTCACTTCTTCTTCCCGGCCTTCGCCGGCCGCGGGCCCTTCCAGGTCCGGGCGTTCGAGCGGGTCCGCTGCCCGCGGACCGGGAGCCCGACCTTGTGCCTCAGCCCGCGGTAGCAGTTGATGTCCTTCAACCGCTGGACATCCCCGCGGACCCTCCGCCGCAGGTCGCCCTCGACCACATACTTCCCTTCGATCTCCCGCCGCAGCTCGGCGATCTCGTCCTCGGACAGCTCCCGGACACGCTTGGTGGGGGGAATCCGCGTGGCGCTCAGGATCCGCTGCGCCAGCGGTCTCCCCACCCCGTAGATGTAGGTCAGGGCAATCTCGACCGGCTTGCTATCCGGCAGATCGGCTCCGGCAATCCGTGCCATCCGCGATCACCCCTGCCTCTGCTTGTGTTTGCGATTCCGGCAGATCACCATCAGTCTCCCATGCCGCTTGATCAGCTTGCAGTTGTCGCACATCTTCTTCACTGAGCTTCGCACCTTCATCCTCGATCACCCGCTCTAGCTCTCACGGTAGATGATCCGCCCCTTGGTGAGGTCGTAGGGCGAGAACTCCACAATCACCCTGTCCCCGTTGAGGATCCGGATGTAGTGCTTCCGCATCCTCCCGGAGATGTGACAGAGGGCCTCCTGGCCATCCTCGAAGCGGACCTTAAACATCGAGCTCGGATAGGCCTCGATCACCTCGCCGCGCTTGCGAATGAAGCCGCTCTTCGCGACCTGGCACCTCCTCTGGTCAGGATCTCCGGCCCCTCGGCCGTGACCAGGACCATCTCCTCGAAGTGCGCCGCCAGCCCGCCACGGGGGGTCACCGCAGTCCAGCCGTCCGCGAGGAGCTCGACCTCCCCCTCGTCCTCCTTAACCATCGGCTCCAGGCAGAGGACCATTCCCGGCCGGAGCCGCGGCCCTCGCCCCGGAAGGCCGAAGTTGGGGATCTCCGGGTCCTCGTGGAGCTGCCGCCCGATCCCGTGACCTGCATAGCGCCTCACTACCGAATAACCCTGTGACTCCACATAAGAGCAGATGGCGAAGGAAATATCCGAGACATGATTGCCCGCACACGCAGCGGCGATCCCGCGCTCGAGCGCCTCTTGCGCTACCTCGAGCAGGCGAGCCGCGCGCGGGCTCCCCGGCCCGATGAGCACCGTCGTGGCACCATCGGCGTAGAAGCCCCGTCGATAGAGACCTAAGTCGAGTGAGAGGAGATCTCCTTCCTGCAATATTCTATCATCTCGGGGGATGCCGTGCACCACCTCGTCGTTGAGCGAGGCACAGAGCGTCTTCGGATATCCCCGATAGCCCTTGAATGCCGGGACGCCCCCGGCGCGGCGGATCATCCTCTCCGCCAAGCGGTCGAGCTGGGCCGTGGAGAGCCCGGGCGCGGCTTGCTCCGTCAACTCCTCGAGGATCTCCGCCAAGAGGCGGGCGTTCTCCCGGATGATCCGAATCTCTCGCTCTGACTTGATGCTAATCATCTTCCTTCTTCCAGGAGGCGGAGCGCCTCCTGGAAGACCTCCTCGATGGCTCGGCCTCCCTCGACCTCGACGAGCAGGCCTCGCTGGCGGTAGAACTCGCGGAGCGGCGCGGTCTGGGCCTCGTAGACCCGATACCGGCGGCGGATGACCTCCGGGGTATCATCATCGCGCTGGATCAGCCGCCCGCCGCAGGCGTCACAGACCCCTGGAACCCGCGGAGGATTGGAGACGAGGTTATAGTTCCGGCCGCAGTCGGCGCAGACCCGTCGCGCGGTGAGCCGCCGGACGGTCTCCTCCTCGGAGAGACGGATGCTGAGGACCCGCTCCACCTTGGCGATCCTCTCCAGCGCCTCGGCCTGGTTCGTCGTCCTCGGGAAGCCGTCGAGGAGGAACCGGCCATCGAGCCGGGAATCGAGCATCTCGATCATCAGTTCGTCCGGGACCAGCTCACCGCGGTCCATATAGGCCCGGGCCTTCTTTCCCAGCTCGGTCCCCTGCTGGACCTCCTCGCGGAGGATCTCCCCAGTCGAGATGTGCTTCAACCCCAGCCGAGCGGCCAAGAGGGCCGCCTGGGTCCCCTTCCCCGCCCCGGGGGGGCCGAGAAGGACGATCCCCGAGGGCAGGTCCCGCGAGAGGCGGCGCGCTTCCCGGCTCATAGCCTCCTCCCCAGGATCGCGCCCTTCTTGATCAAGCTCTCGTATTGCCGCTCGACCATGTGGGCCTCGATCTGCTTCATCATGTCCACCCCGACGCCGACGACGATCAGCAGCGATGTCCCGCCGATCCAGATCCCGCTGATCCCGCTCGCCCCAATGATCAGGTAGGGGAGGATGGCGATGATCGTGAGGAAGAGAGCGCCGATGAGCAGGACGCGGTTGATGATCCTGGTGATGTAGTCAGATGTATAGCGCCCGGGCCTGATCCCGGGGATGAAGCCGCCCCACTTTCGCAGGTTCTCCGAGACATCGCGGGGGTCGAAGATGATCGCGCTGTAGAAGTAAGTGAAGAAGATGATCAACAGCGCATAGGCGCCGAGATAGGCGGCGCTCCCCTCGCCCACATAGCTCCGCAGCCACTGGATGCCGGGGATGAAGTTGATCACCGTGAGCGGGAGGGCCAGGAGGGCCGAGGCGAAGATGATCGGGATGACCCCGCCCTGGTTGATCGCGATCGGGAGGTAGGTCGACTGCCCCCCATAGACCCGGCCCTGGACGATCCTCTTGGCATACTGGATCTCGATCTTACGCGCCCCGAGCTGGACGAGGACGATCCCCGCGGTCACCCCGATGAAGACGATGATCAGTGCCAGAGCCCAGAAGGGGTTCGTGCCGCTGGTGATCGCCAGATAAGTGGAGGCCACATAGTCGGGGAACTGTGAGATGATCCCGAGCATGATGATCATCGAGACGCCGTTCCCGATGCCGTTCTCCGTGATCCGCTCCCCCAGCCACATCAGGAAGATCGTCCCGGCGACCATGGAGATGATGGAGATGATGTAGAAGGGGATTTTCAGCTCGCCCGCCTTCAGCAGCCCCTGGTTGACGATGATGTAGCTATAGCCGAAGGCCTGAATAAAGGCTAACAGAACGGTGGCGTAGCGGGTCCAGCGGGTGATGATCTTCCGCCCCTCGTCCCCTTGCTGCTGGAGCTCCTTGAGGCGGGGGATGATTGGGACGAGCAGGCTGAAGATGATCGAGGCGTTGATGTAGGGGACGACGCCGAGGGCGAAGAGGGAGAATCTCTCCAGTCCCCCGCCGCTGAACATGTTGAGCAGGCCGAAGATCCCCCCGCCCAATCCCTGGAAGAACCCGGCAAAGGCACTCAGGTCCACCCCCGGGACGGGGATCGCCACCCCGAGGCGGAAGACGACGATCGCGCCCAGGGTGAAGAGCGCGCGCTTCTTGACCTCGGGGATGCTGAAGGCCTCAAAGACGCTCCGCCACAGGCTTACTCTCTGGGCCATGATCACTCCTCCGTCGCCGCGGGCTCGGCGAGCTGGATCGCCTGGCCGCCAGCAGCCTCGATCGCGGCCTTGGCCGCGCGCGAGAAGCGGTGAGCCCGGACAATCAGGCTCTTCGTCAGCCTTCCCCGGCCGAGGATCTTGACCTCCTCCCGGCCTTTCACCAGGCCCCGTTCGCGCAGCGTGAGGGGCGTGACCTCAGCGCCGGCGTCGAAGGCCCGCTCAAGCAGGTCGAGGTTGACCCAGGCGTAGCTCTTCCGGCTGGGGTTGCGGAAGCCCCGCTTGGGGATGCTCTTCCAGAGGGGCGTCTGGCCCCCGGCGAAGCCGGGGACCATCCGGACCCCGGTCCGGGCCTTCTGGCCCTTGGTCCCCCGCCCGGACTGGTTCCCGTGGCCGCTGGCGTTCCCCCGGCCGACTCGCTTGGCCTTCTGCCGCGCGCCGCGGGCCGGGCGCAGATCTTCCAGTCTCATCCTAGGATCTCCTCCAGCTTCTTATCCCGGAGTCGGGCGACCTCCTCCGGCGTGCGGAGCTGCTGCAGGGCCGCGAGCGTCGCCCGCGCCAGGGTGAGGGGATTGGTCGAGCCGAGGGACTTGGTGAGAATATCCTGAATCCCGGCGAGCCGGCAGATCGTCCCCACCGTCGTCCCGGCGATGATCCCCGTCCCCTTGTAGGCCGGCTTGAGGATGACCTTGGCCGCCTTGAACTTCCCCTCGACCTCGTGGGGGATCGTCCCCTCCTTCAGGGGGATCGAGAGCATGTTCCGCTGGGCATCCCTGATCCCCTGCTGGATCGCGCGCGGGATCTCGCGGGTGTTCCCCTTCCCGATCCCGACACGGCCCGCGCCGTCGCCGACGACGACCGTGATGCGGAAGCTCAGGTTCTTCCCGCCCTTGGTCACCTTGGCTACGCGCCGGATGTCGATGACCTCGTTCTGCAGCTCCAGAGTCTCTTTCACAACTTCAATCCTCCCTCTCGCGCCGCATCAGCCAAGGCCCGCACTCGCCCGTGATAGGGGTAGCCCCCGCGGTCGAAGACCACGGACTCGATCCCCCGCGCGCGGGCCCGCGCGGCGATCAACCTTCCCACGGCCTTGGCCGACTCGATGTTGCAGCCACGCGCGCCGTTGAGCTGCGGATCGAGGGTCGAGGCCGCGGCCAGGGTCCGCCCGGTCGTGTCGTCGATCACCTGGGCATAGATATGGCGGAGGCTCTTGTAGACGCAGAGTCGGGGCCGCTCGGCGGTCCCCCAGATCTTCTTCCGCACGCGGCGGTGGCGGCGCTGGCGCGCTTGCTCTCTTGTCAACCTGGCCATGGCTAAGCTTGGGCAGCCTTTCTCCCGAGCTTCCCTTCCTTCCGCACGACCTGCTCGTCCTTATACCTGATCCCCTTCCCCTGGTAGGGCTCGGGCTTCCGGAAGGCCCGGATCTTGGCCGCGACCTGGCCGAGCAGCTGCTTGTCCGGGCTGGAGAGGACGATCTGGTCCTGGGCCGGGAGCTCGACCAGCACGCCCTCGGGGACCTCGTAGCGGACGGGATGGGAGAAGCCGACCTCTAGCTCCAGTGTCCGGCCGGCCAGACGGGCGCGGAACCCCAGGCCCTTGAGGATCAGGGTCTTGCTGTAGGGCTCGGCCACGCCGCGGACCATGTTCGCGATCAACGAGCGGTAGAGCCCGTGCCGGGCGCGAAACTCCGGCGAGTCGCCCTTCCGCTCGACCGCGATCTGGCCGTCGCGCAGCTCAACGGAGACCTTGTCCGGCTCGTAGCGCTGCTCCAGCCGGCCGTGCTTCCCGGCCACGATCACCCGATCGGGGGTGACCTCGACCTTCACGCCCTCTGGAATAGGTATCGGCCTCTTCCCGATTCTCGACATTCTCGCTCACCAGACCTTGCAGAGCGGCTCCCCGCCGATCCCCCGCTTGCGAGCCTCCCGGTCGGCCATGATCCCCTGAGAAGTGGAGAGGATGACGATCCCCAATCCGGCGCGGACAGGGGGAATCTCGGCCTGGCCGAGGTAGACCCTGCGGGAGGGCTTGCTCATCCGCTCCAAGCCGGTGATCACCCGCTCCTTACCCCGCTTCCCCTTATACTTGAGGGAGATGACCAGGCTCCGCTTCACACCGTCCGTCTCGACCTTGTAGCCGCCGATGTAGCCCTCCTCCTTCAAGACCCGCGCCAGCTCCTCCTTCAGCTGGGAGGAGGGGAGGCGGACTTGGGCCTGGAAGCGCTCGTTCGCATTCCTAATCCGCGTCAGCATGTCCGCTATCGGGTCCATCACTCACCAGCTCGCCTTCTTCACCCCGGGGATCCGCCCGCGGTGGGCCAACTCGCGGAAGCAGAGCCGACAGATGCCGTAGTCCCGGATGTATGCTCCGGGCCGACCGCAGAGGCGGCAGCGATTGTGCTTGCGCACCGCGAACTTCGGCTCCCGCTGTGCCTTGAGGATCAACGATTTCTTGGCCATCTCAGTCCTTGAACGGCAGCCCCAGGTGCTTCAGGAGGTAGTAGCCCTCCCGGTCGCTCCGGGCCGTCGTAACGATGATAATGTCCATCCCCTGGATCTTCTCAATCTCGTCATACTTGATCTCGGGGAAGACGAGCTGCTCGTCCAGCCCGAGGCTGTAGTTCCCCCGCCCGTCGAAGGAGGCCGAGGAGAGGCCGCGGAAGTCGCGGGTCTTGGGGAGGACGAGGTTGAACAGCTTCTCCAAGAAGACATAGGCCCGGACCCCGCGGAGGATCACCATGCACCCGACCGGCTTCCCCTTGGTGATCTTGAAGTCGGAGATCGAGCGCTTGGCCCGCGTGATCACCGGCCGCTGGCCCGTGATCAGAGAGAGGTCCCGGACCACCCCCTCGAGGACCTTGGGGTTGTCCGTCTCCGAGACCCCGCAGTTGATCACGACCTTCTCGATCCGCGGGACCTGCATCACATTCTTGTAGCCCAACTCCTTCATCAGCTGGGGAACGATCTCCTCCTTGAACCGCTCGTGGAGCATCATGGGAATGTCCTCCCGCACTGCTTGCACTTCCTCAGTTTCTCCCCTTCCGGGGAGAGGGCGAACCCGACCCGCGTGGGGGTATCGCACTCAGGGCAGATGAGCAGGACATTCGAGAGGTGGATCTTCCCCTCCTGCTCGATGATTCCGCCCTCGCGCTGCCGCGCGGTCGGGCGCTGGTGGCGCTTCACCATGTGGACGCCCTTCACCATGATTCTATCCTCTGCCGGGAAGACCCGCAAGACCTCGCCCACCTTGCCGCGGTCCCGCCCGGCAATCACCTTCACCAAGTCGCCCTTGCGCACCTTTCTCATAAGACCTCCGAGGCGAGGGAGATGATCCGAAGCATCCCCTTCTGGCGGAGCTCGCGGGCTACCGGCCCGAAGACCCGCGTCCCGATCGGCTCCAGCTGCTCGTTGACGAGCACGATCGCGTTATCGTCGAACCTGATGTAGCTCCCATCCTCGCGGCGGAACTGGTCGTGAGCCCGGACGATCACTCCCCGGACGACCTTCCCCTTCTCCAGCTCGCTGGTGGGAAGGCGCTTCTGGATCGAGCCGACCACGATGTCCCCGATCTTGCCCCCCTTGGCCCGGCCGCGCTTCAGGATCGCGATGCACCGGACCTCGCGGGCCCCGGAGTTGTCCGCGACCTTGAGGATCGTCCGCTGCTGGATCATGCCGATGAACCTCGCTCCAGGATCTCCACGAGCCGCCAGCGCTTGAGCCGGCTCAAGGGGCGGGTCTCCCTGATCCGCACCAGGTCGCCCTCCTTGGCCTCGCGGCGCTCATCGTGGGCGTAGAACTTCGACCGCTTCCAGATGAACTTCCGATACAAGGGATGCTGGACGCGCCGCTCCACGAGGACGGTGATGGTCTTGTCCATCTTCGCGCTCACGACGCGGCCGACCTGCTCCTTGCGGGATCGCTCCCGGCGGACTGCTTCCGCAGCCCCTTCAGGCACCATGCTCTTCCTCCCTCTGCCGCGCCAGCTCCCGCTCGCGGATGATCGTCTTGATCCGGGCGATATCGCGCCTCGTCTCGGTGAGCGCAGCCGTGTTGTCCTGCTTCTTCATCGCCACCTGAAAGCGGAGATTGAGGAGCTTCCGCTTCAGCTCCTTCTCCTTCTCCCACAGCTCCTCCAGGGTCAGCTCGCGCAGGGCCTCGCTCTTCATTATTCTTCGCCTCCCAGGGTGAGCCGGCGACGGAGGCGGGTCTTGATCGGGAGCTTGTGGTCGACCATCTCCGCAACCTCCTTCGCCCTCCGCTCGTCGACCCCCGCGAGCTCGAACATCACTCGGCCCGGGAGGACGACGGCGACCCAATCCTCCGGGTTCCCCTTCCCGCCGCCCATCCGCGTCTCCGCCGGGGTCTTCATCACCGGCTTATCGGGGAAGATCCGGATCCAGAGCTTCCCTCCCCGGCCGAGTTGGCGGATCATCGCTGTCCGGCAGGCCTCGATCTGGTGGGCGGTGATCCAGGCCGGCTCGAGGGCCTGGATCCCCCAGTCCCCGAACGCGACCGAGGAGCCGCTGATCGCCTTTCCTGTCCGTCGCCCGCGCCGGTCCTTCCGGAACTTCCGGCGGTTAGGAAACAGGAGCGGCATCAGCACCACCTCCGCTTGCGGGGGTCGGGACCGGCTGGGCTACGCCACGGTAGAGCCAGACCTTGATCCCGATCGGGCCGTATTTCGTCTGGGCCTCGGTAAACCCGTAATCGATGTCGGCCCGGATCGTCTGGAGGGGAACGCGTCCGGCCATCTGCTCGACCCGGCGGGCGATCTCCGCCCCACCGAGTCGGCCAGAGCACTTGATCTTGATCCCCTGCGCCCCGTTGCTCATCACTCGCTCGATGATCTCCTTCATCGCCCGGACCGGGGGGGTCCGGTTCTCGATGCGGAAGGCGACATCGCGGGCCACGAGCTTGGCCTCCAGATCAGGGTTGTCAATCTCCTTGATCGCGATGCGCACCCGCCGACCGGTCATCTTCTCCAGCAACGCCTGGAGGTTATTGATCTCCTGGCCGCCGCGACCGATGATGATCCCCGGGCGGGCCGTCCGGATCATGAGCGAGATCCGATCCTCGGTCGGCCGCTCGATGCTCACCTCGGCGACCCCAGCCCCCTGATACTGCTTCTCGATCAGCTTCCGGATCTGCTCGTCCTCCCACAGATACTCGGGGGCCTTCTTCTCGCTGAACCAGCTCGACTGCCAGCGCTTGTTGATCCCCAGCCTGAACCCGATCGGATGAGTCTTCTGGCCCATCAGTCCCCCTCCTCGTCGGAGAGCACCACGGTGATATGGCTCGTCCGGCGGCGAATCATATCGGCCCGCCCGCGCGCACGGGGCTCGACCCGCTTGAGCGAGGGGCCCTCATCGACATAGGCCGCCTTGACGACGAGCTTGTCCACATCCATCTCATGATTGTTCTCGGCATTGGCGATCGCCGACTCCAGGGTCTTCAGGACGAACCGGGCAGCCTTCTTCTTCGAGAGGCGGACGATCTGCAGAGCGGCGTTCACATCCTTGTTCCTGATCTGGTCGATCACCAGCCGCGCCTTGTGCGGCGAGATCCGGACCATCTTGGAGACCGCCCTCGTTTCCATGTTCATCACTTCGCCGCCGGGGCCTTCTTCTTCTTCACGCCCCCGTGCTGGCGAAAGGTCCGCGTCGGGGCGAACTCCCCCAGCCGGTGGCCGACCATGTTCTCGGTGATGTAGACGGGGACATGGACCCTGCCGTTGTGGACCTTGATCGTCAGGCCGACCATCTCGGGGATGACCATCGAGGCCCGGGACCAGGTCTTGATCTCCTGGATCTGGCCCTGCTTGAGCCGCTCGATCTTCTCCAAGAGGTGGGGCGCGACGAATGGCCCCTTCTTCAGCGACCGCGCCATCAAGTCCTCCTCTCCTCCCGCGCCCGGCGGACGATCAGCTTATCGCTCGGCTTGTGCTTCTTCCGCGTCCGCGGGCCGTGGGCCAGCTTCCCCGTCGACGAGACCGGCTGGCGCCCGACGCGATGGCGCCCCTCGCCCCCGCCGTGGGGGTGGTCCACAGGGTTCATCGCCACGCCCCTCACATGGGGCCGCCGCCCGAGGCGCCGGACCCGGCCCGCCTGGCCGTGCTTCACATTCTTGTGGTCGATATTGCTCAGCTGCCCGATCGTCGCCATGCACTCGCCCGCGAAGAGCCGCATCTCACCCGACGGGAGACGGAGCCTCACCGTCCCGTCCTCAATCCCCATCACCTGGGCCGCCGTCCCCGCCGCGCGGGCGACCTTGCTCCCGCCGCCCGGCCGGAGCTCGACCCCGTGGACGAAGGTTCCCAGCGGGATCTTCCGGAGCGGGAGGGCGTTACCCACCTTCGGCTCAGCGTTCTCTCCCGCCTCGACTGTCTCCCCGATCTCCAGCTTGAGGGGGGCGAGGATGTAGCGCTTCTCCCCGTCTGCATAGTGGAGGAGGGTGATCCAGGCTGAGCGGTTGGGATCATACTCACGCGAGACGACCTTCGCGGGGATCCCGACCTTGTCCCTGTGGAAGTCGATCAGCCGATAGAACCGCTTGTTCCCCCCGCCGCGGTGGCGGACCGTGACCTTCCCCTGGTTGTTCCGCCCGCCCTCCTTGCGGAGCGGGACGAGGAGGCTCTCCTCCGGCTCGTCGGTCGTCAGCTCCGAATAGTCCGGCCACTCCGCATGGCGGAGTCCGGGGGACGTCGGCTTGAACCTCTTCAGCGCCATCTAGCTCATCCTCGCAAAGCCTTACTGGTAGATATCAATCCTGTTCCCCTCAGCCAGGCGGACGACGGCCTTCTTCCAGCGGGGCGTCCGCCCCCGCTGGTAGAACCGTTGCTTCCGGGGCTTCCCCGGCATGTTCATCGTCCGCACGGCCACCACGCGAACCTTGAAGATCTCCTCCACGGCTTGCTTGATCTGCGACTTGCTGGCCTCCGGGTGGACTTTGAAAGTATACATGTTGTCCTCCTGGAGGCGCCAGCTCTCCTCACTCACCAAGGGAGCGACCAGAATATCCTCGAGGTGCTCCATCAGCAGAGCCTCGCTTTCAGCTCGTTGAGGGCCCCTTGGGTCATCAGGAGGCCCTCGTATTTTAGCAGGTCATAGACATTCGCTCCACTGGCGGGGAGGCACTTGACCCAGGGGATATTGCTGAACGACTTCCGGACAGCAAGCGTGTCCTCCTCAGCGGAGATGAGGATCAGCACCTTCCCCTCCGCCCCGTGGTCATAACCGAGCCCCTCGAGGAGCCGGAGGGCCTCCTTAGTCTTGGGCTGAGCGAAAGCCAACTCCTCCAGGAGCGCGAGGCGCTTCTCATTGTGCTTGGCGGTGAGGGCCATGCGCAAGCTCTTCCGGCGCATCTTCTTCGGGAGGGCGAAGGAATACTCCCGCGGCCGCGGGCCGAAGGTCACGCCACCGCCGCGCCAGATCGGTGAGCGGCGGGAGCCGTGGCGCGCCCGGCCGGTGTGCTTCTGGCGCCAGGGCTTCCTCCCTCCGCCGCGGACCTCGCCGCGGGTCTTCGTCGAGGCCGTCCCCCGCCGGCGGTTCACCAGCGAATACTGGACTGCGCGGTGGAGCAGGTCGAGATCGACCTCCTCCTCGAGCAGGCAGGAGGGGAACTCGACCTCCCCGGCCTCGGCCCCGTCACTCTTGTAGAGCTTAACCTTCTCCATGGGCCTTCCTCAGCTCGAGGACCCCTCCCTTCGCCCCGGGGACCGCGCCCCGAACGACGATGAGGCGTCGCTCGGGATCGACCTTCAGCACCTTGATCCCCTTGATGGTGATCCGCTCATTCCCGGTCCTACCGGCCATCCTCTGCCCCTTGAAGACTCGCCCCGTCCCGCGGATCGTCCCGATCGAGCCAGGCCGGCGGCGGAAGTTCGAGCCGTGGGACTTCGGCCCCCCGGCGAACCCGTGGCGCTTCATCACCCCTTGAAAGCCCTTCCCGCGCGAGCGGCCGCTCACCACGATCTCCTCCCCCGCCGCGAACAGCTCGACTCCCAACTCCTGCCCCGGCTTGAACTGCTCGGGATCTGGGACCCGGAACTCCCTGAGGACCCGGCGGGGGGCGACCTCGGCCCGCTTGAAGTGGCCGGCGAGCGGCTTGGTCAGGCGGCTCTCCTTCTGCTCCCCCCAGCCGAGCTGGATCGCGTTGTAGCCGTCCCGCTCGGCGCGCTTCACCTGCACGACGACCGAGGGGGAAGCCTCGATCACCGTGGCCGCGAGGGCCCGTCCCTCCTCGTCGAAGAACTGGATCATCCCCAGCTTCCGGCCCAGGATCCCCAGCGCGCTCATAGCTTGACCTCGATATCGATCCCCGTCGGCAGCTCGATGTCCATGAGCGAGTTGATCGTCTCCGAGGTCGGCTCGCGGATGTCGAGCAGCCGCTTATGGATCCGGCGCTCGAAGTGCTCCATCGACTTCTTGTTCACATGGGGTGAGCGCAAGACGGTGTAGCGTCTGGTCTCGCTGGGGAGGGGGATCGGGCCGGAGATCTTGGCCCGCGACTCGAGGGCCGTCTTGATGATCCGCCTTATCGCCTCGTCCACCAGCTCGTGGTCGTAGCCCTTGACTCTGATCCTGATCTTTTCCCGTGCCATCGTTATCGCCCCCTCAGAATCTCCTCTTTTCTCGCCGGCGGGACGGGCTCGTAGCGGGCGAACTTCAGGGAGTAGACCGCCCGCCCCTGGGTGAGGGAGCGGAGGCGCGTGGCATATCCGAAGGTCTCCGCCAGCGGGACCTCGGCCCGCAAGATCTGGGTGGAGTTGCGGCTCTCGATCGCCTTGACCTCGCCCCGGCGGACCTTGACATCATCGACCACCTCGCCCAAATACTCGTTGGGGGAGATGATCTCCACCTCCATGATCGGCTCGAGCAGCGTCGCCCCGCCCCGGCGGAGCGCGGCGTGGAGCGCCCGCGCCCCGGCGGTCTTGAAGGCCAGGTCGCTCGAGTCGACCGGGTGGAAGGAGCCCCCGACGAGGGTGGCCTTGATGTCGATCACCGGGTAGCCGGCGAGCGGGCCGCTCTGCATCGCCTCCTCGATCCCCTGCCGGACGGAGGGGATGAACTCCTGGGGGATCAGGCCGCCCTTGATCTTCTCCTCGAAGATGAATCCCTGGCCCCGCTCGAGCGGGGCGAACTTGATGATCACATGGGCATACTGCCCTCGCCCGCCGGTCTGCTTCACGAACCGCTCCTCGATCTCCACCGGCTCGAGGAGCGTCTCCTTGTAGGCGACCTCCGGTCGGCCGACATGGGCCGCGACCTTGAACTCCCGCGTGAGCCGATGGATGAGGATCTCGAGGTGGAGCTCGCCCATCCCGGAGATGATCGTCTGGTTCGTCTCAGCGTCCACGCGGAACTTGAAGGTCGGGTCCTCCGCCGCCAGCTTGTGGAGGGCCTCGGTCAGCCGCTTCTCCTCCGACTCCATTTGGGGCTCGATCGCGGCGGAGAGGACCGGCTCGGGGAACTCGATCTTCTCCAAGATGATCGGGTCGTCGGGGTCGCAGAGGGTCTCGCCGGTGGTCAACTCCCGCGGCCCGACCACGGCCACGATGTCCCCGGCCACGGCGGACTCGATCTCGGTCCGATCGTTCGCGTGCATGTGGAAGATCCGGGAGATCCGCTCCTTCAAGCCCCGGGTGGAGTTGAGGAGGGCCTTTCCCCGCTCGAGCCGCCCGGAGTAGACCCGCAAGAAGACGAGCCGCCCCGTGTATTCGTCGGTCACGACTTTGAAGGCCAGGGCGGCCAGCGGCTCGTTCGGGTCGGCGTGGCGGACCTTCTCCCCTTGGCGACGGTCGCCATTCTGCCCCTCCCACCAGATCCCGCGAACCGGCGGGACATCGAGGGGCGAGGGGAGATAGGCGACGATCGCGTCCAGGAGCGGCTGAATCCCGACGTTCTTCAGCGAGGCCCCCCCTAAGACGGGGACATAGCCGTGGCCGAGGGTGGCCTGCCGGATGAGCAGGCGGAGCCGCTCCTCCCCGAACTCCCGATTCTCCAGAAAGTCCATCAGTGCCCCCTCATCGACCTCCGCCAGCCGCTCGAGGAGAGCCTCCCGGAATGCGCGGGCCTCCGCTTCCATCTCCTTGGGAATGGGAAGGTATTCATACCGCTCACCCTGGCTCGCCTCGTCCCAACGGATGAGCTTCATCTTCACCAGATCGATCATGCCCCCCAGGTCTGGCCCGCTTCCGTAGGGGATCTGGAGAGGGAGAGGAACAGCGGAGAGGCGCTCGCGGATCATCTCCATCGTCTGAGTGAATTGGGCCCCGACGCGGTCGAGCTTGTTGATGAACGCTAACCTGGGAACCCTATACTTATCGGCCTGGCGCCAGACCTTCTCCGACTGGGACTCGACCATGTCCACCCCGGAGAAGATGACGATCGCCCCGTCGAGCACTCGGAGGGAGCGCTCGACCTCCGCGGTGAAGTCCACATGGCCGGGGGTGTCGATGATGTTGATCCGGTGATCTCGCCAGAAGCAGGTCGTGGCGGCCGAGGTGATGGTAATCCCCCGCTGGCGCTCCTCCTCCATCCAGTCCATCTCGGTCGTCCCCTCGTCCACATTCCCCAGCTTGTGGGTCCGCCCGGTGAAATAGAGGATCCGCTCGGTGGTCGTCGTCTTCCCCGCGTCGATATGGGCGACGAACCCGATGTTCCTGACCCTCTCAATGCGATAGTTTCCCTCTTCCATTGCGCTTCTCCTCGCTCAGGGGTTCACCAGCGATAGTGGGCGAAGGGCCGGCTGGCCTCGGCCATCCGATGGACCTCTAGCTTCTTCTCGTAGGCCTTCCCCTCCTTGTTCGCCGCGGCGATCAGCTCGGCGGCAAGCCGTTCGAACATCGTCCGCTCCGTCCGGGCCCGGCTGGCCTGGGCGATCCACTTGAGGGCGAGGGCCCGCTGGCGCTCCGGCGGGACCTCGAAGGGGACCTGGTAGGCCGCGCCGCCGACGCGCCGCGAGCGGGTCTCGAGCTTGGGGGAGCAGTTCTCCAGGGCCTTATTGAAGACATCGAGCGCGGGCTGGCCGGTCTTCTCCTCCACCAGCTCCAGGGCGCGATAGACGATCTTCCGGGCGAGCGACTTCTTCCCCTCCCGCATCACATAGTTGATGAGCTTCTCCACCACCTGGCTGTTGTATCTCAGGTCCGGGGCAATCTCCCGCCCGGGGAACATCTTCGCCACTGCCTCCATCACCTAGCCTCCTCGCTTCGCCCCGTAGAGGGACCGGCCGCGCTTCCGGCCCTCGACCCCCGCGGCGTCGAGCGTCCCCCGGACAATGTGGTAGCGGACGCCGGGGAGGTCCTTCACCCGCCCGCCGCGGACCAGGACCATCGAGTGCTCCTGGAGATTGTGCCCCTCGCCCGGGATGTAGGCCGTCACATACTGGCCGTTGGAGAGCCGGACGCGGGCGACCTTGCGCAGGGCGGAGTTCGGCTTCTTCGGCGTTCGCGTAAATACCTTGGTGCAGACGCCGCGCTTCTGCGGAGCGCCGCTGAGCGCGACCGTCTTGCTCCGCTTCTCCTGCTTCTTCCGCCCCCGCCGCACTAACTGGTTCGCCGTTGGCATAAAGATCCTCCTGGATACAACTGAGGTGATCGGGGAAGATACTACTGATTCCCTGCCGTAGGCGGTATTATAGAGAAAAAGCCCGCCCCTGTCAAGGGAGCGCTGCCTGCCGCGAGAAGCCCGTTCCCGCAGGGATCTTCTTCCCGACGATGATGTTCGGCTTCAGCCCCTCGAGCCAGTCGACCTCGCCGCGGAGCGCGGCCTCAGCGAGGACGGTCGTCGTCCGCTGGAAGGAGGCGGCGGAGAGGAAAGACTTCGTCTCGAGCGCCGCCTTCGAGATCCGGAGCATCACCCGCTCACCGAGCGGGAGGCGCCACTCCTTGATCCGGACCTGTTCCGCCCCAGCGCCCCGGTCGACGGTGAGCTCGCTCACCCCGGCCTGAACGAGCTGCTGGAGCAGCTCCTCCGTGAGCACCGTCCCCTTCGTCGCCACCACCCGGTCGCCGAGCTCGACGTCCGCGAGCAGGACCTTCCCCACGAGGGCCTCGCGGCTCTCCCGCATCTGGCGATTCTCCCGCTGGAGCCGCTCCCGCTCGGCGTTGAACTCCTCGAGGACCACGAGCTGGTTCGGGAAGAACCGGGAGTCCCCCGGCTCCTCGATCCGGACATTATTCAGCATCTGGTGGATCACTAGCTCGATATGCTTGTCGTTGATGTCGACGCCCTGGCTCTTGTAGACCTTGTGGATCTCGGTGAGGAGGTATTCCCTCGCCCGCTCTACGCCCGCGACCTTGAGGAGGAAGTGCGGAGAGGTGACGCCCTTGGAGAGGAGGTCGCCGCGGCGGACCTTGTCCCCGACGCGAACGACGGGCGAACTGGCCGCGGGGAGCTCGACCTTGCTCTCGTAGTGGAAGCTGATCTCCGCTAGTCCATCTCGCTCGTGGACCTTGTCCACCACAACCCAATCGCGCTCCGGGAGGTTCCGCAGGCGGAAGAGCGGCTCGCCCTTCTCCAGATGGGCCCCCTCGTCCTTGAGCAGCTCCAGGTCGGGAGTGAGCAGGAGGGCCTTGCCCCCGTTCTGGGGCTGACAGATGATCACCTCATCGTCGCGGAGGTAGACCTGACCGCTCTGCTCGGCCTTGAGCTTGATGGGGATGGAGCGGGTGGTGAGCTTCTCCCCCTGCTTGACCTTGGCGCCGACCTGGACCTGGCAGCGCGCCCCGCGGGGGATCGGGTGCTCGATCCGCTGCCCGCGCGTGTCCTTGATGATGATCGCCCGCTTCCCGTTCTGGACGATCTCCTCGACCACCCCGTCGCTCTGGGCCACGGTCGGCTCCTCATTGTAAGGGGCGACGATCTCGGTTCCCACCTCGACCCACTGGCCGTCCTTCAGCTTCACCTCCGCCCCGGGCGGCAAGCGGTAGCGGAGGCCCCCTTCCTGGGGGTTGAGGATCAGCAGCCTCTTCCGGCCATTCTGCTGGATGATCCGCAGCTCGCCGCTCGCCGGGCTGGTCCGCGAGATCAGCTCGCCCAGCGGGAGCTGGTCGCCGGGCTTCACCCGGCAGATGGCCGCGGGGACGGTAATCCTCTTCTCTTCGCCTCGGATCCGGACGAGCTGCGTCCCCTGAGGGGTGGCCTCGAAGCCGACGATGTTCCCGTTGATATCAGCGATCTTCCCCTCGGCCGAGCGGAGCGCCTTCCGGGCCTCGAAGAGCTCCTCCGCGCGCGGGAGGCCTTGGGTGATGTCCAGCCCCGCCACCCCGCCGGTGTGGAAGGTCTTCATCGTCAACTGAGTCCCCGGCTCGCCGATCGACTGGGCCGCGATCACCCCCACGGCCGTCCCGAGGGCGACGAGCTTGTGGTTCGAGAGGTCGAGCCCGTAGCACTTCTGGCAGACCCCTCGCCGCACCTCGCAGGTCATGGGCGAGCGGATCACGATGTTCGGGCGGACGGTCACCTCGCGAACGCCGCTCTCGCGGAGCCGCTCGGCCAGATACTCGTTGATCAGCTCGTCCTGACGGACCAAGACGAAGTTCTCCCGCGGATCGCGGATGTCGGCCACGCTCTTCATCCCGATCACTCGATCGAGGAACTTCGGGTCGTCCGTCTTGACGGTGAACTGCATCTTGCCCAGCTTGCTCGCCTTCTCCTTTGTGATCAGCTCGCCCCGCTCGAGGTAGACCTCCCCGTCATAGCGGATCTCCTGGGCCGCAACCCGGCCGTAGATCCGCTCCTCGATCGTCTCCATCACCTCGCCCCGGCCGTAGTAGAGGGGATCGATCTCGATCCCGTTGGCCGTCCTGCAGTCCTCCTCCTTGACGATCAATTCCTCCGTGGCATCGACGAGCCGCCGGGTGAGGTAGCCGGAGTCGGCGGTCTTCAGGGCCGTGTCGGCCGTGCCCTTCCGCCCGCCGTGGGTGGAGATGAAGTATTCGATGACATTCAAGCCCTCGCGGAAATTGGACTTGACCGGCATCTCGATGATCCTCCCGGTCGGGTCGGCCATCGGGCCGCGGATCCCCGCGAGCTGGGTCACCTGCGTGGCGCTCCCTCGGGCGCCGGAGCGGACGATTGAGTAGACCGGGTTGAAGCGGGCGCGGGCGAAGTTCCGCATTGTCGCCTCCCGGACGCGGTCGACGGTCTCGCGCCAGACCTTGATGACCGCCTCCTTCCGCTCCTCTTCCGTGGCGAGGCCTCGCTCGTAGTCCTCATTGATCCTGGCCACCTGCTCCTCGGCCCGGCGGAGCAACTCCTCCTTCTCCGGCGGGATGAGCGCATCCATGATCGAGATCGTCAGCCCCGACTGGGTGGCGACATGGAAGCCCAGCTCCTTCAGGTCGTCGAGGAGCTGGACCGTCCGCTCCAGGCCGTGGCGATGGTAGCACTCCATCAAGACCCGCTCGATATCCTTGCCGGTGAACACCATGTTGAAGTTCCGCAGATCCTGGGGGAAGAGGAGGTTGAGCTTCACCCTGCCGAGGGTGGTCTCGAGGATCTTCCCCTCGAGGCGGACCTTGATCGGGGTGTGGAGGGTGATCAGCCGCTCCTCGTAGGCCCGCTCAGCCTCGCGGACGCTGGCGAACGCCATCCCCTTCCCCGGAGCCTCGGGGTCCTCCAGGGTGAGGTAGTAGTAGGCGAAGATCAGGTCCTGGGCCGGCTCGGAGAGCGGCTCACCCCGGGCCGGAGAGAGGATGTTCTTCGAGGAGAGCATCAGCTCGCGGGCCTCTTGGATCGCCTCCTTGGTGAGCGGGAGATGGACCGCCATCTGGTCCCCGTCGAAGTCGGCGTTGTAGGGCGGGCAGACGAAGGGGTGGATCTGGATGGCGTCCCCATCGACTAGGATCGGCTCGAACGCCTGGATCCCCAGGCGATGGAGGGTCGGAGCCCGGTTCAACAGCACGGGATGCTCCTTGATCAGCTCCTCGAGGATGTCCCAGACCTGGGGCATCTCCCCCGAGAGGGCCTTATTCTTGATCTCGTCATAGTTGCTGATCAGCCTCGTCTCGAGCCGGTTGAGGATGAACGGCTTGAAGAGCTCGAGGGCCATCTTCTTGGGGATCCCGCACTGGTGGAGCTTGAGCTTCGGGTTGACCACGATCACCGCTCGGCCGGAGTAGTCGACCCGCCTCCCCAAGAGGTTCCGGCGGAGCCGGCCATGCTTCCCCTGGATCCGCTCGGAGAGGGAGAGCAAGGGCCGGTTATCCCGCCCGAGGATCGCGTTCTCCTTCTTCTCGTTGTAGATCAGGGCATCGACCGCCTCCTGGAGCATCCTTCGCTCATTTCGCAAGATCACCTGGGGCGCGCCCATCTCCATCAGCTTCTTCAAGCGGTTGTTCCGGTTGATGATCCGCCGGTAGAGGTCGTTGAGGTCGGTGGTGGCGAACTTTCCCCCCTCGAGCTGGACGATCGGCCTGAGCGAGGGCGGGAGGACGGGGATGACCTCCAGGACGATGTCCTGGGGGCGATTCCCCGACTTCCTCAGCTGCTCCACGATCTCGAGCCGCTTCTGGAGCCGCGTCCGCTGCGTATCGGCCGAGGCGGCGGCGATCTCCTCCTTGAGCTGCGCGCTCAGGCTCTCGAGGTCCAGGCTCTCCAGAACACCCTTGACGCCCAGTGCCCCGGTCTGGGCCTCGAACTGGCCCCTGTAGGCCAGCTCATAGGCCCGCTTCTCCAGCTCCCAGATCTGGTCCCCCACCTTGAGCGGGATCTCCGGGTTCTTCACCTTGGTCACGAGGAAGAGGAGGTTGTCGACCTCATCGATGAGCCGCTCGGCCTCCAGGTCGGGATAGATGGTCTTAAAGAGCTTGAACTTCATCTCCGAGATGACCTCGGCCTTGGTGGGAGCCGCGGCTAGGGCAGTTCCTTCCTCGACCTCCGCTCCATCCTCCACGAGGACCTCCGCCTCGGGCGAGAGCGGATACTCCTCCTCGCCGACGCGAAGCAGGACGATCTCCTCGCCGTTCTCCAGCTTCCGCCTTGCCAAGGAGACCCGACCGCTATTGCGCGCGATGACCTCGGGGGCTCGGGAGACCACATAGGCCGGCTCGGCCACCAGTTCCTTCCGCCGGGAGAGGATGTCGAACTCCATCTTCGAGAGCAGCTCTCCGGCCTCGAGCTCGGGCTCAGAGGAGGAAATGATGATGAACTGCTCCTGGCGGAGCGGCTCGGTCTCGTAGTAGATGATCCGCCGGAGGATGTTCCGCTTGACCCCCAGGAGGATCGAGAGCGGGGAGGAGATCCCCTGGATGAACCAGAAGTGGACCACCGGGCTAGCCAGGGTGATGTGGCCCATGTTCACCCGGCGGACGGAGCTGTCCGTGACCAGGACATGGCACTTCTCGCAGACGATCCCTTCGAACTTCCGCCCACGATACTTCCCGCAGGCGCACTCATAGTCGTTGATTGGGCCGAAGATCTCCTCGGCGTAGAGCCCGCCCCGCTCGGGCTTGTGGGTCCGGTAGTTGATCGTCTCCGACTCCGTGACCTCCCCCTTCGACCAACTGCGGATCTCCTCAGGGGAGGCCAGGCCGATCCTCACTCGGGCAATGTCCTCAGGGCTGGTAATCATCTATTCACCTCTCTTGCTGCTGATCCTCTCTATCTCCGCCAGGGCCTGGGCAAAGTGCGACCCCTTCCAGTAGACCCGCCCGCACTCGGGGCAGCGGCCGAACTCCTCTTGCGTCGCCAGGATGAAGGGCGAGACCCCATCCTCGACCTCGGCGCGACTCACCCGCTCCAGCGCGGCGTTGCACTCGAGGCACCTGGTGAAGAGGCCGCTGGAGTCGAGCGGCACGGCCTCCGCCAGCTCGCGGAGCTGCTCGCGCCAATCGTCGGAGGAGATGAGAATCCCTCGACAGCGCCGGCGCAACTCCTCATCCCTGGTGAGCAAGATCCGTCCCTCAGCGCGGGCAAGGTCGAGCAACTCCTCGTCCCCCAGATCGCGGTAGTAGAGCACATCATAGCCGAGGATGCGGAGCCACTTCGCCAGCTTGCCCAGCATCGTATCGGCAAGGAATCTCATCTCCACCCTGCAGACCTGGGGGGCAAGGGGCTCTCATCCTTCCTGAGCTGCCTTCTCTTCCTCCCTCTCCGGAGCGCGACGATGGTTGCCCCCGCCGTTCCGGCGGTAGTCGGTTGAGTGGAACCCGCTCCCCTTGTAAACCACCCCGACGCGCGAGATCTCCCGCCGGGCGGCGAGCTTCCCACACCTGGTGCAAATCTTCAAAGAGTCGTTGTGGAACGGCTCCAGCAATGTAAAGGCATGACCACACTCATCGCAGTGATAGCGATAGAGCGGCATCTTTCCCTCCTGAAGCTCTGTTTGTTCTCACATTCAAAAGGAAAGTTACCCCGGCCCAGGCCAGGGCTACCTCGACTAGTATAACGAAATCCGGCGGTTTTTCAAGGGGTAGGGCGAAGATTCAGAGCCCAAAAGGAAATCCCCCTGGGAGGCCCCGATCGCCCCCGCCAAGTCCTCAGCGGGAAGCTCGGCCAGGAAGCGCGAGGGCGGGTTCTCCATCAGCATCCCGCAGAGAGAGCGCTGCACGGCATAGCAGAGGTATAGCCGGGCCTTGGCTCGCGTCATCCCGACATAGAGCAGGCGGCGCTCCTCCTCCAAGTCCCCGTCATCGAGCGCCCGGGCGTGCGGGAGGAGGCCCTCCTCCAAGCCGGTGATGAACACCGCCTCGAACTCCAGCCCCTTCGCCGCGTGGAGGGTCATCAAGGCCACCCTTCCCTCCTCGCCGCTGTAGCCGTCCGCCTCGGAGGCGAGCGCGAGCCACTCCAGGAACTCCTCGAGCCCGCCCTGGGCCTCGAACGCCCGCAGCTGAGCGACCAACTCCCGGATGTTCCCCAACCGCTCCTCCGCGCCGCGCTCCTCCTCCAGGAAGCGGAGGTAGCCGGTCCGCTCCAGGACCGCCGTAGCGAGCTCGCTCGGCCCCAATTCCTCCGCGCGCAAACCCTCGAGCAGCTCGACGAACTCCCGCAGGCGGGCGGTCCGTGCCGGGCCGAGAAGGCCCTCGGCCACAACCCCTTTCAACCCATCCCAGATTGGGAGCCCTTTCTGCTGCGCATACCCTTTGATCGCGGCGATCGCCCCCTCCCCCAGGCCCCGTCTCGGCCGGTTGAGCACCCGGAAGAGGCTCAGCTCGTCCCCGGGGTTGAGGACGAGCCGGAGATAGGCAATGAGGTCCTTCACCTCCGCCCGCTCGTAGAAGCGGAGCCCTCGGACGACTTCGTAGGGGATCCGCCACCGGACGAAGGTCTCCTCCAGGGCGCGGGAGAGGGTGTTCACCCGGTAGAGCACGGCGATCTCGCCCCAGTCCAGGCCCTCGCTGTGGTGGAGGCGGTCGATCTCCGCGGCGATGTATTCCGCCTCATCCGTCCCGTCGCGCGCTGCATAGAGGTGGAGTGGCAGCCCCTCGCCTTTGACGGTCAGGAGCTCCTTCTCCTTCCGGATCTCGTTGTTGCGGATGAGGGCCTGAGCAGCCCGGAGGACCCGCCCCGGCGAGCGGTAGTTGAACCGGAGGCGGACGACCTTAGCCCGGGGGAAGTCCTCCTCGAAGCGGAGGAGCCAGCTCGGATCGGCCCCCCGCCAGCTGTAGATCGCTTGGTCGTCGTCACCCACCACGCAGATGTTCTCATATCGCTCCGCGATCAGCCGGGCGAACAGATACTGAGCATAGTTGATGTCCTGATACTCGTCGATGAGGATGAACCTGAACCGCTCACGATACTCGTGCAGGACGGCGTGATTCTCCTGGAAGAGCCTGACTGTCAGCCCGATCAGGTCGGCGAAGTCGAGGGAGTTACTCCGCACCAGAGCCTCCTGGTAGCGCTTGTAAGCGTTGTAGATGGTCTTGAGGAGGAAGTCATCGAGCCTCTCCGCGTAGCGGCGCAAGAACTCCTCCGGGTCCCAGAGCTCGTCCTTCGCCCGCTCGATGAAGCTGGCGACCGAGGCGGGACTGAGGTGCTCCACCCCGAGCTCCTTCAGCGAAGAGGCGAGGAGCTCCCGCTGGTCCTGCTCATCGATGATGGTGAAGTTCCGTTCGTAGCCGACGAGCTGAGCGCAGTCGCGGAGGATCCGGGCGCAGGTGGAGTGGAAGGTCCTGATCCAGGGGGTCTGCCGCTCGCCCAGCAGCCGCTCGACCCGCTCGCGCATCTCCTCCGCCGCCTTGTTGGTGAAGGTCACCCCGAGGATCTGCTGGGGCGGGACGCGGTAATGCCGGATGAGGTAGGCCATCCGCTCGGTGATCACCCGCGTCTTGCCGCTCCCAGCCCCGGCGATGATCAGGAGCGGCCCCTCACCGTGGGTCACCGCCTCGAGCTGATCGGGGTTCAGATCGTGGAGGCTCTCCATGAGCCTACTTCAGGTAATACTTCCGGAGCTCTTGTGGTAGAAGGGGGGAGACGCTGATCCAGAAGGTCTCGCACTTATTCTCGAAGCGGTAGTTCGCCTGGACCCGCTCGACGCGGTCATGGTGCGGGGCATGGGACGCGGTGATCCGCGCGGCCAGCTCGATGATCCCCTCGATGTCCTGAGGGCTCTTCTCCCTCCAGTCGGCCCGGACCAGGGCCATCGGCCCCTCCTGGACCGGGACATAGACGCGGAGATCCTCGGGGAGGAAGAAGCTTTGGAGCCGGCGCTTCTCCTCGTCGCTCTTCCCGACGACGATCTTCACATCCGGTGGCTTCTTGTAATAGAGGGGAAACTCAAGAAGCTCGAGGGAGTTCATGGTGAACCCCGGCTCGCGGAGCAGATCTCCCAGCCGCTGGCCGAAGTAAGGCTGGGTCAGCTTGCAGCGCTGCTCGGCCGGGAAGCCCTCAGCTCTGATCCCCAGCTCGCTCGCCAGCGGGCGGAGCCCGTCCTCCCCCTCCTGGAGTGCGAGGAAGTGCTCGCGTCTCACCCAGCCCATCTGCTCAGGGATCGTCGGGGGGAGGAGGCGGGCAGAGAGCGGCCGGAGGATCAGCCCCTCCGCGCCGACCGCCCGGGGCAGCTCCTCCATCTCCAACAGGCCGAGATTGTGCCGGCCCAGCACCTCCCCGGTCACGAGGAAGTCCGCCCCGATCCGCTTCATGTATCTCACTCCCTTGTGGAGCATCAGGCGGCGGCAGTTGAAGCAGCTCTGCCGGAGTTGGTAGGCCCCGTCCGCGAAGGTGGAGAGCTCGTGAAATTCCCGCTTCAGAGCCTGGCTGCGGAACAGGAGCCGCCACAGGCTCTGGGCCAGCTCCTTGATCGGCTCGTAGTCGCGGAAGAAGGGTGAGCGGAAGTGGAGGAGCCTGACCTCCTCCACGCCCTCATCGAGCACCAGCTTGGTGGCGATGAGGCTTGCTAAGCTTCCTGAGAATAGGACTACTGCCCTGGCCATTCCTCCTCAGATCCCCGTTCAGTATTGCGGTTCGAGCAGCTCGGCCACCCCGTCTTCACGGCGATGGAGCACCTTCAGCCCGCCGGTCTCGGCGTCGATGAAGATGAGGAAGTCCTGCTCGAGCGAGCCGAGCTCGACGAGCGCCTCCTCCGGCGTCATCGGCTTGGGGAGAGCCACCTCGCGTCTAATCAGCTCGACCCTCCTCCCGCGGCGATCCTCGCCCGGACCCTCCACTTCCCGGATCTCCCCGCGGTGCTCCTTGATCCTGCTCTTGTGCCGCCGGAGTTGGCGCTTCAGCTTGTCCACCGCCAGGTCGATCGAAGTATACATGTCGTTCGACTCCTCCGAGACTTTAGCCACCTTCCGTCGGACGAGGTGTGCCACCATGTCAACGGTGTTGCGATTCTTCTCCAGCCCGAGGTTGATGTCCACGCTGATGATCCCATCATGGAAGCGCTCCAGACCCTCAACTTTGGAGAGGATGTAGCTGCGGAGAGTATCAGTCACTTCGACATGCCTGCCTGCTATCGTGATCTTCATCGCCTTCCTAGGCGATGATAGCACAAAGGGGCCCATTAGTCAACCGCGCCCTCTTCTGCCCTCCAGTCGCAGCGATCCGTCATCGCGCCCCTGGTCGTCGGCCACCGAGAGGGCTATAATGGCGCCGAAGACGGGGATGCAGATCAGGAAGGCTGAGGAACGCGACCTGAAGCGGGTGATGGAGATCGAGCGCTCCTCCTTCACTAGCCCATGGCCGGAGGGGCTGCTGCGGGGCTACCTCGGCGAGGACGGCTTCCTCGTGGGCGAGGACGGCGAGGAAGTGGTGGGCTACATCCTCGTCGGGCTGAGGATCCCCTCGTTCTTCTCAAGGCTGGAGAGGCGCACCCGGCTCCTCTTCCAGCGCCGGGACGAGACAGACCCCGAGCTCCACATCGGCCATGTGATGAACCTGGCGGTGGCCGTTGACCGGCGCCGCCGCGGGCTGGGGTCCCAGCTCCTCCGCGCCGGGCTCGGTTACCTTAGAGACCTCGGAGCCTGGCGCGTCGAGCTGGAGGTCCGGACGCAAAATAGGGAGGCGATCCAGCTCTACCGGAAGTTCGGCTTCTCGATCGAGCGGCTGATCAGCCGTTACTACAGCGACGGGGATGACGCCTACCTCATGGCGCTCCGGCTGCGCGGAAACCCTTGACGGTTGCGCCTTCACCGCACTTGGGCTACACTTCATTTTGAAATGAGCGAGATCCTCCATCTGGCCGATACCCACATCGGGACGAGGCAATACGGCCTGGCGGAGCGGCGGGCCGACTTCTCCGCGGCCTTCCTCCAGGCGGTCGAGCTGGCCATCGCCGAGCAAGTCCGGGCGGTGGTCCACGCGGGGGACCTCTTCGACAGCCGGAATCCCTCGACCGAGGACCTCCGCGATGCCCTCTCGGGCTTGCTCCGCCTCCGCGAGGCGGGGGTCCCCTTCCTCGGCATCGTCGGAAACCATGAGCAGAAGAGAGGTGTCCAGTGGCTCGACCTCTTCGCCGCCCTCGGCCTGGCCGTCCACCTCGGCCCGGAGCCCTATCCTCTCGAGGGGACTCGGATCTACGGTCTGGACTACTCCGGGCGGAGGGAACTCGAGCTGCCGCGCCTCTCGGGAGGCGTGCTCGTGGCCCATCAGTTGCTCGACCGGATCGCCACGGTCTCCGGGGAGCTGAAGTCCGCCCAGCTCCTGGACTGCGGGGCCGAGCTCATCCTCTTGGGAGACTACCACGAGCACCAGAGCTGGCTCGAGCGGGGGGTCCTCATCACCTATCCCGGCTCGACGGAGCGCTGGCGGGCGAGCGAGCGGTCACCGCGGGGGGTGAGCCTGATCGACCTCGAGACGAAGCGGCTGACCCGAAGGAACCTCCAGACGCGGCCGTTCGTCTACATCGAGGCCGATGAAGACCCGCTCCGGCGGCTCAAGGGCGAAGAGGTCCGTGGCGCCGTAGTCTGCGTCTATCGCGGCGCGGGCTGGAAGCCGGAAGAGATCGAAGAGGAGGCCCGAAGCCGGGGGGCACTCGCGGTCCAATTCCTCGAACCGGGCCCGGCTGCGCCCTTAGCGGAGGAGGTAGAGCTGAGCGGGGCGCAGCTGGAGTTCCTCGACCTGGAGGAGACGCTCGCCCAGGAGTTGGCCCGTCTGGGGCTCTCGCGGGAAGGGCAGGAGATCGAGGCGATCATCCGTGATGAGCGGATCCCGGACTCCAATGTGGACGCCGAGGTGACCAGGCTCTTGGAGAGCTGGCAGGGGCGATGAACGAGCTAGAGGGCCGACTGCTCGACCTCTGGAGCAAGCAGGCTGCGGAAGAGGAGAGGGCGCTCAGGCCAGCGAGCGGGGGGATCCAACTCCTCCGGCTCGAGGTGGAGAACGTCTTCTGCTACCAGCGGGCGGAGGTGGAGTTCGAGCCGGGCCTGGCGGTCATCGCGGGGCCGAACGGCTCGGGGAAGTCCTCCCTGCTTGAGTCGATCTTCTTCGCGCTCTACGGGAGCCGCGCCTGCCCGGCGATGGGCCGCTCCCTGGCCGAGGTGCTGCGCGACGGTGCGCGGCAGGGCCGGGTCTCGCTCCACTTCCTCTGCTCCGGGCAGCGGTGGAAAAGCGAGATGGGCCTGAAGCGCCAGGGGGAGCGGGTCACGAGCGAGCGCGAGAGCTGCCGGCTCCTCCGCGAGGACGGGATGGAGTGGCTGGGCGTGGAGGAGGTCACGGCTCAAGTCCAGGAGTTGCTCCACATGGACCGGGACGACTTCACCAACGCGGTCTATGTCCGGCAGGGGGAGATCGACCGTCTGATCCGGGCCGGGGAGGAGGAGCGGCGGGGGATGCTCGACCGGCTTCTCCGGCTCGAGCGGCTCGATAGCTATGCCACCCGGGCGAAGGAGGGAGCGGCACGGGCGGTCAACCGCCGGCTGGCAGTCCTCCAAGGCGAGCTGGCCGGCCTGAGGCGAGAGTTGGCCGCCCTGGAGGAGGAAGGGCTCGCCCGGGCCTGGGCCGCGCTCGAACGGGAGGTCCAGCAGAAGGAGGCAGTGCTGGCGGGCCTGGAGGCGGAGCGTGGACGCCTTGAGGAGGGCCGTGCCAGCCTCCGCGAGCGCCTTCGTCGGCTTGCCTCGGCGGCCAAGGAACTCCAGGAACTCGAGCTCGAACGGGAGGAGAAGCTCAGACGGACCAAGGCTCAGGAGGGGGAACTGGAGCGGCTCCGTCTCCTTCTCACCGGCCTCCAGGCCCAAGAGGAGGAGCAACGTGCCCAGCTTCAGGATTGGCTCAAGGCGTTCCCCGATTATCAGATCTTCCGCCTCCCGGAGCTGGAGGAGCGCCTGGAGCAAGCTCTAACTGAGAGCCGGGGCGAGCTGGAAAAGCTAAGAGCCGAGGTCCAGGCCCGCCGGGAGCGGCTGGCCCGGCTCGAGGCCGAGCTGGGCCATCTGCAGAAGGAGATGGAAGGCCTTGACTCCAAGGCTTATGAGCTGCGGACCGAGCTGGCAGCCGCTCGGGAACTAGCTCAGGCGAGCGAGCAGGAGCTGATGCGCTTTCAGAGCGGCCTGACGGAGATCGAGGCTAAGGCGGAGGCTCTCGCCTCGCGGGTGGGGGTCCAGCCGCTCGCTGGCGAGCCGCTCCACGCCCGGCAGGCAGCCCATCTCGAGCGGCGCGAGCGGGCCCGCGAGCAAGCAGAGCGGTTGCGCGCGGAGCTGGTCGCGGCCCGGACGCAGCGCGCGGAACTGGAGCGCGAACTGGCGGAGAAGGAGGGGCTGATCGAGGCCGGCCGCTGCCCCACCTGCGGCCAGCCGATCGCCGCGGCGACCTTCGCCGATGTCCTTGCCGAACTGCGCCAGGAGCGCCAGCGCCTGGAGGAAGCCGCTGCCGGGCTCGAAGAAGAGATCGGGAGCGTGGAGAGCCAGCTTCTGGCTCTTGAAGAGGAGCGGAAGGTGCTGGACCGGCTGGCCGTGCTGGCTGTGGAATTCCAGGCGAAGCGGGAGCAGCTCGAAGACAAGCGCCAGGGCCTCCGCAGATTCGAGGAGCAGTGCCGGGCCCTGGAGGAGCGGCTTGCCCAGGCAGAAGAGGAGCTCAAGGCGCGCGAGAGGGGCCTCGTGGCGAAGGGCAAGGAGCGCGCAGCCCTGACGGCCGAAGTTGAAGAGCTCTCGCGGCGCCTCAATCTCGCGGAGGAGGGGCAGGCCCGCCTGGAGAGGCTGGCGAAGTTGAGCAGTGAGCTGCTGAGGACGCTGGCCAGGCTCGAGGAGGCCGAGGGACGGAAGCAGGCCCTCCTCGAGAGCCTGGGCAGTCTGCGGGAGGACTTGGCCCGACTCGACCGGAAGGGCTCGCAGCTCCGGCTCGAGCTGGGCGAGCGGGCCAAGCTCGAGCAGGACGAGGCCCACCTCCTGGCAGCTCTGAAGGAGCTGGAGGCGCGAAGGGCAGCGCTCCAGCGCGAACACGCCGCGCTCCTCGATCGGCGGGGCCAGCTCGCGGGGAAGCTGGAGCGGTTGAAGCACCTCCAGGCCGAGGAGCAACGGCTGGCCGGGGAGGTCGGGCGGCTGACCGAGCTCGCCGAAGAGGTGGCCCGCTTGGAGGGGCTCTACCGGCAAGTGAAGGGAGAACTGCGCAAGCGGAATGTGGCCGCGATCGCCCGCCAGTTCGACCATCTCTTCCGCCTCATGGATGCCGGGGACAACTACAGCCGCGCGCTCATCGATGAGGGCTACCGGATCGAGATCGAGCTGAAGGATGGCCGCCGGATCGACCCCACTATCATGTCCGGCGGCGAGCGGGCGTTGATCAACATCGCCTTGAGGTGCGCGATCCACCAGGTCCTGGCGCGCGCGGTCGGACCGCTCCCGCTGATCCTAGATGAGCCGACGATCTACCTCGACCGCGAGCGGATTCAGCGGCTCCAGCTCCTGCTGGAAGAGCTGGGAGCCCAGCTCGGCCAGGTGCTCGTCGTCTCCCACGAGGAGAGCCTGGTCGAGGGCGCCGACCACGAGTATCGGACGGAGAAGGGGCCGGCCAACATCTCGACCGTGAGGAGGGTGAGGTAGATTTGCTCTCCCCGGATGTCAAGCAGAGGTTAAGAGAAGGGATCGAGGAGTTCGCCCTCCCGTTCGACCTGGGGAGGTGGGGTGAACAGGCGCGGGAGGCGTTTACCAATCTCGAGCCTGACGGGGCCGTCCAGGCCCTCACCCCGCCGAGCTACGCCAGCCGCTCGATCGTCGAGCTCGCCTCATGCGAGAGCCCGTTCAAGCGGACCTTCGGGCTCGACGGGGGCTCGACCCGGCCGATCCACTTCGCGAATGGGACGACACTGTGCGCCAATCAGGCCGTGATGGTGAGCGAGCCGCCGCTAGAGTTGGAGGGGCTTCCGCTCGAGGCGTTCCGAACTGTGGCCCTGGTCACCCAGTCCTTCGCCCCGAGCGGCGGCCCGCGGGCCGCTTACCTCGAGGAGGGTCTTCTGGGGATCTGGCGAATCCACCTCACCAGGGACTACCTCCGGGGCGAGATCGACCATGTCCTGAAGGGCCTGGCCGACGCCGCTAGCGAGGCCCGCCACGCCCTCCGGCTGGCCGAGCATCTGAACTTGGGCCGGGATGACATGCTGTTCCTCGACGGGAATGTCTTCCCGATCGGCCTCTACTATCTAGTAGGCGCACGCCGCTCGCCGGAGGTTGACCTCACGGCCTTCCCTGGCGCGACGCGGGCCCTGGCCCAGCACCTCCGCCTCGCGGAAACCATGGTCGAGCGCGGGGCGACCTATGCCGGGATCAACAAGACCCCTCAGACAAGCTACCTCCTCGGCTGCCTCCCCGAGGAGGGGCCCTGGGCCGACGATCGCCAGCTGATCCGGGCCGTCTTCCACGACCTCCCCAAGGCCGAGCTCGGCTGGACTAACTGGTTCCTCCAGGTCCGGTATCGCCTCCCTGCCCCAGACCGCGGGGCGAGCGACCTCTTCCGCCAGGTCCCCTTCTTCAAGCTGGAGCTTCCCCCAGAGGACTACGCTATCGCTTACTTCTTCGTCTCCGATCCGCGGACGGCCGGCGGAGCGGGAAGCGTCCTCAAAGTCGAGGTCCCGTGGGCGATCCTCGAGAGGCATGAGCCAGAGAAGCTGCAGCGGGTGATCCTAGCCGAGATCGCGCGAGGCGCGGCTGTCCCGAATGTGATCCGGCGGGCCGACAGCCGGGCCAGAATCACCCAAGAGGAGCGGGAGGCTTTCATCAGGGGGAGCGGCCTCCCGCCGGACCTGGGGTATAATCAGGGCCGTGGCGAGCCGTGGTGAACGGTGAGATGAGCGAGAGCGAGTTCGACCTGGAGAAGGAGCTGGGGCTGGAGTTGGGGCGGCCGGCCAAGCCCGAGCTCGGACTGGGAGAGGACGAGCTCGGGCGGATCGCCATCTCGAGCGAGCTCTCCCTCAGCCTCACCGAGGCCAAGATCGAGATGTATGTCCCCGAGAGCCGGCGGGACCGCGTGGCCGTGGGGGAGTATGTGGTCATCCCTTGCGATTATGCCGGGGGTAAGATCTTCGCCCGAATCAAGCGCCTCTCCTACAGGAAGAGGGACGCGCTCGACGACATGAGCGAGGTCCACCTCCTGGTCGGGGCGGAGCGGGTCGGGGAAGAGGAGTATATCGAGCTGGCGGAGCTCGAGCCGCTCTCGATGATCGTCCAGGGCAAGGCCCTCGAGGTCCGCCACATCCCCAAGCCGAACACGCTCGTCCGCCGGGTCGCGAGCGAGGACGAGGTCAAGGTCGGACTCGACCTCCCGGAGGACGGCCTCTTCCTCGGCTATGTGGCGGTCAACGGCGAGCCGATCAGGCTCGCAAGCGGCCTCCCGATCCCTTACTACCTCCGGAACGACCCGGAGAGGATCGGGGATCCCCTGATCTTCACCCACACCCTGATCGCGGGGATGAGCGGCCGGGGGAAGACCCATGTGGCCAAGAACTTCTTGAGACAGGTCGTCGGCTCGCGCTACCGGATGGAGCGGCGGGGCGGGGAGGAGCGCGAGGTGAACCTCGTGATCCTCGACCCGCACAACGAATACTGGCAGATGATGGAAGATAACCCGGTCCTGGCGAGCCTCCCCGCTAAGGAGCTGGACACCCTCCGCGGCCAGGGGGTGAAGTTCGGAGGAGTCAAGACGGTGAGGGTCTTCGTGGCCAAGGAGGAGGGGAGGCGCTACCAGGGCGCCCCGAAGTATCTGGAGTTCACGATCCCCTTCGCGCTCGTTCGCCAGTTCCCCTACCTGATCGCCGGCGGGGAGGTGAATGAGGAGCAGTTCGGGGCCCTCGTCCTCTTGGTCCGGGACTTCTTCGCTGCCGGAGGCGAGCGCTACCAGGAGTTCAAGGAGTTCCTCGAGGCCGCGACTGCCGAGGAGCGCTACAAGGCCGGGCTGATCCACTCTGAGACCCTCAAGGCCCTGAAGCGGCGGGTCCTCCGGCCCTACTTTGAGAAGGTCTTCGACCAGGGGGCCAACCCGCTCGACCAGCTCTATGAGGAGATCTTCGCCGAGGGGGCGGTGAGCGTCTTCCCTACGGAGCACCTGAGCCCGGAGGCCGAGCGGGTCGTGGTCCTCGCGATCATGTCGATGGTCGCGGACGCCAAGACCGAGGCGGTCGAGTCCGAATGGGCCAAGCGGATCGCCCGGTTCCCCGTGGTCCTGGTGGTCGATGAGGCCCACAACTACCTCACGAACGCCGCGACCCAGCAGGACCGGATCATCGTGGAGAAGTTCGTGGCCGCGGCCAAGCAGGGGCGGAAGAACCGGCTCGGGCTGGTCCTGATCACCCAGAACCCCCAGGATGTGAACGAGGCCGTCCTCTCTCAGGTGAGCACGAGGCTCCTCTTGGGGATGGAGGCGGGATTGGCCGAGCGGGCCGGCGCGCCGAAGGAGTATCAGAAGGCCCTGCCATACTTCGAGCGGGGAAGGATGGTTGTCCACTCCCCGGAGAACAGCCACCCCCTGGAGCTCCGCGGGCTGGACTCCTGCCTCGTCCAGCACTGAGGATTGACTCCGGCCAAGTTCCGTGCTATAGTATCGACAGATCTCGCTCGACGAAGGGAGGTGGTGGTTGGCAAGCAAAGCTAGCTCCTAACTACTCTCAAGGAGGTCAAGATGAGCAGAAGGAAGCTCATTTTCCGGTTAGGTCTAGTCGCTCTAGTTGCGGTTATCCTCACCACGGCCCTCACCGGCGGCGGGCGCGATCGCGGGCAGTTCATGTTCTCGGAAGAACTCCAGCCGGGGATGACGGGGTTCTGCAAGACCGCGGTGAACGGGAATCAAATCGTGACTTTCAACTTCACGATCGTCGACATTCTGAGGACGGCCTATGTGGGGCTCGACCCGCGGGCGGAGGAATACAAGATCACGATCCTGGCCCGCGCGGAAGAGGGCTTCTGGACTGCAGCGGGGATGAGCGGGAGCCCCTGCTACATCGATGACAAGCTGATTGGCGCTTTATTCGCCAGCTACTCCTGGGACACACCGCTCACCGAGCCGGGGAAGCCCTTCCTAATCCAGCCGATCGAGGCGATGCTCCCGGTCCTCGACGCCTGCCTGAGCAGGGTGAGCGCGCCGGCCAGTGGCTCAAGCAGCGCCTCAGCGCAGTTGGGTCCTGTGGGTCGAACCATTCAGGCGGTCAGCCTGACGGGGAAGACCGAGATTGAGCGGATCAAGGTCGTCGCTCGCCCTCCTGCCCCCGAGGAACTGGAAGCCCACCCGCGCACGCTCTTCGTCCAGTATCTCGCGACACCGGTCGCGGTGAGCGGCCTCTCGGGCAGGGCCTACCGCTGGTTGAAGGAGGGCATGGACGCCGAAGTCGGCGGGAGCGTGCTTCGCTACCTCCGCGGTGAGCGGGCCTTCCAGAGCTTCCTCTCCTCCCTTAGACAGGGCCTGGAAGAGCGGTATGATGTCGAGCTCTACAACTTCAGAGCGGGCGGGCAGGTCCAGGGGGTCGATCCCGGTCCGCTCGTCCCCGGCGCACCCGTGGGAAGCGCGATCATGCTCGGCGACTTCACCTACGGCGGCTACGGGACAGTCACCTACGTCGAGGACCAGTGCCTCATCGCCTATGGGCACCCCGACTTCTTCCTCGGGGAGACTGATCTATTCATGACCTCCATCTACATCACTGACTTGGTCCGCAGCATTCAGCGCCCCTTCAAGGAGGGCTACATTGTGGGCGAGGTTGGGAGCCTCCTCGAGGACAGACTGCACGCGATCGCCGGTGCGATCGGCAGACCGACTACAGCGATCCAGCTCAATCTCACCGTCACAGACAGGGACTCCGGGATCACGAACACTTTCACGACCAAGTCGGTGGCCCTGCCAGAGTGGTATCCCGACAACCTCCTCTGGGCTGGCCTGGAGGCGGTGGACCGGACGTTGAACCGGGTGGGGCGAGGGACCTTGAACATGCATCTGACCATCAGGGGAGCCGCGGGCGAGAAGCTCCTGGAGCGGCGCGATATCTATGTGAGCAACTACGACATCTCCGAGGCGGGAACCTTCGATCCGGCCTGGATCTCTTATCTCCTGGCCTGGAACGAGTTCGCCGACCCTCAGATCAGCGCGATCGACCTCGAGATGACCGTCGAGAGGAACCTCCGCGTCAAGGTGATCGAGTCGGTCGAGCCGGCGAGCCAGTCCGTGAGCCGCGGCGGGACCCTCCGCTATAACCTCAAGCTCCAGCCCTATCGCGGGGCCCAGGAGACGATCACCGGCTCGCTCAAGATACCTGACTGGGCAAACCAGGATGACGTGGTCTACCTCGAGGCCTTTCCCGCGAACTGGGCCTTCTGGAAGTTCGAGATGCAGGCCCCCTGGGCTCGGCCTTACTTCCTCTGGGACACGATCCTGGACCTCGACGGCCTGATCGAGGCGATCCAAGGGGCCTGGACGAATGACGCCGTGCTGGTCGTGGCCTGGTCCTCCACAACGGGAAGGGCATACGCCATCGACATCAAGTCCGTCGGCGACTTCTTCGTCGACGGCGATCGGGAGTCGGAGAAGGTCGCTCAGGTCCGGTAGGACGGACACATATTCTCGCAGCACCACGTCGACATCTGCTGACTGGAAAGGAATGGGGCCGTCGGTCGAGCCCGACGGCCCCAAGCTCTTGGTGGAGGTGCGGGGAATCGAACCCCGGTCCGAAAATGCTTCCACCCGACTTCTACAAGCTTAGTCCCATGCTCTATTCTGAGGCCGAAAGCTCCCATGGGACAGGATCTTCCGGCCCGAGCCCTTCAGTTTCGTCCCCCATCCCTTCCGGGCTGAAGGGAAGAGGCCAGCCCGTTTCAGTCGACGCCCCTAAGGCCCCACGGGCGAGGGCCTCAGGGACGGCCCCTCAGTTAGTTATAAGAGGGGACAGCGAATGCCAGATTGTCGGCATTTATTGGTAGATCTGCCATTTGCAGGAGATGGCAGAAACTCCGCTTGCCGCCGGACTTCCGCATTCCCGTCGAGACCGTTCACCCCCATCTCAAAGATCGCAGTGTTATTATACAACAGAGAGCCCGAAATGCAAGCTACAACCTCCGGCCGAGGAGCAGCCCGCCGAGCGCTCCGAGCGAGTCGGCGCCCCAGTCGAGGATCGAGGCCGAGCGCGTGGGGACGAAGAGCTGGTGGAGCTCATCGGAGCCGGCGTAGGCCAAAGCGATGATCAGGGCCAGGCCGAGCCCGCGGGCGTCCCGCGGATTGAAGGCCTTCCAGGCCAGGAGGCCGAAGAGGAGATACTCGAGGAAGTGCCAGAGCTTATCCCCGTGGGCGAAGGGGAAGACGGGCGAACCCTCGGGGAGTGGGAGGCTCGAGAGCCAGAAGATCAGGCCGGAATAGAGGAGCAGCGTCAAGCCCCACAGCAGGCGTTTGTTCAATTCAGAGACATCTCCCATCAGAGCGCAGAGAGGGCCGTAAGCCGGATTCTGTGTTTAAGAGGGCCATCCATCTTGGCGGTCCACCCGGAGGCGAGAGGGCGGGCCGCCCTCGTCTTCCTCCCTACTCGACCTTGCTCCGGCCGGGGGGCTGCCAGCCCGGCCCGGTCGCCCGGGCCGGCGGTGGGCTCTTACCCCTTGAAGCCGCCTCTAGCGGCACCCTTTCACCCTTGCCCCAAGCGAGGCGGTCTGGTCTCTGTGGCCTTACCCGAGGGTCGCCCCTCCTGGGCTTGCGCCCAGCGGCCTGCCCTGTGGAGTCCGGACTTTCCTCGACCGAGCGGCAAGGCGCTCGGCCGCGGCCCTCCGGCCCTCTCTGCTCACCATTATACCGGATTCATTCCCAGTAGAGTATCCGGTGGCAGTTCTCGCAGACCACCAGCTCCCGCCCCTCGCGCACTCGGTCGCGCGTGTTCTCCGAGAGCCACATCTTGCAGCCGGAGCAGGAATCGCCCTCGACTCTCGCGATCGGCTCGTCGTAGCGGTAGTCGCGCATCAGCCGCTCATACTGCTCGAGGAGGTGGCGTTCGACCTGCGCGGCCAGCTCGGCGCGGCGCTCGCGAGCTCGCTCCAGCTCGGCCTGGCGGGCGGCGGTCTCCTGAGCCACCCGGTCGATCTCCTCGCGCATCCCGCGCTCCCATGCGCTGAGCGCCTCGGCCTCCCCGGCCAGTTGCTTCTCTTTGGCCTCGATCTCGTTCATCAGCCCGATCGCCCCGTCCGCCAGCTCTTCCATCCGCCGCCTGGTCCAGTCGAGCTTCTCCTTGAGCGCCTCCATCTCCCGGTAGCTCATGATGCTCTCGCGCAGCTGCTTTTCGTAGTTCCGCATCTGGTAGTCGAGGGAGTCGACCTCGTCGTTCCGGCGGTGGCTCTCGCGGCGGAGATCGTCCAGCGCCCTCCGCTTCTCCGCCAGCTCCGCACGCCTCTGGTCGATTCTCTCCTCCAGCTCCCTCCGCCGCGCCGCGAGCCGCTCGAGGCGGGCGGAGAGCTCGCTGATAGCCCGGTCCTGCCGCTGCACTTGGAATAGGAGTGCCAGCCTCTCGCGCATCATCTCGCCCTCTCACTGTCTGAGGTATCAGTGTAGCCGGAGCTTCAGGAGGGAGGCAAACTCGCGGCTCGCTTGACTAGCGGCCCCAGGGATGTTAACATACCCCCGCGGGGGCCGTAGCTCAGTTGGGAGAGCGCCTGTATGGCATGCAGGAGGTCAGGGGTTCGACTCCCCTCGGCTCCACCAGCTCCTAGGCGGGGGGCGGCAGTTAGATTACGCCCTCCGCTTCCAGAAAGGCCCGATCGTTGAACTCCTCCTCGTGGTCAGCAAAGATCTGCGTCCGCTCGTGGCCCTTCCCGGCGATGAGAACCACATCTCCCGGCTCAGCGAGAGCGAGGGCCCGTCGGATCGCCTCCCGCCGGTCGACGATCGCCTCGTAGCTTGCGAGGGTTTGTCTTATCCCGACCTCGATCTCGGCGATGATCCCCTCAGGCGGCTCGGACTTGGGGTTGTCGCTGGTGATGATCGTGTAGTCGCTCAGCCGGCCGCTGATCTGGCCCATCACCGGTCGCTTCAGGCGATCGGATTCGCCCCCGCAGCCGAAGACGGTGATGAGCCGCCGGTAGCGCGGTCGGAGCGCTGAGAGCACCTTCTCGAGGGCATCGGGGGAGTGGGCGAAATCGATCACGATCTCGAAGCCCCCTCGGGCAGGGAACCGCTCGAACCGCCCCTCGACCCGCCTGACGCGCTCGACCCCCTGCTTGATCGCTGACAGTGGCAGGCCCCGGGCCAGCCCCACGCCGATCGCGGCGAGGATGTTGTAGACATTGAACTCCCCCGGGAGGGCCGTCTCGATGGCCATCTCTCCCCTCGGGGTCCGGACGAGGAACCGCGAGCTGGCCAGGCCGAGCTCGAGATCTCGAGCGCGGATCGTCGCTCCCTCGCTGAGGCCGTAGGTGAGGACTTCCGCCCTCGTGGCCTCGATGCAGTCCTGACCGTGAGGATCGTCGAGGTTCACAACGGCTGTGCCCGAAGGCTGGAGCATGGCGAACAGCCGGAGCTTGGCCCTGAGGTAGTCCTCCGCCGTGCTGTAGTAGTCGAGGTGATCGTGGGACAGGTTCGTCCAGACCGCCGCGCCGAAATCGACCCCCAGCACCCGCTCCTGCGACAGGCCGTGGGCCGAGACCTCCAGGACCAGGTTCCTCATGCCAGCCAAGACGGCCGCGCGGGCAATCCTCTGAATGGCCAGCGGATCAGGGGTTGTGTTGGCCAGGCCGCGCTCGAGGTTGTTGCTGATCGTGCTGATTATCTCAGTCTGAGCTTCACCGAGGACGCTCTGCGCCAGATGCGCCACGGTGGTCTTCCCCTTCGTGCCCGTGACGCCGACCGTGAAGAGCTCGCGAGTGGGATGGCCATAGAAGGCCGCAGCGAGGAGGGCAAGCGCCCTCCGGCTGTTGGCAACCCGGACATAGGTTATCCCGCTTGGGGCGAGGTCTTTCTCCCCGACGACGGCGACCGCGCCACCGGCGACCGCCTCCTCGATGTGGGCATGGCCGTCGTGCTTCTGCCCTCTGACCGCCACGAAGACGCTCCCCGGCCCGACGGAGCGGGAGTCGCAACTGATTGCGGAGATCTCGACCTCGGGCTCGCCGGACAGGGCGAGGGGCTCGACCTCTTCGAGCAGGGAGGCCAATTTCATCTTCGTCTGCGGGTTAGCCATTTGCAACTGTGCGCGTTGCCGGCGCTGCCGAAACTATCTGTCATCCCCCCGCACTTGCCAACTGGGCAACTTGCGCAGCTCAGATGTCCAGATTGGTGATCTTATCCGCGTTCTCTTTGATGAAGTCCCGGCGCGGGCCGACCTCGCTCCCCATGAGCAGCGTGAACAGCTCGTCCGCCTCGAGCGCGTCATTGATCGTGACCTTCTTCAGGACGCGCTTCTCGGGGTTCATCGTCGTCTCCCACAGCTCCTCAGGGTTCATCTCCCCGAGGCCCTTGAAGCGCTTCACCTCGAACTTCCCGTCGTGCTGCTCCCGGAAGCTCGCCAGCTCCGCCTCGTCGTAGAAGTAGAGCCGTTCCTTCCCCAGGTTCACCTGGTAGAGCGGCGGCTTAGCGATGTAGGTATAGCCCTGCTCGATCAGCGGCCGCAGGTTGCGGAAGAAGAAGGTGAGGAGGAGCGTCCGGATGTGGGCCCCGTCGATGTCGGCATCGCACATCAGGATGATCTTGTGATAGCGGAGCTTCTCGATGTCGAACCCCTCCCTGATCCCGGTGCCCAGGGCCGTGATGATCGAGTTCAGCTCCTTGTTCTCGAGTAGCTTGCTCAGGTGGGCCTTCTCCACATTCAAGACCTTCCCTCGCAGGGGGAGGATCGCCTGGAACTCCCGGTCCCGACCCTGCTTCGCGCTCCCTCCCGCGGAGTCGCCCTCGACGATGTAGAGCTCGGACTTGGCCGGGTCGCGAGTCGCGCAGTCGGCGAGCTTCCCCGGGAGCGAGGTGGAAGTGAGAAGGTTCTTCCGGCGGGTCAGTTCCCTGGCCCGCTTCGCGGCCTGGCTCGCCCGCGCGGCTGCTACGGCCTTCTCCAGGATCTTCCGGGCGATCCCGGGGTTCTTGTTCAGGAAGCGGGCCAGGTTCTCCCGGACGAAGTTGTAGACCAGCTCCTGTATCTCGGGGTTGCCGAGCTTGGTCTTCGTCTGGCCCTCGAACTGCGGCTCGCGCAGCTTCACGGAGATGATCGCGCAGAGCCCCTCGCGGACATCGTCCCCCTCGAGGTTCGGGTCATCCTTCCCCAGGATCCGCTTCTCGCGGGCGTATTCATTCAGGACCCTCGTGAGGGCCGACTTGAACCCGACAAGGTGGGTTCCGCCCTCCCGGGTGTTGATGTTATTGGCGAAGGAGTAGATGGCCTCATCGTAGCTCGAGGTGAAGAGGACGGCCGCCTCGAGCTGATAGCTCTCGCCGATCTGGGCGAGGAAGTAGATCGGCTCCTCGTGGAGCGGCTCTTTCCCCTCGCTCAGGGCCTTGACATAGGCGGCGATCCCGCCGTCGAACTTGAAGGTCCGCACGACCTCGGCAATCCGGTTGTCGAGCTTGATCGTCAGCCCGGGGTTGAGGTAGGCCAGCTCCCGCAGGCGGTGGGAGAGCCTGGCGAAGTCGTATTTGAACTCGCCGAAGATCTCCCGGTCGGGGAGGAAGGTCACGATCGTCCCGGTCCGCTCGGCCTCGCCCACCACCTCGAGCTCGCTCGTCTTCTGGCCGCGAACGAAGCTCTGCCGGTGGCGCTTCCCATCCCGCCAGACCTCGACCTCGAGATACTCGGAGAGGGCGTTGACCACGGAGACCCCGACGCCGTGGAGGCCCCCGCTCACCTTGTAGGAGCGGTCATCGAACTTCCCTCCGGCGTGGAGCGTGGTCAGGACCAGCTCGACGGTGTTCTTCCCCTCGGGGTGCATCTCCACGGGGATCCCGCGCCCGTTGTCGCTCACCGTCACCCGCTTGTCGGGGTGGATGATCACCTCGATCTCGGTGCAGAAGCCGGCCATGGCCTCGTCAATGCTGTTATCGACCACCTCTTCGATGAGGTGCATCAGCCCTTCCGGGCCGGTCCCGCCGATATACATCCCCGGCCGCTTCCGCACCGCCTCGAGGTCCTCGAGGACCTTGATCTGTTCAGCCGTATACTCAGCTAAGCGCTCCATAGGTTCTCCTGACTAAATTGTAGCACATCCTGATCAGTCTAGCAAAATCCCCGGCCACAGCCCCCTCAATGTGGTCGGGATTACAGTCCGAGGCAAGGTCAGGGGACGGCCCGCGCGGGGAAGGCTGTCCCCTTGTCCGCTTTGGGGGCGTGGGCTAGAATGAGCCCGATGGAATGGCGGCTGCTGCGGAGCGGTCCCGGAGGTGCCGCGTGGAACATGGCCCTCGATGAGGCGCTCTGGCGCTCCTTCCCCAAGACCGGGAGGCCGATCCTCAGGCTCTACGCCTGGAGCGAGCCGGCGGTCTCCATCGGCTACGCCCAACGCGCTGCCGAGCTCGACCTTCGGGAGTGCTCACGACTGGAACTTTCGCTTGTCCGCCGGCCCACGGGGGGAAGGGCTGTCCTCCACGATCGTGAAGTGACCTGTGGCCTTATCCACCCTCTGGAAGGGCTCGGGGGCGTGGAGGCCTCCCACCGGTCGATCGCCACGGCCCTAGCCTTGGGCTTGCAGACGCTTGGCCTTGCAGCGGAGGTGGGCGAGGGAGGAAAGCGCGTGGGCGCCTGCGGTTCCGGCGCGTGCTTTGAGGCCCCCTCGCATTCCGAGCTGACCGTTCAGGGGAGGAAGGTCGCGGGCATGGCCCAGGTCCGGGATCAGTCGGCGCTCCTCGAGCAGTGCTCGTTCCCTCTGGAGCTGGATTACGAGGTGCTAGCCGCGGTCATGAGGCCGGATGGCCTCGAGGGCGAGGAGTTCATCAGCCTCCTCCAGGAGCGGGCGGCGGGGCTCCGCGAGTTCGGGCCGCTCGAAGTCGCTGATCTGGAGAGGGCACTGATAGCCGGGTTCATCTTGCACTTCGGGGCTGAGCTCGAGGAGTCCGGCCCGACGGCTGAGGAGCTGGCCTTGGCCGGGGAACTGGCGAGCGAGAAATATGGCGATCCTCGCTGGAACTTCAGGCGGTAACTTAACTTCCGCGGGCATTTCGGCGGAGCCCTTGACAAAGCGTCCCGCGGCTGGTATACTGCAGCGTCTGTAGCAGGCACTAGGATGTGGCTAAGTTTCGTGGCATTGAGACATAGCACCGATTGCCCTATGACTGGCTCTAGATGCTCCAACCTCACCAGAGGATCCTTAGCGGACCTTCCTGGGCAGTGGGCAGCATGAGAACAGTCAAATCTAGACAGACAGGGAGGTCGCGATGGCTAAGGGAACCGTCAAGTGGTTCAACAACTCCAAGGGCTACGGTTTCATCACGCAGGACAACGGCGATGAGCTGTTCGTCCACTTCAGCGGGATCAAGGCCCAGGGGTTCAAGTCCCTGCGGGAAGGCCAGGCCGTGCAGTTCGACGTCGAGTCGGACGCCAAGGGCCCGCGGGCAGTCAACGTCACGGCGCTAGACTAGTCTCGAAAGAGCCAACGACCGGAGGCCCCATGAGCGATCATGGGGCCTCTGCTTTTTCTGGTTGTCCTCTCCCAGGCTCCGTTCCGTCGCCGGAGGAGGCTCCCCGGACTTGACTTCACAGGAGTTGACAGTGCTATGATCGGCCCAAGGAGTGGGGGCGAGCAGCCTCTTGATCTGAGGGTGAGAGGTGAAGCTAGCAATCGAGATGCGTGCTCGCCCCTAGCACGATGATATACAACCCTCACCGGGGTTAGCTGTCACGGACATCACTATCCAGAAGGACTTGAGCCCAAGGCTTAAGAGAAAGCCGCACTCACTGGGGGAGAGGATAAATCCGCCTCGGGCTGCAAAGAGCCCTGGTGGGTGGTGCAGGACTTGAACCTGCGGCCTCCTGCACGTCAAGCAGACGCTCTTCCAACTGAGCTAACCACCCTCGGGAGGCGGCGGCCGGACTCGAACCGGCGTATGAGGGTTTTGCAGACCCTGGCCTTACCTCTTGGCTACGCCGCCATCGTTGAGATTCTAGCGCCCGCCGGAGCCGTTGTCAACACCCCCGCTTGAAAAGGGCCCCCAGATTCGTCTATGATCGGCGACGGAGGTGGTAAAGATGCGTAAGATCCTGCTCGTCCTGCCCCTGGCCCTCATCCTCTTGGGCCTCGGCACGATCTCACTGGGAGGAGCAGACCGGGCAATCACCCTGACCATCTACGGCAATGACCTCGCGCTGGTGACCGAGCTGGTGACCCTCAGGCTCGAACTGGAACAGACCAGGGTGAGCCTCACCGGCCTGCCGAACAGACTGATCACCGATTCCGTCTCGCTGGAGGTCCTCAGCGGCGAACTGCAGGTCCTCGAACAGCAGTTCCTCTACGAGCCCCTGAGCCAGGCGACCTTGCTCCGAAAGTTCCTCGGCCGGGAGATCGAGGTCCGCGAGGGAGTGAACATCTATCGGGGGACGCTCCTCGGCTTGGACGGAGCGGTGATTATCCAGGAGCGCACCGGCGAGGTCCAGATAGTTAAGGACCCGACCGGCTTCACGCTCCCCGGCCTGCCCGAACTGACGAGCGAGCCGACCCTCTCCTGGCTGGTCGCGACCGATCTTGTCGGGCCGCAGCCGGCAAGACTGGACTACCTCACCACCGGGCTGAGCTGGGAGGCAACCTACCTGGGAATCCTCAATGAAGAGGAGCTGGACCTTAAGAGCCGGGTATCGGTCAGCAACAGCTCGGGGCTGAGCTACAGAGATGTGACGCTCCGCCTTGTCGCCGGCCAGCCACACCGCGTTGGGACCGTCCGCGGGCTCGGCTACGCCAAGGAGACAGCGATGGCCGCAGCGGCGCCCCAGTTCGCCGAAGCGGCGGCGTTCGAGTATCACCTTTACACCCTGGACCGCCCGGCAACCATCGAGGACGGGACGACCAAGGAGCTCTCGTTCATCTCCGCCCCACATGTCCAGATCGCCCGGCACTACATCTACGAGGGCCAGTATCGGGATGGCGTCTGGACGGAGGTCGAGTTCTCCAATTCCAAGGCCAATGGCCTGGGCCAGCCGCTCCCCGCCGGGACGATCAGGTTCTACCAGGACGGTCTCTTCGTCGGGGAGGGCACGATCCCCCACACCCCGGTCGACGAGGAGGTGACGCTCACCGTCGGGCGGGCCTTCGATCTCATCGGGGAACGGACGCTGGTAGACCAGCGCCGGATCGCCGAGCGGAAGTATCGCGACACCGTCTTGGTCACCTTGAAGAACCACAAGGAGCAGGATGTGACCGTCAAGGTCATCGAGCATCCGCAGGGCGACTGGACGATCCTCCAGGCGAGCCCGGAATACAAGAAGGTCGACGCCGAGACGATCGAGTTCGAGCTCCCGGTGCAGGCCGGCGGCGAGGCGCAGGTGAGCTACACCGTCGAGTATCAATACTAGCGATGGAGGAGAAGGTCGAGGAGACATATCGGGAGCGGTATCGGGAGGCGATCGAGCGGGTCCTCCCCGAGCTGCCGGTGGAGAACGGGGCGATCTCCGTCACCTCGATCTGGGTCGAGACCTCGCTCCCGCGTGACCTGATCATCGAGATCGTGAAGGAGGGGCGGCTGCGGCTCCCGCCGACGGTGGAGCGGATCGTCATCGAGCCCCAGAAGTAGCGGAACGGAGATGCCCCAGGCAATTCAGTTCGGGACAGACGGCTGGCGGGGAGTCCTGGCGGAGGACTTCACCTTCGAGAATGTCGGAAGGGTGGCCCAAGCGCTCGCGGACTTCCTCAAGTCCCCGCAGCGGCGGGACCTGGAGATCTACCGCGACTGGGGGGTGGAGTATCGCCAGGCGGAGCACGGGGTGCTCGTGGGCTACGACACAAGGTTCATGTCCCGCGACTTCGCGGTCTACCTGGGAAGGGTGCTCCGCTCGAACGAGATCCCCGTCTGCATCACGGCCGAGCCGGTCCCGAGCCCCGCGCTCGCCTGGGCCGTCCTCCATCACCGCGCGGCCTGCGGGGTGATGATCACCTCCTCGCACAATCCGTATCAATACAACGGGATCAAGCTCAAGCCGGAGTTCGGCGGCTCCGCCCCGCCCCAATACACAAAGATGGTCGAGGGCTTCCTCTCCTACAAGCACAAGCTCACCGCCGGGGAGGAAGAGCTCCAGGAGATCGAGCTCAAGGAGCCATACTTGGCGCGGATCAAGGAGCTGGTCGATCTCGACCTGCTACGAAGCGCCCCGCTCCAAGTGGTCGTCGACGCCATGTATGGCTCGGCGCGGGGCTACATACCGACCATTCTTGAGGAGCTGGGAATCGAGCATGTGGCGATCCGCGCGGGGAACGACCCCTACTTCGGGGGAAAGAATCCGGAGCCGATCATGCGGAACCTCGTCCCGCTCAAGGCCGTGATCCGGAGCGAGCGGACCAGAGCCAAGAATGGCCGGCTGACCGTCGGGGTCGTCACCGACGGGGACGGGGACCGCGTGGCGGGGATGGACGAGGCGGGAAGCTTGATCGACTCGCATCGGGCCTACGCGCTGATCTTCCGCCACCTCTTGGCGAAGGGCCTCCGCGGGAAGGCGGTGAAGTCGATCTCCCTCACGGACATGGCTGACCGGATCGCCGAGCGGAACGGGATCGAGCTGGAACAGACCCCCGTGGGGTTCAAGTTCATCGGGGAGAAGATGGTCCGCGAGGACGTGTTGATCGGCGGGGAGGAGAGCGGCGGGATCGGGATCAAGGGCCACATCCCCGAGCGGGACGGGATCCTCAACTCCCTCCTGCTCCTGGAGATCGTGGCCCGCGAGAGGCGGCCGCTCAGCGCGATCGTCCAGACGATGATGGAGGAGCTCGGCTATCACTACTACGACCGGCGGGACCTCGCGCTCGAGGCCCGGCTCGAGCTGGTGGAGCACCTCAAGCTCCGCCCGCCGGGGGAGTTCGCCGGCCGGAGGGTGGTGGCGGTCGAGACGCTCGATGGGGTAAAATTGCGATTTACTGGCGGCTGGCTCCTCTTCCGGGCCTCGGGGACTGAGCCCTTGCTCCGGCTCTACTGCGAGATGCCCTCCCCCGAGGAGGTCCAGGAGGTCTTGAGCGAGGCGGAGCACTACGCGCGAGGTGAACGGAAGCTATGGTAGACCGATACGACTTCAAGGAGATCGAGCGGAAGTGGCGCTCCTTCTGGGAGGAGCGGGGGTTCTTCAAGGCCGACATCAACGGGTTCGACCGGAAGCTCTACTACCTGAACATGTTCCCCTACCCCTCCGGCGAGCTTCATGTCGGCCATGGCCGAAACTACATCATCGGGGACTGCCTCACCAGGTTCTACCTGATGAACGGCTACAATGTGCTCAACCCGATGGGCTGGGACGCCTTCGGCCTCCCCGCGGAGAACGCCGCGATCCGGCACAAGGCCCACCCGAAGAAGTGGACCTACGAGGCGATCGCCCGCTATAAGGAGCAGTTCCGGACCATGGGGGTCCAATTCGACTGGGAGAGGGAGATCACGACCTGCAAGCCGGAATACTACAAGTGGACCCAATGGCTCTTCCTCAAGCTCTACGAGAATGGGCTGGCCTACCGGGCAGCGGCCTTGGTCAACTGGTGCCCCTCCTGCGCCACGAGCCTGGCGAATGAGCAGGTGGTCGGTGGGGCCTGCGAGCGCTGCGGGACCCCGGTGAAGAAGAAGAAGCTCACCCAGTGGTTCTTCAAGATCACGGCCTACGCCGAGCGGCTGCTGCGGGACCTAGACCTTCTGGATTGGCCCGAGCGGGTGAAGGTGATGCAACGGAACTGGATCGGGAAGAGCGAGGGGGCCGAGGTCGAGTTCCCCCTCGCTGACCGCGAGGGGAGCCTCAAGGTCTTCACCACCAGGCCCGACACCCTCTGGGGCGCGACCTTCATGGCCGTCGCCCCGGAGCACCCGCTGGTCGAGCGGCTCCTGGCCGAGCGGCCCGACCGGGCCCTGGAGGAGTTCGTCGACCGGGTCTTGAGGGTGAGCGAGATCGAGCGCGGGGCCGCCGAGGCGGAGAAGGAGGGCTACTTCACCGGCTGGCAAGCGGTCAACCCCGTCAACAACGAAAAGATCCCGATCTATGTGGCCAACTATGTCCTGATGGGCTACGGGACCGGGGCGATCATGGCCGTCCCGGCCCACGACGAGCGGGACTTCCAGTTTGCCCTGAGGTATGGCCTCCCGGTCATCCCCGTGATCAAGCGGCCCGACGGGCGGGCCAAGAGCCTGGTCCTGAAGGGGGCCTATCGCCCCGGCCTTAAGGAGGCCCTCGCCCGGGCCGGCTTCCAGCTCGAGGAGCGCGACGGCTCACTCTATGTCTCACTAGCGGAGGATCGCCGGGCCGAATACATCGCGCTGGTCCAGAAGTTCATCCTCCCCGGCTCCTGGACCGAGGTGATCGGCTCGAGCTGGCAGTTCGTCTTCCCCGACCGGGTGATGAACATCGGCTCAATCAGTGAGGAGCGGGCGGCCCTCGAGCGCTGCCAGGAGCTCGAGCCCGCCCTCCAAGGGAAGCGGACCGTCGCGGAGGTCCTCTGGGGGGTCGAGTTCTACCGCGATCTCCTCTTCCACGCCGAGTTCGGGGAGATGATCAACTCCGGGGAGCTCTCGGGGACCCCCGGCGAGGAGGCTGTGAAGCGGACGATCAAATGGCTCGAGGAGCGCGGCTTTGGGAAGGCCGCGGTCAGCTACCGCTTGCGGGACTGGCTGATCTCCCGCCAGCGCTACTGGGGGGCACCGATCCCGATCATCTACTGCGATAAGTGCGGGATCGTCCCCGTCCCGGAGGAGGATCTCCCGGTCCTCCTACCCGATGTCCCGACGGTGACGAAGGAGGGGCTGGCGGGGATCCCCGAGTTCGTCCAGACGAGCTGCCCGAGGTGCCGCGGCCCGGCGCGGCGGGAGACCGACACCATGGACACCTTCGTGGACTCGAGCTGGTATTACCTCCGCTACATCTCGCCCCATGACCATGAGAGGCCGTTCGATACCCGCCTGGTGAACAAGTGGCTCCCCGTGGACCAGTATGTCGGTGGGGTGGAGCACGCGATCCTGCACCTGATGTATTCGAGGTTCATCACCAAGGCCCTCAAGGACATGGGCTACCTTGACTTCGATGAGCCCTTCGCCAGGCTCTTCACCCAGGGGATGGTCTGCCTCGGGGGCCAGGCGATGTCCAAGTCGAAGGGGAACATCGTCTCGATCTCCGAGGTCGTCGAGGAATACGGGGCCGATACCCAGCGGCTCTACACCCTCTTCATGGGCCCGCCGGAGAAGGACATCGAGTGGAGCCCGACCGACATCGCCGGCTCTTCCCGGTTCATCCGCAGAGTGTGGCAGTTGGTGAACGAGCACCTTGATCTGGCCAGCCTCCCCAAGGCCGGGAAGTTCGAGCAGGCAGCGCTGGGCGAGCGCGACCGCCGGCTCTGGCAGCGGCTGAACCAGACAGTCAAGTCGGTGGGCGATGACATCTCCCTCTTCCACTTTAACACCGCGGTCAGTGCGCTCATGGAGTTCGTCAATGAGCTCGGGGACTATGTGGCGGGCGAGATCAACGGGCCGCTGCTGAAGGTGGCGCTCGAGGAGTTGATCCTTCTACTCTCACCGTTCACGCCCTTCGTCTGCGAGGAGCTGTGGCAGCGGCTTGGCCACCGCGAGGCGGTCCTGGAGAACCGCTGGCCGCGCTACGATGAGCGGGCGCTCGTGGTCGAGGAGCAGGAGATCGTGGTTCAGGTGAACGGGAAGGTCCGGGGGCGGCTCACAGTCCCCGTGGCGCTGGCCGCGGATCAGGAGGAGCTGAAGCGCCGAGCGATGGAGCTGGAGTCAGTCCAGCGCCAGCTCGACGGCCACAAGCTGCAGAAGGTGATCGTCGTCCCCGGGAAGCTGGTCAACCTGGTGGTGGGGTGAGCAGCATTCGCCGCGGAAGTTTTACCTTCTCAAGCCGCGGAGCTGGGCCCGCTGCCGTCGCGCCCAGCGGATTATGAGTATCGCCAGAGCAATTAAAATAAGGCGTAAAAGGAGTGACTACCCGGAGAGGAGATGGCCGCCAATGGTGACGGAGACTCGGCCAAATATGGAGCCTATGAGGAGGAACCAGCCGAGACCTTCGATCACATAGTATCCGGCCATCTCTCGCCCTCGCTATGGGAGGCGTCCACCCTTGAGCCAGTCAAGGGCGAGGGATGAGGAGGGAGCGAGATGCGCCGCCGGCCGTTGGTTGTGGCGGCCCTCGCCTACATCGCCGGGATCAGCCTGGGAAGACATGTCCCTGGCTTACCCATCTCCCTCCTGTTCGCCCTCACCGCCTTATCCCTCGCTCTGGCCTCCATCTCCCATCGATCCAAACCCGGTGTAAGCCAGGTGGCCCTAATCGGGGCGATCATCGCCACCGGAGCGCTCCTCTATTATAACTCCCGCCTCCCCGCCGAGGCCCTCTACCTCCAGAGCCGGGAGTGGGCCTACATCCAGGGGGTGGTGGCTGACTACCCCGCCCAGGGGCCGGAGCGGACCTCTTTTATCCTGCGGCCGCGCGATAGCGCAGGCTATCTCCAGGTCTTCTACTTCCACAAGGGGGCCGGGGAGCCGCTCCAGATCAGCTACGGCGATGAGCTCCGCCTCTACGCCGAGGTCGAGTGGCCCGAGAAGATCGATAGCTTCGACTATCGCGAGTATCTCCTCCAGCGGGGGATCTGGGGGACCGTCGGGGTCTGGTCCAAGCGCGACCTCAAGCTCGTGGCCCACGGGCGGGGGAACCCGATCCTGGCACTCGGCTACTCCGTTCGGGAGAGGCTCTTCCGGTTCATCGATCATCACATCCCCTGCCAGGCTGGGCTGCTGAAGGCCCTCCTCTTCGGCGAGCGGGGCTACCTCGAGGCCGGCCTGGAAGAGCAGTTCCGCGACGCGGGCGTGGCCCATGTCCTGGCCGTCTCCGGGCTCCACTTGGGGATCATCCTCGGATTATTCTGGCTTGTCCTCAGGCGCATCCGGCTCTCCGCCGGGATGAGCTACGCTCTCCTCATCCCCGTCGTGGCCTTCTATCTTCTGCTCGTGGGGTTCCGCGTGAGCCTAGTGCGCGCGGCGGTGATGTTCGCCTTCCTCGCCCTCGGGCTGGTCCTGGCCGAGCGGGGGCTGATCCTGCGGAAGTGGGCCGACCCTTATCAGAGCCTGAGCGCGGCGGCCTTAGCTATCCTCGGCTGGCAGCCGCAGGCCCTCTTCGATGTGAGCTTCCAATTGAGCTTCTCCGCCACGCTCGGGATCATCTTCTTCCTCCCCAAGCTCGAGCGGACTGAGCTCCTCAAGCTGATCCGCCCCCGCTGGCTCCGCGGCTTGATCGCCGTCTCCCTCGCGGCCCAGCTCGGCGTCATCCCCTTCATCGCCTGGCACTTCCAGCGCTTCTATCTCTTGGTGATCCTGGCGAACCTGGCGGTGATCCCGCTCGTGACGGCCGCCCTCTGGGGCGGGGTCGGGCTCCTCTTCCTCGGGCTAGCGATACCGCCGCTGGCGAGCTACCTCGGGCTGGCCGAGGACCGACTCCTCGAGGCCCTGGAATGGCTCACGGCCGCCCTGGCCAGGCTCCGTTTCTCCTACCTCGAGCTTGCGGGAGCGGCCTTCTTTGTCTGCCTCGGCCTCTACTTGGCCTTCCTGGCCGCGGCCGTGGCCCTCGTTTACTTCAGATCTCGGCCCGCGAGGCCACCCTCTCCCGAACGAAGCTGATGAACTCCTCGAGCGGCTTTTTGCCGAGGTCCTCCCCGGTCCGGAGGCGGGGGGCGACTTGGCCTTCGGCCTCCTCGCGGTCGCCGACCACGAGCATGTAGGGGACCTTCTGGAGCTGGGCCTGCCGGATCCGGTAGGAGAGGGTCTTCCCCCCGCCGTGGAGCTCGGCCCGGAGGCCGGCCTCCCTCAGGCGGGCCACCACCCTCTCGGCGTAGGCCGAGTTCTTCTCGATCACCGGGAGGACGGCCGCTTGGACCGGGGCGAGCCAGACCGGGAAGGCCCCGGCGTAGTGCTCTATGAGGATCCCGAGGAACCGCTCCAGAGACCCGAGCAAGGCCCGGTGGATCATGTAGGGCCGGTGCTCGCGGCTGTCCTCGCCCATGAAGGTGAGGTCGAACCTCTCCGGGAGATTAAAGTCGAACTGGATGGTCGAGAGCTGCCAGCTCCTTCCGATCGCGTCCTTGACCTTGATGTCGATCTTCGGGCCGTAGAAGACCGCCTCCCCCTCCATCCTGGTGTAGGGGAAGCCCCGGCGCTCGAGGGCCCGCGCGAGGGCCCCCTCGGCCAGCTCCCAGCTCTCTTCGCTCCCGGCATACTTCTCCGGGGTCGCGGGGTCACGGACGCTCAGGATCAGCTCATACTCCTTGAACCCGAACGCCTCGAGCATGTAGAGGCTGAAGTCCAGGACCTTTAGAATTTCGTCCTCAACCTGGTCCGGCCGACAGAAGATGTGGGCGTCGTCTTGGGTGAAGCCGCGGACACGCAAGAGGCCATGCAAGACCCCGCTCCGCTCGTAGCGGTAGACCGTCCCCAGCTCGGCCCACCTTAAGGGGAGGTCGCGGTAGCTCCGCGGCTGGCTCTTGTAGATCAGGATGTGGAAGGGGCAGTTCATCGGCTTGAGGTAATACTCCTGCCCTTCGATGTCGATCGGGGCATACATGTTCTCGCGGTAGAAGTCGAGGTGGCCGCTCTTCTCCCAGAGCCTGGCCCGCCCGATGTGCGGTGTGTAGATGAGCTCGTAGCCGTTCTTGAGGTGCTCGGCCCGCCAGAAGTCCTCGATGATCAGCCGGACCCTAGCCCCCTTGGGGTGCCAGTAGATCAAGCCGGTCCCGCCCTCATCGTAGGTGTTGAATAGGTCCAGCTCCCGCCCGAGCCGGCGGTGGTCCCGCTTGGCCGCCTCCTCCAGTTGCTTTAAGTAGCTTTCCAGCTCCTCCCTCTTGTAGAAGGCGGTCCCGTAGACCCGCTGGAGCATCTTGTTCCGCTCATCGCCCCGCCAGTAGGCCCCGGCCACCTCGAGGAGCTTGAAGTGCTTGACCTGGCCGGTGCTCAGCATGTGCGGCCCGCGGCAGAGGTCGAGGAACTCGCCGTCCTTGTAGAGCGAGACCTCCTCATCGGGGATCCCCTCGAGGAGCTCGAGCTTGTAGGCCTCCCCCCGCTCGGCGAAGATCCGCCGGGCCTCTTCCTTCGAGACCTCTAATCGCTCGAAGGGGTGGTTCTCCCGGATGATCCTCTCCATCTCCTTAGAGATCTTCTCTAGGTCCTCGTGGGAGAGGCTCGCCGGGAGGTCGAAGTCGTAGTAGAAGCCATCTTCGATCGCCGGGCCGATCGCCAGCTTCGCCTCGGGGATCAGCCGCTTGACCGCCTGGGCCAGGATGTGGGAGAGGCTGTGGCGGTAGATCTCCCTGGCCTCCGGGGAATCGATGGGAATGAGCTCGACCCTGGCCCCGTCAGGGACGGCCCGGTGGAGGTCGATCAGCTCGCCGTCGAGCTTCGCGCCTATGATGATCGATTTAGCTCGGGGCTCGAGCTCGGCCAGGAGCTCCTTCAACGGCCGGCCGCCGCGGGCCTGTAGGCTCCTTCCATCGGGCAGCTTGATGATCATCCTTCAACCCTCCTTAAGAAAACGAAAAGACCTTGGACCCTTCGGTCCGAGGTCGGCACATAGTAGCACCCTGCAACGAGCCAGGGTGCTACCCCTCCGTCGTGCGCGTGGACAGGGACTCCGCTAGGCTCCTCACCTCCCCGCGAAGTGATCTCTCAGCCATCACGGAGGAAATATAACACACCTCCTGTCAGTTGTCAATCCCCGGCGGGCCCGCGCTTGTGCAAAGTTGATGAACGGCCAGCTTGGCCGAGCCGATCTCCTTGCGGGAGCCTAGCGGAGCGAATATCCCAGACCGAGCGTGACCGCGATCGGGGCCACGACCAGCTTCCCACCGGGCCAGACGAACCCGATCCTCAGCTCACCGAGGAGGCTCAGCCTGTCGGTCACTGCGCATCTAATGCCCAGCGGCGCCTCGGGGATGAGAAGAGGCCTCAGCCACTCCCCGAGCGGGGGCGGGGGCCAGGTCTCGATGAAGCCCAGGGTGCCGGTCACCCCGAGGCCGGCGTAAGGGGAGAGGCGGCTCTGCGGCAGGAGGTTGTAGAGATAGACCGCTCTTCCCAAGAGGCCGAAGACCGCCGTCGGCCCGGAGAGGTCGAGCACGAAGTTGAGCCCCGCCCTGATCTTCGAGTGGCTGTCCAGACCCCAGGAGCACTCGACCCCCGTGGATACATTCGTGCTCCAGGTGACATTCAGGATCACCTCTTCCAGTCCGGCCCCAGAGGCAGCCGGCGCTACTGAAACCGCAGCGACCGCCAGCAGGGTTGCTGCGAAGGCCGCTCTCGTCATTCTGGGCCTCGGGAGCATCCGGGCATCACCCCCTGGGGAGGAGGGAAGGCTGCCGCCTTTCCCAACCGGGATGGAGCTGAGGATTGAGCGGATCACATTCAGCGGCGCCTTCCTCTCCCAGCCGGTTCCGGGCCGAATCGCGCTAGCTTGTCGAGGGCCGTTCCGCGGTCGCTTCTTCAGTGTGGAACCCCAGGACCCGCCGCGTCATTAAGCCCCCGCGGATCGTGAGCTCGCGGAGCGCCTCCTCGAGATCCTTCTGGTCAACTCGAGAAGGGTGCCCTGCTTCTGCCGCGAAGAGCGCGGCCGTGCGCAGCAGCTCGCGGATGAACGCTGCGCTCGCACCATCCGTCTTGGGAATCAGCGGCTCCCAGTCGGCCCGCTCGACCGGCAGCCCCCGTGAATAGAGCTGGAATAGTCGCCGCCGACACTCGGGGTCGGGGAGCGGGAGCTCGATCGCGAGATCGATCCTCCCCGGTCGAGAGGCCAGCGCCGGCTCGATCACATGGGGCCGGTTGGTCGTGAGGATGAAAAGGATGTCGGCATCGTCGGCTAGCCCGTCCATCTCGTTGAGCAGCTCGTAGAGAAGCGGGCTGGTGCAGCCGATCTCCCTGTCCCGGCCGATGAGGTCGACATCTTCGATGATGATCGTGGCCGGGGCTAGTGCCCGGGCCATTCGGCAGGCATACGCGACCAGACCCTGGCCGAGCCCGGTCACCAGGAAGACGGTCCGGCCCTTCATGGCGTTCGCCAGATACGTGGCCGTGAGGGTCTTCCCCGTTCCCGGGCGGCCGTGGAGGAGGAGGCCGCGCTTCAGGTGCCGGCCTGCAGCGCGCAGGTGCTCGGCCTGCCGGGCGAATCCGATCGTATGCCGCTCGATCCGCTCCAGCAGCCCCTCGGGGAGGATGATCCCCTCACGAGAGACAGGTGGGAGTTGGTGAAGCTTTACCTTCAGCGAACGGAAATCAGTTTCCAAGGAGATAATCCGGCCGCGGTAGACATTACGCTCGCGCATACTTGTGCGGATCTCGCCGAGGAATCGCCCTGCATCCTCACGCGATCTGGCCATGACCTGCACTCGCACCTTCCCTGCGCTCATAGGCGAACCGTTGATTGAAACAAGCGCGACAAGCGCTCTCTTGCCATCCCGCAAAAAGAGCAAGCCCTCCTTGATGCAAGTTACGACCCGCCCTTCTTCAAGCTGGATATTAGCGTACTGGACTGGTCCCGGCTCAGGTTGAGGGGGATAAGATCTTAGCAGGTCGGTGATAGTCAACTCGCGCCAACCGTCCGCACCGCGAATGCCGAGCAGCTCGGAAGTCCGCCCCGGAACGGAGAGCCAGGCATCGAGCGCCACCTGGAGGTTGACATGATCGTGGGACTCGAACTCTTCGGATAAGACAGGCAACTGGAGGGGGCTGACGCCGAAGTGCTCCTCGAGCCGCACCTCGAAGATCGACTTGCTCTTCTTTATTCTCCTCATGCCATGATTTTACCCGAAGACCGGGTCGAAATCAGTGGAAAGAAGGTGAAAGCCCGCGTGATCGGCCCGCGCTGCTCCTGGGCGCGGCCGCCTTACCGGCCTGGAATCAAGTGGCGGCGAGATCGCCCGGCGCTCCAGGCCAACAGACCTATCCCAGCACCGCGAGGCCCACGCCCAGAAACACTGTCTTTGATCTTCTCATCACAAACCTCCTCAGCTAGTAAATTTGCTGATTATACCAGCCTCTTACCCCGAAGGCAAGCGGCAGAGTCGGAGCGCCTTTCCCATGCCCCCATCTCCAGTGTGGGCTAAGGCGTCGGCGTTCGCCAGGGTCGCCGAGACAGTGAGCCTCAGGGCTTGCTGCAAGGTGATCGGGGCCTTGCTTCTCCCTGACTGAAGGCGTGGCCGGGAAAGAGTCAGAGCGAGCGCTGGCGGAGACCGACGCCCACTGTCCATTTCATACCAAAGAAAGCTATCCTGTCAGCTGTGGTGCTTGGCAAGACAAGCCAAGTCCGTCAGCTCCCCGCATTCTTGCCGCAGGCCCGAGCCTGCCGAATAAGGCGGACGGATTGGCCAGACCTGCACTGGCCACCCCCAGTTCTCGGGAATCTTCCGGAGCCGCGACTACGGACCTGGCCTCACCAGGCGGAAGCCCAGGTTGAAGTTCTCTGTGGCTGCCAAGCCATAGTAGCGAAAGGCGACGCGGCAGTCGCGGGCAAGGTCGAGCCAGCTCCCGCCGCGAGCTACGCGATTCCAGCCCGAGGCCGGGCCGCGAGGGTCGGTCCCTGGGGAACTAGCGTAATACTCGAGGTCATACCAGTCCCAGACCCACTCCCCCACATTGCCCGCCATGTCGTGGAGCCCATACCCGTTGGGAGCGAAGCTCCCCACGGGGCTGGTGTAGGGCATCGGCTCGGTGGCGTAGCCCGGTGGAAGCCGCGCGTCGGGCTCGTGTCGTAGCTGAAGCTGGGGTCGCTGTAGTAGTTCGCCCGGGCGTGCTGGATCTCGTCCGTGTCGCTCCAGGGGAAGCGGCGCCCCTCCGCGCCACCGCGGGCGGCATACTCCCACTCCGCCTCGGTCGGCAAGCGGTATCCGCTCGCTGCCCAGTCGCAGTCGGGCTCGCTCTCCCCTGAGCGATAGACGCTCCCTCCCACAGTGTAGGCCGGCGTGAGGCCGTCCTTCTCGCTCCGGGCGTTCGCCCACTTCACGGCCTCATACCAAGAGACATTGTAGACTGGGCCGTCCGGCCCCTTCCCATCGCCGTCCGCGGGCCCGATATCGTAGCCATGCCCGGCCGCCCAGGCAGCCACCTCGTCCCACAGGGCCTTGGTCACCTCGAACTTGTCCATGTAGAACGCGCTCACTGTGACCGCGTGGACCGGGCGCTCGTTCTCCCAGCCCTCGCCAAAGCTATCCCCCATCTGGAAAGTGCCCGCCGGGATGAGGGCCATCCCCGCCGGCGGCTCGCCCTGAGTGGCGGACGCGAGTTGCAGTCCGACCGTCCCGAGAAGGCCCAGCCCGAGGCTCAGCAGGACCAGGCCGAATAGCTTGCAGGCTCTGAGTCTCATCGCCATCCCCTCCTTTCGTCTTGAGGCAAGTATAGCAGCAAGGGTGCGGCGGTCAAGTTCTCAAAGCGAAGGCCCCTACCCAGACGCTAGAGGATATACCGGCTGAGGTCGAGGTCCTGGACGATCCCCGCGAGCTTGTCGCGGACATACTGGGCGTCGATCACGAACCGCCGGCCCTCCTCCAGCGCGACGGTCTCGAAGGAGATGTCCTCCATCAATTTCTCCATCACCGTCTGCAAGCGGCGGGCACCGATGTCCTCAAGCCTCGAGTTCAGCTCGGAGGCGATCCGGGCGATCTCCGAGATCGCGTCCTTGGTGAACTCCAGTTCGAGGCCCTCGGTAGCCAAGAGGGCCCGATATTGCTTGGTGAGGGCATCCTCCGGCTCAGTGAGGATCCGCTCGAAGTCGGCCTGGGTGAGGGAGTGGAGCTCGACCCGGATCGGGAGCCGGCCCTGGAGCTCGGGGATTAGGTCGGACGGCTTGGCCATGGTGAAGGCCCCGGCGGCGATGAAGAGGATGTTCTCCGTTCGCACGTTCCCGTAGCGGGTCCGGACGGTCGAGCCCTCGAGTAGCGGCAAGAGATCGCGCTGGACCCCCTGGCGGGAGACCCCCGGGCCGGCCCGCTCCTCCCTCCCCCCGGCGGCGAGCTTGTCCAGCTCGTCGATGAAGATGATCCCCATCTCCTCGGCCCGCTTCACCCCCCTTGCCCGGATCTCCTCCTGGTTGATGAGCTTGTCCGCCTCCTGGTTGAAGAGGATCTCGCGAGCCTCCCTGATCCGGAGCCTCTTCGTCGCCACCGCCCCCGGGAAGACCCCGGAGAGCATCTCGCTCATGTCGATCACCATCTGGTCCATCCCCTCTTGGATGTTGATCTGGGAGATCGGGGATTGCTTGACTCGGATCTCGATGTAGTGATCTTCCAGCTCGCCGGCGCGGAGCCGCTGGCGGAACCGCTCGCGGCTCCTGAGCCAGGACTCCTCCCGCTCCTTGTCCACCCCATCGGGCGGGCGCGGGAGGAGCGCGTCGAGGATGCGCTCTTCCACCATCCGCTGGGCTTCGGTCTCGACCTTCCGCACCTCCTCCTCGCGGACCATGTGGATCGAGATCTCGACGAGGTCTCGGATCATCGAGTCCACATCCCGCCCGACATAGCCGATCTCGGTGAACTTGGTGGCCTCGACCTTGAGGAAGGGACAGGAGGTCAGGGCCGCGAGGCGCCGGGAGATCTCGGTCTTCCCCACCCCGGTCGGGCCGATCATCAGGATGTTCTTCGGCTGAATCTCCCTCCTCAGCGCGGGGTCCTTCACCCTCTGGCGGCGGATCCGGTTCCGCAGGGCGATCGCCACGGCCTTCTTCGCCTCTCGCTGCCCGATGATGTATTTGTCGAGCTGGCCCACGATCTCCTTGGGGGAGAGGTCATCGAGCCGCTCCTCGGCCCTCTGGAGCTCGACGATCTGGCTCCTTCCCTCTACCAAGCTAGCTCCTCCATGTAGATCTGGTCGTTAGTGTAGACATCGATCGAGCTGGCGATCAAGAGGGCCCTCCTGGCAACCTCCTCGACGGGGAGGCTCGTTGCCTGGCGGAGGGCCTTGGCCGCGGCCAGGGCGTAGGGCCCGCCGCTCCCCAGCCCGATGAGCGCATCGTCCGGCTCGATCACATCCCCCGAGCCGGAGATTAACAAGAGAGTCTCCTCGTTCCCCACGGCCATCAATGCTTCTAACCTCCGCAGGACCCGGTCGGTCCGCCAGTCCTTGGTCAGCTCGACCGCGGCGCGGAGGAGCTTCCCATTATGCTCTTTCAACTTCCCCTCGAACCTCTCGAACAATGTAATGGCATCGGCCGTGGCCCCGGCGAAGCCGACCAAGACCCGGCCGTCATAGATCTTCCGGATCTTCCGGGCATGGGCCTTGATGATCGTGTTGCCGAGCGTCGCCTGGCCGTCGCCGGCGATCACGACCTTGTGCTCCTCCTCCGAGCGGAGGGCCAGGATGGTCGTCCCTTCGATCTTCAAAATCCGCTTTCCCATCGTTGAATTCTATCAAGGAACCCTCCCGCACGCAAGCCGCTGGGCCCAATTCTAGAACATCTTGCCCGCTCAGTCTTCAGGAGCTAATAGATTATTGTGCCGCAATGCAAGATCAGACCCCACCGTCTTCTGAAGCAAGGCAAGCTCTACCGAAGGGGGACAAGACAATGAACAGGGGGGTCGGGACTTGGACTTTGATCTCCTATAGGGTCCTCAATTGCATGATGAGCCATAACACCCTTCCCTCGCTGTCACTAGAAATGCAAGATCATCAGGGCAGATATCGATGCAGAGAATGCTAGGATCTGGCCAGCATCCCCATCGCCAACTTCCCGAAATCTCATTGTTGCTCCCTTGCACCTTGCCCTCAAACTCATAAGTATGGGAGTGGCAGGATTCGTATCCGAGCACTACGCCGTAACTCTCACTCTTGATGATCTTGTTCCCCAAAATCACGACCTGAGCTGAGTCTCCTATGTAAATCCCGTACCTATTTCCAGGGATCGTGTTACCCTCGATGGTAGTCTGACCCGAGCCTCCCGCATCAATACCGGCACCCCAATTTCCAGGGATTTGGTTGTTTTGAATAACAGCCCTAGCCGAATCTCCTATGTAGATGCCTTCGCGATTGGCGGAAATTATGTTACCGTAGATGAAACCTTGAGCCAGGGCCGCTATGGAGATGCCCGTCCCGTTTCCGGAGATTGTGTTGCCTTGAATAGTGGCTTGGGCTGACGCCCGAACGCAGATGCCATCGCGCCCGCTTTGGGAGATCACGTTGCTCTGAATCGTAGCTTGGGCTGAGTCGATCATGAGGATGCCATGCAAACCATTCCCCGAGAACCGGTTGCTCTGGATCGTGGCCTGGACTGAGCCTCCCGCGACAATACCATGGGCATTCCTGGAAATCCCGCAATCATTGATCCTTACCCTAGCTCTGCCATCGAGCGACAGGCCGTTAGGGCAGTGCAGAGGCGATTCGGCACAAGTAAATCCCTTGCCGTCGGCGATGGTGAACCCCTCAATTGCAACCTCGATCGCCCCGCTGCTGTGAACCAAGACTACCGGCTCGCCCTCATTCTTCCCTTTCACAACCGACTTTTCCCTGCCTGCCCCCTTCAGATAAAGGCCCTTCTTGATAACCAAGTTCTCCTGCCAAGCCCCTTCCCCCAGGCAGATCACGGCCCCTTCTTGGGCAACATCAATCGCCGCCTGGATCGACATCCCTGGCTGGACCATTACTAGACAGTCCGCTTGAATGGAGCTGGCTTCGGGGAGAATGTCAGGAGACCAGGCCTCGCAGTAGCCATTCATGAAGCCTGATTGTGGAGCTGTTGGAGTGTGAATTGTCTGAGCTAGCGCCCTAACCGTCTTGCCCAGATCGTCCCGCGAGATGATGGGGTTGTGATCAGAGCCAGCGATACCTACAAACCATGGGAGTCTGAAAAACGGTTCTCCGAAGAAGGTTTCCTCTTTCACAAACCCCCAGAAGCGGCTGTCGAGGCTGTTGCGGGAATTATCCCCCAAGACGAAGTAATAGCCCTCAGGGACGGTCACGACCGTCTCGGGGTCGCTCATCGTGCAGTGGTCGCCCGTGGCCGCCCCGATCTGGCAGAAGTTGTAGCTCCCGCTGTTGTAATAAGAGTGATCGAAGGCTGCCCCCTCAAGCTTCCTACCGTCTACATAGACCCCGCACTCGTCAGCAGGGAAGTCCTGACAACCCTTGATCTGGATCGTTTGCCTCTCTATAGCTATCAACCTTTGGATGTAAAGGACAACCTGACCCCGCTCGCGGCGATGGAAGGCGATGACGTCTCCCGGTATAGGGCTATAGCTGCGATAAGAGATTTTATCGATAAAAAGGACACTTCCTTCTATAATGCTGGGTAGCATAGAACCCGAGGACAGAGTAGTTGATTCAACAGCATCTTGCTCAATAAGCTGATTTAGCACATTGAATACAGCATCTGGATCACAAACAGTTTCCCATGACGGCTCTCCTCCCAGCAATCCCGCTATCATGGAGAATATTGGCAGGTTAAGCTTGCCACTTGAGGGATGCACCGCCGGCTTCCGTATTTGGATAGCAATAAAGTTTTGTTCTGATATGTTACTATTAGAGAGAGTAACAGACTTACTGGGAGGGTTGAATACGTAATCTGACTTCCCGGGGGTGATCGTGTAGAGGCCATTCTGCAAACCGCTAAAGGTGTAGCAACCACTATGTAGTGGACCCCTCGGATTGGACACCTCTGTTAGGGAGGGGTAAGGTCCAAGG
>JANLFV010000007.1 GCA_024653345.1 Candidatus Acetothermia bacterium
CGCCCATCCCTCCGCCACCATCATAGCTCCCCGGCCCCACTTGCTCAACACAGCACAACACAGCAAAAGTTAGGTGCTCCGAGCTGGATATTGTTACCGAGAGAGTCATAAAGAAATTGAATAAGGCTATTAAGGCTATGGAAGGGAAGAAGGATTAAGGCGGAGCCAAACTCGAACAGCTGGAACAGCTGGCAGCTGGGGTCAGCTGACACTTGCCCAGTTTCATCTGAGCTCCTTTCAATGTAGTAGCAGTCAGTGAGGTCAGGTCTTGCATTACAACATTTTCAAGGCCTGTCACCTTAGGCCCGGCGTTTCTGGCTGCTAGACTCCGGGAGAGCGGATGGACTCAATCCACTAACAGCCTTTCCAAGGGCAGCCCGAGCCCCCGAGCCAGGGCCAGCAGCGTCTCATAGTGTGGGTCCTGCTCCCCGGCCTCCAAGCGGGCGATCGTCACCCGGCTGAGCCCGGACTTAGCCGCGAGCGCCTCCTGGCTGAGGCCGGCCTCTCCCCTCAGCCGCTTCAGCCGCTCTCCCAAGAGCTGCCTACCCCGCCGGCCCTCCTCTTGAGCACGCGCTCGGTATCCCGGATCAACGAATGCCCGCATATAGTCCCAGGGGAGCTCCTCCCGACGCCCATCCTTGAGATGGACCTCTAACAAATAGGGGCTGGGGAGCTGGATCTCCCGGGGCTCAGCCCCTAGCTCCAGCTCTTCAAGGGGGATCAGGCCCTCCTGATCATCAGCAAAGCGCACGAAGATCCCCTGTCGCGTCAAGCGCGCCCTGGTGATCATCCGCTCGGCATCCTTCACATAAGTGATCGCTCGAGCCATTCCCGCTCATCTCCTTCCGTGGATCTCGCTCCACACTCTCAGGATCTCGGGCGCATGGCGCCTGTAGGCCGCTAAGATCGCCCGGCGCTTCCGAGGCGGCACCTTGAATTCGTCAGGTCTCATGAGAGTGCCACCTGCCAGCTCAATGCGCACATCGGTGCCATCGCTGAGCCGCACATGCACATGAGGGGGCTCAAAGACCTGTTCGCGGGTATGCACCACGAACTCAAACCCCCCTTCACGGGCCACCCTCGGCACAGGCCATTGTATCCCGAAAGATACAGAATGTCAACGGCGCCCCACGTAGCCGCATTCCTTGTTAATTCGGCCATGCCGGCTTCCCCGATTGGGAGTGGCTCGGCTATGGGGCGAGATTGCCGGGCCCGCCCCTGGCCGCTAAGATCAAGGTCGGAAAGTTAGAAGGATGATAGGGAGAATAATGCGCCTTCTGAGGCTCGTCTTGCTGCTAGTGCTAGGGCTGGCGGTCACCCTCGGGCTGCAGGGGGCTGGGCCCGAGCGGCTGGCCCTGATGCTCGACTGGCTCCCCAATCCCAATCATGTCCCGCTCTATGTCGCTCAAGCGGAGGGGCTCTTCGCCCAGGAGGGCCTGGAGGTCGAGCTGCTCATCCCAGGGAATCCCGCCGATCCGGCCAAGCTGGCCGCGGCTAGCAGAGTTGATCTCGCTATTACCACGGGCCTGAACCTGATCGTGGCCCGGGCTGCCGGCCTCCCGCTTGTGGCCATCGGGGCCTTGATCCAGCATCCCCTGGGCGGGCTCTTGGCCCTGAAGGGCCAGATCGCCCGGCTGGAGGACCTCCGGGGCAAGCGGATCGGCTACTCACTCGAGCCGGAGGAACCGGTCCTCTGGCGGGCGATGCTGGGCTGCGTCGGCCTCGGGCCTCGAGACTACGAGCTCATCAATGTCGGGTTCAACACCGTCTCGGCGTTGCTCTCCGGGGCGGTCGAGGCGATCGGGGCCTTCCGCAACTACGAGAAGATCCTGGTCGAGCTCCAGGGCGAGGAGACGGTCTTCTTCCCGATGGAGGACTACTGCATCCCCGACCACTACGAGCTGGTCTTTGTCGCCAGCGAGGGGACGCTCGCGGCGCGGCCCGGGGCGCTCGCTCATTTCATCGCCGCCCTGGCGGGGGCGGTCGAGCTGACGCTGCGCGACCCTAATAGGGCGATCGACCTATTCTTTCAGGCCAACCCCGAGCTGGAGGACGAGCTGAACCTCCGCTCTTTCCTGGTGACCATCCTCTATCTTGTCGGCTCGCCCTGTGTGAACGACCCCGAGCGTTGGCTCCCGCTTGTGGCCTTCCTCTTTGGGCAGGGGCTGATCGCTAAGGAGGCGGGGCTAGAAGAGCTCATTACAACTCGATTCCTTCCCCCGGGGTGCTCGAGCTGACCGAAACCTCGTATGGCCACCCTCACCCCGGCCCTCTCCCCTCGAGGGGGGAATTTTTAAACTAGCCTAGCCCGGGGCATCCTCGCGGAAGTGGACCCCCCGGCTTTTGCGGTTCCTTCTTGCGGCCTCGGCCACAATCAGAGCCGCTTGGACTCCATTCCGCAGGCCGAGGAGGGAATCGTCGAGCTTGGCCCGCCTGTAGAAGTCGATGATCTCGTCTCTTAAGTGTTCCAGGTCCCGGATCGCCCGCTCCAGGCGGTGGCCGTCGCGCGAGAGGCCGGCGTAATACCACATCGTGTATTGGATCGAGCGCCAGTCGCGGTGGATGAGGGCCGGATCGGCCGGAGCACCGTCCCTTGCCGGCTCCCAGGGCGGGACCGCCTCGGGGCTGATCGGCTTCGGTGAGGTTCGCGCGATCTGCCGCCCCGCACGATCGCCGAAGACCAGCCCCTCTAAGAGCGAGGTGCTCGCGAGGCGATTGGCCCCGTGGACCCCGGTGCAGGCCACCTCCCCGACGGCGTAGAGGTTCCGGATCGTGGTCCTCCCCCACTCATCGGTCCAGATCCCACCGCAGAAGTAGTGGGCCGCGGGGACCACGGGGATCGGCTCCTCCGGGAGGGAGATCCCCAGCTCGAGGCAGCGCTTGTAGATCGTGGGGAACCGCTCGGGGAAGCCCTCAATCCTCGAGACATCCAGGAGGACATGGGGGTAGCCGTGGACAGTCATCTCCCGGTGGATCGCCCTTGAGACGAGATCCCTCGGGGCAAGGTCCCCCCAGCCGGGGGCATACTCCTCCATGAAGTGGCGGCGGCGCGCCGAGCCGTCGGGGGTGAAGAGCCTTCCGCCCTCGCCCCGGACGGCCTCGGAGATCAGGAAGTTCTCGCCCTCGGGGACCGCCAAGGTCGTGGGGTGGAACTGGACATACTCGGCATTGATCACCCTCGCCCCGGCACGGTCGGCCATCGCCAGGCCGTCGCCCCGCGCCCCCGGCGGGTTCGTAGTATAGCGATAGATCCTTCCTAGCCCGCCGGTCGCCAGGACCGTCGCGCCCGCCAGATACCGGTGGACCTCGCCCGTCCGCTGGTCCAGGACATAGGCCCCATGGCAGGTGATCGGCTCGTAGACCGTGAGCGGGTCGCGGGCGTGGTGGGGGAAGGTGATCAGGTCGACCGCGGTCGCCCGGGTGACGAGTTTGACATTCGCGAACTCCTTGAGGAGGCGATGGAGGGCCCGGACGATCGCCTCGCCCGTCCGGTCTCCGACATGGAGGATCCGGGCCCGGGAGTGGCCCCCCTCCCGGGTGTAATGGAGGTCACCCTCGGGAGTCCGGTCGAAGGGGACCCCGGCCTCCTCGATCAAGACCTTCCGGACCAGCTCCGGCCCTTCCTGGGCCAGGATCTCAGCCGCCCGCTTGAGGGAGAGCCCCGCCCCGGCCTGGAGGATGTCCTGGACCAGGAGCTCCGCGGAGTCGTCCGGACCGAGGGTGGCGATCCCGCCCTGGGCGTAGCGGCTCGCCCCCTCCTCCGGCTCGGCCTCGCGGGTGAGGAGCACGATCTGGCGCTCGCGGTCCCGGGCGAGCCTCAGGGCCGCTGCGAGGCCGGCGATCCCCGCACCGATCACCAGGACATCGGCCTCGACAGCCCTCATGAGGCCTCCAGCATCCGCTGGATCGCCGCCCTCGCCGGGGCCGCCACCTCCTCGGGGACCTCGATCCTCCCGCGCTCTTCGCCATTGAGGAGCCCAGTGAGGACCCGGGCGAGGTCCTCCAGCTGGGTGAGGCTCATCGTCGGGCAGAACGGCGGCGGCTCCGCAAGGTTGAAGACCACCTTATCGGGGTTCTCTTTCGCCAACCTTGCCACCAGCCGCTCCTCAGTCCCGACGGCCCAGATGCTCCCCGGAGGGGACTCCCCGACCTTACGGATGATGAAGGAGGTCGAGCCGACCTCATCCGCGAGCTCGACCACCTCCGGGCGGCATTCGGGGTGGACGATCACCTTTACGCCGGGGTGCTCCTCCCGGACGCGGCGGACATCTTCAGGCAAGAATCGGGCATGGGTCCGGCAGGCCCCGCGCCAGAGGATCAGCCTGGCCCGGCGGAAGGAAGCGGGGTCTTGGCCGGGGAATCGCGGGTCCCAGAGAGCGATCTCCTCCTCGGGGAGTCCGAGCCGGCGGGCCACATTCCGCCCCAGATATTGGTCGGGGAGGAAGAAGACCCGTGGCTTCCGGGAGAAGGCCCATCTCAGGACCTTCTCGGCGTTGGCCGAGGTGCAGACCGCCCCGCCCTTGAGCCCGACGAAGGCCTTCACCTCCGCCGAGGAGTTGATGTAGGTGACCGGGAGAAGCTCCTGCTCTACATCGATCTCTTTTCTCAGGCTCTCCCAAGCGGCCCGGAGGGCCGCCGGCTCGGCCTGGTCCGCGAGGAAGCAGCCGGCATCGGGCCGGGGGATGAGGACCCGCTGGTCGGGTCGGGCGAGGATCGCGGCCGTCTCGGCCATGAAGTGGACCCCGCAGAAGACGATGTAGCGCGCCTCAGTGGCCGCGGCCCGGCGGGAGAGCTCTAAAGAGTCGCCGCGGAAGTCGGCGGCCGCCACGATCTCGTCCCGCTCGTAGTGGTGAGCCAGGATCAGCAATTCCCCGGCCAGGCGGCGCTTGGCCTCCTCGACTTGAGCCTGGGCTTGGGCGAGGGCCGCTTCCCTGGCTTGCTCGATCTTTAGCATCGCGGGTAGATACTACCAAAGGCCTGGGCACTTGGCAGCCGACTGTGAACCGCCCCTCACCTCGATCCTCCCCCAAGGGAGAGAAAGTCATTCAAGCGAGGCGGGGGCTAGCGAATGAGCTCTAGAGAGAGGTCGAGCGCCGGCGCGGAGTGGGTGAGCGCCCCGACGGAGATGTAGTCCACCCCGGTGGCCGCGACCGCGGCCACATTCTCCAGGGTGATCCCCCCGGAGGCCTCGAGCTTCGCCCGCCCCTTGGCGAGCGCGACTGCCTCCTTTAATGTCGGCAAGTCCATGTTGTCGAGCAAGATCCGGTCCACCCCGAGGGCCAGGGCCTCCTCCAGCTCCTCAAGGGTCCGGACCTCTACCTCGATTCCCCCGCCCATCCCCTCCCCCTTCGAGGGGGAGGGCTGGGGAGAGGGGGCCAGAGCCGCGCGAGCCCGTCTCACCGCTTCGGTGATCGAGCCCGCGGCCGCGATGTGGTTGTCCTTGATCAGGACCATGTCGTAGAGCCCCATCCGATGGTTCTGCCCGCCGCCGCACCGGACGGCGTATTTCTCGAGGGCGCGCCAGCCTGGGGTGGTCTTGCGTGTGTCCAGGATCACCGCATGGTAGGGCGCGACGGCATCGACATAGCGGCTGGTGAGGGTCGCGATCCCCGAGAGGCGACAAAGGAAGTTGAGGGCCGCCCGCTCGGCAGTGAGGATCCCCCGAAGCGGGCCGGAGACCTGCGCCACGATCGCTCTAGGGGCCACCGGCTCGCCGTCCTGAGCCTGGGGTATGAAACGGATTTCAGGGTCAACTCGGCGGAAGACTTCCCCGGCGAGCGGGAGGCCGGCTAGGACGCCTTTGGCCTTGGCGAGGATCACCCCCTCGCCCTGGGCCTCCTCGGGGACGATCGCTGCGGTCGTGACATCCCCTCGGCGGCCGAGGTCCTCGGCCAGGGCCTGCTCAATCAAATTGGCCGCGGCTTCGAGGAGGCTTTGGGGCTCCATTGGGATCTTAAGCCAACTTGGCCCGCAAGCGGGCGCTCACATAGTCGATGGCCCAGACGAGCGCGACGACTAAGATGGTGAGCATGCTCGCCTCGGGGAACTGCCAGGAGCGGAGGTGGGCCGCGAGCCGCCAGCCGATCCCCCCGCCCCCGACCACTCCGATGACCGTGGCCATCCGGACATTGATGTCCCAACGATACAGGGTGAAGGAGAGGTAGGGGTTGATGATCTGGGGGATGATCCCATAGCGGATCACCTCGAGCCGGCTGGCCCCGGCGGCGGCCACGGCCTCGAGCGGGCCGGGGTCGATGCTCTCTAGTTGCTCGGAGTAGAGCTTGATCAGGTCGGCGATCGAGTGGATCCAGAGGGCCAGAGCTCCGCAGAAGGAGCCCATCCCCACCCAGACGGCGAAGATGATGGCCCAGATGATCGCATCGACCGAGCGGGTGAGGCTCGAGATCGCGCGGACGACGAAGTAGACCGGGCGGGCGAGCGGCCCGCGCATCAGGTTCCGCGCCGCGAGGAAGGAGACCGGCCCGGCGATCACGACCGCAAAGACGGTAGCCATCATCGCCATGAAGAAGGTCTCGAGGAGGAGCTTCAGGCCCAGTGTCAGGATGGATGTGTCCGGGCTGGCGAGGGAGCGCCAGAACTTCGCGGTCTTGGGGGCTCCCTTGATGAGCGCGCTGAGGTTGACCTTGGTGATCCCGAACGCTGCGCCGGAGGTGAGGAAGAGGATGAGCAAGATCGCCCAGCCCGAGCTGGTCCGATACCACCGGCCTCTGGGGGCATCCGCCGGGGGCTCGCGAAGGACCGTCCCGGTCAGCCGCTCGGCGACCGTCTGCCCCTCGTGATCGAGGAACGATAGAGGGAACAGCGGCAGCGAGAGGTGCCAGCTCAGCCAGTAGCCGAGCCGCTGGCCGAGAGAGGGGGAAGAGTCGTCCTCTCTGGAGAGCCATCTTCCGAAGAGCCTCATCCCCAGGGAGACGCCGAAGCTCTCCCACAGCGCGGCCCCCTCGACGACCGCTAGGGCCATCACCCACCAGGGGACGAGGAGGTAGGCCTCCTCCCCGTAGAGGATGAAGCTGGTAAAGCAAGTCCCGATCGCCCAGAGGTAGGCGAGAACAAGGAGATCGGCTAGGGGGATGGAGAGGCGCCGCCCGGCCGCGGCGAACCTCGGCGCTAGAGAGGCGATCCAGTTCATACGATCTTCTCCCTAACCCTTCCGGAGATGTAGTCCAGGAGCCAGACCACGAGGCCGATCGCCACGATGATCGCCCCCACCTTGGCCCAGTCGAGCTGGTCCTTGTAATAGAAGAAGAGCCGCCCGATCCCGCCGCCTCCCACGAGCGCCACTACTGTGGCCATCCGCACATTGATGTCCCAGCGGTAGAGGGTGAAGGCCAGGAAGGGGGGGACAATTTGTGGGACCACGCCGTAGCGGATCACCTCGATGCGGCTCCCCCCGGTGGCGGCGATCGCCTCCAGCGGGCCGGGGTCGATGTGCTCCGTCTGCTCGGAGTAGAGCTTTCCCAGCGCGGCGATGGTGTGGATGAACAGGGCCAGGGTCCCGGCGAACGGCCCCCAGCCGACCCAGACGGCGAAGATCAGCGCCCAGAGGATCGACTCGATCGAGCGGAAGATGTTGAAGACCCCGCGTGTCAGGCCGTATACGATCAGGCCGGGCAGGCTGCCGGCCATGATGTTCCTTGCCCCGAAGAAGCTGAGCACGAACGCGATCCCCGCCCCGAAGATCGTGGCCAACAGGGCCATGAAGATCGACTCGATCAGCGCGCCCACGATCGAGTCATTGAGCCAGGGATCGGAATAGATGAGGAAGGTGAAGTCCGGATGGGTCAAGCCTTGCCAGAGCCGCGCAGGCCGGGCCGCGCCCGCGATGAGGACGCGGAGATGGATCCCGGTCACATGCCAGCCCAGGGTCACCGTAAGCCCGAGGATGGCGAGGGTCATGATCCCCCACTCGGTCCGATACCAGCGGGGCGGGGGCGTGATCCACTCCTCTCTCTGCGGGAGCCTGACGAGCCGGAGCCCGGAGAGCCGCTCGTGCCACGGCTCGCTCGGGCTGGCCCAGACCCCGATCCCCAGGGGCATGATCGAGATGTGGCTGGCGAGGAAGTGGCGGAGCCTCCTCTTCCGCAGAGCTGGGCGATCGAGGCCCTCCGCTGCGGGCATTAGCCCCATCGCCCGCATTCCCAGGCTGTGGCCGAAGGAGTGGGAGAGGAGCGCCAGCTCGAAGGTCGCGATCACCACCACCGGCCAGCCCCACCAGGGGAGGGTGAGCCGGCCATACCAGTCGATGTAGGCCACATACCAGTAGTGGTTGAGCAAGTAGACGGTCCCGTAGGCGATGTAGCCCCAGATGGACCAATCGAGGAAGAAGGAGAGGACCCGGGCGGTCAGGGGGATGGGAGGCTGCTCAGCGGACCTCGACCTGCTCTGCTTCCTCTCCATAAATCTCCTTGAACTTCGCGTCGTCGATCTCGCTGGGGGAGCCCTCGAAGACGATCCGACCGCCCTTGAGGGCGATGATCCTCGTGCCGTAGCGCCGGGCGAGGGAGAGGAAGTGGAGCGCGCAGAGCACCGTCACCCCGTCCTGGCGGTTCATCTGCTCGAGATACTTGAGGATCGAGTGGGAGGTCGCTGGGTCGAGCGCCGAGACCGGCTCGTCGGCCAGGAGCAGCTCCGGCTCCTGCATCAGGGCCCTTGCGATCCCTACCCGCTGCTGCTGGCCGCCGGAGAGCTGGTCGGCCCTAACGAACATCTTCTCCAGGAGCCCGACCCGCTCGAGAGCCCGCCGGGCCCGCTCCAGGTCCTCTCTCGGGAACCTCCCCAGTAGCGTGCGCGCCGTGGGGACATACCCCAGCCGCCCGGCCAGGACATTGGCCAGGACCGTCGAGCGCTTCACCAGGTTGAACTGCTGGAAGATCATCCCGATCTTCCTTCGCCAGCGGCGGAGCTCCCGCTGGGGCAGGGCGGTGAGCTCCGTCCCGTCGAGGAAGACCCGGCCCGAGGTCGGCTCGATCAAGCGGTTGATGCAGCGCAGCAGCGTGGACTTCCCCGAGCCGGAGAGGCCGATGAGGACCAGGAACTCGCCCTTGTCCACGGAGAAGCTGACATCGTCGAGGGCGAGGACCTTCCCCCGCTCGTAGATCTTCGTCAGATGGTCAATCGCTAGATGCGGCATGGGAAGAGAGAGGGGGAGGAACCTCCCCTCCCCCTCTGCTCATCATCTAGGTCCTACCGTCACTTCTGGCAGGTTCTCCCTTCAGGGACAGGGTAGCCCACGAGCTCCCGGTAGCAGTCATAGAAGGAGTCGTCGATGTCCATGACATCGTTCCACTCGTAGAAGTTGCGGTTGCTCCACAGGACCTGGCCCTCCGGAGAGCGGATGTGGGTCTTCACGGCCTCGACCAGCCAGTCCTCGACGTCCTTGGGGAAGTCCTCGCAGAAGGTGAGGCTATCGTTGGGCAACGGGCCGAGGACATCGACGATCCCGACCTTCTTCACGATGTCCCAGTAGTCACCGTAGGCCTGGGTCGCTCCGGCCATGGCGTAGCGGACGTCCTTGACGATCCCGCGGTAGTATTCGGTAGGCAGGGTATTGCTTACCGGATCCCAGACCCAAAGTTCAGGATACATGCCGAATTCCCAGCGCCAGCCCGGCATTATCTCGTTCACCCAGCTGGGCGCAACCGGCGGCGAGCCGTAACCGGTGGCGAAATCGCCCTGCCCCTCCATGAGGGCGATGAGGGAGTTGGTGTGGCCGCCGGACTCGACCGTCCCGGAGAAAGTAATCCCGCGGGCGTCGAAGGCCTTCTTCGGGATCACATAGCCGGAGGTCGATCCGGGGTCGTTGTAGATCCAGACCGTCCCGCTGAGGTCGTCCATCGAGTCATAGCCCTTCTCCCGGAAGGCGTAGATCGAGGCGAAGTAGTAGGCATAGCCGTTCCGGACTGCCGCGAGGCGGGCGTGGACCTTGGGGTTCACCATGGTCGCCCGGGCGTATTGATCGGTCGTCGGGCAGGCCATGGTATTCCCCTTGGCCGCGATGAGGGCCTCGACCAGGGCCGCGTAGTCGGCCGCCACCTTGTAGTCGATATAGAGGCCGGTCAGCTCATACAGGTCCTGAGCGATCGCCCTTCCCGTCTGCTCGATCGTCGCCGGGAGGACCGAGGGGGGCAGGAGCCAGATGATCGGGTTGTCCCTCGTTCCCACTTGGGCCTGTTGCGCACCTCCTAGGCTCGTGGAGAGCCCCGCTCCGAGTAGCGCCACCAGCACTACCACCAACGCCAATTTGACCGTTAGTGACCGCACTCGTCACCACCTCCTCTTAGTATTGAGCGCCGGTTTCATTATATATTCAGATCGCCGCGGCTGACAACTCACCCCGAGCGGAGGAGTAGGGCCTCCAGCTCGCTCCAGTCGCGGACGACCTCCACTCCGCCGGCTACGGCGCGGACGCCGTCCCCTGGATGGCGGTCGTCACCTCGGATCAGGATCGCGGGGATCCCGTAGTGCAAGTAGGCCTCGATGTCGCTCGGCCGGTCGCCAATGCCCGCGTGGAGCGAGCCGAGCTTCGCCAGCTCGCGGAGCGCCTCCTCCTTGAACTGCCGATCGTCCATCCCCCGGCGAGGCTTCATCCGGAGGAGGGTCGAGCCGTCGCCCGGATGGGGGAAGCCGTGCTCGACCAGCCAGAGCTCGGTCCCCCGGCGCATCGAATCCCCGGGGGCATCGTGCCTCCCGGTGAGGTAGACGATCCGATAGCCGGCCTCCCGCAGGGCCCGGAGGGCCTCCGCGGCCCCCGGGAGCGGCTCGTCCAGATGGAGGTAGCGCTCGGAGAGGAAGAGCTGGTAGAACTTCTCCTGCTCCTCCGGCTTGAGGAGGGCCTTCACCCCATCGTAGCGGGCGAGCAGCTCCGGGAGGAGCTCCTCCAGCCCGAGCTCCTGGAGTGTCCGCCGGAGGCGCGGCTCCGAATTGAGGATGGTATTGTCGATGTCAGTTACGATCTGCGCTGCGCACACGGTGAGATGGATTCTACATGAGTGCCGATAGTTTTTCAAAATCGGTCGATGGTGCTAGAATAGGCCCCTAAGGTGATGGACATCACCAAAGCCCGGGGCCAATTCCAGCAGCTGCTCTGGCAGAGCCTCCGTCTTAACCTCCTGGCGATCCTCATCGGGGGGCTCGGGGGCTGCGGGGCGATCCTCTTCCGTTGGCTCCTGGCTCTGATCAACGGCCTCTTCTTCTTCCAGCGGCCTTCGCTTCACTTCCTCTCCCCGCTCGAGCACCGGCTCGGGCCGTGGGTGCTCCTCATTCCAGCGGCCGGGGGCCTGCTCGTGGGGCTGATCACCCGCTATTTTGCTCCTGAGACCAAGGGTCACGGGGTCCCCGAGGTGATGGCAGCGATGGCCGCCCGGGGCGGGCGGATCCGGCCGAGAGTGGTCCTGGCCAAGGCCCTCGCCTCGGGGATCTGCATCGGGAGCGGCGGCTCCTCCGGGAGGGAGGGGCCGATCGTCCAGATCGGCTCAGCCGCCGGCTCGGCCCTCGGCCAGCTCCTCCGGCTCGGCTCCCAGGACCTCAAGGTCCTCGTCGGCTGCGGGGCGGCCGCTGCGGTCGCGGCGACCTTCAACACCCCGATCGCGGGGGTCCTCTTCGCCGTCGAACTGATCCTCCTGGAGTTTAAGACCCGCTCGTTCGTCCCCCTGGTGATCGCCTCGGTCTTCGGCACGGTCGTCTCCCGCACGGTCTTGGGAAGCCAGCCGGCCTTCTCCATCCCAGCTTATGCCTTCCAGCACCCCGGCGAGCTGGTCTTCTACCTCATCCTCGGGCTGCTCTCTGCCCTTATCGGAGTCCTCTTCATCGAGGCTCTCTACCGGGCGGAGGACCTCTTCGAGGGGCTGAAGCTCCATCCGGTCCTCAAGCCGGCCCTAGGGGGGGCTCCTCCTCGGGGCGGTGGGGGTCTTCTTCCCCCGGGTCTTCGGGGTGGGCTACGAGACGGTGAGCGGGATCTTGGAGCAGCGGATCGGAAGCGTCGGACTCCATCTGATGGGCTTCCTCTTCCTCCTCGCCTTCCTCAAGATCTTCGCCCTCTCCCTCACCCTGGGGAGCGGCGGCTCCGGGGGAGTCTTCGCCCCCTCGCTCTTCATCGGGGCGGCCTTCGGCGGGGCCTTCGGGATCGTGGTGAATCTAGCCTTCCCCCTCGTCGCCGCCCCCTATCCCGCCTACGCCCTGGTGGGGATGGCCGCCCTCTTCGCCGCCGTCTCCCGGGCCACCCTCACCTCGATCATCATGCTCTTCGAGATGACCCGGGATTACAACATCATCCTCCCGCTGATGTTCGCCTGCGTAGTGGCCGACATCCTCGCCTGGCTGATCCATCCGGAGACGATCTACACCAAGAAGCTCGCCCGCCGGGGGATCAGGATCGAACAGGACATGGAGATCAATGTCCTCAAGACCAGGCATGTCGGGGAGGTCATGACCCACAAGGTGGAGACGATCCCCCAGGAGATGCCCCTCTGCGAGGTGCGGGACCGGATCCTCGAGACCGGCCACCAGGGCTTCCCCGTGGTCGATGGGGCGGACCGGCTGGTGGGGATCATCACCGGCAGGGATGTGATGGCCCAGATCAAGCGGGACAAGAATCTCCCCGCAGGGGCGGTGGCCCAGCGGAGGCTGATCGTGGCCTATCCGGATGAGACCCTGGACCTAGCCTGGGAGCGGATGGGAAGGCACGGGATCGGCCGGCTACCCGTCGTGGCCCGCGAGGACCCTCGAAGGCTGGTCGGCTTCCTCACCAAGGGGGACCTGATCCGCTTCCGCAAGGGGGAGGAGCAGCCCCCCATGGCCGCGGATCGCGCCCAGGGCCAAGATTGAGGCGGAGGTAGGCCATCACCCTGCCCCGCCGTGGGCTGAGCCCACCGGGGCGAAGAGCCAGCGGTCGTAAAGCTCATCGAGCTCCTGCCCCGCGACCTCCTCGAAGATCGCGAGCAGCGCCTCCGTCTTGGCTACTCCGTACTCGAACCGCGCGAAATATGCCTGCAGCCCGGCAAAGAAGGTCTCATCCCCCAGGGTGGCCCGCAGCTCATCGTAGAAGAGGGCCCCGCCGCAGTAAACGATCCCGTAGTAGATGCTGTTGTTATAGAACTGCTCGAGCGGGGCGGTGATCGGGGCTGAGGCCTGGGCCCGCGCCCGCCTCCAGTTGGCCTCCCAGTCGGAGCGGAGGGCCTGGTAGGCCGCCGGGCCGAGCAACTCCTGGGCGTAGATCCCCGAGGAGTAGGTCGCGAGGGCCTCGTCGAGCCAGGGCTCGCGGATCACATCGTTCCCCACTAGGCTATACCACCACTGATGGCTCACCTCGTGGGAGACGATCATGGCGAACTGCAGTTCCTGCCTTGCCATGTAATCCTCTGGGCCGTAGAGCTTGTCCGAGATCAGGACCACCCCGGGGTATTCGACCCCTCCGGCCCAGGGGAGCGGGGTCTCGAGGAGATCGACCTCGGGGAAGGGGTAGAGGCCGAAGCGGCGATTGAAGAGGTCGACGGCCTGGGCCGCGATCTCGAGCGCACTCTGGCCGCCGTAAGCGTCGCCCTCGAGGTAGTAGGAGTTCACCTGCGTTGCGCCGATCTGGGTGGTGAGCCTCCGGAAGCTCGGGCTCATCGCCACGAAGAAGTCCCGCATCAGCTCGGCAGTGTAGTGGTGGGTGACCGTCCCATCGCCGTTCGGGGTCTGCTCCAGCTCCGTCCCGCTCGCGACCACGACCTGCTCCGCCGGGGCGGTGATCGAGACCTCGAAGTTCGCCGTCTCGCTGTAGACGGCATCGCCCCAGTTGTAGAACGGGTCGAGGTGCCAGCCGGCCTCATCGTAGGCCGCGAGGATGGGGAACCAGTTGGCGAGCTTGAGCACGCCGCCGCTGTAGTCGTAGATCCCGTAGGATGAGCCATTCCAGCTCGCGAAGTTCTGCGGCACTATCCCCGCGAAGTCCAGCTCGAGCACCAGCTCCCCTCCAGCGGGGAGGGGCTCTCTCAGCGGGATCAACGCGATCGCCCCCCCAGACTGGAGCAGCGGCTCGACCGGGGTCCCGTCGACCTTCACCTCCGCCAGCCCCAACGCCCCGGCCCCGTAGGTCAGCCCGCTATTGGGATAGAGCCGAAGGTAGAGCTCGGAGAGGGCCGCACCCTCGCCATTGACATACTCCAGCCGCTCGTGCCCTGTGAAGCGGGGCCCGCTCGGGTCGAACTGGACCTCGAGCCGGAGCTCGTAGCGCGGGACCGGCTCGCCGGAGGGGAGTGTGGGCCCCGCCGGCAGCGAGCCAGCAAGGGTCACCAGTGAAATCAAAACTGAGATAAGGAAGAGCTCAGCTCGCCTGACCAAGGTCTCCCTCCTCTCCCCCCTCGAGCGCTTCCAGCTCGAGGAGGAGCGTATTGATCGCTGCGACGAGCTTCTCGAAGAATCGCTTCAGGTCCTCATCGATCAGGTGCTTCTCGCAGATCCGGGGATACTCCGTCTCCGGGTCGTAGAGGAACTTATCGCAGATGGGGCAGAACGGCTGCTTGGCGCCGGAGATCAATGGGCCACCTCCTCTCCGAAGAGGACGACCTCGGTGGAGAGCACCCAGATCGGCCCCGGCTCAGCAAGGATGAGGGCGAAGTCCGCATTGAGCCGGCCCGAGTCGACCCCTAGGCCTCCAGTCCAGGCTCCGTTAGCGTTGCCGAGCCGGATGGTCAATGGCCTGAAGATGGTCACCTCTGCGCCCCAGCTCGCCCGTGGCGGCGCGCTCGGGGAGAGCGCTAGCTCGCCCGAGCTGCTCAGCCAGCCCAGGTCAAGCCGGGCCCCGAGCCTGGTGAGCGGCGCGGGCTCGCCCTTCTCCTGGGCGAAGTCCAGGCCGAGAAAGAGCCTCCGGCCCGGCTTCAAGAGGACTCCTAGCTTGAACGCCAGCCGCTCCTCCTCCGCCCCTTCGGGGCCGCGGCGCTGGCGTCCTGCTCCGAGCCCCAGGGCGAACCGCTCCCCAGCCCGCAGGGCCACCGAGCCGCTCCAGGACTCGCGCGGCTCGCCGCCCTCAGCTCCGAGGGCGAATGAGCCCGCTAGAGCTATGTTCCCCCAGGAAGCAGAGCCGGCGAGGAGCTTCTCCTCGACAGTGGAGGGGCTGACTTGGGGTATCAGTCCGAGGAGGAGATGTATCCCCGCGAGAAGGGCGGGCCCGGCGGGATTGCAGCGCCCCGCAGTCCCTTCATCGGCCCAAGCGACGCATGCGCCGCCTCGGGCTAGGATAGGAGCGCCCAGGCCCCACTCCCAACCCTCGCCCCGGGCCTGGAGGCCGAGGACAAGCAAGGGGCCGAGAAAGGCCAGGGCCAGCCCGAGCGCGTCCCTACTTGAAGGCAATATGTGTGCTTGTCTCCTTGACTCCGTCGATCTTGTGGATCTTCGTCCCCACCGCCTCGCGGATGTCGGCGACATTCTCGACCTCGATGCTCACGATCGCATCGTAGTCTCCGGTGATGGGATAGGCCTCCTTCACCTGGGGGAGCTTGGAGACGGTGCTGATGACGGAGTTGAGCTTCCCCGCCTCAACGCGGAGCAGGACATAGGCTCTGATGGACATCGGCATACCTCCTTCTGGTGAACTGGCCAAAATCTACTAAAACCGGCCGCGCAACTTCAAGGCCACGAGCGGGAGCCGGCACTTCACCGCCCGAACTTGAGGACCCGGCTGTTGGCGAAGTCCAGGACATAGACCTGGCCCGACCCGTCGACCGCGAGGGCTATGGGGAAGACGGGATGATCTCCGCCGTCGACCGCCCAGAGGTCGACGAGCTTCCCGTCGGGGGAGAACTTCTGGATCCGAGCGTTCTGGCTGTCGGCCACATAGAGATAGCCGTCGCGATCGATCGCCAGGCCGGTCGGCCGGGAGAACCGGCCCGCTCCTTGGCCGTAGCCGCCCCACTCGTCCCGGGCGATCCCGCTCGGGTCGAACCGCTGGACGCGGTGGTTCCCCGTGTCGGCCACGTAGACTGAGCCGTCGCTGGCCACGGCCACGCCGCTTGGCTTGGAGAGTTGCCCGCGACGGCTGCCCTCCCCGCCCCAGCGGGCGAGCGGCTGGCCTGCACCGGTGAACTTGTGGATCAGGTGCTGGCCACGGTCGGTGATGTAGACTGACCCATCCGGCCCGACCGCGATCCCCGCCGGATCGTTGACCCCGGCGATGCTCCACTCCCCCAGGGGTCTGCCGGTCGAGGAGAGCCTCTGGACCCGCCGATTCCCTGGATCGAGGACATAGACCTCGCCCGGCGGGCTGATGGCCAGCCCCTCCGGGCTGCTGAACCGCCCCGGGACAGCCCCGTATTGGCCCCAATTCTCGAGGAACTCCCCTTCGCCGGTGAAGAGCGCTATCCGGTGATTCCCCGTATCCGCGACGAGGACTTGCCCCAGGCCGTCAAGCGCGATCCCGCGCGGATGGCCGAGCTCGCCCTCCCCAACGCCCCAGGAGCCCCAGCTCGTGAGGAGATGGTATTCCCCGCTCGGCTCGAGCACGGTGATCTCCACCCGCTCCCTCCCCTCGGCCCCTAGGTCGTCTCGGACGGTGAGCGAGGCCCTGTAGGTTCCCGGGAGGTGGTAGATGTGCGTGGCCTTCTGGCCGGCGGTTTGGACCCCGTCCCCGAAATCCCAGTGGAAGGCGACTATCCTCCCGTCGGGATCGTAGGACTCCGAGCCGTCGAACTCGACCCGGAGCGGCGCGAGCCCGCTCGTCGGCCCGGCGCGGAGGAGCGCCACCGGAGGCCGATTGAAGAGGGCGCGGCAGCCGGTCAAGGCTAGCAAGAGGACCACACCGACCAGGAGTACGCGCTGCGGCCTCATCCCCATCAACTGGATTATACCACACTGAGCGCGGCCGCCTTCCGGATTGACTTGAGGATTGAGATCGAGGTATAGCAGTGAGCGCAAAGGAGGGAGACGATGGAGCTATTGAAGAGGCTCTCGGAGGCAGTGGGCGTCCCCGGCCATGAGGAGGGGATTCGCGCCCTGGTGAAGGAGGAGCTCGAAGGGCTCGTGGACGAGCTCCGGACCGATGTCCTGGGGAACGTCATCGGGCTGAAGCGCGGGAAGGGCCAGAAGCGGGTGATGCTCGCGGCCCACATGGACGAGATCGGTTTTCTCGTCAAGCACATCGAGAAGGAGGGCTTCCTGCGGATCGAGCCGCTCGGGGGGTTCGACCCAAGGGTCCTGCTCGCGGAGCGGGTGCTGGTCCACACGCGCGGGGGCGATCTTCCGGGCGTGGTCGGCTCCAAGCCGATCCACATCCTCACTGAGGAGGAGCGGAAGAAGCCGGTCGAGATCAAGGAGCTGTTCATCGACCTTGGCCTTCCGGCGGAAGAGGTGAAGAAGGCCGTGCGGATCGGGGACTCGGTGACCCTGCAGCAGGAGTTCACCCAGTTCGGGGAGGTCGTCTCAGGGAAGGCCCTCGACGATCGGGTCGGGCTGTATGTGATCATCGAGGCCCTCCGCCGGGTGAAGAGGCACCGCTGCGATGTCTATCTCGTGGCCACGACGCAAGAGGAGGTCGGCCTGCGAGGGGCCCATGTCTCAGGGTTCGGGATCTCGCCGGACATCGCGATCGCGGTCGATGTAACCCTGGCCTGCGATGTCCCCGGGGTGAGCGAGGCCGAGCAGATCACCCGCCTCGGCCAGGGGACAGCGATCAAGCTCAAGGACGCCGCCTCGATCTCCAACCCCAGGCTCGTCCGCCGGCTGGTGGACCTGGCCGAGGAGAAGGGGATCAAATACCAGCTGGAGATCCTCCCCCGCGGCGGGACCGACGCGGGCGCCCTCCAGCTGACCAAGGAGGGGGTGGCCGCGGCCACCGTCTCCGTCCCGACCCGGAATGTCCACACCGTCGTGGAGGTAGCGCACAAGGGCGACATCGAGGCCTCGATCGCGCTGCTCGCCGCCTTCCTCGAGGTGGCCCACGAGGGGGATTACACCCTATAGAGAGGCTGAAGCCACCGTGGGGACGGTGGCTTCACCAAGTAGGGACGTGGAACTACAGCCCAGCTACCTCCACCCGGTCGCTCTCTCACCCCCCGATCACAGAGTTCGGGCGCCCTACGTTAAGGATTATAGCACGACCGAAGTCCGTCACCTCCGGGCGCTCTTGCCCTTCCCGCGGGCGCTGCCGCCACCGGAACTGCCTCCATCCCCAGGGCGGGTGACAGAGATGCCGGACCAAGGTCCCCCGCTCAGCGGTCGCTCTTGGTGAGGGACCTGCCGCGCTTGCGCCACAGCCGGCCGCCGCACCCTCGGTGGTAGCAAGGGCCCTTGAGGGGACGCCACCTCCCGAACTCGAGGTGGCAGCGGTCGCAGATGTAGATGTAATTGTGAGCCTGAGCCGGGATCGGTCGCGGCCGGAGCGGGCCGTAGTCCCGCTCGATAGAACTCTCGAGCTTCCGGAACTCCGCGCCGTGGCCGGCTCGACCGAGCTGGAGATGGATCATCTCGTGGAGCAGGACCTTCTCCAGCTCGGCCCAGCCGAACAGCCTGAGGTAGAACGGGGAGAGCTGGATCGCCCGCCCCCGCCCATCGGTGGAGAAGGTCCCGAGCGTGCTCCGGAAGCGGGGATTGAACGAGAGCCGCTCCAGGCGGAGCCGGCCTCGGAAGTAGCGCTGATTCAGCTCGGCAAAGCGCCTCCAGGCCTCCGCCAGCGCCTGGCCGCTAGTAGTATCTCCTCCGGAAAAGCTGGACCTCGACATGGCTCTTCTTGAAGAGATAAACCAGCAGGGCCCCGGAGACGAAACCCCCGATGTGGGCGAAGAAGGCTACGCCGCCCCCGGGCCCGAGGCCCGTCGGGGCGAGGATCAACTGGTAGATGAACCAGAGGCCGAGGATGAGCATCGCGGGGAGTTGGATGAGCCGGATGAAGAAGAAAAAGAAGACGAGCGTGAGGATCCGGGAGTAGGGGAAGAGCATCAAATAGGCCCCGAGCACCCCGGCGATCGCCCCGCTCGCCCCGATGATCGGGGTGGTGCTGTTCGCGCTGACCGCCACCTGCGCCAGGGCCGCGATCGCCCCGCAGATCAGGTAGAAGACGAGGAACTTGAGGTGGCCCATTGCCCCCTCGACATTGTCCCCGAAGATCCAGAGGTAGAGCATGTTGCCCCCGATGTGGGCGATCCCGCCGTGGAGGAACATCGAGGTGAAGAGGGTGGCCCAGATAGGGATGGGAATGAGCGGCGGGAGATCCCTCATGTGGACCAGCTCGCGGGGGATTAGGCCATACTGGAGGATGAACAGGTCAGCTTGGGAGATCCGCCCCAACGGGCTCGGCACGAACTGCGAGCCGAGGAGTTGCTGGTAGAGGAAGACCAGCCCGTTGGCGATGATCAAGAGGAGCGTCACATAAGGGACCGCGCCGCTCGGGCGGTAGTCGCGCAGCGGGATCATCGGCTGTTCACCTCGAGCGCCTTTATACCGGAAAGGCGGCGCGAGGGGCAAGCCTCCGTTCGCTCCCTCGGGCTGCGGCAACGGTGTGGAGAAGGGGAGCCGAGGCCGCACGCGGCCGATCCCGATCGGGCCTGGCAATTGACGGCCCGATCGCGCGCCGCTATAATCTCACGGGAGGGATGACCGAACGGTAAGGAGCCGGTCTCGAAAACCGGTAAGGCCTTTGGGCCCTCGGGGTTCGAATCCCCGTCCCTCCGCCACCAGGTTTCACCTGGACCATTAATCTTGGCTGGCCCCTTGGGCCAGCCAAGCTAAGAACGAGCTTTCAGCTCGCGCGCCTGTAGCTCAGGGGACAGAGCGTCGGACTGCGGATCCGAAGGCCGGGGGTTCAAATCCTCCCAGGCGCACCAGGGAAAGGGAGAGATGTCCGAGCGGACGAAGGAGCACGCCTGGAGAGCGTGTGCCGGCGAAAGTCGGCCGTGGGTTCGAATCCCACTCTCTCCGCCAGGCCTGTGCTAGGCGGGGGGCTAGCGGTCCCCTCCATTCCGCAACCCGCTAGAGCGGAGCCGAAGGGCCCCCTGCGGGGCCGCGGGGCTGGACTGCCCCGGAGAAGCGGCGTTGAAGGCTGAGCCCTCTACGGCGCATGTCGGCGAACCCCGTCAGGCCCGGAAGGGAGCAGCGGTAAACCGGCCCCTGCGGGCGATAGAGGACCACTTGGCCGGAGCTGGCTCTCCGGAAAGCGCTCGCCCCACGACCTCAAAGGGGCCAAGCACAGGCCCTACTCTTTCAGCCGCTCCAGCCTGAAGACCACCGGATTCTTCGGGTCGGGGCAGGCGATCTGGGCCATGCCCTCCCTCTCCCAGGGGAAGTTCCCCCCGAACTGGAGGACCCTCAGGTAGGGGAAGAGGGAGTGCCAGGCCGAGGGGCAGAGCCCGGAGGGCAGCTTCCCCTCGTAGAGGAACTCCTGCCCGGCCTTATGCCCGGCGGCGCAACTCCCCTCCTGCTTGACTACGGTGATGCGGATCTTGGCCATCAGACTCCTCTCCGAGTGAGCGCTTACCGGAGTCTAATCGCAAGCCCCCGCCCCGGGCAAACCCACCTCGGCTCAAGGGTTGAGGACGAGGATCGCGCCGTTCAAGACGGCGGCGAAGCTCACCCAGAGGATGTAGGGCAACAGCAGGAGCCCCGCGGCCCGCGAGAGCCTGAAGAAGCTGAGGATCGTCAGCAAGATCGCCACCCAGAGCAGCGCGATCACGATCAGCCCGCCGAGCGGCGCGCGGAGCCCGAAGAAGGCCCCGGACCAGAGGACGTTCAGGGCCAATTGGACGGCGAAGATCACTAAGGCCACCCTAACGGCTCGCTCGGCCAGCCCCCTCCGCCAGACGAGGAAGGCCGCCAGGCCCATCAGGACGAAGAGGGTCGTCCAGGCCGGGGCGAAGAGCCAGCTGGGCGGGGTGAACGCCGGCTTCGCCAAGCCGGCATACCAGGTCGGTATCGCTGGTGTGGTGAAGATGGCCTCAACCAGTCCGGCGAGCTGACAGACCACCAGGCTGACCACGAGCTGAAGGACCTCGACTGAGCGCTTCTTCATCTCTCTAGACCCCCTCTCGGAGCAATCGTTCCTCTGCTTTGATACGCTGGAGCTCATCCCCCGGTCAAGTCGGCTGGCGGGAGCTGGCCCGAGCCTCAGCGGGCGAAGAGCCAGTCCCGATTCGCGACGATCCAGGCACAATCCATCTCCGGCGGGATCCGGGTGGTGCGGAAGTAGCTGTGCTCAGGGACCGGGTCGGGACGGCTCTCTGAGCGGGCGCGGAGGACCGGGTTGCTCGCGCCCAGGACCACCTGCTCGAGCCCCCACTCCATCAGCCCGTCGATCCGGTCCGGTGAGTCGGCCATGCCCCGCAGGGCCGTCCAGTCCCGCTGGATCACATAGACCTCCCCCTTGATGAAGCCGAAGAGGGTGATCCGCACGCTCAGCCCGGGATGGCCGTCCCCGTCCTGGTCGAAGACCCGGGGATCGCTCGCCTCGGTGGGAAGCGGGTCGAGCTGGGGGTCCTCCAGCCGGACGCCCCGCAGTTGCGTGAACCGGGGCTGGAAGAAGTGGTAGCCACCGTCCGTCGGTTCGATGGTCGCGGGCTTTGCGGCAATCTCTAGGGACTGGATGAATGCCTCGGGGAAGACGAGGCTCACCAGTGGGGTCCCGCTCTCGACCGAGATGGCGCAGATCTGGGCCGTCACGGTGAGGCTCTCCCCGCGCTGGGCCTGGGTGAGCCGGAGGAGCGTGATGTTCCTGTTATTCACCTCGCCGATGAACGGGACCTTAGCGATCTCCGAGGCGACCTGGATCTGGGCCCAGCTCCCCGAGAAGTCCGCTTCCTGGCTGCTCCCGAGCAAGGCGCCCGGGGCCAAGCCGATCGTAAGCAAGAGAAGCGAGCGCAGGAGTCTCCTCATGGCCACGATTATACCGCCTCCTCAATCCGAGACAAGCCGCTCTTCGCGAGGACTGCCACGGCGGCTCCCGAGAGCAGGGCCTGTCCAGGGGTAACGGAGCTTTCTCAGGCCGACCTCTTCGATCCGGCGCGGCTCGGGGGATGAGATCCGGCCTCGGGCTCTTGGCCGGCTTACCCGCTCTTGACGGGCCGGGGCGGGAGGCGCTAAGCTCGGTCTCAGGGCAGAAGAGGAGCGACTAGCTCCGGGTGAAGGAGGTGACTTGCGATGAGGGAGTTCCGGGTCTCACTGCCGCAGCGGCCTGGGGAGCTCGCCCGTCTCACGGCCGAGCTCGCCAACAAGGGCGTGAACCTGAAGGCGGTCGCGGGCATCGCTGAGGCGAACAAGGCCACGATCGCCCTGGTGGGCCACGATGTGAATGCCCTGAGGCAGGCCCTTCAGGATGCGCGGATCCGGTTCGAGGAGCTGGAACTCCTCACGGTCGAGCTGGAGGATCAGCCGAGTGCGCTGGCTGACCTGGCGGCTAAGCTCGGTGACGGAGGGATCAACCTCACCTCGATCTACATCGTGGGCCGGGAGGGGACCAAGGTCCAGGTCGGCTTCACCACCGATCAGCCGGCCAAGGCTAAGAAGGCGCTGGGCCAATAGGGCAACCTCAGTCGAGGTCGGGCTCGGACAGCCCCCGCGCTCCCCTCCCGGCTGGGCTGGAGTCTATTCTCTCCTCAGGCGATGAAGGGCGGCCGCTCATCCCCCTTTGGGGAGCCCGGAGTTATTGGAGAGAGGGCGAGCCCTCACCACCACCGGAGGTTGTGCCAGATGAGCCGCCGGCCCTTCCAGGTCGTCCGCCCCGCGAGCGTGAGGGCGAGCGACCGGAAGGCGAGGATCACGCTGAGGAGGATGCTCAAGGGGTAGAGGAGGGGGAGGTAGCGCGGGAGGCCAAGGCGCCAAGAGATGAGCCCCCACAGGAGGATTGAGAGCCCCACCGCCCCGCCCGCCAGGCCCCAGGAGAGCGGGGGGGTCGGCCCGCCCGCGAGCCCGCGGGCTAGCATGATCACCGGCTGGAGGAAGACGACCCCCAGCCAGAGCCAGGCGAGCACGAACGGGATCAGGCGGTAGCCGAGGGCCGCGAGGAGGTTCTTGCTGAACCCCTCGAAGACCCCTCGCCAGGTGTGATACATCCGGCGACTGATCCGCTCCTGGCCGTCCACGAGCCGCAGCCTCAACCCCTGAGCCTTGAGCCGCCTCCCGAGCGCGAGATCGTCCACGACATCCCCGCGCACCGCCGCGTGGCCCCCGATCGCGCGATAGGCCCCCCTCCTGAAGAGCATGAACGGCCCGCTCACCGCCGAGAGGGCCGGCGAGCGGGAGTGGTGGGCCAGGCTGAGCGGGAGGAAGGAGAGGATGCTCCAGGGGATGAGCGGGACGATCAGCCGCTCCGCCCAGGAGCCGAGCTCCTCCTTAGGGAGCGCTGAGAGGAGGTCGGCCTTCGTGGCCTCCAGGGCTCCCACGGCCTCGCGGAGCGCTCGGGGGTGGTGCCGGGTGTCGGCATCGGTGAAGAGGAGTAGCTCCCCGGCCGCGGCCTCGGCCAGCTGCTGGCAGGCCCAGTGCTTCCCCAGCCAGTCGGGCGGGAGCGGCTCCCCCTCCAGGACCCTCAGCCGGGGCTCGGCCTTCGCCAGGGAGCGGAGGAGCGCCGCAGTCCCATCGGCCGGATCATCGTCATAGAGGGCCAAGACCTCGAAGTCGGGGTAGTCCTGAGCGAGGAGCGAGCGGACGCAGGGGATGATGTTCTCCTCCTCGTGGCGGGCGGGGAGGAGGATCGAGACCCGAGGCCAGCGCGAGGGCGGGGGATGCTCGCCCAAGCGGCGCAAGGCCCGGAAATTCATGAGCGCGACCGCAACGAGCGCGAGCAAGAAGAAGACAATCCCCACCTGGTGCTCGAGCCAGAGAGAGCTCAAGACCCCCTCTTTCCCCGGTTGGCGATCCAGGGGCGAAGACGGGTGCCCTGGCGCAGCTCGGCCCGATGGGTCCAGGCCAGGATCAGGAGGTTCCCGCCCCAGGTCGCTAGGGTTGCACCTTCAGGCGCCCTAAGCGCTAAGTAGGTCCCCAGCCCGAGCATCCCTAAGATGACGGACCAGGCGTCGTTTGTCTGGACGAGCGAGAAGAGCGCCACGGCGACCCCGAGGACCGTCGGGCCCTCCCAGAGGGTCAGGCCGGTCCAGAGGCCGAAGCTCACGGCCACGGCCTTCCCGCCGCGAAAGGCCAAGAACGGGGAGAAGGCATGGCCGAGGCCCGGTGCGAGCGCGACCGGGACCAGGCCCCAGCCGGGGACCCCGTAGCGGGAGTGGGCCAGGCCGACGAAGACCGCCCCCTTCAGGCCGTCCAAGAGCGCGGCGGGGAGGCCGAGCCGCCAGCCTCCGGCCCGCCAGGCGTTGGCCGCCCCGGGGTTCCCGTCGCCGTAGCGGCGGATGTCATCGTGCAGGAAGAGCCTCCCCAGCCAGAGGGAGAAGGGGAGCGCCCCCACAAGGAACCCGAGCCCCGCCCACAAGAGGGTCCTCATCCTGCTCGCATTTTAGGACAACCGGCCTGGCGAGGGTAGTTCTTGCATGCAAGGCCCGAGAGTGCTGAGGTAACACCTCTTGACCTGCTCAAGAAGCATCAGGCAGGTTTGCGCGCGAATGAGGAGCAAGGCGGTAAACGGGAGGCTCGGGGAATTCCCGCGATGTCCGAATAGCATAGCCCAACGGCACCGAGCTCAGCCGCTGCGACCGAGGCGGCGAAGTCGCCGAGGGAACAGTCGGCTGGAGCGAGTTGTTAGGCCGTCCTCACTGCCCCAGCGCGTTGGTGTCCAGGAACTCCTTAACGTTATTGAAAGCATTGAAGAACAACGGCGTCCCAGCAAACGAGAGCGGAGAGACCGGGCCGATAGTCATAAATGAATATTCTCTCGTTGCAATGTCAAACGATGAATGCGGGTCACGGAACAACTGATACAGGTCAAGGGCCTTACTACGCCCACCTACCAGCTCGCTTAACGCTTTGAACTCGGCCCCCATTCCCAGGCCAAAACCGAAGAAGAAGATGCGTAGTTGCTCCAAGATCTCGCGATGTAGACTGGAGAGGGTTTGGCTGATGAACAGCCACCCGACCCCGTACTTGCGCGTGGTGCGCGCTGCATCAATCAAGATACTCCGCACCGCTTTCTTCTCCTCACTTTCAGGATCTTCACGGGGTGCAAGGCGGTGCGCTTCATCAATTAGCACCAGTGTATTGAGACTACGGTTCTGTTTATAGGCATATTCTGCCGCCGTGCGAATACCTTCCAACAATCGTTTGATGACCAGCGCTTGTATCATCTCATTCCAGAACAATGGAGTACTTTGAGGCTGGGATTGACCTCCACCAAAAAGAGGGAGCGTATTCAAACTGCCAGTGGTATGGGTTGCCTGTTCCACCGATAAGTCTATCACAACAAGGGGCCGTTGCGCTTGATCGGGATCAAACAAACCCGCCAGTAACCGTTCCACTTTTTGTGCGCCCTGCCGGTCTTCACGAAACAGTTGCGTGACAGGAAGCCAATAGTGGGTGAAGAAGAAATCGCAATCCGCTTGGTCATACATGGACTGAAATCGGGCTCGCGAGCCTTCCGTACGATAAAAGACCTTTTGTACATTCTCATCGCCAAGTAGCCCCCAGGCACGGTCGAAGGATTCACGGGTATGAAGGTCCTTTAGCGTAACTTTGGCACGCTGTAAGCGATCAGCCAATGTGCTTGCTGCCAACTGTCGGTTTTCCCCCTTGGGAATGCTCAATTGTTCAAAGAAAGGCGACTCATAGAGGATTTGAGCAAACAGATCCCACCGGTCCAGCACCAAATCCCTCACACCGTGCACCTGAACCGGTTTCTTGAGCCTGTTCAAGACGTCTTTCATCGGCAACCGAAATTCACCTGGAACCGCGTCACCTCTAGCTTCTTTGGCAAATTCACCCTGAGGATCAATGACCAGAAGTGCCATCTTGGGATAGCGGGCATAGGCCAACAGAATCATCTTGGCGAGCACCGACTTGCCAGAGCCGGTTTTGCCAAAGATGCCAAGATGGTAGGCCTCTCCAGCGCCTTGTGGCCCAGTATCGAAATGCTTGAACTACAGCGGCAGGAGGGGCTTTGAGCCATAGACATGCCCCAGGTAGAAAAGCTGGTCGCGGTAGGGCGAGAGTAATTCAGATAAAACAGCATCATTGACAAGATGAATGGGCGTGCCCGTAGCCGGGACAGTGCCCAAGATGCTGGGACGATAGCCATTGGAACCGGCGGAGAAGACAGCACTGATCGTCATCTCTCCCAGATGGGTATCCTGGCGCTCGCTGACTGTATCTACCCGCCCGCGCTGACGGATCAGGCTACGCATCGTGGGGTCTTCGTGCCAGACGTTGCGCAGTTTCACCTCGGTGATCTGCCCCAGCGCGTAGTGGGAAAGGCCATCCTGGTGATAGCGGAACAAAGCCAGTTCCCCTACCAGCTTCTTGTTGACGGCTCCGGCCAGGATATCCAGCGCCATTTCACTGGTAGAGGATGGCGACCCTACCACGCCAATCCGTTCCGCCTCGTCTACAAGTTGATCAAGACTCTTCTGCATAGGATCATACTCCTGATTCAGTGCGATAACCATGTAGGCCCAAAAAGACCTCGCTGATGTTTCCCTGGTAGCTTTCAGCAATGTGCTGGCTGGTTACTTGTCGGAACGTAGGGACAGCCTTAGGCAAGTGCTTTACCATCCGGTCCGCCATATAGAGAGGATAGGGTTCCATCACTGCAGGTGCACCACATTGATGGCGAATCCCGTGGAGCGCCGTGGCCAAGCGCGCCTGATTTTCGGCCACTGCACGGCTCATTTCTACTCGGAGTGCTGGAAGCCAAGGATAGGGCCGATAGTAAAGAGCCTGAATTTCGCCCAACGATGAGACGATCTTCTCTGCTACGCGCTCGGCTGTTGCTCTCGTTGCAGTCTCAAGTGGATTCAGATTCAAGTGCCAGGGTTCGGTTGGTTGCTGCAGCAACCTTGGGCTTGTGTATTCGCCTGGTTCCAAGAGAAAGCCCAAAAGACCACGGTCGTCGTATTTATCGGGCCATCCCATCCTTTGCCCAATTTCTCTTCTGGTCGTGTACTTGGGTACAGCCAGCCAACAACGGTCACTTCGAGTTGAAGCCAGTATTGTTAAGTATGCTTCCAGAAATGAGATTGCCTGGTCAAGGAAACGGGCTGTAGTATGCAGATGTAAAGCATCCCGACTTGTATTCAATGCCTAGTTGAAGTAGATGAGAGGAGTGGTGAGAGACCCGTCCAGGAAGACAACCTCATGCGGCGCTTGCGCGGCAAGCTCCAACTCCATGCCAATCATCAGGGCACGTAGGATCGTGCCGGTTTCGGCCTCGTGAGCTTCTGTCTCTACCCAAACAAGATGACGGGGTTCTGGCCAATGGCGCGTTTCCGAAGGTGGCGTGAGGCCTTCCACTGCGACGGCAGCCGCGGCGACCAGGTCGCTAGCCAGCAGTCGCTCCACGGCATAGGAGCCATCTATACCACAGGTCGTCGGGATGGGCATATAGGGAAGTTCGGCGTCACGATGAAGCAGGCCTGCTCGTTCAAGATTTGCTCGCCATTCCTGGCGACGCGCGCGTACTTGCTCAAAGTCGTCTAACAACTTCTGGCTGAGATCCTCCGTGCGTTTGAGGACCTCGTCCACTAACGCAGCAGGGAGTTCACCAAAGGGGCGTTCTACAGATTCCATCATGTTGCGGTCTTGTCCTGTTCGAGCAGTAGTAGATTTTTGATTTCCTCTTTACGCCACTCTCGCCACCCATTCACACGCTCCGCTCGCGGCAGCAACCAGCGCTCTCGCCACCAGGCGACCAGCTCCGAGAATGGCAGGTTGCGATAGACTGGTTCAGCATCACGGCCTTCCATATAGGCCTCCAGATTGTTTACCAAACGAAACAAGAACACCTCTTGCTTCACACCGTGACGGAGCAAATCGGACGGGAGGCCTAACTGATCCAGGGCTCGCACCATAGTTTGCCATTTCCGGCGCGGACCGGTACCAAAGCCGCCTCGTGTTGAAATCCCTTGGCTTTCCAGAAATTCGCGGAACAACGGGTAAAGTTCCATCAAGTGAAAAGTGCCATAGCCTTCCGTATAACCAAGAGACTCCGCTATGACCGTTCCGTTATAGTTCAGGCGGTTATACAGGCTGCTGCGCCCAAAAGCACTTGTGGTCGTAAGCGCGACGAGATGGGGTGGCAAGATGCGCCCTTCCATCTCGGTAGCTCGTTCGGAATACTTACGCCAATAAACCTGGCGAATCTCATTAGAGGCTGCCGCCAGTGCTATCAGCTTTCCGCCCAATAGGCGATCGTAGGGTGGTACGGCTCCCAACGTTTGAATGTCCATCGTCTGGTTGACCAGTTCCGTCTTCTTGCCAGGAGGATAACGAAAGAGGCGGTCCCGCGCCGGGAAACTAAGAGGAGGGGACTGCAAAGCCAGCAGGCCGATCAGCTTTCCATTGGCTTCTTCCATAATCAGGAATCTCAGACGCCGGCCATAACCTTTGGAGAAAGGGAGAGACCAGAGCAGTCGGGCCACGCGAAAAAGGTTATGTTGTTGGGCTGTAACTACCTCGATTAGCGCTGGGCGAATACATTCTGGTGTGATTTCGTTTCCATCGGCGAAGGAGTGGAGATACCTAGACAGATGCTGCCGAAGCCAATCCTGACGGAGGGCGATTTCCAATTGAGCAGCAGGCCGGTGGAGCTGCCGCAAGCCGTCTTTATCAACAGCTGGCGGCTGTAGGATGGCGTCCTTTGCCATTACAAATCCGGCTTCTCTCAGCTTATCAAGCACAAGCTTCTTTAATTCTGCTGGATCCAATCTAGTCACTGAGTTATCAAGCTGTCGTGACCGGGCGATAGGTCTATCGCTTTGTCTTCTAGAGAGTGCCATACTACCCTCTCCACGAGCACTTTGGAGTATACCATCTGGCCCTGCAGCTCGTCAAGAACATCCCCTTGGCTCTGCCTCACTGGATCCTGATCGTCTCAACGATGGCCTCAGGCAGGCTGGCCAGGACCTCTTCCTTGGTCCTCCCCTGCCTGATTCCACTCGATGTGCCGGGCGAGGCGCCAGCCCCTATAATCTACTGAGCAAGCGATGAAGGTCCTATCGGGCGGGAAGGTCTACATCGAGGGCGAGCTTAGGGAGCTGGACATCGGCTTTTCCGAGAAGATCCAAGAGATCGGCGAGGGCCTGGAGGGCGACCGGCTCGACTGCTCCGGCCTGGTAATCCTCCCGGGGATGATCGACGCCCATGTCCACTTCCGGGACTTCGACCAGGCCCACAAGGAGACCTGGCAGACCGGCGGCCAGGCCGCGGCCAAGGGCGGGGTTACCACAGTCCTGGAGATGCCGAACACCGAGCCCCCGACCACGACCCTCGAGATGGTCGAGCGGAAGCGCGAGCTAGCCTCAAAGTCGCTCGTGAACTTCGGCCTCTATGGCGGCCTCACGGAGGGGAACATCGAGCTGATCCCTGACCTAGCGAGGGAGGTCGTGGCCTTCAAGCTCTACCTCGGGGAGACGACCGGCGGGCTCACTGTCCGCGACCCCAAAGCGATAAGAGCCATCTTCAAGGCCGTGGCCGCGACGGGGAAGGTCCTGGCGGTCCACGCCCAGAGGGGCGACTCCGACGCCGAGGCCCGGGACCTGGCCTTCGCCATCGACTTGGCCGCAAGATACGATGTCCGGCTCCATCTGGCCCATGTCACCATAAAGGCCGGTGTCCTGGTGATCGAGGAGGCCAAGAGGGATGTGGACCTGACCTGCGAGACTTGCCCGCATTATCTCCTCTTCACCAGGCAGGACTTAGCCGAGCGGGGGCCGCTCCTCCTAGTCAATCCCCCCTTGGCTGAGGAGGAAGACCGCGGACTCCTCTGGGAGGCCCTCCAGGAGGGCCTGATCGACATCCTGGCGAGCGACCATGCCCCGCACACCCTCGAGGAGAAGGGCTCAGACCACCCGCCCTCGGGCCTTCCAGGGGTCGAGACGACCCTCCCGCTGATGCTCGATGCCGTCAACCGCGGGAAGCTTAGCCTAGCCCAACTGGTCCGGGCCTTCGTGGAAAACCCGGCCCGGAGGTTCGGCCTCAAGGGGAAGGGCCGGCTCGACCTCGCCTCCGACGCCGACCTTGTGCTCGTGGACCTCGAGCGGTGGGGGAAGGTCGTGCGGGAGGAGCTGGCGACGAAGTGCGGCTGGTCGCCCTACGAGGGGCTTGAGCTGCGCGGCTGGCCTCTCCTGACGATCGTCCGCGGCGAGCCAGTCTACCGAGCCCCGGGCTTTGCCCTCCCGGACGATTGGGCCGACTTGGAGGGGTGCTCCCGGCGGTCCACTCCCTCGGGGTCCGCCTTTGACAACTCCTTCCGGCGGGGCTAGATTGCGCTAGAGATGGAAGGGATCGCGCGGCTCCTCCTCGAGACGGACTCGATCGTCATCGACCTGGCGAGGTCGTTCAGGCTCGTCTCGGGCCGCCTCTCCCCGGTCTATGTCGACTGCCGGCGGCTCATCTCCTTCCCTCAGGCCCGGGAGGCCGTGGTCGCGGCCTTTGCCGAGCTGGCTGAGCGGGAGATCGGCCTGGACCAGATCGATGTGATCGCCGGGGGCGAGACCGCGGGGATCCCCTTCGCCGCCTTCCTCGCCCAGCGGCTGGGGAAGCCGATGATCTATGTCCGGAAGGAGCCGAAGGGCCACGGGCTGGGAAGACCGGCCGGCAGAGGGCAGCCGGGAGAAGGCGCCCAGATCGAGGGGGTCCTCGAGCCGGGCCAGCGGGTCCTCTTGGTCGAGGACCTCGTGACCGACGGCGGGAGCAAGCTCCGGTTCGTGGAGGGGCTCGAGCGGGCGGGCGGGCTCGTCCGGGACTGCCTGACGGTCTTCGAGTATTTCTCGGAGCGGGCCGGGCTCCGCCGGGCGCGGGAGGCCCTCTCAGCCCGCGGGCTCAGGCTCCATAGCCTGACGAATTGGGACGAGGTCCTCGAGCTGGCCGCGGGCCGGTTCGCGCCGGCCGAGCTCGAGCAGGTCCTGGCGTTCTTGCGGGAGCTGGAGTTCTAATATGGAGCTCGAGGAGCCGGGTGAGGGGGGCGAGGTCACGCCCCAGAGCCTTCTGGAGCGCTACCTCCAGGAGATCGGGAAGGTCCCGCTGTTGAGCGAGGCCGAGGAGCGGGAGTTGGCCCGCCGGGTCCGTGCGGGGGACGAGGAGGCGAAGGAGCGATTCATCCGGGCGAACCTCCGGTTGGTCGTCTCGATCGCCCGCCACTACTCGAGCTACGGCCTCCCCCTGCTCGACCTGATCCAGGAGGGGAATGTCGGGCTCCTCCGGGCGGTCGAACGGTTCCAGCCGGAGAAAGGATACAAGTTCTCCACCTATGCCACCTGGTGGATCAGGCAAGCGATCGTCCGGGCCCTCGCGGAGCAGGGGCGGACGATCCGCCTTCCGGAGCATGTGATCGAGCTGATCCTGAAGATCAACGAGGCCGAGGAGGAGTTCCTCCACGAGACGGGTCAGCGGCCGACGCTCGAGGAGTTGGCCAAGCGGCTCGACCTCCCGCTGGAGAAGGTCCGCCAGGCAAAGGAGGCCGCGGCCCACCCGCTCTCGCTCGAGGCCCCGGTCGGTGAGCGGGGTGAAGAGACCCTGGGCGACCTCCTCGGCGCGGACGGGCTCTCGCCGCCGCAGGAGATCACCAGGGAGCTGCTGCTGAGCGAGCTGGAGGAGTCGCTCCAGGAGTTGCCCGAGCGGGAGCGGGAGATCCTCGAGCTGAGATACGGCTTGAGGGGCCGAGAGGCGCTCACCCTCGAGGAGATCGGGAAGCTCCTGGGGATCTCGCGCGAGCGGGTCCGCCAACTCGAGGCCCAGGCCCTCCAGCGGCTCCGTGACCCCCTGATCCGGCAGAAGCTCCGCCACTTCTGGCAGCATGACTGATCCGGCCCGCCAGGCTGAGGAGAGGTCGCGAGGGCCTGCCAGTCTGAGCCCGGAGCGGTTCGACTCCGCCACGCGGACGGTCCGCGAGGTCGCCCTGGCCCTCGAAGGCGGTGGAGACGGGCCTGGCGAGGTCTATCCTCGGGGAGCGGGGATCTTCTTGCGCGCGGTCGGCCTCCTGCCGGAGGCCGCGAGGATCCGGGCGATCGAATGGGGCCTGGCCCGGTTCCTGGGTAGGAGCTCGGCGCAGCTCCGCGAGCTCGACCCGGCCACCCTGACGCGCTGGTGCATCTCCCAGTATCCTTCGCGGCCTTATCGGGCAATCGTCGTCGGGTCGCCGAGCGGGGCGGTCGCCCACCTCGCGGCTCTGCTGGGAGCGCCCTTCCTCACCTCTTCCTTCCTCTTGAGCTTCCGCCACCGCATCGCACCGGATGACATCCAGAGCTATCGGGAGTTCGGGGAGAGGGTCGCGGCCCGGCTGCTCGAGCGGCACGAGGAGTTCGAGGCGATCAACCACTACGACCCGCTCCACGACCGCGCGCTCATCAAGCATGCCGACCTCCTCCGGCTCCGACTGGTCCGCCTCCCGGAGGCCTACTGCCAGTTCATCCGGGAGCATCTGGCCCGTGATGGCTGTCTGATCTTGATCAGCTGCACCTACCCCTGGCCCCAATATCGCTTGGGCGAGCGGAGCTTCCTCCAGGTCGGTGGGCTGGGAGGCGTCAGTCCGGAGGAGTTCCTGCGGAGATGGAGCCTCCAGCAGCCGCTGGAGGAGCGGCCGGAATCGGAGTGGGGCTGCCCGCCAGGGCTGGCCCAGGAGGTGCGCCGCTTCGCCCGGGAGAGTAGACTGGAGCTGCTCGAGCTGCAGCTCGATCACCCGCAGCGCTACAGCCTCCTCGCCTATCGAGCCTACCTTGCCGCAGGGGCCCGAGAGGACGAGCTGATGCTCGACTGCTTCACCTACATCAATCCCTACACCAACCTCATCACCGCGATTCCCGCGCTCTGGCTCCCTTATAACGATCGGGAGAGCTTCGGCTTCGCCCGCCGGTTCGTCGCGGAGAGGGGCTTTGCCAGGATCTACCTCGCTCTGGCCACCTCGTTCGCCCGGTGCGAGGACACCGTGGCCTTTGCCGAGTGGGCGCGGCTCTTGGAGCGGAAGGGGCAGCTCGAGCTTCTGGGGGTCGATCCCCGGCGCTACCCCGCCGACCCCTGGGCCCCGTTTGCCTACCGCGGGAAGCTCGCCCGTCTCCGCGAGGCCCGCGCTCGCGAGGAGCGAATCCATCTTGAGCCGCGGGCTCTCCAGGGATTGACAGAGGCACTAGAACTGAGGTAAAATGAGTTTGGTTTAAGGGGGCGAGATGGACCGAGAAGGCAGGCGCGTATGGCGACCGGGGTTGACGCAGGCGCGAGTCGAGTGGGGTCTGCTCATCCTCCTGTTCACCCTTGCCTACGCTTTCTTCGCGCTGGCATTCATTGCCATCCGGCTCTGGCTCTGGGCTTCCGCGGCCTGCTGGAGCCTGGCGCTCAGGTGGCGGCGGGCCGTGGCCGGCGGCCCCTACGAGCGACTCCTCCCGCGGCCGCTCCGCGAGCCTGGGGGCGAGGAGCGGCTGGAAGAGCTGATCGTGCGGAACCGCGAGATCCTCGAAAGATATGGCTGGCTGCCATGACATGAGAGGAGGTCAAGATGGCTCGCGCTAGGATACCTGATCTGTTGACCTTTGCCCGGCTGCCCCTCGGGGTGGTGATCGCCCTCCACGGCCTCGCCGGGCGGCGCGCCGCGGGGACGGTCATGCTCCTCTTGCTCCTCGGCTGGTCGCTCGACTTCCTCGACGGCCGGCTGGCGCGCAGGCTGAAGGAAGAGCCGGGCTGGATCGGGGAGTATGAGATCCTCTTCGACCTCGTCCTCTGCCTCGGCTCGCTGGCTTACCTCGGCCTGGCGGGGTTCATCCCCTGGCCCGCAGCGCTCGGCTACATCACCCTCGCCGGGACGGTCGCCGGCCTGGCTACAGCCATCACCACTGCCGAACGGACCTACTCCATCACTCAAGTGGTCGAGGTCCCGCTGATCTTCATCCCCCCGATCTTCCTTCTGCTGGCCTCGCCTTGGTGGATCATCCTCGTCACCATCATCTGGGCTCTCCTCTCCCTTGCCTTGGAATGGGACCGGGCGATGGAGCTGAAGGGGAAGGTCGTGGAGAGCCACCATCTCACGCTCGCGGCAATCTGGCGACTGATCAGACGAGGCTAGCCCGGGCTCGTTCTGCTGGCCCTTGGCCTTGCGCTGATGCCCCCGAGCCGGTAGGATGATCATCTGACCGCGCCTCGGGGGTGAGGAGGTCGGGTGATGAAGAATCCCTTCCTGATCGGCGAGCGGCTGTATTTGCGCCCACTGGAGGAGAGCGACATCTCCACCTGCCTCCGCTGGATCAACGATCCCGAGGTCACAAGGACTCTCGGGATGTATCGCCCAATGAATGAGCCCCGGGAGCGGGAATGGCTCGAGAGCCGTTATAAGGATGATAAGGAGATTGGCCTGGCAATCGTCCTTAAGGAGAACGATAAACACATCGGGAACATCGGCCTCCACGGGCTCGACTGGAAGAACCGCGAGGCGGAGCTGGGGATCATGATCGGGGAGAAGGACCAGTGGGACAAGGGCTACGGGCACGAGGCGATCGAGCTGATGCTCGGCTACGGCTTCGACCGGCTCGGGCTCCATCGGATCTACTTGCGGGTCTACGAGAATAACCTCTGGGCGCAGCGGTGCTACGAGAAGGCCGGCTTCCGCCGGGAGGGGGTGATGCGGGAGTCGGTCTTCAGCGAGGGGCGCTACTGGGATACCATCCTCATGAGCTTGCTAGAAAGGGAATGGCGGGAGCTTCGGTCCAAATCTGGGAAAGGGGAGCTGGTATGATCATCACCGAGGGGCTAACGCGGAAGTTCAAGGACCTGGTGGCCGTCGAGGGCCTGGACCTGGAGGTCGAGGAGGGCGAAGTTTTCGGCTTCCTCGGCCCGAACGGCGCGGGGAAGACCACGACCGTGAGGATGCTCGCGGCCCTCATCGCCCCCACGAGCGGCCGGGCCGTCGTGGCCGGCTACCAGCTCGGGAAGGAGAACCAGAAGATCCGCGAGGTCGTGGGGGTCCTCACCGAGAGCCCCGGGCTCTACGGGCGGCTCTCGGCCTACCAGAACCTCGAATTCTTCGCCAGGCTCTACGGCGTCCGCGCGCGGGCCGGGCAGGTCGAGAAATACTTGAGGATGCTCGACCTCTGGGACCGGCGGGACGAGCCGGTCGGCCGGTTCTCGAAAGGGCTGCAGCAGAAGGTCGCGCTCGCACGGGCGCTCATCCATGAACCGCGGGTTCTCTTCTTGGACGAGCCGACGGCGGGGCTCGACCCCGAGGCGGCCAAGCTGGTCCGGGACTTCATCGAGGAATTAGCGAAGGAGGAGCGGCGGACGATCTTCCTCTGCACCCATAATCTTTCAGAGGCCGAGCGGCTTTGCGACCGGATCGGATTAATTAAACAGAGGCTGATCAAGGTCGGGACACCAGAGGAGCTGAAGGGCGAGCTCTACGGCCGCCGAACAGTGATCCAGCTCAAGAGCCTGCCGCCCGCTGTCGAGGCGGAGATCGGCCGGCTCCCGTTCGTCGAGGGCCTCCAGGCGGACGGGAACAAGTTGATCCTGACCCTCGCTCAGCCCGAGAGCCAGAACCCTCTGATCGTGAGGCGGCTCGTCGAGCTCGGCGGGGAGGTCCAGTGGGTCCAGAAGATGGAGCACACCCTCGAGGAGGTCTACCTCGATTTGGTGAAGGAGGGGGAATGAACTACCGCCTGCGGGCACTGATGAAAAAAGAATGGCAGGAGGCGTTCAAGAACAAGATGGTCCTCTTCGGGATCACCCTCCTCCCGCTCATCTTCCTGGGGTTTGCCGCGTTCATGCTCCTCCAGGCCAAGGGCCTCCCACCGGAGGCCCCGCCGGAGACGAAGTTCATCCTGATCAACCAGACGATGTTCTACTTCATACTGCTCCCGCTGATCATCCCCCTCTCGATCGCCGTCTACGCCGTGACCGGGGAGAAGGAGCAGAAGAGCCTCGAGCCGCTCCTGGCCACCCCCCTCACTGATCTCGAGCTCTTCGCCGGGAAGGTCCTGGCGGCCGCGATCCCCGGGGTGGTGATCTCCTGGCTCTTCTTCGGCCTCTTCCTCGGGGTGGCGAGCCTCTTGGTCACCCCGGACCTGGTCCTGACCGTCCTTGCTCCGCCCTGGCTTTTGGCGATCTTCCTCCTCTCGCCCTTGGTGGCGATCTTCACTGTTACGGTCTCGATGCTCATCTCCTCGAGGATGAGCGACACCCGGGCGGCTTACCAGCTCTCGAGCTTCGCCGTCCTGCCGGTCGTGATCCCGATCTTCATCTTCGGCCTGAAAGAAGCATTGTTGAGCCTCGGGCTGATCGCACTCGAGGCGGGGATCGTGGCCTTGGTCGATCTGGGGACGGTCATCCTGGCCGCCAAGCTCTTCCAGCGGGAGCAGATCCTCGTCCGGTGGAAGTAGCGGCCACTGGCAGTGCAGCCGGGCTTGCGTTAGAATGATCGAGCAACGAACCGAACATTGAGGGGTCGTCTAATGGTAGGACGCTGGCCTTTGGAGCCAAGAACGGAGGTTCGAATCCTCCCCCCTCAGCCACAGGCTTTGCCTGCATCATTAGCCTTTGCCGGCCCTGTGGGCGGGTAAAGATTAGGACGAGCTTTCAGCTCGCGCGTCTGTTACCGAGACAAAATGAAGATGGCACCACGGGTTAGGTTTGCTCCCTCCCCCACGGGGGCCCTCCATGTCGGCGGGGCGAGGACGGCCCTCTTCAACTGGCTCTTTGCCCGCCATCATGGGGGCACATTCATCCTCCGGATCGAGGACACCGACCGGAGCCGCTCGACCGAGGAGTCGATCGAGGAGATCAAGGCTGCCCTCCGTTGGCTCGGCCTGGATTGGGACGAGTATTACCGCGAGACCGAGCGGTTCCCGCTCTACCAAGAGGCCGCGGAGAGGCTCCTCGCTCAAGGGAAGGCCTACGAGCGCGAGGGGGCCTGGTGGTTCCGCGTCCCCAGGCCGGGGACGACGGTGGTCCACGACCTCCTCCTGGGGGATGTGGCTTACGACCATGGGCTGATCAAGGACTTCGTCATCCGCCGCTCCGATGGCTCCTTCACCTACAACTTCGCCTGCGCCGTGGACGATGCTGACCTCGGAATCACGCATGTGATCCGAGCGAACGAGCACCTGAACAATACCCCAAGACAGATCCTGGTCTACCAGGCCCTAGAGTTGGAGATGCCCGAGTTCGCCCACCTCCCGATGGTCCTCTCGAAGGAAAGGACGAAGCTCTCCAAGCGCCACGGGGCCACCTCGGTCTTCGAATACCGCGATCGGGGGATCCTCCCCGAGGCATTGATAAACTTCCTGGTCCGCCTAGGCTGGTCCTGTGGGGACCGGGAGATCTTCTCGAAGGAGGAGATGGTCGCGCTCTTCGACCTCAAGGATGTCAATGTCTCCGCCGCGGTCTTCGATGAGGAGAAGCTCCTCTGGCTCAACCAACACTACCTCAAGGCCGGAGACCCCGAGCGGCTGGGGGAGCTCCTTCGGGAGTTCCTGATGAGACAAGGAATCGTCTCCGAGGAGGAGGCTGAGGCCATACCCAAGGCGAAGCTCGCCAAGGCCATCGAGCTCTTCCGCGAGCGGAGCGAGACGCTCGTGGAGCTGGCGGAGAAGGCCCGCTTCATCTTGTCCGATCGCCTGGAATACGACCCCAAGGGGGTCGAGCGCTTCCTCACCCCGGAGAAGGGGCCGTTGCTCGAGGGGTTGCTAGAGGAGCTGGCCGGCCTGGACGAGAGCGAGTTCACGGCCCCGAGGCTCGAGGAGGCGACCCGGGCCTACCTCGCCCGGGCTGGGCATCAATTGAAGGAAATTGCTCAGACCTGCCGCGTGGCCCTCACCGGGAAGACTGAAGGGCCGGGGCTCTTCGAGACGATGGAGGTCCTCGAAAAGGCCGAAGTCCTCACCCGGCTCCGGCGGGGGCTCGAGCTGATCCGCCAAGGGCAGGGGGCTTAATCCGAGAAGAGATGGCGACAAGGACGGGGGAGCCGCGGGACTTCATCCGCGAGATCATCATCGAAGACTTGAGGAGCGGACGGTATGAGCGTGTCCATACCCGCTTCCCGCCCGAGCCGAACGGCTACCTCCACATCGGCCATGCCAAGAGCGTCCTCCTCAACTACTGGATTGCTAAGGAGTTCGGGGGGAAGTTCAACCTCCGCTTCGACAACACCAACCCCGAGAAGGAGAGCGCCGAGTATGTCGAGGCGATCAAGCGAGATGTCCGCTGGCTCGGGGCGGACTGGGAGGACCGCGAGTTCTACGCCTCGGACTACTTCGAGCAGCTCTATGAGTGGGCCGAATACCTGATCAAGCAGGGGAAGGCCTATGTGGACGACCTCTCCCCGGAGGAGGTGAGCGAATACCGCGGGAAGGCCATCATTAAAGGGGACGAAGTCCTTACCCCTCCGGGGAAGGAGAGCCCCTACCGGAACCGCTCGGTGGAGGAGAACCTCGACCTCTTCCGGAGGATGCGGGCCGGGGAGTTCCCCGAGGGCTCGAAGACCCTCCGGGCCAAGATCGACATGAGCCACCCGAACCTGAACATGCGTGATCCCGTGATGTATCGGATCATCTATGCCTCCCACCACCGGACCGGGAGCAAGTGGTGCCTCTACCCCACCTACGACTGGGCCCACGGCCAGTCGGACGCCATCGAGGGGATCACCCACAGCATCTGCACGAGGGAGTTCGAGGTCCACCGGCCGCTGTATGAATGGTTCCTCGGGAACCTCCCCGTCCCCCACAAGCCGCGGCAGATCGAGTTCGCCCGGCTCAACCTGACCTACACCGTGATGAGCAAGCGGCTCCTCCTCCGCCTGGTCCAGGAGGGCCATGTCAAAGGCTGGGATGATCCCCGGCTGCCGACCCTCGCGGGGATGCGCCGCCGGGGCTATACCCCCGAGGCGATCCAGGAGTTCATCCGGCGGGTCGGGGTCTCCAAGACCGAGAGCATCGTCGAGTATGAACTCCTCGAGCACTGCGTCCGTGATGATTTGAATAAGCGGGCCCCGCGGAGGATGGCGGTCCTCGAGCCCCTCCGGGTCGTGATCACCAACTACCCCGACGGCCAGGTCGAGTGGTTTGAGGCCCTGAATAACCCGGAGGACCCCTCGGCCGGGACGAGGAAGGTCCCATTCTCTAAGGTCATCTATATCGAGCGAGAGGACTTCATGGAGGAGCCGCCGCCGGAGTTCTTCCGCCTCGCGCCCGGGCGGGAAGTGAGGCTCCGCTATGCCTACTTCATCAGGTGCGATGAGGTCATAAAGGACAAGGACGGGAAGATCGTCGAGCTCCGCTGCACCTACGACCCGGCCACCCGCGGGGGGGAGGCCCCCGACGGGCGCAAAGTTAAGGCCACCTTGCACTGGGTCTCGGCGGCCCACGCCATCGAAGCCGAGGTCCGATTGTATGATCGGCTCTTCACCAAGCCGGACCCGCTCGATGTCCCTGAAGGGCACGACTGGCTCGAGAACCTCAATCCGAACTCCTTGGTCGTCCTCCAAGGCTGCAAGCTCGAGCCGAGCCTGGAGGGAGCCGAGCCGGGCGAGCGGTTCCAGTTCGAGAGGAAGGGCTACTTCTGCGTCGACCCCGATTCCAGGCCAGGGAGGCTGGTCTTCAACCGGACCGCCACCTTGCGGGACACCTGGCAGAAGATCAAGCGGAAGCAGGGTAAATGACAGGCCCATCAACGCCCTCCTCTTCCAGAGCGCCTGGCGGAGCTCAGTCCCTCAGCGAGAGATTCGTTTGGGGCTGACGCGGGCGACATTGGTCGGGGCTGGAAGACCCTCATTGTCGGCTAGCTCGCCTCCGCGTGCCCTCAAGCTAGATCTTGCCACCCGACCCTTGACGCCGGGAAGGAGCGGTATAATCCTCCCTGCCCATGTAGGTAGGTGCGAACGTGGCAACACTCCTACCTACCTCTGCCAGAGGAGGTGAGGGCGATGCTTCTGAAGAAGGGACCGAAGAAGCCGGAGACTCCAAAGAAGCCGGGCAAGTAGCAGCTAGCGAGCTCGAGAAGCAGCTGAAGGGGCCGGGACTGACAGTCCCGGCCCCGCTCTTCAGGCAAGAACTGATGAAGCTAGGACGAGGGCAAAGTGCCCGGTCTTGGCTCATGGGACTATCTCGATGAGCGACCCGAGCTCGGCGATCAGCTCGAATTCTCGGCGTGGCTAGTTGCTAAGGGTAGCCTCCTCGCTCAGGCACGTCCTCTCCTCTGCAGGATGCCATCAAGAGGAAGGCAATAATCGCTGGCGGGCAGGGACCATGCAAGCTGAGGGTGAGGCCTTGGCCCGACCGCTAGCTCAGATGAGGAGGTCTTCCATCCCCAGATCGTGCTTCGCTGGGGCCTTGAGCGGCTGGCACTTGGGGCAGAAGAAGGTCCCCCGCCCGGCCTCCATCTCCTCCACCGGCGTCCCACAGCGCTCGCAGGGCTGGCCTGCCCTCCCGTAGACCTTGAGAAAGGCCTGGAACTCACCCTTGGTTCCGTCGATATCAAGGAAGTGGCCGGCCGAGCTCCCGCGGTGAGCGATCGCCTCCTCCATAATCTTCTGGATCTCGTCGAAGAGGCAACGGGCCTCGCTCAGCGTCAGCTCGTTCGCCAACTGCCGCGGATGGACCCGGCAGCGGTAGAGGACCTCGCTGGCATAGATGTTCCCCACGCCGGCGATCTTCGCCTGGTCTAAGAGGAGCCGCTTGATCTCTTGATTCGTGCGCATCAGCTTCTCGAACCTTCCCCAAGTATAGTTGGGAGTGAACGGCTCCAGGCCGAGCTTGGCGAGGCTGGGGAGGCGCTCCACTTGCTCGGTCGGCGCGAGGAAGAGCCGACCGGAGCCTCTGGCGTCCTCGAGGTAGAGTCTCTTCCCATCGGCGAAGTGGAGGACGAGACTGATGGCCCTTGCGTCCTGTTCCTTGAGTAGGAAGAGCTCCTCCAGCCCGAGGTGGAAGACGAGGGAGTAATGGCTATCGAGGTCGAAGATGAGGTGTTTTCCGCGCCGCCTGATCCCCAGGATCTTGGCCCCGACGGTCCGCGCCTCCAGCTCCTTCAGGCTGAGCCCTTGCAGCAATGAGGGCCGGCGGACTTCGACCCCGGCGATCTCCTTCCCGAGCACCTCTCGCTCCAGGCTCCGCTTGATCGTCTCTACCTCAGGCAGCTCCGGCATCAGCACCTCCGGCCTCGCTTGACTCTTTCCGGGTGGGATGATATCATATCACGGCGAACGGGTCTATAGCTCAGGGGCAGAGCGCTCGCCTGATAAGCGAGAGGTCGGTGGTTCGATTCCACCTAGACCCACAGGCTCGAAAGGCTCTAGTTCGCATCTGCAGGGGGACGTAGCTCAATTGGGAGAGCGCCTGCCTTGCACGCAGGAGGTTGGCGGTTCGAATCCGCTCGTCTCCACCACTACGATCCTACCGGACTCCCTTCGATCCACAGCTCGATCAGCACAGAGATCTCCTCATCCGCGATCACCTGGCCGGTGCCGGGGACTTCCGCACCTTCGATCCAGAGCTCGATGGCCCAGATGATGTCCTCGTCCTCGATCATTTGGGGATCGCCGGAGTGGGCCGCGACGGCGGCGGGAATGGTCCTGACCGGCTGGACTTCCCTATAGGTGAAGCTCCAGTCGATCGTGGCGAGGTGGCCTTCCTGATCGGCGGCGGTCACCCGGACGGTGATCTCCCCGGCTGCCAGGCTGATCCCGGCCACGGCCAGATCGATGGAAAAGGTCGTCCCGTCCCAACTTGCACCCGGGCTGCCCCTGGCAAAGCTGTGGCTGCCGGAGCTATCCTCGACTCGCATCTGGATCTCGTCCGGATTGACCCCGCCGCCTACATCGCTGATCTCGATGGAGATGGTCGGCTGAGAGTCCTCAATGACGGCATTGACTCGGGGTTGAGGATTGGAGAAGACCGGAGGCCGATCAGGGCCCCCGGTGACCGTGAGGCTCCCGTCGCGAGCGCGGACCTCGATCGGCGCGCCGCCATCGTCCTTCAGCTGATTGACCTGGAGCGCGATCCCGCTGCTCCCGGCCGCCTTGCCCCTGAGAACCAGCTCGGCGAGCTCGACATTCGCTGCGCCACTCTGAACGGCGTCCCCGCTGTCATTGGCCAAGAGGGTGACTGAGCTCCGGTCAGGGGCGATGGTGAAGACCCCGGTGGCCTCGAACGGCTCAGGCCAAAGGACATTCTCGATCTCGCCAATGGCCCCGTTGACCAAGGTGACGGTGATGGCGAAGCTGGCCAGCCCGGTGGGTGCACTGTCCAGGGTCAGCGGGACCGAGACGGTCGAGTCGATCGCCACGCTCGCGGTCTGAACGGAGATCGTCTGCCCCAGCGTTGCCTGAGCGCTGCCGCAGAGCACGAGGACTGACACCAATCCAAAGAGCAGCCTCTTCATACCTCTCACCACCTCAAGAGATTCAAGGTTCCATTGGTGCTAGCTTTGCTCTCTAATCTCCCGCCCTTCGGCCCCATTATACACCCTACCTCCTGGCAGTCCAGTCTCGAGTGGTCCGTGATAAAGAGACCGGCTCGTCATTTGAGCACATCAGCCCCCACATAGTCTCGCAGCGGCTCGGGGAGGACCACCGAGCCGTCGGGCTGCTGGTTGTTCTCCAGGATCGCCGCGAAGAGGCGCGAGGTCGCGACGCCCGAGCCGTTGAGCATGTGGACGAACTCCGGCTTCGCGCCGGGCTCGGGGCGGTAGCGGATGTTCCCCCGCCGGGCTTGGTAGTCCTCGCAGTTGCTGCAGGACGAGACCTCGTAATACTTGCCTTGTGACGGGAGCCAGACCTCGAGGTCGACCGTCTTCGCTGCCTGTTGGGCCAGATCGCAGGTCGGGAGGAGTGTGACCCGGTAGTGGAGGTCGAGCTCCTTCAGGATGTCCTCGGCATCCCTGATCAGTTGCTCCAGCGCCTCGTAGGACTCCTCAGGCTTGCTGAGCCAGAAGAGCTCGACCTTGTTGAACTGATGGACTCGGATCAGCCCCCGCTCCTCTTCCCCCGCTGCCCCGGCCTCGCGCCGGAAGCAGGTGGTGAAGGCCGCATACTTCTTCGGCAACTCCTCGGCCTGGAGGATCTCCCCGCGATGGATGTTCGCCAAGAGGACCTCGGCCGTGGGGTTCAAGTAGAGCCCGTCCCGCTCGCAGAAGTAGAGGTCCTCCTGGAACTTCGGGAGTTGGGAGGAGACGAAGAGGCTCTCCTCGTTCCCCAGGAACGGCGGGAAGATCGGCTCGTAGCCGTTCTCCTCCGCCTGGTAGCGGAGCATGAACTGGACGAGCCCGAGCTCCAAGAGCGCTCCCCGACCGCGATACAAGGGGAATCGTGCGCCGGCGATCTGGGCCCCGCGGGGAAGATCGAGGAGCCCTAGGGCCTCGCCGAGGGCGATGTGGCTCCTCACGGGGAAGGAGAAGCTCGGCTTCTCCTTATGCTCCCGCAGGACGACCTTGTCGCCCTTCTTCGCGGAGACGGGGACGGATCGATGGGGGAGGTTCGGCAGGCGGATGAGCAGCTCTCGCAGCTCCTGCTCAGCCTGACCGAGGTGTTCGTCCAGCGCCCTGATCTGCTCCGCGAGCCGGGCCATCTCGGCCTTGAGAAGGCGAGCCTCCTCCTCCCGGCCGGTGGCGAGGAGTCGCCCGATCTCCTTCGAGCCCTCGTTCCGCCGGGCCTTCAGCTCCTCGGCCTCGCGGATGATCGCCCGCCGCTGCTCGTCAAGCTCCAGGAGGCGAGCGAGGCTGATCTCCTCCCCGCGGGTCCGCAGCCGACGCGCGACCTCTTCAGGATTCTCTCGGATCAGCTTCAGATCGAGCACCGGCCTCACCTCCTCCAGCCGACTTGCAGTAGGTCTCTCACGGTCTTCCAATTGGCGCGCGCGCAGGGCGGGAGTCGGCCGTGCTCTAGATACCAACTCCTCAGGAACTCCCGCGTCCGGCGCTCGCTGGGATAGCCCCAGCCGAAGTCCCCGTATGCCCGGCGCAGTGCGAGGATCGCCCGGTCGCGCTCGACCTTGGCGATGATCGACGCCGCACTGACGACCGGATAGCGCTGATCGGCATGGTTCTCCCCCGTCAGGGCTATATGCCGGCCGATCAGCCGTTGCAGCTTGCGGCAGTAGTCGGCAACTCCCCGAGGATGGGTCGGGACATCGAGATAGACGAGATCGGGTCGGAGTTGGGCGATCAGCTCGGCACTGGCCTCGAGCTCCACCAGATTGAGGTTCTTCTGCAACTGCTCAGGCGGGATGGAGACGGAGCGGCACTGGGCGAGCCCAGCGATCTGGAGGGCGAGCTCGGCACGCCGCTCACGCGAGAGGGCCTTGGAGTCGCGGACACCCAAGCTCTTGAGGCGCGGCTCATCTTGGCCGGAGATGAGCACGCCTGCCACGACCAGCGGCCCGAGGACCGGCCCCCTTCCGGCCTCATCGATCCCCAGGATTCTCATCGGAGGAGGCGCGCAAGGAGGGTGAAGAGGAGGGAGAGGAGCAGGCTGAGCAGGAGGGATGTTCCCAGGGGGATGTAGACCCGGCCGCGCTGGCCGATCGGGATCTGGAAGTCGCCGGGGAGCCGGCCGAGCCAGGCGAGGCCCCTGGGGTAGAGGAGGAGGAAGAGGCCGGCGATAAGGGCCAGGCCACCGAGGATCAAGAGAAGGCCGCCGATCGCCCGGGGGTCCATCATCGGGCGAGGATCAGGGCTCCTCCTTCTGGCCGACCAGGGTCTTGATGTATTCGATGGCCTCCCCGACAGTGGTGATCTTCTCCGCGTCCTCGTCGGGGATCTGGATCCCGAACTCCTCCTCCAGCTCCATGATCATCTCCACCACATCGAGGGAATCGGCCCCCAGGTCTTCGATGAAGGTCGCCTTCTCCGTGATCTCGCTCGCATCGACCATCAACTGCTCCTCGATGATCTTTCTCACCCTCTCAGCGATCCCGTCCTCAACCATCTCTCCTACCTCCTCCGCTCCTGGCTTTCGGCACCCTTTATAACTGATCGCTGTCTCATGGTCAAGGGAAGGCTGAGAGCCAGCGGGCTTCCCGGGAGGCGAGGCTCAGCCCTCCCCGCTGGCCTGGAAGAGCGGGGTCCCGTTGAACCGGGCGATCCCCTGCTCGATCTTCTCCGGAAGGCGGCTCTGCACGGCGCTGTTCGCCACCTTGATCGCGTTCTTGATCGCCAGGGCATCGGAATGGCCGTGGGCGATGATCACCACGTTCTTCAGCCCCAAGAGGGGCGCGCCCCCGTGGTAGGAGGCGTCGAGCTTCTCCTTCAGCCACTGGAACTGGGGCGCGAGCAGGAGTGCCCCGACCCTGGCTCTCAGGCTCTCGTGGATCGACTTCTTGAGGAGGCCGATGACCGCCGCGGCGCTCCCCTCCACACCCTTGAGGAGGATGTTCCCGGAAAAGCCGTCGCAGACGACCACATCGACCCCGCCTTGGAGAAGGCGGTTGCTCTCCACATTCCCGACGAAGCCCTCGACCTCCTTCAGCAGGTCGAAGGCCTTCCGGACGAGCGCGTTCCCCTTGCCCTCCTCCGCGCCGATGTTCAACAGCCCAATCCGCGGCTGAGGGAGGCCGAGGATCTCCTGCATATAGATCCGGCCCATGATCGCGAATTGCTTCAGGTTATGGGGCGAGCAATCGACATTCGCGCCGCTATCGATCAGGAGGAAGTTCGCTGCCCCAGTTGTCGGGACGGAGACCGCGATCCCCGGCCGCTCGATCCCTGGGATCCGCCCGAGGTGGAGCAGCGAGGCGGCCATCACCGCCCCGGTGTTCCCGGGGGAGACGAAGGCCTCGGCCCGGCCCTCCTTCAGCGCGAGGATCCCCTGGACGAGCGAGCTGTTCTTCTTCCGGCGGACAGCCTCCGCTGGCGGGTCCTCCATCTTCACCGCCTCCGGAGCGTGAATGACGGAGAGTGGCAGGCGGTGGCCGCGGATCTCCCGCTCGATCAGCCCCTGCTCCCCGGCGAAGACTACCTCGACGCCGAAGGCCTCGGCTGCGGCTAAGCCTCCCCGGATCAGCTCCGCTGGGGGATTGTCGCCGCCGAGGGTGTCCAGGACGACCCGCACTCTGTTCATCAAGGAATTGGTGCCGAGGGTGGGACTTGAACCCACACGGACGTTTTTATAGCCCACATGGCCCTCAACCATGCGCGTCTGCCAGTTCCGCCACCTCGGCCTGTAGCGCTAGAATCTTAGGGGAGGCTGGCCTTCTTGTCAAGTGATCCCCGGCGCACGAGCACCTCGAGAAAGGCGAGGCACGCCTGCGGGTGCTGCTCAGGCGCGCCTCCTTGTGAGCCCTGATAGGTGTTACTTCTTCTTGCCGCCGGCGGGCTTCTTGGCCCCGCCCTTCTTCTTCAAGAGCATCGGGGCTCACCTCCTCCCTTGTCGCAGAGATCCGCGCACGTGCGCACTTGACCACCCAGGCGGCGATCATTATAATCCGACCATGAACCCTTGTCAAGAGGTCTTCGTCACAGAGGTCGCCGATGTATGAGCGCTACGCTGATCTCTTCAAGTGCTTCGCTCAGCAGTCCAGATTGCGGCTGATCAAGCTCCTGGCAAGCGCCGAGGAGCTCTCGGTGACGGAGCTGGGTGAGGCGCTCGGGGTGAAGCACTCCACCGTCTCCAAGCACCTCAACCTCCTCCGGCTCCAGGGCCTGGTGAAGTTCCGCCGCGAGGGCCAGCTCACCTACTACTCCCTCAACCTGGAGAGGATTGCCGAGTTCCTCGAGGAGTTCCTCGAATTTCTGCAGGTCGCGGACGAGGAGCTAGCGCTGAGCCTGCCCCCCAGATCAGCCCTCAGCTCATGATAGTCCAAAAGATGTGTGTGGAATGCCCTCGGCTGAGCTCCGCGCCGGCTCGGTTCTCACAGGATCTTCCGAGGAGGGGAGGATGAAGGGCCTTTGGCTTGCAACCGCTGCTGCGGTGCTACTGGTGATCGGGCCGGCTGCGGCCGGATCGGCTCAGGAGGAGGACTTCTCGCTCGGGCGCGGCTGGGGAGCAGGAGTGCGGCTCTTCCCCCACGCGGTCATGCCCCTGATCCCGAGCGATATTGATCCAGCGTTGAACACCGTTGTGTTCCTGCAGCATTGGTTCAAGGGCTCGCTCGGCTTCGAGGCCGGGGGCTGGCTGTCGAGCTTCAGCGACAACTGGAGCTCGCGGAGCCTCTTGAACCTCTTCGCCGGGGTCTTGTTCAAGCTGGCTGAGGGGCCGCGGCTTGATCCCTACCTGGCCGGACGGGCGATCAGCCTCCAGGTCTTCCGCAGGGATAGCTACATCGTGTGCGAGACTCCACCGGCTGAGGGTTCCTCTCGATCGAGGGAAAATGAGCCCCTCCCGCCTTGCTGGCCTTGGGGCTTTTCGGAGAGCCGGACCTCCACCCTGGCGGTCGAGGCTGCGGCGGGTCTCGAATGGAGCTTGGCCCGCGAATTGGCGACCAGTTTCGAGCTGGCCCTGGTCTACGCCCAGACGATGACCACTACCATTGCCACTCCCGCCGCGCGCGAGTCCGAGCCCGTCTCGAAGGCCAACGGGGAGACCCTGGCCTCGACGAGCCTGGGGCTGACCCTCACCTTGAGCCTGAGCTTCTATCCTGCCCTCGGTCAGAGGTAAAAGGTCAAGCCGGGAGTGAACTGGACCAGTGGGCTGGGGAAGAAGAGCAGCCCGCCGCTGAGCTCGAGTATCCCGAGGAGCTTCACATCCAAGAAGACGGTGAGGTAGTCCTGGAGATCTCTCTTCAGTCCCGCTGCTAGGTGCAGAGTGAAGTTGAGACTGTCCCCGTGGCAGAGGATGCCGCTCCCGCCTCCGAGGTAGATCCGCGAGTCGCGCCCGGGGAAGTGGAGGAGGAGGGCCGTCTCGAACGCGGAGACCTGGGGTCCTCCGGGCAGGCTGAACCCGCCGGTGAACCGAGCTCCCAGGCCAGAGCGGGGGCCGAACTCAGCCACCGTCTCCAGCAGTTGGACTGTCTCCACAGTCATGCCCCAGATGTCCCTCAGGCGATGGAGCTCGAGGAGCCCAAAGCCCAGCCCGGCCGAGAAGGGCCTCTCCGCACCAGCCGCGCTGGGGTGGGCGAGGCCGACTACGGTCATCGCTAGGAGGAGCAAGCATTGCAGCACCTTCTGCCCAACTCTCAGGCCCATCTCCCTACCTCCGCGCAGGATTCTACCCCAGGCCTCGCTCGGCAGGGAAATCAGGCCGTGGCAGGCGGCCAATGAGCGGTTGAATCGCCTTCCTCGAGCGGACTAGATGGCTGGATGCAGGCTATCCGCGATCGTTCCTCCCGCTACTGATCAATCCCAGTCCAGGGGATAGCTGTAGCGATAGGCCACGGTCCCGTCAGGCCGGTAGAGCCAGGCCTCGTCCTTACCGTTATCCCAGATCTTATGGCCAGTCCAGTGGAAGTCGATGATCTGCTCCCCGCAAGCTGTGTGCTCTCCCCCTCTGCCTGTTGAGACCGGGCCGGAATGGACTCGGAGCAGCCCCCCGGCGGGCAAGATGCACTGCCCGGCTAGCTCTTGGCCGAAATCGAGCGTGTTCCGCGGGCTTCCCGACCCATCGCTGAGTTTCCAACCTGCTTCAAGGTCTACTTCTTCGTCCCCTCTATTCAAAATATAGACTACCTCGTCATCGCTCCATTGTTTGATCGCGGCGATCATGACCTCCGAATCGCCGTAATCATCACACTGGCCCCACCAGCCATTCCTAGACCTCGCCGCCTCTAGCTGGGCTGCAACAAGCCAATCGGCATAACGGACATCGAAATCCTTTTCCTGCGAGAGCTGTGTATCATTAGGATCTATCACATCGAGCCTGGCACAGCCTTCCGCGACTAGCTGGACCTCGATGCTGCTCGTCTGGCTCCTTTCAAGCCTGAGAAAGACATGCGCTAAGAGCCTGTCTCGCACCTCCTGGTAACCCCCGTCAGTCGGATCCAGTTCCAGCCAAAGGTCCTTGGTAAGGGCCTCGTTGCATTGTTTGGCCTCAGGACCAAGACACTGGCCGAGGCCCGGGGCATTGATTGAGGCATAGCGCACTTCGCCTCTTCCGCCATCGTGGAGCTCAGCTACGATCGTATCCCCGTCGCGAGCGCTCACCCCCCGCACCTGCTGCAACTCCACTGGTTCAGCGATCAGAACCAGACAGCTGACAACCGCTAGAGGGAGCGCAAGCAGTATCTTCCCAGGCATGATCGCACCTCCTCAAAGTTCCGGGCTTTACTGAGCCCATCCTAAGAGAAGAGCCGCGCCTCTGTCAAGGAGAGGGTCGCTAAGTTCTGACCAGCTCGAGCGCGCGCTTGATCAGCTCCTCCGTCGAGAGATCCTCTCCTGCGACTTGCGCCCGCTCGACCGCCCGGCGGGCCTCCGTCGCGGTGAACCCGAGCGAGCGCAGCGCGCGGAAGGCCAGTTCCTCCCGCTCGGAGAAGACCGGCCCCCCCTCCTCAGCCAACGCGAACTTCGCGAGCTTGTCCCGCAACTCGAGGATCAGCCGGTCGGCGGTCTTCCGCCCCACCCCCTTGATCCGCTGGAGCTCCTCGGCCTGCTTGTTGATCACGGCTCTGCAGAACTGCGCCGGGGCCATCGCCGAGAGGACCTGGAGGGCCAGCCGCGGCCCGACCCCGGCCACGCCCAGGAGCAAGCGGAAGATCTCCCGCTCCTCCGCCCGGACGAAACCGTAGAGCTCTAGGCCATCCTCGCGCCACTGGAGCTGAGTGAAGAGCCGCACCGGGCCGTCGGCCTGGGCCAGGTCGGCCCGGGCCGCCTTGGTGATGAAGACGCGATAACCGATCCCGTTGGCCTCAACTACGGCGTAGCCTTCGCCGAGCTCGACCAGTTCCCCGGTGATAGTATCGATCATCCTTGCCCATTCTAGGCCATGTGTCAGAGGAACTCAACTCGCCCCGAGGTCGCCTCGCTCAGGGCGTGCCGGAGCTCAGCGATGAGCGAGGCCGGGAGGGAAACCACTAGCCTCTGGCCCTCCCGATAGTCCTGCTCCTCGATCTCCGCTCGATATTGGTTGACGAGGCACATCACCTCGCCTGTCAGCTCGAGGGGATAGCGGAGGGCGAGTCGAGCCTTGCGAACCTCGGTCATGACCTCAGCCTGCGCGAGGGCCTCTCGGGCCGCATCACCGTAGGCGCGGATCAGGCCACCGAGCCCGAGCTTCGTCCCGCCGAAGTAGCGGACGACCACGACGAGAGTATTAAGCAACCCCCGAGCTTCGATCGCCCGCAGGATCGGGAGGCCGGCCGAGCGAGCCGGCTCGCCGCCGTCGGCGCTGGAGGCGGCGATACCGTCATCAGTGACGACTCGGTAGGCGTAGCAGTGGTGGGTGGCATCGTGATACCTGGCCCTGATCTCCTTGAGCAGGCGCGCGGCCTCCTCGGCGCTCCCCACGGGATGGGCCAGGGCGATGAAGCGCGAGCCCTTCCGGACTAGCTTGACCGAGGTCGGACCCCTGATGGTCCTGTATTCATCCATCTCCGCCCTATTCTAGCGCCCGGCTGCGGCCAGCTTGAAACAGCGGCCGCGAAGTGTTAAGATCAGCCCGGAGGGGTTGAGCGATGAGAAAGCGGTCACAGCGAGTCGGGCTGGCCATCCTGCTCACCGTCCTCGTCGGCCTGGCGCTGTGGAACATCAGCACGACGCTGGGGCAGTCGGGCGCCACGCTCTTCGGCCCGCTCTTCCAAGCCTACGACCGGATCAGAGCGAACTTCTATCGCCCGGAGAGGATCGAGGAGCAAGAGCTCCTCTACGGCGCGATCCGGGGGATGGTCGAGGCCCTCGACGACCCCTACAGCCGCTTCCTCACCCCGGAGGAGTATGAGCGGTTCAACGCGATCGACCTCAACGGGGAGTTCGTGGGGATCGGGGTCCAGATCGGGATCCGTGACGGGAAGGTGGTAGTGATCGCCCCGCTGCGAGGCTCGCCCGCGGAGCGTGAGGGCGTCCGCGCGGGGGACATTATCTTGGAGATCGACGGCCGCTCGACCGCAGGGTTCACGCTCGATGAGGCGGTCGCGCTCCTCCGGGGGGAGCCGGGGACGGCCGTGACGCTCAAGGTCCAGCACCTCGACGGGACGATCGAGGAGATCACCATCATCCGCGAGCTGATCACGCTCGACCCGGTGGACTACCGGCTGGAGAGCGACGAGATCGGCTACATCAGGATCACGACCTTCAACCGGAAGACCGCCGAGGAGTTTAACCTGGCGCTGCGCGACCTGCTCACGGTTCACCGGATTGGCGGGCTGATCCTCGACCTGCGGAGCAACCCCGGCGGGCTCCTCGACGAGGCGCTGGCCGTGGCGAGCGCGTTCGTTGATCAAGGGCCGATCCTCAACACCACCGATCGCTCCGGGACGAGGACCTATTCAACCCAGGGGAACAGCATCCCCAACCTGCGCGTGGCGGTGCTCATCGACCGGGGAACGGCCTCCGCAGCGGAGATCCTCGCCGGGGCGATCCAGGACCATCGGATGGGCGTGCTCGTCGGGGAGCGGAGCTTCGGGAAGGGCTTGATTCAGACGCCCTTCACCCTCAGCGACAGCTCAGCCGTGATCCTCACCACCGGGGAATACACCACGCCTAATGGGCATCGAGTCCAGGATCTCGGGCTGGTCCCGGACATCCCCGTGACTAACGAAGGTGAGGAAGACAGCCAGCTCCTCGCCGGGCTGGCCTGGGTGGAGGCGCGCCTGGGGAGCTTCTGTCCCTGCACTCCCGTCGATAGCCAAGAGCCCGTCGATCCGTTCCCGGCACAGGAGTAGGCGCCTTCTCTCGAGGAGACTTCTCCACTCGGCGAACGCACCCGCGCAGGCTGAAGGCCGCCGGCCAAAGAAGTTGAACCCCTGGCAACCCCATCCTGGTGCACTTCCAGCTTGATCGATTCTCCCAAAGCACGCGGCCTGCAGCCCCGCTCCGAACTCCAGCCGGAGATCGAGGGTGATCTAGGTCACCCTCGGGCGGGACCGAGCTGCGCTCACGAGCGCACGGCCTTCCTTCTAACCGCGACCCTCCAGAGGCTAGTTTTGGCTCATGCGCGATGGGCAGAGCCCCTTGAGCTTCCTCGACGCCGGGCTGGCGGAGGAGGTCTATCGTCGGGGGCAGTTCATCTACCTCCCCGGCGACCCGAGCGACGCCGTCTACCTCATCCGCAAGGGCCGGGTCCGGCTCTCCTTCGAGAGCGAGGACGGTGAGCGCCAGACGATGGCGATCCTCGGTCCGGGGGAGTTGTTCGGCGAGCTGGTCCTCAAGGCCGAGTCTCCGCGGGAGTTCTACGCTGAGGCCCTCACGGAGACGGCAGTCTATGTGCTGGACAAGTGGCAGTTGCTGAAGCTCATCCGCGGCGAGCCGGAGTTGCGCCGGCGCCTCAGCGAGCTTCTCGGGTATAAGAGAGATCTCCTCTTCCTCTGTCAGCCCTAGCTTGCCCCATCTCCCTCCAGTTCCTATACTCCAGCTGCGATGAGCGAACGGATGAGGAAGCGGATCGAGGGCTGGCTGCGGGAGGAGGGGCAGTTCGCGCGGTATCTGAAGGATGAGAACGCCAACTGGGTCATCCTGGCCAACCATCCGCGCAACCAGCCGACGACGATCACCGTCTTCAACCCCTTGGCCAGCCCGGGGCGGGTCGTCCTCCAGATGGTCCTCAACATCGCCGAGGACGCCCAGCAGCCCTTCCGGAAGATGAGCCAGCGCGACCGCGAGGCCTTCCTCTTGGACCTGCGGATGGAGGCGAACCGCCGCCCGACGGAGTTCGGGATGGTCCACCCCGACGGGATCCTGCAGCGGATCACCGTGTCCTATGAGATTTTCGAGGATGAAATGACCAAGGGCAAGCTCTTCCTGGGGATGCGGGAGGTCTACAAGTCGCTCCTCCAGATGCAATGGTTCCTTCAGACGCGGCTCGGCGTGGCAAGGGGGAAGGAGGATGAGTCCGGGATCGGGTTCCGTTAGCCCTTCCACCAGAAGAGCAGGGCGCAGGCGATCGTCAATCCCAACGCCACGGCCACGAGGATCGGGAGCCAGAACGGCGCACGGCGATAGATGAGGTTCGTCAGGAAGAGCCCGACGAGCGAGAAGATGGCCCCGATGAAGATCGCCGCGGTCGGCGGCATGCTATCCCCCCTCCCTGGAGATGAACAGTCGCTTCTTTTCAGGTGCTGCAGCCTCCTCGCGTGAGCTCTCCTCCAGCCCGCGCTCGACGAGCTTCCCGGATTCGACGAGGTAGCGATAGGCGCTGAGGGCGGCCTGGGCCCCCTGCCCGGCGGCGATCACGATCTGCTTGTCCAGGCCAGCGACGACATCCCCCGCGGCGAAGACTCCCGGGACCGAAGTCCGACAGGCCCCGTCGAAGATGATCTCACCCCGCTCGTTCAACTTGAGGAAGCCGCGAAGGAAGTCGGTGTTCGGAATGTTCCCGATCTCGACGAAGACCCCTTCAACCTCTAGCTCCTCGCGCTTCCCGGACTTCAAGCGCTCGATCAATAGGCCGTTGACGAACTGATCGCCCTTGATCTCCACGACCCTGTGCTCTTGGTAGGCCCTGACCTTCTCGGCGCCGAGGACTTGCCGCTGGAGGATCGGGTCGGCGAACCAGCGCTCGGCGATGTCCACAATGTAGATCCGCGAGGCGATGGGCAGGAGGTCGATCGCCCCGCCGAAGGCCGAGTTCCCCCCGCCGATGACCGCAACCCGCTTGCCCTTGTATAGAGGCCCGTCACAGGTGGCACAATACGAGACCCCTCGGCCGGTGAACTCCTCCTCTCCGGGGACCCCGAGCGGTTTCGGTCGCCCCCCGGTGGCAATGAGGACTGCTTGAGCCAGGATGGTCTCCCCAGCGGTCGTCAGCAGCTCGAAGTTGCCTTTTTTCTCTCTTATCCCGACTACCTCCACGCCCAACTGCTGCTCCACCCCGTAGTGCTCGACATGTTTTCTGAATGATTCCGCCAGCTCGAACCCCCCGATCTCGATCGCCCCCGGCCAACTGTGGATGGAAGAGGCCAGCAGAAGCTGCCCCCCTTGCTCCTTGGCGATCAGGAGGGTCTTCAGGACCTTCCTCGCGGCGTAGATCGCGGCGGTCATCGCTGCCGGCCCGCCGCCAATGATCGCGAGATCATACATTGCGCCTTCCTCCTCCTTTTCCTTGCTCACCGATTGTAGCCCCCGGTGAGGAGCGGGGCAACCGGAGGCCCGTTCAGCGGCCCAGCCTCTCCCAGGCCACATGGTCCCGGACGAGCCTCTCGACCAGCTCGAGCTTCTCCCTCTTGGGGGAGAGCTGCGGCTCGACCGCCTCCACGCGCTGGGCTGTGGTGTAAGTGTCGTCGGGGACGAGCAGGATGGGGATCTTGAGGTCATCGGCCTTAGAGATGACGACCTGGTCAGGGTAGACGCCGCCGGTGAGGATCAGGCAGCTTGTGGAAACCTCACAGGCGGCGATCTGCATGTCCGCGCGGTCGCCGCCCGTGATCAGGGCGACATCCCTGTATCTCCGCAGGCCGCGGAGCGCCTGATCGACGGTCATCGCCCCGACGAGGACGCTCCCGACGCGCCGCTCGAGCCCTGGTTCGCCCGCAAGGACTCGGGCGTTGAGTGCCTCCGCCAGCTGGCGCGGGGTGAGGGGCGCCAGTTCCCCAGCCCAGGGGATGATCCCCAAGACCTCCAGGCCCCGCTCCTCCAGAGCGGGCTGGGCGACCTCGGCCATCTCCTCCCGCTCCTCCTCGCGCACGCCGTTGATCACCACGCCGAGGATCGCTGCCCCGTGAGAGCGGACGAAGTAGGCCGCGGCCAAGGCCTTATCTACCACCACTCCCAAGCCACCGTTAGCTACGAGGAGGATCGGGCTCCCACTCGCGGCCCCCAGCTCGGCCACGGAGAGCCCCAGGAAGCTGCCGTAGGAGTAGTTCCGCGGCCCCTCGATCAGCATCAGTTCCTTCCCCTGGGAGAGCTCCTCCAGCCTCTCCAGGACCGTCCTCCGGAGGTCCTCCCCTCGGCGGTCCTCGATCAGGGTAGTGTAGTCATGGATCAGCGAGAGCCGTTCGACTTCCTCCGGGATCGAGAGGGCCGTGTGGAAGAGCTCGGCATCGCGGTCGCAGATCAGTCCCCCCCGGGAGACGAGCCGGTCAGCCAGGGGCTTGAAGTAGCCGACCCGCTCGCCCTGAGCTTGAGTGAGGAGCCCGAGCCCCAGCCCGATCACGGTCTTCCCCGCCGATGTCCGTGTGGAAGCGATCAGAACCTTCATCATCTCACCTCGCTTATCGTCATCCGCGCGTCCAGGACGAGGCAGCCCTCCCCCTCCGGCATGACCCGGAGCGGGTTGATGTCGAGCTCGCTGATCTCAGGGAACCGCGCGACCAGGGCCGCGATGCGGTAGAGTGCCTCGGCCAGGGCCTCTATGTCCTTCCGCAGCTCCCCGCGGATGCCGCGGAGGAGCGCTGCCGACCTGATCTTACCGATCATCTCCCGCGCCTCCTGGTGTGAGAGCGGGGCGACGCGAAAGACCACATCCTTCAAGACCTCCACATAGATGCCGCCAAGGCCGAACATCACCGTCGGGCCGAAGGAGGGATCACGAGAAGCGCCGACGATCGCCTCCACGCCCCCGGTAATGAACTTCGTCACGAGGACGCCCCGGAGCGGGGCGCGGGGGTAGCTCCGTCCGACCGCGGCAAGCATCTCCTGATAGGCTCCGCGCAGGTCTCGCTCCCCTCTCAAGTTGAGTCTGATCCCGCCCGCCTCGGTCTTGTGAAGGATCTGCTCGGAGATGATCTTCAGCACCAGTGGATAGCCGAGCTCCTCCCCGGCTTGAAGGGCCTCCTTCAGCGAGTGAGCGACGCGGTATTCGGGCACCTCCAGGCCCAAGAGCTGGAGGATCTCCTTCACCTCCGGCTCGAGGAATTGGAGCCTCCCCTCAGTCCAGGCCCCCTTGAGCACCGCCTCGATTCCGGCCCAGTCCACCTCGAGCTCCGGCTCGCCCCGCGGAAGGGGCCGGTCCCGATAGTCCTTCCAGCGGTAGAGCGCGGCGAGCGCCCGGACGGCCTCCTCCGGCTCGTCGTAGGCCGCGATCCCCGCGCGGTTGAGCAGCTTGACCGCCTCGACCGTCTCCGCCCCGCCGAGCATCGCCACGACCAGGGGCTTCGTCCCATCATATTCCTCGATGATCGCCTGAGCGAAGTCCCGGGGGATCTGCTCCGCGCCCATGCAGTAAAGGATGATGATCGCGTGGAGCCTCTCCTCTTCCAGGGCCCCCCTTAGGGCCAGCCGGTATTCGTTGGGGGTCGCCATCCCCGTGAGATCGATCGGATTCTTCAGCGAGCCGAACTCCGGGGCAGCCTCACGGAATAACCTCTCGAGCAGGGGGAGGTCGTCGAGCAGGTAGATCCCCTGCTCCTCAGCGGCGTCGGTGGCGAGGACCCCCACCCCGCCGCCGTTGGTGATGATCACGGTGTTCCGCCCCGCGGGGAGCGGCTGGGAGGCGAGCGCGCGGGCCCAATTGAAGGCCTCATCGGGATCGGGAGCGCGGAGGATCCCCGCCTGCTCGAAGCCGGCGGAGAAGACTGCGTCGCTTCCTGCTAGCGCTCCGGTATGCGAGGCCGCCGCGCGCGCGCCCTTCTGCGACCGCCCCGCCTTGATGGCGATGATCGGCTTCTCCCGAACCACCTGCCGGGCCAACTGGAGCAGCTCTCGACCGCGCCGCGTCCCCTCGAGGTAGATGATGATCGTCCTAGCCTGCGGGTCCGCGGCGAAGAACTCCAGCAGCTCGACCTCGTCCAGGTCCGCCTTGTTCCCGACGCTGGCGATCGCCACCAGCCCGATCTCCTCCATGATCGTTTTCCCCGTGAGGGCGATCCCGAGCGCGCCGGATTGCGTGATGAGCGCGATCTTCCCCGGCAGGATCTCCGTCGGCCCGAAGGTGGCATTCATCTTGGTCGGGGCGTAGTAGATCCCGAAGATGTTCGGCCCGAGGAACCTCATCCCATACCGGCGGGTGATCTCGACCAGCTCACGCTCTTCCGCGATCCGGCCGACCTCGGCAAACCCGGAGGCGAGGATGACCAGGAACCTCGTCCCCCGCCGGCCGCACTCCTCCATCACTTGCGGGACGATCGGAGCCGGGACGGCGATGATCGCGAGATCGAGCTCCTCCGGCACTTCCAGGACTGACCTGTAGCAGCGATACCCGAGGATCTCCGCGGTGTGGGGGTTGATCGGGTAGAGCCGGTTGGGAAAGCCATTCTGCACTAGGTTATACATCACCTTATAGCCGACCTTCTCCGGGTTGGCCGAGGCCCCGATCACCGCGAGGGCCTGGGGATTGAAGAGGCTGGCCAGGCCAGGCTGCTTCACTGCAGCCCTCTGGAGGGTCTCCTTCCGATCTGCCATCCCCTCCAGTATATCTTTCGAGCTGCCCCTGAGCCATGGCTCATCAAGGCGGAGCAGCCCCCAGGCTTAGGCCCGGCGGGCGGCAGTCGTCTGTTTACGTGACCTTCTTGAACATCTCTCGCCTTGCGCCGCAGATAGGACAGCGGTCGGGAAGGATGTTATCCGCGACATAGCCGCAGACTTGGCAGACATAGTAGTCCCCGACCTCGTCGCGGAGGAGCTTGCGCATGGCCTTCTCGTATAGTTCGCCGTGGACGGCCTCCACATCCATGGCGTGGGTGAAGCTGAGAGCCGCAGCGCGCTCGCCCTCCTCCTCAGCGACCTTGATGAACTGCGGATAGTAGACCGAATTGACGGTCCGCTCCTGGTTGAAGGAGTAGGCCAGGTTCTCCTCGGTGCTCCTGATCGCGGCCTCACCGAGCAGGCGGAGGTGGTTCAAGGCATGAACCCGCTCAGCCTCGGAGATCGCCCGGAAGAGCTTCGCCACCTGAGGGAAGCCGTCCTTCTCCGCCCGCTCGGCGAACGCCTGGAGCCGGATGTGGGCCTTGGCCTCGCCCACGAACGCCTCAAATAGGTTCTTCCTCGTCTGCTCGCCCATCTCTCCCCGTCACCGGGTCGAGTGGTCAGCTTAGCCTGGATCGGCCTTCCAGGGCAAGATTTGACACCGCCGACGGGTGGGCATACAATTAGCGAAGCTAATCGGCTGCGGAATAGGAGGTAAGGCGTGGAAGATAACGCGATCTTGCGCGCGATCAAGGAGCGGCGGAGCATCATCAGATTTGAGCCTAAGCCCGTTTCAGAAGAGCAGCTCCAGACGATCCTCGAGGCCGGGCGGTGGGCCCCCTCGTTCGCCAACTCCCAGCCGTGGGAGTTCATCGTCGTCCGGGAGAAGGGGCTCTTGGCCGAGCTGAACGGACTGGTCCAGCGGATCGCCATCGCCAGGCGGGGAAAGGTCGTGATCAGCAAGGCCGGGCTCGGCGAGGCCCCCCTGGCGATCGTCGTGGCCGTCGACCCCTGGAAGGACCTGCAGCACCATGTCGAGGCCGGGACGGCCGCGGCCCAGAACATGGCCCTCGCGGCCCACAGCCTCGGGCTGGCGAGCTACTGGGCCGGGGTCTATAGCCCCCGCGGCGGGCGCGGGACTCCGGAGGCGAAAATCAAGAAACTCCTGGACATCCCGGAGGAGCACCGCGTGATCGCCCTCCTCCCGATCGGCTTCCCGGCCTACAAGGACCAGGGCGAGCGACGCGAGCTGGCCGAGCTGGTCCACTACGACCGCTATCGCGGGGGCGGGAAGGAGGAGAAGTGAAATTCCGTTGCATCGAATGTAGGGCTGTCTTCTATAGCGATGAGCCGCTTGGGGCCTGCTCCCTCTGCGGCGGGGAGGTCCAGGAGGAACAGCCCCAGGAGCGGGCACGCTGCCGTTGCGCGGGGCGCGAGGCGGAGATCGAGCTCTGCTATGGGATCCCCATCTGCGAATACTTCGTGCTCAACAATGCCCCCGGGTCGCGCTGCACTTACTTCGCCCTCCCGCGGCGCTGCCGCGTCGAGCGCCTCCCGGAGTATCAGCCCCGAGCGGGGCTGGTCGAGAAATAGCCCGCATGGCCGAGAAGGTCATCAGCCGGCTCAGCTTCAAGATCGGCGGCGAGGCCGGCCAGGGGGTGGAGTCGAGCGGCGCGGGGTTCGCCAAGGCCCTCGCCCGCGGCGGGCTCCACATCTTCGCCTATCAAGACTACATGTCCCGGATCCGCGGGGGCCACAACTTCTTCCAGATCCGGGTGGCCGAAAGGCCCATCTACTCCCACACCGACGAGATCGAGCTCCTTCTGGCCCTCACCGCTGAGGCCGTCGAACGCCACCTCCCCGAGCTCGTCCCCGGCGGGGGGATCATCGCCGACGAGGAGCTGAAGCTAGAGGAAGGCCCCTTAGCGGACCGGGGGGTTAGGCTCTTCCGGCTCCCTCTGGCCAGGATCGCCCTCGAGGAGGGCGGAAGCCGCGTGATGCTCAATACCGCGGCCTTGGGGGCCGCGGCGGGGCTCACCAATTACAAGCTCGAGCACCTCGAGTCCGTGATCGAGGACAACTTCAAGGTCAAGGGGACCCAGATCGTCCGGGCCAACCTCGCGGTCGTCCGCGCGGCCTATGAGTATGCCCAGCAGCGGTATGCCGCCGACTTTGGGTATGAGCTGAAGGGGCTTGTAGCCCCCAAGCGAATGGTCCTCTCGGGGAATACGGCCATCTGCCTCGGGGCCGTCGCCGCGGGGTGCAGGTTCCTCGCGGCTTACCCCATGACTCCCACAACGGGGATCTTGGAGTGGTTCGCCGGCCATGCCGGCCGGCTCGGGCTGGTCTTCAAGCAGACCGAGGACGAGATCGCCGCGATCACCATGGCCATCGGGGCGGCCCACATGGGCCTCCGGGCGATGTGCGCCACCTCCGGCGGGGGTTTTTCATTGATGGTCGAGGCCCTCGGCCTGGCGGGGATGACCGAGACACCCCTAGTGATTGTCGAAGGCCAGCGGCCGGGGCCATCGACCGGCCTCCCGACCAAGACCGAGCAAGGGGATTTGCTCTTCGTCATCCACGCCTCCCAGGGGGAGTTCCCTCGTATTGTGTTGACACCGGGGACGGCGGAAGAGGCCTTTTGGGCCGGCGCGGAGGCCTTCAACCTCGCCGAACGCTACCAGTGCCCGGTGATCATCCTGAGCGACCACTTCCTGGGGACTTCCTTGCGGACAGTCGAGCCCGACCGGCTCAAGCTGGAGGATATTCGGATCGACCGCGGCGAGCTCCTCACCCCGGAGGAGCTAGATCGGCTCGAGGACTACAAGCGCTTCCGCTTCACCGAGACGGGGATCTCGCCGCGGGCCCTCCCGGGGCACCCCAAGGCTGTCTATGTCGCCACCGGGGACGAGCACGCCGAGGACGGCCGGATCACCGAGGACCCCCTCCTCCGCCGGAAGATGGTGGAGAAGAGGATGAAGAAGCTCGAGCTGGCCCGCCGGGAGCTCCCAGCCCCGGGGCTATATGGCCACAAGGAGGCTGAGCTGACCTTCGTGGCCTGGGGCTCGACCCTCGGGCCCCTCCGGGAGACGGTCGAGCGGCTCAATTCCCAAGGGAGGCGGGTCAGGCTGCTCCACTTCCGGACCATCTGGCCCTTCCCCGAGGGGGCGGAGGAGGCCCTGGCTCAGGCCAAGCACTTGATCGCGGTCGAGGGGAATTACAGCGGCCAGCTTGCCGGACTGATCCGCCGCGAGACCGGGCTCAAGGTCGAGGGCCTGATCTCAAAATACGACGGGCTCCCATTCTCGCCGGGGTATATCCTCGAGAAGTTGCGAGAGTTAGAGGAGGTGAAGGCCGGTGCTTGACCTCAGGCTCTACCAAGGCCGGGAGAAGCCGACCTGGTGCCCCGGGTGCGGCGATTACGGCATTCTAGCAGCGGTGAAGAATGCCCTGGCGGAGCTGGAGATCCCGCCCCACCGGGCTCTCATTGTTTCAGGGATCGGCTGCGGGAGCAAGTTACCCCACTATATGAAGGTGAACGGCTTCCACGGGATCCACGGCCGGGCCCTCCCGATCGCCACCGGCGCCAAGCTGGCCAACCACGAGCTGACTGTGCTAGTCGTGGCTGGGGACGGCGACAGCTACGGGATCGGAGGGAACCATCTAGTGCACGCCTGCCGCCGGAACCCCGATATCACCCATCTGGTCCAAGACAACCGCGTCTACGGCCTCACCAAGGGGCAGTATTCCCCCACCTCGGAGCGGGGCTTCCTCACCGTCACCTCGCCTGAAGGCTCGGTCGAGCTTGCGGTGAACCCCCTGGCGCTGGCCATCGCCGCCGGGGCGGGGTTCGTGGCCCGAGGCTATGTCGGGGACCTGAAGCACCTCATGGGCCTGATCGTCCGAGGGGTGAAACACAAGGGCTACGCGCTGATCGACATCCTCCAGCCGTGCGTGACCTTCAATCGGGTCAATACCTACGAGTTCTACAACGAGCGGGTCTACCGCCTCGAGGAGACGGACCACGACCCGCGCGACCGGCTCGCGGCCTTCCGGAAGGCCCTCGAATGGGGTGACCGGATCCCGATCGGCCTCTTCTACCGGGAGGAGCGGCCGACCCACGAGGAGGGCTTCCCGGCGCTGCGCGCGGGCCCGCTGGTCGAGCGGGAGTTGAAGCCCACTGCCGAGGAGTTCGCGGCCCTGAAGGCCGAATTCCTATAAAGGAGGGACCATGGAGAAGTGGCAGTGCACCGTCTGCGGCTACATCTATGATCCGGAGAAGGGCGATCCCGACGGCGGGATCGACGAGGGGACCCCGTTCGAGGACCTCCCGGCGGATTGGGTCTGCCCCGTCTGCGGGGCGGGGAAGGATATGTTTGAGAAACTCGAGTGAGAGTCGTCATCGCCGGGAACGGGGTCGCGGGGGTCACCGCCGCTCGAGCGATCCGCGAGGGCCGGCCTGAGGATGAGGTCCAGATCGAGGTCTACACCGCCGAGGAATGGCATTACTACCCTAAGCCGCAGCTGATCGAGCTCTTGGCCGGCCGGATCAAGCCGGAGCAGGCCCTCCTCTACGATGAGCGGTGGTATCGCGAGCGGGGGATCGCGGTCCACCTGGGAAGCCCGGTGGAGGAGATCGAGCCGGCCCGAGGGGAGATTAAGCTCATCTCCGGAAAGAGGGTTGGCTATGATCGGCTCCTCCTCGCCACCGGGGCGAGGGCGGCCCTCCCCGAAGTCCCGGGGATCGACCAGGAGGGGGTCTTCACCCTCCGGACACTCGCCGATGCCCTGAGGCTGAGGGAGCGCGCCGAGGCGGGAAAGAGCAAGAACAAGAGGATGATAGTCCTCGGCGGGGGCCTCCTGGGCCTGGAGGCCGCCTCTGCCCTCGCCTCCTCCACCGGGCTCCGGGCGTTAGTCCTGGAGAAGCGGGGGTGGCCCCTCTCCCGGCAGCTCGACCGCCAAGGGGGCGAGCTCTTGATGAAGCTCCTCCGAGAGAAGGGGGTGGAGGTGATCACCGAGGCCGAGTGCGCTGCGATCTTGGAGGGGACCCGCGGGGTCGAGCTGGAGCTGGCCGATGGAAGGCGCATCGCTGGGGATTTCGTCCTGGTCGCGGCCGGGATCGAGCCGAACTGTGCCCCGGCCCGGGCGGCGGGGCTCGAAGTGAACCGCGGGATCATCGTCGACGAGCGGCTCCGAACGAGCCAGCCGGAGATTTACACCGCTGGGGATGCTGCGGAATTCCAGGGGAAGGTCTACGGGATCATCCCCGCGGCAGTGGAACAGGCAAGAGTCGCGGCGTTGAACATCGTCGGGGAGGAGGTCACTTATCGGGGCACGGTTCCATCCAACATCCTCAAGGTGAGCGGGCTCGAGCTCTTCTCCGCCGGGGAGGTCAATCCCCAAGGTGAGGGATATAAAGAGCTCCGACTGGTCGATGAGGCCCACGGGCTCTACAAGAACCTGGTCTTCAAGGAGGGCCGGCTCGTGGGGGCGATCCTCCTCGGGACGAAGAAGAATGCCGCCCAATTCGCGCGGCTGATCGCCACCGGCCAGGACCTGTCGGGATACAAGGAGGAGCTGCTCGCCGAGGACTTCGACTTCAAGGGCCTTCCCAGCCAGGCCGGTCGGCCTTGACCGGCGGGCCGGGGCGGGCATATAATCCGGACGCGGAGCTTCGCCACTCCGGGAGGAGATCAGTCAGATGGAAGAGATCGGGAGGGTGACCCATTACTTCTCCAAGATCGGCGTGGGGGCGATCACGCTCTCCGGGGAGCTCAAGCTCGGGGACAAGATCAGGATCAAGGGCGCGACCACCGATTTCGAGCAGCTCGTGGAGTCGATGCAGATCGAGGGGCAGCCGGTCGAGCGGGCCGGGGCCGGCGACTCGATCGGGCTCAAGCTGAAGGACCGGGCCAGAGAGGGGGATGCGGTATACAAGCTGGAGTGATGGGTCGCTCGGTGCGATATCTGCCTACCCATCAAGATCGCGCTAGCAGCTCCCATTCCTTGAGGGTGCTTTCTAACTCCTCCCGCTTCTGCTTGTAAGAGCTGTGGAGCTCGTTGATCCTCTGGAGGTCCTGGGCGTAGCTCGCCTCGACCAGGGCCTGTTCCAGTCGGGCGAGCTCCCCTTCTAAGGCCGCCGCGCGCTCCAGAAGCGCGGCCTCGTGATCGTCCCTCCCCGCCTCTGCCTTCACCCGAACTGGCCGCTCCTTCCTGCGCGCTGGCTGCTGTGGCTCCGCCCCGGCTGCCTCTTCCGCTCGCTTGCGGCGATAATAGTCGTAATCGCCCTCGTAGACCCGCAGCTCGCCGGCGCGGACCTCCCAGACTTGGGTGGCCAGTCGATCCACCAGATAGCGGTCGTGCGAGACGAACAGGACCGTCCCCTCAAACTCCTCCAGTGCCTCCTGCAAGACCTCTTGCGAGCTGATGTCCAGATGGTTGGTCGGCTCGTCCAAGAGCAGGAGGTTCCCCCGGGTGTGGGCCAGCCGGGCGAGTGCGAGCCGGCTCAGCTCCCCGCCGGAGAGCTCATCCAGCCGCTTGAAGACCTCCTCCCCGGAGAAGAGGAACCGCCCGAGGAAGGCCCGGGCCTCCCCGACCGTCTGGGATCGCCCGTCGAGGATCGCCTCCAGGACGGTCTTCTCGGCGGGGAACTCCTGGACCTGGGCGAAGTAGCCCGGCTGGACTCCAAAGCCGAGCTCGACTGTCCCCGCGAGCGGCGGGAGCTCGCCTAAGATCGTGCGGAGGAGGGTTGTCTTCCCCGAGCCGTTCGGGCCGATCAAGGCGACCCTCGAGCCGCGGCGCAGGACTAGGTCGGGGCAGCGGAAGAGCGCCCTCCCGGGGTAGCCGACGACCAGGCCCTCAAATCTCAGGACCTCTTGGCCGCTCGCCCGGCCGAGCTCAAAACTGAAGCGCAGCTTCCTCCGGCGCGGGGGGAGCTCGACCGGCTCGAGCCGGGCCAGCTTCCTCTCCCGGTCCTTCGCCTGCCTGTGCTTTTGCCCTGCGTGGACCCGGCGGATGAACTCCTCCATCTTCGCTACCTGGGCCTGCTGGCGCTCGTGGAGCTCGAGTTGCTGCTCCTCTTGGGCCCGGCGGAGCTCGAGATACTTCGAGTAGTTCCCGCGATACTTGTAGAGCTTCCCGCCGGCCAGCTCCCAAGTCTTCTCCGCCAGGCGGTCGAGGAGGAGCCGGTCGTGGGAGACGAGGAGGTAGCTCCCTTCCCATTTGCTAAGATACTCCTCGAGCCATTCCACGGCGGCGAAGTCGAGGTGGTTGCTCGGCTCATCGAGCAGGAGGAGGTCGGGCCGCTCCAGGATCAGCTTGGCCAGGGCGGCCCGCGCCCGCTCCCCCCCGCTGAGCTGGGCGAGCGGCCTCTCCCAGTGAGCGGGCGCAAGCTCGAGGCCGGCCAGGACCTGGCGGATCTCGCTCTCGTAGCGGTAGCCCCCGGCCCGCTCGAACCCCTCCCGCAAGGAGTCGTAGCGCAAGAGGAGCTCACTGGAATCCGGGGCACAAGCTAGAGCCTCCTCTAGCCGGCGAAGTTCGGCCTCTTGCTCCTGCAGCGGCGCAAAGACCTCGAGCATCTCAGCGAAGAGCGGGCGCGCGGAGTCCAGCAGCGGCTCCTGCGGAAGGTAGCCGATGCGCACCTCTCGGGCCCGCACGATCCTCCCCGAACTTGGCTCCTCCAGGCCGGCGATGAGCTTGAGCAGCGTGGACTTCCCGCTCCCGTTGTCCCCGATGAGCGCGATTCGCTCTCCCCGCGCGATCTGGAGATCGATCTCGGCGAGAATGGTCTGAGCCCCGTAGCGTTTCCCCAAGTCCTCGGCACGGATTAGAGACATCGCTTCCCCTCTAGAGAAGGATCATAGCAGAGTCGGGCGGATCGGGCAAGGCACTTCTCTCGCGACGGGCGAATGGCTATAATACCTCTCCGAGATGAGGGTTCTGCTCTTCCTGTTATTCTTGTGGCTTCTGCCCGGGTTGCTCACCGACCTGGTGTTGTTGTTCTTCATCGGCAAGCAACTGGTGTTCGACCGGCGGAGTAGCGCGCTGGCCGACGATGCTAAGCTGCTGCTGGTCGGCCTGCTCATCGGTTTTCTCCTGCTCCCGCTGCTGATCGCCGCACCCCTCTCGGGATATCTAGCGCGGCCGGAGCGGGGCGGAGGTGGAGGAGATCGAGCTACGGATTAGGCAGCTGCGATTAGGGGATTATGAGGCGATGATCGCCCTCTGGGAGCGGGCGGGCCTCTCTCATCGCCCCGAGGGGCGGGATTCGCGGGCGGCGATCGCCGCCCAGATGGAGCGCGATCCAGAGCTCTTCCTAGGGGCCTTCAACAGGGAGAGGCTCCTCGGCACCCTTATCGCAAGCGATGACGGCCGGAAGGGTTGGATGAATCGGCTGGCGGTCGACCCTGAGCATCGCGGGCAGGGGATCGCCAAGAGGCTGATCGCTGAGGCCGAGCGGCGCCTCCGCGGTCGGGGGAGGAGGATCATCGCCGTGCTCGTCGAGGATTGGAACAGCGCCTCCCTGGCGCTCTTCCAGAGCTGCGGCTATGCCCTCGATCGGTCGATCCTCTACTTGAGCAAGCGCGATGACCCCGCTGTCTAGGCCCCGAGCCCGAGATGATATAATGGAGAAGGCCGGGCAGCTCCTCCTAGCCACTCTTCTATCCTCTCACCACCAACGAGGGAAGTTGCCCGGCCTTCACTTCTCGCCGTTCACGCGGCGATAGAGCCGGTTGAGAAAGTAGACCAGCCCCATGCCGATCGCCGTCCCCAGCATCACCCCCTCGGGCGCGCCCTTGGCCGGCTCGAAGAACTGCTGCGTGTAGCCGCAATGATCGCAGTGGAGATACTCGTTCCGGCCCTTGGTCAGCTTCAGCTCGGAGTTGCAGATGGGGCAGCTCTGCGGTTGGAGGACCTCCGGAGGGATGTGGGAGAAACCCTTCCTCAGGAGGGTGAGCTCGACCTCCTTGGCATTCTCGTAGACCCACAGGGGGACCTTGATCGTCTTGTAGGCCTCTACGTCCCTCATCTACCCCACCTTTTCTCCTCAGTGTAAAATGCTGCCAGGTGACATTATAGTAATTTTCTACCAGGATGTCAAGTCCCACCGCTAGTGCTGATCCACTCAGATCTTCCTAGGTTGAGCCCCCGTCCCCTCGCCCCAGTCTCTCGGAGAGCCAGTCATGCCATCTCTGCAGGTGGCCGCGGAAAAGATAGGTGAGGACTAGCAACAGGAGCGTAGCAACGCTGATGGCGATCACCACCGGCCACTCTCGCGCGGCTAGCTTGCTCCCGAAGACAAGCGAGAGGATCAGCCCCGGCAGCCTCCCGAGCATCGAGACGAGTGAGAAGACGAGGAAAGGGACGGCGGAGAGGCCGCTGATGTAGCAGAGGATGTCCTTCGGGATGCCTGGCAGCAAGAAGAGGATGAAGAGCGCCACCAGGCTCCGGCTCCGCCGGATCGCCCCGTCGAGCCTCGCCACCGTCTCGGGGCGCGCCAGAGCCTCGACGAACGGTCGCCCCAGGGCCCGTCCGAGGAAGAACGCCGCGGTCGAGCCGAGGGCGATCCCCACCAGGCTGTAGAGCAGCCCGACCCAAGGGCCATAGATGTAGCCGCCGGCGATCTGGACGACCTCGCCGGGGATGATGAAGATCACGATCTGGAGCACCTGGAGGCCGATGAAGGCGAGCGGCCCGACCGGCCCGAGCGCGGCGAGGGCCTCATCTAGCCTGGCCTCGTCCCGGAGGAGGGCCCAAAGCTCCCCTCCCCAGCGGAGCCCGAGGAAGAGGCTCAGCCCGACCAGCACAACCCACCCCGAAGCAGCGAGGAGCAACCGCTTGTTCATCGGGGAGAGAACGTCAGTCGGCCTCCTCGTCCTTCCGCCGCTTCCGCATGAACGCCGGGATCTCCAGGTCCTGGGCCCGGATCTCCTCTCGGGGCACGCGGCGGGGCTTCAGCTCCTCTTCCTCAGCCTCCTCTTGTAGGCCCGTAGCGATCACGGTGATCCGGACAGCCCCGTGCAGCTCGTCCTTGATCACCACCCCGAAGGTGATGTCGGTCTCGACCCCCGTAAACTGCTTGATGAGCGCTGCCGCTTCAGTGGCCTCCCGGAGCGAGAGGTCGCTCCCCCCGGTGATATTGATGATCACTTTCGTGGAGCCGCGGATCGAGCCCTGCTCGAGAAGCGGGCTCTGGACAGCCTGCTCCAGGGCCTCTCTTGTCTTCCGCTCCCCCTTCCCCTCCCCCAGCCCGATCATCACCATCCCCGCCCCGCGCAGCACGGCGTCGACGTCCGAAAGGTTGAGGTTGATCATCCCCGGGAGGGTGACGAGGTCGGTGATCCCCTGGACGCCGCGGCGGAGGACCTCGTCGGCCAGCTCGAAGGCCTGGGTGAGCGGCGCGCCTGCGGCCACTTCGAGGAGCTTGTCGTTGGGGATGACGATCAGGGCATCGACATTCTTCTTGAAGCTCTCCAGCCCCTTCTTCGCCCGCTCCATTCGGGCGAAGCCCTCGAAGGAGAACGGCTTGGTGACGATGGCGATCGAGAGGATCCCGGCGTTCTTGGCCATCCCGGCGATCACCGGTCCGGCGCCGGTCCCCGTCCCCCCGCCGAGCCCGGCGGTGAAGAAGACCATGTCCAGCCCCTTGAGGAGATCGGCCAGTTGCTCCCTCTTCTCCAAGGCCGCCCGCTGGGCGACCTCCGGCCGCCCGCCGGTCCCCCGCCCCCCGGTCAGCCCCTCCCCGATCTGGACGATCTGCTCAGCTTGGGAGTGGCCCAGGACTTGGGCGTCGGTATCGACGGCCACGAGGCGCACACCGGCCAGGTTGGCGCGGGCCATCTGATTGACGGCGTTCACCCCGCCGTTCCCTACCCCGATGACCATCACCTTGACCAAGCTCGCCCACCTTCTTCAGGGGGAGGACCTTCCCACACCTTACCTTGCCTACTATAACCTGTCGGGCTTGGAGGCACAAACCTCCAGCCCCCGCGGGGCAAACGCGAAGGGGAAGAGCAGGACCCCCTCCTCCTGCAAGGCCGTCTCGACCTCGGCCCTCGCTCCCTCCCTCGCCAGAGCTAGCAGCGCCCCGCCCCCACCAGCCCCGCAGAGCTTCGCCCCGAGTGCCGCGCTCTCCAAGGCCTTGGCAATCAGCCTCTCTACCTGAGCTGGAGCGATCGGGAGAGCAAGCCGACGCCGCGCCTCCCACTCCGCGCAGAGCGCTCGCCCGACCTCCACGAGGTCCTCTGCTCTTAGCGCTTCATACATCCTCAGTGTTGCCTCCTTGACCTGCGCCAGCGCAGTCCTCACCGCTGGCTCACCGTCGACGAACCGCTTGAAGACCTCCCAGTTGAGCCTGCCGGAGCTATGGGCTACTCCCGTGTAGCCCAGGATCAGGCCCCGCTCCAGCTCCTTGACGAACTCGTTTGAGAGGGGCAGTTGCTCGCGTCGCTCCTCCCCCGGGCCGAGCCAGATCGCGCTCAGTCCGCCGTAACCTGCGGCGTAGTAGTCCTGAACGCCCGCGGGGACACCCAGCGACTGAGCCTCGAGATCGCGGACGAGCTCGATCAGCCTCGGAAGGTCAGAATGACGATGCGAGATGAACTCGAGGGCCGCGCAGACCGCCAGTGCCAGGGCGCTTGAACCCCCGAGCCCCGCTCCAGGCGGGGCATCGACTGAGGTCCGTAAGCTCAACCCCGGGGTTGGCTTGTAGAACTTGAGCAGGCGCTTGACCAGCCCGAGCCCGCCGTGAAGGTCGATCTCCTCAACCGAGTCGAACCGCTCCTCCAGGCCGAGATCCGCGGCGCTCAGGCTGATCTCCTGCCCCGGGCGCTCCTCCACTCTCACGGAGGCATAGCGGTCAATCGCGCCGTTTATTGTCAGCCCGCCGTCGAGAAAGAGGTAAAGGGGGTAGATATCGATCGTCCCACCCGCCAGATCGAGGCGCAGTGGCGCCCTTGCCCAGAGCATATGAACATTATACCATTGCGCTAGGTGGCAGCTTGCGGGTAATCTGACTCGCTTTTGGCGGTGAACAGGCGTGGCCGAGCAGCAGAAGATGACCATCGTGGAGCACCTTGCCGAGCTGCGGACGCGGCTCATCTACTCTTTCAGCGCCGTCCTGTCGATCTCGGTGCTGGCCTACTTCTTTCGCACTCAGATCCTGGAGGTGCTCGCCCGCCCGCTCGGAGGGGCCTATTTCCTGCCGCGCGAGCAGATCCCGGAACTGGTGGAGGCAATGCGCCGCTTTCTGGAGCAGGAGGGGGCAAGCCACTTCAGCCCGGCGCAGATCGAGGCGCTCCTCACGGCCTTCCGCCGGCTCCTCTACATGCAGAGCGGCCTGATCTTCATCCACCCCGCGGAGGCCTTCTTCGCCTATCTCAAGCTCGCCTTCTTCACCGGGCTTTTGCTGAGCGCGCCCTTTATCCTCTACCAGGTCTGGCGCTATGTCATGCCCGCCCTCTACAGCCATGAGAGGCGATATTTCCGGAGCGCGGCGGCCTTCGGGACCGGCCTTTTCTTCGCGGGGGTGGCCTTCGCCTTCTTCGTCGTCTTGCCGCTGGGGATCGGCTTCCTCGTCCGGATGGGTGGGCCGGAGCTCCAGGCCGTCTTCACCATCGGGAACTATATCAGCTTCTCCATGATCTTCCTCATCGCCTTCGGGCTGGTCTTCGAGCTGCCCGTCGTCATCTATGTCCTGGTGAAGCTGGGGGTCGTCTCCCGCCGCGCTCTCGCGGCCCGGCGGAAGTATGTCTTCGTCCTGGCCTTCGTCCTCGCAGCGGTCATCACCCCTTCGGTTGACCCCTTCACCCAGACTGTCACGGCCGTCCCGTTGTTGCTATTATACGAGCTGAGCATCTTCTTGGCCCGCTTCGCCGAACGGAGGCGGGGGCTCTCGGAGCAGCAGGAAGGAGTGATGAGATGAAGGTCAGCGAACTGGCACGGGGCATGACCATCCTCTACAACGGCGAGCTTTACGAGATCGTCGAGTATGAGCACTCCAAGCGCGGTCGGGGCGACCCGCTCGCCCGGACCAAGCTGAAGCACCTGGTCGAGGGGAAGGTGATCTCCAAGGTCTTCCAGGGCGCGGAGGATGTGGAGCAGGTCTACCTCGAGGAGCGGCCGCTCCAGTATCTCTACAAGACGGGGAAGGAGTATTACTTCATGGACCGGGAGAGCTACGAGCAGTTCCCGCTGAGCCAAGAGCAGCTCGGGGAAGGGGTTCATTACATCACGGAGGGGCTGGAGCTGAGCGGGCTCTTCTTCCGCGGGGGGCTGGTGAAGGTGAAGCTCCCCACCTTCGTCACGCTCAAGGTCCTGGAGACGCCGCCGGGGGTGAGGGGGGACACGGCCAGCGGCGGGGAGAAGCCGGCCAAGCTGGAGACGGGGCTGGAGGTGAAGGTCCCCCTCTTCGTGAACGCGGGGGACCTGGTGAAGGTCGATACGCGGAGCGGGAAATACATCGAGCGGATCAGCTAGGATTCTGAGAGGCGAGGAATGATGACTCGCTTTGAGGGGAGGGTGGAGATCGCCGAGGAGGTGGTCCGCTGCATCGCGGCCCTGGCCGCCACGGAGGCCGAGGGCCCGCAGGGGACCAGAGTGGAGCTCTTCGGCGGGCAGAACAAGGGGGTAGATGTCCACTGGGAGAGCGATTCGGTGAGGATCACGCTCCGGATCGCCGCCCGCTACGGCCATCCCCTCCCCGAGCTGGGCCGACGGCTTCAGCATAAGGTGAGGGAGGAGGTGGAGAAGCTGACCGGCCTGCGGGTGAGCAAGGTCGATGTCCATGTGCAGCGGCTCCACTTGCCCCACGAGCAGGAAGGAGAGGAGGGATCATGAAGCGTCTGGAGAGCTACTTGGGGGAATTTGGCTCTTGGCTGGCTTGGCTCTTCCTCTGGTGCGGTTCGGGAGCGCTCATCGCCATACTGGTTGGTCGGATCGAATTTCCTGCCCTGCAGAGGGTGAGCACCAAGCTCTGGGGGATCGGGGTCTTCTATGCGTTCGCCGTGGCCTACTTCTTCGCCGGCTGTTATTTTTTCATTCTTATCATCAGGGCCCACGGCCGACGGGGGCAGTTGGTCCGGGAGGGGCCGATCGGGGAGATCCAAGTCTCGCTCTGGGCCATCGCCGGACTGGTTCGGCAGACGCTGAGGCAGGAGATGCCGGCTGGTCGGTTCCGGATCAAATTGACCCGGCTCTTCCCGCAAGCGATCAAGATCAGGGTGCGAGCGGAGCTCCCCGGCCACCAGAGCGTGGTCCGGGTGAGCGAGGAGATCCAGCGGCTCCTCAAGGAGCGGGTGGAGGAGCGGACTGGAGTGGAGGTGGAGAAGGTCGAGGTCCTGGTGGGCGGAATCTTCCTCGCGCGGCGGGCCGAGAGCCCGGAAGGAGGGCGAGCGCCATGAAGAAGGTCTGGGGAGCGATCAGCGGGTTCGTCGTCAGCATCCTCATCCTCTGGCCCGGCTTCGGCTGGCGGCTGCTGATCATTGCCATCCTTGTCCTCATCGGCTACACCGTCGGGCGGTATCTCGAGGCAGGGGAGGAGACACGGGAGAGGATCAGGGAGCTCCTCTCCACGCTCTTCCGTTAGCGATGCGCCGGAGGAAGGCCCGCGAGATCCTGCTCCAGCTCCTCTTCCAGCGGGACTTCCACCCCATCCCCCTCGAGGAGCTGCTCGCTTCCGCCTCCCTAGAGGACCAGGATGAGTATATCCGCCGGACCATCGAGGGGATCATCGCCCACCAGGAGGAGATCGACCGGATCATCTCCGAGCGCGCAGTGGGGTGGAAGCTCGACCGGCTCGTCTCCGTCGACCGGAACATCCTCCGCTTGGGGATATATGAGCTGCTCTACACCGATGTTCCTGGCGAGGTGGTGATCAACGAGGCGGTCGAGCTGTCGAAGAAGTATAGCACGGAGCACTCGCACATCTTCATCAACGGGATCCTCGACCGGGTCTTCAAAGAGCGGCCGAAGGTGGCCTAGATTACAGACCGATCCTCCCTGGCTCGCTATGCTTAGCCAGTATCACCTCCTTAGGCTTGGCCTTGGTGGAAGGTGATGCGAGCAAAGCGAGAGCCACAGGGCCAAGCAAGCTAACCCTCTCACCCCTGGGGCGGCCCCCAAGGCCGCCCCCACCTCTTTCCCGGGATCACACAGGAGCTTCATATGCCACCCATAACTATTCCACAGCCGCTCGGTAGACTGCGGGTCGAAAGGAGAGTGATGCGCATGACGCGACGGAAGATGGTGCTCGTCCTCCTCGGGCTGGTGGCCATCGGCCTGCTGGCGATGGGGGCTCAATCGGCCCTCGCGGGCCAAGGCTACGGCCCTGGAGACGGGACTGGCAACGGCGGAGCTCGCCCGCAGGACGGGACGGGCTTCGGCCCGGGGCCTCACTCCGGGATCGGCAGTTGCGATGGGACCGGTCCTCATGGCCCGTTCCGGCCAGCCGGTCAGAGTTAGGGAAGAGACAAGCCTAATGAGGTGGGGATGGGGCTTGGGCCCCATCCCCGCTCTCTTTCGAGGATCAGCCTAGATCCTCCAGGTGGTGTAGATGTTGACCAGTTCCCAGTAGAGCCGGGCGAACTCGGCGTAGCGGCCGGAGCTGTAGAGCCCGGGGAGCGCAGCGAACTCCGCCTCAAACTGGGCGATCAGCCCCGGTCGGTCGCTGTGGTAGCTCCGGACATAGTCGTGCAGGTATTCTCCGTAGACCAGCGCCTCGGCCGCGGCCTCGGGGCTGGCGAGCAGGTTCCGCTCGTCGGCCAAGTAGGCGCGCAGGGCAGCGCCCGCCAGCTCATTGAACTGGCCGCTCACCAAGGTCCGGGCCTCCTCGAAGAGCTCCTTCGCCCACTCGCGCTCGGCGAGGAGCGGGCGGAGGAAGATGTAGCGGATCAGGATCTGATCGAGCTTGAACTCGTAGGCCGCGCGGGCGTTCTCCGTCAGCACGACCTCCTCCAGCCTCGCCCGCCACTCCTCCTCCAGCCCGGCCAGGCCCAGGCCATACTCCCGGCGGAAGAGCTGATCGAGCTCCTCCCGTTGATCGTAGGGATGACCCAGGCTCGAGTAGAACCTTAGGAATCGCTCCCAGCCTCCCCGGGCCGCGAGGAACCGGATGAAGCTCGCCCCGACCTCGTAGGTGAACTTCCAGTAGGTGTCCCGGACGAAGTAGTCTCGGAAGAGCTCGATGTCGAAGTCCTGGAGGAAGAGCTTGACCTGCTGCTCCCCCAGGCCGAGCTGCCACTCGTCAGGCACACCATCGAGGCTGTAGCCGCTGTAGGTCGCCAGCCCCTCGAGGAGGAAGGTGGGGGGATAGTTGGGGAGCAGAGAGAAGTCGAGCACGTGGGTGAGCTCGTGGAGGATGACATATTCGCTGCTCTCGCGGGTGAGGTAGACGGCGATCGGGTTGACTTCCCTGGAGCGGACCAACTCCTCCATCTCTGGATAGAACGCCGCGATGAATCCCCCGACATTTGCGGCGCAGATCAGGCAGCCGGAGGCCTCCTGGTAGCTCTCGAGCGAAGGATAGATGAAGAGATAGACCTGCCCCTGAGCCGAGGGGTCATAGTTGAGATCGAGGAAGGCCTCGACTCGCTGAAAGGCCGCCTCCAGCTCGGCCGCGCGCCGGCCCAGCGCGGTCAAGTAGAGATTGAGCCCATCCCGCCGGTCGAGGCGGGCGGGCCGGAGCTCGTCCTTCCAGAAGTGAACTACCAGGTCCTCAGTGGAGAAGGAGAGCCACTGCTCGTCCAGGGCCCCGGCGGCGGCCAGGAGCCCGATAAGAACCAACAAGCAGAGGCTGGCCGCCAGCAGCCGGCGCAGGAGAGGCCTTCCGCTCGGTGGAGCTCCGCTCATCGGCTGACCACGCCCACCCCGTCGATCAGGATCGGCGGCGCTCTGAAGAAGCCGTAAGCCCACTTCACCTCGCTCCCCAGCCCGATCAGCCTCTCCCGGAGTAGCTCATAGCTATTCCCGGCGATCATCGTGTTCTTCACCCTTCCGAAGATCTCCCCGTCGCGGACGTAGAATCCGACCGCGACATTGTTGGAGAACTCGCCTGAGGTGATGTTCCCTTGCCCGAGGCCGAGCACCTGATCCACGATCAGGCCCTCCTTCAGGCCGCTGAGCAGCTGCTCGAAGCTCTCCCCTCCCGGGCTGACGGTCCAGGTGGTGGGGACGATGCCGGGAGGGTTCTTGAAGTCCCGTCCGCTGAGCAGGCCGCTCTTGAACCCGTTCCCTGTCGACTCGGCCTTGGCCACCCCCGCGGTCTTCAGGTCGTAGAGGAACTGGCGGACCTCACCGCGATCGATCAGCGCCCTCTTGGAGGTCGGGACGCCCTCGTCATCGAACCGGCTCGAGCGGGGCGCGAACGGCACGGTCCCGTCATCGACGAGCGTGAAGTCTCTGGCGAAAGCCCGCTCGCCGAGCTTCCCCTTGAGCGGTGAGGTCCCGAGAAAGACGCTCTTTCCGCTCAGGCCGACCATCAGCGGGAGAAGGAGCACGATCGCCCCCCTCGGGGTGAAGAGGACCGGCATCTCTTTCGTCGGCGGCCGGGCGAGCCGCTCGCACCAGCGGAGCGTCGTGATCAGAGAATCCGCGACCTGATCATGGTCGACCTCCTTCAGGCTGCGTGAGGCCGCCTCATCGTAGACGATGAGGATGTCACCCTCCTCCGTCCGCTGAGCCTCGACCGAGAGGGCAAAGAATGTCCCCCGCTCGCGCAGTTCCTGGCCCTCTGTCGTGACGAGGGAGAGCTCTTCCACCGCGCGACTGAGCCCGACCTCGATGTGCAGCTCGGGGTTATAAGCTCTGATCTTGTCGACCACCTCCTCGCCCATGCGGATCATCCGCTCGAGTTCGAGCCGTTCGACCGCGGGATCGAAGCAGCGGACCTCGGGCGGCTTCGCCTTCGTCGCGAAGCGGAACGGGGCGGGGTCCCCGAACTCCGCCGAGGCGAGCGCATTCTCGATCAGCGACTGAGGGTCCTCCAGGTCGGTGGTCGTGGAGTAGCCGAGCCGCCCGTTCTTGATGATCCGCAGGGCCCGACCGGCGCGCTCGACGCTCTTGGCCGACTCCAGCTCGCCCGCGCGGAACCGGACCGGCGTCTCCCGGCTCCGGATCTCGTAAACCTCCGCTCCTTCTACCTTGCGCTTCAGCTTCTCTAGCATCAGGCCCTCCCTCCGATGATCACATTCTGAATCCGCACATGTGGGGCCCCATCGGTCACGCCGAGCGGGGCCTGGCCGCCCTTCCCGCAGCCGCCCGATGAGCCGTTGATCTTCAGATCATCGCCGATCATGTCGATGTTCTTCAGCGTCGCGAAAACGTTGCCCGTGAGGACCACATCCCGCAGCATCTCTCCTACCTCGCCGTGCTCGATCTCGTAAGCATAGGCCGCGCTGAAGGTGAACTGCTCTAACTCCGTCTGCCCGCCGAAGGCCGACTTGGCGTAGATCCCATGATCGATCCCGCGGATCATCTCCGCGAAGGTGTGCGAGCCCTTGTCGATGTAGGTATTCCTCATCCTGACGATCGGCTCGAACCGATAGGAGATGGCGCGGGCGTTCCCCGTCGGGAGGGCCCCGAGCTTGGCCGCCGTCTCCCGCGAGTGCATCAGCCCCTGGAGCACGCCGCTCTTGATCAGATAGATCCGCCGCCGCGGGACACCCTCGTCGTCGTAGCGGTAGTTCCCCCGCCTGCCGGGGAGGTAGCCGTCCTCGATGACATTCAATTCCTTCACGCCGAACTCGCGGCCCGGTTGGAGGAGCTCCCGCATCCGCTCGTTCTTGTAGGTGAAGTCGGCCTCGCAGAGGTGGCCGAAGGCCTCGTGGATGAAGACCCCCGCGAGCTCCTGGTCCAAGATCACGGTGTATTGGCCCCCTTTGACCGGCTTGGCCGAGAGGAGCGCCACGGCCCGCTTTGCCGTCTCCTCGGCCTTCTGCTCCAGGCCCTCGACCAGCTCGAACCCCTGGGCCTCGCCGAACGACTCGAACGCCTGCTGAATGTTGCCGTCCTCGCGGGCCGTCGCCATCAAGAACAGGGTGATGTCCGGCCGCTCCTCGAAGATGAAGGTCCCCTCGGAGTTGGCGAAGAGCCACTCCTTGAAGGAGTCGGTATAGCGGGTCGCGGTGGCCACGACCTTCGGGACCGAGAGCATGAGCCTGTTGTAGCGCTCGATCAACTCCTTCTTCTTCGCCAGGGAGACCTGGCGGAAGTCCTTCTTCAACTGGACGCGGACCTCGTCCTCGACCGGCTCAGTTGGGGCGAGCACGCTCTTCTCCCCGACTTTGGCGCTCACCGCCTTCGCCGTCCGGTAGGCCTCCTCGATCTTCTTCTCCAGCTCGTCCAATGAGTTGAAGACCACGATCCCCCAACCGCCGTCGACGAGCGCGCGGATGATCCCCCCGACCTCGGTGGAGGACTCGATGTTCTCCAGGTTCTCGCGCTGGAAGAAGACCTGAGTTCGCCACTCTCGCTCCAGCCTGATCTCGGTGTAGTCGGCTCGGCTGCTGGCGAGCGCCGCGCGAATTGCGGACTGCAATTCCTTCATCTCGCTCTCCTTTGCCTTCACTGCCCCCGATTTTAGCTGGTAGCCCCTCGCCCGAGCAATCGGGGTCCAAGGGTAATAGCCCCGGGTTGTCCGGATCTCTTCCGGAGGCTAAGATGCGAATGGGACGATGAGATTGCGCATCCTGGACGGGGCCACGACGGTCGGCGGGACGAAGATCTACCTGGAATCCCAGGGGACGGGGCTGCTCCTGGATTTCGGGATCAATTACAAGCGCTGGGGGCTCTACTTCGAGGAGTATCTCCAGCCCCGGGCCGCCCGGGGAATTCTCGACCTGCTAGCGCTCGGCCTGGCCCTGCCAGTCGGTGGCATCTATCGCCCGGACCTCTTCCCGCAGGGGTATCACCCCGACCTTCCCGAGCTGCCGGTCGAGGGGATCCTCATCTCCCACGCCCACCTCGACCACTGCGGCCTCTTGGGCCTGCTCCGGCCGGAGATCCCCGTCCATGCCTCGGCCCTCACCGCGGCGGTGATGAAGGCGGTCCAGGAGAGCGGCCAGCTCGACTACTACAGCGAGATGGCCTACATCAATCCCCGGCTCCCTCGCGAGGCCGACCCGCGGGCCCTCCGGGGAGCCGATTGGCGGAAGGGCTCCTACCAGGGGCGGCGATGGGTGATCACCGACAGGCTGAGCGGGCCGATCAAGGAATTCCTCACCTCTCCGCCGAACCCTCGCGGGCGGAGGCTGGCCGCCCAGCCGGTGGAAGAGGCCGCAGGCCATCTGGCGAAGCTGGCCTATCGGGCCTTCCCCGTCGATCACTCGATCCCCGGCGCCTCAGCCTACGCCGTGGAGACAGACCGCGGCTGGGTGGTCTATACCGGCGACTTGCGCCTCCACGGCGGGCAAGCGGAGCTGACCGAGGCCTTCGTGGCCGCGGCCCGAGCGCTCCGCCCCTATCTCCTGATCATCGAGGGGACGCGCGCCGGGGTCGCGGGCCCGCGGACGAGCGAGGCTGAAGTCTATGAGAATGCCCTGAGGCTCGTCCGAGAGCACGCCGGGGAACTGGTGCTCGCGGACTTCGGGCCTCGGAACATCGAAAGGCTCAAGACCTTTCTGATGATCGCTCAAGCGACCGGCCGGCGGCTGCTCGTGCTGGCTAAGGACGCCCATCTGCTCGGGGCGATCGCCGCCGCGGCGCCGGAGTGGGACCTCCTTCAGCACCCTGCTCTCGGGATCTTCGACGAGGTCAAGGTGGAGCCACAGGCCTGGGAGGAGCAGCTCCGCGAGCGCTACCCCGCAAGGCTCGTCCCGCTCGAGGAGGTCCACCGGGCCCCCGGGGAGTTCGTCCTGGCCTTCAGCTATTGGGACCTCAAGCATCTGCTCGATCTCGCCCCCCGCGGCGGGCTCTACATCTACTCCTCGAGCGAGAGCTATACCGAGGAGCAGGAGATCGACATGCGCCGGCTCTGGAACTGGCTGGAGTTCTTCCGCTTCGATGTGGCGGGCTTCTTCGTTGAGGGCGACGAGCCGCGCTTCCCCGAGGGACTCCATGCGAGCGGCCACGCCTCAGGAGCGGATCTGCTCTGGCTGGCGAGAGAGATCAGCCCCCAGTTCCTCCTGCCCGTTCACACCGAGCGGCCGGAGTTCTTCCATGAGCGGCTGCGCGGCGAGCCGATCAGGGTCTTGCCCGCTCGCGAGGGGGAGGAGGTGCTGAAGTGAGACCAGTCTTTCTCTCAGTGCACCATCGCCGACGGCTAGGGGTGTAGCTCCGAGCTATCAGCTACCCGTCTGGCCTGAACAGCCGGTCGAGGATCGGCTCGAGCCGCTGAGGGAAGTTGGTGCAGATCCCGGTCACACCAGTGGCAGCCAGCTCCGCCAACTGCTCCGGCGCGTCGTAGGTCCAGACATTCACCGCGAACCCTGCCCCGCGGAGCCGCGGAAGGTCTTGGGGGTTGAAGGCCAGCGGCCCGGGATGGTAAGCGTCAACCTGGAGTGCCTCCAGATACTCCAGGGGATCGCTGGGCCGGAGGGCCACGATCGCCGCGCGGGCGATCTCTGGATCGAGCAACCTCACACTGCGGAGGATGCGCTCGTCATAGGAGGAGATGAGCACCGAATCCCTGCATCTCCAGGTCTTGGACTAGCTCGACGACCCTTCGCGCGAGGGTCTCAGGGCCGAGCTGAGCCGTCCCTTTGATCTCGATGTTCATCCGCCAGCTCCGTTCTGCAGTGAACCGGAGAGCCTCCTCGAGCGTGGGGACCGGCTCAGCGATGTAGCTCTGCTGCTCAGCGTGCGGGATCGCGCCGGCACGGATCTGCCCGAAGGGGTCATCCTGGTTGAACCAGGAACCGGCATCGAGCCGCTCGACCTCCGCTAGCGAGAAGAGGTGGACCCACCAGGGCGCGCGGGTCGGAAACTTCCGATAGCAGTCGGTCGTGCGGCGAAGAGTGGCATCGTGCATCAGGATCGGGACGCCATCCTTGGTGAAGCGGACATCGCACTCCCAGAGGTCCGCTCCGAGCGTGAAGGCCTTCCGGGCCGCGGCCAGGGTGTTCTCCGGGGCCAAGGAGGCGGCCCCGCGATGGGCGATGGAGAGGACCGGGCGGGGGAGGGCCGCGCCCCGCCTGAAGATACTAGCGCTTGAAGACATTCCTCAAGATGAACAACAGATTCGCCGGGCGCTCGGCGAGCCGCCGCATGTAGAACGGATACCAAGCCGTCCCGTAGGAGACATAGATCCGGACGCGGTAGCCCTCACGGACCAGCTCCTCCGCCAGCCGCCGCCTGATCCCCAGGAGCATCTGGAATTCGAACTCCTCGGGCCCCAGGCCGGCTCTTGCCGCCAGCTCCTTGGCCTTGGCGATCATTCGCTCGTCATGGGTGGCGATCGCGGCGTAGGCCCCCTTGGCCCTTGCTTCCCGGCTCAGGAGCATCTCCATCAACCTGATGTAGTTGGCATCGACCTCCCTTTTTTGGGGGAAGGCGATGCTCGGCGGCTCCTTGTAGGCCCCCTTGCAGAGGCGGACATTCGCTCCGAGCGGGATCAGCTCCTCCAGATCGCGCTCGGTGCGGCGGAGGTTGGCCTGGAGGGCGAGCCCCACATTGGCATGCTTCTTCCGAAGCTCCCTGAACAGGGCGAGAGTCCGGTCGGTGTAGGCCGAGCCCTCCATGTCGATCCGGACGAAGTTGCCGAGCTCCCCGGCCCGGGCCACGATCCGCTCGAGGTTCTCCCGGCAGAACCCCACCCCGATGTCCAGCCCCATCTGGGTGAGCTTGAGGGAGGCGTGCGACCTCAGACCCAGCTCATCGATCCTGGGAAGGAGTTTCAGGTATTCCTCAGCCGCGGCGAGGGCCTCCGCTTCACTGTTCACATTCTCGCCGAGGTGGTCGATCGTGGCCAAGAGCCCGCGCTCGTTCAGCCCTCGGACGACCTCGAGGGCCTCCTCCATCGTCTCCCCGGCGATGAACCGGCGGGCCGCGCGGCGGGCCAGCTCAAAGTGGAGGATGAACGACTCTAGTCGCTTGTTCCGCGAGAGATACAAGAGAATAGATCGCATCAATCCAGCTCACCAGCCTTCAGGCTCCCAAGTCTTCCCACGATCTTAGTGCTGTCAAGAGCGGAAGTCAAATCCGTGTAGTGGACCCCTCGGATTGGACACCTCTGTTAGGGAGGGGTAAGGTCCAAGG
>JANLFV010000008.1:0-24637 GCA_024653345.1 Candidatus Acetothermia bacterium
GCCACCTCCCTAGCCAGAGGCCAAAATCTGTCCAACTCCAGGGGTCCACTTCACTACTATCAGTTGTCGTCGTGGCAGATTTGGCCCCGGAGAGCGTTACTGTGACGTCCGCCAAACCTTTTCCATCGGCCGTAACCCGGCCAGAGATAGAGTAGAGAAGTTCAAGGCCCGGAATGACCACCTGATATTTAGACTGCAGGGAGGTATTGTCCCTCGTTAGGGAAGTATTAGCCACAACTACAGCCACCCCCTTGACATCTTCTCCGAAACCTGCGAGTTCATATTCCTGCGTCGAAGGAGCTATACCAACCGAAGTTATATCTCCATCCTCCTTTTCGATGAACAGTCTTACTCTCCAGGCCCCATCGCCCCTGCTCCAATCGAACCCGAGGTTCAGTGTGCCCCTTGCTCCTTCTCCAGGCACAATCCGAAAGGCACTCCCGCTGAGATGATCTCCTCGGATTGTCTCCGTTCTCCCCGCTGTGGCGGCTTTGAGGACTACAGCTGCGGTCTCCAGCCGGTCGCGCTCTAGTCCCATTACCTGCTGAAGCCATCGGGACTCGCGCGCATAGGTGTATTGGACTGCAAAGTCGAAATAGACCTCTGACAGTGAGGCACCAGCCTTGTGCAAGGCATTATCGATGGCTTCAAGGGGTGGCTGGTTCGCTCGGAGCCTGTCCCATGTTTCCTTAATCACGCTAGTCCCATATCTCTCCTCGATGAAGCGCACAAATGCCCCGGCTCTGTAGCGCTGATACCCCTCTAAGCTGTCCAAGGGTCGGGAAAGGAAGGAGTGCGGCTCCATCTTATAGAAGCGCCGATGTTCCAAGTGCTCCCTCTCTCCTAAGGCCTTCGCCCCGATCCAGGTAGCTGTAGCCTCCATCCACCAGAGTAACGGCGTCAATTCCTCCATCCGCCGGGGGTGCAAGTAGCTGCTGATCTGAACGATTATGGAACAGCTCATGAGTTGGTATTACCGCGAGCAAGTCGCTCGGCTCTAGGACCGAGGTATCATCCTCGAAATCTGGCCCCAGATAGATGCTGTAATTCACATAAGCTAGAAGCCTCTCCCGAATCTGCTTCTCCAACCATCCCCCGGTCCGACCACCTCCTACGGTAGGAACAATCCAGACCTGAATCTTCGCCCCACTCTTCGTTTGGGTGGGCAACTCATACCCCAACTCGCTAATGATCAGATCCCAAGCCTTCTCCAGTTGTTGGCCCAATTGCTCCAGGGTGTAGCTCGAGGGGGCAGCCAGAAACGGGATGATTCTGAAATGCTCTGTGGTTAAGGGGGTGATAGATAGGACTCGGCGTAGGACAGAGAAAGAGCTGAAATGCCTTGTCTCCACAGTAATCGCTCCAGCTTGCTCATTTACCTCGCCCCCGAGAGGGAGCCACTCAGTCCCACTCCAATAAGCCACGGTCAGCAAGGTCTTCTCGTCACGCTGCTGTAGCGCTTCCGGAAGAAGGGGTATAGTGAGCTCTGCTGGGCTATCCAATAGCTGCTCTTGGGGGTCGAGCGCGATATCATAAGCTAAGCTGGCGAAGCTCGTTCCGGGCGGCGGAGGGGGCGGATCAGCCATCCGCCTGACCGTGATTCTCGTGTCTTCAGCCAGTGCCCGAGGAGGAACTACTAACTTGACTTCTTCAGGAACGATGATCCTTCCGCCCTCTGGCCCAACTACTTCCCCAGTTGAAGGTGCTGATCCTTCAGGAGGAGTCGGACCAGCCATAGTGATGGGGCTGAGGCTGACATCGACAACCTGAGCCCCCTGCTTGATCTTTAATTCCCTTGTGTATTCCTCATATCCTGGAGCCGTGACTCTAAGAGTGCGCGTGCCAACGGGGATGCCGGTGATCTGGTAGGAGCCCATCGCGCCGGTTCGAGCTGATTTATCGCCGACGGTGACCTGTGCTCCAGCGACCGGCTTGCCCGTAGCTTGGTCGATTACCCTGCCCGATATCGCTCCTAGATTGCATCCCCACAAGAACAGGAGTAGAGAAAGCAGCAGGCCGATGCCGAGGATTCCCCTAACTTTCCATCTCATCCTCGTTCACCCCCCTCCTTAATGCTCTCTTCTTTGGGATAATCTTACGCGCTACCCTGCCCCAATTCAAGCTGACAGTAGGAGCAGAGCTTCCATGTCCCCTTGTAGAGGACGCCGCACCGCGTGCAGCGGTTGAACCCCCGCGCGAGCCGGGCCTTCTCGATCCTCCGCTCGGTGATGAAGAATCTGCGGAGGGCCTCCCGCAGCCTCGCCTCTTCGACATCACTTATCAGACGATCGATCTCCTCTTCTTCCTCCGCGGTCAAGGGAATCTTCTCGAGATGAACCGGCTCCTCGGCCGGCTCCTGCAGCACGCCGCCGACGCGGAAACGGATCTCCCGGACCCGCTCCTCGCCGAGGAGCTTGTTGAGCTTCCGGAGATACTCCCCCTTCAGGAGACTCAGCTCCTGCGCCAGCACATGGTTCGGGACCTCGACGAAGATGATCCCCTCACGGACCCGCAGGGGCGAGGCGAGCCTGGCGATCCGCTCGCCCACGGCCTCCTCCCAGAGGAAGAGCGGCTCCTGCTCGTGGAACTCCTCCGCCAGGCCATGGCGGGTGAAGATCTGCCGCAGGAGGCTCCGGATGGGGATCATGCCCGCTCCTTGATCTCTCCCCCGTCCACGAGGTAGACCCGCTCCGCCAGCTCGCTCAGGCCCGGCCGCATCTCAGTGGCGGTGAGGAAGGCCTGGACGCCCGAGGGGAGCGCGCCGAGGAAGAGCTGGCCCGCTCGGGGATCGAGCTCGGAGAGGAGGTCGTCGAGGATCAATATAGGATACTGCCCGACCCGGCGGCGATGGAGCTCGAACTGGGCGAGCTTGGCCTGGACGATCGCCGCGCGCTGCTCCCCCTGCGAGCCGAACTTCCTCAGGTCCACGCTGTTGCTCGTGAACTGGAGGTCGTCCCGGTGAGGCCCGACGAGGGCCAGCCCGCGCCTTCGCTCCTCAGCGGCCTTTGCCGCCAAGCCCCGGGAAAGCCAGCCTCCTAGCTCCCGTCGGTCGCGCGGCATCCCCGGGAGCGAGGAGAGATAGTCCAGCCTGAGCGGGCCCATCCCCAGGCGCAGCCGGGCGTGGAGCGACTCGAGCTCCCGGTTGAACTCCTCGAGGTAGGTGAGCCGGCGGGTGATCAAGAACGCGCCGTGCTCGACCAGTTCATCCTCGTAGACCGCGAGCAGTTCCTCGTTCAGCGGCTCCTGCCGGAGGAGCGCGTTCTTCCGGCGGACGATCTCCTCGTAGCGCCTGGAGCGGTAGCGATACTCCCGATCGAGCTGGCCGATCGCCCCGTCCAGGAAGGCCCTCCGGGCCTGAGGCTCGCCCTTGGCGATCTGGAGCTCGTCAGCGGTGAAGGCCACGGCCTGGAGGCGCTCCTGAAGCTGGGCCGCTCGGGCCGGCTTCCCGTTCAGCTCCACCCGCTTCACCTGGGCCGCGCCGTCGAGCACGATCCTCAGCCGGTCCTCATCCACCTCCAGCTCGATCAGGGCCAGGGTCTCGCCCCAGGCGATCAGCTCCCGCTGGCGCTCGCCCTTCAGCAGCTCGCCCCGGGCCGCGAAGTAGATCGCCTCGCAGAGGTTGCTCTTCCCCGCGCCGTTCGGCCCAAGAAGCAGGTTGTAGCCCCCCGCGGGGAGGAGCTCCACCGCCCGCAGGTTTCTGAAGTTCCTTAAGGCGATCCGTCGGAGCCTCATCGCTCCATTATATCCCCCGGCAGGGGGATGGCCCTCCCGAGGCTGTTACTACAACAACTACAGAGTATTTACTTTATAGATAGTAGTTGTAGTAGGGGGAGGCCCGAGCTGTGCAAAACTCGGCCCAGCGCTGATTGGAAGGGCTCTCTTGCCTGTGCAAAACTCTGCACAGGGGCTGTGCATAACCCGGCCTTCCCTGTGCAAAACTCCTGTGCAAAACTGCCCGGTCAGGTTATGCACAGGAGTTATGCACAGCCTGGGAGGGGTTTTGCACAGGTTATGCACAGGGGGTGTGCAAAGTTATGCACAGCCGGGAAGATCACGATTGGATGGCCACTTTCGCGCCGAACTTCGTGCGCAACGAGGACTTCAACTCCTCCAGCTCGCTCTGGAAGAGCGGGATCCCCTCGAGCTCCTTCACTCGCCGATAAGCGCGGATCACTGTGGAATGGTCCCGACCGCCGAACTCCTTCCCGATCTCGGGGAAGGAGCTGCGCGTCAGCTCGCGGGCCAGGTAGATCGCGATCTGGCGGGCTTGGGCCACGCGCTTGTCCCGGTTCTCGCTCTCCAGGTCGGCCACGCTCACCAGATATTGGGAGGCGATCTCGGCCTTGATCACGCCGATGTCCAGCGCCCCAGCGCGCTGCTCGAGCGGGAGGAGCCTGCCCACGAGGTCCGGGGTGAGCTCTACCCCGTTCAGCGCGGCGTAGGCCACGGCCCGGATTAGGGCCCCCTCGAGCGAGCGGACATTGGACGAGATCCGCGAGGCGATCAGCTCCAGGATCCGGCTCTCGATCGGCAGCCCGTTCGCCCGGGCCTTGGCCTCGAGGATCGCCAGCCGCGTGGCGAAGTCCGGCGGCTCGATCTCCGCGACCAGCCCCCAGCGGAAGCGCGAGACCAGCCGCTCCTGAAGCTCGCGTAGCTCCTCCGGCGGGCGGTCAGAGGAGAGGACGATCTGCCGGTTCAGGTTATACAGCTCGTTGAAGGTGTGGAAGAGCTCCTCTTGCGTCCCCTCCTTGTTCTTGAGGAACTGGACATCGTCGAGCAGCAGGAGGTCGACCTCGCGGTATCTCCGGCGGAAATGCGCGGTCCGGTTGGACTGGATCGACTCGACCAGCTCGATGGCGAACCTCTCGGAGGTGGTGTAGAGCGCCCGCAGCTCTGGCGCGTTCTCCAGGACGTAGTTCCCGATCGCTTGGAGGAGATGGGTCTTCCCCAGGCCGACCCCGCCGTAGATGAAGAGGGGATTGTAGGCTCGGCCGGGGTTCTCCGCGACTGCCTGGGCAGCGGCGCAGGCCAAGCGGTTCCCCGGGCCGCGCACGAAACGGGCAAACGTGTAGTCAGGCCTTAGGGAGAGCCTCTCCTCCATCATTCCTGTTACCGGGTGGGCTGAGGCTGAAGATAGCAGGTCGCCGAGGCGGGCGTCAAGCGATCCTCACGGACGGAATCGCTCTGCCGAACAGGGCTTCTGCCCCCTGATCTCCGAGTGAAGCCGTCCCATCGGGAGGGCCTCGGCCGCGGGCGACTGGGGGCGGGAAGGTTAGAGGGATTTGAGGCTGCAAGGGAAGCGCGGGAAATATTTCCCTCGGAAACGGGGCCTCCCGCCCTAGCCGGCTCTGGAAAGCTCCTGCTCGCTCAAGGCTAGGGATCTCCTGCCGCCCCCGCTAGGCGATCTTTCCCAAGGGAATGGCCTTGGAAGGGCTCGACGATGATCGGCAGGACCCTGGCCGTGATGCTGCTCAGGGAGTGCTGAGCCGCTCGTCGCCTTGCCAGCTACTCCAGGACCAGGTTCTTGGAGTATTTGTTGTAATCGGCGAGGAGGAACTCGTTGCTCATCTCGATCGCGTCCGCGGGGCAGATGTCGGTGCACTGGCCGCAGAAGGTGCACCTTGCGAGATAAAACCGGACCTTCTTCTCCTGGGGGACGAACTGGATCACATTAGCAGGACAGACCCTTCCGCACTGCTCGCAGCCCACGCATTTCTCGCGGTGGTAGATGAGCTTCCCGCGGAACCGCGGGGGCGTCGGGACCGGTGGGACGATCGGCCTCCCCGACTTCAAGAAGGCGCTGACCGACTTGGGCATATACTTTACGGGGAACTTGTTCGTCGCCGGCTTCTTGAAGAGCTGCTCGATGATCTGGGCCAGGATCATTCTCGGCTCCTTTACTTGAAGAAGAGCCCATCGAGGACGATCAGGACCAGCCCGGCCAGGGCCACCCCGGTGAGCGGGACCCAGAAGCTGTAGGCTACCTGGCTCACCTTCAGGCGGGCCGCGGCGACCCGGACGGTCGTGACCCCGACCAGGATGATCAGGAAGAGCTTGACCAGGAAGAAGGCGGTGTCCACGGCCCCGCCGGCCAGGCCCGCAAGCCCCAGCACCCCGCCGAGCCGATAGGGGAAGAAGAGGGCGATGATCAGGGCCCCCATGACCACGGTCTTCACCCCGTCGGCCAGGCGGAGCAAGGCCAGGTTCCGCCCGGAATACTCGACCGTCACCCCCCCGGCCAGCTCGGTCTCCGCCTCGGCGATGTCGAACGGGATCTTCGAGAGCTCAGCCGGCATCACCAGGAGGAGGACCCCCACAAGGAGGATCGCCCCGATGAACCCCAGCGGCCCGAGATAGGCCCAGACCGGATTGGAAGAGATCGCCCCCAGAGAGAAGGCCGCGATCCCCGGGAGGGCCTGGTTCAGCCGCCAGGCTAAGGCCACGATCGCCGCCGCGAGCGGAAGCTCGTAGCTCATCATCATCACGATCTCCCGCTGGGCCCCGATCACGGCATAAGGCGAGCCGGAGGCAAAGCCCCCGATCGCCAGGGCCACGGCCGGAAGGGCGAGAAGGTAGAGGACCAGGATGAGGTCGCCATACCCGCTGAAGAGCGGCCGCTGGTCCCCCAAGGGAAGGTAGAAGAGGACCGTCACGACCGATGCGAGGGCCAGGAACGGCGCGCCGTTGTAGATCCAGGGGACCGCGCTCTCCGGGACGATGTTCTCCTTCACCAGGAGCTTCTTGATGTCCCGGAAGGGCTGGACGATCGGCGGCCCGATCCGGGCCTGCATCCTTGCGGCCAGCTTCCGGTCGATCCCCTGGTAGACGAGCCCGAGGACCACCCCGCCGAAGAGGATCACCACCGAGCCCCAGAGGAGTTCCATGCTAACCCTTGAGCCTCCTCGTCTTCTCCCAGCTCTTCGCCAGCAGCTGGGCTATCTGCCAAGTCTCCTCCCGCCCGTCCCGGCGGACGATCACCCGGTCCATGCAGGCGATGCAGGGGTCGATGCAGGCTATAATTATGGGTATATCGGCGATCTGGGCCCCCTGGAACATCGGGCGGTAGCTCATCAGATTCGAGTAGGTCGGGCACTTCACCTTCCACAGGATCGGGATCTCGCTGTCCCTCTGGAAGCGGATGTAGTGGAAGAGCTCCCCACGCGGGGCCTCGTGCCTCCCGATCCCCTCGCCCTCCCTTTTCTTGATCTGGACCAAGAGCTCGGTCATCTCCTCCTTGGTGGCGCGGCCGATCTCGCCCTCGGGCATCTTCTCTAAGGCCTGCTCGATCAGCCCGATCGACTGCTCGACCTCGAGCAAGCGGACGATGATCTTGTCGTAGACATCGCCGTGGACCTCGGGCCGGAAGAGGTCCGGGGTGATCGGCTCAAGCTCGAGTGCGGGATAGGCGAGGTAGGGCTGGTCGACCCGGATGTCCTTCTTGACGCCCGAGGCCCGCGCCGTCGGCCCGACGGCCATCAGCTCCAGGGCATCCTTGTAGCTCAAGACCCCGACATCGCGGGTCCGAAGCTCGATCGTCGGGTCATGGAGGAAGGCGTCGACGAGCATCTCCAGAAGGTCTTTGTAATACCTGAGGGCCTGGCGGACGAGCGGCTCCTGCTCTCTAGTGATGTCCCGGCGGACGCCCCCAATCGTGACTAAGGCATAATTGACGCGGTTCCCGGTGAGCAGCTCGAGGATGTCCATCACCTGCTCCCGGACCCGCCAGGTAAGGTGTAATAAAGTATCGAACCCCAGCTCGTGGGCCGCGACCCCGGCCCAGAGGATGTGGGAATGGATCCGCTCGAGCTCGGCGATGATCACCCTGATGTATTCCGCCCTCGGGGGGACGGCGATCCCGAGGGCGTTCTCCACGGCCCTCGAGAAGGTGATCAGGTGGGAGACCGAGCAGATCCCACAGAGCCTCTCGGCGAGATACAAGGTCTGGAGGGGATTCCGCTTCATCCCCAGGACCTCGAGCCCGCGGTGGTTCCAGCCCGGCTTGATCTCGACATCCACGACGCGCTCGCCCTCGAGGTCAAAGCTGAACTGGAGTGGCTCCTTGAGCGAAGGGTGCGTCGGGCCGATCGGGATGGTGTAGTAAGTCCGCTGGAGGCGCGCCTCCTCTTCTGTCATTCTAGCCATGTCCCTTTCACCCCGGCCGCGTCCTTCCGCCAGGGGTGTCCCTCCATATCATAGGGCAGGAAGATGTTCCTGGAGTCGGGAATCCCCTCAAACTCGACCCCCAAGAATTCGATCTTCTCCCGCTCGGCCGTGAGGGCCCCGGGGATGAGGTCGCAGATCGAGCGGACCTTCGGGTCGGCCTTCGGGACGGTGAACCGGAAGTTGACCGACTGCTCACCCCGCCGCTGGCCGTAGCCGATCGAGAAGTGGTAGCAAAGCTCGAGCTCCCCCCCTAGGTCCCGCCCGGAGATCGTGGCGAGATGGGGGAACTGGAAGGTGATCAAGTGGGCGACAGCCTCGTGGAGGATCTCGCGGTCGATCTCGAACCAGATGACGGGGTAGGAGTAGATCCCCAGGTTCGAGCGGATCTCATCTATCCGGGTGGCGCGGATCCGCGGGCCAAACCTGGCCTGGAAGGACTCCGCCAATCCGTTCGGCTCCATGATTCAATCCTGACTCTAGCCACGGCCGGGTCGAGCTGCCCATGAGCTCGATCATCGTCGGACTTGAGCTCGGTCATAGACACCTCACTTTTGAGAGGGCTATTCTCGTCGGAGGCTGTGATGCTGAGATCGCTGACCACAGGGCTAGGGGCTCTTGTCATCTACCTAATCCTGACGATGGAGTCGGGCTCGCTCGGCCTCTGGAGCCTCGAGGAGCTCATTGTCGGGGCAGTCCTCGCCCTCGGGGTCGGGCTCATCGCCGGGAGGGTCCTGGGGAAGGGCGAGGCCGATTACAAGAAGCTCTTGAACCCCCGCCGCTGGGCGCTCTTCCTGGTCTACCTCGTGGGGCCTTTCTTCTTCGCCATGTTCCGGGCGAACCTCGATGTCGCCTACCGGGTGATCACCGGGAGGATCAAGCCCGGGATCATCAAGATCAGCCCGGGCCTGAAAAGCGACCTGGCCGCCAGCCTCCTCGGGAACTCGATCACCCTCACCCCGGGGACCTTGACTGTCGATATCGATAAAGAGAACAACTTCTACATCCACTGGATCAATGTCCGGAACCCGCAGCCCTCCCCGGAGGAGGTCTGCGGAAGGTTCCCCCGCTGGGCGAGGAGGATTGCCGAATAATAAGATGAGCGCCTTCGCGATCGCCGCGATCTTCTTGGGGTTCTACATGCTCTTCTGCCTCATCCGGGTCGCCGCCGGGCCGACGGTCCCCGACCGGGTGGTCGGGGTCGATACGATCAACACCCTCGTCGTGGCCCTGATGGTCCTGCTCGGGACATTCTACAAAGAGGTCATCTTCATCGATGTGGCGATCGTCTACGCCCTCCTCTCTTATATCGCCACTCTCTATATCGCCAAGTATCTGGAGGGCTCGCCATGGTGATCTTCATCTATGTCCTTTTAGGGATCGGGGTCCTCTTCAACGGGCTCGGCTCGTTCGCCCTCCTCCGCTTCCCCGATGTCTTCACCCGCTTGCATGGGGCCACGAAGTGCACCACCTTCGGCTCGATCTTCACGATTCTCGCGACCGTGGCTTATGGCTTCTGGGGTGTTGCAAGGGGCATCCAAGGCGACCTGACCCTGGCGATCCATGCCCTCCTCGCGTTGATCGCCCTGCTCTTGACCAACCCCACGGGGGCCCATGCGATCGCCCGTGGGGCAAGGCGGAGCGGGGTCCTCCCCAAGCGGGCGGTCGTGGACGCCTACGAGGGCTATAAGTTCGAGGAGGAGGAATAAGATGATGGACGCGGTCGTCCAGGTGGTCCTTCTGGTGGTGATCTTGGGCGCGGGCTTCCTCGCGATCAGGTTCAAGGACCTCCTCTCCTCGGTCGTGGCCCTGGCGGCGGTGAGCCTGGCCTTATCACTCGAGTTCTATGTCCTCCAGGCCCCGGATGTGGCGATCGCCGAGGCCGGGATCGGGGCGGGGCTGACCACGGCCGTCTTCGTCCTGGCCCTCCGCAAGACGCGGCGGAAGGAGGAGGAACGTTAAGATGAGGATCGTCGGGTTCGTGGCCTTCCTGGTGGTCGCGGCCTTCCTCTTGGTCGTGCCGGCGGCGATGCGCCCCTTCGGCGAGCCCCGGCTCTGGGAGATGGACCGCTACTTCCTCGACCACGCCCAGGAGGAGCTGGCGGCGAACAATGTCTGCACGGCCATCGTCTTCGACTACAGGGGCTACGACACCCTGGGGGAGGCGACCGTGCTCTTCACCGCCGTCGTGGCCGTGGCCGCGGTCCTGCGAAAGCTCAAGGAGGGCGAGGCCTAGATGTCCAAGCTCGTCCGGACGATCGGCTGGCTCCTCTATGCTCCGATCCTGATCTTCGGGTTCTATGTGATCATGCACGGCCACCTCACCCCTGGCGGGGGCTTCCAGGGCGGGGCGGTCGTGGCGAGCGGATTTGCTTTGCTGATCGTGGCCTACGGGGCCAAGGGGGCGGGGCTGAAGGAGCGGCTCCTCTCGGTCGTCGAGAGCGGTGGGGCCCTCATCTTCGTCGGGCTGGCCTTCCTCGGGTTGGGCGCGACCTTCTTTTACAACTTCCTCGCCGCCGGCGGCGGGGTGGTCTTCAATGAGCTCGTCCCTCCCGGGCCGAATCCCGGGGACCTGAACACCGCCGGGACGCTCCCGCTGATGAACTGGGCCGTCGGGCTGAAGGTCCTGGCCGGGCTGGGGAGCATCGTCCTGCTGTTGGCCCTCTTCCCCAGCGAGGAGGAGTGAAGTGAGATGATCGCGAACTTCCCCTATGTTACAGCTATCCTGCTGATGATCTTCGGGCTCTATGCGGCCCTCTTCCGGAGGAACTTGATAAAGATCGCGATCGGGATCACATTGATGGAGAGCGGGGTCAACCTCTTCTTGGTCAGCCTCGGCTATCGGCGCGGCGGGATCGCGCCGATCTATACCCTCGCCCCGGAGGCCGCCGAGAGGATGGTCCTCCCCACGCCCCAGGCCCTCACCCTTACCAGCATCGTCATTGGGCTGGCGACGACGGCGGTCTTGCTGGCGCTCATCGTGGTCATCTACCGCCATTACGGAACCCTGGACGCGGACAAGGTCAATAAGCTGAGAGGATGAGCTCGCGATGGACATCTTAGCCCATGTGCCGATCCTGGTCGTGGGGATCCCGCTTTTGGGGGCCTTCGCCACGCCGCTGATCGCCCGGGCCGGGGCCAGGGCCCGGAACTGGTTCGCTATCTTCATCCTGCTCCTCACGACTGCCCTGGCGATCGCGCTGGCCGTCTCGGTCTTCCAGGCCGGCCCGCGGGTCTATGTCCTCGGGGGGCAGAGCTTCGGGTTCACCCTTCCCTCGGGCTACTTCTTCCCGATCCGGATCATCCTCGAGGCCGACGGCCTGAGCGCCTTCTTTGTCCTCATCATCGCCGTCACCACCCTGCTCGGGGCAATCTACTCCACGGCCTTCATGCGGGCCCACTCCGGGCTGGAGAAATACTATGCCCTCCTCCTGCTCCTCGCCGCCGGGATGTTCGGGATGGTCGTAACTGGTGATGCCTTCAACTTCTTCGTCTTCCTCGAGATCACCTCGATCGCCGCCACGGGGCTGGTAGCCTTCCGGACCGGGCGGGCCGAGTCGGGCGAGGCGGCCTTCAAGATGATGGTCCTCTACAACATCGGCGGGCTCCTCGTCCTCTTGGCCGTAGCCATCCTCTACGGCCAGTATGGGGCCCTCAACTTCGCCTATCTCGCCAAGCTCATCGAGTATTCCCTGCTCGATGTGGTGGCCCTGGCCCTCTTCGTCCTCGCACTGGCGCTGAAGGCCGGGGCCGTCCCGATGCACATGTGGGTCCCCGACGCCTATCCCGCCGCCCCAGCGCCGGTCACCATGGTCATGGTCGCGAACACCCAGATCGGCCTCTACGGCTTATATCGGATCTGCTTCTCACTCTATGGGCTGAAGCTCACCCCCGCCCTGGTCGGCTGGATCGTGATCATCCTCGGGATATTGTCGATCTTCATCGGGGTCTCGATGGCCGTGATCCAGCGCGACCTCAAGCGGCTGATCGCCTATTCGGGGATCGCCCAAATCGGGTATATGCTCCTCGGGGTGGGCGTGGGCCTGGCGGTCCTGGGGACCCCGGCCTTAGACTCCTACGGCCTGATGGCGATGAAGGGCGGGATCTTCCACATCGTCAACCATGCATTATACGAGGGGCTGCTATTCCTGGCTGCGGGGGCGGTCTCCTACCGGGCGGGGACAAGGAACTTGGACCAGCTCGGCGGCCTGGCTCATAATATGCGCTGGACCGCGTTCTTCTTCATCATCGGCGGGGCAGCGATCGCCGGCCTCCCGCCGTTCAATGGCTTTGCGAGTAAGCTGATCATCTACGAATCAGTCTTCAAGTTCAACCCGATCTTGGCTGTGATCGCGCTCCTCGCCTCGATTATCACTCTGGCCATCTATGCCCGGGCCTTCCAGAGCGTTTTCGTCGGGCCGAAGCTCCCCGCTTACAAGGATGTCCGGGAGGCCCCGCCGAGCATGATGTTCGCCATGGCGATCTTAGCCGCCCTCGTTGTCCTCTTCGGCCTCTTCCCCGACCTGGTGGTAAGATATCTTGTCAGCCCCGCGGCCCAGGCGCTGGTGAACCGGGCCCAGTATATCGAGGCGATCCTGGGGGCTGGGCTGGGGGTGAGGTAGATAGAATGGAAGTGCTGAAGACCGGCTCGGGCTTCTGGAGCGCGCTCATCTGGGTGGCCATCGCCTTAGGGGCATTCCTGATCATCTGGCTCTTCTCGAGGGCCTTCGAGAGAGGCTACAAGCGGGGGACGGACCAGGCCGACCCCTTCCTCTCGGGGAACCCACCTTCCCCAGGCCAGCGGGTGACGGCCTCGGACATCTACTGGGGGTTCGTCGAGGCCCTCAAGGGGTATTATCGGCCATTGGTGCGGGCCCATAGCGGGGTGGTGAACGACTATCTCGCCTGGGCGATCCTCGTCGGGGCGATCGTCTTCGTCCTCCTGGGAGGATTCATGCGATGAAGAAGGTCATCTACCTCAACCGGGCGCTGTGGGTCTTCCACATGAACACCGGCTCCTGCAACGGCTGTGACATCGAGATCATCGCCGCCCTCACCCCCCGCTACGATGTAGAGCGGTTCGGGATCAGGTTGGTCGGCTCGCCCCGCCACGCCGATGTCCTGCTCGTCACCGGGCCGGTCACGAAGTGGATGGAGCCGGTCTTAAGGCGGGTCTACGACCAGACCCCGGACCCGAAGGCCGTGGTCGTGATCGGGAACTGCGGGAACGACGCCGGGGTCTTCTACGACTCCTATGCCGTCCTCGGCTCGGTTGACAAAGTGATCCCGGTCGATGTCTACATCCCCGGCTGCCCGCCCCGCCCGGAGGCGATCATCTACGGCGTGGTCAAGGCCGTCCAGAAGCTTGAGAACATCAAGGTCGTCGAGGAGGTCGAGGTCCGGGCTCCCCGGCCCGATGAGCGGCGGATCGAGGTCTATGTCAAGTATGAGCCGCGGGAGCCGGTCCCCGAGCTCGCCGTGGCCGAGCGGATCACCAACTTCCGCGAGGTGCTGGGGCCCTACACCGAGGAGGGCCTCAGGCGCGAGGCCAGCCGCTGCTTGCAGTGCCCCGACCCCGCCCCGTGCGTCGAGGCCTGTCCGGCCCATGTGAACGCCAAGAGATACATCAAGGAGGCGAGCGAGGGGCGCTACTGGGATGCCTTGCAGACGAACCTCGAGCGCCTCCCCTTCCCCGCCACTTGCGGGCGGGTCTGCCCTCACCCCTGCGAGACGGAATGCACCCGGGGGGAGTTCGACCAGCCGATCGCGATCCGGGCGATCAAGCGGTTCGTGGCCGATCGGGGGATGAAAGAGCGGTGGTATCCCGAGGTCCAGGCTCACCGGTCCGAGCGGATCGCCGTTGTAGGGAGCGGCCCGGCGGGCTTGACCGTCGCAGTGAAGCTGGCCCTCGAGGGCTTCCGTGTGACCGTCTTCGAGCGGAGCGAGGCCGTCGGGGGGATGCTGATGCAATCGATCCCGGACTACCGCCTGCCTCCTGACATCCCGCCGAAGGAGGTCGAGGAGATCAAGCGCCTGGGGGTCGAGATCAAGACCGGGAAGGAGCTGGGGCGGGACTTCACCATCCAGTCCCTCAAGGACGAGGGCTATGCCGCGATCTTCCTGGCGATCGGGGCCCACAAGGACCAGTGGATGGGGATCCCCGGGGAGGACCTCGAGGGGGTCCACGCCGCGGTCGACTGGCTGAAAGGGATCAAGCTCTCCCAGGATCGCCCCTCCCTCGCGGGGAAGAGGGTGATCGTCGTCGGCGGCGGGGATGTGGCGATGGACGCCGTCTGCACGGCCTTGAGGCTGGGGGGCGAGGTAATGATCGTCTACCGCCGGGCGCGGGAGCAGATGCCGGTCACACCGGAGGAGCTCCTCGCCGCGGAGAAGGAGGGCGTTGCGTTCAATCTCCTGGCAAACCCGGTCGAGATCCTCGGCAAGGATGGGAAGGTCCGGGGCGTCCGGCTCATCCGGATGGAGCTGGGCGAGCCGGACGAGTCCGGGAGGCGGCGGCCGATCCCGATCAGAGGCTCGGAGTTCGAGCTCCCCGCTGACATGGTCATCGAGGCCATCGGGGAGAACCCCGAAGGGGAGGCCCTCGCGCAGATGGGCCTGAAGGTGACCAAGTGGGGCGGGATCGAGGTCGATGACCAGATGAGGACCAACCTCGAGGGGGTCTTCGCCGCCGGGGATGCTGTGACTGGCGCGGCCACGATCATCCAAGCGGTCGCGGGCGGGCTCAAGGCCGTGGAATCGATCAAGGAATACTGTGAGAAGTCACTCGTCGGGGTCGCTGGCTCTCGAACGCGCGAGATGGAGTCCTAGGCTCTCTCAAGGGAGAAAGTTGTGCCCAGATTCTCATCTCTAGAGGAGTTTGCCCAGGCCGTCGCCGGCCAGGACCTCGAACTCCGCGAGTATCTCAAGCGGGAGATGTTCGTCCAGATCGGGGAGGACTTCTACAAATGGGTCGGCTCGGTCTGCCCCAACTCCCGCGAGCACCATATCGTGGTGAAGGGCCCGGACGGCCAGTGCTACTGCCCCCACTGCCGCTCGTTCATCGAGCCGGTCTGGTTCTGAAGCTTCCCCCCTCATCCCCGCCTTTTCCCTCCGGGGGAGAAGGAGACCAGAATGCCTCAGCCGGTCTCTCCAGTCCATGCGAGGAGCTTCTGCTAGAGTTCCCCACTCCGAACGGGGGAGCCGAGCTCATCTTCCTTCGATAACGCGACTCTGTTAGAATCGGGGGCATGAGCGAAGGCGAGGGGGAGGTCTGGGTGAGGAGGCTAGGGCGGGTCAGCCGGAATGTCCTCCTCCTCGGGCTCACGAGCCTGATCCAGGATGTCTCGAGCGAGCTGATCCAGGCCGTCCTCCCGGGGTTCATCGCCGCCTTAGGCGGTGGCGGGCTAGGGGTGGGCCTGATCGGTGGGCTCGAGGAGAGCGCCAAGAGCCTCCTGAGTATCTTCTCCGGCCACTGGTCCGACCGGTTCGGGCGAAGGAAGCCGCTCGTGGCCGCCGGCTACGCTCTGGCGAACCTGGCCAAGCTCGGCCAGGCCTTCGTCGGTGGCTGGGGCCAACTTCTGGGCTTGCGGCTCTTGGATCGGGTGGGGAAGGGCTTGCGGACCGCCCCGCGGGATGCCCTGATCGCCGACTCCGCGGCCAAGGCAGTCCGGGGCTTGAACTTCGGCCTCCATCGGGCGATGGACAGCCTCGGCGCGGTCCTGGGGACGATCTCGGCCTACCTGCTCTACCACTATCTGGCGCTAGACCTGCGGCAGATCATCCTCCTCGGAGGGCTGATCGGCCTTGGGGCCCTCCTCCCGCTCATCGGGGTCCGGGAGAGGCCGGGCACGCCCCGCCTGAGGTCCCTTCTCCTCGGGCTGCGCGGGCTCTCCCCCGCCTTCTGGCTCAATCTTAGCGCGATGATGCTCTTCGCCATGGCAAACTTAAGCTATATGTTCTTCTGGCTCAAGGCGAGCCAAACCTTCCCGGAGAGGCTCTCGATCGAGCTACCCATCCTGATGTATGCCCTCTTCAATCTCTCTTATACCGCTCTCTCCCTCCCCGCGGGGGCGATCGGGGACCGGCTCGGTCGGCGGGCGGTCCTGCTCGGGGGCTACCTTCTCTTTATCCCGATCGCCTCGGGCTTCATCTTTGCCGCCTCGCTCGGGGCCTTCATCCCCCTCTTCCTCGCTCTGGGGGCCGTCTACGCCCTGGTCGAGGGGAACCAGCGGGCCTTAGCCGCCGACCTGGCGGCCCGGGAGGGGCGGGGCCTGGCGTTGGGGGTCTTCCACATGGGGATCGGCCTGGCGGCCCTCCTAGGGGGCGCCATTGCCGGAGCGATCTGGGAGTTCGCCTCCCCCGCAGCCGCCTTCACCTACGGGAGCGCGGTCGCACTCGCCGCGGCCCTGCTGGTGGCCTGCTCTGGCCGGGCTCGGCCGAGGCCGGTCGCCTGACTTGCGCCCACTCCTCAGGCGGGTTACAATGATCTGGGTCAATCCAATGCTTGACTCATATCATCGAGGAGGGAAGGGGATGGACGCGGAGCCGGTCGCGGGCGAGCAGAGGCTGGCGCTCTTCGCCAAGCTCTATGGCAGGGAGCTGGAGGAGCTGGTCCCCCTGGCGCGCCCGCTCGAGTATGAGGAGGGGCAGATCATCTTCGAGGAGGGGGAGCCGGTCTTCGGGGTCTACTTCATCGACCGCGGGAAGGTCAAGCTGGCCAAGCGCTCGCTCGGCGGGCGCCGGCAGATCCTCAAGCTGGTCGGCCCCGGGGAGATCCTCGGCGAGGAGGCCCTCTTCGATGAGCAGGCCTACTCCGCCCATGCGCGGGCTCTGGAGCGGACGGCCACGGAGTTCGTGACCGTGAAGGAGTTCCACGCTTTCCTCGAGGCCCATCCGCGGGTGGCGCTCAAGCTGATCGAGCAGCTCTCGCGGGAGATCAAGGGCTTCCAGAGCAAGCTTCTGGAGACATCCTACGAGAGCAGCCTCGGGCGGGTCGCAAACCTCCTGCTCTCGCTCGTCGACAAGTGGGGTGAGGAGGAGGACGGCGGCCTCTACATCGGGGTCAAGCTCTCGCGGACCGAGCTGGCCGAGCTGGCAGGGATCGCGAGCGAGACGGCCAGTCGGCTGCTCGCCCGCCTCCGCGAGCGGGGGATCCTTGCCCTCGACGGGCAGAGGATCATCATTCGCGACCGAGCCCGGCTGGCCGTGCTGTCAAGCAAGGTAAAGTCCGCTCGCTAGGCTACCTTCGCCGCCTGGGCCCCTCGGGGAGGAGCTCGTCCACTCTTTGCTCAGAGGGAGCGCCCTCTCAAGCGACCTTCTCCAGGATCTCGTCGGGGATGTCGAAGTTGGCGTAGACCTCCTGGACATCCTCCTGGTCATCGAGCCGCTCCAAAAACCGGAGGAGCCGCTCGGCCTCCTTCCCCTCGAGGCGGACCGTGCTCTGGGGGACCATGGTGACCTCAGCCCGAGCGGCGGGGATCCCCAACTCCTCCAGCCCGGCCTTGACGGAGGAGAGGGCTTCTGGCTGGCAGTAGAGCTCGATCTCTTCCTCCTTCTCCTGGATGTCCTCCGCCCCGAGGTCGATGAGCGACATCAGCAGCTCTTCGAGGTCCCGGCCGGCGACGGCCTCCCGGCTGATGCCCACAAGCCCCCGGCGGCTGAAGAGCCAGGCGACCGACCCGGACTCACCGAGCGAGCCGTCGAACTCCTCGAAGATGTGCCTGATCTCCGCGGCCGCGCGCTTCCGGTTGTCGGTCACTAGGCGGAGGAGGAGGGCCACCCCTCCGGGGCCATAGCCCTCGTAGGTGATCTCTTCATACTTGATGCCCGGAAGCTCGCCCGTGGCCCGCTTGATCGCCCGCTCGATGTTCTCCTTCGGGAGGTTGAAGGCCCGCGCCCGCGCCAGGGCATTAGCCAAGGCGGCGTTCTTCTCCGGATCAGCCCCCGCGCGGGCGGCGAGGGTGATCTCCTTCGCCAGCTTGGAGAAGATCGCCCCGCGCTTCTGGTCCTGCTTCTCCTTGCGATACTTGATGTTCGCCCATTTCGAATGCCCGGCCATGGTCTATCTCCTCCGGGTTGATCATAGGTCATCTGGCGAACGATTTCAACCCCCGCACGGCCGAGGAGGTAGCGAGACCTCCTCTTATCGACTATAATCTTCCGAACTCCCGAGGTGAACAATGAGCAGTGGAGGAGAAGGTGCGTCAGCATCGTTGGAACCCGTTCTTGTTCGCCTTGCTCCTGGCGGCCCTGGCCATCGCGGCCTTCTACGGGAGCCGGACCTATCTCCTTGGGCCGGGGTTCGTCGTCCCTGTGGAACTGCCCCGGCTCCCCTTGTATGCCCTTTACTCCTTCGCCAGGATGCTGGCCGCTTATCTTATCTCGCTCCTCTTCTCCCTCAGCTACGGCTACCTCGCGGCTACCAGCCGGCGGGCTGAGCGGCTCCTCATCCCGACACTCGACATCCTCCAGTCGGTCCCGATCCTCGGCTTCTTCCCCGCGGCGATCTACCTCTTCGTCAGCCTCACCGGTGGTGGGCGGCTGGGGGTCGAGCTGGCCTCGGTCTTCCTGATCTTCACCAGCCAGGCCTGGAACATGGCCTTCGGGGTCTACGAGGCGATCCTCACCATCCCCCAAGATGCGCACGAGGCGCTCGCGGCCTTCGGGGCCGGAAGGTGGCTCGCCTTCAGGCGGCTCCTCCTCCCCGCCTGCGTCCCGAAGCTGGTCTACAACACGATCATGTCCTGGGCCGGGGGGTGGTATTTCCTCATGGCCGCGGAGATCATTGCCATCGGCCCGGCGCGGTATGACCTCCCCGGGCTGGGCTCGCTGATGTATCGTGCCGCAGAGGAGGGCCGGCTCGGGCTGATGCTCTTGGCCCTGGGGGCCCTGATCGGGCTGATCGTGGCCATGGACCTCTTGCTCTGGCGGCCGCTCTCGGTCTGGGCCGAGACCTTCCGCTACGAGTTCGCTGCCTCCTCGCCGGGGAGGTCGGCGGTCCTCGATTGGTGGCACCGCTCGGGGGCCGTCAGGCAGATGAAGGCCCTCCTCCGGAGGGCGGCCGGATTGGCCGGCTCGGTCCTGGCCGGCCTGGCGAGGCGCTCCCCCGCGAGGGCCCTCTCGACTGGGGAGGCCCACCGCCTCTGGCGGGCCTGCGGCCTGGGGCTAGGCATCGCGGGGCTTGCGCTCCTGGGGTATCTCACCTGGGCGGCCGGCTCGGCCTTGGTCCGGGCCCTCGCCCAGCCCTGGCCGCGGGAGGCGGCCCAGATCCCGCTGGCAATCCTGGCCTCCTTCGGGAGGCTGGCCCTCGCGTATGTCATCTCTTTGGCCTGGACGGTCCCGTTGAGCATCTGGATCGGGGAGAACGAGCGGGTCGCCAGGATCGCGACCCCGATCGCGGAGATCGGGGCCTCAGTCCCCGCCACGGCCCTCTTCCCGCTGATCATCCTCTTTGTGATCCGGGTCTTCGGGGGGATGAATGTCGCCTCGGTCTTGCTGATCCTCACCGGGATGCAGTGGTATCTTCTCTTCAACTTGATCGCCGGGGCGAGGGCCATCCCCCAGGACCTCAAGGAGATGGCCCGGAGCCTCCGGCTCAGCCGCTGGCGCTACTGGCGGAGGGTGGTCCTCCCCGCCCTCTCCCCCTCGCTCCTCACGGGGAGCATCACCGGCTGGGGTGGGGGGTGGAACGCCTTGATCGTGGCGGAATACATCGTGTATAATCAAAGAGCCTATCAGGTCGTGGGAATCGGGGCGCTCCTCGACCGCGCGACCTACGAGCTGGGGAGCGGGGCCTTGATCTTCCTGACCTTGAGCGCGATGGTGATTGTGATCCTACTCCTCAATCGGCTCCTCTGGCGGCGGCTCTACCGCCTCGCCGTGGCGCGCTACCGGATCGAATACTGAGATGGCACTGCTGGAGCTTGAGCGGGTGAGCAAGGAGTTCGGGCCCTTGGCGGCGCTAGAGGAGGTTTCGCTCGCGGTGGAAGAGGAGGAGTTCGTCGCGATCGTCGGCCCCTCGGGCTGCGGGAAGTCGACGCTCTTGCGGATCATGGCCGGCCTGATCCCTCCGACCTCGGGGCGGGTCCTGCTGGAAGGGCGAGCCCTGAACGGGGTCAATTACGAGACGGCCCTGGTCTTCCAGTCCTTTGCCCTCCTCCCCTGGCTCACCGTCCAGGCCAATGTCGAGCTCGGGCTCGAGGCCCGGGGTCTCCGGCCCGAGGAGCGGAGGCGGAAGGCCGCCTTCTACATCGACAAGGTCGGGCTGGAGGGGTATGAGGAGGCCTACCCGCGGGAGCTCTCGGGGGGGATGAAGCAGCGGGTCGGGCTGGCGAGGGCCCTAGCGGTCGAGCCGAAGATCCTCCTGATGGACGAGCCCTTCTCCTCGCTCGACGCGCTGACCGCGATCAGCCTCCGCGAGCTGGTCCTGGACCTCTGGGCCGACCCCCAGGTCCCCGTGGCCGCCTGCGTCATGGTCACCCACCTCATCGACGAGGCCGTCGAGCTGGCCGACAGAGTGGTCGTCCTCTCGGCCCGCCCGGGCCGAATTCTCAAGGAAGTGCGGGTCGAGCTCCCCCGCCCGCGGGATAAGCGCCTGGAAGCGTTCAACGGCTACATTGACCGGATCTTCTCCCTCATGGCATAATAGGGCGAGGATTAAGGATGGAAGACAAAGTAGATCCTCTTCCTAATACCGGCGTGAATCGGATCTTCGGGCTTCTTGAGCTCCTCGATGATCGCGGCGGGCGCGAGGACATCTACCGCCTGGCCGATGAGCTGGGCTACGAGCTCGGCGAGCTTTTGGCCGTGATCCAGGCCGCGGAGCTGTTGGGATTCCTCGAGACCCCCGGAGGGGATGTGCTCCTTCTCCCCTTGGGCAAGCGGGCCATCGAGGGGGACACCAACCTGAAGAAGGCGCTCTTCAAGGAGCAGCTCCGGCGGCTCGGGCTCTTCCGCCATTTGAGCGACTATCTGCAGGCTCGGGAGGGCCAGGCCGCCTCGCGCGAGGAGATCCTCGAGGAGTTGGCCCACCTCCTCCCCCAGGAGGACCCGGAGCAGCTCTTCGAGACCCTCCTCAACTGGGGGCGGTATGGCGAGCTCTTCGGCTATGATCCGGACGAGGACCGGTTCTACCTCGATCAGCTCTGGGTCAGCGGCCCCGCGAGGCCGGGCGGGCTGGACTGACGGGGAGAGTTGATGGTCCAAAGCGACCACTGGATCAGGGAGATGGCCCTCCAGGGGATGATCGAGCCGTTCGTCCCGGAGCAGGTGAGCGAGGGGGTCATCTCCTACGGCCTCTCGAGCTATGGCTACGATATCCGGGTCGCGGACGAGTTCAAGATCCTCAGCGGCCGGAGCGGGGCCACGCTCGACCCAAAGGAGTTCGATCCGTCCACCCTCGTGGACTTCAAGGGCCCGAGCTGCACCATCCCCGCGCACTCCTTCGCCCTGGCCCGCTCGGTCGAGTATCTCCGCATTCCCCGCGAGATCCTCGGCCTGGTCGTGGGCAAGTCCTCTTATGCCCGCTGCGGGATCTTCTGCCATGTCACCCCCCTGGAGCCGGGGTGGTGCGGGCACATAACGATCGGGATCTACAACCTGGCGCCGCTCCCCGCCAGGGTCTATGCCCACGAGGGGATTGCGCAAGTCATCTTTCTGCAGGCGAGCGAGCCCTGCCAGGTCTCCTACGAAGACCGGCAAGGGAAGTATCAGGACCAGCGAGGGATCGTCTTGCCGAAAGTGGAGCGGGGATCGGGCCCCCGCGGGTCCAGGGTTGGCAGGGGCGGGGGCGGTCCTGTATAATCCGGCCATGTCGCGATCGAGCACAGGGAGGCAAGCGTGATAGTCGCATGGGCGATCCAGGAGGCGGAGCCGGCAGCGGGCGGAGGGCTGAGCGGCCTCATTCCCACGATCCTATTCCTGCTCGTCTTCATCGCGCTCTTCTACTTCATGCTCATCTGGCCCCAGCGGCGGAGGCAGAAGCAGCACCGGGAGTTGCTGGAGAACCTCAAGCGCGGTGACCAGGTGGTGACCAGCGGCGGGATCGTGGGGACCGTGAAGCGGGTGGACAAGGACGAGATCATCCTCGAGGTCGAGGAGGGGATGAGCCTCAAGGTCCTGAAGGGCGCGATCGTGGAGCGACGACAGTGAGAAGGAACGACTGGCTGAGGCTGCTCCTGATCCTGGCTGTGATCATCGCCGCGGTGATCTTCCTCTTCCTCCCCTCCTTCTCCGGCGCGGGGGAGAGGCTAGTGAACATCAACCTCGGGCTCGACCTCCAGGGCGGGTCGCAGTTGACGCTCGAGGCCCAGATCCCCGAGGGGACGAGCCTCCAGGACACGAGCGATATCATCGACCGGATCATCACGATCCTGAATAACCGCGTCGACCAGTATGGCATGACCAACCCCGTGATCCGCCGCGCGGGGACGAAGCGGATCGTGGTGGAGCTCCCCGGGACGAGGGACATCGCCCAGGCGCGCCAACTGATCGGCCGGACGGCACTCCTCGAGTTCCGGCGCGTCGTCGAGGAGGGGAAGAAGGGCGAGGTTCTCACCCCCACCTCGCTGAACGAGGAGGTCCTGACGGACCGCGACAGGAACCCCTATGTTGTGGAGCGCGAGCCGCTCCTCACCGGCGCGGCGCTCAGCAACGCCGTGGTCCGGACCCGCAGCACGCCCCAGCCGGGCCAGGGGCCGCTCTTCATCGAGCTCTCCTTCAATACTGAGGGGGCGAGGCTCTTCCGCGATGTGATCAACCGGCTCACCACCCAGGATCGGCTGGCGATCATCCTCGATAACACGATCTACAGTGCCCCTTACATCACCGAGAACATCAAGGAGGCCGCAGCCACCTCCCCCAGCTTGCGGGAGGCGGTGATCGAGGGGCGGTTCACCGCCGACGAGGCCCGGCTCCTCGCGATCGTCCTCCGGGCCGGCTCCCTCCCCGTCGAGGTGGAGATCGTCCAGGAGAGCTCGGTCGGGCCGAGCCTCGGCGAGGACTCGATCCGCCGGGGAATGATCAGCCTGATCACGGGGTTCGTCCTCGTCATGCTCTACATGTTCCTCCGCTACCGGCTCTCCCTGGGGCTGGTGGGGAACCTCGCGCTGCTCCTGAACATGGTGATCGTGTTCGGGGGGCTGGCGGCCTTCCGGGCCACGCTCACCCTCGACGGGATCGCCGGGATCATCCTGACCATCGGTATGTCCGTGGACGCGAATGTGATCATCTTCGAGCGGATCAAGGAGGAGCTCCGCGCGGGGAAGCTGAGCGGCCCGGCGGTCAAGGGCGGGTTCATGAAGTCCTTCTCCGCGATCCTCGACGCCAATGTCACGACCCTCGCGGTAGCTTTCATCCTCCTGCTGATGGGGACCGGCCCGGTGAAGGGCTTCGCCGTGACCCTCTCGATCGGGGTGGTCGGGAGCATGTTCTGCGCGCTGTTCTTCTCCCGGTTCCTGCTGGAGACAACGGGCCTCGCGGAGCGAGTGGGGGTGCCCCTCGAACAGAGCGGCTAGCATCAGGGGAGGTCGCGGCCCCACTTGAGGGCCTCCTCCCCGAACCGGGCCCGCAGCTCGTCGATGAGCCGCTCGAGCTCCGCGGAGCGGGCCTCCCGCTCGTCTTGAAAGAGCGGGAGCTGCTCCTCGGCCTCGCCCACCAGGCCGCTCACCTGGACGCCCAAGAGCCGGACGCCCTGCTCTAGCGCGACCCGCTCGCTGAAGAGCCGTTGGACCTCCTCCCAGATCCGCTCCCCCAGTGCTGTCGGCCGGTCGAGGGTCGTCGCGCGGGTGATCGTCGAGAAGTCAGCGAGCCGGACCTTGAGCTGGACCGTCCTCGCCTTGAGCCGCTCCGCCCGGAGCCGCTGGGCCACCTCCTCGCTCAACCTGACCAGGACCCTCTTCAGCTCCGCCGGATCGGCAATGTCCTCGGGGAATGTCCGCTCTTGACTGAGGGAGCGAGCCTCCCGGTCCGGGACGACGGGGCTTCGGTCGATCCCCCGCGCCAGCTTGTAGAACGAGCTCCCGAGCCTGCCAAACCGCTCAAGAAGCTCCGAGAGGGATAGGCCCTGTAGGTCGCCGATCGTGCTGATCCCCAGGCCCCGGAGCCGCCGAGCCGTCGCCTCTCCAACTCCCCAGAGGCGCTCGATCGGGAGGTCCTTAAGGAACTCAACTTCCTCCCCCTCGTGGACGACGAGGAAGCCGTCCGGCTTGCACAGGTCGCTCGCCAGCTTGGCCAGGAACTTGTTCGGCGCGAGCCCCACGGAGCAGGTGAGGCCGGTCTCTTCGCGGATCTTCTGCTTGACTTCCCGAGCCACCTCCTCCGCCGGGCCGAGGAGCCGCTCCGTGCCGCTCAGGTCGAGGAAGGCCTCATCGAGCGAGATCGGCTCGACCAGCGGGGTGTAGCGGTAGAAGATCTGGCGGATCTGTTGGGAGACCTCCTGGTAGCGGGCGAACCTCGGGCGGAGGAAGACTGCCTGCGGGCC
>JANLFV010000008.1:24735-67808 GCA_024653345.1 Candidatus Acetothermia bacterium
TGCGGGCCTTCGCCGCGGGCATGGCGCTCTTCACCCCGAACTTCCGAGCCTCGTAGGAGGCGGTCGAGACCACCCCCCGGCTCTCGGGGTCCCCGCCGACGATCACCGGCTTCCCGCGGAGCTCGGGGTGATCGAGCTGCTCGATCGCGGCGTAGAAGGCGTCCATGTCCACATGGACGATCTTCCTCATGAGACCCGAGCGCCGTTCGGTGCCTCCCGGTCGACCGTGACCAAGGCCAGGCCGCTGGGATGGACCGCCGCGAGGAGCATCCCCCGCGACTCGACCCCGCGGATCACCGCCGGCTGGAGGTTGGCCACGACGATGATCTGCCGCCCCACTAGCTCCTCTGGCCGGTAGTGCTGGGCGATCCCGGCCACGAGCGGCCGCCGCTCGCCGCCGAGATCGACCTCGAGCTTCAGCAGCTTCTCCGCCCCTGGAACGCGCTCCGCGGAGAGGACCGTGGCGACCCGGAGGTCGACCTCCCTGAACTGCTCGATCGAGATGAGCTTGACTCCTTCCATCGGGTCGATTCTAGCCGGAGGCCGGGGACGCGCCAAGTCCTCCCCGGGCCAACCGTAACGGGGATCACTGTGGAGGGTAACGGACTTCACCCCCCCATTTGACAGCGCTCCTTCGGCCCGATCTGGTCGGACTTTAGACTGGGGCGCAAGTCTAACCGTATCTAAGGAGGCAGAGAAGATGCTCAAGAGGGTTATAGCGATTCTAGCCTTGGCGGCTCTCGCGAGCGCGCTCTCGCTGTTCACCGTCTGCGCGCAAGAGGACGGAGCGATCGGGGACAAGATCGCCCAGATCGAGGCCTCGCTCTACAAGCTCGAGGGGATCGTGAAGGACCTGGCGTTCGACGCCCAGCGGCTCGGCAGCTTCGAGTCCATCCTCAAGGAGGTCTCCTTCCAGATGAAGGAGAGCGAGGGGAAGATCCGCGATCTCTTGGGCTTCCAGCGCTCGGTGGAGGAGGACCTCCGCCCGCGGGTGGTCAAGCTCGAGAGCAGCGTCTCCGGCCTGTCGTTCACGGTCCAGAAGCAGGGGGAGAAGCTCACCAAGCTCGAGGGCTTGAGCGAGGCGGTGGCCGAGCTCCAGCCGCGGGTCTTCTCCCTCGAGACGACGGTCCAGGGGATCGCGGCGAAATTGAAGACCGATGAGGAGCAGCTCAAGCAGCTCTATCTCCAGGCCAACGACCTCCAGAAGCGGGTCGAGAGCCTCGAGCGAGACATGGCTCAGGTCCAGGCCCAGCTCCAGCTGGTCGGGGGGAAGCCGGAAGACCTCTCGAAGGTCCAGGAGTTGGTGAACCGCCTGGGCGTGGTCGAGACGAGCGTGGCGGGCCTCTCGGCCAAGGTCAAGCAGCAGGCGGAGCTCTTGGCCGATTATGACGGCCGGATCTTGCTGGTGGAGTCCCAGGTGGGGGAGATTGCCTCCCTCAAGGAGGAGATCGTCGCGCTGAAGCGGCGGGCGAACACGATGACCACGGTCGCAGTCCTCGGCCTGCTGGCCGGCATGGCCGCGGTGGTGCTGCACTTCATGTAGTTCTTTCGGGCCTGATGCGGGATGGCGGCCCGGTGAGCCGTGGCTTGGTAGGCGGCGCTTCTCACCGGGCCTTCTTCATTGCGATCCCCTCGAGCTCGATTGGCACGCCTCTAGGGAGGGCCGCGACCTGGACAAACGAGCGGGCCGGGGGCTCCTTGGGGAAATAACTGGCATAGACCTCGTTGATCGCGGCGAAGTCGTTCATATCGGTGACATAGACAGTCACTTTCACCAGATCGTCCATTCCCGCCCCGGCGGCCTCCAAGATCGCCTTGATGTTCTCCAGACACTGGCGGGCCTGGGCACGGATGTCCCCTTCGACCAGGTTCCCGTCGCGGTCGAGCGGCAGCTGCCCCGAGGTGAAGATGAAGCCGTCGGCAATGATCGCCTGGGAATAGGGCCCGATCGTCGGCGGAGCCTTTGGGGTGCTGATAGGCTGCCTCTTCATCGTAGTGATCTTCTCTCCCTTCCTAATATGCAGTTCCTCGCGAGGAGCTGTCAAGTCAGCCCTCAGGGCTTTCGGGAAGTTCACGAGTTCATCCTCAGAATACCTAGCTTCTCCTCTTGAAAATTACCCCCCCCCCTCGTGGTATAAACAACTCAAAGCTTGAGCTTAAGGAGGGTGAGGGCGATGAGAGGACTTAAGATCGGGTGGCTCATAGGGGTTCTTCTGCTCCTCGGGGCGTTGAGCGGCTGTTCGCTCTTCCTCCCGGAAGGGATCGAAGACATTACCAATAGCGATGAGCTCGGCTCCTCCTCGGGGTGGTTTGTGGCCGCCCAGGGCCAGGGCGGGCCGCCGGGGTGCATGCAGGAGCTCGCGCCTGGCCAGGTCAGGAAGGTCGCGGAGCGGCTCATCTCCACTAAGCCCGAGGCTAAGCTACTCCAGCAGGCTCTGGAGCGGCGGGGGAAGAGGCTCCAGTTGGGGAAGGCCCACGGCTACAAGGTGCGGGCTCACTCTAGAGTCGGAGGGCAGGGCCTGTTCGCCTTAGAGGAGGCGACGGAGGCGACCCTGATCGAGGTCCCCGCCGGCGCGGATGCTGCCCTCTATCTTCTGGAGTCCGCGAGTGGGGATGCGACTGAGTGGGCTTCCATGAGAGGCCGCCTCGGACGGGGAGAGGCTCATCCACCTGGAAGCGGGGCTGGAAGATGAGGGGAGTGTGGAAGGCGAGAGCGAGGACGGCCTCGGGGAGATGACTCTCTTCCTGCCTGACGATACAGGCATCGAGGAGGCGGCTGCTGATCTCCGGCAACTGCTATTCGGTGACTCTGGGGCCGCGGGCGCGGGCGTGCGGGCCCTGGAGGCCGGCGGGTATGATTGGGCGATGGCGGAAGTGGTCCTCGACGACAGCCAGGTGACGGTCAGCGCGGACGGCTCGGAGGAAATGGAGGCAGTGCTGGTGGTTCCGGAGGCGGGGACGAGCGGAGAGGTTTTGTGGGGCCGGACGAGGCCGATGATCGATGAGGGCCGAGCCCTCTACGCCACGGTGAAGGTGAAGCGGACGGCTCCCACAAGCGGCGCAACGCGGCGGACGCCGAAGGTGACGGCCCCGCCGGCGCAGGTCAAGCGGGGGCGCGAGCTGAAGTTTGAGCCGTTCGACCTGTGCCCTTACCAGAATTACGGAAGGGTCGCGGCCTTCCGCCGCGCGCTCTGCTACAAGTGGGAACGGCAGGCCGCGCAGAAGGTCCAGAAGGTCGCATTCGACAGAACCATCAAGAACTTGCCCGAGATCCGCAGCCAGCTCCCGGCTGCCGCCCAACAATCGTCCAAGATCACGGGGGTAGTGGGGAATGACCGGGGCTTACTGGTGTATAACCCCAAGAATCTTGGCCCAGATGAACTCAAGAAGCTCTTCGACTCCACCGCAAGCGGTGCAGCCGCCTTGTCGGAGGAGGGACAGGTAGAGGGACAGCAAGTATACGAGCTCCTCAAGATCTTTCTAGACTTCATAAAGGATCTCGTGCAACAGTGGCAGAAGATGGGCCAAGAAGAGCAAGACGCTTTCAAGAGGGCTCTCTTGGGCCTGCAGGTTTGCCAGGTTTACGAGGACCCGGTGCAATGCGCGCGGCGCTATTGCTTTAGGATTGAAGAGGGTAAGTGTGTGCCATACGACTCAGAAGAAGCAAGGGCCTTTGCGAAGGTGGTCAATGGTATCGCCAAGGCTCTACAAAACTATCTCGGCTTCACCGACCCAAACCTCGCCCTGGCAGAAGCTCTTCGCATCATGGGGAAGTTTGCCTCTACATTACGGACTGATCAGGGCTTACTGACAGCTATCGTCGAACAGGCTGGAGTGGCAGGGATCATCGCCTTCGTCAAGTTAATGGAACAACAGACATATGCGTGTTCGCGATATGTATATCCGACTGACATCGCTAGTTTCTTCGGAAAGCTCCTGGAACTGAAGGGAATCCTTGGCAAGTGGGATCTTTTCCTAGAGCATCTTGCGGCTGCCGCGGCCCAAGCGGCTGCCAATATGAACCGCGATGCGGCTCTGGAGATGATCGCCCGGCTCTACCTGCTGCAGGAGCTCTTCTCCAAGATGAAAGTGAGAGGATGGCAACGGCTAGAGTGCGGTTATACCGGAGGGGCTGGATGGGCAGGTCCCTTCTTCGACTTCTATGGCTGGAAACAATTCGATGTGAGTGGTATAGGCGAATACCGATGGCACATCATGGGTTGGGTGGAGCCATATCTATCGCTAGGCGATCTAGACAGAATCCTGCGACAGATCGAGAATGCCGCCGACTGGATTCTCCGCAGTCTTCCCCTTAGACCCGGGGGCTGGGGGCCATTCTACCCTAGTGGGAAGCAGGCGATCGTGCAGGTCATCAATAACAGTGACCTTGGAGCTGTGGAGGCTCTTTGCGGTCGCTTGGGCTCCTATGGCGTTCCAGTTGTGATCATCGCCGGCGGCCAAGTGGCCTGCTACAGTGGGATCAGCCCGCAAGGGGCGCAAGACATCTGCGAGCAGATGGGCTACTGCAACTCCAGCACTGCCTCAAGCTCACAGGATGGTGCTTCCGCAGATCCTCCTGAGGGGACCTATAGCGTGCCATTCGCAGATCCAAATACAGGCTTATGTCCGCCGGGATGGTCTTTCTGCATGATATGAGGAGGGCGAGATGAGGAGAGTGGCCTTGACCCTTGGCCTTTGTCTCCTGGTATTGGTCGGGCTGGGCGGCTTCCCCTCCGCCCAGCCCCTGCCGCCGGAACTTCTGTATCCTCTCACCGTCTGCCCGGAGGGGCCTCCGCGGTGCGACTTTGCCGCCATCCAGGCGGCGATCGAGGCAGCCCTGCCCGGGGCCTTCCTTCTGATCTATCCCGGGACCTACCGGGAGAACTTGGTTCTTGATAAGAGCCTCACTCTGGCGGCCACGGAGAGCGGCCAGGTCCGCATCCAGGGCACCCAGAAGTATGGGGCAACGCTCACCATTCAGGTAGAAGGAGAGATGAAAGTCCTGCTCGAGGGGCTCACTATCCTGGGGTTGACAAACCCAGCCGAGATCCCCCGGGGAATCGCAACTTACACTACCGGCGTGAAGATCGAGGGAGAGGGGTCCTTAAACTTCACTCTAGTCGGGGTCCAGATAGCCAATACCTCTGATGGAGTCGGATGTAACGGCCCTCTGATCTCAGTGGAGATCTCGCTCTACAAGTCTCGGCTAGCTGCAAACGACGGAGGTCTTGGTTGCCCAGTCGGGGAGGCGACTTTGCTGATCAAGGCCTCTGTGTTCTCCGGGAATGGCGCGGGAGTCTATGCCTTCAAGAACACAAAGCTCGTCATCGAGGACAGTCTCTTCATCAGGAATGGCAACGGGGTGGGCACGTTAGTATCAGGGGGTATAAACGCGAAGGGCACAGAGGTGATCATTCGCCATTCTCAATTCTTCAATGACATCGTGGGTGTCTCCGCACAGGGAGATGAGAGGAGCCGCTTGGAAATCCGCGAGAGCCTCTTCTCAGGGGATAGGGGGATATTCATCATGGGCAAGCTGACCCTAGAGGCTTACGGCAATGAGTTCCGGAAACTCCAGTATTATGGCATGCGGATGATGCTGGGCACGCGGGCCCACCTAGAAGGCAACCTCTTCGAGGGGAACGGCGATGGGATAGCGGTCTTCTCCAGCGGCTATCTTGAAGAGGAGGAAGAACATTCCCTGCTGGAGGCGCGTGGGAATCGCTTTGTGGGGAACAAAGGGTGTGGCATCAGAATCGAAGATGTCGAGGCTGCCATAAGGGCTTTGAGCATTGCAGGGGAAGGGAACGAATTCTCAGAAAACGGTCAGGACCTCTGCCCCCCTGACTACCCCTGGCCGGAGGGCTTTGGCTCGCCCTGAAGGGGGTTATGCTTCAGGTCACTTCAGGACCCTGAGGGCCTTCCCCACCTTCTCGAACTTCTCCAGGGCGAAGTCGAGGTCCTTGCGGGTGTGCAAAGCCGAGATCATCACCCGGATGCGGGCCTTCCCCTTCGGGACGGTGGGGTAGCCGATCGCCTGGGCGAAGACCCCCTCATCGAACAGTTTTTTCGAGAACTCCCAGGCGGTCTTGGCCTCACCGAGCATCACCGGTGTGATCGGGGTCTCGCTCTGACCGGTGTCGAACCCGAGCCGCTTCATCTCGGCCTTGAAGTAGCGGGCGTTCTCCCAGAGCTTCCGGACCGGCTCGTCCGTCTCCTGCAAGATGGAGATGGCCGCGATGCAGGCCGCCACATCCGCGGGGGTGGTGGCCGAGGAGAAGAGGAACGGCCGGGCCCGCTGCCTCAAGTATTCGATGATCTTGGCCTTCCCGGCGAGGTAGCCGCCCACAACGCCGAAGGCCTTGGACATCGTCCCCATCTCCAGGTCCACCCGGCCGTGGAGCCCGAAGTGGTCCACGATCCCCCGGCCGTGATCCCCTAGGACACCCTCGCCGTGGGCGTCGTCGACCATCACGATCGCCTCGTATCTTTCGGCCAGCTCGACGATCTGCGGCAGCGGCGCGAGGTCCCCGTCCATGGAGAAGACCCCGTCGGTCACGATCAGCTTCTTCTTCACCGCCTTATTCTCTTCCAGAAGCTTGCCCAGGGCTGCGGTGTCGCGGTGGGGGTAGATGACCCTCTTGGCCTTGGTGAGCCGGCAGCCGTCGATGATCGAGGCGTGGTTCAGCTCGTCCGTGAAGATCAGATCCTCCTCGCCCATCAGAAGCGGTATGGCCGCGAGGTTCGAGATCAGCCCCCCTTGGAGGGAGAGGGCCGCCTCGGTCCGCTTGAACTCCGCGATCTTCCGCTCCAGCTCAAGATGCAAGCTCATCGTCCCCGCGATCGAGCGGACCGCCGCGGGCCCGACGCCGTATTCATCGATCGCCCTTTTGGCCGCCTCCTTGAGCCGAGGGTCGTTGGCGAAGCCCAGGTAATTGTTCGAGCACATGTTCAGGACCTTCTTCCCGTCCACGACCGTCCAGGCCCCCACGGGGCCCCCGATCGTGCGGATGATGTTGTAGAGCCCTTGCTCCTTCAGGCTTTGGAGCTCCTCATCGATGAAGTCCAGCTTCCCCATCTGTTCCTCCTCGAGATCGGCGTGCGCTCACTGCCCACCGGAGTTTATTTGAACCCATCTCGTCAGTCAAGCGCTTGAGGGCCGAGACCGGCTGCCTTGACATTAAAACGCTTGTTCGGTATAATTGCCTCGCGAGGAGCCGGGAGATGGGACGGAAGCTAGGGCCGCTAACGGAGAGGCAGCAGCAGGTCCTCGAGTTCATCGTCCGGGCCGTCGATGAGCGGGGCCTCCCGCCCACGATCCGCGAGATCGGGAGGAGGTTCGGTCTGGCCTCCACAGTGACGGTCTGGCAGCATCTCCGTGCCCTGGAGCGGAAGGGCTACATCCGCCGGCGTGAGGGGCAAGCCCGGGGGATCGAGCTGGTCCAGGAGCAGGTCCGCAAGCTCTTCCTCAACCGCCACCAGATCCCTCTTGTCGGAAGGGTCGCGGCTGGGAAGCCGATCCTGGCGGTGGAGAACATCGAGGGCTTCCTCAGCCTCGAGGAGCTCTTCCCCGGGGAGGGGAACTTCGCCCTGCGGGTCCAGGGGGACAGCATGAAGGAGGCGGACATCAAGCACGGGGACATCCTGATCGTCCGCCAGCAGCCGACCGCGGAGGTCGGTGAGATCGTGGTGGCGATCGTGAACGAGGAGGAGGCGACGGTGAAGCGGCTGGCCCGGATCGGGGGGCGGCTCTACCTGAAGCCGGCGAACGACCGGTATGAGCCGATCCCGGCCGAGGGGGCGCGGATCGTGGGGAAGGTTATCGGCTCCCTGCGCCGGTTCCGCTAGCTATCAACGGAGGAGGTCTAGATGGCTAAAGAGAAGGTCAAGAGCGAGGCGAGAAGCGACGGGAAGCGGGACGAGGTCCTGGAGTCGGTCCTCCAGGGGATCAGGAAGCGGTATGGCGAGGGGGCGATCATGTGGCTGGGCGAGCAGGGGAAGCTCGAGGTCGAGACGATCCCCACCGGCTCGCTGGCTCTCGACATCGCCCTGGGGATCGGGGGGATCCCGCGGGGGCGGATCATCGAGATCTTCGGCCCCGAGGCCGGGGGGAAGACGACGCTCGCCCTCCATCTGATCGCCGAGGCCCAGCGGCGGGGCGGGACGGCGGCGTTCATCGACGCGGAGCATGCCCTCGACCCCGCCTATGCCCAGGCGATCGGGGTGGACATCGAGCATCTCCTGCTCTCGCAGCCCAACTCCGGAGAGCAAGCTCTGGAGATCACGGAGCACCTGGTCCGGAGCGGGGCGGTCGACATCATCGTCATCGACTCCGTAGCCGCGCTCGTCCCCGAGGCGGAGATCGCCGGGGCGATGGGCGAGCTCCAGGTGGGCCTCCAGGCCCGGCTGATGTCCCAGGCGATGCGGAAGCTCGCGGCCACCACGGCCCAATCGCGGACGACCGTCGTGTTCATCAACCAGATCAGGTCGATGATCAGCGCCACTCAGTGGGGTCCCCAGACCACGACCACCGGCGGGCTGGCCCTCAAGTTCTACACCTCCGTTCGGCTCGAGATCAAGCGGATCGGGACGATCGAGGATAACGGCCAGAAGGTCGGGAGCGAGACCTTGGTCAAGGTGGTGAAGAACAAGCTCGCCCCGCCGTTTAGGGAGGCCAGGTTCGACATCATCTACGGGAAGGGGATCGACCGCGGGCGAGAGCTGGTCAGCCTCGCAAGCCAGCTCGGGATCGTGAAGAAGAGCGGGGCCTGGTTCGCCTACGGCAAGGCCCAGCTCGGGCAGGGCTTGGCCAACAGCGCGGCCTTCCTCGCGCTCGCGGAGAACAAGGAGCTGGCCGCGGAGCTCGAGCGGGCGGTCCGGGAGAAGGCCGGGCTGCTCAGCGCCGCGGTGGGCAGCCGAGTGAGAGAGCCCGTCGAGGAGGAGCCGGTGGCTCCGGCCGTTGACTAAAGCTTCCGGAGAGGGGGCGAGGCGATGGAGTCCGCGCCCCCTCTCACCGCCATGGTCGCATCGGCGGAGCAGGCTGAGAGGGATGGCGAGTAGAGGGGCGGAAGCGCAGCTCGAGAAAGGAGGGGCAGTCAGCCTATGGCCTTCGCGCTCCATCCCGCCCAGGACACGCCACTCTTGGCACTGCGGGAGGGATGATCGAGGAGTTCTACGAGGAGGTCGAGGTCCAGGCGATCTTCTCCCGGCGGGGAGTCCGGCCCTATGCCTTCACCTGGCGGGGCCGGCGCTACCGGATCCGGTCCTTCAACCTCTACCACTCCGCTCGGAAGGGGGAGACCCTCTTCCACTACTTCTCCGTCTCCACCGACGGGTTCTTCGCCGAGCTCTGCCTCAACAGCAAGAATCTGCGCTGGACCCTGGTGAAGGTCTACTCCCCGAGCTGAGCCTGGGCCTCCAGCCATGAGATGAGCACCGGACTCCAGGCCGAGGAAGAGCGGGGGAGGGTCATCTTCCTCCTCGACATGGATTCCTACTTCGCCTCGGTCGAGCAGCAGGCTAACCCCTTCCTGCGGGGGAGGCCGATCATCGTCTCCGGGCGAGCGGACATCCAGACGGTGGTGGCCGCGGCCTCGCGTGAGGCCAAGAGATGGGGCATCCGCTCGGGGATGTCCACCTTCGAGGCCCGCCGGCTCTGCCCTCGCGTGGAGTTCCTCCCCGGCGATCCGGCCAAGTATCTCTCCATCACCACCAGGTTCCTGGAGATCCTCCGCCGCTACACCGACCTAGTGGAGGTCTTCTCGATCGACGAGGCCTTCATGGATGTCACCTCAATCCACCGGCGGTATGGGGGGCCGATCGCCCTGGCCGAGCGGATCAAGGGGGAGATCCGCCGAGCCTGCGGGCCATGCATCACCTGCTCGATCGGGATTGCGAGGAACAAGCTCCTGGCCAAGCTGGCCGCGGAGATGCACAAGCCTGACGGGCTCACCTGGATCAAGGATGAGCAGATCCCCGAGGTCCTAGAGAAGGTCTCCTTGACCGATGTCTGCGGGATCGGGGAGCGGATCGCGAGAAGGCTCAACTCCATGGGGATCTACCGGCTCTCCGAGCTGGGGGGGTGCGACGAGGAGTGGCTGGTGAAGGAGTTCGGAGCCTATGGCAAGGCCCTCAAGCTGATCGGCCAGGGGCGGGACCCCTCGCCCGGCGTGATCCCTTATTATCACCAGGAGGAGGAGAAGTCGGTGGGGCACTCCCTGACGCTCCCTTACGAGTGGCGGACCTTCGAGCGAGCCAAGATCGTCCTCTACAGGCTCTGCGAGCAGGTGGCCCGCCGCTTGAGAAAGGGTGGCCACGCCGGGAGGACCGTCTCCCTCTGGCTGGTGAGCCAAGACTATGAGGGGGTCCACAAGCAATACACCCTGGATGTCCCGACGGACGACGGCGAGCTGATCTTCAAGACCTGCCTTAAGATCAGCGAGATGGTCGAGATCCCTAAGACCGTCCGGGCAGTGGGAGTGAGCGTCTCGAACTTGGAGCGGGCCGAGGCCCTCCCCCAGCCGCTCTTCGCCCAGGGCCAGCGGAAGGAGCGCCTGCTTCGGGTCGTCGATGAGATCAACGACGAGTATGGCGAGATGACCCTCTTCCAGGCGGTCCTCCTGGCCACCAAGCGGATGGAGCCCCATGTGGGGAAGTTCGGCCGGACGAGGGAGCTTGCCCTAGGGTAATATGAAGAAAGGAGCGCGCCCGTGATCAAGATCGGCACCTCGGGATACTCTTACGACGACTGGAAGGGGCCAGTCTACCCGGACAAGGCGAATAAGAGTGAGTTCCTCAGCCTCTACGCGCGCCTCTTCTCGACCGTAGAGATCAACTCCACCTACTACCGCATCCCCTCGCCGTTCATGTTCCAGCGGCTCCTGGAGAAGGTCCCTCCAGAGTTCGACTTCGTGGTCAAGCTCTCCAAGGAGTTCACCCACGAGCGGGAGGGCTTCCCCCAGGCCGTCCGGCCGTTCAATGAGGGGATCAAGCCCTTGGTCCAGGCGGGGAAGCTCGGCTGCCTCCTCGCCCAATTCCCCTACTCTTTCCACCTCACGGACGAGAACCTCGAGCACCTCGAACAGGTGCGAGAGGCGATCGACCCGGCCATCCCGATCAACATCGAGTTCCGCTGCGACGACTGGATCAAGGAGGAGGTCTTCGCCTTCCTCAAGGAGAGGGGGCTGGGGTTCGTCTGCGTCGACATGCCCCGCCTCGAGCGACTGATCCCACCGATCGTGAGGGCCACGACCGCGATCGGCTACATCCGGTTCCACGGGCGGCTGAAGCCGACCTGGTGGGAGCACAAGGAGCCGGCGATGCGCTACGACTACCTCTACAGCGAGGAAGAGCTCAAGGAATGGGTCCCCAAGATCAGGGAGCTCGAGAGCCAGACGAGCGTGACCTACCTCTTCATGAACAACCACCCCGGGGGGAAGTCGGTGAAGAACGCCCGCCAGCTCAGCCTGCTCCTGGGCCTGCCCGTGCCGCCTCACCCGCTGGGAAAGGAAGAGGAGAGGGAGCAGACCCTCTTCGATTGACCCTCCTCGGCCGGCTTGGGGTGAGCAACGAGGCTGAGGGATTGGCTCCCGAGGCCCACAACCGTTAGAATCTTGCCCGCGACGGAGCCGGGAAGCTCGTCCGACCGGAGTGAGAGGAGATCGCTTTGCCTGAGAAGATGGGCAGGATCATAGTGACCGGGGCCTGCGGTCAGATCGGGACGGAGCTGGTCCCCGAGCTCCGGCGGAGATACGGCCAGGAGAATGTGCTCGCCACGGACATCAGGGGGCCGACTGAGCCCCTGGCCGGCTCCGGCCCATTCGCCCTCGTCGATGTCACCGACCGGGCCGGGCTCGCCCGGCTGATCGAGCGGCACAAGATCGACACGGTCTACCACCTCGCGGCCATCCTCTCCGCGCGGGGCGAGCGGGAGCCCGAGCGGGCCTGGGAGGTGAATGTCGAGGGGCTGCGCAAGATCTTAGAGCTCGCGCGGGAGCACGGCTTGAGGCTCTTCTGGCCCAGCTCGATCGCGATCTTCGGCCCCGCGACCCCCAAGGAGAATGTCCCCCAGGAGACGGTCCTCTGCCCGACCACGATCTACGGGATCACCAAGGTGGCCGGGGAGCTGCTCTGCGACTACTACTTCCATCGGTTCGGGTTCGATGTCCGCGGGCTCCGCTATCCCGGGATCATATCGAGCGAGGCCCCCCCGGGCGGGGGGACGACCGACTACGCGGTCGAGATCTTCCACGCGGCCGTGAGAGAGGGGCGGTATACCTGCTTCTTGAGAGAGGACACAGTCCTGCCGATGATGTTCATGCCCGATGCCATCCGCGCGGCGATCGAGCTGATGGAGGCCCCGCTCGCCCGGCTCAAGCACCACGCGAACTTCAATGTCGCGGCCATGAGCTTCTCCCCGGCGGAGCTGGCAGCGGAGATCAGGCGGCATATCCCCGAGTTCGTCTGCGACTTTGAGCCCGACGCCCGCCAGGCGATCGCCGACTCCTGGCCGAGGACGATCGACGACACCGCCGCGCGGGAGGAGTGGGGCTGGCGCCCGAGATACGACCTCAAGTCAATGGTCGCGGCGATGCTCACCAGGTTGAGCGAGCGGTATGCGCGGAGCTCGGCCGCCCAGGAGCACCAGCAGCCCCGGGGATCCTAGCAGTAGCGCACGGAGACGAGGATCGAGTCCCTGGCCGTATGGCCGTCGCGATCCACAACGGTGAGCGTGACGGTGTAGTCGCCCGGCCGGCGGTATTCATGGTTCACGGTCAGCCCCGTCCCGGTGCGGCCATCGCCGAAGTTCCACAGGTATTGGACGATCAGGCCGGTCGAGCCGCGAGCGGAGAACTGCGGGTCTCCCAGGCAGACGGTCCTGTTCCCCCCGGCGATACGGGCCTCCAAGACAGCGCTATCCCCTCCGCCGTCACTCGGCCGCCCGTCGCCGATGAGCTGTTGGATCCTGAGCGCGAACCGCTCCACCAGCCGCTCGAGTTCCTGGAGCTTCTCGTCGAGGACCGTTCTAGACCGCGTGCCCCGGCAGGGATAGGCGGCGATGGTTTCTCTCAGGAGCGCCAGTCTCTGCCGGAGCGAGCTAAGGTCGAGCGACGCCGCTCGTGCGCCGCTCTCCAGCTCTCTCTGCACCTTGCGGAAGGAGTCCTTCACCTCGTCGAGGAGCCTGAGCAGCGGCGGGGCGTTGAGGGCGTTCAGGACCATGCTCACCTGGTAGATGAGCGCGTTGAACTGCTCGAGAAAAGCGACCATCTCCCCTTGAGGAACAGCTTGAGCGCTGCTCACGCCGGAGGTCGCGTTCGCCGTGGTGCCATCCGGCGCTGAGCTGGGGAGGACTTCCTCTTCTGCCTCATCGCCGTCAACTGAGGCCGAGGGCCCAAGGCCGGCCTGGACTGCGAGGCCGAAGGCCTCAGCTAACCGCTGGAGCTCGCGCGCTTGGGCCAGGGCCGCGTTCAGCCTAGGGTTTCGAGCTGCCTGGGCCTCGATGGCCTCGGTCAGCGCCGCGACCCTCTGCCTGAGACCCACGAGATCCACCGGGCGGGCCGGAGAAGCTCTGGCGATGTCCCGGTCGAGCTGCCGGAAGGAGGCCTCGACCTCCTGGAGCAACAAAGCGAGGCCCGGCTCATCGAGCGGGTCGAGGAGAGCGTGCAGCTCTGCAATTCCGGCGGAGAACCTGTTCAGGAAGGTCATGGCCTCCTGGTCCGGTATCGTCACCAGGAAGACCCTTCCCTCGGGCCCCTTGGCCCAGAAGTTGCAGCCGGAGAGCAGCAAGGCCGCAAGGCTCAGGGCCAGAAGCGGAATAGCGACAAATCTGGCGGTGGTCATGCATCGGATTGGCGAAATCCCAAGCCTCCCTCTGACCATGGCCTCTCTAGCATCCGGCCAGGCCCTCAGCGGCGGAAGCCCTGCAATTCCCTCACGAGCGGAAATGGCAGCGGGGGGCGGCGGACTTGTGAGACCTAGTGTGAGGCAGGCTTTCCTGAGGGAAGCACTTGCACGGGACTTTGCGGAAGGCTCACGGGCCCCAGGGGAGGATGATCCCCTGGCGATGTGCCCGGTGTTCCTTGTCCCGCTCACCGCTCTCATCTAGAATTAGGCCAATCTACAACCGATAGGAAGGGGTATGGAGATGAAGGTCCTCTTGATCCAAAGGGTGGAGAAGCTCGGCGATGTCGGCGATGTGGTCAGCGTGGCCGACGGCTACGCGCGGAACTTCCTCTTCCCCCGCGGGCTGGCCGTGGAGCCGACGGAGCACAACCTCAGGCAGTATGAGAAGTTCAAGCGGGCGCGCGAGGAGGAGCGCCGGAGCAGGGAAGAGAAGGCGAAGGAGTTGAAGCAGCGGCTCGAGGGGCTGGTGCTGAAGTTCGTCCGCGAGGCCCATGGCGAGCAGCTCTACGGCTCGGTCCGCCGAGAGGAGATCGCCGAGCGGATCAAGGAGGAGCTCGGCGCGGAGATCGAGAAGGGCCGGATCGCCCTGGCCCAGCCGCTGGACAAGGTCGGCGTCTATCCGGTCAAGATTGAGCTATACGGCGATATCTCCGTGGAGATCCAGGTAGAGGTCGCGGCCGAAGAGGCCTCAGCCGGCGCGGATGAGCAAGGATAGGCTCCTCAGGGGCCTGCGGGCCCTGCCGGTCGCGCTGGCCCTGGTCGCGGCCCTCGGGCCGGCTGGGCTGGCCCAAAGGGTGATCGTGAACGGCCATGAGGTCCGGCTGGAGCATCGTCTTCTGCGAAGCGATGGCCCGCTCTTGGCCCCGGTGATCGAGCTTGCCCCCTACCTCGGCGCGGAGGCGGCGGAAGACGGCCTCGGGCTGATCCTCCGTTGGGGCCTGGGCCGCGAGGCCCGCCTCCCGGCGGAGAGGCTCGCCCGTCCCGGCGGGCTCGCTTACCTGCCTCTAGAAGAGCTGGCTGAGCTTCTGGGGGTAGCGATGCTGGACTTCACGGACTCGGTCTACCTTTTCCCCCCGCGGAGTCGGCTGGTCTCCCTCGCTTACGCCAATGGCGTGCTCCGACTCGGCTTCACCAGCCTCGCGCCGTTCGTGCTGACCTCGTCCGGGCGGCGGGTGGAGCTGAGGTTCTACAATGCTGCTCTAGCGATCGCCCCGCGGACCAGCCGCTACTCCTCCGGGAACTTAGAGGCCCTCGAGGTCTCCTCCCCGCAGCCCGACCAGCCGATCGTCGGCCTCAAGCTCCGCGCGGGGGCGAAGCCCCAGGTCAGCTCGGGCTTCTCCGGTGGAGGCTACTGGGTCGAGCTCAGCTTCCCTTCAAGCCAGGCCCAGGCGGGCTGGCCAACGCTCTCCCTCGGCCCCTGGATCGGCTACTACCGCCGGGAGTGGCCCACGCCCGCCGGGGGGGCGCGCGTGGACTACCTCCTCATCAAGGACTATCAGGCCCATTATCGGCTGAGGGTCGGCCTCCCCCGCGGAGGGCCGGGGAAGGGCGAGCCTCTGGAGGCAATCGTCCAGGCTCAGGGCGGCGTGGCCGGGATCAACGCCAACTTCTTCAACCCCGATAATGGCGTGCCGATCGGGTTGATCATCAAGGACGGCCTCGTCCGCTCCTCGCCCTACGGCCAGCGGGGGGCCCTGGGGGTCGATCTCTTCGGCCGCGTAGTCTTCTTCCAGGAGGGGTCGCCGCCGCCGTTCATCCCCTTGCGGGACGCGGTGAGCGCCGGGCCGCTCCTGCTCCGGGAGGGGAGGGTCGTGCTCGACCCGCGGGGTGAGGGGTTCAGCGAGGCCTTCGCCACCGCTCGGGCCGTGCGGAGCGCGCTGGGGATCACCCCCCAGGGCGACCTGATCATGCTCGTGGCGGGCCAAGGGACGGGAAGCGCGGGGCTGACCCTGGAGGAGCTTGCCCGGCTGATGGAAGAGCTCGGCGCAGTGGATGCTCTGGCCCTCGACGGGGGGAGCTCGGCCTCGCTCGTCTTCCGCCAGGGGAAGAGCCTCCAAGCCATAGGCAACCGCGTGATCGCCGTGGGACTGGTCCTGATTCCGCGATGACCATTCGCGAGCAGCTGGCGCGGCGGGTCCGGACGAGGGGGATCGTCACCGATGTCCTGGTCATCGCCGGAGCGACCGCGCTCTGCCGGGTCTTCGGGCTCTTCCGCGATGTGGTGATCGCCAACAGGTTCGGGGCGAGCGCGGCTTACGACGCCTATCTGATCGCCTTCTTCGTCCCGAACATGCTCCGCCAACTGCTGGCCGAGGGGGCGCTCTCCACGGCCTTCGTCCCGATCTACACCGGCTATCTGGCCGAGGACCGGGCGGAGGCGGACAGGTTCGCCAGCGTCACCCTGAGCCTGGCAATGCTAGCCTTCCCGCTAGTGATCGGCCTGGGGATCTATCTCACCCCCGGCTATGTCCCGTTCCTCGCCTCCGGCTTCGCCCCGGAGAAGCTTCGCCTGGCCATCTCCCTCACCCGAATTACGCTCCCCTTCATCGGCCTGGTCGGGCTGGCCGCGATCTTCATGGGCATCCTCAACGGCCAGCGGCGGTTCCTTGCTCCCGCCCTCGCCCCCGTGCTCTTCGACCTCGGGCTGATCGTGGGAGCCTGGCCGCTCGCTGCCCATCTGGCTCAGTCGAGTTACGGCCTGGCCTTCGGCCTGCTGCTCGGCGGCCTGGGGATGCTCCTCTTCCAGCTCGCCTTCCTCCGCGGCAAGGTCCGGTTCACCTTCAAGCTCGCCCTGCACCACGAGGGCCTGAGGCAGCTCGCCCGGATGATGGTCCCGGCCGTGGTCGGCCTGGCCGGAGTCCAGGTGAGCCTCCTGGTCGATAACAAGCTCGCCTCGCACCTGGGGGACGGGGCGATCTCCTCGCTCCAGTATGCGATCCGGCTCTTCCAGCTCCCGCTCGGGGTCTTCGCCATCTCCATCGCCAACGCCCTCCTCCCGCGCTTCTCCCACCGGGCTGCGCGAGAGGACCTTGCTGGGCTGACGAAGACGTTGCAACGCGGGATTCTTCTGGGGGCCTTCATCCTCTTCCCCGCGACCGCCGGGCTCTACGCCATCGGGCGGCCGACGATCCGGCTCCTCTTCGAGCACGGCCAGTTCCTCCCCCAGGACACGACGCGGACGCTCGCGGCCCTCAACTTCTACCTGATCGGGCTGGCGGCCTACGGGCTGGTCTACCTCCTCACGCGGGCCTTCTATGCCCTGCGGGACACGAGGACCCCCGTCCTCCTCGGGCTGGTCGGCGTAGCAGTGAATGTGGTCCTCGACTACGCCTTATGCCGTCCACTTGGGGTCCGCGGCCTGGCGCTCGCCACCTCAATCGCCGGGCTGGTGAATATGGCTCTCCTGGCCCGGGCCTTGCAACGCCGGCTGGGAACGGGGCTGATCGGGCCGCTGCGAGCCGAGCTGGCAAAGATGGCCCTCGGCGCAGCGCTGATGGGGGGCTTAGCCTTCCTCTTCTACCGCGGGCTAGCTATGGCCGTCGAGAGCCGCTTCCTGCTCGTGGCTCTCCCGGCCTTGCTGGGATTGACGGCCTACTACTTGCTCGCGCAGCTGGGCGGCTTCTTCAGGGTAGTTCGGGACGGTTGGGCTGGCGACTGAGCTCCTCCCGCAGCTGATCCGGAGTGATGATCAGCCCCGTGGGGGCCGCGGCCTCCTCCTCTTCCTCCGGAAGGTCAAAGTCCTGCTCGACATGGCCCATCAGGCCCTGGAGGTAGCGCCGGGGATTCTCGGCCTCTCTGGCGAAGCTCTTCAAGAAGGCGAGCGTCGCCTCGAGGCCCTCCAGGGCCTCCTCCCGGCTCAACTGGCCCTGCTCGAGATAGCGGTCGATCTCCTCGAGGAGATACTCTCCCAGCCCCGGGCGGACGGTCCCCTCGACGAGCAGGATCGGCCCGAGCCGCTCCTTGGCGAACTCGAGCCCCTCGAGGATCGCGCTGTCGGTCCCCCCCGTCCGCTCCCGGTAGTAGCGGTAGAGCAAAAGCTCGAGGAAGAGGATGAAGTCGAGGACCCGCTCCCGTCCATCGCGGTAGAGCGGCCCATGGGCCTCCAGCCAGCGGCGGTGGAACTCCGGCGCGAGCCGCTCCCGCTGGTAACGCTCGCTCTTCTGGTAATAGGGGCAGGAGGCGGGGCAATCGATCTCGATCCCGCGATGCTCCCCGCAGCAGCGGGAGCAGATCAGCCCTCTCAGGGCCGGGCAATTCCGCGTCCCCTTCACCTTGCCGCAGTGCGCGCACCGCGCCATCAAGAGATCTCCTCGGCCAGCCGCCGGCCCCAGCGGTCGGCCTCCATGATCGCCTCCAGATCGGGCTCTGGGGCCGGGGAGTGCCTTTCCAGCGCTAGCTTGAGCCCCGCGGCGATTGTAGTGAAGGGGATCTCCCCCCGCAAGAAGCGCGATACCAAGACCTCATCGGCGGCGTTGATCGCCGCGGGCATCGTCCCACCGAGCCGCCCGGCCTCGACGACGATCTCGAAGGCCGGGTATCTCCGCGGATCGATCGCGGCAAAGGCCAGCTCGCGCCCGACTAGCTCGAGCCGGGGATAGCTATTCCTCAACCGCTCGGGATAGGTGAGGGCATACTGGATCGAGAGGCGCATGTCCGGCGACGACAGCCCGGCGCTCAGGCTCCCATCGACGAACTGGACCAGCCCGTGGACGACCGACTGGGGATGGAGGAGGGCCTCGATCTGATCGTATTCTAGCCCGAAGAGCCAGTGGGCCTCGATCACCTCGAACCCCTTGTTGGCCAGGGTCGCGGAGTCGACCGTGATCCGCGGGCCCATCCGCCAGTTCGGGTGCTGCAGCACCTCCTCCGGGGTTACCCGCTCCAACTCCTCCAGCGGCCGGTCGCGGAGCGCCCCGCCCGAGGCGGTGAGGATGATCCGCTCGATCTCGCCCCGCTCGCGGCCCTCCAGCAGCTGGAAGATCGCGCTGTGCTCGCTGTCGATCGGGATCAGCTCCCCGCCGGAGGCGAGGGCTCGCCTCACCAGATGGCCGCCGATCACCAGCGACTCCTTGTTCGCCAGGCAGAGCCGCTTCCCCGCCTCGAGCGCCGCGAGGGTCGGCGCGAGCCCGATCGCCCCCACCAGGCCGTTGACGATGATGTCCGCTTCGGGGAGGGCGGCGATCTGGGCTAGGCCCCGCTCGCCCCAGATGACCTCCCTGTGGCGGAGCCGGCCTGCGGCCTCGGCTGTCCCGACGGAGACGACGACGGGCTGGAATTCTCGGATCTGTTCCACAAGGAGGTCGAGGTTCGAGCCGGCAGCAAGGGCCAAGACTTCAAAGCGAGGCCGGAGAGCCCGGATTACTTCCAGTGTCTGGCGCCCGATCGAGCCGGTCGAGCCGAGGAGCGCGACTCGGACCATCAGTTAGTCGAGACTGCCTCGGCCTGAGCCTGGGCGGCGACCTCGGCCAGAAGCTCGTCCAGCCGCTTCCCCTCGAGGACCTCGACCTTCAGGAGCTCCTCGGCGATCCTCTGGAGGGCCGCGCGGTTCTGCTGGAGCAGCTCCTTGGCCCGGCGGTGGCACTCCTCGATGATCCGCTTGATCTCCTCGTCGACGAGCGCGGACATCTTCTCGCTATGGTCTCGGTTGAGGATCAGGTCCTCGCCGAGGAAGACATTCCCGTTGTCCCGGCCGAGGCTGATCAGCCCGACCCGCTCGCTCATCCCGTAGGAGATGACCATGCTCTTGGCGATCTCCGTGGCGTTCTCCAGGTCGTCCCGCGCCCCGGTAGTCACCTCATCGAAGACGATCTCCTCCGCCGCCCGGCCGCCGAGCATCGAGGTGAGCCGGGCGAGAAGCTCCTCCTTGGAGAAGAGATACTTGTCCTTCAAGGGGAGCTGGAGGACATAGCCGAGGGCCTGGCCGCGGGGGATGATCGAGATCCGGTGGACCGGGTCGGCCTTGGGGAGGAGCTTGGAGACCAGGGCATGGCCGGCCTCGTGGTAGGCGATCCGGAGCTTCTCCTCCTCGGAGATGATGTGGCTCTTCCGCTCGACGCCCGCGATCACGCGGTCGATCGCCTCCTCGAAGTCCTGCATCTCGATCATCGACCGCTGTCGGCGGGCGGCGAGCAGGGCGGCCTCGTTGCAGAGGTTCTCCAGATCTGCCCCGACGAACCCTGGTGTCCGCTGGGCCAGGACGCGGAGGTCCACATCGGGGGCCAGCTTCTTGTTCTTGGTGTGGACCTTGAGGATCTCCTCCCGGCCTTTGAGGTCTGGGGCGGGGACGGGGATCTTCCGGTCGAACCGCCCCGGGCGCAAGAGGGCTGGGTCGAGGATGTCCGGCCGGTTGGTCGCGGCCAGGATGATCACCTGCTCGTTCTTCTCGAACCCGTCCATCTCCGCGAGGAGCTGGTTCAGGGTCTGCTCCCGCTCGTCGTGCCCCCCGCCGATCCCCGCGCCGCGCTTCCGCCCGACGGCATCGATCTCGTCGATGAAGATGATCGCGGGCCGGCGCTCCTCCTTGGCCCGGCGGAAGAGGTCCCGCACCCGTGCCGCTCCCACGCCCACGAACATCTCGACGAAGTCGGAGCCGGAGATCGAGAAGAACGGGACATCGGCCTCACCGGCGATCGCCCTCGCGAGGAGCGTCTTCCCCGTCCCCGGCGGGCCGACGAGCAGGACCCCCTTGGGGATCTGCGCCCCCAGCTTGATGAACCGCTGCGGGTCGCGGAGATACTCCACGATCTCCTGGACCTCGTCCCGCACCTCGTCGATCCCGGCCACATCGGCGAAGGTCACCTTGGAGAACTCCTTAGTGATCAGCTTGGCCTGGCTCCTTCCGAAGGAGAGGGCGCTCGTCCCCTCGCCCTGCATCCGCCGGAGCATCCACATCCAGAGCGCGATCACCAGCAGGGCGGGCAGGACCCAGGCCAGGATCGAGACGAGCCAGGAGTTGCTCCCCTCCGGCTGGACCTCGATCTGGACCCCTTTCTCCTTGAGGAGCGGGATGAGCTGCTGGTCCGCGGGTTCGGTCGGGATGAAGGTCTTGAACCGGCTCTTCCCGTCGATCTCCGTCCCGGTGATGAGCTTCCCCTTGATCGTGACCTTCGCCACCTGGCCCGAGGTCACCAGCTCGAGGAATTGGGTGTAGCTCAGCTCGCGCCGCCCCTCAGAGCTGTTGAAGAATGACTGGAGGATAACCAAGGAGAAGATCAAGGCGATCGCGATCAGCGCGATGTTCCTGAACCCCCTGCTCCGCTTCTCCCCCGGACCGGTCAAGCTCTGGACCTCCTGTTCAAGTTCGATTCTACCATGAATTCATGCACCGGGCAACCGCCGCCTGCGGGGGGAGCCTTGCTCAACGCGAAGCTGACCTGCTATCATCTCAGTCGCCATGAGAGGCTGCCAGCTCTGGAGAAGGCCCTTCCTCTTCCTCAGCTCGTTCCTTCTGCTGGTCAGTCTCCTCGCTCTCGGCCAAGGCGGGCCTTCTCTCCCGCTAGAGCTCCCCACGATCGGGGAGCTGGCGGGCTTCAACGCCCCCCCAAGAGCACTATCCCTGAGAGCGATTGGGGCGGGCCGACTGGGGGCGCTCCCCGTCCCTGAAAGGCTCGGGAGCGAGCAGGCCGGTAAGCTCGAGCCTCTCCTGCGGATCATCCTCGAGCGAGACCGGGAGGCCACTGCCCAAGGCGCGGCCCTCGACTTGGCCGCGTTCGCCCCGCTAGCGGCCGTCTACGCCGAAGAGGGCCCGCTCTTCCAGAGCGCAGTCCCCACGGCCTTGGGGGAGTTCCGTGCTCCCCCGCCCCGGACCCCGCCGGCGGCTCGGGCCGAGAAGCTGGCCGTCCTCATCAGGGCCCGCTCGCGGGCCGGCTTGGCCGCGAGCGGGGCCGAGATCCTGGCGGCCTCGGGCGAGATCACCGTGGCGAAGGTGACCCCGGCCCAGCTCCGGCGGCTGGCCCAGAATCCGGATGTCATCTACATCGAGGCCGCGCACCGGCTCGCGCCCGAGCTCGATAGGTCTGTCCCGGCCATCGGGGCCGACCGACTCTGGCAGGAGGAGCCCGCCCTCCGCGGGAAAGGGGTCCTCATCGGCGTGATCGACACCGGCATTGACTACGAGCACCTCGACTTCAGAGCCGACGCAGACGGGGACGGGTTCGAGGAATCATCGAGAATCGCCTACCTCTGGGACCAGACGGAGACGGGCCCCTGGGGGAACCCCGGAGCCGTCCCCTTCGGGACGGAATATACCAAGGCCGAGATCGAGGCGGAGCTCGCCCGCCCCGCCCCGCCGGAGGCGAGGAGGGTCCACCAGCGGGATGAGGTGGGCCACGGGACCCATGTGGCGGGGATCGCGGCGGGGGACGGCTCCTCCTCGACTGCAGGCTATGTGGGCGTGGCGCCCGAGGCCGAGCTGATCGTGGTGAAGACGAGCTTCTTCACCAGCGATGTGGTGGCGGGCGTGGACTATATCTTCCGCCGCGCGGCGGAGATGGGGAGGCCCTGCGTGGTCAACCTCAGCCTGGGCGGCCACTTCGGGCCGCACGACGGGACGAGCAACTTCGACCTGGCGCTCGAGGCGCTGCTCGGCCCCGGACGGGTGATCGTCACCTCAGCGGGGAACGAGGGGGACGAGCCGATCCACATCGCGGGCAAGCTCGCCTACCCCGGGAGCTCAGCCCAGTTCACCTTCGTCCCCGCGGAGGAGACGGTCTACCTCGACATCTGGCATCCCGGCGGGGCGGAGTTCGAGATCGAGCTCGGCGCCCCGGTGGCCGGGAACCTCGTCCAGGTGGTGGCGGCCGAGCCGGGGGAGATGGTGGTCCGCGAGACGGCCGCGGGGAGGGTCTCGATTGACAATGCCTCCGGGGGAGCCGATCCGAACAACGGGGACAAGGAGATCGGCGTCCTCCTCGAGGAGGTAGCCGTGGGCCAGCCGTGGACGATCCGCCTGATCGCCCGGGCTGGGTCGGGCCGGTTCGACGGCTGGCCGGGGCTGGCCTCGATGGGCGCCTTCCTCCAAGGGGATAGCGGGATGACGATCTCCGAGCCCGGGAACGGGCGGGGGATTGTGACCGTGGGGGCCTGGACTACGCGAGTCGAGTGGCAGAGCCTCAACGGGAACGAGTATCATTTCCGGGGCGCGAGCGGGGTGGGCGAGCTCGCCCCATTCTCCTCCCGCGGGCCGACACGGGACGGCCGGCGGAAGCCGGACCTCGCCGCCCCGGGGACGGCGATCATCGCGCCACTCGCGGCTGGATCGGAGCTGAGCGCGGTCGAGGAACTGATCGCCACCGACCGGGCCCATGCGGCCTACCAGGGGACCTCGATGGCCGCGCCCCATGTGGCCGGGACGGTCGCACTGATGCTCCAAGCCCATTCAGGGGTGGCGCCGGCGGAGGCGGCGGAGAAGCTCCGTCAGACCGCGGTCCGCGATAGCCTCACCGGGGCGAGCCCGAGCGAGCTGTGGGGCTCAGGGAAGCTGAATGCCGAGCGAGGCGTGAGCCTCCTCGGGCTAGCGCTCCCCCAGGCCGGCGGCCAGCCGGAGGTGAAGGCCGGGAGTAACCCCGCCTCCGAGAGGGTCCTCTTCACCTATGCCCTGCCGCCGGGGACGCGTGAGGCGAGGCTGATCGTCTTCAGCGTCGTGGGTCAGCCGGTCTTCTCCGCGCCGCTCGATCCCCAGGGCGATCGGTTCACTTGGGATCTGTCAAGCAGCGAGGGCAAGCCCTTGGCTAACGGGTTATACATCTACCTGGTCCTCGCCGACGGTGTCCGCTCGGCGATCCATCGGCTGGTGATCCGGCGGTAGGACGGTCAAAGAGAATGAAGATCTGCAGCGTGACGCTGCTCTTGCTCCTCCTCAGCCTGCTCGGCTTGGCGGCCCGCTGCGATGCGGCCGAGCCGGAGGAGTTCGCCGCGGTGGCGGCCCTGCTCGAGATCGGGGTCGGGGCCCGCCCGCTCGGGATGGGCGGGGCGTTCACCGGCCTGGCGGACGATGAGAACGCGGCCTTCTACAACCCGGCGGCCCTGGCCTTCCTCGAGCGGCGGGGGCTCACCTCGCTCTACAGCCGGCAGTTCGAGCTGCTGGACTACGGCGCGCTGGGGCTGGCGGGCCGCGGGGCCGGCTTGAACCTGCTCCAGCTCCACTCGGACGGGATCGAGCGGGCGAACGAGTTCGGGAACCCCCTCGGGTCGGGCTTCGCCTACATCAGCCGGGCGGGGATCGTCTCCCTGGGCGTGGCCTTGGCCGAGGGGCTGGCTTTGGGTGCCAGGCTCAAGCTCTATCAGGAGCTGAGCGACGGCGGGAGCGGGCTCGGCTGGGCCCTCGACCCGGCGCTCATCCTGGTCCGGGAGAGGCTGCGGCTCGGCGCGCTCCTCGAGAACGGGCTGAGTCGAGAGATCCGCTTCGCCACCGGCCACGCTGAGGGCTGGCCCCTCTCTCTCAGGCTCGGGGGCTCGCTCTCCTTCGCCATCTGGGAGAGGACGGCCCTCAACCTCCTCCTCGACCTCAGCGGAGTCCTCACCGGCCGGCCCCAGGGCCATCTCGGCCTCGAGCTGTGGGTCAACAGCCTCGGCCTCCGCCTGGGGTGCGACGGGACGGGGATCTCCTTCGGCTCCTCGGTCTGGCTGGAGAGGCTGAGGCTCGACTGGGCCCTGACGGCCCATCCCCAGCTCCCGGACACCCAGCGGCTCTCGCTGACCCTGCGATTCTAGAGGTGATGAATATGAAGAAGATAGTTGCGATCTCGGCAGTCTTGCTCCTTCTCTCTTGTGGCAGAGTGCTGGCTCAAGAGGAGCTCCAGACCCCCTCGGAGCGGCTCGCGCCTCCTCTTGCCGTTCCCGAGGCAGCGGAAGAGGAGGGGCCGCTCTCGCTCTCCGCGACGGGTCAGGTGAGCTGGCTCGTGAAATACGGGATCGGGGACTCCCGCGGGCTGACCGAGCGGGGGTATGCCAATCAGCTCCTGCTCGAGCAGGCCCTCTCCGTGGACGCCGAGGGCGGGGTCCGGATCGAGTGGCCTCTCGCGGGGGTCCTCTCGCTCTCCGCCCACCTCGACAACCAGAAGGCGGAGAACCTCCAGCTGCTCTCGATCAAGTATCGCGGCCGGAACCTCGAGGGGGGGTTCGGGGACTTCACCGTGGCCGGGGATACAGAGTTCACGGGCTACGATAAGAGCCTGAAGGGCCTGCGGGTCGAATGGACCCCGCGCGAGGACCTGCGGGTCCGAGGGGTCTTTGCCCGCGTCTCGGGGATCCCCCAGTCCAAGGTCTTCCGGGGGAACACCAGCCCGGGGACCGTGACCTACATGCTCCGGCAGCCGGAGCAGCGCTGGCTCGAGCAGCCCTACCTCCTCAACATCAGGGGGCTCGAGTATTACCGCGTGAGCGGGTTCGTCCCCGAGTTCACCGAGCTTAACCTCGTCTTCCGCCCGGACCAGGGGCTGAGGGACCTCCTGGGAAGCTACGGCCTGGGCTACCTCTTCCCCACGATCCGCGAGGACTCCCGGAGGGAGGTCGAGGCGAGCGATTACCTGGTCGTGGAGAAGGAGGGCGAGCAGTTCCTCCTCCTGAGAACTGAGGCCCTCGAGCTGCTCCGCCGGGCGCTCAAGGACTACATCGACGACTACAACGAGGCCCAGGACCTCACGGGCGAGGAGCGGAAGGAGTATCCCCTGGACGAGGGGAGCGAGTATGAGCTCGGCTTCCTCAGGGGGCTGATCGCGGGCTATGTCCTCTTGGCCCTGGACAGGACCGATCTGCGGCTCGACGGCTACCAGCAGGAGAGGTTCTACTACCTCGGCTACCAGGAGATCGACCCCGACTCGGTCGAGGTGAGGGTCAAGCTCGGCGAGGCCGATTTCGTCGAGATCACCGACCCGAGCCTCATCGGCTACGACTACCGCTTGTTCGCCGAGGAGGGGGTCATCGAGCTGGACTTCCCCGCGAGCTTCTTCGCCGCCCTCGAGGAGAATCAGGCCCAGGTGAGCTTCAACTACGCCGTCTCCGGGGGATTGTATGTCCTGGGCCTCTCCATCGCCCAGGGGAGCGAGCGGGTCTACCTGAACGGGAAGCTCCTCCAGCGCGATCTCGACTACTCGATCGACTACGAGACCGGGGCGCTCCTCCTCTTCCAGGAGCTCGGCCCGGAGGACGAGCTCCGGATCGACTACGAGATCTTCCGCGGCGGACTGGGAGGGGTCACGGACTACAAGCGGAACCTCTCCGGCGTCCTGGTCAGCTACAGCCCGACGGCCTTCCTCACCCTCAGCCTCGATCTCCTCCAGGCGGCCGATAGCCCGGTGGCCGGCGACACAAGCAGCCTGCGAACCATGCCGAACGACCACATCGTCGGGGGGGTCTCGGCCAAGCTCGACCTGGGAGCCTTCCAGGGCGACCTGGAGTTCGGCTACAACTACAACCGGTTCCCGTTCGACGACAACGAGCGGAAGAGCCTCCCCAACAGGATCAACGCCATCGGGGCCGTCTCCTACCAGGGGCGAGAATACACGATCTTCGCGGGCCAGAACGGGCTGACGGTCTTCGACGGCGCGCGGTGGCGGGCGCTCGGGCCGGCCCAAGGGCTGGCGGGCCGCGCGGTCCGCGCGCTCGCCGCAACTGATGAGCTGATCGTCTTCGCCACCGACTCCGGGGTCTCGGTCATGAAGCTCGAGGGGGAAGACCCCTTCGCGATCCTCACCAACTGGCGGAGGTTCTACTCCAGCGACGGGCTCGCCTCCCAGGATGTCCGGGCCGCGCTCGTCCAGGACGGGACCCTCTACCTCGGGACGGACAAGGGGCTGAACCGCGTCCGGCTCGCGGAGATGGGGAAGAAGGAGAGGTGGGAGGTCTACAACCTTGCGAATCAGCCGGAGATGGTGAGCGAGGAGGTCCTCGAGCTCGCGGGGGACGGGAAGTTCGTCTACCTGGGGACGCCCGCGGGGCTGATGATCTTCGACCCCGCGACGGAGTCCTTCGCGGTCCCGCCCGAGCTCGCGGGCGTGCGGATCAACGGCCTCGCCGGCTCGGGCCGGGAGGTGCTCGTGGCAACTGAGCTAGGGATCAGAGCTTATGAGCGCGGGAAGGGCATGGGCTGGCTCGCCGCCGAGCCGGCCCGAGCGGTAGCCATCTTCGCCGGCCAGGTCTGGCGCGGGACGGACGAGGGCCTCTTCCGGCTGGGCGAGCGGGAGCCGCTCCTCCGCCTCGCGGTCACGGCCCTCGGGCCGAGCGAGGCCGGCCTGTGGGTCGGCTCACAGGCCGACCCCGACTATGAGCTTACCCTCTGGCTGGTGGACCCGAGCGGGGCGGCCCGGAGCTATCCGCAGCAGAAGACGAGGATCCCGGGGGAAGACCGCTATCGTTTCCAGGACATCCCCGCCTGGGAGCATACCGACTGGGGCCCGGCCCTCTCGCTCTCCCTCTCTCAGGACTTGGGGAAGCTGAAGCTCGAGGGGGCCTTGGAGTGGCTTTCGCCCCGGTTCACGGCGCTGGTGAGCGAGGCCCGCGAGGACCTGCGCGGCTGGAGCCTCGAGGGGACCTACGCCTTCACCGAGGAGCTCTCGCTCGTCCTGAAGCACGAGGGGGACCTCGAAGGGGCCGAGCTCTCCCAGACCGACCCCTACGCCCGCCAGAGCTATACGGAGAAGGACTCCGCCCGGGTCCGGTGGGACTTCGGCCCAGAGCTGGAGCTCGGCTACGCCCTCGAGCGGGTCGACGACCGGGGCGAGAAGGACGGCTTCGACGAGGCCCGCCACGAGCTGGACGGCACGATCAGCGGGTCGCTCTTTGACGGCCGCCTCGGGCTCTCCCTCAGCTATGCCGACCGCTCGCTCGCCAACCTCAAGCTGCCCGGCCGCGCCTCCGGCGATCAGAAGATCGAGGCCCAAGCGACCGTTCGCCTCCTCCCCGGCCTCGACCTCCTCTCGCACTACGCCCGCTCGAGCCGCTCGACACGATACCTGGACGGCCGAAGGGTCTGGGGAACCGAGACGCTCCGGTTCACGGTCGACTGGTCCCGGCCTCTCCCGCTGGTCCAGGTCGATGCCCGCTACGACTGGGAGGCGCAGCGGCAGCTCCCCGTGGCAGAGGGAGGGCTGGAGATCGAGCATGACGGCCAACTGGACCTCCAGTTCGACAGCCTGACGCTGGGCGAGCTGGTCCTCTACCCCCGCGGGACGGTCTCCTTCCAGCAGGAGAGCGGCCGTTCGCGCTTCGCCGGCGAGGGGAAGTTGCGGGGCGAGCGCGGGGCCTTCAAGGGCCAGGCGAGCTACAAGCTGAGCGCGAGCCTCGATGAGCGGAGCGCGCGCCAGGAGCTGTCCAATAACCTCTCGCTCCGCTTGGACTACGCCGGCTGGAAGGAGCTCACCCCGAGCCTGAGCCTCCAGGGAACGGTCCGGCTCCTCCAGCACCCCAGCTACGGGACGAAGACCTCCGAGAGCTGGACGGCGACCGCCGGCCTGGGCTGGAAGGCGACAGTCCTGGATCTGACCGTCTCGAACAGCCTCTCGCTCTCCCAGGTCCGGGTGAAAGAGGAGCGCGAGGACATGACCTCCTACTCGCTCCGGAACAGCTCGACGGTCGGGCTCCCCTTCCTCCCCCAGCTCGCCCTCTCGCTCGAGGCGAGCGCGAGCTACCTTGGCGGCACGCGAAGCGGGAAGCCCCGCGATAGCCTCGAGGGGGAGCTGGTGCTGAAGGGCGACTACAAGCTGCGCGGGAACTGGGGGGCCTCAGGGCTCGTCGGCTATGTGCTGAACATCGATAACCTGGAGAGCACGGGCTCCTACCAGAGCCTCTACTTCGCGGTCCAGCTCGCCACGACCTTCTAGCGCGCCGAGGGAAGAGCCCTGCCTCTAAGGGCTTCCTAGGTCTGGGGCCATCCAGCTATTCGCGGCCCCTAGTGACTGCTCTCCGCGATGAGCAGCCATGCCGCGGCCCGGGGGAGTTGCCTGTAGTTTCCCCTCTCCCTAGGGACGAGAGGAGGGGTGAGGGCGGATCGAGCTGGCATGAGTCTTATCGCCCGGAATGATACCCCCCTCATCCCGGCCTTCTCCCTCCGGGGGAGAAGGGGATTCTCAGGTTCATCCTGCGAGAAGCTCGGGGTGCTCTCAATCCCTAGATGCGCCCGATCGAGGGCTATGGGTCGAGGTTGAAGGCCGCGCCGAAGGAGAGGGCGTGGGAGAGCGGCAGTTGGGCGTGGGTGAACATGCCGTAGTCTATGTGGAAATTCCTCATCTGAAGCCCCAGCCCGAGGCTGAAGGAGACCCTCCTCCCCAGCATCAGGCCAGCGCGCAGGGCCAGGCTCCCGCCCTCGAGGCCCCCCAGGCCGAGGGCCGGGCTCAGGCGATACTCCGTCCCCAGGTGGAAGGCCCCGTTCGACTCGAGGTCCGCGGCGAGGACCAGGCCCCGGACTGAGACCGACCCGCCGAAGCGGAACCCCAAGGGCCAGGCCTCGCGGTGGCCGCTCCCGAACTCCATGGGGAGCCCGAGGAGGTTCTCCAGGACCAGCCCGAGCCGGAGGCCCTCGAACTCCAGCCCGCCGGCGGTCAGCCGCCCGAAGTCGAAGCTCATCGCGGGGTCCAGCGCTAAGGTCGCGCCGCTCCCCTCCTCGAGGGTCTTGACCCGGTAGAGCTTGAGCCGAGCTCCCACGGCCAGCCGGTCGAGTCCCGCGGGCAGCTCGAGCGGGAGCGGCAGCTCACCGAGCGTGGTCGCGTAGGCCCCCGCCAGCCCGGCGGCGGAGTAGCTGAACTCCCCGACCTGATTCCCCAGCTCGTCCCGCTGGACGATCGTCCGGGAGTTGAAGAGGATCACCCCCAGCCCGAGCCCGCGCCGCGCCACGGCCATCTGGCCGTAGTCCGTGAGCCCGAAGTAGCTCTCGTAGAGCGAGCTGAACCGGGTGTGATGGTCCAGATAGGCCAGGCCGGAGGGGTTGTAGAACAGCGCGTTCTCATCGTCGGCCAGCCCCGTGAAGGCCCCGCCCATCGCCAGCGGCCGGACCCCGTTGTCGAGGTCGAAGAGCGTGATCAGCGTCTCGGCCCGACTGGGGGTCGCGATCGCCAGGGCCGCGAGCGTCAGGCCGACCATCAGCAGCGTCTGCCGGTGCGCACTTAGCATTCTTTTCATCGCTGGATCACCATCTTCTCGATCTTCGACCTCGTCGGCCGGTCTTGGGCGTCGATCCCCTGGATGAAGAGGAAGTAGAGCCCGTTCGGGAGGGGCTTCCCCAGCCTATCCCGCAGGTCCCAGACAAACTCGATCTTCGTGACCTCGAGCTGCTTGGAGAAGACGAGCAGGCCGGTGAGGTCGAAGACGAACAGCTCAGCCCGCTTCATCCCTCGCGGGAGGTAGTAGCGGATCGTCACGCGGTCCCGCGCGGGGTTGGGGTAGATGATGATCGTGATCTCCGTGACCACCGGGGCGACGAAGATCTCCCTCGTCTTGGTAGCAGTCGCCCCCTCGTCGTCGGTCACGGTGAGCTTGACGGTATAGCTTCCCGGCTGGGCGAACCGGTGCTGCGGGTCCTGCAACTCCGAGGTGGTCCCGTCCCCAAAGTCCCAATGAAATGCGACGAGTCGCCCGTCGGGGTCGGTCGACATGTCCACGAATTGGACATTATCCTCGGTTGTCGGCTCCGGCGGGGCAAAGGAGAAGTCCGCGATCGGGGGCTGGTTCTCGGCCTTGATCTTGAAGAGGCCGTTGGTGATCTTGTAGGAGACGGTCTGGTAGTTCAGGTCGCTCAGGACCTCGAGCGTCAAGATGATCTCGGTCTCGTCCCCCGGCTGGCCGACCGCCTTGGCCTGCAACTCCAGGATGACCCCGTCCGTGACCGGCTCCTGATCAGCGGTGAGCGTGGCGGCAAACCGGACGCTGTCCGTCTGGCAGCCGTCGATGTTCTCCACCTTGATGTTGAACTTCTCGGAGAAGATGAGATCCAAGATGGCCACGACCTTCGGGTCGTAGCCGATGCTCCCCTGGATCGAGGCGATCCCCGGGGCCGGCACATCGGCGACCGTAACGGCAATGGTCTTCTCCTCATCGGGGTGGGCGGTGACGCTCTCTACGGTGATCTGGGCCTCTTGGGCATAGAGCGTGATGGCACTGAGCAGGACGAGCACAAGGCCCACTAGGGGTATTCTCCTTCTCATCGTCCCTCCAAGCGAGGGTCGCTCCTGGCGATCCGTTCTCTTGCGGCCCTCGCTCTAGCAGACAAGCTCACGGGGCATTATATGCCGGTTGGGAAGGCCCGGTCGGTGGCAGGGGTTACCCCGTTGGCCGAAAGGGGTCAAACCATGGAGGGACAAAGGTCAGAAAAGACCGAGTAGCCTGGGCTCGAGCGGGGGATGGGCCCAGCTCAGAGCCTGATCTTGTAGATCTTGTCTCCCATCGAGTCCGCGATCCAAAGATAAGACCCGCCCCAGACCATCCCCTCGAGCCTGCTGGTCGTGACCTCGAACGGCAGTTCGTAGAAGGCCGTGGCGGTCCCGCTCCGCGGATCGAGCCGGTAGAGGCCCTCGATGATATCGACGTTCCACAGGCGACTGCCGTCCCACGCCAGGCCCCGCGGGAAGTCCCCGGGGGCAGGGATGGATTTCACGATGCTCCCGTCGCTGGGGTCGACCTGGTAGAGCTGGTAGGTCTCGTCGTCGGCAACCCAGAGGTATTGGCCGTCCCAGGTGAGGCCCGTCGGGCCGGGGCCGGGGATATCGATCCCCTGGCCGTTGACTACTGTCCCGGTGCGCGAATCGAGCTGGAAGATCTTCCGCTCGATCCGATCCACATTCCACAGGTATTTCCCGTCCCAGGCCAGTCCGGCCGGCTCCATCCCTGGGGAGGGGATCGCGCTCACGGCGCTCCCGCTGCTCGGATCGATCTTGTAGAGCGTCCCCTCGCCGCTGGCGTCCGCGCACCATAGGTATCGCCCGTCCCAGGCCAGCCCCCGCGGGTTGGGGCCCGGGGAGCGGAACTGCGAGACGACCTCTATCTGCCCGGTCAATATCAGCACCTCGCCCTTGTATTGCCCAGCCTGGGGCGGCTCGTCGTCGTCGGTGACGGTGAGGGTGACAGGATAACTCCCGGCCTGGTTGTATGTATGGGTCACCTGCTTCCCCTCGCCGGCGGTCCCGTCGCCAAAATCCCATTGGTAAAGGATGATGTCCCCGCCGTCCGGATCGTAAGACGCGGAGGCGTCGAAGGAGATGAGGTCCCCCGGCTTCGGCTCGAGCGGCACGAAGGTGAAGAGGGCCACTGGCGGCTTCGGGGCGATCGCCGCTACGTCAACATACTTCGTCTCAGAGTCCGTCGCGCCCTTGTCGTCCTCCACAGTGAGCGTGACCGCATAGTTTCCCGCCTTCCTGTAGGTGTATGTCACGCTGCGCCCTGTCCTGACGCTCCCGGGCTCGAGCTCCCACTGGTAGACGGTGATCTCCCCGTCGGGATCATAGGAGGCGGAGGCATCGAAGACCACCTTGTCCCCTACGCTCACTTTCCCCTCCTGCTGGGGGTTCTGCGCGGCGAAGGTGAAGCTTGCGACCGGGGGCTTGTTCTCCGAAGGGCCGGGCCGCTCCGCGACGGTGATGGTGCGGGAGTCCGTGTCCTTGAGGCCCTTGTCGTCGGTCACCTCGAGGACGATCGTGTAGGTCCCAGCCACAGTGTAGGCATGACTTGCCGTCACGCTGCTCGCGGTGCTTCCGTCGCCAAAGCTCCAGCTGTAGGCGACAACCTGGCCGTCCGGATCAGACGAGGCTGAGCCGTCAAAGGTCACGAGGGTGCCCAGATAGGGCTTAGCTGGGCTGAAGCTGAAGCTGGCCACCGGCGGCTTGTTCTCCGGCTTGGGCGGGAAGAGCCAGTCCAGGAAATCGCAGCCGCTCAGGGCCAGAGATAGCCCGAGGATCAAGATCGCTACCAGCCAGCATCTCCCGCGGTTCGTCCTCACCAATCCCTGATCACCTCGAGGGGATTATACACCTGTGGGGCGCGCTAATCAAGTCCCCCACGGCGGCCTTGAACTGATTCATAATCCACCTCAGGGGGAAGGAGCGGGAGCCTCGGTCTGCCCCCTCAGGGCCTGCAAGGCGGCCTCGATCGCCTCCTTGTCCCTTGTCAGCTTATCCACCTCGGCCTTCAGCCGATCATACTCGCTCTTCTCCAGCAGTGGCCTTCTCAACTGCTCCAGGAGCCCCTCGGCCTTGCGCTTGACCGCGACGAGGGCCCTCTCATACTGGGCTCTGGCCTCATCAGGCTTCCCGTTCTCCGCGAGATGCTTCCCCAGCCGGGTCATAGCGCGATAGTAGGAGCTGTCCTTGGCGATGATCGCTTCCAGTATCTCCACGCCCTCCTCCGCTCGGCCCGTGAGGAGGTAGATCTCGGCCTTCTGGTAGAGGTAGTCCAGATCGGTCGGGTCGATCTTAGTGACCAGATCGAGGTAGCGCGTGGCCTCCTCGAGGTCCCGCAGCCCGAGCGCGGCAATCCCGAGGTTGAAGAGGGTCGTCACCCGCGGATAGCTGGCCCAGGAGCGCTCCAGGACCTCCCGCGCCCGGCGATACTCCCCTTCCTTGGTATAGATCAGGCCGAGGTAGGAGAGGGCCTCCTTGGGCGCGAAGTCCCACTCCAGGCTCTTCTCCAGATACTCCTTAGCGGAAGCGGCGTCGCCCCTCTCATAAAGGCTCTTCCCTCTCGTCGCGTAGAGGTCCCCGATGAAGTCCCCCGCGGCGAAGACGATCACGGTGAGCGCCAAGACCGCCGTGCACAAGGCCAGGGCCCACCTCGAGTATCGCTGGGGTCTTCCCTCTTGGGCCCAGCCCTGGAGATAGCCGGCGTCGAGGAGCGCCAGGAGCACGATCAGGCAGAGGGCCGAGGCCGGCAAATGGAGTGGGAAGGAGAAGAAGGCATCGCCCATGAAGGCCAGCACTCCGGCGAGCAGGAGGAGGATGGTCAGGGCTCTCTCCTTGCCCTCCTCGGTCTGCCCCTTCCCTTTGGGAGGGAGGCTGCGGCTCAGCCCCCGGGCCCTCCGCCAGCCGCTGAAGAAGACGAGAAAGATGAGCGCGCCGATCACGACCGCCCCCAGGGTCCCCAGCTCGGCCCACATCTGGAGGTAGTCATTGTGGGCCTGGAGGGCCTGAGCGATGTAGATGTCCTTGTATCTTGCCCCGCGGGGCGTCTCGAGGAAGGCGGCCTTGTAGTCGAGGAACTCCAGCTTGAAGTCCCCTAGCCCGATCCCGATGATAGGGTGGGCCTTGATCATCTCCCAAGTCACCCACCAGTCATAGTAGCGGACATAAGGGCCGGCCAGGGCCTCGACCCCTGTGGCGACCCGCCCGAAGATAGTCCCGCTCAGGTTCAAAGGATTGGGGAAGAGGAAGAGAGCAGTAATGACCGCCATCAGGCCGATGAGGCCGACGATCCAGCGCCAGCTCCGCCGGACGAGCTCGAGCCGGAGGAGCTTGAGCCGGAGAGCGCCGGCGAGCAGGAAGATCGCCCCGATCGCCAGGCCGATCCAGACCGCGCGCGAGGCGATGGCCATGATCGCATACCAGATGAGCGCCATCCCCAGCAGGATCGGGAGCTTCTGCCACCGGCGCGGGGCGCGCAGGAGCAGCAGGCCGTAAGGGATATAGAGGTAGGCGAGGAACCCGCCGAGGTAGTTCTTGTTCCCCATCGTGGAGATGATGCTCCCGATCCCCGGCCTGACCCGCTGGCGGATCACCAGGTCGAACCCGCAGTATTGCACGATCCCGTAGAGCGAGGCGAGCACAGCCGCGGCGAAGACGCTCCCGAGCAGGACGAGTGCGGTCCGCTCCTGCCGGACGGTGTTCACCAGGACGAGATACAGCAGGAGGAAGACGATGACCAGCCCCAGGCTTTCTAAGCCCACCCGGAGGTTCTCGGAGTTGGCGAGGGAGATGAGTGCCGCTTCGAGCAGCAGCAAGCCGAGCCAGAATGCGACGGGGACATGGAGCGCGGCCCCCTTGTCCAGCAGCAGCTCGGCGGCCCAGACTAGCAGCAAGAGTGAGACGGAGACAAAGGCGAAGATCAGCTTGGGATACTGCTGGCTGAGGGGCGACATCACCAGCGGGAGGCCGAAGAGGATGAAGATGACCAGCCCCAGCCGCGCCCGCCGCAGCGGAGTTGCCCAGCCTATCCCTCTAGCCTCAGCCACCGGCCCCAGTCTCCTCGATCACTCTTGGCATTGATGACACCGTGCTAGAAGACCTCGCTCAGCCTTACCTCCAAGCCCGCAAGGAACGGCGATGCCAAGCCTTCCCCCTGCTCGTGGAGCCCGGCCCCGTCATGGCCCCGCTTCCCCAGCTTCAAGACCTCCCCCTCCTTCTAGCGCTTCCATTCTAGCCCGGGGCTGGATCGACAACAACCTCCGGGCGGCGGGCCGGGGGCTGAACTAGCGGACGACCGCGAGCTTCTCTACACCGCTTGAGACGAGCGCCCCATCCCGGAGCTTGACGGTCAGGACATAGAGGTAGACGCCGTTCGCTAAGAGCCTGCCGCGGCTGTCGAGCAGCGCCCACTCGAGGGTGGTCCCCATTACCAAGGGGGAGTCGAAGACTGCTCGTCCGCCGAGATCGAAGACCCGCAGCTGGAGAGCCTCGATGCCCGGTCCGAGCGCGACGAACCGGATCGTCCCGCCCGCTCGCTCGGCCCGGAGCTCAACCCTGCTCGACGCCAGGCGCGAGGAGCCGGTCAGCGCGAGGCTCGCCCCCTGGAGCTCGAGGACCGGCGCGCGGATCACGAGCTGCTGGAAGCCGCAGAGCCAGGCGACGATGAACTTGATGTTGTCCTTGATCTGCCATAGATACTTCTCGGTCTGGCGGATCGCGCGCAGCGACTTCTTCAGGGCCGCGAGGGCCTTCTTCATCGCCCGCCTCTCGCAGGTCGTGTTCCCATCGCAGCCTGCGACCGCGTCCAGCCAGGCCAGGGCCTCGGACTCATACTCATTCCCCTGCTCGAGGAGCTTGTCCATCTCCACCAGGAAGATGTCCTTGTCCATGAGGAAGACCAGGATCACCAGAAGCGGGGCGTAGGGGTGCTCGGTATCCCCCTCGAGGCAGCCCTGCCCGGGCGATGGGAAGTAGGTCTGGTCCTGCTCGGGGTCGTAGCAGATCGTCTTCTTCGCGAGCGCGTAGGCCGTCGCCTCGCCGATCTCCCCGTCGAGGGTGCTCCCCTCGAGCGCGATCGCGAGCGAGGTCACATCCTCGTCGAGCCAGCTGAGCGTCTCGTGGACCTTCTGCAGTCCGGGGTAGACCGACTCGAGCTTCACCTCCTCCGCGCCTCGAATGAGGCCCCCGACCTTGTCTGCGCAGGTCTGGTAGGGGCCGGACTCGTATCTCAAGCAGGTCTCGAGAGTCGCCTGGGCTTCGACCTTCCAGTCCTTCACATCCTTGAGCGGGTCGAAGAGCTCCGTCCGGAGATCGCTCAACAGGTCCCAGCTCAGCTCGAGCAGGTCAGCGGCTGCTGTCAGGAGATCGTCTTTGTAGTCCGCGCTTATTCCTTCACCGGTCTGGAGGTCGGCGAGCGCCGGGCCTCCCTCCAGGCCCACGACCGCTCCCAGGAGCAGCGCCCCCAGCACCAGCCCCCAGGGGAGCCTCCTTCCCGTTATCCTTGGACCTCGCTGCATGATTCCCATTTCGGCCTCCGTTCCGCAGGTCAAGCGATCACCGTGGTCCGTGGCGAGTATACCCCGTAATGGTCCTGGATTTCTGTAATGGCCGATACCCTTGGTCCTAGTTCCGCGCCCGCCGGGGGAAGGTCGGGCGGGGGAGCCGGAAAGCGAAGTTGAGGAGCCCCCAGATCACCAGGGGGAAGAGCTCCCGCCCGATGGTGAAGAAGGCCTGAAGGCAGGGCTAGGAATAGAAGTTCAAGCAGCTTGTGGGGAGCAGCACGAGCGAGAGGTGGGTCTCCCCTACGGCAAAACGATCTAGGCGGGATCGATGGTGAACACCAGGCCGAGCCTCAGCCTTTCAAGCCAGCTGAGGCACTTCAGCGCACACAGGGCTCTACAGATCAGTCTCTTTCAGGACCGTCATAGCGAGTGGCTCTGGCAGCAAGTATCGTTCAATCTGCCCTCACCCTGGGGGTCTTGGCCGCCCGCTTGCCCTTCTCAGCCACGCGCCCGCCGTTGCCCACAGCTATCGCACGACTGCCACCTTCCTCACCTCGCTCTGCGTCGTCCCGGCGGCGGTTGTAGCCTCGATGATGTAGAGATAGACCCCGTTCGCCACACCGTAGGTCCTCCAGGAGAGCATGTTGCCCGCGACCATTCCACTATCGAAGACCGCCCGGCCGGAGAGGTTGAAGACCCGGACCCTCATCCCTTGAACGGCTCCGCCGAAGGCGGCGAAGCGGATCACCCCGGGTTGCGAGAAGGTCCGGAGCTCCGCCGCAGCGGCCACAAGCGGCGGGAGACACCACGGGCAGATGAAGGCCCGCTCCCCCTCGCCCGGAAGGATCAGCGGCGCGCGGATCACCAGCTGCTGGAACCCGCAGAGCCAGGCCTTGATCGTCTTGATGTTGTCCTTGATCGCCCAGACATATTTCTCGACCTGGCGGATCAGCTTGATCGAGCTCTTCAGCGGCCCGAGCGCCTCCTTGATCGCCTTCTTCTGGCAATCGAGGTTATTGCCGCATGTGGTCATGGCCGTAGTGAGCCAGGCCAGGGCCTCCGACTCATACTCGTTCGCTTGCTCCAGGAGCTTGTCCATCTCCACGAGGTAGATGTTCTTCTCCGAGAGCAGGACCATCAGGACCAGGAGCGGGGCATAGGGCCGATCATTGCCCTTTTCATCCTTAACTGTCTTCTTCGTCAGGGCATCGGCGATTGTCTGGCCGATCTCCTCATCAAGGCTCGCCTGCTCGATCTCCATGATCAGGTCCGTCACCTCGGCTTGGAGGTCTTGGAGGCTCTCGTGGACGGTCGTCAGGCCCTTGAAGGTCGTCTGTTTCTCCTTGTCGGCAGATCCGACGAGAAATGCTGCTTTCCCTGCGCAGGGCAGGTAGCCTTCGGCTGGCTGATACTTGAGGCAGGTCTCGAGCGTGGCCTGGGCCTCGACCTTCCAGTCCTTGACCTTCACCAGCGACTCGAAGAGGCTCTTCCGCGCCTCGTTGAGGAGGTCGTTCGTCAGGTCCAAGAGGTCCGCGACCGCGTCCAGCAGCGTCCCCTTATAGTCCACTGTTATGCCGTTCCCGTCCGTCGGGGTCGGCGTCGGGCCCGGGCCGGGTCCAGGCCCAGGGCCCGGAGGGGGAGGCGTGGGAGCGATCGCGGCGAGCTTGGTCTCCTCAGCTGAGGCGAACTCGGCGACCGTCGCGACATAGAAATACCTGGCCGGATTGGCTGTGCAGCTCTGGAGGGCTGCCGCATCCGCGTCCCCGATCCCGATCGCCCAGATCTCGTAGCCGGCATCCCGCGCGTCCGTGCAGGCGTTCTGGAAGCTCGGCCCGGTCGTGGCCGCGCCGTTGGTCGCCAGGTTGATGACCCGCTTGGAATCCGCTGGCGCGTCGTCGAGGAGCACCCTTGCTAGGTTGACCGCCCCGCCGAGGTTCGTCGAGCCGCAGGTCGGGCTGCTCTTGATGGCATTGAGCGCGGCGACGATCGCCGCCTTGTTGGTAGCCACATCAGTGAGCCCGATCCGCTGGATCACCGTCCTGCCGAACGAGACCACCGCGATCCGCGCCGTCCCCCCGGCCGAAACCCAGGGCGCGATCACCTCGTTCAACGCGGAGATGAACCCGTCCACTTCCACGGCCACATTCCCCGGCGGCTGCGGCGTCGGCCCGCTATAGCAGAGGCTTCCCGACTCATCGACCAGGAAGACCAGATCGAGCGTCTCAGCCGCGGAGACGAGCGCAGCCGCCCCCACGAGGAACGCGAGGACCAGCCCGCCGATCACTCCCCATTTCCCCAGTCTCATCTTGCCAACCTCCTCCTCATGAATACCTCACCGGTGCAATGTCAAGTATATCACCGCGAGGTGACGCTCTTCTGTAACCGGGATCACCCCCCCTGGGCCCTAGCCCCTCTCAGCGAAGGATGACTATTTTTCGGACCTCCGTCCGGATCACCCCCGCCGGGGTGGCCAGCTCGACCGCGTAGAGATAGACCCCGTTCGCGAGAGTGCTCGTCCTCCAGATCAGCATATTCCCCGCGACCATGCCGCTATCGAAGACCGCCCGGCCAGAGAGGTTGAAGACCCGGACCCTCATCCCCTGGACGGCTCCGCCCAAGGCGGCGAAGCGGATCGCCCCCGGCTCATAGTAGGTCCGGAGCTCCGCGACCGCGGCCCCGCTCAGAGGCGGGAGACACCAGGGGCAGATGATTCTCTGTTCCTCTTCTGGAGTGAGCAGCGGCGCGCGGATCACCAACTGCTGGAACCCGCAGAGCCAGGCCTTGATCGTCTTGATGTTGTCCGTGATCCCCCAGAGGAGCTTCTCGGCCTCGCGGATGAGCTTGATCGACTTCTCCAGGGCGGCCATCGCTTCTTTGATGGCCTTCCGCGCGCAGGCCTCGGGGTCAGCGCCGAGGTTGCAGGTATCGACGACCTGGGCGAGCCAGGCGACGGCTTCGGACTGGAACTCAATCGCCTGCTCGAAGAGCTTGTCGATCTCCACCAGCGCCTGGTTCTTCTCCGCGAGGAGGACCATGATCACCAACAGCGGGGCGTAGGGCCGCTCGTTCCCCTGCTCGTCGCGGATCGTCTTCTTCGTGAGCGAGTCCGCGGTCGGCTGGCCGATCCGCCCCTCGAGGCTCGCCCCCTCGATGTCCATGATCAGGTCACCGACAGACTCCTGGACATCGGCCAGGCTATCGTGGAGCCCGTCGATCATCATGTTGAGCGTCGCTAGCTCGACTAGGCTTGAGAGCGCAATGATAGCCCCTGAGCCCATCGCGGCTGCCGCGAGGTCCCCATAATCATCGGCGAACTCGAGCGTGCTCTCCAGCGCCGCGAGGCAGCCGACCTTCAGGTCCTTGATCAGGACGATCAAGGGGAAGATCCCGATCTCGCCCTCTCCCACCGCTGTTAGGCCAGCTAGAAGCTCGTGCAGCTCATCGTTCAGGTCTGCCGCTGCTCCTAGCAGCTCGGCCTTGTAGTCTACGGTGATCCCGGGCCGCTCGAGCGGCGGGTCCTCTCCAGAAGAGCCGCCGGGGTTCCGTGAGCCGCTCACCCGCGTGGTGGCCGTCGCGCGGTTGTTGCCCTTGTTCGGATCCTCGTTCTGGCCGAGGACCGAGGCGGTGTTGCTGAGCGTCCCGGCAAAGTCGGAGTCCACCCGCGCCCGGATGGTGATCGTGGCCCGCCCGCCGCTGGGAATCCTTCCAAGATGGCAATCGATGATGTTATTATTGCTCTCGCACCGCCCCTGGCTGGGGCTGATGCTCACCAGGGTCACCCCCGACGGGAGGGGGTCGCTCACCAGGGCGTCATATTCGTTCTGCGGCCCGGCGTTCCCCACCGCCAGGGTCCAGACCAACTCCTCCCCGGCCTTGACCGTCTCGGCGCTCGCGGTCTTGGTGATCCAGAGGTCGGGGTCCGCGCTGACGGCCGGCTTGAGGATCGTCCGGAGCTTCTGCTCCTCCACGCTCACGAACCCCGCGACCGTCGAGGCGTAGAAGTAGCGGGCGCTGCTTGCGGCGCACTGGACTAGGGAAGATTCCTTCGCCTCCCCGATCCCCACGGCCCAGATCTCGTAGCCTGCAGCGCGCGCGGCAGTGCAGGCCGACTGGAAGAAGCTCTCCGGCCCGGCGGTCGTGAGCGGGAGCGTCGGTGCCCCGTCGGTCACGAGATTGATGATCCGTAGCGGCGCGGTGCCCCCGTCCAGAATCGCCTTGGCCCTGTTCACTGCCGTCCCGAGGTTGGTCTCCCCGCAGTCGGGCGAGCGCGTGATCGCCCTCAGGGCCGCGATTACCTCATCCTTCGCTGCCTCCATATCCGTCAGCCCGATCCGGACGGTCACCTTCGTCCCGAAGGAGACGACCGCGACACGGACATGCGCGCCGCGATTGACGCTCGGGACCACCACTTCGTTCAGGGCCGTGACCAGCCCCTCGACCTCCACGGCCACATTCCCCGGCGGGCTCTTGGTGCAGAGGCTCCCCGACTCGTCCACGACCATCACCAGGTCCACCGTCTGGGCCGCGGCGACGACCGGGATCAGTGTAAAGAATATGATAAGGATGAGCAGCGCGCCCCAGGCGCGGCTCCCCGGGGATGGCAGTCGATCACCGCTTGCTCTGCAGCCTCCCCTTCCCCCTTGATGGGGGAAGGCCGGGATGAGGGTGGTAATGATCCTCTCCCTCCAGGGGAGAGGAGCTTCTTTCCGCCGGTCCATGACCGCCTCCCTTTTAAGAGATCACCCCTGGGGCCTCGGAGCGAGGCCCCAGGGGTGCTTACTCGCTACTTCTTCCGCGCCGCGGGGTGTTATCTCACCACGGCGAGCTTGCGGACCTCGCTCCGGGTGATGCCGCCCGCGGTCTGGAGCTCGATGGTGTAGAGGTAGACCCCGTTCGCGACATCATAGGTTCTCCAGGCGAGCATGTTGCCGGCCACCATGCCGGAGTCGAAGACCGCCCGGCCGGAGAGGTTGAAGACCTGGACCCTCATTCCCTGGACAGCTCCGCCTAGGGCGGCGAAGCGGATCGTCCCCGGCTCCGCGAAGGTCTTTAGCTCCGTGGCCCCGGCGGCGGCAAGCGGCGGGAGACACCACGGGCAGATGATCCGCGGCTCCTCTTCAGTGACCTTCAGCGGGGCCCGGATCACCAGCTGCTGGAACCCGCAGAGCCAGGCCTTGATGTCCTTGATGTTGTCCTTGATCGCCCAGAGATACCCCTCGACCATGCGGACTGTCTTGATCGACTTCTCTAGCGCCTTGATGGCCTCCTTGATCGCCTTCTTGAGGCAGTCGACCTGGTCACCGACGTCGGGAAGCAGCAGGCAGACGTTTATGCCAGCAGTGAGGTGCGCGATGGCCTCGGACTCATACTCGATCGCCTGCTCGAAGAGCTTGTCCATCTCAACAAGGAACTGGTTCTTGTCCGAGAGGAGGACCATGATCACGAGCAGCGGGGCGTAGGGCCGCTCGAGGCCGTTCTCGTCGGTGATGGTCTTCTTGATCAAGGAGTTGGCCGTTGTTTGCCCGATCAGGCCGGCGAGCATGTTCTCCTCGATGTCAATGATTAGATCCTTCACAGCCTCTTCGAGGTCAGACAGGCTGTCGTGGAGATCATTGATACTGACATTGACGAGCAGCATCTCGTTTGCGAGTAGACCGTCGATGTGGCCAAGGGGGGGACAAGGGTCGACGCCTGTTTGGAGGATCGTCTCGACGACAGGCCTGAGGACGTCCAGAGCATCAGCTGGGTCTGTGGGCAAGAACTTGATGGCCTGTTCGAGGGCTGCGCGGTAGCCGACCTTGCAGTCCTTGATCAGGACCAGCTGGGGGAAGATGCCGTCTTCCTCATCGATGGTTCCGTCACCGTTCTCATCGGTCAAGTCGCCCAGGAGTTCGTGGACTTCGTCGATTAGGTCCGTTGCCGCGGCCAGCAGGTCCGCCTTATACCCTACCTCAATCCCGTCCGTCGTGCTCGTGTCCGCCTTGGCCACGGTGAACAACGCTCCGAGGGCCAAGAGCCCCACTAACAATCCTAGCAACAGTTTTCGCTGCATTGTGCCACCCCTTTCTGAGATTTAGTCGCGCGAATCCTCAAGCGTCTCCGCTTAAGCTTTGCACTGCTCGTTAATCACCACCTCCTTTGGCTCCAAGCCCCCGATATTTTCAGACTGCCTAGTGCCGGGATTGTAGCATAAGCCACCTTCCGTTGTCAAGTCCCCCGGGCGAGCGTCACCTAGACAACCTTCTCTCAAAGAGCACCGTAATGTATAATACCCCTGGCGGGGTCCGTCGTCTGTAATCTCCGTCACCTTGGCGGGGGGTTGGGGCCCCGCCGCCGCAGCGGACATCGTCCATTCCGTCACCGGGGCCCCGATCAGGCTCACCGCCGAGAGAGGTCGGCGCCAAGGATGGCTTCATCATCCACAACTCTTCCATGAGGGCTAAGCACCTACTGGCCATCATGAGAACTCGTCCAGTCGACCTTCCCCTCTCCCTTGAAGGGAGAGGGAGGGTGAGGGTGGTGTAGTGGACCCCTCGGATTGGACACCTCTGTTAGGGAGGGGTAAGGTCCAAGG
>JANLFV010000009.1 GCA_024653345.1 Candidatus Acetothermia bacterium
TGCCACCTCCCTAGCCAGAGGCCAAAATCTGTCCAACTCCAGGGGTCCACTTCAATGACTACTCCAATCCTCTAGTGGTTATCGAGATCAAGGAGTTCTGGGGAGAGAAGCAAGGCGGGAGCAAGATGTCCGATATGGTCTATGAAGCTCAGTTACTGGGGATGGAGCTACAGGCCTTGCTCCAGAAGGGGATGGCGGTCAAGTTCTACCTCGTGCTTAACGGACGGGAGCAGTGGGGTTATCGCAAGGGCGACTTGCGGAAGTTGATGGATATTGCAGCCCTCGGCTACCTAGATGGGATCTTCACCCCGCGAGATTTTCCCGCCCTAAAGAGACAGCTGCTGCGAGATCTGGAAGAACTGAGTCGGATGCGACGCGGGCAGCCGTAGTAGAGACACCCTCGGAGGCGGCGGAGCTCTCTTATAGTCCGGATCGTGGCGTTCTCGCTTGGCGGAGGATGGCCCATCGTGCTATGAAGCTTGCCAGCTGAGGCCGGCCCCAGCCAGTTGACTTCCCTTCCCGCCGTTGCTACTATTTGGTCCATCGGATCGGGTCAGGGGTGAGTGGGCAGGGATGTATATCATCATCGTCGGGGCCGGGGCGATCGGGACGAATCTGATCGAGATCGCCCTCAAGGACAAGCACAATGTCGCGGTGATCGAGCGGGACCCCAAAAGGGCGGAGGAGATCAGCCGCCACTATGATGTCCTCGTGGTCCAGGCCGATGCCGCCTCTGCCGAGACCCTGAAAGAGGCCCATGCCGAGCGGGCCGATGCCCTGATCGCCACGACCCGCGACGACGCCACGAACCTCATGGCCGTCTTCCTGGGAAAGGAGGAGGGGATTCCCCACCTCATCTCGGCTGTGAACAATAAGGACCACCTGATCCTCTTCGAGGAGCTGGGGGCCACGGCGATGGAGAACCCCGAGTCGATCGTGGCCGAGCACCTCTACAACTCGATCAAGCGGCCTCAGCTCGTGGACCTCGTGACCCTCGCCGGCGGGGCCCAGGTCTTCAAGGCCACCGTCACTGAGCGGTCCCCGCTCGTGGGGAAGACCCTCCGCGAGAGCGGGAAGCAGGGGAAGATCCCCCAGTATACCCTGATCGTGGCCCTCGAGCGGGCAGGGAAGCTGATCATCCCCTCAGGGAACACCATCCTGCAGGTCGATGACCTGATCACGGTCTTCTCGGGCGAGCGAGCGAGCGACGAGCTGGTGAAGCGGTTCACCGGCTGAGCCCGCCGCCCATGCCAAGATGAGATCCCGCAAGCTCCGCTTCCTCGTGAACGCCCCGATTATCCTCCGCGGCCTGGGGCTGATCGTCCAGGTGGCCGGCTGGATGGCGCTCCTTTCGCTCCCGGTCGCGCTCTTCTTTCGGGAGCATTACGCGGTCTTGCCGCTGCTGATCACCGCGGGGGTCTCGCTCGCCCTCGGCTGGGGGGCCTACTGGGCCTTCCGCCGGGCGGGCGAGACGACCCTGGCCCACGGGATGATCATCTCCTCCCTCGGCTGGCTGCTCATCCCGATCCTTGGGGCGCTCCCGTTCTATCTCATCGCCCTCCTTGCCCGCGAGCCCGGAGTGGCTCAGGGGACCGCGGCCTTCACCCAGCCGCTGAACGCCTTCTTCGAGGGGATGTCCGGGTTCACCGGGACGGGGCTCACCATGGTCCTCCGCCCCGAGGACCTCCCCCGGACGCTCCAGTGGTGGCGCTCCTTCATGCAATGGGTCGGCGGGATCGGGGTGATCCTCTTCATGCTCGCCCTCGTCTCCGGCCCGGGAACCTACAGCCTCTACTACGCCGAGGCCCGGGCGGAGAAGATCCACCCCTCCATCCGTTCGACCGTGAGGACGATCTGGTGGATCTTCCTCCTCTACACCGGGGCGAGCATCCTGCTGCTGTGGATCGCGGGGATGCCCGTCTGGGACGCGATCAATCACGGGATGACCGGGATCGCGACCGGCGGGTTCAGCACACGGAGCAATTCCATCGCCTACTACGGGAACTTCTGGCTCGAGCTAGCCCTCCTCCCGGTGATGATCATGGGCGCGCTCAGCTTCGCCGTCCACTACCAATGGCTGAGCAGCCGGAAGTTCAGGACCTTCTGGGAGGACTCCCAGAGCCGCTGGTTCCTGGTCATCCTCGCCGGGGGGATTGTCTTCTTGGGACTGGAGAACCTCCTCCGGCTCCCGCCGCTCGCGGCCTTCCGCGAGGCAGGCTTCCAGTTCACGAGCGCCCTCTGCACCGCCGGGCTCCAGTCGACTGACCTCCACGGCTGGAGTGAGACGGGGAAGCTGCTACTCGCCCTTGCAATGGTCCTCGGCGCGGCCGCGGGCTCGACCGGCGGCGGGATCAAGGTCGTCCGGACGCTCATCCTCGCCCGAGGCATCCGTTGGCGGCTCCGAAAGCTCATCGCCCCCCGCAATGTCCTCGTCCCCTTCAGGCTGGGGAAGCAGCCGCTGAGCGACGAGCAGGCTGCGGCGCACTTGATCGAGGCCGGGGTCCTGCTCATCCTCTGGTGGGCCTTCCTCGGGATCGGGGTGCTCGTTCTCCTCCATGCCGCCCCCTCCGGCTACAGCCTCGGGGATGTCATCTTCGAGGTGGTCAGTGCCCAAGGGAATGTGGGCCTCTCCAGCGGGCTCACGGGGCCGGGGCTGCCTGTGGCGGCGAAGCTCATGCTCTGCCTCAACATGTGGCTCGGGCGGCTGGAAATCATCCCGATCCTCCTTCTCTTCCGGGCGATCTTCCGCGGGCTCGATTGAGCGAGCCTTGTTTCCTCCCGTCCTCGGGGTTAAGGTTGGGAGACCATGGAGCGCTACTACTACATCGAGACGGACGGGATGGTCTACCTCGTCGAGGAGGGAGGGAGGCTCCGCTTCCCCCGGACGACCGAGGGATTGGGGTTCGAGGTCGAGGTGAAGTGGCCGATGGTCGTCGCGGGGAAGGAGGTCCTCTTCTCCAAGCCGCGGATCGACTACTACCCTGAGGACTGGTGGCCGAAGGACGAGATCCCCTCGCTGGACCGGGCCGACCCGCTCGTTCGCCAGGCGGTCCACCTCTCCCTCCCCCGGATCGTGGCCGAGGGGGTGATCGTCGAGGAGGGGAAGATCCTGCTGGTCAAGGCCAGCCGCGGCTTTCTCAAGGACCAGTGGAACCTCCCCGGGGGGTTCGTCGGCTACGGGGAGTCGCCCCCGGAGGCCGTGGCCCGCGAGGTGGCCGAGGAGGTCGGGGCCCCCTGCCGGGTCGGGCGGCTCCTGGGGGTAGAGAGCTTCATCGGGAAGAAGAGCTGCTTGCACTGGCACATGTTCTTCTACGAGGTCGAGCTCGCCGGACGGGAGTTCCATCCCGCGGCGGACGAGATCCTCGAGGTCCGCTGGTTCCCCATCGCTCAGGCGGTCGAGCTCCTCGGCGATCGCGTCATGAGCCGGAAAATAAGGGAGTTGTTTGCCTAAGCCCGCGGTCCAGGGCGTTCCTGCTCTTGTCCAGCCTGATTCAACGCTTTCCCGGCCGGAATTCACCCTCTCGCCCGATCCACAAGGGCCGCCCGATCCGCGAAACTAGCGTGAACGATGGGCGGTCAGGTATCGGCCTTACCGAGAGACCTGGGCTCAGGCGTAGGTCGCATCTTAGGGGACACCTACCGCCGGCGGCTCGAGGCGAGCTTGCGGAGCTTCACCACCATCGATGGCTCCCACACCCCTCTGGTGCGGATGGTCGCTTACCATCTCGGCTTCGAGGACAAGAAGGGGGCGAGGCTCGCGGCCTATCCCGGGAAGCTCCTCCGGCCTTCCCTCTTGCTCTTTATCTATGAAGTCCTCGGGGGCGAGCCCGAGGCGGCTCTCCCCGCGGCGGTGGCGCTCGAGCTGGTCCACAGCTTCTCATTGGCCCACGACGATATCCAAGACCGGGACGAGGAGCGGCATGGCCGGCCGACGGCCTGAGCCCGAGCCCAGGCCGAGGCCTCGGCCTGTGGGGCCTGCAAGAGCGGGCCCTCCTCGCCGGCGGCTCGGTCCGGATCGAGTCCCGGGCCGGGAGCGGGACGAGGGTGATCCTCGAGCTCCCAATAGAATGATCCGCCTCCTCTTGGCCGACGACCATCGCTTGGTCCGGGAGGGCCTGCGGGCCCTCCTCGAGCGGGCGGGGTTCGAGGTCGTGGCCGAGGCCGGCGACGGCTATCAGGCCGTAGAGTTGGCCGCAAGCCTCAGGCCTGAGGTGGCGGTCCTCGACCTCGCCATGCCGGGCCTGAACGGCCTGGAGGCGCTCGAGAGGCTCCGGCAGGCCAGCCCCAAGACCAAGGTCTTGATCCTCTCGATGTTCGACGATGAGCTTTACATCCTGAGGGCCGCGCGGGCCGGCGCGGCCGGCTACCTCTTGAAGGACGGCTCATCTGAAGAGCTCCGCGAGGCCATCGACTCGGTCTGCAACTCCGACCGGTTCTACCTTGGCCGAGGGATCACCAGCGAGCGGCTCCGCCGCCTGGTCGCGAACGCGAAGGAGGGGCCGAGGCAGGAGGCCGAGTTCCTCACCGCGCGTGAGCGGGAGGTCCTGGCCCTGATCGCCCGCGGGCTCTCGACTGATGAGATCGCCCGAAAGCTCGGGCTCAGCCCGAAGACGATCGCGGCCCACCGGGCGAAGCTGAGGGCCAAGCTCGGGGTTCACACCCCTGCGGGCTTGGCGAGGTATGCGCTGCTCAAGCTCGCGGGCCCTGGGGCTGAATCTCCGGCCCCACAAGGCGGCGGTGATGGCCGTCGTCGCTTAAGATGAGCCGCCCGGCCTGGAGGAGCGTGGCCTCCTCGGCGGGGGTGAGGACCTCGATCCAGTCACCTTCCAGGCCCTTGATGATCCCCAGCCCGACGAGCCGCCCCCCGAGGAGGCAGCCGACCAGGAGGTTCTGGATCTCCCGGCGATTGATGAGATGGATATACTCGACCCCGAGGAGCTCCTTGGCCGCCCCGAGCGCCTGGGCCTGGGCATAGCCGGCCACGACCACCACGAGCTCGTCCCCGGCCCGCCAGGCCCCATAGACTGGGCAGCCGAGGAGCTTCTCCAGGAGGGCGGGCTCGACCGGCTCGCCGTGGCCGAGCGGGCTCCGCTCGAACTTTAGCTCCTTTAGCGGCCAGCGACGGAGGGAGGCCCCCTGGAAGTATCTTCTGAAGGCCTCCTCCCTCGCCCGGATCCGCTCCTCCCTTGACTTCGAGCCCTGATGGGTAACCTTCACTTCCAGGACCTCGATCCCCTTCCGGGCGAACAATTTGAAGTAGTCGAGCTCCCCCCGCCGCTGCAAGAGCACCAGCAGGTCCGGGCGGACGAGGTTGACCATCTCCCCTTTGAGGCTCCGCGCGGCCTCGCCGGCGATGTAGCCGTCGGTATCGATGAGGCAAGGCCGCTTTGCCCCGCGGAGGGCGGCCTGGACGGCGCTCAAGAGCTGGATGAAGTTCCCCCTTGGAGAGATGTCCCCCACGAAGTGGCTCTCCTCGACATGCTCGTAGTCCCCGCGGGAGACGCAGGCCGGCGGGCCGATCTCGCTCTGCCCAAGGTCGGCGTCCAGGACCTCGCCCCCCAGCTCTCGGTGCAGGCTCCTGATGAGGGTCGACTTCCCGGTATCGACCCCGCCGAGGAAGAGGACGATGGCCCCCTGCGCGAGGGCCTTTAGCTTCGGGGGCACTTCAATCATGCATGAGCCCAGCCAGCCAGAAAGAGCGGGGGCAGCTCAAGCTTTAAGCTAAGCGACCCCGCGGATGATGTCCTTGATCCGGAGGAGCTGGGCCCGCGAGGAGCGCTCCATCTCGTCGAGGGCCATGTAGATGAACCGGATATTCTGCTCGAGCTGGGGGATCAGGATCTGCTCCAGGGCGTTGACCCGGCGGCGGGTCGTCTCGATCTCCTCGGCCAGGAGCTCCATCGCCTTCTCGATCTCCGCCAGCTTGATCAGCTCGGGGAGGGCCCCCGCGAAGGCCGCGAGGGCTCGATCGAGCTCGGCCGAGGTGGTGGCAAACCCGTAAGCATAGGGCTCGCGGCTATCCTGGAGGGCGAACCGCGGGACCTGGACATTCATGACGCTGTCCATCCTCACGGCGAGGAGCGAGCCCTCGCGGCTGTCCCCGCCGGTCATGAGGGCCTCGTAGAGGCCCTCCTTGGCCATCTCCGCCCGGGCCAGAAGGAAGCTCCGGAAGCCGCTTGCCAGGGCTTCCTCGACCCGCTCCCGCAGGCCACGGCTCTCCTCCACGAGCTCCATGAACCGGTGCATCAGCTCATCCCGCTTCTGCTTCAGCAGGCGATGGCCCCGCTGGGCCATCGCCAGCCTCTTCTTCTGCCGCAGGAGCTCCATCCGGGTCACATTCACTCGGACTTCCGCCATCGCGCGCTCACCTCGCTAGCCTAGCCCACCGGGGCGGGGCGGGGGCCTCCTTCTTCGGGAGATACTTCTCGATGTGCTCCTCCTTCACCCGCTTCAGCTCGGAGCGCGGGAGGAGGGCCAGCAGCTCCCAGCCGATGTCCAGGGTCTGCTCGATCGGGCGGTCCTCATACTCCCCCTGCTGGATGAACCGCTGCTCGAACTCCTCGGCGAACTCGAGGTAGATCCGGTCGAGCTTGGAGAGGGCCGCCTCGCCTAAGATCTCGGCCATCTCCCGGACATCGAGCCCCCGGGCATAGGCGGAATAGAGCTGGTTCAGCACACCGGCGTGGTCCTCGCGGGTCTTCCCCTCTCCGATCCCCTTGTCCTTGAGCCGGGAGAGGCAGGGGAGGACATCGAACGGGGGATAGATCCCCTTCCGGTGGAGCTCCCTCGAGAGGAAGAGCTGCCCCTCGGTGATGTAGCCGGTGAGGTCCGGGATCGGATGGGTCTTGTCGTCCTGGGGCATGGTGAGGATCGGGAACTGGGTGATGCTCCCCTTCTTCCCCTTGATCCGCCCCGCCCGCTCATAGATGGACGCAAGGTCGGTATAGAGATACCCGGGGTAGCCCCGCCTCCCGGGGACCTCTTTTCTGGCGGCTGAGACCTCGCGGAGCGCTTCCGCATAGTTGGTCATATCTATGAGAATCACCAGGACATGCATGTCCTTCTCGAAGGCCAAAAACTCAGCGGTCGTCAGGACGACCCTGGGGGTGAGGATCCGCTCGACCACCGGCTCATCGGCCAGGTTAATGAAGAGGACGGCCCGCTCGAGGGCCCCGGTGTTCCGCAGGTCGGTGACGAAGAAGTCGGCCTCCTCGAAGGTGATCCCCATCGCCCCGAAGACGATCGCGAACTGCTCCTCCTTCCCCAGGACCTTGGCCTGGCGGGCGATCTGGGCCGCGATCCGGTGGTGCGGGAGCCCCGCGCCGGAGAAAATCGGGAGCTTCTGCCCCCGGACCAGGGTGTTCAGGCCATCGATCACGGAGATCCCGGTCTGGATGAACTCGCTCGGGTAGTCCCGCGAGTAGGGGTTGATCGGCTCACCGAGGACGCTCACCCTCTTCTCGGGGATGATCTCCGGCCCGCCGTCCCTCGGCCGCCCGGCCCCGGAGAAGACCCGCCCGAGCATGTCGCTCGAGACCCCCAGCTCCATCACCCTCCCGAGGAACCGGACCCGGCTCTTATACAGATTTAGCCCGGATGCGCCCTCGAAGAGCTGGACGACCGCCTTATCCCGGTCCACCTCCAGGACCTGGCCCCGCCTAATCTCGCCGTTGGGGAGCTCGATCTCCACCAGCTCGGCATAGCCGACATCCCTGACCGCCTCCACGACCATGATCGGGCCGGCCACCTCCGCGATCGTCAGATACTCCTTCTGCATCGCCATCACCCCTTTAGCCTGCCACCCGCTCCTTGCTCAGCTCCTCGAACTGCCCCTCCATTTCCCGCTCGAGCTGGGCGAACCGCTCCGATTGGCCCTCGGGGATGAACTTGGCCTGGGCGATCGCCTCCCTGATCGGCAGCTCGAGGATCTGCTCGATCGGGGCCCCGCGGGCGATCGCCTCCCGCCCCAGCTCGTGGAACCTGATGATCAGCTTCAGCATCCGGAGTTGCTTCTCGAGCGAGGTGTAGGCGTCCACCTCATCGAAGGCGCTCTGCATGAGAAAATCCTCCCGGATGCTCCTGGCCGTCTCCAGGGCCAGCCGGTCGGAAGGGGAGAGGGCCTCGACCCCCACGAGCCGGACGATCTCCTCCAGCTCGGCCTCGACCTGGAGGAGCCGCATCGCCTCCCGGCGGAGGTCGAGCCACTCCCGCCCTACCCTCTCGAGGTAGTAGGGCTCGAGCGCCTCGGCGTAGAGGGAGTAGCTCGTGAGCCAGTTGATGGCCGGGAAGTGGCGGCGGTTGGCGAGCTTGTCCTCCAGGCTCCAGAAGACCTTCACCACCCTCAGGGTGTTCTGGGTCACCGGCTCGGAGAGGTCCCCCCCGGGAGGGGAGACCGACCCGATGACCGAGAGGGCCCCCTCCCGCTCGGGCCGGCCCAGGCAGATCACCCGCCCAGCCCGGGCGTAGAAGTCGGCGATCCGCGAGCCCAGATAGGCGGGGTAGCCCTCCTCCCCGGGCATCTCCTCGAGCCTGCCGGAGATCTCCCGCATCGCCTCGGCCCAGCGGCTGGTGGAGTCCGCGAGCAAGGCGACGCTGTAGCCCATGTCCCGGAAGTATTCTGCGATCGTGATGCCCGTGTAAACGGAGGCCTCCCTGGCCGCGACGGGCATATTCGAGGTGTTGGCGATGAGGACGCTCCGCTTCAGGAGCTTCTCCCCGGTCCGGGGGTCCTCGAGCTCTGGGAGCTCGATCAGGACATCGGTCATCTCATTCCCCCGCTCGCCGCAGCCGACGAAGACCACGATCTCGGCATCGGCCCACTTGAGTAGCTGATGCTGGATCACAGTCTTCCCGCTCCCGAATGGGCCGGGGACGCAGGCCGTCCCGCCCTTGGCGATCGGGAAGAGGGCGTCGATCACCCTCTGGCCGGTCGAGAGCGGTTCCTTCGGAGCGAGCTTCTCCCGGTAGGGCCTAGCCTTCCGCACGGGCCAGCGCTGCATCAGCGTCAGCTCCCTCAAGCCCTCGGCCGTCCGGACCAGGCAGACGGGCTCCGTGACCGTGAACTCGCCCTCTTTGATCTCTTCGACGGTCCCCGCGAGCCCGGGCGGGACCATGATCCGATGCTCGACGAGCGGGGTCTCCTGGACTGTCCCGATGATATCCCCTGGGGAGACCAGGTCGCCGCGCTTGACCGCGGGCTTGAAGTGCCACCGCCGCTGGCGGTCGAGGGCCGGGAGCTCGGCCCCCCGGCGGATGAACGGCCCCCATTGGGTCTGGATCAGCTCGAGCGGCCGCTGAATCCCGTCGTAGATCGCCGCGATCAGCCCCGGCCCGAGCTCGACCGAGAGGGGCGCGCCGGTCGACTCGACCGGGTCGCCAGGCTTGAGCCCGGCCGTCTCCTCGTAGATCTGGATCGAGGCTAAGTCGCCCTCCAGCTCGATGATCTCGCCGATCAGCTTCTCGTGGCCGACACGGACGACATCGAACATCTTGGCGTCGGGGACGCCCTCGGCCACCACCAGCGGCCCCGACACCTTCGCGATTACCCCTTGTTTCATGTTTAACGCTCCTCAGCCAGGATATCGATCCCCACGGCCTTCTCCACGAGCCGCCGCAGCCGCTCCCGCGCCAGCCCCAGGCTCCCACGATGGTCGGGGATCATCACGATCGCCGGTGAGGGCTGCCGGCTGAACCGCTCGATCAGCGGCAAAAGCCCCTGGGCCAGCCCCTCCGCGACGAAGATGATCGCGGCCCCCTGGCCCGCCAGCTCCAGGATCGCCGCCTCGGCCTCGCGGGGTGTGTGAGCGTCCATCACCAGGAGGCCCAGGCTCTTGAAGCCGAGGTAGATGTCCTTCGGGCCCACGACCCCGATCTTGGTAGGTTCAGGCATAGCTCGTCCTCAGCCTCTCTTTGAGCTCCTCCGGGGGAAGGCCGTTGATCTTCCCGACCATGATGATCCGGACGGCTTTGAGCTCCATCTCCTTGGCCAGGATGTAGGCCACCAGCGGCTCCGGGCCGTAGAGGGAAAACCGCGTCGCCCGCAGCCGCGCGAGCACGAAGTTATCGCTCAGCCGGTCGAGCTGCCCTAGGTCCACCGGGCGGCCGGCCTCGGCCCGGACGGCCGCGATCAGCCTGGCATAAGGAGTATACTTAAGCGATTCGGGCCACTCTTCCAAGGGGAACTCGAGGAGCTCGAGCAGCCGATCATGAGGGATCGAGCCCGGTGGGACCAAGGCCCGAGCGAGGAAGGCCCGATCCTTCCCTAGGCCTTTCGCCCGGAGGGCGCTCTTCAGGTTCGCCAGATCACACCAGAGCTCGACCAGCCCTCGCAGGAAGGGCTGGCGGGCCGTCTCCCTAAGGTGAGCGAACATCTCCCGATCGACGACGAAGTCGAAGGCCTGGGCCGCCTTGGTCCTCTCATACTCGGCGACGGCCGCCTCGCCCGCCCGGGCCAGCTCCTCCGGGAGGGCCGACCAGACCGCCGTTTTCACCGCCTGAGCGATCAGCTCGGCGGGGACCTCGCCCACACCGAAGACCGCCTCGCGCGGGTCTTCCTCCAGGAAATGGGCCTTCAGGAAGACCTTCAGGTTATGAAAATCATAGCGCTTCTTGAGCCAGGCCACCACCTCCGGCTTAGGTGAGACGGACCGCGCGTATTGGTAGAGCCGCTCGAGCTCCTGCGCGAGCGCGGCCTCATACTCTTGCCAGCCGGTCTCCGCCGCCATTGCCAGCCCCGCCTCGGCGAGGAGCCGCCAGGCCTCCGCCGGGTCGGCGGCCTCAGCCAGCCTCGCGAGCTGAGCGCCGGTCAGGAGCCGCGTCTCGAGGACGCGGATGCTCCCGGTCGCGAAGGCATAGCCGCTGTCCTCGGTCAGCCCTTCAGCGTATTCCAGCTCGACCATCTCGTTCATCCGAAGAGGAGCCGCGCTACCGCGGCCTCGAGCCCCTCCTTCGCCTGGCGGAGGAGCGTGGCGAAGGTCACATTCACCTCATACCCCTGGCCGCGGAGCACAAAGCCCCCGTCGAGCTCCCGGCCCTCCTGGGCTACCTTGAGCGAACCGGCCTTCCCCGCCCGCTTGAGAAGGGCGTTGACCTCCTCGAGCAGGTTCGTATCGCAGACCGCCGCGTCCCTGGGCGAGAGGAGGATCTCCTCCTCCCCGGTCTCGGCCGCGCGGACCAGTAGCTCCCGGAGGAAGGCCCGGTATTCCTGGGTGCCGAGGCGGCCGAGCCTCTCACCCGCCTCGGCGAAGACCCGGTCGAGCACCTCCCGCTTGGCCGCGAGGACCTTATTCCGCGCCTCAAGCTCGGCGAGCGCGAGGTGCCGCCTCCGGCGGCGCTGGGCCTCCTTTTCGGCGGCCTGGAGGATCGGCTCGCTCGCGGCCTGGGCCTCCTCTTCCGCCCGCTTGAGGATCTCCTTGGCTTCCCGCTCGGCCTCCTCCAAGATCCGGGCGGCCTCGGCCTCGGCGTCCGCGATCAGCTTGGCGACAATCTTATCGACGCCCATCCCTTTATGGCTTGGGGATCGCCACCAGTAGCAGGATCGAGGCGATGAACCCCAAGACGGCGTAGGTCTCGACGAGGACTCCCAGGGTGATCGCCTTCCCCGCCTCCCCGGGCTGCTTGGCGACCATACTCACGCCCGCGGCGCAGACCTTCCCCTGGTAGAGCGCTGAGACCAGCCCGACGACCGCTATTGGGAGGGAGGCCAGGAAGATCTGGAACCCGACCCGCGGCTCGAGGACCGTCCCCGGTGTGAGGAGCTTGAAGAAGCCCAGGATCAGGAAGGCCGTCACGAAGCCGTAGAACCCCTGGGTCCCAGGAAGGGCCGTCAGGACGATCAGTTGGCCGAACTTGCCGGGGTCCTCGGAGAGGACCCCGTTCGAGACCCTCGCCACACCAGCGATCGCAAGTGCTGAGCCAATTCCCGTAAGGCCATAGGCCACCGCTGACCCGAGGAAGGCCCAGGCTAAGCCAGGCAAGCCCCACCACGTAGCTAACGATTCCGTCATTCTCTCAACCTCCTTCGGAAGTTAGTCAGCTCTCTTTGACCTCATAGAAGACCGGTTCCTTCGCAAATGGCCTGAAGCGATCACCTCCGGACTCATAGAACTTCGTGAAGAACTCGACATACTGCAGCCTCGCCGAGTGGACGAAGGCCGAGAGGGAATTGATTACCAGGCTGAACGGCTGGCCAAACATGATGATCAGCGCCGCCACGACGATTCCCACGACCTTGGGGAGGCCGAAGAGGCCGGGGAGGACCCCGCCGAGGACGGTCGCGAAGGTGTTGATGGACATGGCGATCAAGCCGGTAGCGACCCCCAGGGCCATGATCCTAGCATACGAGAGCATATCCCCGAGGAAGCCGGTGGCCCCGTAGAGCCTGAAGAGCCCCGAGCCGAGCCGCTTGACCACTGAGATCAGGCGCCTTCCCCAGCCCTTCCCCGGGCCGGTCACGCCAGCCCAGACCAGGCCCGCGCCCGCCAGTCCGAGGGCGGCACCGTTCAAGAGGGCCGGTCCCTTCATCATCAGCATCAGCGCAATCAGGACGACCAGCCAGGGGATTTGCTCCCGCCAGGGCCTCTCGGGATCGGCCCGCGAGAAGAGCATGACCGCGAAGAAGCCGAGCAGGAGGAGGGTGTTCGCCAGGGGCGCGATCGACTGGGGGAGGCCCTCGAGCCCGAGCATCGGGGGGATCCCGATCCCGGCGAAGAGCCCCAAGCCCAGGAGGAAGAGGGCCCAGCTCCCCTCGCGGAAGAGCCCCTCCTTGAACCGTCCGGCCCGGGCCAGATCCCAGAGCTCGAGGAGGTGGCCGAGCAGGACCTGGAAGAAGCCGAAGACCATCGTCAGCCCGAGGAAGGCGATCAGCCCGTCCGCGCCGCTCACATCGAAGAGCTGGAGCTTCCTGAGGAACGGGACCATGCCCGCCAGCTCGGGGCCGAACCAGCCCCCGGTCAGAGCCCCCGCGACCAGGGCCACAAAGCCCCCCATGATCAGGAGGTTCGCGAACCGGCGGAAGGACTCGCCCCGAAACTTCCGCTTCAAGAGGGAGAAGATGACCATCAGCGCCAGGCCATAGCCGGCATCGGTGAGGGCCACCCCGAAGAAGAGGGCGAAGAACGGGGCTACGAACGGCGTGGGGTCCAGCTCGCCCGGCCTGGGGAGGCCGAAGAGCCGGACCACCATCTCCGCGGGGCGGAAGAGCGGCCTATTCTCCAAGACCACCGGCGGGCGCTCACCCGGCTCGGGCTCGATCGGCTCGAGGTAGACCTCCTCAGCCGCGACATTTTTCTCGATCGCCTCCTTCAGCCTGGGGAAGTCCGCGGCCCGAACCCAGCCCTCCAAGATGAAGGTGTTTGGGCTCCCGATCAGCCGCTGCTGGGCCGCCCGCCTCAGGAATTCGTCGTGGAAGTGCTGGTAGAGGGCCTGGAGCTTCAGCTTCTCCACCACCAGGGCCTCGGCCTCGTGGAGGAGCTCCTCCCGCCGGCGAGAGAGCCCCTCGATCCGGCGGTCCAGCTCCGCGAGGATCTCCCGCGGCGAGCCACGGAACTCCCCCGCCAGGGCCGCGAATGGGGCGGGGATGCGCTCGAACCCCAGCTCGCCGGCCAACTGGAGGAAGGGGTCCTCGAGCTCGGAAGGCATGAAGGCATAGATGCAGAGCCTGTTCCCCTGGACCCCGGCCTCATGGAGGAAGACCAGCCCGGCGAGCTCCTCCCTCAGGCGGCCCTTCAGCCCTTCAAGCTTCTTGCGGTCCCTGGGGAGCCTACCGGCCACGAAGGCCACCAAATGGCTCGAGCGCAGCTCCTCGATCGGGATCGCCACCTCGGCCCAGGGCAAAAGCTCGTTGCGGAGGGCCTCGAGCTTAGCCAGTTCGGAGCGGAGCTGGGCCGGCTCGAGGTCCAGGGCCCTTGCCCGCTCATAGACCGGCTTGTAATCGTAATTTTCGACGATCTCCTCTAGCTCGTCCGCGGTGATCTCGGCCTTAGGGTTGGTCAAGCTCTCCAGGAGCCCGGCCTTCGGCTCGAACCGGGCGATAAAGTCCAGGACATACTTGATCTCGCTGAGCTTCTGCTCGAGCTCCTCGACCTGGGCCCGCTTGGCCCGGAAGAGCCCAAGGACTCCTTCTGAGCCCTCATCCCTGCCCGTGAGATCCGAGATCTGGAGGACTCCGAGGTCTTGGAGGACGGCCATGACCGCCTCGCGGACGGAGTCGTGGCCGATCAGCCGGACCTTCTGCATCCTCGCCAGGGCCATCTCTTCGATCGATCGCTCCTGCCGGCTCGGCTCAGTCAGCTTGGCTTAGCTGGGATGAGACTCTTAGGGCCCCTTCCCGGGCGGGCCGGCCTTCAAGTCTAGCCGGAGGAGCCGCTCGAGGACAAATTTGACGGCCTCATCGAACCGGGCCTGGGCCCGCTCCCTCTCGCTTTGGGCCTGCTCCTCGCCCCGGCGGCGGACCCCCTCGGCCTCGAGGCGGGCCTGCGCCTCGGCCTCTTCTGCCAGCTTCTCTCCCTGGAGTTGAGCCTCGTTCTTGGCCCGAGCTAACAACCCTTGGGCTTCCCGTCGCGCCTGCAGGACGATCTCCCGCGCCCGTGCTTGCGCCTCCTGCTTGATCTTCTCGGCCCGCTCCTCGGCCTCGCGGATCTGCTGAAGGAAATCCTCTGTCCCAGCCATAGCAGTTAGACGGTCAGGATCTGCTTCTCCTTGTCAGTGATCAGCTCGTCGATCTTCGTCGTATACTCATGGGTGATCTCGTTCAGTTCCTCCAAGCGGCTGTAGAGCTCGTCCTCGGGGAGCTTCCCCTCCTTCTCCATCTTCTCCAGGGCCTCCTTTGTATCCCGGCGGATGTTCCGGATCGCCACCTTCGCCTCCTCGCCCCGCTCCTTGACGAGCTTCACCAGCTCCCGCCGCCGCTCCTCGGAGAGCTTGGGGATCTTGATCCGGACGAGCGCCTCCTCCGCTTGAGGGTTGAGGCCGAGGTTCGCCTCCAGGATCCCCCGCTTGATCGCCTCCTTCTGCGTGGGGTCATAGGGCCTGACGACCAGTTGGTCCGGGTCGGGGGCGGTGATCGTCGCCAGGTGCTTCAGCGGGGTCGGGACCCCGTAGTAGTTGATCTTCACATCCTCGATGAGCGCGGGGTTGGCCCGACCGGTCCGGATCCGCCGGAGGTCCTCCTCGAGGATCTCTAAGCTCTTCTTCATCCGTTCCCGCATCTCTTGAACCTGCTTCTCGGCCATCATGACCACCGCGGGGGATTATAGTTCTGTTGAGCTCCCAAATCAAGGCCGAGCGTTGCGCGCTCGAGCGGCGCGGACTAGAATCTTCCGCTTGGAGCGATGAGCATTGGCTAGTGAGCGGATCGAGCTCGAGGAGATCTTTCGCCAGCAGCCCTATCTCCGGGAGATCTTCGCCAGACTGACCCGGGCGGGCCACGATGTGGCCCTCGTGGGCGGCGTGGTCCGAGATGCCCTGCTGGCCCAGTTCGAGGGGCGAAGGTTCATACCTCAGGACATCGATCTGGCCACCGCCGCCCTGCCGCAGGAGGTCAAGCGGCTCTTCCCCGACTGGCGGGTCCTCGAGGTGGGGGAGGCCTTCGGCGTGCTCCGGCTCCTCGCCCCTGATGGGCACGAGTATGAGCTGGCCACCTTCCGGCGGGAAGGGGAGTATGACGGCCGCCGCCCGAAAGATGTGGCCTTGGGCCGAACGCTGGAGGAGGACCTCCGCCGCCGGGACCTGACGATCAACGGCCTGGCCGCGCGCGCGAACGGGGAGGTGATCGACCTCGTGGGCGGGGTGAGCGACCTCAGGGAGAGGATCGTCCGGACGATCGGCGACCCCGAGGAGCGGTTCTCCGAGGACTATCTGAGAATCCTTCGGGCGATCAGATGCGCCTGCCACATCGACGGCCGCCTGACCGAGGAGGTGAGCGTCGCGATCAAGCGGAACGGGGCGAAGCTGCTCGCGATCGCCTGGGAGCGAATCCGCGAGGAACTGGTCAAGATGCTCCAGACGCCTCGCGCGGCCCGCGGGATCAGGCTGCTCGACGAGCACGGCCTCCTGGAACTACTCCTCCCCGAGCTTGTGGCGACCAAGGGCGTGAGGCAGCCGGAGAGGTATCATCCCGAAGGGGATGTCTACACCCATACGCTCGTCGCCCTGGAGGTGGCCGACCGGCTCGGCTTCGAGCCGCTGGTGAAGCTCGCGGTCCTCTTGCACGATCTGGGCAAGCCCTTGGCCCTCGAGAGGAACAAGGGCGAACACGCGGGCGGCCATGAGCTCATCGGAGAGGAGTTGGCTGAGGCGATCTGCCACCGGTTCCGGCTGAGCAACGACGAGATCAAGGTCGTGAAATACCTGGTCCGGGAGCACCTGCGGATCGCCAAGCTTCCGGAGATGACCCGCCCGAGGCAGATCCGCTTCGTCCAGGAGGGGATGGCCCCGGCCGGGCCCGGTGCAGCCTTCGCTGCCCTCCGGCGGAAGTTCCCCCTCTTCTTCAAGCTCTTGCAGCTCCTGATCGCCGACTGCGAGGCGAGCGTCCACCGCTCAAGCGGCTGGCTCCCGGTCTTGCAGACCTTCGTCGGCCTATTGCCCCAGCTCAAGCGGCTCGAGGAATTGGAGGCGGCCCATAAGCTGCTCGACGGCCACGATGTCCTTGAGATGGGCCTGCCGGAGGGACCGCTGGTCGGCCAGATCTTAGAGCAGGTCTACGACCAAGTCCTCTCAGGGAGAATCCAGAGCCGGGAGGCGGCGCTCGCCCTGGCGAGGGAACTGGCCGAGAAGGCTCGCGCTTCCAACCAACCTCGGGAGGCCCTATAATCTGACCAGGAGGTGGTCCAAGTGAGGAACTCGCGAAGAGCGGTCGGCTTGCTCCTGCTCCTCGGACTGTTGGCATGCAGCGGCCTTGCGCTGCTGGGGAACCCCATCCCCGTCCCGACGCTGCTCATGCCCGAGGAATACATCGACGCCTTGATCTTCGCTGATATGGGGAGGGTCCGCGCGGTCGTGGAGGGCGTCTATCCGTTCGCTAACTTTGGGGTCTACGCCGCGACGATGTATTACCCCGTTCCGCCGGATGCCACCGGGATCAGTGTCTGGCTCGACGGGGCCGAACTGGAGTGGCGCTATGTCACCTCCGGCTGCGAGATCTCACCCTACTACCCCACAGCGGTTGGGGACTACCGGATGATTGCCTGGCAGATCGAGGCGGCTCCCGAGCGGTTCCAGATCAAGGTCCGCTATGAGCACGAGCTCCCGCAGCTCGGCGCGCGCTATGCCTTCGTCTACGCCCTGGGGACCGGGCGGTTCCTCGAATACTACGCAAAGGAAACGACGGCCTATGTCAAGGTCCGGCTCGAGCTCGGCCTCTCCGCGGTGGAGGCCTTCCTCGGCTCCCTCCCGGTCGCCTGCGAGGTGGACCAGGAGGCTGGGGAGGCAGTCATGACACTGGTCCAGAAGAGCCAGCCCTTCCAGCCGCTGACTGAGGACCTGCTCATCCTGTTCGAGCGAAGCCTCTCGATCCCCGAGGCGATCGATGCCGACGGCGACGGGAGGATCTCGGACGGCGAGATGCTCCAGGCGATCCGCTACTGGATCGATGATGCACCGGTCCCCGGAACGGACGGGCAGCGGATCAGCGACCTCATGCTCCACAAGCTCGCCGAGTTCTGGTTCTTCGGGGAGCGGTTCGTCTTGGCTTCCTATCAAGCGCGGGAGCGGGCGATCGCGCACCTGCTCGCGACCATTCCAGACTTCCCCCTAACGATGGGAGTCATCTGGGATGCAGTGCGAGCCACGCCCGAAGGGCTGCTCGGCTACGAGACGATCCGCTACGCCCACGGAGAATGGCAGATCGACGTGGGCTACCCTGTGATCCCCTATCCCGATTATGATCTCACGGTCAGCAATAGCGCGACCGGCTTCAGTTGGCGGGGCAGGGTTCGCGCTCCGGGCCTGATCGTCGATTAGGCCCTCGTCCCAGAGAGGGGCGAGCTGGGGGAGGGCTTCACACTCGCCCCCTCTCGGTTTATAATTGGCCTAGAGAATGCGGCCACTCCCACAGCTAGACCCGGTCATCTAGGGTGGCGGGTGGCCGCGCTGCTCTTCAGTTGAGGTAGACCCGCCCGACCCGCTTGGAGATCTGGGTGAGGATCACCTCCACGCAGGGTGCGCCGCACCGCTCGGCCAGCTCGGTTGCGGGGAGGTGCTCGCCGAAGAGCTCGACCTCTTCCCCCGCGGCCACGCCCCGGAGATGGGTGACATCGACCGTCGCCTGGTCCATGGAGATCCGTCCGACGATCGGCGCGCGCCTCCCGCAGATCACGACCTCGCCGCGGTTGGAGAGCCGGCTGTCGAGCCCATCGGCGTAGCCGACCGGGATGATCGCGATCCGCGAAGGCCGTGGGGTCCGATAGCTCCGCCCGTAGCCGATGTAGGCCCCGCGGGGGATCGCCCGCGTCGCTACCACCCAAGTTCGAAGCGACATGACGGGCCTGATGAGGGAAGTCCAGCCAGCCTCCAGCTCGGGGTAGCCGTAGAGGAGGACCCCCGGGCGGACCATGTTGAAGTAGCCGCTCGTCACCTCGTCGAAATAGCCGATGAGCCCGGCGGAGTTCGAGATGTGCCGCTGCGGGGGGAGGAGGCCGGCGCGATCCAATCTTTCGAGAGCATCGTGGAACCGCTCGATCTGGACCAGGGTATACTCTCGATCCTCCGGGCGAGGGCTGGTGGCCACGCTGAGGTGGCTGAAGACGCCCTCGACCTGGAGGCGCTTGAACTGCCTCAGGCTCCTGAAGAAGGAGAGGACCTCTTCGGCCATCACCCCGATCCGACCCAGGCCGGTGTCGACCTTCACCTGGACCTTCGGCCTGGTCCCGAGCCTTGTGGCCTCGCGGTCTAGGGCCCGCGCGAAGTCGAGCCCGGCGATCGTAATGGCAATCTCGAGTTCGCCCAGCTGGGCGAGGATCGGGAGGTGGTGGGGATGGGAGAGGCCGAGGACTAGGATCGGGAGTCCAACACCGGCGCGCCTGAGCTGGAGCGCCTCCTCGAGGTTGGCCACTCCAAGGGCGTCGACGCCGGCGGCTTGGGCCTTGAGCGCGACCGGCCCCGCGCCGTGGCCGTAGGCGTCGGCCTTGACGACGAAGAGAAGCCGCGCTTCACCGGCGAGTTTCTCCTTGACGATGCCGATGTTCCGCTCGAGGCGAGAGAGGTCGACCCTCGCCTCGGCCATCGCCAGCTGGCCGACTCGCTCCCCGATCCGCGTGAGGGTGCCCAGCTCGATCATTACGCCTCATGGTAGGGCTGCCCTGTCTATCGGATAAGGACCGGCTTCCGCTCGGTCGGGGACTCCGTTCATTCCCCTGGGGCGGATTGTCCTCAGCGCCGGGCGGGAGTATGCTATCCCCCGAGATGCGGGGGAGGATCTTCTCCGCCTGGCCGGTCGTGCTAGCGCTCGCCGCCGCGGGGATGCTCGCGTGGTGGCTCGTCCCCGCGCTGCGCGGGGATTACAGGACGACGCCGGAGTTCCGGAAGATGGGGTTGGCCAAGCTCGCGGTCCTCACAGCCACCGGCCAGGAGATGAGGCTTACCGTGCGCGTGGCTGATGAGCAGGACGAGCAACTGGCCGGGTTCCAGCACATCGGGCGGAGGGTGATGGCCCGGAGCCTCATCCTCTTCGTCTTCCTCCGCGAGTTCTCCGGGATGTTCCACATGCGGAATGTGGTCGGACCGCTGGACATCGCCTTCGCGAAGGCCGACGGCAAGATCTTCTCCATCATGCGGATGGACCCCGGCTCGAAGCTCTACGGCCCAGACGGGCCGTTCCAGTATGCCCTCGAGGCCCCGGCAGGCTTCTTCGCGAAGAAGGGGATCACGGTCGGGGCGAAGCTGGTCCTCCCGATGGGTCAGTCCTCTCTCGGGCCTGGGGCCTTCCCGGCGAGGGCCGCCTGGGCCGCGGCCAGCCGGGCGATCGGGACACGGAAGGGCGAGCAGCTCACATAATCCAGCCCGATCTTGTGGCAGAAGGCGATCGTGGCGGGATCACCGCCGTGCTCGCCGCAGATGCCGACCTCCAGCTCGGGCCGAGCCTTCCGGCCGAGCTTGACGCACATGGCCATCAGCTTCCCCACGCCCTCGACATCGATCGTCGCGAAGGGGTTGTTCGGCAAGATCCCCTTCCGTTGATACTCGACGAGAAAGCCGGCCTCGGCGTCGTCCCGCGAGATCCCGAAGACCGTCTGGGTGAGGTCGTTCGTCCCGAAGGAGAAGAACTGGGCATGTCTCGCCATCTCATCGGCGGTGAGCGCGGCGCGCGGGATCTCGATCATCGTCCCGAACTTGTAATCCAGCTCGAGCCCGGCGCCACTCATCACCCCCCTTGCCACCTCTTCGAGGACCGCCCGCTGCTCCTCCAGCTCCCGGACATGGCTAGTGATCGGGATCATCACCTCGGGATGGACCTTGATCCCCTCCTTTGCCACCTTGCAGGCCGCCTCGAAGATCGCCCGGACCTGCATCTTCACCACCTCGGGCATGTGGATGCCCAGGCGGACGCCGCGCAGGCCGAGCATGGGGTTGGCCTCGCGCATCTTCTCCACCGCCTCGAGGAGCCGCTCCTTCTCCGGGAGGAGCTTCCTGATCCCAGCGGCTAGATCGCCCTCTCCAGCCTTCCTCACCTCTTTGAGAAGTTCCTCATCCTCCGGATCGCGCCTTTCCAGTTCCAACAGCTCGGGCTCATGCTGAGCCATCCGCAGCATGGTCACCTCGCGGACCAGGCGGTCGTAGCTGGGGAGGAACTCGTGGAGCGGCGGGTCGATGAGCCGAATGATCACCGGCAGCCCGTCCATCGCCCGGAAGAGGCCCTCGAAGTCAGCCCGCTGGAACGGGAGCAGCCGGTCGAGGCACCGCTGGCGCTCCTCGGGGTTCGGCGCGAGGATCATCTGCTGGACGATCGGGAGCCGCTCGGTCTCGAAGAACATGTGCTCGGTCCGGCAGAGACCGATCCCTTCCGCGCCGTAGTCCCGGGCCCGCTGAGCGTCTCGGGGGTAGTCCGCATTGGCCCGGACCCCCAAGCGGCGGAAGCCGTCGGCCCAGGCGAGGAGCTTCATCAGGTAAGGGTCCTTGATGTCCGGGACTACGGTGGGGAGCTGGCCGAGGAAGACCTGGCCCTCAGTCCCGTCGATGGAGAGGTAGTCCCCCTCCCTGACGATCTGCCCGTTCACCTCCATCAGCCGCCTTTCCAGGTCGATGTTCAGCGCGGCGCAGCCGACCACGGCCGGCTTCCCGAACTGGCGGGCGACGAGCGCCGCGTGGCTGGTCCGTCCGCCCCGGCTGGTCAGGATCCCCTGGGCTGCCAGCATTCCATGGACATCGTCCGGCTTCGTCTCCGGCCGGACCATGATCACCCGCTTCTCCTCGCCGTCCCCGCGCCCTTCCTTGCCCCACCTCTCGGCCAGGTCCGCGTCGAAGGCCACGAGCCCGACGGCCGCGCCGGGGGCGACATTGAGGCCGGTGGCGATCATCCGCCCGGCCTTCAGGGCCTCTTCCTTCGCCCGGCGATCGAACTGCGGGTGCAGGAAGAAATCGACCTGCTCCGGCGTGACCCGGAGCACCGCCTCCTCGCGGCTGATCAGCCCCTCCTCCGCTAGCTCCACGGCGATCCGGACCGCGGCCTGGGCCGTCCGCTTGCTCACCCGCGTCTGGAGGATCCACAGCTTACCCCGCTCGATGGTGAACTCGATGTCCTGGACATCGCGGTAGTGCCGCTCCAGCCGCTGGCAGATCTGAGCGAACTGCTCATAAATCCGGGGCATCTCCTTCTGCAGCTCCTGAATCCGCTTCGTCAGCCGAATCCCCGCGACCACATCCTCGCCCTGGGCGTTCAGGAGATAGTCGCCCTCGATCTCCTTCTCGCCGGTCGAGATGTTCCGGGTCGTGGCCACGCCCGTGCCCGAGTCGGGGCCGAGGTTCCCGAAGACCATCGTCTGGACATTCACCGCCGTGCCGAGGTCGTGGGAGATCCCGGCGGCATTCCGGTAGTCCACGGCCCGCTTCCCCGACCAGGACTTGAAGACGGCCTCGATCGCGAGCTGGAGCTGCTCCTCCGGCTGCTGAGGGAAGTCCCGACCGGTATGCTTCCTGACAATCTCCATGAACTGCGCGGTCAGAGCCTGCCAGTCCTCGGCCGAGAGCTCGGCGTCGGTCTGGACCTTCCGCTCGAGCCGCCGCGCGGTGATGGCGTTCTCGAAGGGCTCATCCGGGACGCCCAGCACGACCGAGCCGAACATCTGGACCAACCGGCGATAGGAGTCGTAGACAAACCGCGGCTCGCCGGTCAGGCCGATCATTCCCCGAGCGGTCTCGTCGTTCAAGCCGATGTTCAAGACCGTGTCCATCATCCCGGGCATGGAGATTGCCGCCCCGGAGCGGACGGAGACGAGCAGCGGGTTCCGCGGGTCGCCGAGGCGCTTCCCCGTGAGGGCCTCGAGCCTGGCCAGGGCCGCGGCGATCTCCTTCTTCAGCCCGCGGGGGTATTTCCCATCGTGCTTGTAATAGTAGCGGCAGGCCCGGGTGGTGATGGTGAACCCCGGTGGGATGGGGAGCCCGAGGTTGGCCATCTCCGCGAGGTTCGCCCCCTTCCCGCCGAGGAGCTCACGCATCGCGGCGTTCCCCTCCGCCTGCCCCGTCGCAAAGAAGTAGACATACTTCATCATCAGATTCTCCCTATGTTGGCCCGGCCTCAGGCCACATACTTCACCAGGTCGATCAGCCTCGAGGAGTAGCCGATCTCGTTGTCATACCAGGCCATGACCTTCACCATCCGCCCCGCGAGGACCTTCGTCAGGCTCGCATCGACGATCGCCGAGTGCCGGTCCCCGTTGAAGTCGCAGGAGACGAGCTGCTTCTCCTCGTAGCGGATGATCCCGCGCAGCTCGCCATTCGCCGCCTCCTGCAGCGCGCGATTGACCTCGGTCTCGGTGGTCTCGCGCTCGACCTCGACCACCAGATCGAGGAGCGAGACATTGGCCGTCGGGACCCTGATCGCCATCCCGTCGAGCTTACCCTGGAGCTCCGGAAGGACGAGCCCCACGGCCAGCGCCGCCCCGGTTGTGGTGGGGATCATCGAGAGGGCCGCAGCGCGCGCCCGGCGCAGGTCCTTGTGCGGAAGGTCCAGGAGCCGCTGATCGTTCGTGTATGCGTGAACGGTCGTCATCAGCCCCCGCTTGATCCCGAAGTTCTTCAGCAACACCTTGGCGATCGGAGCGAGGCAGTTGGTGGTGCAGGAGGCGTTCGAGATGATGTGGTGCTTCTTGCGGTCATACTTCTCTTGGTTCACGCCCAGCACAATGGTGATGTCGGGGTCCTTCGCGGGAGCGGAGATAATAACCTTCCTCGCCCCGGCCGCCAGATGCTTCTGGGCCTCGGCTCGAGCGGTGAACCGCCCGCTCGTCTCGAGGACCACCTCGACGCCCCAGTCCTTCCAAGGGAGCTTGGCCGGGTCGGGGATCGCGCTCACCTTGATCTCGCGCCCGTCGACGGCGATCCCCTGCTGCGTGGCCCGGACCTCGGCCGCGAGCTGGCCGTGAACTGAGTCGTATTTGAGGAGGTGGGCCAGCGTGACCGCATCGGTGACATCGTTGAGGCCCACGAATTCGACCGCCTTGTCCCCAAGGCCGGCGCGGAAGGCCGCCCGCCCCGTCCTCCCAAAGCCGTTGATCCCTACCTTCACTGCCATCTCCATCACCCCTTCTAACTAATAGAATAGACCGGCCAGGGTGATCAGCTCCTGACCGACGAGCTTCGGGCCCCTCAACGCCTCCGCGAGAGGGACCGGAACGACCCGATTCCCCTGGAGGCCGGTCATCACATCGTATCTTCCCTCGAGGATGAATTCAACCGCCTTGACCCCGAACCGCGTGGCGAGGATCCGGTCGAAGGGCGAGGGCGTCCCGCCCCGCTGGAGGTAGGCGAGCGTCGTGACCCGGACGGGGAGGTCGGTGAGCTTGGAGAGCCGGTCCGCAATGTAATAGCTCACGCCGCCCAAGGTCACATGGCCGAACTCGTCGGCCTTCGTCTCCCTAGCCACCTGGCAGCCCAGCTCCTCCGGGACCGCGCCCTCGGCGACCACGATGATGCTGAATCGCTTCCCGATGCTGATCCGCTGCTCGATCCGCCGCTGGATGTCGCCGATGCTGAACTTCCGCTCGGGCACCAGGATGACATCCGCTCCGCCGGCCAGGCCGCCGAAGAGGGCGATCCAACCGGCATCCCGGCCCATGACCTCCAGGATGAGGATCCGGTGATGCGAGTAGCCGGTGGTGTGGAGCCGGTCGAGCGCGTCGGTCACGGCCCCGATCGCGGAATCGAACCCGATGCAGTAGTCTGTCCCCCAGAGATCGTTGTCGATCGTCTGGGGGATTCCGACCATCCTCAGGCCATAGTCTTTCAGCCGATGGGCTACTCCCAGGGTATCGTCACCGCCGATGGCCACGAAGGCCCCGAGCCGGTTCCTCTTGTAGCTCTCCACGACCTTCTCCGGGCCTCCAGGCCGTTTGAACGGATTGGTCCGAGAGGTCCCGAGGAGCGTCCCCCCGACATGGAGGATCCCCGAGACATCCCGGAGCGCCAAGGGCTGGGCTCGATCCTCGAGCAGGCCGAGCCAGCCGTCCTGGAAGCCGATGGTCTCGATCCCGGCCTCGGCCGCACGGCGGACGATCGCCCGGATCGCCGCATTCGTCCCGGGCGAGTCCCCCCCGCCGGTCAGGACCCCGATCCGGTCCACCTGCTGCTGCTCGGTTTCATTCTTCACAGCCGATTCACTCCTTACTCTCATCCTTTTCCAGCTGAGTGCCGGGATGGCGAGCTGATCCAGGCCTGAGCCCTCCCCCAACTCCGGCTCGGCCCGCCGAGCCGAAGAGGCGGATCTTCTCCCGGACGGCCTCCTTCACATACTCGCGGGAGATGGCGAGGAACTTGCGCGGGTCGACCTCGTCGGGGTGCTTGGCCAGGCCGTCCTTCAGGCCGCGGGTGAAGGCCTGGTTGAGGTAAGTGGCGACATTGATCTTGCAGATCCCGCTCTGGATCGCCTCCTTGAGATCCTCCTCCTTCACTCCCGAGGAGCCGTGTAGGACAAGCGGCAGATTCGCCCGCCGCCGGATCGCGGCGATCCGCTCTATGTCAAGCCTGGCTCTCCTCTCCCTCATCGCGTGGACCGAGCCGACGGCCACGGCCAGGGAATCGGCCCCCGTCCGGGCCACGAACTCCCCCGCCTGCTCCGGATCGGTCATCGCCCTCTTCACCTCCTCCTCAGTCACCCCGGGCGCGAATTGCAGAACCCGGCCGAGCTCGGCCTCCACGGGGATCCCGACCGCGTGAGCGATCTCACAGACCCGCTTTGTGATCGCCACATTCTCCTCGTAGGGAAGCTCTGAGCCGTCGAACATCAGCGAGGTGAACCCGGCCCTTAGGCAGCGGATGTTCTGCTCGAAGCTGCTCCCGTGGTCCAAGTGGAGAACCACCGGGACATCGACGAGGTCCGCGGCAATCTTCACCATTCCGGCGGCGAACTCCAGGCCGGCGTAGCGGATCGCGCCCTGGCTCACCTGGACGATCACCGGCGCCCGCTCCTCCTGGGCCACTTCCACGATCGCTTGGACCTGCTCCATGTTATTGGCGTTGAAGGCCCCGACCGCAAATCGCTGCTCCAGGGCCGCCAGGAGGATCTCCTTGCTCCTCACCAGTGGCATCTAGCCTCCAATCCCGCTCGCCTGGCTGCTAGCGGCCAGGCGGAGCTCTCGAATTGCCTGCTCGAACTGGGCGTCGCTTGGGGCCCCATGGTGCCAGCGGTGGTCCCCCTCCATGAAGGAGACCCCCTTACCGAGCAGGTTGTGAGAAATAATTATCTTCGGCCGGCCCCGGCCTTTCAAGGCCGCCTCGAAGGCCGAGATGAGCTGCTCGTAGTCGTGGCCGTCGATCTCGAAGATCTCCCAGCCGAAGGCCCGCCACTTCTCCGCCAGGGGCTCGAGGGCCATGATCCGCTCGGTCGGGCCGTCGATCTGGCAGTTGTTCCGGTCGAGGATCGCGATCAGGTTGTCCAGCTTATAGTGGTGGGCCGTGAGGGCCGCCTCCCAGGTCTGCCCCTCCTGGCACTCGGCGTCGGAGATCGAGCAGAAGACCCGGTAATCCCTCTTGTCCAACTTCCCCGCTAGGGCCACGCCGCAGGCGAAGGAGAGCCCGATCCCAAGAGAGCCGCTGGAGAACTCCACCCCCGGGATCTTGTGGGCCGTCGAGGGGTGGCCTTGCAAGAGGGCCCCGAGTTTCCTCAGCTTCCAGAGCTCCTCCCGCGGGAAGTAGCCCTTGTCGGCCAGGATCGCATAAAGGATCGGGCAGGTGTGGCCGTTGGAGAGGATGAACCGGTCCCGGTCAGGCCAAGCCGGGTTTTGAGGGTCGGCCCGGAGGAACTTATACCACAGGACCGTCAGGACATCGGCCATCCCCAGGGCCCCGCCGGGGTGGCCCGACCTCGCGCGATAGACCATTTCCACCACATCCCGGCGGAGCTGGTAGGCCTTCCTCTTCAAAGCCTCGATCTCGCCGTTCATCTCCGCCTCTTCCGCTCTAAGGCTCTGATGGCCGCCTGGGCGATCCCCTCCGGGGTGAGGCCGTAGTGCTCTATCAGCGCCTCAGCGCTCCCGGACTGGCCGAACCGATCGCGGACCCCCACCCGCTCGAGCGGGGAGGCGCGCCTCCCCGGCCAGTGCTCCCCCAATGCCTCGGCGATCGCGCTCCCCAGCCCGCCGATCACCTGATGTTCTTCAGCCGTCACCGCCGCGCCGGTCTTGGCGACCGAATCTATCACCGTTTCGAGATCGAGCGGCTTGATCGTCGAGACATTGACCACCTCGGCCGAGATCCCCTGAGCGGCCAGGATCTCCGCGGCCCTCAGGGCCTGATGGACCATCAGCCCGCAGGCGAAGATGGTCACCTCCTCGCCCTGGCGGAGGACCTTGGCCCGCCCGAACTCGAATTCGTAGGAGTCATCGAAGACCACGGGGAAGGGGGCCCGGGCGAGCCGGACATAGACCGGGTTAGCGTCGTGGTCCTTCAGGGCATGGATGACCCGCTTGGTCTCCACGGCGTCCGCGGGGACGATCACATCCATGTTCGGCAATACCCGAATGTTGTTGATGTCCTCCAGCATCTGGTGCGAGGCCCCGTCCTCGCCGACCGTGAGCCCGGCGTGAGTGGCCACGATCCTCACCGGGGCCGACTGGTAGGCGATCGCCTGGCGGACCTGCTCCCAGGGCTTCCCCGCGGCGAAGATGGCGAAGGTGCTGACGAACGGCTTCTTCCCGGACATGGCCAGTCCGGCGGCCAGGGCCATCATGTTCGCCTCGGTGATCCCCAGGTTAAAGAACCGCTCGGGGAACCGCTTGGCAAAGAGGTCGGTGTTCGTCGAGCCGGCGAGGTCGGCGGTCAGGACCACGATCCTTTCATCCTTCTCCCCGAGCTCGACTAAGACCTCCCCGAAGGCCTGCCGCAAGCTGGCCTTCTCCCCGAGCTTAAGCTCCATCCCCGCTTCCTCCTGGGAGCAGCGCCTCGACGAACTCGGCCGCACGGAACTCCTGGAGGTCCTCGGCCCCCTCGCCCACGCCGATGAGCTTGATCGGGAGCCGCAGCTCCCGGTAGATCGGGAAGATCGCCCCGCCCTTGGCGGTCGAGTCGAGCTTGGTCAGGATCAGCCCGGTCAAGGGGATGGCCTCGTTGAACTTCTCGGCCTGGGAGAGGGCGTTCTGGCCGGTCGTCGCGTCGAGGACGAGCAGCCGCTCGTCGATCGGTCGGCCCAGCCGCTTTGTCACCACCCGGTCGATCTTCTTCAGCTCCTCCATCAGGTTGAACTTCGTCTGGAGCCGCCCGGCGGTGTCGATCAGGACGACCTCCCCGCCGCTGGAGAGCGCATGGTCCACGGCATCGTAGGCGACCGCCCCGGGGTCAGCCCCCGGGCAGTGCTTGATCAGCTCGGCCCCGACCCGTTCGGCCCAGATGCCCAGTTGTTCCATGGCCGCGGCCCGGAAGGTGTCGGCAGCGGCGAAGATGATCCTCTCCTTCCCGAGCTCCCTAAACCTCCGGGCGAGCTTGGCGATCGTCGTGGTCTTCCCCGAGCCGTTGACCCCCAAAATCAGGTAGACCGTCGGCTGGCCGTCCTGGCGGAGGGCGAGGGCCCCTTCGGCGCCGGCCAGTTGCTCTATTAGCAACTCCTTCAGCAGGGGGATGAGCGCCTCGGCGTCCCGAAGCCGGCCCCCGGCCAGGCGCTGCCCCAGCTCGGCGATGATCGCCTGAGTGGTCTCCACCCCGACGTCTGCCGCGATCAGGCTCGCCTCGATCTCCTCCAGCAGCCGCTGGTCGATCCTTCGCTCGCCGCTGAGGGCCGCTTCGAGGCCCCCGAGGAGCCCCCTCCTCGTCCGCTCCAGCCCGCTCCGGAGCCGCTCGAGCCAGCTCATCTACATCCTCTCCGGGGCCGAGACCCCCATGAGGCCGAGGGCCTTCCGCAGGACGAGCTGGGTCGCGCGGCAGAGGGCCAGCCTCGCCCGCGCCAGCGGCGGAGCCTCATCCAGCACGCGGTAGCGGTCGTAGAAGATGTGGAAGAGCCCCGCGAGCCCGTAGGCATAGTTCGCCAGGAGATGCGGGGCGAAGTGGAGGGCCGCGTCCCGCACGACCTCGGGGAACTCGTCTAGATGCTTGATCAACTCCAGCTCCTCGGGCTGCTGGAGAGGCTCGAGGTCGACCTCAGCCCAGCGCGGGGGCTTGCCCCGCAGCTCCCGAAAGATCCCCGCGATCCTGGTGTGGGCATACTGGATGTAGAAGACCGGGTTCTCCTTCGACTGCTCCTTGGCCAGCTCGAGGTCGAACTCCAGGTGGGCATCGGGCGAGCGGGAGAGCAAGAAATACCGGACCGCGTCGGGCCCGACCTCATCGAGCAACTCCCTTAGGGTCACGAACTCCCCGCTCCGCTTGGAGAGCCGGACCTCCTCGCCCCCGCGCTTGAGGGTCACAAGCTGATAGATCAGGATCGAGAGCCGCTCCGGGTCGAGCCCGAAGGCCCGCATCATCGCCTTCATCCTCGGGACATGGCCCTGGTGGTCGGCCCCCCAGACATCGATGACCCGGTCGAAGCCCCGCTCGACGAACTTGTTGTAGTGGTAGGCCACATCCGAGGCGAAGTAGCCCGGCCGGCCGGTCGAGCGGATCAGGACCTCGTCCTTCTCCGCTCCCAAGGCCGTGGCCTTGAACCAGACCGCTCCCGCCTCATCCTTCAAGTAGCCCTTCGCCCGGAGGAGCTCCATCACCTGGGCGAAGAGCGGCCCGCCGTCGCGATCGATGAAGAGCTCGCTGTCGAAGAACCAGCGATCATAGTCAATGCCGAGCTTCTCCAAGTCTGCCCGGACAGTCCGCAGCACGCGCTCCAGGCCCAGCCGCTTCGTCTCCTCCAGGGCCCTCTCCTGCGGAAGGCGAAGAAGCCTCTCGCCCTCGGCAGCGGCCAGCTCGCGCGCCCATTCCCGGACATACTCGCCGCGATAGCCCTCCTCGGGGAAGGGGAAGGGCGGCTCGCGCCCCAGGGCCTGCACATAGAAGTAGTAGAGGCTCGCGGCGAACTTCTCCACTTGCGAGCCGGTGTCGTTCACATAGTATTCTCGCTCGACTGTGTAGCCGTTGGCCGCGAGGAGGTTGGCGATCGCATCCCCGAGCACGACATTCCGCCCGAAGCCGAGGTGGAGCGGGCCGGTGGGGTTGGCACTCCCGTATTCGACCTGCACCCTTTGCCCCCTGCCGAGGCCGCTCTCTCCGAAGTGCTCACCGGCCGCGAGGATCGCTTGCAGGGCGCGGCGGATCTCCTCGGGCTTGAGGAAGAGGTTGATGAAGCCTGCCCCGGCCACCTCGGCCTTGGAGAACGGGCCCTGATCGAGGTGCGCGAGAATCCGCTCAGCTAGCTGGTGGGGCGGGCAGCCGAGCCTCGACTTCAGAGCGAAGGCGATGTTCGAGGAGAAGTCGCCATGCTCAGTTCTCTCGGGGACCGAGACCTCGGGCTCGACACCGGTCACGCCGAGCCTATCCAGGGCCTCGGCCAATCGCGCGCGGACTAACTCTCTTAACACTAGCGCTCAATGATGAACCGGATCCCCGTCTTCTCCTCTCCGTTAATCTCGAGGTCGATGAATCCGGGGGTGACGATCAGCTGGCTCCCTTGCCGTTCGACGAACCTGCGGGCGATCGCGATGGCCTTGACCGCCTGGTTCACCGCCCCGGCCCCGATGGCGTGGGCCTCGACGACCCGGTCCTTCTCCAGGGCTCCGGCGATCGCGCCCGCGAGGGCGTTGGTGTCGGATGTCGCTGCGACCTTCAAGACCTCCATCTCTACCTCCTCAGTCTAGCGCTGGGTGCTCGCAAAGTTCATCTTTCCCGTTCGACTATCGTGTCCATCAGCTCGAACAATGCCTGTTCATAGCCCGGTTCACCCCATCCTGCCAGGAGTTGCTTGGCCTCATGGACCAAGGCCCGGCCCTCAAGGATCAGACGCTCTCTAATCTTATCGCGCTCCAGCGCGCGGAGCAACTCCGCTCGGTCCTCAGCTGTCAGCTCCTCCCGCTGCAGAAGGAGCCGGAGTCTCTCCTCACTCCCCTCGGCAGCTCGCTCGAGAAGTCGGATGAAGGGCAAGGTGATCCAGCCTCCCTCCCAGTCCTTCCAAGTGGGCTTCCCCAGCCGGCTGTCGCCGAAGATATCCAAGAGGTCATCGATCATCTGGTAGGCGATCCCAAGCCTTCTTCCCGCCTGGCGGACCCGCGCAAGCCGCGCCTCAGGGAGCTCGGGGCTACCGAGCAGGGCCCCGACGGTGCAGGCGGCGGAGAACAGCGCGGCTGTCTTCCGCTCAACCACGGCGAAATACTCGGCCTCCGTGGGGATCCGCCAGCGGAGCCCCTCCTGGAGGAGCTCGCCCTGGAGGATCTCCCCAATCGCGTCAGTAACGATGCTCCGGAGGGAGGCCTCTCGCCGATTGAGGATGGCGATGGCGCGGGAGAAGATGAAGTCCCCCTGGAGGACGGCGATCCGGTTGCCCCAGAGCTTCCAGAGGCTCGGCTGAGCCCGCCGGCTGGGGGAGCCATCGATGATATCGTCGTGGACGAGGGTGGCGAGGTGGATCAGCTCGAGCGCGGTGGCCGCCTCGAGCAGGGCCTCGCGCTCCCCTTGGGCCCCGAGGAGCTTGTAGAAGCCGATCGCCAGCGTCGGCCGGAGGCGCTTCCCGCCAGTGCGATAGAGGTAGTCGCCCAGCTCTGAAATGAACGGGATCTCCGAGGAGAGGCCCTCCCGGAGCCGCTCCTCGACCTCGGCCAACTCCTCAGGACGCAGGATCTCCACGACCACGATCTCCCTTTGCTAGCCCGCGCTTGCGGTCACTCCCGCTCTAGAATCAGCGTCACCGGCCCATCGTTCGCCAGCTCGACGAGCATGTGGGCCTGGAAAACCCCCTGCGCCACGGTGAGCCCGCTCCTCCTCAGCTCCTCGACGAACTGCCCGAAGAGAGGCTCCGCTACCTCCGGAGGGGCTGCGGCCTCGAAGCTGGGCCGGCGGCCCTTGCGCGCATCGCCGTAGAGGGTGAACTGGGGCACGGCTAGGATCTCCCCGCCGACCTCGAGCAACGCTCGGTTCATCTGCCCCTGCTTGTCCTCGAAGATCCGCAAGTTGACCACCTTGTTTGCCATCCAGCGGAGCTGCTCCGGCCCGTCGCCCCGGCCGATGCCGACCAGCAGCAACAGCCCCCGCCCGATCCGGCCAACGATCTGCTCGCCCACAGCGACCCGGGCCCGGGCTACCCGCTGAACAACGACCCTCATCTCCAGGGGATTCTAGCCCGGGCGCGAACGCCGTTGCAACTGCCGAAGGCCCGTCCCTATAATTGAACCGTGATGGTCGAGGAATACCTGGCAGCCAGGCGGGAGATGGTCGAGAGCTATCTGGAGGCCTACCTGAAGGCGAGGGCCAGAGAACTCCCCCAGACACTCCACCAGGCGATCGCCTATGCCCTGGAGGGGGGGAAGCGGCTCCGGCCGATCCTGGTCCTGGCCGCGGCTGAGGCCCTCGGCGGCGATGCTGAGGAGGTCCTCCCCACGGCCGGGGCGTTCGAGCTGTTCCATACCTATTCGCTGATCCACGACGATCTTCCCGCCCTGGACGACGCCGATCTGCGCCGGGACCAGCTCACTGTCCACCGGGTCTTCGGCGAGGCGGCGGCCCTGCTGGCCGGGGATGCCCTGATCCCGCTGGGATTCGAGCTGATCGCCAAGGAGCAGGCCAGGATCTCCCCCGAGGACCGCGTCCTGCGCGTGATCGGCCTGGTGAGCGAGGCCCTCGGCCCTGCGGGGATGGTCGGGGGCCAACTGCTGGAGCTCGAGGAGCGCTTCGCCGACCCCGAGGCGCTGGAGGAGATCTACTCGAAGAAGACGGCCGCCCTCCTCGGGGCCGCGACCGCCGCGGGGGCGGTCCTCACCGGCGGCGGGGAAGGTGAAGTGACAGCCCTGCACCGGTTTGGCCTCTGCCTTGGCCTGGCCTACCAGTTGATCGACGACCTTCTCGACCTGGGGGAGGATGAGGGGCCGACCTATGTCCACCTAGTCGGGGAGCGGGAGGGCCGGGAGGAGGCCGAGCGGCTGACCGGAGAGGCCCTTCAGGCGCTCGCGTCGCTGGGGAACGGCGCGGCGAACCTGCGCGCACTCGCCAGGTGGCTCCTCTCGAGGAGGAGCTGATGGAGGAGCCTCTCACCCGGCTCGGGCAGGTCTTCATCTCCGCTGAGGCGCTCGAGCAGCTCGTCCTCGGGGTGATCGGGGAAGGCAATGAGCTCTACCCCCTGAACTGGACTGCGGGAGATGAGGGGCTCCTGGAGATGCTTGCCAAGGCCTACAAGGGGAGCGGGGTGGAAGTGACTCGCGCCGGCGAGGAGCTCAGGGTGCGCTTGCAGCTTCTGAGCCGTTACGGGACGAGGATTCCCGAGGCAGCCCGCCAGCTGGCCTTGAGGCTTCGGCAGAGGCTCCGCGAGCTGGCCGAGCTGGAGGTTGTCGACCTAGAGCTGGAAGTCAGAGGGCTAGTCACCTCTCCTGGCTCTCGATCAGGCGAGTGACATACTCGAGGACCTTCCGCTTCCCGTCCTCGTCCAGCTTCTCCAGCCGCTCCCGGATCAGCTCAGTGAGGTCTCGCTCGCGACTGGGGTTCCGGTTGAAGATCGCCTGCTGGGCCAGCTTGTGCGCCCGCCAGTTCGCGGTCCGCTCGACATAGCGGACCTGCCAGACCGGGAACTGCCTGAGGAGCGCCAGGGCGTCGCTGTTGAGCTTCTCCAGGTTCGGCTGGCGGATGCGGTATAGGCCGTTGATCTGGTTGGCCACAAGCTGCGAGTCGGTGAAGAAGATGACCTCGCGGGGCCTATACTCGAGCGCCGCCTTGCAGGCGGTGATCAGGGCCTTGTATTCCGCGATGTTGTTCGTAGCCCGGCCGATCGACTCGGAGATCTCCTGCATCACATTCCCCTGGCGATCGGTGATCACGACGCCGATCGCGGCCTCGCCGGGGTTGCCCTCTGCACTCCCGTCGACATTTACCAGCAGCTTTTCCAGAGCCAGATCCCTCTCACCCATCGCCTAGTGGGCCCAGGGGGATTCGAACCTCCGACCTGCCGGTTATGAGCCGGTTGCTCTGCCGCTGAGCTATGGGCCCACTAATCCCTAGTGCAGTTTATAACATGGGGTGCAGAACTTGTCAAGGTCCTTCCGGCTCGGACTATAATGGCCGCGATGACCCTGGCAAAGATTGGCCGCTTGGGGACGCTAGTTCGCGCGAGAGCGGTGTTCTGGCGTCGCCGGTTCAGATACAACTGGAGCTTATACAAGCAGGACCCGTTGGGCGTTGTGGGTCTGGGAATTCTGGGGCTGTTCCTCGTGCTGGCCCTCCTCCATCCCCTCTTGCTCGCGACCGTCTGGGACCGCGAGGTCTACGACCCGATCAACGGCTACTCACTCGACGAGCTGCGTCCGCCCCCTGCCTCGCCGTCGCTCCGCCACCTCTTGGGGACGGACATCCAGGGGCGGGACATCCTAAGCCAGCTCCTCTACTCCATCCGGATGGAGCTGCTCCTCGCGGTCCTCGCGGCGGTGGTCACCGTGATCCTCGGCACGGGGATGGGCGTGGTCGCGGCCTACTTCAGCGGGCGGGCCGTTGACCTGGCGCTCATGCGGGCGGCGGACCTCTTCCTCGTCCTCCCACCGGTCGCGTTCATCCTCTTCCTCGGGACGCTCGTCCGGCTCAACATCCCCCTCCTCGCGCTCCTCATCGGGGCGATCGGCGGCGGGAAGGTCGCGGTGATCATGAAGTCCCGCGCCCTGGAGGTGACCGTCAAGCCCTATGTCCAAGCAGCAAGGGTGGTCGGCGGCGGGAGCTTCCATGTGATCCGAAAGCACATCGTCCCCAATGTCATCCCCTACATCTTCCTGTTCATGATGCTGAGCTCGGTGATCGCTGTCCTGGCCGAGGCCCTCCTCTCCTACTACGGCGGGGACTTCTTCATGGGGCGATACCGCACCGGCCCGACCGGGTTCCTCCAGATGAGCTGGGGCCTCATGCTCTATCTTGCCTACCACATGGGGTATTTCATGGGAGACAACCTCATCAGATACTGGTGGCTCTCCTTCCCTGCCGGCCTGGCGGTGACATTGCTCGCCTCAGCGTTCTACCTCGTCGGTAGAGGATTCAACCAGATTGCCAACCCCCGCCTGGGGGCGAGATGACCCGCTACCTCTGGCGCCGTGCGGGCTCGATCCCGCTGACCGTCCTCCTGCTCATCACTCTCATCTGGGTGATCATCGAGGTTCAGCCGGGGGAGTTCGCCCAGGTCTACATCGGCAACTCCAAGATTTCCGAATCCTATCGCGAGAGGCTCGCGAATGATCTCGGCCTGAGCGGGCCCGCCTTCCTCAGATACCTTCACTTTGTCAAGAACATCTTCACCGCGAACCTGGGGGTCTCCTTCTCCCACTACCCCCGCCCGGTCTGGGAGATCCTCGCCGAGCGGCTCCCGCGCACGGCCGTCCTCTTCCTCGCCGCCTTCTTCATCCAGCTCTCCTTGGGATACCTCGCGGGGCGAGCGATCGGCTGGCGGCGAGAGGGAGCACTAGACTACAGCGGGACGATCGCCGCGGCCGTCTTCTGGTGCTCCTTCCTCCCGCTGTTGACCTCGATGCTCGTCTGGGTCTTCAGCATGAGACTGGGCCTGCTCCCGCCCTCGAAGTTCGTGAACGTCGAGCTGTTGATCCGCCACCCCGAGGTCTCCATCAATCGGATCTTCAGCTACATCATCGCCGGCGGACTTCTCTTGCTCATCATCCTGTATGGAAGCCGTCGTGCGATCGCCAGGCTCGCCCGGCCCTGGGTGGCAAGACTGCCGCTCTACCTCCTCCTAGCAGGGGCAGTCGGCTCGCTGCTAGGGCTCACCACCACGGGCCAGGTTGCCTGGGATGTCCTCCGGCGGATGGTCTTGCCGATCATCACCCTCACGCTCGTGGGCGGGGGGTTCTATGTCCTCCTGATGCGGGACAGCATGGCAGAGACCATTACCGAGGACTATGTAATTCTCGCCAGGGCCAAGGGCCTGAGAGACAGAGCAGTGCGGAACAGGCACGCGGCGCGGAATGCCCTCTTCCCCATCGTCACCAGCTTCCTCCTGGCTATGGCCTTCACCCTCGACGCCTCGATCATCACCGAGAGCGTCTTCTCCTGGCCGGGGATCGGCCTGGCCCTCCTTGAGGCCTTCATGGAAAAGGACATGCCCCTCGCGATCGGCATCATGGTCTTCCTGGGAGTGGTGGCCTCCTTCGCCCACCTCCTGATCGACCTGCTCTATGCCTACCTCGACCCACGGATTAGAAATGGCTAGGCCGTAGCCAGTTCACGCCGCTCCGCGCGGAGAGGAAGAGACCTGAGAGACTAAGCAGGCGCTGGTCGTTCAAAAGCGCTGGGGCGAGCCGGAGCTCGCCCCAGCCTAGCTCGCAGTGATCAGTTCACCTGTTGAGAAGGACGGTCACATCGTTGCTCGCCGAGTTGGCGACCGCCAGGTCGGGCTTCCCGTCGCGGTTGAAGTCCCCCGCGACCAGGTCGATCGGCACATTCCCGGCCACGACCGTAGCGCCGAGACTGAAGCGCCCGCTCCCGTCGTTGAGCAAGAGCGAGAGATCGCTGGTGCTGGCGCTGATGACCGCCAGGTCCGGCGCGCCGTCGCGATCGAAGTCCGCCGCAACGATGACATTCGGATTAGTTCCGCCTGGGAAGTTCGTGGGGCTGCCGAAGCTCCCGTCACCGACTCCGAGGAGGATCGCGACATTGTTCGTGCTCGTATTCGCGGTGGCGAGGTCCAAGTTCCCGTCACCGTTCAAATCCGCGGCCGCCACGGCGTGGGGCATGGTCCCGAGGGCGATATGGCTGACCGCGAAGCCCCCGGCGCCGTCGCTGATGAGCACGGAGACGCTCTCGGTCTTGGAGGAGTTAGCCGTGACGATGTCGAGGTTCCCGTCCTTGTTCAAGTCTGCCACGAGCAGCATCTGCGGCCCATTGCCGACCTTGAAGGTCTTGGGCGAGCCGAAGTTCCCCGTCCCGTCCCCGAGGAGGATCGAGACGCTGTCTCCCACGACATTGGCCGTGGCGATGTCAAGCTTCCCGTCCTTGTCGAAGTCCGCGAGCCGAACCGCTGTAGGGGCTCCGGGGACATCGAACTGCTTGGCCCGGACGAAGTCGACACTCCCGTTGCCGCGCCGGACGGCGACCTTGTTGCTGGCCGAGTGGGCCGTGACGATGTCAGCATTCCCGTCGCTATCGAGATCCCCGACGGCGATCCCCTTCGGATCGGCCGCGACCCGGAAGGGCGACCTCTGCCCGGCCTGGAACTCCTCGAACTTCCCCGTCCCGTCCCCGACGAGGATCGAGACCTGCCCGTTCGTGGCCGAGGCGTCGCAGTCTGACCGCTGGTCCCGCTCCGGGTCGCACTTGTAGCTGGCGACCGCTAGGTCGATCTTCCCATCATTGTTGAAGTCGCCCGCGGTCATGGCCTGGGGCCGGAGGGCCATCACTGGAAACGGGGACCCCGGCGCGTCGCTCAAGCTAACTAGTGTCGCTCCCTGTGGGAGAAAGGCCAGAGAGAGGAGGATCACCAATGCCAGTCCCGCTAATCTGCTGCGCATCTCTGCAGCACTCCTTTCTTCGTGAGATCAGCCGAATCTACACTGGAAGGATTCGGCGGTTTCAACGCCTGCGCCGTGGGTATTCTAACACCCTTCTCTAGCGGCGTCAATCGTTCGGGTGCCTGCCGGGGCGATGCTTGACAAAGTCAGGGAGATGTGCTATACTTTTGGCGGTAACCAAAGGTTAGTGCGTGAGGGTCCGGGGAAATGAAGGGGGAGGACGGTCAGGAGAGGAGGTGAGGAGTTTGCGCTAAAACCTGGAGAGCCTATCCGTTTCCAAAATCTACGAAAGGGAGGTAGTATAGGGAAATGAAGAAGGCTAATCTGATCAAGCTGATCTTGGTGGTCTCCTTACTGGCGGGGCTCGTCTGGAGCGCCTACAGCGTGACGCTCGTAAAGGCGATCAAGTCCACTCCGGCAGGCATCGGGGCCTATGACATCGAGGACATGCAGATGTGCGCGGACGGGAAGACCGCAATCATGGTCGCGGTCGCCAGAAACGACGATGCCCGAGTCTATTGGTATGACCTCGCAAACGACAAGGTCGCGGGTTACTGCCGCGTCGGCATCCTCTACGGCCCGCGCGGTGACCGGGGGATCGGGATCAACCCGCAGTGCACCTACGCCTATCTCGCCAACTACCCGATCGACAGCGTCAGCACCATCGATCTTGCCGCCAGCCCGAGGGATGGGAAATACTGCGTGATGACAGAGACCGCTGTCGCCCCGAAGCCCAACGGGGATATCGGCCTCAACTATCCTGAGTGGCACAATGTGATGGTCGCCAGCTCTTTCTCCGATGTGATCACCATTCTCAACACCCAGGGCAAGGTGATCGACGAGATCGAGATGGGGTTCGGCCCGGACGGGGTGCTTGCTCTAGGGAAGCAGTGGGCAGCCGTGCCGAACCGCTACGATGACACGCTCTATGTCATCGATCTTCCCAGGCTCGAGGTCTACACGACCGTCACGGGGCTGAGCCGCGTCCCGGACACCGCCTGCCTCGACCCCGCAGGGCAGTATGTCTACGGGATCAACTTCGTTGACAACAGCGTGGACGTGATCAAGACAGGCTCCTGGAATGTGGTGAAGCGGATCCCGGTGGGGCAGAGCCCGCGCTACTGCGCGATGGGCCCTGACGGGAAGTTCCTCTATGTCTCGAACACCACCGACAAGACGGTGAGCGTCATCGATACCGCCACCAAGCGCGTGGTGGAGACGATCGTGGCCGCTGGGCCGACCGAGCCGGCCGCGATCAAGTGGCTGGCTGTGACGAACGACAATCGCTACCTCTATGTCTACTACCCCGGCGGGCGCTCTGGGACCTACGCAGACTTCACCATCCTGAAGTTCGATGTCGGCCAGCTCTACGGAGGATAGTCTGGATCGGGAATGAGCGAAGGTGGCGCGGGACCCCGGTCTCGCGCCACCTTTCTTAGGCTCCGGTGGCGTTCGGAAAGAACCGGGTGGCTGAGGCAGGCTGCAAGGGCCTCGCAACACTGATCGATACAGGCCAATCTCCCCTCGAGACTGGAGATGAGTGTCAGCCAGGCGGAATCTCGGGTTATCATTAACAAGACCGCAGCGATGGCGGGGCTGATCGCGCCGTATCAAGCTGAGGTCGTGCGGCTGGCTTACGCGGAGCATATTGTCCGCTGCACGGAGCAGGACCCGGAGAGGATGGAGGAACTCCTCAGCCTCGACGGGGACCTGGAGAAGGCGCATAAGTGGATGGCCCTGGCCTACGCGAAGCGGGAGGGTGACCCGAAGAAGATCTGCGGCCTGGTGGTCTACCTCCTCAGCAACTACGGGGCGGCGGAGGAGGACAGGGAGAAGCGGCGATGGCTCGTGCGCCAGATCGAGAGGGGCAGGGTGAGGCTGGACGATCTGACCTACGAGTTGCTGAAGGGGACGAGGCTAGAGTGGGAGCACATCTTCAAGCTGGTGAGGAAGGAGTTCAACCCGACGCGGGAGAAGGAGCGAGTGAAGCGCTGGTATGAGAAGCTCACAGAGCATGAATGACGGCGGGTTCTTCGCGGGGTTGATCGGCGGGCTCGAGGAGCAGTGCCACAGCGAGCATCCTCCGGCCGCGGTGCTCCGCAAGTATGTGTGGCGGAGGCTTCCAGAAGGGAGGGACCTCCGGGCCGAGGTGGAGCGCCTCCTCAGCTCAAGGGTGGGAGGCCGGTGGACGCTGAGCCAGGTCTCGCTCCATGTGGCGACCTGCGGCGCGTGCGCACGCGAGGTGGCCCGACTCCGGGCGGGCCTCGGGCTCACCCGGGAATCGGCTTTCGCGGGAGACCGACCAACTCTCCTCTCTCGGAAGATGAGGCGGAGGCTGGCTTACTCCATCCCGGTCGCCGTCACGCTCGCGCTCATCCTCGTGCTCTTCTTCCTCCCGCATCCCGTCGCGACGAGCTACTGCCGCTTCGGGGCACTGGCGATGTAAGATGGCTTGGGAAGTGATTCTCAGCGTTCCGGCGTCAGCCGCTCCACAGGTGTGCTATAATAATGGTCAGGGTGGCTCCTACGCTGAGCCAGTGGGATTGGCAGAGGCGCAGGAAATGTGATATACTTACAGCTTAAGGTCAAGGCAAGCAGAAAGGGAGCAGTCTAGGAAAGGAGGTGGGAGCTGGGGAGAGCCTGGAGTCAAGCGGAGCAAAACACATCGCGAAGAGCGAATCTCGAAAGGAGGAGTTAGAAGATGGGTTTCAAGGTTAAGCTAGGTTTGGTAGCAGTTCTGGCGCTCGCGCTCGGTCTGTTGGTGGCGGTGACGGCCGTCCCCCAGGGGGGCGGGCGGGTCTACCGCATGGGGTTCCACGAGGACATGACTACCACGAGCTACATGAACTACGTGGGCCCAGGGTCCACCGTCTGGAACGCCTATGTCCTGGGGAACATGCACCCCTCGCTCTACGGGCTGAGTGATGTCACCTTCCAGCCGATCCTCTCGCTGGCCGAGGACTATGCCACACCCGTTGCTCGCGAGGGCGGGTTCTACACCTCCAGCATCTGCATCAGCCCCGGGAACACCTGGAGCGACGGGACCGAGATCACGGCTGAGGACATTGCCTTCACTCTCAACGGGATCCTCGAGCTGGACCCGATCGCCCTCGGTGGGAACTGGCCCTACAGCGTCGACCCCGATTTGTTCGATCACATGGACGTGACGAGCAAGTACTGCGTCAAGTTCTACCTCAAGGACAAGCCGGGGCTATCCCGCTGGGAGTATGGGATGCTCGGTGCCCCGATCCTCCAGAAGGCCTTCTGGGGGCCGAAGTTCGAGGCCGCGCTGGCGAGCGCTGACCCCGTGGCCACGATCTATGCCGACCCCGGCCAGCCCGAGCCGAGCGCGACCTCGTGGGTCTTCGAGAAGTGGGAGCCTGGTGCCTATGCCGAGCTCGTGCGGAGCTACACCAACGCCCCGACCGAGCTCGAGGGCATGAGCCGGCTGCTGGAGTGCGAGGGCGGGTTCTACGGAACCGCCAGCGTCGGTTCGGTCTTTGGCGGTGGCTATCGCGGGAGCCTCTACGCCGTGGCCTCGAACGCCACCGAGTATGGCACGATCAAGGGACTGGAGTCACAGCTCAAGGCCGACACGAGCTACTACAAGTATAACGACGCGAACCTCGCCCTGATCGTCCGCACGAACACCTCCAACGACTACAATGCCCTCTGGAACGCCGTGAGCGGGAAGCTGAGCGAGATCGAGAGCGCGATCGGCTGCAACAAGACCCTCGACTTCGCCCCCGGCCCCTATGTGGACGCCGTGGTCTACAAGCTCTACGGGACGCTCGCCGCGGGCGCGCTGGCCCTCATCTCCGGGGAGATCGACTTCCAGCTCAACCCCTTGGGCTATGAGCTCGGTCTCCGCCGGCAACTCGAGGCCGCGCCGGGCGTGACGGTCTTCAGCAACCCGGACAACGGGATCTTCTACTTCAGCTTCAACCTCCGCCGGCCGCCGATGAACAACATCTACTTCCGCAAGGCGCTCGACTGCATGATCGATCGCGAGTATGTCACGACCGAGCTGCTCCAGGGCGTCGCCGAGGCGGCCTACTCCGTCGTCCCGCCGGGGAACGCCTACTGGTTCCGCCCGCCCTCAGAGGAGGAGAAGCAGGCCCGCTGCATCGGCTTCTCTGCGGCGGCCAAGCTGAAGAAGGCCGTGGAGTATCTGGAGATGGGCGGCTTCACCTGGCAGGTGAAGCCGGAGGTCCTGCCTGATGGCACGATCAAGGCCGGGCGAGGGATCAAGCTCGACGGCCAGCTCGTCCCTGAAATCGAGTATATCCACCCGAACGCGGCTTACGACAACCGGCGGAACATCTTCGGGCTCCACGTCTCCAAGGCCGCGAACACCTTGGGTATCCCGCTGCGGAATGTCCCGACCGGGTTCAATGTCATCGTCAGCCGCGTCTTCGACGAGCAGGACTTCGACATGTGGTCCCTCGGTTGGTCGCTCGGGATCTATCCGGACTATCTGGAGGGGTTCTTCCACTCCCAGTATGCCGAGCTTGGTGGGCAGAACGCGCAGGGCTACTCTAACCCCGAGTTCGACGCTCTGGCCGAGGCCTTCGTCCTGGAGCAGGACATCGTGAAGGCCCGCGAGCTGGCCTTGCAGATGCAGGCGTTCCTCGCGGACGAGCTTCCCTATGTCCCGCTCTTCTACGCCCCGACCTACGAGGCCTATCGCTCTGACTTCATCCAGTTCCCTTACACTCAGGTCTTGGCCGGCGTCTCTGATATGAACGGCATGATCAGCTACGTCAAGCTGATCCGCTAGTGGCAGGCTCTGCGGAAACGGACGGGTAAACTAGGGGCTTAGAGGTGGGGGCTGACCCCGCCTCTAAGCCCTTTCTCATTCCACGAGGGCGGTAGTGGCGGAGGCCCCGGCCTAGCGGAATTCCCCGGGATAATAAACCACGGTCACCCCTGGCATGTGCGCCTGAGCGGAGGGACAGATCTAGGTTCTTGCCCTCGTAGTTGTCAAGAATCCAGCCTCCCGTGGTATAATGCCCGTAAGCTAGTCTAAGGAGAAAGGCAGGTCGCGCAGATGAGGAAATATCTGGTTAAGCGGTTGTTTCAGATCGTCCTGACGCTCTTCATCTACCTGACGATCACCTTCATCATTCTCCAGGCCCAGCCCGGAGACATCACCAATGTCTATGTATTGAACCCGAAGATCCCGCCCGAGGTCCGCGAGAGGTTACGAGAGCAGCTCGGGCTGGACAAGCCGCTCTTCTTCCAGTATCTGCAGTATCTGCAGAACATGGCCACGGGGAACCTGGGGATCTCCTTCTCCCAGTATCCTCGGCCGGTCTGGGAGATCATCAAGGAGCGGCTTCCCCGAACAGTCCTCCTCTTCCTCGTCGCCTACCTCATCTACTTCTTCTTCGGCTACCAAATGGGTAAGCTGATCGCCTGGAAGAGGAGTGGAGTCCTCGAATACTCCTCGACGATCATAGGCTCCTTCCTCTACACCGTGTTCACCCCTTGGTGGGCGCTCCTGATGCTGTGGATCTTCGCCTTCAAGCTCGGCTGGCTCCCGAATGGGAAGTTCATCACGGTGGAGATCTGGCGCAACTTCAGGGATATCTCGGCCAATCAGGTCTTCAACTTGATCCTGATCGCCGGTGGGGCGATGACGGCCTTCATCTTCCTCAGCTACTACCTGGGGAGGCGGCTCGGGACGAGGCGGGCTGCAGCCAACGTGACCGTCGCGGCCGTGATCGTCTCCGTCGGCGCGATCGCCTTCCTCATCGCCAGCACCACCGTCGGCTACCTGGCGGCGGACATCCTCAAGCACCTGATCTTGCCCGTCGTTACGCTGTCAACGATCAACTTTGCGGGCTACATGCTCCTGATGCGGAACTCGATGCTGGAGACGATCCGCGAGGACTATGTCATGGCCGCGCGGGCCAAGGGGCTCCCGGATCGTGTGGTCCGGAATAGGCATGCGGCCAGGAACGCCCTCCTCCCGATCGTCACCTCCTTTATCCTGGCCTTGGCCACGGTGGTCGACGGGGGGATCATCACGGAGACGCTCTTCTCCTGGCCGGGGATCGGGCTGACGATGCTGAACGCGATCCTCAGTGAGGACATGCCGCTGGCGATGGGCGCGCTCGTCTTCACCGGGATCTTCCTCCTCATCGGCCACCTCGTCGCCGACCTGCTCTACGCCTACCTCGACCCAAGGATCAAATACAGCTAAAGGAGAAAAATAGATGGAAGCAGCACAGGTCAGATACCAACCCTTATGGCGAGTGAGATTGGGGCTGATGCGGAAGAGCCTGGCCACCAACTGGGAGCTCTTCCGCGACAGCAAGATCGGCCCGATCGGCCTGGCGATTATCCTCTTCTTCGGGATCTTCGGGGCATTGCATCCGCTCCTCATGTCCACCGTCTGGGACGCCGCGATCTATGATCCCGTGACGGGCTACGACTTCCCCACGGACGCCCAGCTCAAGCAGGGGCTCACTCACCCACTGCCGCCTTCCACCAAGCACCTCCTGGGGACTGACCCCTGGGGGAGAGACATCCTTTCCCAGCTCATGTATAGCACGCGGGCCGAGTTCTTCCTCGGCGTCTTCGCCGCCTTCGTCACGGTCTTCATCGGGACCCTGATCGGGGCGATCTCGGCCTACTACGGCGGGTTCACCGACACCTTCTTCATGAGGCTGGCGGATGTGGTGATGCTCTTCCCGCTGCTCGCCTTCCTCATCGTCCTCTCGGCCATGATCAATCTCAACCTCTACACGCTGGCGATCGTCATCGGCGTGATCGGGGGCTTCGGGGGAATCACCGTCGTCCTGAAGTCCCAGGCCCTCACGATCAAGGTCAAGCCCTACATCGAGGCGGCCAAGGTCTCCGGCGGAAGCCACCTCCATATCATCACCACCCACATCATCCCCAATGTCCTCCCCCTCTCCTTCCTGTATATGATGTTCAACGTCACCGGAGCGATCTTCACCGAGGCCGTCCTCTCCTTCTTCGGGCTGATGAACATCCAGATGAGCTGGGGCCTGATGGTGGAGATGGCTAACATCTCAGGTTACCTGGTGGGGGACGCGGTCACGAAGTATTGGTGGCTCTTCTGGCCGGCCTCCCTCTCGATCTCCCTCCTCTGCACCGCCTTCTACCTTGTGGGGCGAGGGATCGATGAGATCGTCAATCCACGGCTGAGAAAGAGGTAGAGATGGCACTATTGGAAGTGGAAAACCTCACGATGCACTACACCACGAAGAAGGGCGATGTCCAGGCGGTCGACGGGGTCTCCTTCTCCCTGGAGCGGGGCGAGGCCCTCGGCCTGGTCGGGGAGTCCGGCTGCGGAAAGACCTCGATCGCCATCTGCCTGCTCAAGCTCCTCCCGGAGAACGCGAAGATCCTGGATGGCCACATCTACTTCAACGATCAAGATCTCGTCCCCCTCGGGGAGAAGGAGATCCGGAAGATCCGCTGGAAGGGGATCTCGATGATCTTCCAGGCGGCGATGAACTCGCTCAATCCGGTCTATAAGGTCGGGGACCAGATCATCGAGGCGATTCGCAACCACGAGCGGATCAGCGAGGAGGCCGCGCGGGAGCGGGTCGCCGAGCTCTTCCAGCTGGTGGGGCTCAACCCGGAGAGGATGGATCACTATCCTCACGAGTATTCCGGAGGGATGAAGCAGCGGGCGATCATCGCCATGGCTCTCGCTTGCAACCCGGAGATAATCATCGCCGACGAGCCGACGACGGCCCTCGATGTGATCGTCCAGGACCGGATCCTCGCGGAGATGAACAAGATCCGGGAGAAGCTGAACATGGGGATGATGTACATCTCCCACGACATCGCTGTGATCGCCGAGGTCTCGAAGAGGATCGGGGTGATGTATGCGGGGAAGATGGCGGAGTTCGCGGACACAGTGACCATCTTCAAGCACCCTGCCCACCCCTACACCTACGCGCTGATGAACTCCTTCCCCTCTCTTCGGGGGGAGAAGCGCGAGCTCCAGACGGTCGTGGGCGAGCCGCCCGATCTGCTCAATCCTCCCACGGGCTGCCGGTTCCATCCGCGCTGTCCTTACGCCACGCCGCCATGCGAGAAGGAGGAGCCGCGCTGGGAAGAGATCGAGCCCGGCCACTTCATCGCCTGTTGGAACCCGTTGCGCCATTGAATCAGAATTGCTTCCGAGACAGGATCGAGGTGATAGAGATTGGTAGTGGATATCCAGACTGATACGCTCGTAAAGGTGGAGCGCCTGAAGAAGCTCTTCCCCGTCAGCCGGGGGATGTTCCGCGCGGTGAAGAACTACCTCCACGCGGTCGACGACGTGAGCTTCGAGATCAAGAAGGGCGAGATCCTCGGACTGGCCGGGGAGTCCGGCTGCGGGAAGACGACCACGGGGAAGCTGCTGGTCCGGCTGGAGGAGCCGACCGAGGGGCACATCTTCCTCAACGGCGTGGACATCGCCACGCTGGAGGGGAGGGATCTGAAAAAGTTCCGCCGGAATGTTCAGATGATCTTCCAGGACCCCTATGAGTCGCTGAACCCGAGGATGACGATCTATGACACGGTCGCCGAGCCTCTGGCAGTCCAGAGGATTGGGAACATCGTGGAGCGGCAGGAGCGGGTGGCAGAGATGCTGAGCGTCGTCGGCCTCACCCCGCCGGAGTCGTTCCTCTTCCGTTTCCCTCACGAGCTCTCCGGGGGCCAGCGCCAGCGCGTGGCGATCGCCCGGGCGATCGCCCTCAACCCGGCATTTATCGTGGCCGATGAGCCGACCTCGATGCTCGATGTCTCGATCCGCACAGGGGTGATGAAGCTGATGATGGAGCTACGGGAGAAGTTCGAGATCAGCTACCTCTATATCACCCACGACCTCTCCGTCGCCCGCTACATGTGCGACCGGATCGCTATCATGTATTTGGGGAAGATCGTGGAGATGGGCGAGACGGAGGAGGTGATCCAGAACCCGCTCCATCCCTACGCCAGGGCGCTGCTCTCGGCCGTCCCCATCCCTGACCCGAACTACAAGCGCGAGGCGATCGAGATCAAGGGGGGCGTGGGGAAGCCGATCGATCCCAACCCGCAATGCCGCTTCCTCGACCGCTGCCCTGTGGCCGTCCCCCATTGCGAGGAGGCCCCCCATCCGCCGCTTGAGGACAAGGGCGGAGGCCACTATGCCGCCTGCTATGAGGTCAAATGATGCAGAAGCTCTCCTGGCTGGCACTGGTGCTGATCACCCTTCTCACGGCCTACTTCGCCTATGAGACCGACGCGAACTACCTGGAGTTCATCAGGGCCACGGAGAAGATCGAAGTGATCATCCACGCCGGTGAGCTCAGTCTGAACAAGGACAAGGCCGAGATCAGCTTCTTCGCCGAGGTGATCAACTCTTCCCCGGTCCCGATGTGGGTGGAGGCGATCAGCTACCACTTTTACATCGACGGGCAGCGAGGAGGGTATGGCTACATGGAGGAGGCCCGGCGGGGGGAGATCACCGTCGCGCCGGGGCAGGCGCGGAAGATCCCGCTCGAAGCGGAGCTCCGCGCTGACTACCTCAAGCTGTTCCTCCAGGCCCGCGAGGAGGGCGACGTCCTAGTCAGCATCACCGGGCAGGCACGGACCGGGTTCGATGTCGGCCGGTCGGGGATCAAGGCCTTCTACCCCGTCAGCGGCGTGATCTGGAGAGAGGAGACAAAGTGAGGGCTCAGAGGCTCAAGACCCTGGCCTGGAAGGGAACGAGCCTGACGCTACTGATCCTCCTCGGGGGAATGGCGATGGGTGCCGCGCTCGCCGTCTATGACCTGAACAGATTCTCCCCTATTCCCTCGACGATCATGCTCATCTTCCCCTTCGTCGTGGGGATGATCATCGGGGTCCTCACCACGAGCTTCGCCCAGGCACTCGGCGTCTTCTTCTTCACTGTCCTGGTCTATGCTCTCGCGGACTTCCTCGTCCTCACCTTCCCCGAGATGATCCACGCCCACCTGGGGCGAGAGATCACGATGCAGGTCTCGGTCGTCAAGGCCCTCACCGGCGGGATCATCTTCGTCCTCCCCCTCACCCTCATCGGGATCATCCTGGGGAAACTCGTCTCCCGCGGGGATTAGGAAGAGCAGCCCCATAGGCAGCTTGATTGCACCCCACGAGCAAATTGAGAGCGAGGTCACGAAGGGCTAGCCCTTGACCACCGCCATCGGCCGGAGGCGGGCGACCTTCTGGTTGATCCCGGAGTTGTGGGCCGCGGCGGCGACGACCTCGATGTCCTTGTAGGCCCCTGGGGCCTCCTCGGCCAGCCCGGCCAGCGAGTGGCCCCGGACGATGATCCCCTGCCGCTTCAGCTCCTCCCGCAATTGCTCGCCGCGGAACTGCTTCTTCGCTTTCTCCCGGGACATCTCCCTCCCCGCGCCGTGGATCCCACTCCCGAAGGTCTCCCGCAGCCCCTTCTCCGTCCCACGCATGATGTAGCTGGAGGTCCCCATCGTCCCGCCGATGAAGATCGGGTGGCCTACATCCCTGTATTTCGGGGGGTTCTCCTCCCGCCCGGGGCCGAAGGCCCGCGTCGAGCCCTTCCGGTGCACGAGCAACCGCTTCCGGGAGCCGTCAACTTCGTGGACCTCGAACTTGGCGGTGTTGTGCCCGACATCGTAGAGCAGCTTGATCTCCTCGAGCTTGAGGCCGAAGACTGCGGCGAAGGTCTTCCGGACGAGGTGGGCCAAGGTCTGGCGGTTGGCGAAGGCGCAGTTGATCCCGCAGTTCACCGCGGAGATGTAGCGCTCCCCTTCGGGGCTCTCGATCGGGGCGCAGACCAGTTCCCGCTCCCGGATCGGGATCCCGTATTTCTTGCTCGCCCGCTCGAGCTCCTGCAGATAGTCCTGGCCGATCTGGTGGCCCAAGGCGCGCGAGCCGCAGTGGATGGCCACGAGGACCTGGTCCTTCTCCAGGCCATAGGCCCGCGCCGCGACCTCATCGTATATTTCCTCAACATACTGGACCTCGAGGTAGTGGTTCCCCGAGCCGAGGGTCCCGACCTGCTTGAACTGGCGCTCCTTGGCCTGGTCGCTCACGGTCCCCGGGTCGCAGCCGGCGATCCGCCCCCGCTCCTCGGTGTATTCTAGATCCTCGGGGAAGCCGTAGCCGCGGGCGAGGGCGAACTCCGCCCCCTGCATGAGCACTTGGTCGATCTCCTTCATCGAGAGCTTCAGCTCGCCGGTCGAGCCGAGCCCCGCGGGGATCTCGCGGAAGAGCCGGTCGGCCAGCTGCTCTTTCCTTGCTTCTATGTCATGTCTTTTCAGTGGAGTGCGCAATGTCCTAACACCACAGTTGATGTCAAAACCGATCCCGCCCATGGCGATGACCCCGCCCTCCTTGGGGTCGAAGGCCCCGACCCCGCCGATGGGGAAGCCGTAGCCGGGGTGGATGTCGGGCATGGCGAGCGAGGCCTTGACGATCCCGGGAAGGCAGGCGACATTGTGGACTTGGAGCAGGGCGTTCCACTCCTTGGCCGCGCCGCTCTCCTTCAGGAGGTGGTCGATGATCCGCTGGTCCCCGTAGATCCTCCCGGGGACCCGCATCTCGCCCTGCTTAGGCAACTCCCAGACATAATCGGAGATCTTCTTCAGTTCAAGCTCAGCCATAGCATTATCAGTTTATCGGAAGGCGGGAGCAGGGTGCAAATCGCCGATCAGCCCTTAGCTATCAGCTTCTGGCCGAGCGCCTCCGGCTGACGCTACAGGTCAACCACGCACTGAACGAAGTAGTCTCCCTCGGCGGTCCGACCGAGCTGGAGGCCGGCGTAGGTCGCGGCCTTCACCTCGACCTTCGCCCCATGCCGCTCGGGGTCCAGCGGCTCGCCCCAGGCCCTCCCGCGGAGGTGGTATTCGTCACCCTCGCGGGCGACCTGGACCGCGAACCTCGAGAAGACCATCCCCGTGAGGTCCCGCTGGAGGAGGAGCTCCCCCAGCCAGGCCACGAACAAGGTCTCGAGGGAGTCGGCTTGACATTCGACCTCTACCGATTCCTTGGGGAGGACGCGCTCGAGCTCGACCATCAGGGAGAACATCCCCTTTGCTCCCTCGGCGAAGGCTTCCTCGACCGTGTTTCCGATCCCTCGGACCCCGGCATCGGCCTCGTGATCGAGAATCTCGAAGGGCATCCCTAGCTTGAGCCCGCCTCGAGCCGGAAGATCGGGGTGTAGATCGCCCCGGCCGGGTCGAGCCTGCTCTCCATCAGCGTCAGCCCGCGCGCTTCGGCCAGGAACCGGAAGGGCTCGATCTTCCCCAGGCTTCCACCAGTCCTCACGCCATCCTTCACCCGGCCGAGGGTGACATGAGGGGTGTAGGCCTTCCCTTCGGGAGGGAAGCCCAGGGGGGCCAGCTCCCTCTCCAGTTGCTCGTAGAGCTTGAGCGCTTGCGAGGGCGGTGAGGAGCAGCCGGCCCAGATCACCCGCGGCCGCTGGGGATTGGGGAAGGCTCCCAGCAGGTCGAGCTCTAATGGGAACGGGCGAAAGCCGGCGGAGGCCAGCTCCGCGGCCAGGCGGAGCTCCTCGACCCGCGCCGGGTCTACCTCGCCGAGGAACTTCACCGTCACATGGAGGTTCTCGCGCTTCACCCAGCTCACCCTCGCAGCCCGCCAGAGCTTGTCCCGCTTCAATGTCTGGATGACGGCATCCAGGCCGGCCTTTACGCCCTCGTCGAGCTCGATGCAGAAGAAGGCGCGCATCTTCAGTAGTATAGCTCGACCCTCCTCAGGTCGACCGACTCCTCGCAGTAGTGGCAGCGGAGCTTCCCGCCCTCCTCAGGAATGAAGATCGTCTCGACCCCTTCGGGGCTGTTGGTGATGCAGTTCCGGTTTGGGCACTTCACGAGCCCGACCAACCGCTCCGGGAGCTCGACCCGGTGTTTTTCCACCACCTTGTAGTCCCTGATGATGTTGATCGTCGCCTGCGGGGCGATGATCGCGATCTTGTTGATCGTCTCCTCATCGAGGAACTGGCCCTCGACCTTGACGATATCCTTCTTCCCGTGGCGGGAGCTCTTGACGTTCATCGCCATGATCGCCGAGCCGGGGTAGCCATGCTCGATCCCCAGGATCCTCAAGACCAGCGGGGCCAGCCCGGCCCGGATGTGGTCGATGACTGTCCCCTCCGCGATCTTCGAGACTTTCAGTTCCTCCATCTTCACCTGCCTAAGAAGATTAGTGAGAGCAGGGCCATCCGGACCGGGACGCCGTTCGCCGCCTGCTCGAAGTATTTGGCCTGCGGGAGGCGGTCCACCTCCGGGTCGATCTCGCCGACCCGCGGAAGGGGATGCAAGATTATGGCCTCGGGCTTGAGCTGACGGCAGGCCTCCAGGTCGAGGACATAGGCCCCCTTCACCCGCTCATACTCCTCGACATCGGGGAACCGCTCGCCCTGGATCCGCGTCATGTAGACGACATCGAGGTCCGCCAGATCCAGGTCTTGGATCTCCTCGAACGCCACCCGGCCGCGAAGCTCCTCCTCGAGGATCTTCGGCGGCATCCGCAGGGAAGGGGGCGAGATGAGCCGGAGCTTGATCCCCTCGAAGTTCGTCAGCGCAGAGGCTAGGGAGTGGACCGTCCGACCATACTTGAGATCCCCGACCATCCCGATGTGGAGGCCATCGAGCCGGCCGCAGAACCGCTTGATCGTGAACAGGTCGAGCAGTGTCTGGGATGGATGTTGGTTCGCCCCGTCCCCAGCGTTGATCACCGGGACGCTCGCCACATCGGCGGCGAACCGTGCGCTCCCCTCCAAGGGGTGGCGGATGACGATGATATCAGCGTAGCGCTCGGCCATCTTGACCGTATCGTGGAGGGATTCGCCTTTCTGGATGCTTGTTCCCCCCACGCCGGAGAAGCCGATCACTCGGCCGCCGAGCCGCTCCATCGCCGAGGCGAACGATAGCTGAGTCCTGGTGGAGGGCTCGAAGAACAGCGAGGCCATGATCTTCCCCCGCAGGAGGTCCGGGTCGGGCTCGATCTCCGCTGCCCTGGCCAGGACCTGCTCGATCTCCTCCCGTCCGAGGTCGCGGATCGAGATGACGTCCGCCCCGCGCCAGTCTCTCATCTTGGTGAAGGATTATAGCGGATTTTCTAAGGCGATGCGGTGAACACTTAGTGTCCAGTCCCCCTGCGACGTTCCCGTCGCCCCAACAAGATCACAATAACGGCCACAGCGAGAGCGGCCAAGACAATGCCGCCTAGCATCACGATCAGTGGTAACACCTCGGCTCGCTACACTCCCCTACGAGAACGGCAGTCGCGCCAGCGGAGGAGAGCCACAACGCCCGCAACAAGGGCCGCGGCTAGAACCCAGCCGCCGACAATGATCAGAGCACCATCAGTCCCGTCCACTCTCGCTCACCTCGACTCCATGATATCACAGCGAGGGAGATCATGACCAGCAGGAACCAGGCCCCGAGTCCGCCAACAGCGAGCTTTCATGAGAATGGTTGCCCGCTTACGAGCTGGCCGAAGATCAACGCACCGAGGGCGATGTTCGCCGCATCGAGCATCTTCTTTCCCTGCTCCTCAGCCCAAATCTGCCACGGCTTCTTCATCAACTATCGGCTCCTCGCCTCGGCCACCACGACCGCCTGGAGCCCGCCAGCATGGGAGCCGTGCGCCACACAGGTCTCAATCTTCTTAGAATGGCGAAGGCCTATCACTTCACCGGGTAGGGATTCCCTTTGATGAAGGTGGCCAGGGTTTGTTCGAATAGAATGTCGCCTGCGGAGTTGCGGATGACACGCAAAGGATGGACTGTTCCCTTCGCATCGCCTTCCCGAGAGAGTATGAATTCTTCAGTCTTCGCCGGATCTTCAGCCAATGGCCGCTGGCGGCGCAGCTCGCTGATGCCCCAATCCAGATTATTTATGTCTCCCATGATCTTGTCTAGCGTCAGGCGCGGCTCCTCCTCACTAATCTCAATCTCATACTTATCAATCAAGCCTCCCGCACTCAGCGGCCCCCGATAGACGCCCATCCCACAGTCTTCTTCATCGTAGGGGAAATACTTCTTTAAGGCACCTCCGAATTCGGTCCCACTATAATCGCCCTCAATGCCTTTCTGATACCGTGGATCGCTGCCCAAGCCTTGCTGCAGGACTTCCAAGTTGAAGATGCCTGCAAGGACCAACGGCGTCTCGGTAGAGTCTAGGTAAATGAACTCATCAAAGGGCAGGCTGTGCAGGAGGTGTATCCCCTCCAGCTAGAGCCCGGAGTCTGCGACGGCTGAAGCGAGTAGGAGCCCAACGATGGCCAAACCGATGCCCGCAAGCGCAATCCTCTTCATCTTCCCTCCATTTGCTTAAGCTATACACCCCAAGCGCCGGTCCGTCAAGACCTCGATGGCTCAACTCACCAGCAGCCTCTGCGGCAGGGCCAAGCGGAGGACCTCATCGACGGACTCGACGAACTCGAACTGGAGGTCCTGCTTGACATTCGCCGCGACCTCCTCGAGGTCCACCTCGTTCCGCTTGGGGAGGATGACCCGCTTCAGCCCGACCCGGTGGGCCGCGAGGACCTTCTCCCGGATCCCGCCGACGGGTAGGACCCGCCCGCGGAGGGTGATTTCGCCGGTCATCGCCAGGTCTGGCCGCACGGGGGTGTTGGTGAGCAAGGAGGCCAGGGCCGTGGCGATGGTGACCCCCGCGGAGGGGCCGTCCTTGGGGATCGCCCCGGAGGGGACATGGATGTGGATGTCGTTCTCCAGGAAGACCTTGGCCTCGATCCCCAGCTCCTCGGCCTTCGAGCGGATGTAAGAGAGGGCTGCCTGGGCCGACTCCTTCATCACCTCCCCCAGCTTGCCGGTCAGGATCAGGTTCCCCTTCCCGGGCATCTTCGTGGCCTCGATGAAGACGATGTCCCCTCCCACGGGGGTCCAGACCAGCCCGATCGCCACCCCGCTCCGCTCGGTCCGCTCCGCCGCCTCGGGGAAGAACCTTGCGGGCCCGAGGAGCTTCCCCACCTCCTCCGCGGAGACATCGAGGCTCTCCAACTCCCCGGCGGCGATCTTGGCCGCGACCTTCCGGCAGACATTGGCGATCTCCCGCTCCAGGTTCCTAACCCCCGCCTCGCGGGTGTATTCCCGGACGATCCGCTGCAGGGCGCCGTCGCTGAACTCGAGCTGCCCCTCCTTCAGGCCGTGCTCGCGGACTTGCTTGGGGATCAGATACCTCTTGGCGATCTGGAGCTTCTCCTCCTCGCTGTAGCCCGGGAGTTCGAGAACCTCCATCCGGTCGAGCAGCGCCGGCGGGATGGTGTCCAGGATGTTGGCGGTGGTGATGAACATCACCTTCGAGAGGTCGAACGGCTGGTCGAGGTAGTGGTCCATGAACCTGCTATTTTGCTCGGGGTCGAGGACCTCGAGGAGGGCCGCGGCCGGATCCCCGCGAAAGTCCCGCCCGAGCTTGTCAATCTCGTCCATCATGAAGACGGGGTTCTTCGAGCCGGCCCTTCTTATCCCCTGGATGATCCGGCCCGGCAGGGCCCCGATGTAGGTCCGGCGATGGCCGCGGATCTCCGCCTCGTCCCCGACGCCGCCGAGCGAGATCCGGACGAACTTCCGCCCCAAGGCCCGGGCGATCGACTGCCCGAGGGAGGTCTTCCCCACGCCCGGCGGGCCGACGAAGCAGAGGATCGGGCCCTTCATCTGCCCGCGGAGCTTGAGGACCGCGAGATACTCTAAGATCCGCTCCTTGACCTTCTCCAGGTCGTAGTGGTCCTCGTCCAAGACCTGCTTGGCTCGGGCGATCTCGAGGTTGTCCTCCGTCACCACCGCCCAGGGGAGGGCAGTGAGCCACTCGAGGTAGGTCCGGGCCACGGTGTATTCCGCGGAGGAGGGATGGATCTCAGCCAGCCTCTCCAGCTCCCGCTTCGCCTCCTCCTCGACCTCGGGAGGGAGCTGGGCCTGCTCGATCTTCTCAGCCAGCTCCTTGATCTCCGGGCGCTCGTCCTCCCCCAGCTCGCGCCGGATCGCGGCCAACTGCTCGCGGAGGTAGCGCTCGCGCATCGTCTTGTCGATCTCGCTCTTCACCTCGGACTGGATCTTCGAGCCCAGCTCGAGGATCTCGATCCGCTCCTCCAGAAGGCGCAGCAGCAGCCGGAGCCGCTCCTTGACATTCAAGGTCTCCAACAGCTTCTGCCGGCTGGGGAAGGGGATCTCGAGGTTCGCCGCCACGAAGTCCGCCAGCTGCCCGGAGTCGTTCACATTCACCACTGCCATCTGGAGATAGGCCTGGAGCTGGGGCGAGAGCTGGACGATCTTCTGGAAGCTCTGGCTCACCTGCTGGACGAGCGCCTCGGTCTCCTTGTCCGGCTCGAGGACCGACTCGAGCGGCTCGATTGTCCCGAGCAGATAGGGCTCCTCCTGGAGGAAGGCCCGGACGCGGAAGCGGGCGAGCCCCTGGACGAGGAGGAGGACCGTCCCGTCGGGCTGCTTCAGCATCCGCACGATCTTGCAGATTGTCCCGACCTGATAGAGCGCGTCCGGCCCGGGCTCCTCGACATGGGTGTCCTGCTGGGCCAGGGCCCCGAAGAGCTTGTCGGTCGAGGCCACCTCGTCGACGAGCCGGACCGAGCGCGGTCGGGCGACAGTGAGCGGCACGACGGCGAAGGGGAAGATGACCGTGCTCCGGATGGCCATGATCGGCAGCTGCGGCGGGAAGCCCTCCCGCTTCACCTCGACCAGGAGGCGCTCCTCCTCGCCCTGCTCCTCTTCCCGCTCTTTCATCGCTTGGGCAACACCACCTTCAGCAGCCCCTGGCGGTATTGAGCCTTGATCTTGTCCTTGGCGATCGGGCCGGGGAAACAGATCGCCCGCTGGAATAGGCCGTGTCTGATCTCCATCTGATGGTAGCGGACACGAGAGGCCTCCAGCTCATTCCTTCGCTCCCCGCGGATCGTCAGTATCCCTTCCATGAAGCTGATCCTGATCTCCTCGCGCTCCATCCCCGGAAGCTCCATGCGCACGATGAACTCCTCTTCAGTCTCATAGACATCGGTCGGAGGAAGCCAGTCCGGCTTCGGGCCGAAGGAGCCTTGCAGCCCGATCTCCTGCTGCAGCGAGAAGACATACCTCGATCCCATTGCCTCGTCTCTCGGATTCATTCTACATACCAGGGCTTTGCTCGGCAACCGGGCTCGGCTTCCGCGCCTGGTCCGGCCGGGAAGCCAGGCAGAATCGGCCGTGGGGCGCTTGGAATGTGAGCGTGCGAACTCGAGCGGGCCTACCGCGGGGCCTGGGAGAAGAGCGTGGCGAAGATCTGTTGGATGATCTTCTCCCAACGCGCCGTATCGATCTTGATCAGGGTGAGCTCGTTGCTCTCCCAGCGGTATTGCTCTAGCCCTTCGACCCGCCGGAGCCGGGCCTCAATCTGGGCCCTGAAGCTCTCGTCGAAGTTGAGACCGGCATTCAGGATCCCGATGACATCGTCGTTCTTGTAGCGCTTGACCAGCACATCGGTCCCCTCATAGGGGACCTTCACGAGGATCTCGCCGTCCATGCCGAACCCCAACTGGTCGTAGCTCTGGGACCGGCCGAACTTCATTCCCCCTAGAAAAGCGAGGAGGAGCAGAACCGCGATCGCTCCCACGCTCAAGAAAAGCCTGTTCATCTCCATCTCCCCTCTCGTCTCGCCCCAATTATATCGCCTCCGCCGGGGGAGTCAAGCTCGACCTGAACATGGCCTGCGGGCTTGCACTTTGAGCTCGCCCCGGGTTAAATAGTGCCGGCATGGGCATCCTGGAGAGGCTGGCCGAGGCTGAGGAAGAGCTCCGCGCCCTAGAAGCCGAGCTGGGGAACACGGCCCTGGCTGGGACGCGTCGCTATGCCGAGCTCTCGCAACGCTATGCTCGGCTGCGCGAGCTGGTCGATCATTATACCCGGCTGAAGGCGTTGGAGAGGGAGATGGCGGAGGCCGAGGAGATGCTCGCGACGGAGGCAGATCCAGAGCTCCGGGAGCTGATTGCCGAGGAGCTCCGGGAGTATCGGGAGCGGCACGAGCGCCTCCAGGAGGAGATCCAGGCCCTGCTAGTGCCCGAGGATGCCCGGGACCTGCGGAACGCGATCGTCGAGATCCGGGCCGGTGCGGGAGGCGAGGAGTCGGCCCTCTTCGCCGCCGACCTCTTCCGCATGTATCAGAAGTATGCCGAGAGGAAGGGGCTGAAGATCGATGTGATGGACTCTCATCCCACGCCGCTTCTCGGGTTCAAGAGCATCATCTTCGCCGTCGAGGGCCGGGGGGCCTATGGCCTATTCAAGTTCGAGAGCGGGGTCCATCGCGTCCAGCGGGTCCCGGTGACCGAGGCCTCAGGGCGGATCCATACCTCGACCGCCTCCGTGGCCGTCCTCCCCGAGACCGAGGAGGTCGAGCTGGAGATCGATGAGGAGGAGCTGGAGATCGAGACGTTCCGCTCCTCCGGCCCGGGGGGCCAACATGCCAACCGGACCGAGTCGGCCGTCCGGATCACGCATAAGCCGACCGGGCTGGTCGTGACCTGTCAGGACGCCCGCTCCCAGCACAAGAACAAGGAGAAGGCCCTCAAGATCCTCCGCGCCCGGCTCAAGGAGCGGCTGGAGGAGGAGAAGGCCGAGGAGCTCACCTCCGAGCGGCGGTCCCAGATCGGCCGAGCGATGCGGAGCGAGAAGGTCCGGACCTACAACTTCCCCCAGAATCGGGTGACCGACCACCGGATCGACCTCACCCTCTACCAGCTCGAGGAGATCCTAGCGGGGGACCTCGACCCGCTCGTCTCTGCACTCGCCAAGGCCGAGCGGGAGGAGCGGCTGGCGGCCGTCCTGGCCCGCTGAGCCGTCACTCCTGGCTCGCGCGCGTCAGCGCCTCCACCTCCTGCTCTACCTTCGCCAGCCGCTCGAGGAGCGCTCCTACTTGCTCCTGCAAGGTGGCGTTCGAGGCGCGTAACTCCTCCAGTTCCCGGCTCAATTGCGCGAGCTGCTCGTCCTTCTCCAGACTGAGCTGGTAGAGGGCCTGGATGGAGATGAGCGCGATCCCATCAGCGTCACCGCTGTTGATGTAGCGCTCGCTCTCCCCCAGGCCGAAGGCGGCGTAGAAGTCCTGGGCCATCGGCCCGATGTGCCGGATCGAGGGGTCCTGGGACCTCATGTTCCACTCGCTGATCGGGATCTGGCTCAGCCGCTCGAGGATCAGCCGCCCGTCGACGGGACTGAAGTTCTCCTTCAGCTCGCGGTCGCTGATCGCGGACCAGGCGTTCGAGCCCGGCGCGAGATAGACCCCGGCCGTGGGGTTCCCTGCCCCGTCGATCGCCGAGACGAACCGGACTCCGCCCGTGGCCCGGGCGCTGAACTCGTTGGCCGCGGTAGAGGAGAAGCTCAGAGCGTTCGAATCGGCCCAGACAAAAGTCCCATTATGGTTGGCATTAGCATGGAAGCCTGCGGCAAAACTATACCACCCTCCGGCAGTATTAGAGGCGCCGCCGCAAGCCGTGGAGTCCACGCCGCTGGCGGTGTTATCCTGCCCGCCGCAGATCGTGGCCCCGATGCCGCTCGCAAGGTTGCCCATGCCGCCGCTGACTGTGCCCAGATCCGCGGTCACTTCGTTATAGCAGGGGGGTGAGATACAGGTGGTGGCCCCGCCGCCGGCGATCGTCGCGCCTACGACCCCTGCACCGACCTTGTTACTCCTCAGGCCGCCGATGACGTTGGGGGAGGAGCCTGGCTCGAGGCGGAAGGCTCTCTGATTGTTCACCCTGATCTCTAGAGCGACATTGTCCGTAGTGCCGAGGAAGTTGGTGGTTGGGTCGGTGCCGGCATTACCGGTGAGCGACCAGG